>DBPX01000002.1 GCA_002305045.1 Ruminococcus sp. UBA1409
CACTGCCAGTGTGGCGCGCTCCCAACTGCGCCAATACCCCATGCACAGTATGATAGCACATCCGGCGGAAAAAATCAAGAGACTTTTGAAATTTCATCTTATGCACAAAAATTTATACAAATACTCTGGCCAGGCTAGGCTAAATGCACCAAGCAGGTCCTCGCCGTAGGGGAGAGGGTGATTGCTTTTTTCATAATAGACTAAGACCGGGAGGCTGCTGGGAGGATATGCTTACAAAAAAGAAAACCCACTGCGTCGATTCGCAATGAGTAGTCTTGATTTTGCACTGAAAGAAAAGCCGCCGGGCCGTAGTCTGACGCCCGGTCGAGACCTTTCCATACTTTCACACAGTCAAGCAGAAAAAGCCTTGCCAGAGGCTTAAGCTCTTGTTACCTTGCCGGACCTCAAGCATCTTGTGCAGACATAAATGTGGCAGGGAGTACCATTCTTAAGAACCTTAACTCTTTTAACATTAGGCTTCCAGGTCCTGTTAGTTTTTCTATCTGAGTGAGATACCTTAATCCCGAAAGTAACACCCTTTCCGCAAACCTCGCATTTTGCCATCAGGTTGCACCTCCTTATCGTTTATACATAATCCAACGGATATATGTTATCACATTTTAAGAGCTATTGCAAGTGGTTTTTAATAAAAAGTTATTAAATTAATCCTTTTTTATTTTGACAGCCTGCCTTATGGAGACGGATTTTTGTATAAGGAGTCTTAAATGTGATTAAATTTCTTTAAAATCACTTGAATTTTTCATAGAGATGATGTAATATAAAATGTGTATTTTTGTGTCGCTGTGCGGGTTTTGACCTTATTTTCTCTGGACGCTGCGGCGACCGGCTTGACTTTATTTTTTTATCGGAGCTATAAAATGACTATTTTTTCTTACCTTAATAATATGCCCGTGTTCATTCTGATGGCGGGAATAAGGCTTTTGATTATCTTTACGATACTGCCGATTCACGAGTTTGCCCACGGTTTTGCGGCGAAAAAGCTGGGGGACAAAACCGCACTTATCGCCGGCAGGCTGACGCTCAATCCCCTTGCGCATATCGATCCCATAGGAGCGGTGCTTATATTCATCTGCGGCTTCGGATGGGCAAAGCCTGTGCCGGTAAATCCCAGGAACTTTAAAAACTACAGGCGTGACGACGCCCTTGTCGCCCTTGCGGGACCGCTTTCAAACCTCATATGTGCGGCGGCTGGAAGGCTTGTCTACGAGATTATATACTACACGATGTCAGGCGTTGGTATGCTTTTTGCGCTTCTAGCGATAGAGCAGTTTATAATGATAAATATAAGCCTTGCGGTGTTCAACCTTCTTCCCATCTATCCGCTGGACGGCTCGCACATACTATCCGGCATACTTCCGGCAAAGGCAAACGCCTTCATGTATAAATACCGCACCTATATATATTACGGACTGCTTTTTTGCCTTATCTTCGGTGTGCTGGATGTCCCGATATTCTGGCTCTGCGGCAAGGTAAATCAGGGAATAGGTCTTTTGTTCTTCTGGGTAGAGCCTCTTATGAGAGCTGTTTTCGGCTGATATGTCGGCTCTTAGCTACAAGCTTGACTCCTTTGAAGGACCCTTGGACCTCCTTTTGCACCTTATCACAAAGCACAAGCTCAACATCAAGGACATCCAGATAGGGCTTCTTTTGGAGCAGTATTTAAGGTATATCGACGGTATCGAGGAGGCCGACCTTGAGTATGCCGGCGAGTTTTTGGAGATGGCGGCTAGGCTGATTCTCATTAAGACCCTGTCGCTTCTGCCTGTTCACGAGGAGGCTGCCGTCATGAAGCGGGAGCTTGAGGGCAGGCTTGTCGAGTATTCTATCTGCAAGGAGCTGTCAAAAAGGCTTCGTTCCTCATATATAGGGGACAGCGTGTTTGTCAGGGAGCCTATGAAGCTTAAAAGACCTAAGACCTTTTCCGGCAGCGTAAGCCCGGACAGGCTCTATGAAGCCTATATGCTGCTCCGTGAGAAAAAAAGCAGGCAGACCCCTGTCAGGGCAGAGGTCTTTAAGCCGATAGTCTCTAAAAGGGTCGTGCCGGTGTTTACCGGGATTTTAAAGGTGCTGAGGGCTGTTTACCGTGGCGGCAGCTGTGGCGTCTCGGAGCTTCTTGACGGTCTTGAGGGCAGGTCGGAGAAAATAGCGGTATTTCTGGCTGTTTTAGAGCTTACAAGGTCGGGCAGAGTCGCCCTTAGCGAGGACAACAGCCAAATAATGTATATGGGAGAAAGAAGGCATAATGCAGCTAAATGAGATAGTGTCCGCTCTGGAGGCGGTTTTGTTTGCCTGCGGCGAGCCGGTGGACTCCTCAATCCTAGCCGAGTCCTTAGCAGTCGGTCAGGAGGATATAAAAAGGCTCGCAGCCTCGCTTAACGCAAGATATTCGGACTGCGGCTCCTCGCTTAGAGTTATAAGGCTTGACGACAGCTATCAGCTTATAGTCGTCGAGGAGTGGTCTGACTATATCCGCTCGACTTTTGACAGGATGGATAAAAAAAGAAACCAGGGACTGTCTCCGGCGGCGGTCGAGGTGCTGACGGTGATAGCCTACAATCAGCCTGTTACAAGGAGCTTTATAGACGATGTAAGAGGTGTAGACAGCGGCAGAGTTGTCAATACTCTTTTAGAGAAGGAGCTAATTGAGGAGGCTGGACGGCTCGACATTCCCGGCAGGCCTGTTTTGTTCAGAACGACAAAAAGCTTTTTAAGGTGCTTCGGGCTTAGCTCTCTTGAGGCTCTGCCTCCCGTTCCTGAGGACGGGGAGCAGCTATCCCTTGACTAACGGCGCCCGGCGGCAAAAGGAAGGAGGACGGAAGCTACGGTAGGATATATCTTTTTATTTACGGTTTTTGGAATCATTTTGCTGATAGTTGCCCTCCTCCATATATCCGTCCGGGTCTATTTTAGCGCCGGCAGGCCGGGGCTTAGAGTCAGGGTAAAATACCTCTGGCTGACCCTTTACAGCTACAGTCTTGACGGCTGGAAAAAGCCCTCCGATTCCGATACGAAAAAGAATGGCGAGCCTCCCGGAGATAACGACTCCCCCTTTACCGTCACCGAGCTTTACGACAGCTCTAAAGACGATTCTGCGGAGCCGTCAGCTAATGACAGCGGGGATGAAGCATCCCACGAGCCGTCAGAAAAAAAGGCTCCAGACGGGGATTCAGACGAGGATTCAGGTATAAGTCCATCGGATGATGCCAAGGCTAGTGATGACGGCGATAATAGCGGCAAGGAAAAAAAAAGAAAAAAGTCTCTTAGCGAGATATTAGAATTAATCAAGCTCTATCTTCCCACGGCAAAGAAGGCTCTTAAAAGGCTTAGAAGGCTGATAAGGATAAGGGAGCTTGACGCTAGGCTAAGCGTCTCGGGGAGCGACCCGCACAAGGCGGGGCTTGCCTTTGCAAGGGTGAATCAGCTTTTTTATCCAGCACTGGGATGGCTCTGCGCCGCCTTTTCCGTCACGGTGAAAAGGACAGAGATAACCTGCGACTATTATGGAGGCAGGCTTGACGGCGAGGCGTCCTTTACGGTGCTTTTAAGACCCTCCTATGCCGTGCATATTTGCTTTTGCGCCCTATGCGGAATTTTGTGGGCGGGACTTAAAAACCGTTTCAAGAAAAAAGCCAACGGCGACAATATAAAAAACAATAAAAAGGATGGTAGAGAAAATGAGCGAGAGACAAAGCAATCTTGAGGGACTGGTAAGGTCCGCAATCGAAAAAATCAAGGAGGTCGTCGATGTTCAGACGGTTGTTGGAAATCCTATCACCGCTCCTAACGGCACGGTGATAATCCCCGTTTCCAAGATATCGGTCGGCTTCGGCTCGGGAGGCTCTGACATCCCCGCAAAGGACAGGGAGCTGTTCGGCGGAGGAATGGGCGGAGGAGTTTCCATCCAGCCGCTTGCATTTATAGTCATAGCGGCGGACGGCGGCGTCAAGCTGCTTCAGATGACAATCAATGCCTCCAAGGAAAACGCAGCTCTGGCAATTTTACCTGATATTGTCGATAAAATTTCCGCTATGGTTTCAAAAAGCAAGGAAGAGTCCCCCAAGGAAGAAATAGACTGATTCTGGGCTGAATTATCCCTCGGTAAATTCATAAAATAGCTTCAAACAGATTGTTTGGAGGGACCTTTATGGAAAATGTATGCAGGTATATTTGCTGCCTTATCTGCCTGATATGGGTGGCTGCCTGCATTTGTATAAATGCAAAGGCTATAGAGCCTGAGCCGACGGCTAAGGCGTGTATTCTTATGGATGCCGACACCGGGAGGATTCTTTACGAAAAAAACTCTGAGGTCAGGCTTCAGATGGCAAGCACCACCAAAATCATGACCTCGCTTCTGACCGCCGAGTCAGGAGAGCTTGATGAGTATTTCACTGTAGACCCCGACGCTATAAGGGTGGAAGGCTCCTCGATGGGACTTACCGAGGGCGTGAAGGTCACAAGGAGGATGCTCATCTACGGCATGCTTCTTCCCAGCGGAAACGACGCTGCAAACGCAGCGGCAGTGAGCGTCAGCGGGGATATCGAGAGCTTTGTCGAGCTTATGAACAAAAGAGCGGCCGAAATGGGACTTACGAGTACCCACTTTGTCACTCCGTCAGGGCTTGACGACTACACCGACGAGCATTACTCCACGGCTAAGGACATGGCTCTGCTTACGGCGCAAGCATTAAAAAATCCCGACCTCAGCGCCGCCGCAGCTACACGCTCCATCTGCCTAAAATACGGAGACGGAAGCGACTGCTGGCTTAAAAACTCAAACCGTCTGCTTGAGTCCTGCGAGGGCGTCATAGGCGTTAAGACCGGCTTTACCGATAAGGCGGGAAGATGCCTTGTCTCCGCCTGCAGAAGAAACGGAGTCACGCTCATATGCGTTACGCTGAACGACCCCAACGACTGGTACGACCATTCTCGTCTGTATGATTACGCCTTTGGCTGCTATAAGACTGTTTGCTTCGAGGGCATATCGGTGAGGATGCCGGTAGCCGGAGACCTTTACGATTCAGAAACTGGCAAAAGCCTCGACTTTGTGAATGTTAGCGGCGGCGGAGCAAGCATTACCCTTCCCGCCGAGGACGCAGGACGGGTAAAAAGCACCGTGCTTCTAAAAAGATTTGTATATATGCCCTATGCCGAGGATTTTAACTATCCCGTCGGGTATATTTTGTACACCCTAGACGGCGAGCTTCTGGAAAGCTCGGGAATCTATCCCGACTTCAGGGCGGCTGAGTAAGAAAAAGCATTACGAACAGGACAATTTATATAAAGGACAGAATTTATGGAAGAGAGAATACAAAAGATAATCTCCGCCTCCGGCTACACATCAAGACGGAAGGCGGAGGAGCTTATATCTGCGGGCAGAGTCAGGGTAAACGGACGGCCATGCCATGTGGGGGACAGGGCTGACCCCGCAAAAGACATAATAACCGTAGACGGCGAGAGGCTGGAGACAGGCTCTGGCAGGGAGCATATTTATCTTATGCTCAACAAGCCAAGAGGCTATGTCACCACAATGAGCGACGAGCTTGGAAGAAAGTGCGTAACCGACCTTCTTGAGGGAGTGAAAAAAAGGGTCTATCCCATAGGCAGGCTGGACAGAAACTCCGAGGGGCTTTTGCTTTTCACAAACGACGGCGAGCTTGCCAACTCCATAATGCATCCTGGCTGCCACATTCAAAAGACCTACAGGGTGACGGTCCGTCCCGACATTACCGAGGAGCAGCTAATCGCCATGCAGAGCGGAGTCACGCTTGACGACGGCAAAAAGACGCTTCCAGCCTCTGCAACGGTTTTATCCAAGGAGCCGGGCAGGGTGGTTTTGCAGCTTACCATCAGGGAGGGCAGAAACCGTCAGATAAGAAGGATGTGCGAGGCTCTGGGGCTTGAGGTCGCAAGGCTTAAAAGGACCTCCGTGGGACCTGTGAAGCTGGGAATGTTAAAGCCCGGCGAGTTCAGGGAGCTTACCGCAAGCGAGCTTTCGTCGCTGAGAGCCGCCATCTCAAAGGGAAAGGGTGCGTAGGTATGCTTGAGATTTTAAAGCAGCCGGACAGGAGCGCATATCTTGACATAATAAAGGGTCTTGGAATTGATGAGGAAAGCGCCCAGATTTCGGAGTCTATAGACGACGGCAGGGTGACGGGCTACTCTGTCTACTGCTTTGAGCGGGGGAGTATTGTAGTTTATACCGTTTCGCCGGCTGACGACCTCCTTCTTGCCGACGGCATACTAAGAAGCGTTTTGTTTTTGGCGGTGCTGAGGGGAGTAGAGAGCGCAAGGCTTTACGGTGACGCCGAATCAGCCGCCATAAGACTGGGATACGCCCTGAATGACGGTCTGCTTGAGCCTATTTCCGGGCTTTTTGGAGGCTGTGAGGGCTGCGGGCATAATAAGCACAGGGAGGATTAATATGCTTGATGATATTCTTGACGAGCTTTACTACTGCGATGAGTCGGATACCGACGGAATAATAAGCCTAAAGCACGCTAACCTGAGTATGCTCTGCGACTTCTACGAGCTTACAATGGGGAGCGGCTACTTTGAAAACGGCCTTAAGGACAAGATTTGCTATTTTGACCTCTTTTACAGGAACCCGCCGGACAACGGAGGCTTTGTGATAGCCTGCGGGCTTGAGTCGGTCGTCGACTACATACTCAACCTCAGGTTTGACGACGATGATATAAGCTATCTGAGGGGAAAGAGGCTTTTCTCCGAGGAGTTTTTGGATTACCTCAGAGATTTTCACTTCACCGGGGATATCTGGGCTGTGCCGGAGGGAACGGTGGTTTTCCCCAATGTCCCGATTCTGACGGTCAAGGCGCCTGCAATAGAGGCTCAGCTTATAGAGACCTATCTTCTTTTAGCCATAAACCACCAGTCGCTGATTGCAACCAAGACGAGCCGTATTGTCAGGGCGGCAGGAGGCAGAGCCGTTTCGGAATTCGGCGCAAGAAGGGCGCACGGAGTCTCGGCAGCGGTTTTAGGGGCAAGGGCGGCGTATATTGCCGGGGCGAGCGGAAGCTCCTGCACTCTAAGCGACCAGCTCTTCGGAGTTCCGGCCTCGGGGACGATGGCTCACTCCTGGGTGCAGCTTTTCCCGAGCGAGCTTGATGCGTTCAGGTGCTACTGCAAAACCTTCCCGGACGGCGTAACCCTGCTGGTTGACACCTATAATGTGCTAAAGAGCGGAGTCCCCAATGCGATAAGGGCATTCGACGAGGTGCTAAAGCCCTGCGGGAAGCGTCCCTTTGCGATAAGGCTTGACTCCGGGGATATCGCCTATCTTTCGAAAAAGGCAAGAAAAATGCTCGACGACGCCGGCTACACCGACTGCCGGATAATCGCCTCCAACTCCCTTGACGAGTACCTTATCAAGGATATGCTTATGCAGGGAGCAAGGGTCGACCTGTTCGGAGTGGGGGAGAGGCTCATAACCTCAAAGTCCTCCGCCGTTTTAGACGGTGTTTACAAGCTTGTCGCCGTTGAGGAGAACGGCAGAGCAGTCCCCAGGATAAAGCTCTCGGAAAATGTCCAGAAGATTACGAATCCTCATTTTAAGAGAGTCTACAGGCTTTATGACAACAAATCGGGAAAGGCTGTTGCGGACTATCTCTGCCTCCGTGAGGAAAGGGTTGACAGCTCCAAGCCACTGGAGATATTCGACCCCTCCTTCACATGGAAAAGGCAGACTCTTACGGACTACACTGCAAAGGAGATGCTCCTTCCTGTGTTCATAGGCGGACGCCTTGTGACAAGTCTTCCCGAGCTTGAGGATATAAGAAAGCACTGCCAGAGGGAGCTTTCGACGATGTGGGACTCTGTTCTAAGGTTTGAAAACCCGCACGAGCACTATGTCGACCTGTCAAAGCGGCTCTGGGATATCAAGCAGGAGCTTCTTTTGAGGCATTCTGAAGGCGGGCTATGAGTAAAAAAAGCTTTGAGCTTGCCTTTTCCGGGATAGCCTCTGCGCTTTGTATTGCCCTTGAGTTCTCTGTCGGGATAATGCCGCTGTTTTTGTATGTATTTACCATGGCGAGTGCGCTGATAATGAGCATTATAATGATAGAGTGCGGACCCAAGCTTGCCCTTTGCTCCTATCTGTCAGTGGCGGTGCTATCCCTTGCTTTAGTCCCTGACAAGGAGGCGTGCCTGATGTTTAGCTGCTTCTTCGGATATTATCCCATCGCAAGGAAGTACCTTGTTAGGATAAGACCTAGGCTCATATCCGGCATTTTAAGGCTTGCGGTGTTTAATATCTCCGTCACCTGCTCATACTTAATCTTAATCAGGCTTGTAGGACTCGAGGCGGCTGGCTTTTCGAGCGGCGGAGCATGGTATATTGCCCTCCTTTATATTCTGGGAAATGCGGCTTTTGTGGCTTTTGACATTCTTTTAGGCAGGATAACAGCCATCTACAGCCAAAAATACCGGGGGAGATTTTTCGGCAGAAGGAAGAAATAACCTATGTCTATTGTTTCGGTTGATGATATGGATAGCAAAAGAAAAAAGGACAGTACCCTGCCCCGTGCCGACGGCGGCTCCAAAAAGCCGGGCAGGGGAAAGAGAATAATTAAAATCGTCTCATTTGCCGTTCTTGCTGCGGTGATGCTTGCAATAGGTATAATAAGCATACCCATTGTCAGGATGCTTTCCACCCCTGAGGGCAGGCAGGGGCTGGAGCGTCTAGTAGAGGAGAACTACTTTGCGGGGCTTATAGTTTATCTTGTTTTGCAGATGCTTCAGGTTGTCGTAGCCATAATACCCGGAGGAGTAATACAGATTTTAGGCGGAGTGCTTTTTGACAAGCTGTTAGGGACTGTCTGGTGCCTTTTGGGAGTATTTTTAGGGGAGCTTGTTGTATTCCTGCTTGTAAGAAGATTCGGGATGCCGGTCGTCGAGGCGTTTATAGACAAAAAGGGGATAAAGAGGCTTGAGTTTTTAAATGATTCCAAAAAGCTGGAGCTTGCGGTATTCATCCTGTTTTTGATTCCCGGAGTCCCCAAGGACGCTTTGACCTACATCGCCCCCCTGACCAGGATAAAGCCCTCCTCGTTTTTCCTTCTCTCGATGCTTGCAAGGTCTCCGGCGATAATAATGTCCACCTTCTTCGGAGCCAACCTCGGCGAGGGCAACATCCTTGAGGCTGTAATACTCTTTGCTTTGGTAGCCGTTTTCGGCATAATAGGAGTTTTGTACAGCGACAGGATTTTGATGCTCGTCAAGGACAAAAAGGAGGACCTGAAGGAGGACCTCAAAAAAATCAGAAAAAAGTAAAAAAGCTATTGACAACAGGCAAAAATGATGTTATAATTCAAATCGTCGCTTGACAAGAGCGGCTGTGCGGGTGTAGTTCAATGGTAGAATTCCAGCCTTCCAAGCTGGTTGCGTGGGTTCGATTCCCATCACCCGCTCCATTTTTGCGTCTTTAGCTCAGCTGGATAGAGCAACTGCCTTCTAAGCAGTAGGCCGCAGGTTCGAGTCCCGCAAGACGCGCCACCCATATCACAAAGCCCGTAGATGAGCTTTTTAGCCCATGATTGGGCTTTTTCTTCATTAATGCGGTTTTATAGACGAAGGGAGCTTGGACATGAAGTATACCTATACCACAAAGGGCACCTGCTCAAGGCTTATAAATCTCGATGTTGAAAACGGAGTCATAAACGATGTCTCCTTTGTAGGAGGCTGCCACGGCAACCTACAGGGCATATCCGCCCTTGTCAAGGGAATGAAGGTGGAGGAGGCCATCTCAAGGCTTGAGGGCATAAACTGCGGCTCTAAGGGCACATCCTGCCCGGACCAGCTTGCCAAGGCTCTTAAATCCTCCCTTTGATTTCGGCTTGAGAGCATTTATGGCTTTGCGGCTCCGAGGCGTCTGCACTTTATCGGGCCGACCTGCCGAGGGGCAATAGCGTCAGGGGCTTCACTTAAAAGGGTGCGGTCCCTTTTTTGATGTCCCAAACGCATCTTGATATTTAAAAAGGATAACGGGGTGATAGGATGAGTAAGGGCGGAGGCTTTAAGCTGGTGTCGGATTTTAAACCGACGGGCGACCAGCCGGAGGCGATTGAGCGCCTGTGCGAGGGGTTAAATAAGGGCCTTAGACGGCAGACTCTTTTGGGAGTCACCGGCTCCGGCAAGACCTTTACCATGGCAAATGTAATAGCAAGGGCGAACAGACCTACTCTTATCCTGGAGCCTAATAAGACCCTAGCTGCTCAGATATGCTCGGAGCTTAGAGAGTTTTTCCCGGAGAGCGCCGTGGAGTTCTTTGTCTCCTACTACGACTACTACCAGCCGGAGGCATATATACCCTCCACCGATGTCTATATCGAAAAGGACTCCTCTGTCAACGAGGAGATAGACCGTCTCAGGCACTCGGCGACGGCGGCCTTGAGCGAGAGAAGGGATGTCGTTATTGTAGCAAGCGTATCCTGCATCTACTCTCTTGGAGACCCTAACGAGTACCGTGACATGATAGTTTCGGTGCGAAAGGGAATGAATAAGTCGAGGGACGAGCTTATAAACGAGCTTGTCATGATTCAGTACGAAAGAAACGACATCGATTTCCAAAGAAACAGGTTCAGGGTGAGAGGGGATGTCGTTGAGATATTCCCCGTCAGCTCGAACGACACGGCGGTAAGGGTGGAGTTTTTCGGCGATGAAATCGACAGAATCTCCGAGATAAACACAGTCACCGGCGAGGTTACAAGCCTTTTATCCCATGCTGCAATATTCCCTGCGAGCCACTATATCACCGGGCGTGACAGGCTGATGGCAGCTATACAGGACATCGAGGCTGAGATGCTGGAGAGGGTAAAATACTTCAAGGAAAACGACAGGCTGATAGAGGCTCAGAGGCTTGAGCAGCGTGTCAGATACGACATGGAGATGCTTTTAGAGGTCGGCTTTTGCAGCGGAGTAGAGAACTATTCACGAGTCCTTGCAAGGCGTGAGCCGGGGGCTGTGCCCTTTACTCTTCTTGACTTCTTCCCGGACGATTTTCTTTTAGTGGTAGACGAGTCCCATGTCGCCCTTCCTCAGGTAAGAGGAATGTACGCCGGGGACAGGGCGAGAAAGGAAACCCTTGTAGAGTACGGCTTCAGGCTGCCCTCTGCGCTTGACAACAGACCGCTAACCTTCGATGAGTTTTACGGCAGGATAGGTCAGGCGATATTTGTCTCAGCCACTCCCGGGGATTTTGAAAAGAGGGAGTCGTCGGCTATCGTAGAGCAGATAATCCGTCCCACCGGGCTTTTAGACCCTGTTATCGAGGTCAAGCCGACGCAGGGTCAGATTGACGACCTCGTCACCGAGATAAACGGAGTTGTCTCAAGGAAGGAAAGAGTCCTTGTCACCACCCTTACAGTCAAGATGTCAGAGGACCTGACGGCATACCTGCAGGGTCTTGGAATAAGGGTCAGGTATATGCACCACTCGATTGATACCATCGAGAGAATGGAGATTATCAGGGATTTAAGGCTGGGCGAGTTTGATGTTTTGGTTGGAATAAACCTTCTAAGGGAGGGCCTTGACCTCCCGGAGGTTTCGCTTATCGCCATACTCGACGCCGACAAGGAGGGCTTTTTAAGGAGCGAAAGCTCGCTTATCCAGACGATAGGCAGAGCGGCAAGAAACGCCGGCGGCAGGGTAATAATGTATGCCGACAGCGTGACCGGCTCTATGGAAAGAGCGATAAGAGAAACCGAGCGCAGGCGTAAGCTTCAGTCAGCCTACAACGAGGAGCACGGAATAGTCCCTAAGACGATTGTAAAGGGCATAAGGGATGTAATAGAGATATCCTCAAAGAAGGACCTTCCCAAGCAGAGCAGGCAGTACACGGCGAGGGAGAGGCTGGAGCTTATTACAAAGCTGACAAAGCAGATGAAGGAGGCGGCAAAGCAGCTAAACTTCGAGCAAGCCGCATACCTAAGAGATAAAATTGCCGAGCTAAGAGCAGGCTCGGACAAGGGTTCTAAGGAGGGAAGCTGACAGTTAGTATGCAGGATATCACAAGCAGCACCGAGAATAAAATCATCATAAAGGGAGCAAGAGAGCACAACCTTAAAAACATCGACCTGACGATTCCAAGGGACAAGCTGATAGTTTTTACCGGGCTGTCCGGCTCGGGAAAGTCCTCCTTGGCGTTTGACACCATCTTTGCCGACGGTCAGAGAAGGTATATGGAGAGCCTTTCCTCCTACGCAAGGATGTTTCTTGGGCAGATGGACAAGCCCGATGTCGACTCGATAGAGGGTCTTTCGCCGGCTATTTCCATCGACCAGAAAACCACCTCCAACAATCCAAGGTCGACGGTGGGGACGGTTACCGAGATATATGACTATCTAAGGCTTTTATACGCAAGGATAGGCGTGCCTCACTGCCCGATATGCCACAGAGAAATTAAAAAGCAGTCGGTCGACCAGATAGCCGACAGAATCCTGGAGCTTCCCGAGGGCACTAGGATACAGCTTCTTGCGCCTATCGCAAGAGGAAAGAAGGGGGAGTACCAGAAGGAGCTTGAGCAGGCTAGAAAATCCGGGTTTGCAAGGGTCAGAATAGATAAGATAACCTATGATCTATCCGAGACAATAAAGCCGGATAAGAACAAAAAGCACACCGTCGAGATAATAGTCGACAGGCTGGTTATAAAGCCCGAGATAAGGTCAAGGCTGTCTGACAGCCTAGAAATCGCACTTTCCCTTACCAACGGTCTTGCCGGAGTCGAGGTAATAGGCGGCGAGGAGCTTTTATTCTCGCAGAACTACGCCTGCCCGGAGCACGGAAGCTGTATAGAGGAGCTGTCCCCGAGGTCGTTTTCCTTCAACAACCCTTATGGAGCCTGCCCTGAGTGTACCGGCCTTGGCAGCTTTCTTCAGATAGACGAAAGAAAGATAATACCAAACGACAGCCTCACCATAAGAGAGGGAGCCATCCGTGCAGACGGCTGGAATACATTAGACGACGACTCCTTCACCATGCTCTACTATAACGCAATAGCCCAAAAGTACGGCATATCCTTAGACACCCCGGTTAAGGACCTCCCCAAGGACGCCGTCGATATCTTTCTCTACGGGACCCACGGGCAGAAGCTCGAGGTCAAGCGCCCGGAGGAGTTCGGGGGAGGCTACTGGCTGACAGCCTTCGAGGGGGTCATCAACAACCTTGAAAGAAGGTATCGAAGCTCCGAAAGCGATGCGGTGAAGTCTAAAATTGAGGAGTACATGAGCGAGGTTGTCTGCAAGTCCTGCCACGGGACGAGGCTCAAAAAAGAGGTGCTTGCCGTCACAGTAGGGCAAAAAAACATCTCCCAGCTGTGCAGTATGTCAATTAGGGAGGCTCTTGATTTCTTTGGCTCGCTTAAGCTAAGCGAGAGGGAGCTCATCATAGGCAGGCAGATAATAAAGGAGATAAGCTCAAGGCTGGGATTTTTAGTCAATGTCGGTCTTGACTATCTCACCCTTTCAAGGTCAAGCTCCACTCTTTCGGGAGGGGAGAGCCAGAGAATCAGGCTTGCCACCCAGATAGGCTCCTGCCTTATGGGAGTGCTTTATATCCTAGACGAGCCCAGCATAGGGCTCCATCAGCGTGATAACGACAGGCTTATCGCCTCCCTGAAGCGGCTTAGGGACTTGGGAAATACCCTTATAGTCGTAGAGCACGATGAGGACACCATGCTTGCGGCGGACTATATAGTAGATGTCGGACCGGGAGCCGGGATTCACGGCGGAGAGATTGTCGCAGCCGGAAGCGTAGAGGACATAATGGCGTCTCCGAGGTCGATAACAGGAGCGTATCTCAGCGGCAGAAGAAGGATACCCGTACCCGAGACAAGGCGAAAGGGAAACGGCTCTGAGCTTGTTATCACAGGAGCCAGCGAGCACAACCTTAAAAACATCACCGTAAAAATCCCTCTTGGTACGCTGACCTGCGTAACCGGGGTATCTGGAAGCGGGAAAAGCTCGCTTGTAAACGAAATCATCTATAAGGAGCTTGCCTGCCGTCTCAACAGGGCAAGATTAGTCCCGGGAAGCTTCAAGAGCATAAAGGGAGACGAGGCCCTTGACAAGATAATCTGTATCGACCAGTCCCCGATAGGCAGAACGCCGAGGTCGAATCCCGCAACCTACACCGGAGTCTTTAACGACATAAGAGAGCTTTTCTCTATGACCCCGGACGCTAAAAAGAGGGGCTACAGCCAGGGCAGGTTCTCCTTTAACATACGGGGAGGACGGTGCGAGGCGTGCGAGGGAGACGGCATAATCAAAATCGAGATGCATTTTCTTCCCGATGTTTATGTCCCCTGCGAGGTCTGCAAGGGCTCAAGATACAACCGTGAGACCCTCGAGGTAAGGTATAAGGGCAAAAATATTGCCGAGGTCCTGGATATGACTATAGAGGAGGCGTGCCAGTTCTTTGAGAGCCTGCCTAAAATCCACAGAAAAATAAAGACACTTCAGGAGGTTGGGCTGGGCTATCTAAAGCTGGGTCAGCCCTCAACCACCCTTTCGGGAGGCGAGGCGCAGCGTGTCAAGCTGGCGACAGAGCTGTCAAGAAGGGGCACTGGCAGGACGATATACATTCTGGACGAGCCTACCACCGGGCTTCACTCCGAGGATGTTTCAAGGCTTATTGAGATGCTGACAAGACTGTGCGACAGCGGCAACACCGTTGTTGTGATAGAGCATAACCTGGATGTCATAAAGTCCGCCGACTATATAATCGACCTCGGTCCAGAGGGAGGCATAGGCGGAGGAGAGGTTGTCGCCGTCGGCACTCCCGAGATGATAGCAGGCAGTGAAAGGTCCTACACCGGGCAGTATTTAAAAAAGGTGCTGTACTGATAAATAAATAAGGTCCGAGGCGGGAGGATTTTTCCCACTTCGGACCTGTTTTTATAGCCTGTCGAATTAATGCCTTTCGTCAGAGTCAAAGGTTTCGCAGAATCTCGCCGAGAAGGCAGGCTCGACTCCTGCGGCAAATAGGTGTGAGGTATCGCCGAAGGCGGCGCATCTGAACGCCGCAATACCCTCCTCACGCTCCTCGGTGTATAGGGTTGTCACCGAGCTTGGCGCAGCGCAGAAGCACTGACCCAGGACAACGGGGGATATCCCCAGGATGTGACCCAGCATCTGGCACTCTATTCCGAAGTGGCAGAACATCACAATAGTGTCCCTGTTGGGCTTTACGGCACGGTAATAGCCTCCCGAGCGCACATAGCCGTGCTTTTCCAAAAGATTGTCAAGATTGTCGGTTATGTTCTTGTAAAGCTCGGGATAGCCGCCCTCAGCCATAAAATCGACATCCTTGAAGGCGTCCTTGTCGTAGAGCTGTTTTTGGGAGGTAAAAAACGAGGGCATGAGGTCCCAGGTGAGGTGAGTGCCCTCCTTGATGTAGGGAGGCTTTACCTGGCAGTAGTAAAACTCCTTCAGCCAGTCAAGAACGACAGCCTCTCTGCCAAGCTTTTTAAGGGTCAGCGAGGCGGTGTCCCTGGCTCTTCCGAGCGGCGAGCAGTATATCTCCTTGATGTCAAGAGCGCATAGCCTTTTTGACAGAAGCTCAGCCTCTACCCAGCCTCTTTCGGTGAGGGAATCTATGGAGTAGTCGGGGTCGCCGTGCCTTATTATAAGTATACGCATAGTCTGCCTCCTTTTTATGGTGTATTCTACAGCCTGTCAAAATCAGGCTTAGAGTCTGTAAATTCCGGGATGTAATCCTCGCAGGAGGACTCCCTGTCCTGCGAATAGCCCTCAAAGCCAAGCTTTAAAATACCGTCAAGAACATATCGGTATTCATAGGTAAATACTCTTCTTGAAAGCTCCTTAAAGCTTTTTGCACGGTGAAGCGGCAGATACTGACTCATTATGCTGACGACAACGCTCTTAGGCGGTATCCTCTCCTTTAGAGCCTCAAAGATGCTTAAAGAGTCCTTTCTCATGCCGGGGAGGACTAGGTGCCTTATAATAACCCCGCTTTTCATCATGCCTTCGCTGTCGTAGACTGGACTGCCGGCGACTGCTTGCATCCTTTCTACAGCCCTTACCGCCGTGCTGAAATAGTTGTGGCAGGAGGAGTATCTAAGAGCCTTTTCGTCGTCGAAATATTTGAGGTCGGGAAGCCAGATGTCGACATAGTCCTCGAGCATTTTTATGGTATCAAGACTTTCATAGCCCCCGCAGTTGTAGACGATGGGAATTTTCAGATAGGAGCCGGAAAGCTCCAGCGCCTCTGTTACGGAGGGGACAAACTGCGTCGGACTGACAAGGTTTATATTGTGAGCGCCGATGTCCTGAAGATGGTTGAATACCCTTGAAAGCTCCTTAGGGGTTAGGCTGTACCCAAGGTTCTGCTGGGATATTTTGTAGTTTTGGCAGTAGCAGCAGGCAAGCGTGCAGCCGGTGAAGAAAACCGTCCCCGAGCCGTTTTTCCCGCTTATGCACGGCTCCTCCCAGCGGTGAAGCCCGAAGCCGGAAATCCTGGGATAAGCTCCCTGACGGCAGAAGCCTGTGCCTGTGAGACGGTCGGCTTCGCAGGCTCTTGGGCAGAGTCTGCATTTTCTGTAAATCGGTGAGACGGTCATATCGTGTGGCATATTCTTACAAAGGGATAGCTCCCTCTTAGCTTGGAGCAGGCTGACAGGCAGGCTTTATAGCAGTCAAACAGACCGAAAACGCAGGAGCCGCTTCCGCTCATGAGAGCGCCGTTTGCTCCGTATTTAAAAAGCCTTTCCTTAATTTCGGATATCTCACGAAGCCCGGAGGCGTCCTCGAGGTCGTTATGCAAAAGGGAGGCTATTTCAAGTCCCTGATTTATCGCCTCGACAAGGTTAGGAGTGTGCGAGGAGGGCGGCTTTTCAAGACTGTCAAACCTCTTGTACGCCTCCGGGGTGGAGACTCCGCACTCAGGCTTTATCAGGGCGACCCAGTGCCTTTTCAGAGGCTTGAGCGAGGTTATAAGCTCCCCGGTGCCTCGGCATAGGGCGGTGCCGCCGCCGATAAAGAAGGGGACATCCGCTCCGACCGCCGAGCCGAGCCTTCTTAGCCCGTCGTCGCTCAGCGGGCAGCCATAGAGCCAGTTGAGGCATTTTAGCACCGATGCGGCGTCAGACGAGCCTCCGCCAAGCCCTGCCATCGAGGGTATATGCTTTTCAATATAGATGCTGACTCCGGCGGAGGAAAGCCCAAGCTCGCTTAAAAAGAGAGCCGCCGCCCTGTAGCAGGTGTTTTTTTCATCGGTGGGGAGGCTTTTGTCGCCGGAGGATATTTTAATTCCGTCTTTGCCGAGGCTGAGGGTGATGACATCCCTTAGCGATACGGCTTGGAATACGCTTGCAATATCGTGATAGCCGTCCTCTCTTTTCCCGGTGATTTCAAGCGAGAGGTTTATCTTGGCGTAGGCAGGGGCTGTAATTTTATTCATGCTCAAGCTCGCTTAAAAACTCTCTTATTCTTTTTACAGCCTCGGTGAGGTGCTTCAAAGAATAGGCGTAGGAGACTCTTATGTAGCCCTCTCCGCAATCGCCGAAGGCTGTGCCGGGAATCACGGCGACCCTCTTAGAGTAAAGGAGCTTCTCGCAGAATTCCTCGCTTGAAAGTCCTGTGGAGGCTATCGAGGGAAAGACATAGAAGGCGCCCTCCGGGGTAAAGCAGTCAAGCCCCATTCCGTTAAAGGAGTTGACAAGGTATTTTCTTCTTGTGTCATACTCCGACACCATGCTTTTTACATCCTCCTCGCAGGAGGTAAGAGCCTCAATCGCAGCGTACTGACTGACGGTCGGGGAGGACATTATCCCGTACTGGTGGATTTTAAGAGCATGCTTTATTATCTCCTTAGGTCCGCACATATAGCCGAGCCTCCAGCCGGTCATCGAAAACGCCTTTGAGAAGCCGTTTACATAGACGGTGCGCTCCTTCATCCCCGGAAGCGAGATTATAGAATAGTGACTTCTCCCGTAAGTAAGCTCTGAGTATATCTCGTCGGTCAGGATGGCGATGTTTGTGTCCGCCAACGCAGCCGCTATCGGCTCGAGGTCATTTTTAGTCATGATTGCGCCGGTGGGGTTGTTGGGATAGGGGAGGACCAAAAGCTTTGTCTTTGGAGTGATTGCGGCTCTTAACTCCTCCGCCGTGAGCTTAAAGTTATTCTCTCTTTTTGTGTTTATCGTAACCGGGACTCCTCCTGCAAGCAAAACAATCGGTCTGTAGCAGACAAAGGAAGGCTCCGGGATTATAACCTCGTCCCCGGGGTCGATGAGGGTCCTTATTGTTATGTCTATAGCCTCAGAGCCTCCGACGGTGACTATAATCTCGTCGGACGGGCAGTACTCCACCCCGGAGCGCTCCAGGGTGTAGGAGGATATTGCCTGCCTAAGCTTTAAAAGCCCGGAGTTAGCGGTGTAGAAGGTCTTTCCTCTTTCAAGGGTCCTTATTGCAGACCTTCTTATCGGCCAGGGAGTGTAAAAGTCCGGCTCGCCGATTCCGAGCGAGATGACATCGTCAAGGGTTGCGGCGATGTCAAAGTATTTTCTTATGCCGGAGGGCTTTATCGAGGACGCAGTCCTTCCCAGCATCGAGCCATAGTCCATCATTTTCAGTCATTTCCCCTTTCGTCCGGGGACTCGTCAACCAAAAGTATTCCGTTTTCCTTGTATTTTTGGAGGAAGAAGTGTGTCGAGGTAGAGATTACTCCGTCTATGGTTGCAAGCCTCTGAGAGACAAAGAGCGAGACCTCCTTGATGTTCTTGCACCTAACCGTCACGGCGAGGTCGTATCCGCCGGACATCAGGGAGATAGACTCAACCTCTTTGTACTCGGCGATGGTCCTTGCTATCTCGTCGTAGCCGACCTGAGCCTTGGGAGTAACCGACAGCTCGATGTAGGCGGTTATGCTGTCCTTGTCGGCAACCTCCTCGACGACTATTGCGGTATAGCCTCTTATGACTCCGCTCTTTTCAAGAGCTTCTATCTTGCTTTCTATATCCTCCTTGGTGGTATCCAGCATACAAGCAAGGTCGCTAGAGCTAAGCCTTGCGTTCTGCTTTAAAAGCTTTATAAGTTTGTCCATAAAAACCGTCCTTTTAAAAAGTATAGGATTACAGCCTGAAGGCGTGTGCTGACTTTCGTATATTATAGCATTTTACTCCCTGCAAGTCAATTAAATCCTCCAAATGAAAAAAACCTGCCTGCCGGCTCTTGGGGATATCCTGGCACGAAACCGGCATTGTTGCAATTTGAAATATTTTATACTGTAAAGTATCCAGAGGGCAAATCATAGAAAAGGTTAAATCCGCCCATTTAAAATGTTAAGAAATATTTGGAAGTCGGGAAATAGCAGAAGATTTTGCTGACTATGCATAAATTTATACTTTAAAATAGCGATAATTTGTGTAATTAATATATTAAAAAAAGATAAAAAAGTATTGACAAACAAAATAAAAGCGGTATATAATAAACACGCCTTGTTAATGAAAGAAAGGGGTGTCCACAATGCACGGCTTGGTCAGCAAAACTGTAAACTGCGTATTTTTAATATATTATCATCAGTGGCGCATTGTGTGTCATTACTGCTAGGTCATATTCCAGCCTCTGATGCTATCACGGCTCAGGGGCTGTTTTACTGCCTGCAATCTGATAATTTGTTATAAGGTAGGGTGATTAGATGAAATATTTTGACATACTGCCCGAGCTTGTCGGGGAGGAGCTTAAAAAAAGGGGAGTGCCCCTGGACCAGCTTCTTTACTGCGTCAAGGCCGACCTTGACGGCAAGGGCGAGTACTACGATGTTTATGTGACCTTCACCAAGGATAACCTTTATGTCATCTCAGGCTATGAGGAGTATCCTGATCTTAAAAAGAGGTCGCAGCTCGCCATGGGAGCTAAAAAGGGTCTCTTTGGAAGAAAGGCTATAGGGGCTGACAATCTTCACGCCATGACCGAGTACAGGGTTATAGGCTTCGAGGAGTACAGCATCGCAAGGATTAAAAACATCTTTGTAGACCGTCACCAGAATTCCGCCCGTCTGATAATCGCAATGCTCAAGGACGGCGAAAAGGAGGACTTTTTGAATAAGGCTGACGCCCCCTGCGGCGAGCTTCCTCCTGAGAAGGACGGTCCTCCTCCGCCGGACGAGGGAAAGAGGTTCGACTGGTTCGGTCAGACCTACGACCATGAAAGGGAGAATATCCAGCTTGCCCGCTTCTCGATTGGATACAGCGAGAAGTTTGAGAGGTTCTGCGAGCGTCTTAACAAGACCCACCGTGGCGAGGAGATAGACGACTCCCAGCTTGACAGCCTTAACACCGTCTGTCCCACCTGCCATCAGCCGTATCCGAATCCCAACCGTCCGATATGCCCCCGCTGCATGAACAAAAAGGCGATTGCCTGGAAGCTAATCGGGATGTTCAAGGAGTTCAAGGGAGCGCTTGCTCTTATTATGCTCTCCCTGCTCATATCCAATGTTCTGGCGGTAATATCGCCGTGGTTCGGCTCCAAGATGCTCTACGACGATGTTCTGACAGAGGGCGGAAGATTCTACGGCAGGATACTTTTGGTTATCGGTCTTATGGTTTTTACCAACATCCTAAGCAAGCTGACCGGCGTTATCCACGGACTTATAACCTCCTCGATTGTTCCCAGCGTCACGCACAGGCTCAGAACAAAGATATACGGAGCGATGAACAAGCTCTCGCTTCAGTTCTTTACAAATAAGCAGACCGGCTCGCTGATGTCAAGGGTAGACCGTGACTCAAACAATGTCTATAGCTTCTTTGTGGACATCGTTCCCTACGGAGTCCAAAACATAATCAAGCTGGTCGGCGTTGCGGCGACGCTCTTCTTCGTCAGCCCGATGATGACCCTTGCCATATTCGCCATAATCTCAATCCTCATGTTCTTCGACAACAGGATTTACTTCTCTCAGAGAAAGCTCTACAGGAAGCTGGATGTCGCAATGAGGAGTCTAAACTCGGTTCTGTCCGATGTTATGAACGGTCAGAGAGTTGTAAAGTCCTTTGCAAAAGAGGACAAGGAGATAGCAAGGTACGAGAAAAAGAACGACACCGCCTATGAGGTCAACACCAGGATAAACAACCGCATAGCCTCTACCGTGCCGTTTATATGGGGACTTTACAGCATCACAAGCCTTATACTCTTCTGCGTGGGCTGCTACCTCATAATAATCCACCACGAGTTCGGCGGCGAGGTTTTCACCTACGGAGCGCTTCAGGTCATTTTGTCCTACACCGGCATGATATACGAGCCAATCGACTTCTTCATGTGGATAGGAGACAGATGGGCAAGGTGCATAGACGCCGCCTCGAGAATGTTTGAGATACTAGACGCAAAGCCGACTGTCGCCGAGAGCGAGAACCCTGTTCACATCGAGAGCATGAAGGGCGATATCGAGTTCAAAAATGTATTCTTCGAGTATGAGGCAGGCCGTCAGATACTTAAAAACCTCTCCTTCAAGGTAGAAGCGGGCCAGATGTTCGGCATAGTCGGAAGAACGGGAGCCGGAAAGTCCACCATAATCAATCTTATGGCAAGGCTTTACGATGTCACCTCGGGAGAGATTACCATCGACGGCGTTCCGATAAAGAAGATTGCAATGAGCGACCTTCGCAAAAATATAGGAATCGTCTCGCAGGAGACCTATCTCTTCATAGGCACAATAGCCGACAATATCCGTTATGTCAAGCCGGACGCCACCATGGAGGAGGTCATCGAGGCTGCAAAGAGCGCAAATGCCCATGAGTTCATCACCAAGCTGCCCGACGGCTATAACACAAGAATAGGAGCCGGCGGAGTCTCGCTTTCAGGCGGCGAGAGGCAGAGAATTTCTATTGCCAGGGCAATAATCCAGAGTCCCAACATCCTGATTTTGGACGAGGCGACCGCCTCTATGGATACAAGGACGGAGCGAAAGATTCAGGTTGCCATAGACGCTCTCAAGGAGGGCAGGACGATAATCTCGATAGCTCACAGGCTCTCCACTCTGAGGGACGCCGATATGCTCTGCGTAATAGACAACGGCGAGCTAAAGGAGCTTGGCACTCACGACCAGCTCATTAGGCAGAAGGGCAAGTACTTCGAGCTTTACAAGCTGCAGTTCGACGCTCTTAAGTTTATCGAGCAGTGACCCTTAGAGAGTAAGTAGGCTCAGCCCGTACCGTATATATAATGAAATGAGGTATCTAATATGAATAAAGCGGATGTAACCAAGAACAGTGAGCTTGCCGAGGAGCTTTTCGAGGTAGATACCCTTGTAGAGCTTGACCCTAAGAGCCTTGAGTTTTACAGGGACGACGCTGGCTTTGTCTCGCTGAAGTATCAGGGAAGCGAGTATTTCAATGTCAGGCTGACAAGGCTTCTTCCCTTTTACTCAAAGACCACCTACATAAGCGTAGCCTATGACAACGAGGACAGGGAGTTTAAGGAGATAGGCGTAATAAAGGACATGAGCGAGATGTCCCCCGAGCAGTTCGAGCTTGTCAACGACTATCTTGAGTACAAATACTATATGCCGAGGATAACCAAGGTGTATTCCATCAAGGACAATTCAAGAGGCTTTATCTTCGTCGACCTTGACACCACCTCCGGCAGAAAGACAATATGCGTCAGGGACTGGTACTCCAACTTCAGACTCCTTACCGACAAGTACCTTTACGCCCTGGATGTCGACGGCAACAAATACTTCTGCGAGGACATAAACACCCTTGACAAAAAGAGCCTTGCAGTCCTTGAAATCTACATCTAGCATACTGTCATGCATCTAAACAGGAAAGGAATGATAATCTGTGAATCTTAGGCTTTCCGCTCCAAAGGGCAAAAATCTCGACGATTATCTTTTCTGTCTGCCCTTTAACCTTTACGGCAGACCCAAAAAGGTGGACGGACATCTTCTTGTCACCAAGGATAAAACCATCGAGGTGTATATAGACGGCGAGCTAAAGGAGAGCTTTGGCTTCGAGGACTTCGACGAGTACGCCTGCGAGCAGCTTACCGGCTGCTCTGTGATGGTCGGACGGAAGGACGATGTAACCGTCAAGAGGATATGCGCCTTTACAAACGACGAGTTTATCTCCTTTGCAGAGGTCTGCAAGATAATAAACCACTATCTTACAACAGGAGTGCTGGTTGAAAAAAGCGACATCGACGAGCCGAAATGCCCTAAATGCCACCTCCCGCTGGACGGCTACACCGAGTGCCCCTACTGCGCCTCCAAGGTAAAGGTATTTTCAAAGCTTGTCAAGAGGGTCATGCCCTATAAATGGATATTCCTTTTATCCATCCTCTGCACGATTGCGGGTGAGCTTTTGAACATGGTTACGCCATATGTCAACCGTATTCTGATAGACGAGCATGTAATCCCGGCTCAGAACTATGAAAAGGATTTTGAGGTCAACGGCTTTATCCTTTTGTGCATATCCCTTGTTGTAATCTCCATACTAAAGGTTGCGATAGATTTCGTTAATATGAAGTCAAGCTACTATGTTGCGCTAAACATAGGCAAGGATTTAAGGGAGGACCTGTTCAAAAAGACGCTTGATCTTTCTATGAACTCGGTCTCCAAAAAGAGCGCCGGCGAGCTTATCAACCGTGTCTCAAACGACGCTAATACCCTCCAGAGCTTTATAACGGACAACGGCAAGCAGGCTATAGTAAGGATAATGTCCCTTATAATAGTTGCGGTGATTGCCTTTGTCATGAACTGGCGGCTGGCTCTGATGTCGATACTCCCGATACCGATAGTAATGCTCACCGTCAAGAAGCTCACGATGACTATAAGGATGTACTTCGGACGCTCCTGGAGATGTGCCAACAATCACTCCAAGCTCCTTCACGACACCCTCAACGGCATAAGAGTTGTAAAATCCTGCGGCACCGAGGCTCAGGAGGTTAAAAAGTACGAGGCTGCCTCCGGCAAGTGGGCTAAGGCGATAACCAAGGCGGAAATAATCTGGCAGATATTCTGGCCTATGCAGGACTTCTTGCTAACCTTCGGAAACTATCTTGTTCTGTTCTTCGGAGCCAAGATGATTCTAAACCAGATGCCCGCCTCCTGGGGCACTATGACCCTCGGCGAGCTGACCCAGTTTACCTCCTACATCACCATGCTCTACACTCCCTTAAGATGGCTTTTGAATCTTCCCAGGACCTTTGCAAACGCCTCTGTAAGCGCATCTAAGGTGTTTGAGATACTCGAGGAGCAGACCGAAATTCAGGACAGCAAGGACTGCGTTGACCTTGACATCAAGGGAACGATAGATTTCGACCATGTATTCTTTGGCTACAAGGTTTACAACCCTGTTCTAAAGGATGTAAGCTGTCATATCGACCAAGGCAAGATGATAGGAATAGTCGGTCATTCCGGCGTCGGAAAGTCCACCATGATAAACCTAATCCTCAGGCTCTATGATGTCACCCAGGGAAGCGTCAGGATTGACGGCGTGGATATAAGGAAGATTTCCCAGCAGAGCCTTCGCTCTCAGGTCGGAGTAGTCCTTCAGGAAACCTATCTCTTTGACGGCAGCATACTCGAAAATATCTCCTACGCCAAGCCTAACGCCAGCTTTGAGGAGGTCATCGAGGCGGCAAAGATAGCTCATGCACATGAGTTTATAACCAAGCTGCCAGACGGCTACAACACCAGAGTCGGCAATAAGGGTCATACCCTTTCAGGAGGAGAGCGTCAGCGAATCGCAATAGCCAGAGCCATCCTGCACGACCCGAAGATAATTATCCTTGACGAGGCAACCGCCTCCTTGGACACCGAGACCGAGAGGATGATACAGGAGGGTCTGCACAGGCTCTGCGAGGGCAGGACGACGATTGCAATAGCTCACCGTCTTTCCACCCTTTCAAATGCCGACCAGCTAATAGTGCTTGACAAGGGCAGGCTGGCTGAGATGGGAACGCATAACGATTTGATGCGTCAAAAAGGAGTTTACTACAGCCTTGTAATGGCTCAGCGAAAGACCACCAAGATGAAAAAGGTCGAAAAGGCTGCGCTAGTCTGATAAGAAGTAAATAGCTATAAAAATGCCCGGAGTAGTCCTAGCTTGGACGGCTCCGGGCTTTAGTATATACTGGGCTTTATCCGAACAGCCCTGAGGAAAGATATCTTTCCCCGGTGTCGGGAAGCAGGCAGACGATGGTTTTTCCGTCTGCTTCCTGCTCCCTTGCTATTTTTACTGCTCCGAACAGGGCGGCGCCTGAGGATATTCCGACTAATACGCCGTCCGTACCTGCTACAAGCCTTGACATCATATAGGCGTCCTCGTCCGAGACTCTTATAATCCGGTCAAGGATATCCCTGTTTAACGCCTTTGGAACAAAGTTTGCCCCGATTCCCTGAATCCCGTGAGCGCCCGGCCTGCCGAGGCTTAAAACAGGGGAGGACTCAGGCTCTACTGCGGCTATGCATATCCCGGGGAGCTTGGATTTTAGATACTCTCCCGTGCCGGTGATTGTTCCGCCTGTGCCGACTCCCGCCACAAAATAGTCGACATAACCGTCTGTAGCCTCAAAAATCTCAGGGCCGGTTGAAAGACGGTGAGCCTTTGGATTCGATGGGTTTTCAAACTGACCGGGAATGAAGCCTCCCGGGTTCCTTGAAAGAAGCTCGCCGGCCTTTTTTATAGCTCCTGCCATACCTTCGCTTGCGGGGGTTAAAACCACCTCGGCTCCGTATGCTCTCATAAGAAGCTGCCTTTCCTTAGACATATTGTCCGGCATGACGATTATCACCCTATAGCCTCTCGGGACGGCTACGGCTGCAAGACCGATTCCAGTGTTCCCGGAGGTGGGCTCTATTATCACAGAGCCGGGCTTTAGTGCGCCGGACGCCTCTGCGTCGTCGAGCATCATTTTTGCGGCTCTGTCCTTAACCGAGCCGGCGGGATTGAAGTATTCAAGCTTTGCAAGGATTCTTGAGCGAATCCCAAGTCTGGCCTCAAGACCCTTTAGCCTAAGGAGGGGAGTGTTTCCTATCAGCTGGTCGATGGAATCGTAAATTTTACTCATGCTTTATGACCCTAGTCCCGGATAAAGACCCGGGCGTCCTTTCTGTTAAATTATCCTGATGCTTAGGCTTGGCTTTTTTGGACGGCTAAGCCGTTATCCGAAGTATACCCTGTACCAGACCAGGAAGGTATAGACTGTCCATATCTTTCTTGAACGGTCGTACTCACCCGAGCGGTGCTCCTCTATAAGCTTGATGAGGCTGTCTGTGTTGAAGAACTTTTTTGAGTTTTCGCTCAAAAACTCCTTTTTCACGATGTCGATGTATTTGTCCTCCTTGAGCCAGACCCTTATCGGTACGGGGAAGCCGAGCTTCTTTTTGTCCGCCGTTTCCTTGGGGCAGGCTCTTTGGGCCGCAAGACGCATGGCGTACTTGGTGTTTTCCCTGGTTACCCTGTAGCGCTTTGGGATTCTCTGCGCAAGAGCCATGACCTCCCTGTCCAAAAACGGTACCCTGAGCTCCAAGGAGTTTGCCATGCTCATCTTGTCAGCCTTTAGGAGGATATCGCCGGTCATCCACATATTGAGGTCCAAAAACTGCATTTTTGTGAGATTGTCCTTATCCCTGACCATATCGTAAAACGGCTTGGTGAGGGCGTATGCGTCGGGAGCGGAGGTTTTTATTTTAAGAATAGCCTTTCTTTCCTCCTCCGAAAAGATATAGGCGTTTCCGATAAACCTCTCCTCGAGGGTTTTGCCCCTTCTAATGAAGAAGTTGACCCCTCTTTTGTGCGGGAAGCGGGAGGCAATATTTCCTATCATCCTTCTTATCGGCATGGGGACGGCGTTGTAGATTGCTACATCGTCAGGCTCCTTGTAGATGTTGTAGCCTCCGAAGATTTCGTCGGCGCCCTCTCCGCTGAGGACGACCTTTACATATTTTGACGCAAGCTGGCAGACGAAGTACAAAGCGACCGCCGCCGGGTCCGCAAGAGGCTCATCCATGTGGTACTGAATTTTAGGGAACTCGCTCCAGTATTCCTCCGGGGTTATGACCTTGGAGATGTTTTCCTTGCCGATGTATTTGGAAAATTCCTTTGCGTAGCCTATCTCGTTGTACCTCTCGTCCTCCCCGAAGCCGACGGTGAAGGTCTTGTCGACATCGGCGACGGCGGCGACATAGCTTGAGTCAACTCCGCTTGACAAAAAGCTACCGACCTCGACATCGGCTATCTTGTGAGCCTCGACAGAGTCTTTAAAGGTATCAGAGATTTTATTCACCCAGTCCTCCAGCCCAGGACTCTCGTCCGGCAGGAAGTCGACGCTCCAGTACCTCTCGGTTTTCATTATGCCGTCCTTGTAGACAAAATAGTGAGCGGGTAAAAGCCTCTTTACGCCCTTGAAGAAGGTCTCCTCGCAGGCTGAATACTGGAAGGTTAGGTAGGTCTCAAGAGCGTCGGTGTTAAGCTCCTTGACAAAGAGGGGATGATGAAGAAAGCTCTTTATCTCCGAGCCGAAGATAAACGCTCCGCCCATGCTTGTATAGTAGAGCGGCTTGATTCCGAAGAAGTCCCTTGCTCCAAACAGCTCGCCTCTTTTCCTGTCCCAGATGACGAAGGCGAACATCCCCCTCAATCTGCCAAGAAGCTCCTTTCCCCACTGCTCGTAGCCGTGAATAAGCACCTCTGAGTCTGTCTCGGTGGAAAAGCTGTGACCGTAAGACAAAAGCTCCTCTCTAAGAGGCTGATAGTTGTATATCTCGCCGTTAAAGACAAGGACGACCGTGCCGTCCTCGTTGTAAAGAGGCTGACTGCCGTTCGAGAGGTCGATTATCGAGAGCCTTCTGAAGCCAAGAGCTACTCCCTCGTCGATATGCTCTCCGTGTGAGTCTGGGCCCCTGTGTGTTATGGACTCCGACATCCTTTCAAGGACCTCTCTGGTATTTGGTATATTATTGGTAAACCCGACAAATCCGCACATATATAAAACCTCGCTTTAAGTGTATTAATAAAAAGCTAAAAGCTCCCTTGCCGCCACAGTAGCTATTATACTTTATATTTTCTTATTTTTCAAGCAGAAGAAGGTCTGTAAGCCTGCTCTTGTGCCATAATTATAAATTATTTATTAAACTCCTTGAAAGATGGCGAAAAACACTGTATAATATATATTAATGAGAGAAGCGGGCAGGGCGCCCCTTTACATTTATATGTACATATAAACGGAGATGCATTTCATGGGTGAATACACAGCTGTCAGAGGCAAAAGGCGTAAAAAAAGAAGGGTAAGGTATCATTTTGAGCTGGTACTGCTTGCGGGGATACTGATTTTTGTCTTCATGTTCTACAGATATATGAAAACAACCTCCCTGGAGGATGTACTGTCAAAAAGCGGGAGCATAGTCGTCCCTGCGGGAGTCTCTGACCCCGTAGTACAGGATGATTCTGGCAATCAGACTGCTTCAAATCTTCCCGATGAGCTTGTTAATCCCGTTCCCGAGGGTCAGCCTGCCGGTGAGGAATATTTTGATAGCTCGCTCTTTATAGGGGACAGTATTATATATGGTCTTGGAACCTATAATATTATCCCGGAAGCCAAGGTCTACTCAACGCTCAGGATGAATGTCTCAAACGCAGCCACCGAGACCGTCACGGCTGACGGGGGCGAGCGAAGCGTCATAGAGGCGGTGAGGGAGGAGTCCTTTGAAAATATCTATGTAATGCTCGGGACGAACAGTCTCTCCTATATGAGCGTGTCGGATATATATCTTGATTTTACCAAATTTGCAGACAAGCTTAAATCCGTCTCCGGGGACGCCAGGGTGTTCATCATATCCGTCACTCCAGTCACAAGAGGGAAGGAAGAGTCGATAGAAAGCCCGGTGTCGAACCAAAATATCGATGAGTATAACTCCTTGCTCCTTGAATACGCCGACAGGTACGGGATGCTCTATCTCGATTTAAACAGCTATCTTAAAGGCTCGGACGGCTATCTTCCCTCAGAGCTTGCGGAAAACGACGGCATGCATCTAAAGAGCGATACCTACGGCATAATTAAGGACTACCTTTTAACCCATACCTACACCACCGAGCTTGTAGGCTCTGCTTTGGAGGACTCAGCGGACGGCGCCTCGGAGTGAGACGGCATGTAAACATCCATGTAAAGTAAAATACCTTTACGGCTGGTTCTGTGATTTTCATCATGGAGCCAGTTGTCAAGCATAAAGCCTTTACACAATGCGGTTTAGCGTGCCGTTGTGCACACTGTCCAATTTTTAACCGCTAATTATGGATGGTTTTTTTCTTGACTTTATGCCCTCGATACAATATACTTGATATTGAGCCGCCGCAAACCCCAAGATATTGTGGTTGTGCCGGGAGAGCCCAAGGCTCGATGCCCAAGTGGCTTTTAGCCGTGCAGCTTTCGGGACAATACCCGAACTTATTTTATTCTTAATTTAGATTCTCTGCCCGACGCCGGGTTTAATTCCGGCAAGGGGATGAATACAGTCCGGCTTTTGCAAAGCACGCCGGTTTTTCAGCGGGGAAGTCAGCTACAGGAGGAAAGGAAGTAAAGCGATGATTACAAGGATTCAAAAAAGAGACGGAAGGATAGTCACCTTCAACATCGAAAAGATTGCCAACGCCATCTTCAAGGCGGCGGAGTCAATAGGCGGTCGGGACTATGACGAGGCTTTAGAGATAGCCGGCAGAGTATGCGACTATATCGAAAGCTCCCAGAAGAGCAAGATTCCCACCGTTGAGGAGATTCAGGATGCCGTAGAGAAGATTCTCATAGAGGAGGGCCACGCAGCCACTGCAAAGGCGTATATCCTTTACCGCTCGGACAGGACCAGGGTCCGTGAGATGAACACCAAGATAATGAAGATATACGAGGACCTCACCTTTACCTCCGCTAAGGACAGTGAAGTAAAGCGTGAAAACGCCAACATCGACGGCGACACCGCCATGGGCACCATGCTCAAGTACGGCTCCTGCGGCGCAAAGGAGTTTTACGAGATGTATGTTCTGGACCCGGTGTTTGCAAAGGCTCACTCCGAGGGCGATATCCATATACACGACCTTGACTTCTACACCCTCACCACCACCTGCACACAGATAGACCTGACAAGGCTGTTTGCAAACGGCTTCTCGACAGGTCACGGACATCTTAGGACTCCGAACGAGATTTCAAGCTATGCCGCCCTTGCCTGCATAGCGATTCAGTCTAATCAGAACGACCAGCATGGCGGTCAGTCGCTTCCTAAGTTTGACTTTGACATGGCTGAGGGCGTAAAAAAGACCTTTGCACACCGTTACAGGGATAATATAATCCGCTCGCTGGAGCTTTTGGACGATGTAAGTGACGCTGAGAGCTTTGTAAAGGGCTATCTTTCGGAGCTTGAGGATATGGGACTTCGCCCCAGCCTCGATATGTCGGCGGAGTACACGGCGGAGGAGGCAAAGAGGCTGTCTGTTTACTGCGACGGCCCTCAGACAGAGAAGATTCAGAAGTTCTCCTACGAAAGCTCGGTCAGGGAGACAGACAAGGCGACCTATCAGGCTATGGAGGCTCTTATCCACAATCTCAATACCATGAACTCCCGTGCTGGAGCGCAGACTCCGTTCAGCTCGATAAACTACGGCACCGACACCTCGACCGAGGGCAGGATGGTTATAAGAAATGTGCTTTTGGCTCAGGACGCCGGTCTTGGCAACGGAGAGACCCCCATATTCCCGATTCACATCTTCAAGGTCAAGGAGGGGATAAACTACAACGAGGGAGACCCCAACTACGACCTCTTCAAGCTTGCCTGCCGTGTCTCGGCAAAGAGGCTTTTCCCCAACTTTTCCTTCATTGACGCTCCCTATAATCTCCAGTATTATAAGCCCGGGGACCCCGACACAGAGATAGCCTACATGGGCTGCCGCACCAGGGTAATAGCAAACGCCTACGACCCTACAAGGCAGATAGTCACCGGCAGAGGAAACCTCTCCTTCACCTCGATAAACCTGCCGAGGCTTGCAATAGAGGCAAAGGGAAACATAGACATTTTCTATCAGAAGCTTGACGATATGATGAATCTTGTCATTGACCAGCTCATGGCAAGATACAGGATTCAGGCTCAGAAGAAGGTCAAGAACTTCCCCTTCCTGATGGGCCAGGGAGTATGGCTTGATTCTGAAAAGCTCTCTAAGGACGATACCGTCGGCGAGATTTTAAAGCACGGCACCCTCTCAATGGGCTTTATAGGACTTGCAGAGTGCTTAAAATCCCTTACCGGCAAGCACCACGGCGAGAGCGAGGAGGCAAGAAAGCTGGGTCTTGAGATAGTCACCAGGATGAGAAGCAGGATGGACGAGGAGACTAAAAAGACAAGGATGAACTTTACCCTCCTTGCGACCCCTGCCGAGGGACTGTCAGGCAGATTCCTTAGGATGGACAAGAAGAAGTACGGAGTTATTGCCGGAGTCACCGACAGAGATTATTACACCAACTCCTTCCATGTCCCGGTATACTACAGCTGCAACGCCTTTACCAAAATAAGCATCGAGGCGCCCTATCATGCGCTTACCAACGCCGGACATATAAGCTATGTCGAGCTTGACGGCGACCCGCTCCAGAATCTTACGGCATTTGAGAAGATTATAAGATATATGAAGGACTGCGGAGTCGGCTACGGCTCGATAAACCACCCTGTTGACAGGGACCCCTGCTGCGGCTTCACCGGCATAATCGGCGACACCTGCCCTAAGTGCGGCAGGAAGGAGTCGGAGGGAAGCTACGGCTTTGAGAGAATAAGAAGGATAACCGGCTATCTTGTCGGAACGCTTGACAGATTCAACAACGCCAAGCGAGCCGAGGAGGCTGACAGAGTTAAGCACAGTCTGTAAATAACGAATACGGGCAGGAGCGGATCTGCTTCTGCCCGAAGCTTCTTTTTAGGGAGGTTATGACCAGTATGAAAATAAGGATGTCAGGAGTGGTTGAGGAGTCCATTGTAGACGGTCCGGGAATACGCTTTACCATATTCGTACAGGGCTGTCCGCACCGATGTCCGGGCTGTCACAACCCGCAGACGCACGATTTCCTAGGCGGCTACGATGACGATACCGACAGCCTGTTTGAAAGAATAATCAAGAATCCGCTCCTAGACGGCGTTACCTTCAGCGGGGGAGAGCCGTTCTGTCAGGCAAGGCCGCTTGCCGAGCTTGCCGTAAGGCTTAGGGCGGCAGGACTCGGCGTTATGTCCTACTCCGGCTTCACTGTCGAGGAGCTTATCAGAGAGGCCAGCAGCGAAAACGCCTATATGGAGCTTTTAAACAGCATAGATTACCTTGTGGACGGCCGCTTCGTGGAGTCGCTGAAAAGCTACGAGTGCCGGTTCAGGGGCAGCACAAACCAGAGGATTATAGATGTTAAGAAAACCATTGAGCAGGGTCATGCCGTCACCTGCGAGCTATGAAGCTAAAAGACCTTTTATTGCGGCGCTTTTCATAATACTCATGCTTATGACTACCGGCTGCTCGTTTGCCGATAGTCTTTTAAGCCTTGTAAAGGGGGACGGCTCCGGGCAGCTTTTCAAGCTCTCGATTCCCGGCGACCCCGTTACTCTTGACCCTATACTTGCCGAGGACGAAAGCTCAATTGCAGTTTTGAGGAATATGTTTGAGGGGCTTTTAAAGACCGCTTCCTCAGGCGAGATAGTCTGCGGCTCCGCCGAGTCCTACACCGTGTCTGAGGACGGGCTTGTCTACACCTTTTATCTAAGAAGGGATATGGAGTGGCGTGCAGCAGGAGGCTTTAGCGAGAAGGTCACGGCTTACGACTTTGAGTTCGGCTTTTCAAGGCTTTTAGACCCCGAGCTTGGGTCTCCCTATGCAAAGGACTATTCCTGCATAAAAAACTCCCTGGGAGAGGGAGAGCCTTGCGTTACAGCGCTTGACGAATACACCCTTGAAATTACCCTGAGCTATCCGAACGCCCTTTTTCCGAGCCTTTTGACAAGGCTTCCGGCGTCTCCTTGCTGCAAGGAGTTTTTCGAGTCCTGCAACGGAAAATACGGTCTTGAGGCAAAGAGCATAGCCTCAAACGGGCCGTTTTATGTAAGACTCTGGCAGCATGACCGCTACGGAAGCGACAACTATGTAAGGCTCACAAGAAACGACGCCTACTCCGCAGCGTCAAGGGTATACCCCTCGGGAATAAGCTTTTTGGTAGAAAAGAGCGAAAGGAGCAGGCTGGAGAGCTTCAACTCCGGCTCAACTCAGGTATATTTCCCGTCGGGGGAGGGCGGCATTTTTGGAATCCCGGACGACAGCCAGGTCTATAGGGTATATGATAGCTCTGCCGGGCTTGTCGTCAGCCCGAAAAATGAGATACTTTCAAGAGAGGATGTCAAGGAGGCGCTTTTTGGCTGTATAGAAAGGGAGAGTCTGTCTGAAGGACTCCCGCAGGGGACTAAGGCAGCCTACGGCATCTTCCCGCCGGACGCCTATTTTGACTCCCGGGAGCTAAGAAGCATCCTCCCCGAGCCGGAAATTTCATCAGACCCAAGGCTTTCCGGCTATAAATGGAGCTTTATTCTTACAGAGAGCGAAAAGCGTGAGCTTGCCGGGTGCAATGTTTTGGTTGCGGACAGCTTTGACTATATCGAGGTATTAGAGCTTGTTATCGAGCAGTGGGAGGCCTGTCTGGGCTTTACTCCCTCGATTGAAATAGTAAACGAGACCGACTACCAAAGGAGGCTGGAGGAGGGAAGCTACGACATCTGCCTTTACGAGATAGAAAAAAGCCTGGAGCTTGTAGGCTATCTGGCCCCCTTTTCCTCTGACGGCGAGCTGGCTTCGCTCCCTCATTCGGCTGAGGCAGGCTCCGTATACTCCTCAAGATACTCCTATCTCTCTTTAGAGGAGCTTCTTCTGGACTGCCAAAGCGCAGAGTCGGCTCTAGTGTCCTCGGGAAGCTACTGCCCGCTTTTGTATCTTTCCACCGCCTACGCCGTCAGCGACGGAGTCTGCGACCTGTGGTACGACACGGCGTCAGCCTCGCTGGTATTTTCAGACGCCAAGCTTTTTTAGTCCTCAGACACTTGACAACTCTTTGCAAAGGGGTTATAATGAATACCGCTCGGCAACTAAAGAGCGAGGTGTAACTCAGTTTGGTAGAGTGCTTGGTTTGGGACCAAGATGCCGCAGGTTCGAGTCCTGTCACCTCGACCACAACAGCTCCTAAGGCTTCTCCTTAGGGGCTTTTTTACGACCACAAAAGCCTTATCCTTTTTCCTCAAAGCCTCGATTTATGTTTAGCTCTTACGCTTGTATTTTTAGCTTGACCGTGTTATAATAAAATCAAGGGCTGGAATTTTGGGCTTTGCATCTTTTATGAATAATATGAATAAGCTTAAAGCCCCCGCTTGTGTTAAGACCGCATTCGCTCGGCAGCTATATTATGAACCCTGCCGCCGTCAGGCGGACTGGAATATAAAATTGAAAGGAATAAGCATCGCTATGGTCAATCGAATCGTACTAAACACTATCTCCTATCATGGCAAGGGAGCCGTTGAGAATGTCCTCCCCGAGCTAAAGGCAAGAGGCTATAAAAAGGCTCTTGTCTGCACAGACCCCGACCTCATTAAATTCGGAGTCACAGCTAAGGTTACAGACCTTCTTGACAAGGACGGCTATCCCTATGAGGTTTTCAGCGACATCAAGGCAAACCCCACTATTGAGAATGTCAAGAGCGGTGTAGAGGCATTTGGCAAAAGCGGAGCCGACTGCATTATAGCCATAGGAGGCGGCTCGGCTATGGATACCGCAAAGGCGATAGGAATAATTGTCATGAATCCCGAGTTTTCAGATGTGCGCTCGCTTGAGGGAGTTGCTCCCACAAAGAAGCACGCAGTGTTCACGATAGCAGTTCCTACCACCGCAGGAACAGCTGCAGAGGTCACTATAAACTATGTCATCACCGATGTCGAGAAAAAGCGTAAGTTTGTCTGCGTTGATGTAAACGACATTCCCGAGATAGCTGTCGTCGACCCCGACATGATGTCGACCATGCCGAAGAGCCTTACTGCCGCAACCGGCATGGACGCTCTTACTCACGCCATCGAGGGCTATATCACCAAGGGACACTGTGCAATTTCCGATATGTTCCATCTTGAGGCTATACGTCTTATATCCTCCAGCCTTCGCAGTGCCGTCGAGAATAAGGACTGCGGCAGGGAGGGCATGGCTCTCGGGCAGTATATCGCCGGCATGGGATTTTCAAATGTCGGTCTGGGAATCGTACACTCCATGGCACACGGTCTCAGCGCCTTCTATGACACTCCTCACGGAGTCGCCTGCGCCATAATACTCCCTACAGGTCTTGAGTACAACGCCCCTGCCGCCAAGGAGCGCTATCCTGCGATAGGCAAGGCTATGGGAGTCGAGGGAATCGACAGCATGAGCCTAGACGAGGCTGCAGCCGCAACCATCGCCGCTGTTAAAAAGCTATCAAGCGATGTCGGAATCCCGGCTGACCTCAAGGGCATCCTCAAGGAGGAGGACATCCAGTTCCTCTCCGAGTCTGCATATGCAGACGCCTGCCGTCCCGGAAACCCGAGGGATACAAGCGTAGAGGAAATCAAGGAGCTTTACAGAGGTCTTATGTAAAATAACGGCGCTTTGCTGTCAGAAAATCCCCCTCGCCGAGGGGGATTTTATTTACTTTCTACCCATTTAAAATAATCGTTGAGAGCGATTTTCTTTGCTCATCGGTCGGGAGCCTTAGCTTGCCGTTCTTTAAAAGCGTTGTGATGCAGTGTGCCAGGAACCATCCGTCTGAGTGGAAAACAAACTGCAGCTCATACTCCTTTATCCTTCTAAGATGTGCAGGAACCGATTCCAGCACAGCCTCGGCATAGGGAGCCTTCAGCACATTAAAGGCAGTCTGGTACTTTGCCTTGATTCGCTCACCGACAGCAAGGAGTTTATCTTGAATCTCCTTGTTTGCCAGAACAACAATCTGCCACGCAGACTTGAAGTATCCGTCATAATCTCCGTTAGTTTTTACACAACCACGCTCGGCTAACCATGCATATTCATCCTTAGAAAGACGGTCATCAAACTCTCTTTCGTAAAGACCGAGGATGCGCTTGGCATCTTCAGAATATTGGAGACCATGGCGCTCACCACGATCAGACCACTCGCTGTCGATCTGCCAAAGGATGCGATTACCATTACCATTCCACATAGGACCGCACCAATTCTTCATATACACATAGTCTTTAGAAAGAATCATTTCATCCGATACAATAGATGCATGGAAGATATTATGCGCACCATCCGGACGGATCGTGGCAACCTCGTCAAAGGAAATACTCTCATCCGTAAGCTTCTCACCAGACCAAGCTGCTATATAAGGAATCAGCGACCATAGAATGAAGTTTCGGTCCGCTTTAGGAGACTCGGTTAAGGAGATGGGCTGGTCAGTTTGGCCACACCAGATGTCTGGATCGTCAAGAATGCCGGAAGAGGTCAGTTCATCATACAGATCGTTCGCAAACAGCTCAGCAGCACGCTTGTACATATCGTTCTGCATGGTAAGAAGTTCTGCTGTCGGCTCGCTGATGATGAAGTTGACAATGTACTTATCCTTTTGTGCCTGCAGGAAGCCGTATTCTTCAAGAAATTCCACTTCGGTTTCAACGTACACAGGGGAAACTCCAAGGTCATCGGCAATCTCATTGATCGTCTTTGCCGTATTACGCACACAGTAACAGATATTCTGTGAAAGTGTGGATCGGAAGAACTCGTCCGGGGATTTTGTGCCAATGGAACCGTTGATACCATAGGAGTGAAATTTAATAGGGTTGAATTTGAGTTCGCTTGCTTTTCTCATTGTGTCCATACCTCGTTTCAATTCTTTTTTCGCTTCAAACAAGTGCCATTTAACTGTGCCAAGAGGAACACCTAATTCTGTAGCAATATCAGCCTGCTTGCGATTCTCAAAATAATACGCAATTACAATTCTTCTTTGCAATTTTGAAAGGTAAGCGATCTCGGTCTGGAGACGACGGATAGTTTCTGTGTTGTCATCGGTGTCCAACTCTGAATCTGGATCAGCGATCAGCTCTGCAACTTCATCAATAGAAACTCCGACCATGCTTTTAGCAGTATCACGATAATAGTTGCTGAGCATGTTATGGGCAACTGTCCAGATAAACTTACCCATGTCCGCAACGTCATCCTTGACAAGGAGCGCACGGAACGCTCTTATCGCAATCTCTTGCGACAGATCCTCTGCATCGTGGATACTTTTACACCTTTTCAAAGCAAAGCCAAATATAGGCTTCAGATATTCAGTTATGGTTTTCTCTACATCTTGTCTGTTCACTTGTTTTTCTCCTTTTAAAGGCCTTCACCAATATAGACACGCAAATCCGAAAAGGTTGGAAAAAGACCGCAGGTAAGCTCTCGCACCGATTAAATCTTGGATTAGATATAGGACGTCTGACAAATCATTAAAAAATATCCCAAGCAGGATAGCTTGGGATTAATTTGGTTGCGGGGGAAGGACTTGAACCAACGACCTCCGGGTTATGAGTTGCCGATTTTATTTATTGTACATTTGCAAAACATTGCAAAACCATTTATTTTACTGTGTTTTAAGCGTTTTGTTTATTGTGCGTTTTCGTGCCGTGGGGTGGAAATTCGTATAAATTCACCCCAAATTCACCCCTTTTATGACCGCTTAAACACACCGGCTCTTACATTCTCTGCCTTTGCTTTTGCCTCTGCTATTTGGTGCGCATATATCGTGGCGGTTGTGGTTGCACTTGCGTGGCCCAGCTCGTTTGCCGCTGTAACAATGTCAACGCCATTAGCGATCATAGTAGATGCAGCTGTGTGCCTAAATGCGTGCGGATGGATGTGTGGTAAGTCATTAGCCTTGCTAAACTTGTTGAGCCAATCTGTGAGGCTGTCTGGGTTCATTCTATCCCCATTATCCTGGGTGAATACATAACCAGACTTTACCCACGCATTGCCATAGGCAGATCGCATATCTGCCTGTGTTGTTTTCCATTGTTCCAAAAGCTGGAGCGTTTCCGGTGCTAATTTTAGGATCCTGCTCTTGCCTGTTTTAGGTGTTCCCTCATACACGCCCTTTTTGGGGCTGTACAGCAAAGCCCTCTCAATAGTCATAATACCATTGGTTAGATCAATGCTTTCCCATTTTAACCCCATAGCCTCACCACGGCGGCAGCCTGTATCTATTAAAAGATAGGTTGCCGTTTTCCATTTTAGAGGAGCGCTGTCAAGCGCATCAAGTATGCGGCCTATTGTTTCCGGCTGGTAATAGTCCGGATCCTTGCGTTGTACCTTTGGAGGTGTTGCCTTGGTTGCAGGGTTAAATTGTATCAGCATTTCTTTTTCAGCCTGTGCCATCACGGTTGATATAATGCGGTGATGCTCCAAGATCGTTTTATTGGATAACGGCGAGGTGTCTTGCTCAATCTTAAATACCGTGCTCGTGGGCAAGCCCATAGCAGATGCAATGGCTCCAGCAGTATCTCCGCTGATTTTCTTACCGGCAATAGCTGCTGAAAGCGTGGCAGCCGCAACATTTGCCTTGGCGGCCAGCTTTGTAATTGATGTGCTGTTTTCATTTATCCACGCTCTTATGTCAATGTGAGCTAACGCTTTGCTTGCCCCACTCCTTACGCCCTCCTCACTTAAATTCTGATATAGGGCATTAAGATGCTGGGGCCTAATATCTGTTAGCTTGAGGTGTCCTATGGCCAAATTTACCCTTTTTAATAGATCCTGGTACCGTTCTATGGTGCGGGGTTTTATGCCTGTACGCTCTTTTAAGTCAAGCACATATTGTGCATACTCGGCAAAAGATTGCTTATGATCCAATCTATACCCTTGCTCGATCTCCCTCTCAAAGTCGGTAACGGCTCTGGTGAGGGCTTTTTCTATTTGCTTAGGTGTCATATACGGTTTGGGCGGCTCCCAGGTACGGCGCATCCTTATTTGCTTTCCGGTGCAGTCTATGCCACCAGCAACGGTTATCCTATAACTAACTTTTCCGCTTTTACCGACACGCTTTTCAACCGTTGCCATTATCGTTATCCCTGCCTCTCTTTATACGAAAGCACTCAAATGCGACTGTATCGCCTAAACGGTCCTTGAGTTTTTCCAATTCATCATCACTCAAATACAATGCGACAGTATCACCTGCGGCATTTTGCTCTGTGAGTTTATGTGGGCCTCCGTAATAGGGAGTCTCACCAAAAACTGTACAAAATTCATCCCTCATATATTCCGTTGTGTGTTCTATGTTTTCATACTGAAAGCCACAAAGTCTGAAAAGCGTTTCGTACTGCTTTATCTTTTCAAGGCGGTACTCCTCAATAGCGGCAAGAGCCTCATTCTCTTCCTTATCAAGCTGCATCTCGTACTCAACAGGATCGGCAATATCTGTTTCACCTAATATATAAGGTACACACACGCCCACCAACCTGGCAAACAAAGAGATATCTGTATCTTTTAGCTTTATTTCCCCTTTTTTGCCGAGCTCCCCCCTTTCACACCTGTCTAAGGTGGAGCGAGATATCCCAAGGATATCAGCCAGCGTTTGTTGTGCAGCCTTCCTGTATTCTTTTGCTGCGTACAAAGTGCTTTTTGCTTGCGGTCCTAATTGAATAGGTACCCCGTTTTCCCTGGCTCTTTCATAGTGGTACCGCATTTTTCCACAGGTGGTATTTTCCCGCAGATATTTTATGCGTTCACCAATTATTTTGGCTTTTTCTTTGTTTTGTTCCATTAAACACCCTCCTATTTGACACTAAAAAGAAACAAAACGCATTTGTGCGTTTCTTATTGTTTGGTTTTGTTGAGTTTAGTTTCAAATATTGTTTCAAACAATATTTGAAACATTTTTACGATTGAAATTTACTCAAATTGCATCTTTTGATACAATAATTTTAACAACAATAATAACCGTTGTCAACAGGAAAGGAGAATTTTATGAACAA
>DBPX01000021.1 GCA_002305045.1 Ruminococcus sp. UBA1409
GACGCAACCCATCTTGCAGAGGGCAACATCGAGCATTGGAAGTGCTCTGACTGCAGGAAATACTTCAGCGACAGCGCAGGGACTAATGAAATAAAAATTGAAAACACCGTGCTCGACAAGACTCCCGACCACATCCCGGACGGAAGCGGCTACAGCTACGATGATAACAGCCACTGGCTGACCTGCATCTGCGGAGATAAGATAGACTCAACAGCCCACACCCTCGACTTTGTCATAGAGAGATATCCCACCGAGGCAGTTAGCGGCTCAGGACATTACGAGTGCTCCGTCTGCGGATATGTGTCTGCAAGCGTCCCGACATACTCCGCTCAGCCTATTCCTGAGACTATCGTCACTCCCTCACAGCCATCGGATGAGGATACCTCCGATGTAACCCTTGACGAGGATAATGTCCCCGGCTCTGATGTCACAATAGACGAGCCTGTGCAGTCAGGCCAGTCTGACGAGGAGGCAGAATCATCGGCTCCCAATCCCCAAACCGGGCTTATCGCTCCTATGGGTATAATCCTTGCGGCGGCTATGGCGGCTCTGGTCGGGAAAAGAGGATAGGAATTAAAAAGGCTGGCGTAGGTCTGCGCCGCCCACGGGTGCAGATGATATTCATCTGCACCCTTTTTCGGAGCGCCAAGGCGGTTTTTAAAGAAAAATGGCTCTTAGCCCTTGACAAAGCCGCCTTGTTTTGATATAATACATAGGCTACTTGACGAGCCACTAGCTCAGTTGGCAGAGCATTTCACTTTTAATGAAAGGGTCTGGAGTTCGAATCTCCAGTGGCTCACCAGCATAAGGTCCGCATAAACGCTGAGTTTGTGCGGACTTTCTGTTTAAAAACTAACGCTCGGCTTTATTCTCACGGGGGGTAAGCCGGCGTCCCGTGCCCGAGGCATGAGTATATATCATCAATTTATGGTACAAATACGACAATTTTCACATAATTCTCACCGTTCACACGCCATTTCAGGGGCGAAAGCAGTTGATTTTTGGTCGAAAATATATTATAATGAAAGGGTGTATTTGATGGCTCGGGCTGTCTGCAATTTTAGCGGCTCCTGTTTTGTTTTATCTGTGAGAGAGTCTTTAAGGGAGGATAAAAATGCCGGAGGAAGCGTTTTCATATCTTGACAATGCCTCTACAACCAAGGTCATGCCGGAGGCCGCCGAGGCGGCATATCAGGCAATGACTCAAATATACGGCAATCCCTCCTCGCTGCACTCTATGGGACTGGCGGCACAGAGGCTTGTCACCCATTCAAGAAACAGAATTTTAGCGGCTCTGGGAGACCCGTCTGGGAGGCTTTTATTCACCTCCGGGGCGACAGAAGCCAACAACACGGCGGTCTTGGGTCTTGCGGCAAAATACGGCGTCAGGAAAAAGAGGGTTGTCACCACTACGATAGAGCATCCCTCGGTGAGCATGGCGTTTAACCGTCTGGAGGAGCTTGGCTACGAGGTAGTAAGGCTCAGTCCGAACAGCGTGGGCGAGATTACCGAGGATATGCTCGTCTCGGCGGTGGACAGTAAAACCTGCCTAATCAGCGCAATGCTTGTAAACAACGAAACCGGCTGCATCCTCCCGATTGCCGGAGCCTTTATGAAAATCAAAAGAAAATATCCCGACTGCATAACCCACAGCGACCTTGTACAGGGCTTTTTAAAGCTCCCGACAAGCGTCAAGACGCTCTGCCTGGACTCAGCCTCAGTGAGCGGACACAAGTTTCACGCTCCCAAGGGAGTCGGTGCGCTCTACCTTAAAAAGGGGATAAGGCTGTCGCCGCTTTTGGTAGGAGGCGGTCAGGAGCAGGGGCTTCGCTCCGGGACGGAGGCTGTCCCCTGTATACACGCAATGGGCAGGGCTGTGGAGCTTCAGTCTCCCACTATAGAAAAAAGGTACGAGCATGCCCTGTCCTTAAACGAATACGCCAGAAAAAGCCTCACGGCTGTCGGGGCGGTAATACTCTCAAGGGCTGACGCAAGCCCGTATATACTGAGCATCGCCCTCCCCGGCTACAAGAGCGAGACGCTTTTGCACTCCCTCGAGGAGGACGGAGTCTATGTCTCCAGCGGCTCGGCTTGCTCAAAGGGCAAAAAGAGCGCAGTCCTTACCGAGCTTAAAACCAAGGGCAGCTATATTGACAACGTGTTAAGAATAAGCTTTTCCGGCATGAGCCGCCAAGAGGATATAGACGCTCTGGCAAAGGGGCTTATAAGATGCTCCGAGCGTCTGGCGAGAATTAGGAATTAGCATTTTTGTAAAACCATAGATTTAAAAAGCTGAAGGGAATGATATGCCTGAATCAGGTTATTCTTTGCAAGTACGGCGAGCTGGTGCTAAAGGGTCTAAACCGCTCCAGCTTTGAGGCTGTGCTTATACGAAATGTCCGCCGCAGGCTAAAGTCCTTGGGAGACTTTAGCTACTCCTCCCGCCAGTCCACCCTGTTTGTCGAGGGGGACGACAGCCTCTGCGACTTCGGGGAGGCTATGGAAAGGCTCAAAAGGGTCTTTGGAATAGCAAAGCTCTGCATGGCGGTGTCCTGCGAAAAAAATCTTGACGATATAGAATCTACGGTATCAGAGTATCTAGGAGAGTCTTTGCAGCTTGCACAAAGCTTCAAGGTGGAGGCAAAAAGAGCCGACAAGAGATTTTACCTTGACTCAATGCAGCTTATGGCGGAGCTTGGCGGCAGGATTTTAGAAAGATATCCCCATCTTACCGTGGATGTTAAAAGCCCCGAGGTCACCGTGGTGGTGGAAATAAGGGACAACTCAGCGTATGTCCACGGTATGCCTGTGGACGGCGCAGGGGGAATCCCGGTGGGGACCTCCGGCAGGGCGCTTTTGATGCTCTCCGGCGGAATAGACTCTCCCGTCGCCGGGACGATGATGGCAAAGCGTGGAGTTATAGTAAGCGCAATCCATTTCCAGTCGCCGCCGTACACCTCCGAGAGGGCGTTTATAAAGGTCAAGAAGCTGGCGGCAAAAATATCCGAATACTGCGGTCAGATAACCCTTTTTTCCGTCCCCTTCACAAAAATTCAGGAGGCTATCCGGGAAAACTGCCCGGAGGAGCTGTTCACCATAATCATGAGGCGGCAGATGATGGAGATATCTCAGAGGCTGTGCGAGGCTTACGGCTTCTCGGCGATAGTCACCGGGGAGAGCATAGGTCAGGTTGCGTCTCAGACCATGGCCGCAATGGTCGCTACCGACTCTGTTTGCAGGCTCCCGGTGTTCAGACCCTGCATAGGTCTTGACAAAAAGGAAATCATAGACATATCCTACAAAATCGACACCTTCGACATCTCGATAGAGCCGTATGAGGACTGCTGCACCGTCTTTACCCCCAAGCACCCAAAGACAAAGCCCACCCTTGCAGAGGTGGAAAGGGCGGAGTCCGGGTTTGATTTTGACCCGCTCATCAAAGAGGCTCTTGACGGCATCGCTCAGGTGACGCTAAGGCCCTACGAGGAATACGATTTTTAAGGAGCTGACAAGGTTATGGAAATAGATGTAAAAAGCAGTCTCGACCTCAGCCGGGCTTCGCTTATCCCCACAGATTGGGACCTCTCCCCCGAGGCGCTTTCTTTAGCCATAGGGAGTCTTTCCTGCGAGCTTGTAAAAAGGCTGGGCGAGCTTAAAATCAAGGTCAGCTGCGCCGAGAGCTGCACAGGCGGACTCCTTGCCTCTTATGTCACCTCGGTGCCGGGAGCCTCTGCGGTCTTTGAGCTAGGAGCCGTAACCTATTCCGAGAGGATGAAGTCGGAGCTTTTGGGAATTCCCGGTCAGCTCATCGAGGATTACAATGTCGTGAGCGACACCGTAGCCATGGCGATGGCTATAGGAGTCAGGCTTCTTGCCGGAGCGGACATAGGGATAGGAATAACCGGGATAGCCGGTCCTGACGGCGGGAGCGCCGAGCGTCCCGTGGGGACGGTTTTCGTCAGCATAAACTACAACAACCAATCGTTCACAGAAAACCTGCGGCTTTACGAGCTTGGCAGTCTCACAAGGGAGCAGTGCCGCCTTCTGACTGTCGCATACGCCGTCAAGGCTGCTCTTATTATTCTGAAAGGCTGATTTTTTAATGGCAATGCTTAACGAGCTTCGCCCGGAGTCCTACGAAAAAAGGGACAGGAGCCTAAAAGGAAGGCTAAAGGAGCTTCTCCCCTGGAAGGGCGACGACACCAAGGAGATAGTAAGAAAGCTTATCTATCTGACGGCGGTTGCGGTGCTTATTTATTCCTTCTACGGCGTGTGGGAGTACAGGTTCGGCACCTCCGACCTCCACGAGAGCAAGGACGACCTTAGTAACCTCTATCACAGCACTACAGACTCCCCAGAGGACTTGAGCCAGCCCTCGGTCACTCAGCCCGAGGCTGAAAATCCCGTCCAGGAAAATCCGGGCGGCAGCTCAGGCGATAATTCCCCGCAGACGCCTGCTGCTGATGTCTCCGACCCGGAGGCTTCAAAATACCCTGAGGGCATGCTCTCACGGTTTAAGGCGCTTTATGACATCAACCCGGAGATTATCGGCTGGCTGACAATAGACGGTCTTGCGGACTCCGACGGCGTAAACTACATCGACTATCCCGTCATGCAGACGGACGACAACGATTACTATCTCGACCACGATTTTTACGGCGAGGAAAAGGCTTACGGCGCACTCTTTGCCGACCATAACATCAAGGTGACCAAGGACTCAGGTCCTCAGAACACCGTTATCTACGGTCACAACATGGGAGCGGGGACATATTTCAGCCATCTGCACGACTACAAAAAGCGTGTCTCCTTCATAAAGGAGCACCGCCTTGTGACCTATTCCACCCTCTGGGAGGAGAATCAGTACATTATAATCGGCTGCTTCTTAACAGGAATAAGGGAGGACCAGGACAACATCCCGATATTCAGATACCATGTCTGCTTCGACTTTGACAACCTATCGGAGTTTGACTACTGGTACAAAAATGTTCTTTACAGAAGCTACTACACCTCGGACATCCCCTGCTCCATAGAGGATGAGTACATCACCCTCTCCACCTGCTCGACCGAGATTTACGACTCTAGGTTTGTAGTCGTGGCGAGAAAGCTGAGGGAGGGCGAGGACCCCTGGCAGTATGAATACTACTCCAACCCGAATCCAAGAAAGCCCGCCGCCTTCTACGAGGCGTACGGCATGGCTGTCCCCAAGGACGACGGTCCCGACTACGAGTATTACATCCCGGAGGAATGAGCTTCTTAATCGCTTGAATCAAAGGATAAACGCCCGGCATCGGGTCACAGCTTGAAAGGAATGGTCAAAAAATGAGTCAAAAAAAGCTCCCTCTTAAATCTGCCCTGTCGGTGCTTCTGGCTGCGCTGACGCTTTTTGCCCTCGGCGGATGCCAGAAGGAGATACCTGATACCCCTCCCCTGCCCTCTGCCGACACAGAGCCTACGGCGACCGTCACCGAGCCGCCTACCCTGCCCACAGAGGATATAACCCAGCCTACCCTTCCTCCCGAGCCGGAGCCGCTGGAGAAGTATCTTGAATACTACGAGCAAAATAACGACTTCGTGGGCTGGATTCAGATACCCTCCCTCAAGCGCTCCAACGGTGAGCTGTACATAGACTATCCCGTCGTCCAGGCGGACGACAATCAGGAGTACATCGACAAGAGCTTCGACGGCGAATACTCCAGGGCAGGGACAATCTACGCCGACTATAAGGTCCCGATAACCGCAACCAGCCACGCCGACAATATCACCCTCTACGGTCACAGCATGGCGGACAGAACCTTTTTCAGGATGGTTTTGGACTATAAGAGCGGAGTCGACTATGTCAAGGAGCATTATCTCATCAACTTCGACACCCGCTGGGAGGAAAACCAGTATGTAGTCGTCGCCTGCTTCCTGATAGGCATCTACGAATGGCAGGACGATGAGCCGCTCTTTGAATACTTCAAATGCCGCAACTTCGAAACCGAGGAGGAATATAACTACTTCTATGAGAATATAATGTACCGTTCCTATTACCTTAGCGACATCGAGTGCGAGTACGGAGACGAGTTCCTGACCCTCTCCACCTGCGCTTATGACTTCGAGGACTCGAGATTTGTCGTGGTCGCAAGAAAGGTAAGGGAGAACGAGGATATATCAGGCTATCAGGACAGCTATGTCAAAAACCCGGACAGGCATAAGCCCTCCAATGTCTGATTAACAAGGAAGAATCCTCCAATAATCCTTTTATCAGAGGAAAGGAGCTGAGGTATTGCAAAAGGGATTCTCAAAAAGAAAGCTCATTATAATTTTAAGCCTTGTACTTGTCTACTCCAGCGCAATATGCTACATCAGCGTGCTGGCTAAGAAGGCGGTAATAGGGGATATCGTGTTCCCCAAGAATCTAACGACTGTGCTCTACGCCGCAGAGGATAGCTCCGTAAAGGACTCCCCTGCTCCGTCAGGCTCGCAGCCGGTGCCCATCAGTAAGGCGGAGCTTGGCAGCTACGGGATGTTTTCGCCTGTCACCACCCAGATAACAGGTCTTGACAGCGAGCAGCCCGGCTCAATAGCGAGCGCAGCGCCCTCGGTGCTCACCCAGCCCGAGACGGCTGGAGCCTCGCAGACGGTCAGCTCCCCGCAGTTAGAGAGCGTAGCACCTGAAACAACTCAGGAAAATAAGCCGGACGCTACAGAAAAAAAGCCGGAGGAGGACTCTTGGGAGTCTGATGACGGTTCTAAAGCCGCCCTGTCAGACGAGGACACAGCAGACGAAAGCAGCGAAAAAGAGGAGGATGGCGCCACGGAGCCGTCCCAGGAGGATGAGCTTTCAGATGGCGAGGAGGCTGTCGAGCTTGACGACACAGAGGAATCGGTCGAGCTTGACGATACAGAGGAATCGATCGATCTGACAGAGGATACCGGCGGGAATCTATCCGACGGGGTTATCCTCCCCGAAATAAGCTGGGACTACGGAAGCCTCTGGCAGGAGGAGTATTTCGGCTATCCCCAGGATGTTTTGCAAAACGGCAAGAGCTACTATGACGACACCGTAACCATCTACGACAAGTCCTCTGGAAGGTATCTTACAGGAAACGCCTTTGATATAGTCTGCCAGGTCACCTTCAACGAGATTGGCTCCTCAAGGCATGAGGAGGCTATAAAGGCGCAGGCGGTTGCCGTCTATACCTATATCAAGCATTATCAGCAAAAGGGCGAGTACGCCTCGCTCTCCTGCAAGCAGAATGTTCCCCAGAATGTCATAGAGTGCGTCAAGGCGGTCGACGGGCTTGCCATGATGTACGACGGTGAATATATCATGGCGGCGTTTTCAGCCTCGACTGCGGGAGTTACCTGCTCCTCGGAGAATGTCTGGGGAGGCGAGCGTCCCTATCTAAAGTCGGTCGTGAGCCAGTACGACTATCTCGACACTAAAAACTACGGCAGAATAACCACCTACACCGCCGAGGAGGTCAAAAAGAAGATAGAGTCAAAGACCAACATAACTCTCTCGAGCGACCCCAGCCGATGGTTCCAGATTCTTTCCTACGGCGACGGCGGCTATGTCGATAAAATTGCGATAGACGGTCACACCACGGCAAGAGTCTCCGGCGATGAAAAGGAGCTTACCGCCCATGTCCTAAGGACATATATCCTTAGCATACGCTCCGCCTGCTTCACCGTAAGCTACAGCGACGGCGTGTTCACCTTCGTGACCTACGGCTACGGTCACGGCGTCGGGATGCCCCAGATAGGCGCAGACCTCTACGCCGAGTACGGAGGCTATACCTTTGACAGAATCCTCCACCACTACTACACAGGCATCACAATCTGCTAGTCTTGAGGCTTTGCAGTCAGGACGCTCATCCTTATCGGGATGGCGTCCTTTTTTCCGTCTTTTCGCCGCTAAGTCTTGAAAACGGCTCAAAAAAGCGGTATAATACCATTATACAAAATACTCTCGGGGAGGGATTGGATGAAGGGAGTAGCCCTTGTCACCGGCGGCTCAAGAGGAATCGGTGCGGCGACCGTCAGGGAGCTTTCCTCACTAGGCTACAGCGTCGCCATAAACTACAATAAAAGCCATGATGAGGCAAGCCTGCTTGCAAAATCGCTTCCGGGAGAGGCGGCTGTATATCAGTGCGACATCTCCTCCCCCGAAGAGGTCGAAGGGATGTTTTCAAGGATAGAAGCAGAGCTTGGCGAGGTCGAGCTTCTTGTAAACAACGCAGGAGTGTCTCATATCGGGCTTTTTCAGGATATGAGCTATGAGAGCATCCTAAGGCTTGCCGAGGTCAACCTTTTGGGGGCTATTTACTGCACCAGGCGTGCCGTCCCGGGAATGGTGAGGCGGCACAGCGGCTGTATTATAAGCGTAGCCTCGATGTGGGGAGAGGTCGGCGCCTCCTGCGAGGCGGTGTACTCCTCCTGCAAGGCGGGAATTATCGGCTTTACAAAGGCGCTCGCCAAGGAGCTGGGTCCCAGTGGGATAAGGGTCAACTGCGTCTCCCCGGGAGTTATCGACACCGACATGAACAAAGAGCTTGACGACGAGACGATTAACGCCCTCTGTCGGGACACTCCCCTCATGAGAATCGGCAGCCCGGAGGATGTCGCAGGGGTAATAGGCTTTCTTGCCTCCCCAGACTCCGGCTTCATAACAGGACAGGTCCTGCCGGTAAACGGCGGAATTATATAAGGAGGATATATATGGAAAACATCAGAGAGCAGCTTGTAAAGCGTCAGCCTCAGCCAAACGACAGCCTTGTAAAATACGGCTCCTATGTGATAGGCGGTACACTAATTCTTGGCGAGGCTGTAATATTTTTTAGCCTTGGAGGGCTGTTTGCGGTGATAGGAATCCTCGCCATAGCTCTTACCGGCTGGGGGACGGTGTATTTCTCAGGGCTTGTAAATGTCGAGTATGAGTACTGCATAGCGGGTCCCGAGCTGTCTATAGACAAAATCGTCGACCAGAAAAAAAGAAAGACCCTCTGCTCGCTCAACCTTAAAAATGCGGACGGCTTTTACCGCTCCAGGAAGCAGCTCCAGAATGTCACCGTGGTCAGCGCAGAGGGGGAGGGCGAGGCGTACACCATCGAGTACACCGACCCCAAATACGGCAGGACGCTGATTTACTTCACTCCCGACGAGCGCACCCTCGAGATGATTACAAAGTACCTCCCGAGACTGTCATGAGAATCGGAATCGACCTTGTTGAAATCCCAAGGATAAGAAAAAGTCTTGAGCTAAAGGGCTTTTTAGAGCGGGTATTCTCCCCCGAGGAACGTCTGATGCTTAAAAAGAGAAAGGATATGGCGCAGTCTGCGGCCGCCTGCTTTGCCGCAAAGGAGGCGTTTTCAAAGGCTGTCGGGACGGGGCTTGTCGGCTTCTCGCTAAGGGATGTAAGCGTCCTGCGGGACGGGCTGGGAGCGCCATACATCAAGCTGTCCGGCAGGGCAGGAGAGCTTTACGGCGGGGAAAAAATCTTTGTCAGCCTGACCCACACCAAGGACACTGCCGCTGCGGTGGTGATAATCGAATGACGGCTCATCACAAAAAAATAAGCTGGTCGAGGCAGAAAAAAGCCGAGGAGTACGCAAAAAAGCATAACATCACGGTGAGAAGGGCGTGCCGGCTTGTAGCCGAGGACGACCCAGGCGGCAGGGAGATAGAGCTTCCATCTAGAAGCTACTGCCAGAGCCTTATAAAAAGACGGCAGGTATCCTCCCACAAGGGGAGCTTTGGAAAATGCCTGATTATAGCCGGCTCTCAAAGATACCCCGGAGCCGCACAGATAGCTACGATCGCCGCCCTGCGCTCGGGAGCCGGGCTTGTCAGCGTGTTTACCTCCTTAGGATGTGCGGCGGCGTTGGCAATAAGCGCAAAGGAAGCCACACTTATGCCCTGCCCTGCGGACGAAAACGGCTTTATCCTCCCCGGCGACAGGGAGATTAACGAGCTGAGCCAAAGCTGCAGGGGAGCAAGCAGTATACTTATAGGCTGCGGTCTGGGAGTATCTACAGGCGGGATGACGGCCCTTAGAACAGCCATAGAATCCTCAGCCTGCCCGATAATTATTGATGCGGACGGAATAAACCTTGTCTTTTCCGGCATAGAATTACTAAGAAAAGCAAGGGGCAGGTTGATCCTGACGCCGCACCCGGCGGAGCTTTCAAGGCTTCTTAAAAGTCCTCTTGACGAGGTGCTCAAAAACCGCTATCCTCTGGCAAGGGAGCTTTCAAGGGAGCTTGACGCCGTAATAGCGGCAAAATCCAGCGACACTCTTATAATATCCCCCGAAAGAGCCTGTCTCACCGGCTTCGGGAACGACGGGCTTTCAAAGGGCGGGAGCGGCGACCTCCAGGCAGGAATCACCGCCTCGCTTCTGGCTCAGGGGTATGGGGCGTTCGAGGCTGCGCTCCTAGGCTCTGCGATTCTGGGGATATGCTGTGAGAGGGTGAGCCGCCGTCTGTCTAAAACCGGGATGCTCGCCTCAGATATTCTGGATTATCTTCCCAAGCTTTTCAAGTCTTATGAATAATGAGAGGGCTTGAGAGATTGAAAGGACGAATTTTTACTCTGACGGTGATATTTGCCGTCCTGCTGACAGCCTTAAGCGGCTGTACGCCAAAGCTAAAGACCGAGCGCACCATCCCAAAATGCTTCGACACCATCATGGAGATAACCCACGAGGACATGACCTACCAGGCGACCGCCTCAAGGCTGGACGACGGCGTCTGGATAATCGAGCTGACCTCTCCCGAGGCGGTAAAGGGTCTTGTCTACAACATAAACAGCGGGTCGGCTGAAATCTCCTTCAAGGGTCTGCATTTCACCTTTGACACGCAGAAGTTTCCCGTCAGCTCGGTGATATCAATAGCCATAGCCTCTATCGACAAGCTGGCTCCTATGACCCTCGACCTGACTCAGGGCGAGACGCTTGACATCTCCTCCGGCGAGGCGGACGGTCTTACCTACTCCCTGACGATGGACAAAAACGGCACTCCGCAGTCTTTGGAGCTTGGCGATTACGGCATGAGCATCAAATTCTCCGGCTTTACCGAGCTGGAGCAGATTGAGCTGAACGAGCAGACAGCTGCGGCTCAGTAGGATAATAAATAGTCCCCCGGTTTACTCCGAGGGACTTATTTTTCTATAAGACGCTTTGCCGTGAGATAAAAAAGCATCCTTCAATAGCAGGCTAAGGAAGGACGCTTTCTATGGAGGTGTCACCCAGATTTGAACTGGGGATCAGGGAGTTGCAGTCCCACGCCTTACCACTTGGCTATGACACCTTATCTGGAGCGGATTACGAGTCTCGAACTCGCTACCTCCACCTTGGCAAGGTGGCGCTCTACCAAATGAGCTAAATCCGCAGACCGAGCGGCTGCCCGCACGGGATATCTTTCGGCTCGCAGAAATCAGCTGCATACCGCCGTCTTAGCAGTCGACTCTGTTATTATACACAACTCAGCCCGAAATGTCAAGAGCTTTTTTCGGATTTTGGGAAAAATCTTCTTGACAAGTTATCTTATATTAAGCCTCTTATCCCCTCTCCGGGACTCCTTCAAGCCCTGCCGGGGGAGGCACTATCCCCCTAAAAGTCCTGCAAGAATAAGGCTTCCAAGTATCGCAAGAGCCGCCGGGAGAATAAACGAGGATACCCTTTCAAGAGCGCTCTCAAGACGCTTTATCGGGCCTAAGTCCCTCAGCCTCCGATAGCCCAGATACACGGCTATAAGCGGCAGGATGTATATAAAGGTGTAAGCAGACAGGAAGAATACCGTGACGGGAAGCGACGGCTCGCTCGCAGAAAGTATCACCATGAAGCCAAAGTAGGGCATTGCGCTTGTCAGCTCCATGAAGCAAAAGACTCCGCCCATCAAAAGCAGAGGAAGCGGGCTTAGCTCTCCGGAGGGCAGTCTGGCTCCCCTTTTATCTAACCTCGCCTTTTCCTCCGCTGCGCTTGCGGCTTTACTATCCCGAGGGCTTTTATTAGCTCCCTTGAGTATAAGTCTTATGAGCATAAAAGCTCCCGAAAATAAAAGTGTGGCTCCTAACGCCGCCGAGACGGCAAAAAATCCGTCCGGGAAACGCTCCTTTAGTCTAAAGGCAAGACCTGCGGCTACTGACGCCGCCCCGTAATACACCGCAAGACCCATCACAAGATTGCATAAAGCCATCCCGATTATAAAATACCAGATATTTCTCTTTTTCTTTATCGCCGCAAGCAGCAGAAGAAGCTGTGCTATCGCCGTAGGATTCAAGCTGTCCAAAAATCCCATCGAAATAACCGAGCCGAAAAGCTCAAGCATTTTTATCCCTCCCAAAATAAAAACCGCCGCAGCCACTCCTTCAAAGGCCTAACGGAGCGGCAACAGCGGCATGATACCCGGCGGTATCTGTTTTTTTTTGCATTATAGCACACAAGAGCTGTACTGTCAAGAGCAGTAAAGCCCGCCTGACGGCGGGTGAAGAAGTCTCGCTGTGAAGCCTCTTTTCGCAGCTTGAGGGGAGGCCTCACCCTTGTGCAAAGTGAGCTGTCAGCGATGCTGACCGATGGATTGCCCTTATAATTTCATAACAGCCTGATGCCCATGCGCCTCCCCGGAACGGCTGGAGGCTTTTTTGCATGAAAATAGGCAATCCATTCGCCACGGCTGAAGCCGTGGCGACTCACTTTGCACAAAAGGGGAGGCTTTGCAGTCTGCTGTGATTTTACAGCCCTTTAGGAAGGGTATTCAAGCCTTCTTTCGGTCAGGAGGCTCTCTTTGTATCTTCTGATGTAGTATTTTGCCATCGGGAGGCTCTGCTCAGAGTAGTTTCCGCACTGCTCCGGGCTTGCCCCAGGGATGTCTTTCTCGTAGTCAAGGATGAAATCGCAGATTCCTATCACCAGCTCAAATACATCCTCAGGACAAAGCTCTCCAAACATCACAAGATAACAGCCGGTGCGGCAGCCCATCGGACCGAAGTAGACTATCTCCCCGCTTCTCTCCGAGCTTCTTAGATAGCTCGCCGCCATATGCTCGATGGTGTGAAGAGCCGGCATATCAATGACAGGCTCACGGTTGGGTGCTGTAATCCTCAAATCAAAGGTAGAGACTACGCAGTCCCCCATCCTGTCCCTTCTTGATAGATAAAGCCCCGGAAGCAGCCTAAGATGGTCGATTTTAAAGCTTTCTATTAATTCCACTGTGACCCTCCTTGATATTTTAGTACAAGGATTAATCCTTTGCAAGAGATATTAGCTCCTCGATGAAATCGGGGTCTCTGAACTTCGCAAGCTCTCGGTCGTACTCGTCGCCGACAGTGTCCCAAAGGACAGGGCAAAGACCTCTTTCTACCGCAGCCTTTGCGACATCTAGGGTCCACTGCTCCTTGACGCTTCTTTCCTTGTTATCTCCGAAGCAGCCATACTCTCCTATTATGACCGGGATTCCCTTGTCGGCAAAGTTATCCTCCATCATATCCATGTACTTGTTAAGCTCCTCGTAGTCCTGAGCTGTTCCCCAGTCAGTTCTTGCCTTGCCCCACTCGGCGTCCTCAGACAGTATGCAAAGCGTAGAGGGCGTGTAGTAGTGAACGGATATTGCCATCCTGTCTGCCGGGTCGTCTGGCATCTTAAACTCGTCGCAGCAGGCATGGTCGATTCCCGTCCAGTAGGAGGCTATAAGCAGGTGCCTCTGGGAGTTGTTCCCGCCGGAGCTTCTAACGGTGTCGACAAATTTCTGGTTGATGCCGTTGAACATATCAAAGGCTTCCTTTTTGCCGTTGGTGCCGCCGTACTGATTCCATATGCTGTCGAATCCGACCTCGTTCATCGACTCGAACATCAGGTCCTCGCCGTAGTCCTTAAAGCGCTCGCTTACCTGACTCCAGACATTCTCGTATATTTTAAGAGTTCCCTCGTAGTCCTCGGTGAACTTCTCCGGCCAGCCGTCGTGATGGGAATTTAGTATGCACTTCATGCCGCTGTCTAAAATCCAGTCGACGACCTGCTGGATTCTGTCCATAAACTCATCCGGGATGTTGCCGTCCTTATCAGAAAGCACCGTCCAGGAAACGGGCAGACGCATTACTCCGAAGCCGCCGTCCGCATAGCCCTTTATCATCTTCTTGGTTATGACGGGGCTTCCCCATGCGGTCTCCTGCCCGGTGGTGTCAGAAAACCAGTTCCCGGTGCTGTCAAAGGTGTTTCCAAGGTTTATTCCCATCCCCATATCGGCGACGAAATCCTCGGTGCTGCCAAACTCTCCCGTCCTGCCGGAGGAGGGCTTCAGCCTGACGGAAGAGGACCTTTCCTCCCCGGAGGCTATGTAAAAGTCGTAGCTTACGCCGTTTGAAAGGCCTTTTACCCTAGCCCTTGTATTAGAGGTGCTGCCGGCTTCCTTCCAGCTGCCGGTCATCGAGCGCTTCCAGTAGATTGTATAGGAGTCTGCGCTCTCGACCTCGTCCCAGGAAAGCAGGACGCTGCCGTCCTCGGCGGTGCCTGACAGCCCGGTTATGCTGTAGGAGCAGGCGGTCGCAACCGCTCCAAAGACGCTTATTAAGAATATGATAAGCAAAAGTGCCGCAAATGATAGCTTTCTTTTCATATAAAACCTCCTGTGCTTTTTGCCGAACGAGACGGCTTTTTTCTGCCAAATTGTGTGTTCTGCGGGGAGGGACGCTCCCCGGCGGGCCGTATTAATCCAGGAACTCGGCGGTGTCGCTTGTATGCTTTTTAGCCTCAGAATCCCTCTGCACAAGCTTGACAAGCTCGACCACGGGTATTACCATCACCGCAAGGGCGATTGCGATGCCGTACTCCGTTAGACCTACCGGCGTGAATCCGAAGGCGTTTGCGACAAAGGGGACCTCCAAGACGATTGTGGTGAGAGCCAGCGAGCCGAGCATAGCTCCCCAGAGCACCTTGTTGTGGGTCTTTAGGCTGAAAACAGACTTCCTTTGAGACCTTAGGTTAAAGGAGTGGAATATCTCGCACATGGACATCGTCAAAAACGCCATGGTCATTCCGTGAGCGGACTCTCCCTGAGGGATTGTAAAGCTCCCCGACTCAAAGAAGTTTCCTATGAGATAGGAGATTATCGTAAGGGCGGTGACAAGAAGTCCCTGATAAACTATGTCAAAGAGCAGCCCGCCGGCGAATATGCCCTCCTTTGAGCTTCTCGGGGGACGGCTCATGGTATTAGGCTCGGCCTTCTCCATTCCAAGAGCCAGCGCCGGGAAGCAGTCGGTGACGAGGTTTATAAACAGAAGGTGGACTGGATTTAACAGCGTAAAGCCCATAAGAGTGGCAAGGAACACTCCTAAGACCTCGCTCATGTTGGAGGCTAGAAGGAACTGTATCGCCTTTCTTATGTTGTCGTATATTCGCCTGCCCTCGCCGACAGCTACGACTATCGTTGCGAAGTTATCGTCGGCAAGCACCATGTCGGCGACATTCTTTGTGACATCGGTGCCGGTGATTCCCATTCCGACTCCGATGTCCGCCGATTTAATCGAGGGAGCGTCGTTTACGCCGTCACCGGTCATGGCAGTGATGGCTCCTATAGCCCTCCACGCCTTGACGATTCTTGTCTTATGCTCCGGCTGGACTCTTGCGTAGACTCCAATCCTTCTTACCCTCTTTAAAAGCTCCTCATCGGAGATGCCGTCAAGCTCCTGACCTGTTATCGCCTGGCTCTCGTCCTTGATTATGCCAAGCTCCTTGGCTATAGCCACGGCGGTATCCTTATGGTCGCCGGTTATCATTACCGCCCTGACTCCCGCACTGCGGCACTCCTGTATAGCTGCCTTGACCTCCGGGCGGACAGGGTCTATCATGCCTGTAAGGCCCAAGAACACAAGCTCCCTCTCAAGATACTCAGGGGAGTTGTCCCCAGGTCTTTCCTCCCAGCTGCGCATGGCGGCGGCAAGCACTCTTAGCGCCTTGTCTGCCATCGCCTTATTGTCCGCAAGGATGCTATTTCTTTTCTCCTCGGACATGGGGAGGATTTTGCCGTCCTCATAGTAGGCGGTGCAGCGTGACAGCACGACATCTGGACCTCCCTTTGTGTACTGGACAAAGCCATTCTCACAGGAGTGAATAGTCGACATCATCTTCCTGCCGGAATCAAAGGGAGCCTCGTCGACTCTGGGAGTCTTAGCCTCAAGCTCCTTCTTGACAAGACCGTTGGAGTATGCATAGCTTACAAGAGCCGCCTCGGTAGGCTCGCCCTCCGCCTGATTGCTTTCATTTAGTATGGCGTCGGAGCAAAGAGCCATTGCAGTTGCGACAAGCGCTGTGTCGCCGGTATTTTCTACCACGGTCATCCTGTTCTGCGTCAGAGTTCCCGTCTTGTCGGAGCATATGACCTGAGTACAGCCAAGCGTCTCGACTGCGGTGAGCCTTCTTATAACCGCATTCTGCTGGGACATCTTGGTGACGCCTATCGACAAAACTACGGTGACTACCGTTGCAAGACCCTCGGGAATTGCAGCGACCGCAAGCGATACTGCAACCATGAAGGTCTTTAAGGTGACCTCAAGCGCATGACCGGCTACAGCAAGCTCCCCTCTTGCCATGAAGAGGTTGAACAGGAAGATGAATACGCATATGCCAAGAACCATCTTGGAAAGAAGCTTTCCCAGCTCGTCAAGCTTGCGCTGAAGCGGGGTCTGCTCCTCCTTTGTGTCGGAGAGCACGCCGGCAATCTTACCCATCTCGGTGTCCATCCCGGTTGCGGTTATAACGGCTCTTCCTCTGCCGTATACCACCGTGGACCCCATGTAGCACATATTCTTCCTGTCTCCAAGCGGAACATCCCCGGAGCCTTCCATACCAAGGCTCTCAAGGAGCTTATTTACAGGCACCGACTCGCCGGTGAGAGCCGCCTCCTCTATCTTCAGGGAGGCGCTTTCTATTATCCTTCCGTCGGCAGGGACGGCGTCACCCGCCTCGAGGACGACAATGTCTCCCGGGACAAGCTCGTCTGAGTGCATGACCGTCTGCCTGCCGTCTCTTATTACCTTGCAGGTGGCGGCGGTCATCGTCTGGAGCGCCTCGATAGCCGCCTCAGCCTTGCTCTCCTGAATTACTCCCAGGATTGCGTTCAAAAGGACGACTATAAGGATAATTATGGTCTCAGCCCACTCGTTCTCCCCTGCAAGCATCCCGGTCAGCGCACTGACGGCAGCCGCAACCAAAAGGATAATCAGCATGGGGTCCTTGAGCTGGGTCAGAAACCTCTTGAAAAGCCCCGGCTTGGGAGCCTCCTTTAGCTTGTTGGGGCCGTATTTTTCCCTCCGCCTTTGAGCCTCCTCGGAGCTAAGACCCTCCTGGGAGCTTTCCGTTTTTGAAAGAGCCTCGTCGACGGAGAGCTTATAAAATTTATCTGTCATTTTTCTTCCTCCTCCACAGTCTCGTTTTTAGAGATTTCAGCCAGCGCTATCTGGTGGTCCTTGATCTGCTTGACATGGATCGTGACGGTGCCGAAATCTAGGCGGATGTCGGCGTCTCCGTCGTCGGGGATGCTGTTGAGCCTGTCGAAAACCAGCATGGTGAGGGTGTTCATATTGTCCCCCAGCTCGACATCCATAGCGTCCTCGATGTCGTCAAGCCTTGCGTTTCCTGTGACGACCCAGAGATTATCCTCCACCTTGTCAACATGAGGCTCATTGTCCTCCTCGCCCTCCTGATACTCCTGAAGCTCGCCTACAAGCTGCTCCACGAGGTCGTAAAGGGTGATGATTCCGGTCATTCCGCCGTACTCGTCAAGCACGACGGCGAGGGTGTTGCGGGTCTTTTTCATGTTGCGGAAAAGCACATCCGCCTTGATTGTCTCAGGAACGAAATAAGCAGGCTCGATAGCCGTCTCCATGACATGGCTGCGGCTGCGGTCCTTGGACCTAAGATAATCCTTGGCGTTTAGTATGCCCACAACATTGTCCGGCGAGCCGTCGCAGATGGGATACATCGAATATCTGCTCTGGCAGATGGTGTTCTCCCACTCCTCGTCGGAGTCCTCCATCCAGAGTATGGTGAGGTCGGTGCGATGTGTTACTATCTCGGCTGCGGTGAGGTCGTCAAACTCAAAGACATTCTGGATGAAGTCCTGCTCCTCCTTGTCAATGGCGCCGGTCTCTCCGCCGGTCTCGACCATCATCCTTATCTCCTCCTCGCTGACACGCTCGTCGCTCTCGTTGGGGTCGATTCCGAAAAGCCTTAGAACGGAGTTAGTCGAGACGGAAAGAAGCCATACCACCGGCTTGAATAAAACCGATATCCCGCTCACTATCCCGGATACTCCCAGGGCGAGCTGCTCAGACCTCTTCATGGCGATACGCTTAGGAACAAGCTCTCCGAAGATAAGGGTGAAGTATGAAAGAATGAGGGTAATGATGATTACTGCAATAGTGTCAAGAGTCCTCCTCGGCAGAGTGACTCCAAGGCTCACGACCCAGTCGACAAGCGGGTCGGAGAAGCCGTCTGCGGCGAAGGCGCTTCCTAGGAATCCAGAGAGCGTGATGGCTATCTGGATGGTCGAGAGAAACTTTGCAGGCTCACGGGTAAGCCTGTAAAGACGCTTCGCCTTCTTGCTGCCCTGCTCGCAAAGATGCTCGAGCTTCGCCTCGTTCACCGACAAAACGGCAAGCTCGGCGCTGGCAAAGACTGCGTTCAGTGCGATAAGTATCACCTGAACTAACAAAAGTGTGAAAATGGAACTGCCCAAAATAGATACCTCTTTCTAAAGTTGATATTTTCCCGGACAACCAAAGAAACCTCTCACGCCAATCCGGGACTGCCAGCTGATGGCAGACGCTTCGACGGGTGCGCCGTCACTAAGACAGCCTCGTAAGCTTATTCGCTTATGACCGTCTTAAATGGATTGAGCCGCAAAAGGCTATTCAAGATATCTATTCGTTATCAAGCAGAGGCTGCGTTGACACGGGTCAGGCTCGCTGCCTGTATTCATATACCGCACTTCTCCTTTCTGTCACAAAATAATCTATGTATTTTTAATTATGACCTGCTCTATTACATCGGCTGCGTGCTCGCAGAGGTCACAGCAGTTTTCAAGGCTCTCATATATCGCCTTGGTGCCGACAATCGTCTTTCCGTCGCTAGTCGAGCCGAAAAGATGGTGTATCGCCTCGAGATATACGCCGTCAGCCTCGGTCTCGATGTCGTTTACCTTGACAAGGAGCTGCCTAAGGGTATCCGGCTTTTTGAAGCTTTTAAGCTCGCCTGCCGCCTCGTGGAGCGCCTTTACGCAGCGATTGACTATCCTTGACAGCTCAGCCGTCTTTTCTGGTATGGTGTCGATGTGATACATATATATGTCTAAAATTACATCGTCAAGAGCGTCTGTGATGTCGTCGATTATCTGGACAAGACGCAAAAGGTCCTCCTGGTCGATAGGGGTTATGAACTCCACCGAGAGCTTGTTTAAAATGTCGTGCTGGACGCTGTCCGCCGTGTGCTCGATTTCATGCATACGACTGCGATAGCTCCCGATATTTTCAGGGTCATAGCTGCAAAGCACCTCCTCCAGGAAATCGGACGCCTCGACGCAGTAGGATGAATGCTTCTTGATAAGCTCAAAATAATCGTTTATCTTTCTAGCCATTTTACTTCTCCTTGTATATAGGTGTAGGACTTATGCTTATATAAAGGCGTAGGACATATGTATATATAGCCCGCCAGCCCTCTTTTTAATCATCCGAATATCAGCAAAAACAGCTTAGCCACTGCAAAGCCCAGGATTCCGCAGCCCGGGAAGGTGAACACCCAGGTCAGAACAAGCTCCTTGACGACCTTCCAGTTTACATTGCTCATCCTCCGTGCCGCTCCGACGCCCATGATTGCGGTCGTCTTTGTGTGGGTGGTGCTGACGGGTATTCCTGTCAGCGAGGAAAGAAGCAGGCAAAGGGTTGCGGCAAGGTCAGCCGAAAAGCCCTGGTGCGGCTTTAGCTTTACCATGTCCATTCCGACCGATTTTATTATCCTGTAGCCTCCTATCGAGGTGCCAAGACCCATGACCAGGGAGCAAAGAATCATCAGCCACATCGGGACTATAAAGGTGGAGACATCCGAGCGTCCCTCGGCAAAGGCGGCTCCAAGGAGGAATATCGCCATGAACTTCTGACCGTCCTGCGCTCCGTGCATGAACGCCATCGCCGCTCCTCCGGCAACCTGGGCGGCTGAGAAGAACCTCTCGGAGCTGAGCCTGTTTCTTCCTGTAAATACAAAGACAGTCAGCTTCGAGACCAAAAAGCCAAGAATAAAGCCAAGCCCGGTGGAAAGCAGTATTCCGTAGATGACCTTCACCCATTCGTCCCAGTTGATGCCCTCAAGGCTGTTCTGAATGGCGATGGCTGCACCTGAAATTCCTGCTATCAGGGCGTGGCTCTCGCTTGTGGGTATGCCAAAGTACCATGCGGCGGTCGCCCATATGACTATCGCCGACATTGCGGCGCAGAGGGCGATGAGTGAGATTCTGGCGTCTCCTCCGAAGTCTACCATTTTGTATATCGTCATGGCAACCGAGGCGTTTATCGAGGTCATCACAAAGACACCGAGGAAGTTAAACACGGCAGCCATGATTATCGCCTTTCGCACCTCTATCGCCCTGGTGGAGACACAGGTGGCTATGGCGTTAGGAGCGTCAGTCCAGCCGTTGACAAGGATGACTCCGAGCGTCAAAACGGTCGAGACCATGAGCATAGGACTTCGTAGGAGCTGCTCTATAAAATTCATTAGTTCCATATTCTATCCTCAGTTTCTAAAATAATGTCGGAATATAATTATGGTGGAGGCGACGAGAGTCGAACTCGTGTCCGAAAACCCATCCTGCAAACCTTCTACGAGTGTAGCTTATGCTTTAGCTTCCCTCGGACAACGCCCACAAGCAGGCTTTAGACCTTGGTATCCGGCAATTCAACACAGGGTCACCGGAGTCGCCCTGTGAAGTTCACTGCTAATCGACGCCCAAACCGATGCCGCAGTCCTCACCGGCAGGACGGGCCGCTATTAAGCAGCAGCCAATTCTAAACTATTGTTGTCGTTTAAAATTTAAGCTTGCGCCGTTTTAAGAGTCAGACGCCCTCTCTACTCGCTTATCTGCCATCAAAGTCCCCGTCGAAACCTTTACGCCCCCATACTCCTGCCACATAAGAGCGACCGGGACAGCCCGCAGTCTGCCCTTACGGAGCCGGGCACCGGACCGCATTAATATAATTCCCGCAGTCCGGGCAAATATCGGCAGCCGACAGCCATAGCTTCAGCCCGGTCTTAAATCCGCCGACAAGGGGTATTATAACACATTCCGCTGTATATGTCAATAAACGCCGTCAATAAAAGCGGCGCCCGCTAAAAATCCGGACTCTGTCTTAAATTTTACTGCAGGCCGGCGCCTCGGGATAAAAACAGGGCAGGAAAAAGCTGTCAGCCCCGCACAAAACGGAAGCCTACCCCGGCAAAACGGAGCAGGCTGCTTTTTTCTATGGAGCTGGGAATGGGACTCGAACCCACGACCTGCGCATTACGAATGCGCTGCTCTACCAACTGAGCTATCCCAGCGTAGCAGTAAAATCGGACGCCGGCTTTTTCTGGGACCAAGGACGGCCTCCCCGGTATCCCCGCCTGACGGCAGGTCAAATACTGCTGCGTATGCTATTATACACACTCATAGGCGCTTTGTCAATAAGCTTGATGTAATTTTCGGAGTCTCCTATTAGGATAAGATATCCCATCGGCGCTATTTAGCCAGCTTCCTTTCAAGGAGGCTTATAATTTCCTCCCTTGAGAAGCTGTAGGCGGTCTTGCAGAAGTGGCAGACTACCTCCGTGGACTTGTCCCGGGAAAGCTCCCTGAGGTCGTCCGGGCTGAGGCTTGCCAGGATTTTAAGCGTCCTCTCCCTGGAGCAGTCGCACAGATAGCTCACCTCGCACCCGTCAAGAGGCTGAGGAGATAGACCCTCCATCGCACGCTCAGCTATGTCCTTGGGAGACATTCCCATGTCCAGCATGGTGGTGACGCTGGGCAGTGTGGCTATACTCCTTTCAAGGCAGTCTATAGCCGACTCCGGCGCAAACGGAAGAAGCTGAATAAGGTACCCTCCAGCCCTTTTTACGCTCAAATCCGGGTTGACAAGGACTCCTAAGGCGCAGACAGTAGGTATCTGCTCGCTCTGGGCAAAATACCCGGTTATGTCCTCGGCTATCTCTCCGCTGATAAGCCCGGTCTGGCCGATATACGGCTCCTTGAGTCCTAAATCCTTTATCACGGTTATCGTCCCGGAGCTGCCGACCGCTGAGCCGACATCCAGCTTGCCGTTTGACTTTAGAGGAAGCTCGATTATATACTCGTCCGCACAGCACTTGACATTTCCTCTTGAGTCGGACACGGCGACAAGCCGCCCCGCAGGACCTCCTCCGTCTATTCTCACGGTGAGGCTGTCATCCTCGGATTTAAGCCCATAGCCGATAAGCGAGGCTCCCATGGCAAGCCTTCCCAGAGCCGCCGTCACGACAGCCGACGGCTGATGAATCCTCTCTATGGTGTTTGCGATGTCGGTGCCGTCTATTGCGCTGCAAACCACCGAGCCGTCCTCCGATATAACTCTTACAATTCTTCCCATGCTAATCTCTCCCGGTCACAAAATCACACTGCTACAAATAAAACCTTCTCCGACTCCGCTCTAGGCGGTCTCTTTTCGAGCCAGTCGTAAAGCAAGACCCTCTTAAAGCCGGAGTCTCTTAGCGCCCTAAGGAGCTTTTTTACAGGATACGCCGTCTCGACAAAGCTCTCGCTTCTTCTTTTCCAGACCGAGGCGCCCGGGCTGTTTCCCTCAGGAACAAAGAGGTCCAGCGTAATTCTCACCCTGTTTTTGCCAAGATAGTCGTTCTGCCAGCCAAGATACCCTCTGTCGCTGTCAAAGATAAAGCAGCTGTTTCCCAGCACGGTCTTATGCTTGTATACGGTATTGACATCGAAGATAAAGGCTCCTCCGTGGCTTAGATGCTCCCTGACCCTTTTAAGAGTCGTCCTGACAGCCGAAAAATTATCGAGGTGATTTAGTCCGTCCAGCGTGGAGATAATGAGCCTATACCTCCTTCCAAGGCTAAGCTCGGTCATGTCCTGATTTATGAGCCGGAGCCTCACCCCGGCGTCAAGCGACTTTTTCTCGGCGACTGCCAGCATATCGCAGCTAATGTCCACCCCGGTGACATCAAAGCCTCTTTTAGCCAGCTCGATGCCAAGGCTCGCCGTCCCGCAGCCCAAATCAACCAGGGAGCCAGGCCTGATGCCAAGACTCCCCGCCAAAAAGCAGAGCCTGTCAGCATAGGCTCTGTAGTTTACATTTTCGGTAAAAAAGTCATAGGAGGGCGCAATTGCGGAATATCCCTCAGCTCTCATCCTTCTTTTTACCCTTGAGTCTCTCGAAAACGATTGCATAGCCGTCGTTTCCGTAGTTGATAGACCTGTTCACACGGCTTATCGTCGCCGTAGACGCCCCGGTCTCGCTTACGATGTCGGAATACACATGGTGCTCCGACAGCATCCTTGCCACCTGATATCTTTGCGAAAGGGACTTAAGCTCGAGCACGGTACAAAGGTCCCCGAAAAAGCTGTAGCACTCCTCGGGAGTCTCTAAAGATAGTATAGCCTCAAACAAATCGTCTACATACTTATCCTTCATTTTAGGGTTCAATTCGTCCATTCCTTTCTAAATTAAGCCGATAATACTGGTTAGTTTATCCTCTAACTTATATTTTAGCACACTAACGCTAAAATGTAAAGAAGCGAAGCGAAAATTTTGCTAAAAAGATTTTAAACCCGTTTTGCAAAAGAAAGCCGTGGCTCCCGGTTGAAAAAGCCACAGCCTCCTTGGGTATAGGATTTTATTCCTGACAGAGCGCCTCGTCTATGATGCCCATAAGACCCTCTACCCCCTCGCCGGTGAGCGAGGAAAAGGTCACAAGCGTGAGGCTGTCGTACTCGGGAAGCTCGGATTTAAGAGCCTCCAGCCTAGCCTCCCGCTCGGATTTATTAAGCTTATCCGCCTTTGTCAGGACGATTACAAAGGGAAGCTCGCAGTCTATAAGGAAGTTTATCATGGTAATATCGTCGGCGGTGGGAGGATGGCGGAAGTCAACAAGGGACAGAACAAGAGCTATATCCCTCTCGGGGTCGGAGAAATAGCCGTTTATCAGCTTGCTCCACCTCTGCTTTTCGGACCTAGAGACCCTTGCGTAGCCGTAGCCCGGCAGGTCGACAAGGTATACCCCGCCCTTTTTTGCGCTGTAGAAGTTTACGGTCTGGGTCTTTCCGGGAACGGAGCTGACCCTCGCCAGAGCCCTTCTCCCGGTGAGCTTATTTATCAGCGAGGACTTCCCGACATTAGACCTCCCCGCAAAGACTATCTCGGGCTTCTCAGGTCTTGGAAGCTGCTCCAAAAGCCCGTATGCCGCCTTAAATTCAGCGTCCCTTAGTTCCATCAAGCCTTGCTCCTATCTTGCCCTCCGGCAGTTTGTACGCCCTTGGCTTTAAGGGCTGCTTTGTCTCGGTCTGCCTCTCAAGAGCGCAGGAAAGGACATCCTCAAGAGTATCCGCAAATACAAACTCCAAAGAGTCCCTGACCTTATCGTCGACCTCCTCGAGGTCGGGGCGGTTTGCGCTGGGGATGATTACCGTACTTATCCCAGCCTTATAGGCAGCCATGGTCTTTTCACGAAGCCCGCCTATCGCCAGCACCCTGCCCCTTAGGGTAATCTCGCCGGTCATGGCGACATCGGCTCTTACCCTGATGCCGGACAGCTCTGAGACAAGCCCCGTCACAAGGGTGACTCCGGCGGAGGGACCGTCCTTAGGGACAGCTCCCTCGGGGGCGTGGATGTGGATATCTCTGTTTTTATAGAAGTCCTTGTCTATTCCATATGCTGCGGCGATGCTCCTTACATAGGTGACGGCTATCTTGGCGCTCTCCTTCATGACCTCGCCCAGCGAGCCGGTAAGCTCGATGCTTCCCTTGCCCTCGACGCTTAAAACCTCGAGCGGCATGAGGGTTCCGCCAACCGAGGTCCAGGCAAGACCATTGACCTCGCCGACCTGCGATACGCTGCTTTTAAGGTCGTCAATGAACTTCCTTGCGCCTAGGTACCTCTCGACAAGCTCTCTGGTGACGCTTATCCGTCCCAAAGCGCCGTCGACGACCTCCTTAGCCGCCTTTCTGCACACCGAGGCTATGCTTCTTTCCAAGGTCCTGACCCCGGCTTCACGGGTATAGTAGTCGATAAGCTCGTAAAGCCCGGCGTCGGTGAAGCGGAGCCTGTTGCCGTTAAGACCGCTTAGCTTAACCTGCTTAGGAACAAGATGCCTCTTTGCTATTTCCAGCTTCTCCTCACGGGTGTAGCTTGAAAGCTCGATTATCTCCATCCTGTCCCTGAGCGCAGGGGCTATCGTGTCAAGACTATTAGCCGTTGTGACGAACATCACCTCGGACAGGTCGAAGGGCAGCTCTATGTAATGGTCCCTGAACTCCTTGTTCTGCTCGGAATCAAGCACCTCGAGCATTGCGCTGGCAGGGTCTCCCCTGTAGTCGCCGGACAGCTTGTCTATCTCGTCAAGAAGAATCAGGGGATTTTTCGTCCCTGCCTGGGAGAGGGCGTTTATAATCCTTCCAGGCATCGAGCCGATATAGGTCTTTCTGTGTCCCCTTATGTCGGACTCGTCCTTGACTCCGCCAAGAGATACCCTTACATATTTTCTTCCAAGAGCCGCAGCTATCGACTTTCCCACAGAGGTCTTTCCTACGCCCGGAGGTCCTACAAGGCAGATAATCTGACCCTTGACCTCGGGCGCAAGAACCTTTACCGCCATAAGCTCAAGGATTCTGTCCTTGACCCTTTTCATGCCGTAATGGTCCTTATCCAGCTGAGCCCTTACCTTATTAATATCTACGGTCTCCTTGGTGTAGCTGTTCCAGGGGAGAGCGATGACGGTGTCAAGATATCCTCTTATTACCGCCGCCTCCTGCGAGCCGTAGGGAAGCTTTGCAAGCTTTTGAACCTCCTGGACAAGCCTTGCTTTGCTGTCCTCGCTCATATTAAGCTCCGACAGGCGCTTTAGGTACTCCTCAGACTCAGCCTCCGGGGAGTCGTCCTCGCCAAGCTCCCTCTTGATGACGCTAAGCTCCTCACGCAGGAAATAGTCCCTCTGACCCTTGTCTATAGCGCTGTTGACCTTGTTGTGTATCTCGTTTTGAATCGAGAGAATGTGAATCTCCCTTGTGAGAATGGATATAAGAAGCGAGAGCTTCTCCGAGATATCAGAAGCCTCTAAAAGCATCTGACGGTCGGGAGTGTCCATAAAGACATTGAATGCGACCCTCTCAAACAGCTCCACCGGGTCAGACGCCGACATGACAGAGCTTTTTATCTCGTCGGAGATTCTTGAGAAGGCGTTGGCGTATACCTGGAAGGTGGACTTTAAAAATCTCGACACAGCCTCCAGCTCGTCCCCTCCAGAGGCTGAGACTACGCAGTCCCTCATTCTCCTTACAGAGGCGACAAGACCGTTTTCCTGACGGGAAAGCGACAAAAGCCTTGCCTTGTAAAGACCTCTTACCCTGACCCTTGTCACGCCGTCCCCCGAGTTTACAATCTGCTTTATCTCGCAGACGGTGCCGACATGGTAAATATCGGAAAACTCAGGCTCCATAATCTCCGCCTTTTTCTGGGCGGCAAGGAAAATAAGCCCGTTTGAGGCCAGTGCCTGCCTCAGGGAGGCGACAGACATCTCTCTCATTATATCGAATTTCAGCCGCATATTCGGGAAAACCACGACATCCCGTGTGGCTATGAGGGGAAGCTCAGCAGCAGGACTTCTAGGCCTTGTGTTTTGCTTGTTGGTGGTTGATGGCATGAAAATCTCCTCTTAAAACAATTTTGGCAGTGCGGTCGGCTTAATACCCGCCGGCAAGTGTATTATAGCAAATACCTTTAATTTTTGCAATAGCTAAAGAGCTGGCAGAAAATAAGCCAGACGCTGTAATTTCCGGAAGCCGGAAAATGCAATATCCCCGGCCTTGCGGTCGAGGATAGCTTGCTTTGGCTGCGGTTCTAGGATTCGAACCTAGGGAATGCTGGAGTCAGAGTCCAGTGCCTTACCACTTGGCGAAACCGCAATATATATTACCTCGGCTCCGCAAAAGCATCAGGAGCCTCCGGGCTGTGTGACCTTGGTTGGGATAGGTGGATTCGAACCACCGGAATGACGGAGTCAAAGTCCGCTGCCTTACCTCTTGGCTATATCCCAATATATCGCCCGATTTCAAACAGCGTTTTCACAGCCCTATTAATATATCACATTCCAAAACAAAATGCAAGTGTTTTTTATAACTTTTTTAAATTTTTTTGAGAGGCTTGGCTTTCGTCCCTCCTTAAAAGGAGTATAGAGGTCACTAAAAGAGCAAAAAGCACTAAAAGATACCATACGATATTCTCCACCCCGACGAATCTGGCGATTATTCCGCAGATTATCGGAGAGCCCAGAACTCCTGCGTAGCCCGCCGTCATCTCGACTCCCATAGCCGCCTGAGAGTCCTCAAACCTTTTAGGGGTAAGATGGACCATATTGGGAAATATCGGTCCGTTTCCAAAGCCTATCAAGAACATGGCAATGCCTGCAAGAAGCCCTCCGCAGGGAATGAGAAGCAAAAGAAGCCCCAGGCAGAGAATGGACATCCCCAGCAGGACTATGCCGTCCGGCTGTAATCTTCTTGACAGAAAGCCGGAGCAGAGCCTGCCCGAGGCAAGCCCGGCGTAGCATACGGATATCATCATGGCGGCGTCCGCCTCGCTAAGCCCTCTGGCAAAGACCAAAAAGCTGCTTCCGTACGCACAGCAAGCCATCTCTATGGCGCAGGAGGAGGTAAACACCGCACAGCAAAGAAGCATCCTTTTTTGCTTTAAAAGAATAAACGGGCTTGTGGAGGTCTCGCTCCGCTTGGCCTCTGACGCCTCTTTGCCTCCTGCGAGCCTCCAAAGAGGAAGGCTTAGTATGGTAACTAGAGCTATCGACGCCTGAACGAAGAACACCGTCCTGTAACCCTGACGCCAGTCGGTGCTGCTTCCCAGAGCCAAGGACATTATATAAGGGCTTGCCGCCACTCCAACGCCGTAGAAGCAGTGAAGGAAGCTCATATGCGACGCCCTGTAGTTTACGGCGACATAGTTGTTTAGAGCCGCATCTATGCAGCCTCCGCCGAGTCCTAGCGGCAGGGCAAGAAGCATCATCTTTACTATTCCGTCAGACACTGAAAAGCCGTAAAGCGCCGAAGCCGTGAGAACGGTGCATATAGCCGTAACCCTGGCGGTGCCTAGCCTTTTTATTATCCTGGCGGACACAAGGCTCATGAGCATAGAGCCTATTGTGGTTGTCATCGTGACGGCTGTAGCCATCGAGACATCGACGCCGAAGTCGGTATGTATTGCAGGCCAGACCGAGCCAAAAACTGCGTCAGGTATTCCAAGCCCGATAAAGGCTATGTATATAACTCCTAAAAGCAAAATAGACATCTTTTCCTCCGAAACAAAGGCCTAGACGGCATACGGTATAAATATATTCGCCGGTCCTTTTAGAACAGCCAGAGCATTTTAGCACCGAAGATGGCGGTTGTCAATAGCCGCAGACCTAAGTAACAAAAATTTTTTCGCAAATTTAAAAAAATGTCTCAAAACAGTTGATATTATTTCAAAAATATTGTATAATGAGTATGCATATAAGCTGCGGCGCCCTGCCGCACTCAAGAGTATGTATAAAATTGTATATGGAGGTATAAGGATGATAAACATTCCTGTTGTGAAGCTCGGAATAATCGCTGTCTCCAGGGACTGCTTCCCGATTCAGCTCTCCGAGAAAAGGCGTGCCGCCATCGTTAAGATTTGCGGTGAGAAGAAGCTCGATGTCTACGAGTGCAAGGTAACCGTCGAGAACGAGCTGGATATGCTCAAGGCTGTTGCCGATGTCAAGGAGGCGGGCTGCAACGCTCTTACCGTTTTCCTGGGCAACTTCGGTCCCGAGACTCCCGAGACTCTTATTGCCAAGAACTTTGACGGTCCCTGTATGTTCGTAGCCGCTGCCGAGGGCGACGGCGACATGATCAACGGCAGAGGAGACGCCTACTGCGGTATGCTCAACTGCTCCTACAATCTCGGCATGAGGCACCTAAAGGGCTACATACCTGAGTATCCCGTCGGCACCGCCGAGGAGATAGTCGACAAGATGGCAGAGTTTGTCCCGATTGCCAGGGTCATCCTCGGTCTTAAGGACCTCAAGATAATCACCTTCGGTCCCCGTCCGCAGGACTTCTTTGCCTGCAACGCTCCCATCAAGGGTCTTTACGAGCTGGGCGTCGAGATAGAGGAGAACTCCGAGCTTGACCTTCTTGTAGCCTACAAGGAGCACGCAAACGACCCCAGAATCCCCGAGGTCTGCGCAGATATGGCTATGGAGATGGGCGAGGGCAAGTATTACCCCGAGCTTAGCGCCCGCATGGCTCAGTTTGAGCTTACCCTCCTTGACTGGGCTGAGAGCCACAAGGGCAGCAGGAAGTATGTCGCCTTTGCGGATAAGTGCTGGCCCGCCTTCCCCAGCCAGTTCGGCTTCGAGCCCTGCTATGTAAACAGCCGTCTTGCCTCCAGAGGCATCCCCGTCTCCTGCGAGGTTGACATCTACGGCGCACTTTCCGAGTACATCGGAATCTGCCTCACCGGCGACACCGTAACCCTGCTCGACATCAACAACAGCGTCCCCAAGTACATCTACGATGAGGACAGCATCGGAGCTATGGGCTACAAGCTCACCGATACCTTTATGGGCTTCCACTGCGGAAACACTCCCTCCTGCAAGATGTGTGCAGACAGGGCCATCAAGTACCAGCTCATCCAGCACAGGCTTCTTGAGCCGGAGGGAAGCGAGCCTGACTTCACAAGAGGAACCCTTGAGGGCGACATTGCCGCAGGCGACATCACCTTCTACAGGCTCCAGTGCGACTCCGAGGGCAAGCTCCGCTGCTACATCGCAGAGGGCGAGATTCTCGATGTCAAGACCCGCTCCTTCGGCGGAATCGCAATCTTTGCCATCCCAGAGATGGGCAGGTTCTACCGCCATGTTCTGGTTCAGAAGAGATATCCTCACCACGGCGCAGTCGCCTTCTCTCACTGCGGCAAGCTGATGTTCGAGGTCATGAAGTACCTCGGAATCGAGGACATCGCCTACAACCAGCCCAAGAGCCTTCCCTATCCCACCGAGAACCCCTGGGCTTAATCCCTTAGGTCAGGCTTGGCTATCCGGGCCTTAGGCCTCAAAGGCCTTAGGCCTTAAAGCCAAGACCGCCCGGGCGTCCGGGAAATAAAGCTTATAGGACAGATAAGAGCCACGGCAGTATTTCCTGCCGTGGCTCGGTCTTTTTACCCTCACATCGAAAAAGCCGGTGTGGCTTTTCACTATTTATAGGATTGGCTATTTTTTCGTGCCCTCGAAGAACAGCGCCAGCGCTCCGGGTCCCACATGGGTGCCGCAGACCGGCTCGTAGACTACCACCACAGGCTCGCCGGTGAAGCCCTTTTTCCTAAGCAGCTCGATAAGCTGGTCGACAGCCTCCTGATTGTCGGAGTGGTTTATATAGATGTGGTCGGACTTATCCTTGCAGAGCTTGTCATACTTCTCGGCGAGGGCGTTAAGAGCCGCCATTTGACCCCTAGCCTTGCCTATCGTCACGATATGGCCGGTGGAGTCCCCGGTGAGGACCGGCTTGATGTTGAGCAGTATTCCAACCGCAGCCTCGATGTTGGAGAGCCGTCCCCCTCGTTTTAGATACTTCAAATCGTCGACGGTGAAATACTGGCAGATTCTCGAGCGAAGCTCAAGCACTCCCTTTACTACCTCGTCGAAGCTAAGACCGTCTTTTATCATTTTTGCCGCCCTGAGGGTTAAAAGTCCCTCGCCAAGCCCCGCTCCGTAGGAGTTTATAACCTCGATTTTCCTGTCGGGATAGCTTTCCCTCAGCTCGCCTGCGGCTATGTCGGCGGCGTTTGCAGAGCCGCTAACCGCTCCCGAAAGTGCGATGTAGATTACATCGTCTCCGGCCTTTAAAGCCTCCTCAAAGGGAAGGATAAAGGATACTATGTTTATCATCGAGGTCTTTATCTGCGCTCCGGCACGCATATCTGCGTAAAAGCTCTTGGGGTCAAAGTCGTCAATTTTTTTGTACTCCTGGGTTACTCCGTTCACCGTATAGGAAAACGGGATGACGGTTATATTATTTTTTTCAATCAGCTCGGTCGAAAGATTTGCCGAGGTGTCTGTAAAAAGTCTTATCATGCTGTTCAGGTCCTTTCCATGGGAAGATTTGCAAGCCGCAGGACTCGCCGGGCTTTATCACAGGAATGAGTATAGCCCATGCCGGCGAAAATTACAAGCTACTTCCTAAAAACGGCTCTCTACTCATAAAAACCGAACGGTAGAGTCGCTCGTTTACAACTCTACCGCCGATTGCACAGCTATATTTTTACAGAATATTACTTAATCACTCTCTAATCTTCTTCCCCAGCCAGAAGCAGAGCATCGTCTCTATCTCAGCAGGAGCTATGAGCAAGAAAAGCTGCCACCAGTTCCTGTCAAGAAATGCCAGGTAGATTAGAAGAACAAGGCTGACTATCAGCACGGCGACTATGAGAAAATTAAACCTTCCCTTTTCCCAAAGGCTGTGAAGAATCAAGAGGGTTATAAGGGATATCGGCAGAGCGTAGACGAAAATCATCCAGCGAATACTCCCCATCAGCCACAGGATTATGAATATGAGAAGCGCCATTATCCATATCCCTATCACCGCTATCCAGGTTATAAGGGCGTGGGTCTGCCGTCTCGAGCTGGATATAAAGCTCCGCTTTTTCTCGTTGGGGTCATGTTCGCTGACAAGATAGTCAATGCTCACCCCGAATATCTCGCTCATATTCTTTAAGACCCCGACATCCGGCATAGACTCCGCTCTTTCCCATTTCGACACCGACTTGTCGGAATAATTAAGCCTTTGGGCAAGCTCAAGCTGGGTCATCCCCGCCTTTGTCCTAAGCTCTATAATATTGCTTGCAAGTATACACTCTAATTCCTTCATCCCTAGCTCCCGATAATTTTGATTTCAGCCCTGCCGCAAGAAGCTCAGGCGGCTATCTCTGCACTCTTCCAGAGGCGTTTCCGTTCGCCAGGGAAAGAACCTCCGAGACCGAGCAGAGGTTAAAGTCATGCTCTATTGAGTGCTTGAGGCAGGAGGCGGCAACCGCAAAGTCTATAGCCTTCTGAGGCTCAAAGCCCATGAGCAGCGAGTATATAAGACCTCCGCCGAAGCTGTCTCCTCCGCCGACCCTGTCGACAATATGCATATGGTACTCCTTGGAGAAGTATGCGCTGTCGCCGGTGTAGAGCATTCCTGCCCAGTCGTTGTCGTTTGCGGAGATAGAGGACCTAAGAGTAATTGCGACATACTTGCATCCGAATCTTTGTGCAAGCTGCCTTGCCACGCTGATATAGCCCTCGTGATTTAGCCTTCCAGAATCTATATCGGTGTCCTCAGCCTCGATTCCAAAGACATCCTTAGCGTCCTCCTCGTTGGAGATACAGCAGTCTACATAGGGAACAAGCTTTGACATGCAGCTCATGGCTTCCTCTCTTGTCCAGAGCTTCTTTCTGTAGTTGAGGTCGCAGCTTACAAGCACTCCCCTCTCGTGAGCCGCCTTGCACGCCTCCAGGCAGATTTCGGGGAGGCATCCTCCCAGCGCTGGGGTGATGCCGGTGAAGTGGAACCAATCGGCGTCCTTAAAAATCTCGTCCCAGTCAAAGTCCTCCGGCTTGGCGAGGGCAATAGAGCTTCCCGCCCTGTCGTATATTACCTTGGAGGGCCTTTGTGAGGCGCCCTTTTCTGCGTAGTAGATTCCGACTCTCGGTCCGCCTCTTACAATCATGCCGGTATCCACGCCGTATCTTCTCAGCTCGTTTACCGCACACTGACCTATCTCATGCTCTGGGAGCTTGGTGACAAAGGAGGCGTCCACCCCGTAGTTTGCAAGAGACACCGCAACATTAGCCTCTCCGCCGCCGAAGGTAGCCTCATAGCTGCTCGCCTGAAGGAACCTAAGATATCCCTCTGGATTAAGCCTTAGCATTATCTCCCCGAAGGTGACTACTTTTTTTCTGCCGGAGCCGTCCGCTGTTTTAGACATTATAATCTCTCCTCGCCTTTAGCTTTTGTAATTTATATTATGATAGCTGGCTATTTCTTCTGGACAAGATGAACGGCGAAGCCCAAAAGCTCCTCCTTAAGATATACCGCTCCCTTTATCGGAGCGCTCTCGTCGTAAAGCTCTATTCCCCTTGCCCTTAGGTAGCTGACCGCCCTTTCAAGGGAGTTTACCGCAATTGCAATATGTCCCAGCCTTCCCGGCTTGGAAGCCTTTAGAAGCTCTATTCTGTTGTCCATTGTGAATATGCTGGAGCTGCCGTCAGAGAAGTCGAAGCCGAAAAGCTCCGAGATAAGCTTGGCGGCTTTAAGAGCCTCCTCGCCGCTGCCGTTTATGCCAAGATGTGCGAACTCAAAGCCAAGCATCCTCCTGACAGCCTGCTGAGTCAGCCTTTTAATCTCCTCCCAGTTTCCGGCGTCGATAAGCTCCTTTTTGACCATCCAGGTGCCGCCGCAGGCTAAAATCTTGGGGAAGCGTATGTAGCTTATAAGATTATCTGCGTTGACTCCGCCGGTGGGGATAAAGCTGAGCTTAGAATATGGCGCAGAGACAGCCTTCAGCTTGGCTATACCTCCGTTTTGCTCAGCCGGGAAGAACTTGACGACATCAAGACCCATGCCCATAGCCTGCTCCATCTCGCCGGGAGTCGCAGTGCCGGGCATTATAACAGCTCCCCTTGACAAGGCATAGCGGACTATCTCGGGATTGAAGCCGGGTGTGACGATAAACTCTACTCCGGCGTCCAGAGCGTCGTCGACCTGCTCCTTTGTCAGCACCGTGCCGGCTCCCACCAGCATATCGGGAAGAGCCTCCCTTATCCTAACTATAGCCTCCTTAGCGCAGGCTGTGCGAAAGGTTATCTCTGCGGCAGGCAGTCCGCCCTCGCAAAGAGCCCTTGCCAGCGGCACCGCCTTGTCGGCGTCCTCGATGGCGATAACAGGGAGAATCCCCAGGTCATAGATTCGCTTTTTTACGCTGTCCCAGCGGCTTTTATCCTCTTTAACGGAATTTGACATATCCTACACTCCTTCATACTAAGCTTTCAGGGTCACAAGACCGCTTCCTAAAGCTATTATACTTTATTTTCGCCGAAAGTCAATAATCAGCCGGAAAACCTGGCTATATCTTGCGATAATAATGAATTTTTGACTTGCTATTTTACTAAAAAAATGCTATGCTTATCTGTGTGAAATCAAGTCTGGCGCAGACCCGGGCGTATCCCGGTTTTATTAAACGAAAGGAAGGATATATATGAAGATGACATTTCGCTGGTTCGGCTCGAAAAGCGACAACGTAACTCTCTCTGCTATAAGGCAGATTCCCGGGATGACCGGCATCATGGGCTTTTTGGATTATAAGCCGGCGGGCGAGGTCTGGACCGAGGAAGAGATAAAAAGCTATATCGACGAGGTTCACGCACACGGTCTTGAGTGCGAGGTGATTGAGAGCGTAAATGTCCATGAGGACATCAAGCTGGGGCTTCCCTCAAGGGACGAATACATAGAAAACTACCGCATTACGATAAGGAACCTAGCCAAGTACGGCGTCAAGTGCATCGTATATAACTTCATGCCGGTGCTCGACTGGCTCAGAACAGACCTCGCAAGACCCAATGAGGACGGCTCTACAAGCATGTACTTTGACCAAAGGGAGCTTGGCGAGCTTACCCCTCTTGACATTGTAAAAAGGACAGCCGAAAACTCAAACGGCTTCTCGCTTCCCGGCTGGGAGCCTGAAAGGCTGAGCGATTTGGAAAGGGTCCTGAAGCTCTATGAGGACATCGACGAGGAAAAGCTCCTCGAAAACTACAAATACTTCCTTGACGGCATAATCCCCACCTGCGAGGAGTGCGGAGTCGTTATGGCATGCCACCCCGACGACCCGGGCTGGAAGATATTCGGCCTGCCGAGGGTCGCTCACTCTCAGGAGGGCTACGACAGGATAGTTAAGCTCCACGACAGCCCCTGCAACACCCTCTGCCTGTGCACAGGCTCGCTGGGCTCGAACACCGAAAACGATGTTCCCTCGATAATAAGGCATTTTGGAAATATGGGAAGAATCGGCTGCCTTCATGTCAGGAATCTAAAGCATCTCGGGGACGACAGGTGCTTCTGCGAGTCCAGCCACCTCTCCTCGGACGGCGACCTTGATATGTACGAGATTATGAAGGCGATATACGAGACCTGTCCCGACACCTATATAAGACCCGACCACGGAAGAATGATATGGAACGAGGTCGGCCGTCCCGGCTACGGACTTTACGACAGGGCGCTCGGCGTCGCATACCTAAACGGTCTGTGGGAGGCAATCGACAAGGCTCACAGGGCGTCAGGAGGTGCGATATGAAGCTAAGGCTAACCGAGCTGAAAAAGGACTGGGGGGATATAGCCCTCCCCAGGTTCAACATCGGCGCCGCAAGGGAGAACACCAGGGTCAACCCGACCTGGCTTCACCTGGGAGCCGGAAATATCTTCAGAGGCTTTATATGCAGTCTCTCTCAGAGGCTTCTTGACAGCGGCGAATGCTCGACGGGTATAATCGCCGCAGACACCTTTGACTACGAGATAATCGACAGAATCTTCATCGCAAACGACAATCTCACCCTGAATGTCAGCCTCCTTGCGGACGGCTCGGTAAAAAGCGAGCTTCTGGCGTCGGTCTGCGAGGCGCTCAAGGCGGACTGTCAGGACAGCGTGTCTATGGAAAGATTCTACCAGATAGCCTCCAGCGACTCCCTGCAGATGATAAGCTTTACCATCACCGAAAAGGGCTACGCAGTGGCGGGAAGCGACGGCGGACTTCTTCCTGTTGTCAAAGAGGACATTGAAAACGGTCCGTTTAAGACTAAGCACGCCATGAGCTTTGCGGCAGGGCTTCTTCTTAAGAGATACCTAGCAGGATCTCAGCCGGTTGCTCTTTGCAGCATGGACAACTGCTCCAAAAACGGCGAAAAGCTAAAAGCCGCAGTCATGACGATTGCGTCGGGCTGGCTTGAAAAGGGCTATGTCGACTCCGGCTTTATCGAGTATATAAGCGACGAGTCAAGGGTCAGCTTCCCCTGGAGCATGATAGATAAAATCACCCCGAGACCCTCTGAAAAGGTTGAAAGGCTGCTTTTGGACATGGGGCTTGAGGATATCTCGCCGATTGTAACCTCCAAAAACACCTATATCGCTCCCTTTGTAAACGCCGAGGAGCCGCAGTACCTTGTCATCGAGGACTCCTTCCCCAACGGAAGGCCTCCCTTAGAGCTTGCGGGAGTCTACATGACCGACCGTGAGACTGTCAACAAGACCGAAAGGATGAAGGTGACAACCTGCCTCAATCCCCTGCACACCGCCCTTGCGGTATACGGCTGTATGCTTGGCTACACCCTTATCTGCGAGGAGATGAAGGACAGCGAGCTAAGGCTGCTTGTCGAGCGGCTGGGCTACAAGGAGGGGCTTTTAGTCGTCACCGACCCGGGGATACTCTCGCCAAAGGAGTTTATCGACGAGGTAGTCACAAAGAGGCTTCCAAACCCCTTCATGCCGGACGCTCCCCAGAGAATCGCCACAGACACCAGCCAGAAGGTCGGAATAAGATTCGGCGAGACTATAAAAAGCTACGCCGCCATGGGCAGGGCGGACAGTCTTACAGCCATACCGCTTGCAATTGCCGGCTGGCTCCGCTATCTTCTCGGAGTTGACGACAGCGGCAAGCCTATGGAAATATCCCCCGACCCGCTCAAGGACGAGCTTACCTCCCAGCTTTCAGGAATTGAGCTTGGCTCCCCTGAGAGCTATAAGGGTCAGCTCCTGCCGATTCTCAAAAACGCCTCGATATTCGGAAGCGACCTTGTCGAAATAGGCATGAGCAGCCTGATAGAGAGGATGTTTGTCGGGATGCTTTCCGGCGCCGGGGCAGTCAGAGCGACTCTTAGGAAATACCTGAACGGCTGATTTTGACCGCAAAATGAGTCCCTGCGGCTCCGCCCAAAGAAAATATGTCAAAAACGGAGCCTATATCAAAAAAGGATACTCGCTCCGATTTTTTATTTCCGAGGCGAAAATGTTTATATCCAATAAATTCAGATTCCTATTGAAATCGGCGCTTGCTTCTGGTATAATGACATAAACGGGCTGATTTTGGTGCTAAATTTAAGCTTGTTAAGGATATATAAGCTCTGAATCCCATGTACTTCCATAAAATTTATATTTCTTATTTTTATATAAGAATCCCTCCTGTACACTCGTGAAGCCTTCGGAAGGGTGAAAGGAATTTCATATGCTTAATATATTATACTCATCTAGGATAAAAAGGGCTGTGCGGCTTATAGCTCTTATTGCGGCTCTTTCGGCTATGCTTACGGCTCTAGGCTGCAGGAGCGTCACGGTAGAGCCTAATCCGTCGTTAGCCGAGGAGTCTCCTCCCGTAAGCGAGAATCCCATGACGGAGCCTGTTCCCGTAGCCTCCTCCCAGCCGGAGCTCACTTCGGAGCCGACATTGGAGCCGGAGCCTGTCACAGAGCCTGAGCCTGAGCCTGAGCCTGACATCAGGCGGGTACATATAGTCTGCGCCGGAGACAATCTCATACACAGCTCGATTTACAATCAGGCAAGACGCCGTGCCTCGGCAAACGACGAGGAGGGCTACGACTTTAGCTATGTCTATGAAAAGGTGCTTCACTACCTAGACGGCGCACAGCTTGCCATCTTAAACCAGGAGACGATAGTCACCGACGAGCTTGAGCCGAGCGACTACCCGAGATTTACCTCTCCCGGCGACCTGGGGCGGCATATGATGGACATCGGCTTCAATGTATTCTCCCTTTCAAACAACCACATCCTTGACAGGGGCGAGCAGGGGCTTCTTTATACCCTTGACTTCTGGGATTCGCAGGAGGGCATAACCCACTACGGAGCCTACAGAAATCAGGAGGATATGGATAACATAAGGATTTTAGAGGTTGACGGCATCAGCTTCGCCTTTCTTGGCTTCATGGAGCATACAAACGGCCTTTCCCTGAAGGACGACTCGGAGTGCCGGCTGACCTATTTATACGAGACCGAGGAGGTCAAAAAGTATGTCACGCTGGCTTCAAGCCTTGCGGATGTGGTCATAGTCTCCGCACACTACGGCAAGGAGACGACAAACGAGCTTACCCAGAATCAGCTTGACATGACCGAGCTTCTTTTCGAGTGGGGAGCGGATATCATAATCGGCACGCAGGCTCACACCGTCCAGACCTGCGGATATTACGACAAGCCGGATGGCAGCAGAGGCTTTGTTTTCTACTGCCTTGGAAACTTCGTCTCGGCTCAGTCACGGTATGACACCCTGGTCGGGATAATCGGAATGCTGGATGTCACCAAGGACATGGCGACCGGCGAAATCTCGATAGAAAACCCCGAGGCAATCCCGATAATCACTCAGTACGGCTACAACTACTCAAGCATCCACATCGAGCCGTACGCCGGGTACACCGAGGAAATGGCTGACTCTCACGGCTGCGAAAAGCTCACGATAGAGCGTATAGAGAAGATTTTGTCCTATGTCCCGGAGGAGTTTCTCTCGATAAGATAGCGCCCTGCAGCTTTAAAGCGAGCCTTGCTTTTAGGTCCTTCATTATCCGACGCCCTGCGCCGGGTACTGACATAAATAAAATCACGAAAGGAAGTATTATATGAAATTTTCTGACGGCTACTGGCTGAATCAAAGGGGCTACACCGTAAGCTACGCTCAGCAGGCATACGAGGTCGAGACCTTTGACACCGGCGTTAAGCTTCTTGTGACTCCCACCCACATCTGGAACAGAGGGCAGACCCTCGGGGGACCGAACCTCGAGATGGTGATAAGCTCGACTATGGAGAATGTCATCAAGGTCTCGGTGGTTCACTACAGGGGCACTCTTAACTGCGGACCCGAGTTTTCTTTGAACGAGGACACTGGCTACAAGCCCGCAATAACCGAGACTGAGGACTCCGTCACACTTGTAACAGGCAGAACAAGCGTGGTAATCAGCAAAAAGGACTGGGGAATCGAGTATTACTACGATAAAAAGCATCTCACCGGCGGAAGCTACAGGGCGCTTTCCTATATCGAGGAGCAAAAGAGCCGTGCAAAGAGGCGGCTTGAGAGCCATATTGACGATACCTTCTGGTCCTATCCTGCCGACCCTCACACCGCCTATATGCGTGAGCAGCTTACCCTCGGAGTCGGCGAGTATATCTACGGCTTTGGCGAGAAGTTCACCCCATTTGTCAAAAACGGGCAGACCGTTCAAATCTGGAACGCCGACGGCGGAACCTGCTGTGAGCAGTCCTACAAGTCGATACCCTTCTATGTCTCCTCCTCGGGCTACGGAGTGTTCGTAAACAGCTCCGACAATGTCTCCTTCGAGGTCGCCTCCGACACCGTTTCAAAGGTCTCCATAACCGTACCCGGAGAGAGCCTTGAATACTTCGTAATCGGCGGCGGCAGCATAAGAGAGGTAATATCCCTTTACACCGACCTCACCGGGAAGCCGGCTCTTCCTCCCGCCTACACCTTCGGACTCTGGCTGACAACCTCCTTCACGACTAAATATGACGAGGAGACCATAACCTCCTTTATCGACGGCATGGCGAAAAGGGATATCCCGCTGTCCGTTTTCCACTTCGACTGCTTCTGGATGAAGGAGTTTGAATGGTGCAACTTCGAGTGGGATTTGAGGCAGTTCCCCGAGCCTAAAGCGATGCTTGAAAGGCTCCACACCGACAAGGGTCTAAAGACCTGCGTATGGATAAATCCCTACATCGGCCAGCGCTCGAAGCTTTTTGACGAGGGCGTCGAGAACGACTATTTCATCCTCAATAGGGACGGCTCGGTATTCCAGTGCGATATGTGGCAGCCCGGCATGGCTATTGTGGATTTCACCAACCCTGAGGCCTGCGAGTGGTACAAATCCAAGCTAAGAGCGCTCTGCGAGATGGGAGTCGACACCTTCAAGACCGATTTCGGAGAGAGGATTCCCACCGATGTCGTATACTACAACGGCGCAGACCCGATAAAGATGCACAACTACTACACCTATCTTTACAACAAGACCGTCTTTGAGGTGCTAAAGGATTACTACGGCGAGAACAAAGCTTGCCTGTTCGCAAGGAGCGCAACCGCCGGAGGACAGCAGTTCCCCGTCCACTGGGGAGGAGACTGCTCTGCGGAGTACAGCTCGATGGCAGAGACTCTCCGTGGCGGGCTCTCGCTCTCTCTTTGCGGCTTCGGCTTCTTCTCTCACGACATCTCCGGCTTCGAGGCGACAGCCACTCCCGACATCTACAAGCGCTGGTGCGCCTTCGGGCTTCTGTCCTCTCATTCAAGACTGCACGGAAACAGCTCCTACAGAGTTCCGTGGCTGTTTGACGAGGAGGCGTGCGAGGTCCTGAGATTCTTCACAAGGCTTAAAGGCTCCCTGATGCCCTACATCTTCTCCCAGGCGGTAAAGACCCACATCGAGGGAATCCCAATGATGAGGGCTATGGTGATGGACTTCGCCGGCGACCCCACCTGTCACACTCTTGACAGGCAGTATATGCTGGGCGACGATATCCTCTGCGCCCCGATAATGAACGAGGAGGGCGTAGCGCAGTTCTATCTCCCCAGGGGAAGATGGACTGACATAATCTCCGGCAGAGTCTATGAGGGCGAGCGCTGGCACACCGAGGTAATGGACTACTTCCATATGCCCGTTCTTGCAAGACCCGGCTCCGTCATCGTAAGAGGTGCATTCGAGCGTGACTTTGAGTATGACTACCTGGAGTCCGCCGAGGCTGTCATCTACGAGCTTGACGACGGCTGCAGCGCCTCCACCGTCATATACGACAGCGAGGGCAATATGCTCTGCGAGCTTACAGCCTCAAGAGCCGGCGACGAAATAAGGCTTAGCTACACCAAAACCTCCCGCAGCTTTACCGCAAGGGCAAGCCAGGGCGGAAGCCCGGTTTCCTGTCCGGCAGGAAGCTGTGAGGCGGTTATAAAGCTCTAGGATTATGGTTATGGGAGGCTCCCGGGCGGAGTCTCCTATTTATTTTCCCGGATAAATTTCCCAATGTAAGGCGGCGTTATTTTCCCCTCGCCGGGAATAATACTAAAAAGGAGGCGTTATATGAACACCTTTGAGAGAATATACTCTGTCGTAAGAAAAATACCCTACGGCAGGGTGGCGTCCTACGGGCAGGTAGCGTCCCTGGCTGGAAATCCACGCTGGGCAAGGGTTGTCGGCTATGCACTTCATGTAAACCCCGAGCCGGACAGCATCCCCTGCTACAGGGTGGTGACAAAAAACGGGAGCCTCTCCCCGGCGTTCGCCTTCGGAGGGCTTAACCGCCAAAGAGAGCTTCTTATGTCCGAGGGCGTCAGGTTCCTCCCGGACGGCAGAGTGGATATGTCAAGCTGCTGCTGGCGTCCAGAGGCTGAGTCCTGCATACAAGAAAATTAAACCGACAGTCCCCGGCTCATATAACAATTTGCAACAAAAAAGCTGTTTACAAACAGCAGGCGATATGCTATAATGTCCCTGACAAGCCGGAAGAGCGTCGTCAGGGGCTTTTTATGTCAAGACGGGCGGTCCTCCGGCAAATAGGCAGGGAGTTATGAAAATATTAAATTAAAAGGAGCGAGAATTTATGAGTGTCAAGGTAATAAACGGAACATCACTTCCCAACATCCCCTGGCAGGATAAGCCCGAGGGCTGCAAGGATGTAGTATGGCGTTACTCCGAGAATCCCATCATCAAAAGAGACCAGGTCATGGTAAAAAAGGATAACGGCTACGAGGAGCCGTCCAACTCCATCTTCAACAGCTCTGTAGTCCCCTTTGAGAAGGGCGAGTACAAGTTCGCCGGAGTTTTCAGAATCGACGACCGTGAGAGAAACATGGAAATTCACTCCGGCTTCTCCAAGGACGGCATCAACTGGGACATCAATCCCAGGAGAATCGAGTTCGAGTGCGACATCCCCGAGGTCGGAAGATGGCAGTACGGCTACGACCCCAGAGTCTGCAAGCTTGAGGACAGGTATGTCGTAACCTGGTGCAACTCCTTTGGCTGGAAGCCCACCATAGGAATCGCCTACACCTACGATTTTGAGACCTTCCATCAGCTCGAGAACGCATTTCTGCCCTTTAACCGCAACGGCGTAATGTTCCCGAGAAGGATAAACGGCAAGTACATGATGATGAGCAGACCCTCCGACTCCGGCCACACCCCGTTCGGAGATATGTTCATCTCCGCCTCGCCCGACCTTACATTCTGGGGAGAGCACCGTCATGTCATGGGTCCCTCAAAGGGCTGGGAGTCTACAAAGATGGGCGCAGGACCTATCCCGATAGAGACCGACAGAGGCTGGCTGATATTCTACCACGGCGTGCTGACCTCCTGCAACGGCTATGTTTACAGCTTCTCGGCTGCCCTTTTGGACAAGGACCAGCCCTGGAAGGTTCTACGAAGAGGAGCCTCCTATCTTATCAGCCCGCAGACCATGTATGAGCTTATCGGCGACACCGACGCCGTAGTATTCCCCTGTGCAAACCTAGTAGACGCCGACACAGGAAGAATCTGCATCTACTACGGCTGTGCAGACACCTGCACCTCCCTTGCATTCACAACAGTCGACGATGTTATGGACTTCTTAGACCGCAACAGCCAGGTATAAGCTATAATTTTTGAGGGGACTCTTTCACGGGTCCCCCCTTTTTTTATCCCAGAAATCTGCCTAAAAGCTGTCACGCCAATTAAAATACCCTTTTTGTCATACAGCCGGGTTGGACAAAATAAAATAGAGTAGACAAACCGTATGCCGCCACGCCGTCCGGCAGGAAAGGGTGATAGCAATAAAAACAAAAAAGCTTCTTATAGGCTCGTTCTGGCTGCTTGCGTCAGTTGCGGTCTCAAGGCTGGCGGGGCTTCTTCTTAAAATACCCCTTGCAAATCTTCTGGGAGGCACCGGCATGGGCTATTACTCCAGCGCCTATGCCGTTTTCATGCCCTTGTACGCCGTCGCCGCAGGAAGTCTCCCTCCCGCAATAGCGCATTACACGGCTAAAAGCCTCGCCTGCGGGAGGGAGGATGAGGTAAAAAGGCTAAAGATAAGCTGTATTGTCTTTTTCGGAGCGATAGGACTCCTCTTGAGTCTCATACCGCTCGTATTTTCAGGCTTCATAGCTCAAAGGATAATCGGCAACCCGGAATCAAGACTCTCGGTAGCGGCGATATCCCCATGTGTTTTCTTCGGGACGGTTACCGCCATCTACCGTGGAATCAGCGAGGGCAGGGGGAGCATGGCTCCCACGGCTCTGTCTCAGATGACTGACGCAATAGTCAAGCTGATATCGGGTCTTGGACTCGCCACCCTGACAAGAGTCTCGGCGCTAAACGCCTACAGCCGTGGGCTTTCGGTATTTGGCAGGGTATGCGTCAGCGAGCAGGAGGCAATCTCGGCGGCGCTCCCCTACATTTCTGCGGCGGCTGTACTGGGTACTGCAATTGCTGACCTCGCCTCGATGCTTTACATGATAATAGACTCTAAACGCTTAAAAACCCGCCATAAAGCCCTATTTGGGCAGTCAAGGACAAATCCCCCGCTCCCTGACGGCAGGCTCATCAAAGAGCTTGCAGGAGGGCTTCTTCCGATTGCCATGGCGTCGCTGATAACAAGCCTCCTCGGGACAATCGACCTTTTCACAATCATCTCGATTCTAAAGGGCTGTCTAAGAAAATACCCCGAGCTGTACTCTGCGGTTTACTCATCGGTGCTTGCCGGCGGAGTCTCGCTAAAAGAGCTTCCAAACTTCCTCTACGGCTCGTTCAGCGGGCTGTCGATGGCTATCTTCACGCTTGCACCCTCGCTGTGTGCGGTTTTCGGAAAGAGCGCCTTCCCCGATGTGGCAGGGTATTACGCCTCGGGAAAAAAGGAGCTTGCCTCCAGGGAGATCAGGCGCTCTGTAACCATCGCAAATTATATAGCCATCCCCGCAGGGCTGGGACTCTGCCTTTTTTCAAGGGAGATTTTGTCCCTGCTGTTTTCTCAGAGGCAGGCTGAGATAAGCGTGTCGTATCTTCCGCTTTCGGTGCTTGCGGTGGGGACGCCGTTTTTAGCTGTCCTTTCGATATCCGACTCCCTCCTCCAGGCGATAGGACGGCAGGACATAACCGTCAGGATAACCCTTATAGGCGCAGTGACAAAGCTCGCCTTTAATACGCTTTTGATTCCGTTCAGGCAGTGGGGGCTCTGCGGAGCCTCTGCCGCTACGGTGCTGAGCTATATTGTTATGTGCATAATGAGCGTTCATTCGCTCTACCGTCTCACCGGGACAAAGGCAAGGCTGTCCCTCTCGGTGGCTGTTCCTATAGCTGTAGGAGGAGTCTCGGTTTTAGCCGGAAGGCTGTTTTATCAACGCCTGCCCGACTATTACAGAGGGTCCGGCGAGGTATTAGGGAGTAATGAGGCGGCGTCCCTGCTTCTTGCCGTGGGTATTTCTGTTATTCTCTACATATTATTAAGCGTGTTCTTAGACATATCCACCAAAAATAAGCTCAGAGAGCAAATTTTCGACTGATACTCTTGCATTTTCTCTGAAAAAAGTATAAAATAAGTACATATCCTTAGCTGTGCGGTACATAAAGTGTTTTTTGCTTGTGTGCTGTTGGCAGATGATGTGCACATCGCCCCTAGCTTTAACTGCCGGGCTGTGTATCAATCGAATCAATCATATTCACGGAGGAATTACAAATGACAAAGGTCGAACTAGTAAACAAGGTTGCACTAAAGTGTGACAGCTCAAAGAAGGACGCTGAGAAGGCAGTCAACGCCGTTATAGAGTCTATCACCGAGGCTCTTGTCTCCGGCGAGAAGGTAAGCCTCATCGGATTTGGAACCTTTGATGTAAAGGATCGTGCCGCCAAGAACGGCGTCAACCCCAGAACGGGCGCTAAGCTCTCCATCGCCGCCAGGAAGGTTCCCGCCTTCAAGGCAGGCAAGGCCCTCAAGGACGCTGTTAATAATTAATCAGCCAGTTGGCTAAAACAATCCCAGCCGCCAAAAACGGCTGGGTTTTTTCCGAAAGGAGCTGTCTGCATTATGAGACTTGATAAGTATCTGAAGGTGGCAAGGCTGATAAAGCGCAGAACGGTCGCTAACGAGGCGTGCGACGCCGGCAGAGTGACAGTAAACGGCAAGCCGGCAAGAGCCTCCTACGATGTCAAGGTCGGCGACATAATAGAAATCAGCATGGGAAAGTCCCCGCTAAAGGCGAGGGTGCTGTCGGTGTCGGAGTATGCAACCAAGGAAACCGCCGGTCAGCAGTATGAAATAATCGGCTGACGGGCTTGGTGCTGTCGGCGCTTGGAGTCTTGGCCTTAGGAGAAAAGAAAAGGGAGCAGGTTTTTCTGCTCCCTTGAATTTTTGTGAAAGTATATTCGGCTTTCGCCTTTTCTTCATTTCACTAGGCTAAACTGTTCTTTGGACTCACCCCTAAAATTTATTCGAATATATCGGGTCTAAACAGTTTTAATCTAATCATATTTATTCAACCTTAGTATTTATCTCAATACTGTATATCGCAGAGCCACAGCCTCATATATCCTGTCCTGCCTTCTAAAATCCGGTTGCTCGGGTATTAACAGGGCTGATATTCTGCCTTCTAGCCTGACTTTAGACTAAACTCTGACTTTATATGACCTTTTTGAAGCCTTGAAGCCTTAGCTTTAGACTATGCAGGCGGTTTATTCTGCAACATACTGCAATCCGTGGTTAAATGTGTGCCTTGATACTTCGTTTATTCAACGCTGCACTGTAAGCCTTTAGCTTTTCAGTTATAAGCCCATTGGACTATTTCCTTTCTAACTTGAACTCTTTGCTCGGATAATACATCCACATGAGAATCATCTCCTGATGCTTCAAGCAGGCTATTCAATCCTTCGGGTTATGCGCTGTATCTAAACTCCTTAGTTCCGAGTTTTACCCCTATATTTCTTACGACTGCCTTGACCCTTTGGTACTGCATCCAAGGCTTCTAAGCCTTAATCTTTAGCCACTGTGTCCTATGGGACTCTGCCCTTGATATCCCGAGTTCTTCAGCCCTTGATATTCTAGGGCTTCACCCCTGACTCTTGGCTTTTCTTGATTTAAGAGCTTTTCAGCTGTAATTCACCGATGTGATTTCTAAATGCAGTCAGTCATAATTTTCGTTTCGGAAGAGGGGGTTCATGCACAGATTGCTGGACTCACGCCTTTCTATATAGATTTTTATTTGTAAGTTCCGCTGCGTGGGCCTTTCATATCAATCAAATCCTTTCAGTCTGATGTGCAGCCTATTTAGTCCTTCAGTAAATTCATCTACCGGGATGGTGTTTATTCACCCTCTGGCTTGAATAAGTCTCTTAGCTATCCTGCTTGACTGTTTTTCTTTTTCCTTTGAGCTGCTGCAAGAATTTCATATCATCCTTTGGAGCTAACCATAGGATTTAAGATTTCTTTACGGCTCCTTGCTGTCTGTTCTCTTGGCTTTTGCTTGGCGTTTTAGCTTAACTTCCAAGCTTAGCTTTCAGCTTTGCTTTCGGCTTTGCTTATAGCTTTGCATACGCTTTGCCTCTGCTTTCAAGATTTAGACCTTGAGCCTTTAGTATCCTCCTTGGAAAAGAGCTTGAATCAACTAGTGAGCTAATCCCTGACTATCCGCCGTTAGGACCTGCTGCTGGGAGTCTTCTGCCTGCACAAGCTGTCACAGGTGGAAGCTTCAGGCTGGAATTTACATCTTCATCGGAAACCTCTCCTCTTTTAAGATTGACCGTTTCTCGGTCAGCCACCTAGGCTTTTTATCTTCTCTCTTTCTGTGATTTAAATATACCATATCTTTTTGCCTTTGTCAATAGTTTTTTTAAACTTTTTTAAAAAATTTTTTGCTATTTTTCATAGACGCCTCCGCAGTCCTTAAAACCCCAGTATTTAAGCGGTTTGGGGGGAGCCTAACTGCCGTCTGGAAAATATTTATCCCGGCTATATATTGACTTTGTGCAAATAATCCATTATAATAATGGCAGAATAGATTTAGAAAGGAGCCGCCCTGCGGAGTTTACTGATATGAGCAGCTTTGACGATATCAACAACGGCGACGAGCTTGACTACACCCCGGATATTTACACCCTCATAGATGAGGACGGCAAGGAGCAGAGCTTCGAGCTTATAGACACCTTTGAGGAGGACGGTGAGCGCTACTACGCCATGGTCCCCTACTTCGAAAACCCTGACGACCTTGTCGCTAGCGACAGCTCGCTGGTTATCCTAAAGTCCGAGTTTGTCGATAATGAGGAGACACTTGTCACCATCGACAGCGATGACGAGTACGACCGCATCGGAGCTATCTTTATGCAAAGGATTGAGAGGATGTATGAGGAGATGGAGAAGGATGAGTGCTCCTGCGGCGACGACTGCTGCGACGGCTGCCATCACTGCTCCTAGTCCGCAGTCTCAGAGGACTGCTAATCTTGCAAAAAGCGTTTCTGCCCTGTTCGATAAAGCATGATAATTTAATCCAACACTTTTTTAAAGGGGATCGGACTCCGAGAGAGGATTGCAGACCTCCCGCCTGCGGCGGACGAAGGGAGCGTGAGGCTCTCGGGAGATTACCCACCTGCTTTGTGCGGGTTCTATCTTTCATGCGGCGGCAGGGCGGATTTTTATTGTCTGTAGGTTGTAAATGAAAAGTCCCGACGGTGTGCCCGCCGGGACTATCTTTTTTGCGAATTTAGACTGCCGTTATGGCTTTATTCCCTTTTTCCTTCTGTAGTCGAGGTACTCCTCCAGAATCAGGACGGCGGCGACGGTGTCTACAACCGCCTTTCGCTTTTTCCCTCTTACATTGGACCGGCTGAGTATGCCGTGAGCCTGCACGGTTGTGAGCCGTTCGTCCCTCAGCTCGACGGGAAGCCCGGTGAGGCTGTGAAGAAGCTCCGAAAACTCCTGGCAGACCATCGCCCTTTCGCCCATCGAGCCGTCCATATTGACCGGCAGACCCACGATGATAAGCTCGGTGCCAAGGCTCCTTGCCCTTTCCGAAATGCTGCTTGCCACCCTGTCACGGTTCCAGTCGGATATCGTCTCCAGGGGTGCGGCTATCGACTCGTAGCTGTCGCAGTGGGCAAGCCCTGTTCTGGCGTCGCCGTAGTCTACAGCAAGTATTTTCATAAATCATCACCGTCCCGAATCAGGCATGAGGTCGGCAAGACCCCTGTCTAGCTACTTTTCCTGTCCCAAAAAGGCTGCGCCGATTATCCCGGCGTCGTTTCCGAGAGTAGCTATCACTATTTTTGTATTTTTCTGACCACGCCTTGTGTAGACCTCGCCGGCGACCGCCTCCTTGAGGGGGTTAAGAAGTGCGTCTCCCTCGTTGCAGACGCCGCCGCCTATTGAGAGAATCTCGGGCTGGAATATATTTATTACATTTGCAATTCCTGCTGCAAGATACTTTATATAGCTGTCTACGACCTCCTTGCCGGCTGAGTCTCCCTGACGCATGGCGTTAAACGCAGTCCTGCCTCCAGGCTCGCCCATCGTATGCATTACCGACTCCGGGTGAGCCTTCATCGCCTCACGGGTCATCCTGACAAGCCCGGTTGCGGAGGAGAACACCTCAAAGCAGCCCCTCCTGCCGCAGGTACACTCCGGCCCGTCGACCTCGATGACCATATGCCCAAGCTCTGCGCCGGCATAGTTAAAGCCCGAGTATATCCTGCCGTCTATTATAACCCCTCCGCCTACGCCTGTGCCAAGGGTTATGCAGACGGCGTTTTTTGCTCCCTTGGCGCTTCCGGCAAGGTACTCGCCGTATGCCGCTGCGTTGGCGTCGTTTTCCGCATGGACGGGACGGCTCAAAAGCTCTCCCAGAATATCCGCCGCCGGGACATCATAGAAGTCCAGGTTGTTTGCGTACTCTATAACTCCCCTGTCGCTGTCTATAGTTCCGGGGGAGCCTATTCCGACTGCCTCTATCACATCCATGCTGAGTCCTGCTGACTCCACCGCCTGCCTTACAGCCCTGGCGCAGTCAAAAAGGATTTCACGGGCAGATCTTGGTCTTGCCGTGGGGAGCTTCGCCCTCGAGATAATCTCAAAGCTCTCGTTTACTACTCCTGCGACGATATTCGTTCCGCCGAGGTCTATTCCTACATGATAAAGCATTATGCCTTTTCTCCTTTGTTACCGCCGATTAGAGAGTCCATCTCCTCGATGAGGCTTCCAAACAGACTCAGGGCGTAATTTACGGGCTGCGGGGTGCTCATATCCACGCCGGCGAGCTTTAAAAGTGATATCGGGTCGGTCGAGGAGCCCTTTGAAAGGAAGCTAAGATAGTCCCTGACTGCCGGCTCGCCCTCCTTTAAAATCCTCTGAGACAGCGCAATAGCCGCAGAGAAGCCTGTTGCATACTGGAAAACATAGAAGCTTGAGTAGAAGTGAGGTATTCTCTCCCACTCGAAGTCAATCTCCCTGTCAATGACGACATCACTGCCGTAATACTTCTCGTTCAGGCTGTGGTAAAGCTCACAGAGGGCGTCTGCGGTGAGGCTCTCTCCCCTTTCAGCCATCTCGTTTGTTATAAGCTCGAACTCGGCGAACATCGTCTGACGGAAAAGAGTCGTCCTGAACTGCTCGAGGAAGTAGTTGATAAGGTATGCCCTTTTCGATTTGTCCGTGGTGCGGGAGAGAAGATAGTCCATAAGAAGCGCCTCGTTGCAGGTGGAGGCTACCTCAGCCACGAAGATGACATAGTTTGAATACGCCACCGGCTGATGCTTTGCGGAGAGATAGGAGTGAATCGAGTGTCCCATCTCGTGGGCAAGGGTAAACTCGCTGTCAAGGGTGTCCTTGTGATTAAGAAGGACATAGGGGTGAGGCCTTGCGCCGTTTGAGTATGCTCCAGAGCGCTTGCCCTTGTTCTCGTATACATCAATCCAGCGGCTCTCAAAGCCCTCCCTGAGAATGCTCTGGTACTCCTCGCCCAAAACCGCCATGGCGTCATAAACCTCGTTTTTAGCCTGCTCATAGCTTATTTTAAGGTCAGCCTCGGGGACAAGCGAGGTATACATATCGTACATATGAAGCTCGTCTACGCCTAAAAGCTTTTTTCTAAGACGGGTGTAGCTGTGAAGCTTGTCAAGATTATTGTGCACCGCCTCGATAAGGCTGTGATAGACCGAAACGGGGACCTCATTCTGACTCAGGGCAAGCTCCAGGGTGCTCGAGTACCTCCTTGTCTGAGCCTCAAACAGCCTTGTCTTGACCTCGCCGAAGTAAAGAGCCGCCATGGTGTTCTTAAAGCCCTCGTAGGTGTTGTAGAGCTTTGTAAACGCCTGCCTTCTTATGTCACGGTCGGGCGACTCCATGTAGGCTATGAAGGAGCCGTTTGTCAGCGGAGAGAGCGAGCCGTCAGGATGGGCGATGTCCGGGAATTTAAGGTCTGCGCTTTCAAGCACCTCGTAGGCGTTGGAGGGATTTGGCATAATCCTGGAGGCGGCGGCGAGTATTGCCTCCTCGGGCTGGGAAAGGGTGTGCTCCTTTTTCGCCCTGACGAGGCTGATTGCACGGCGGTACAGCTCAAGCTCGGGGGTGGAGGAAAACAGCTCCTCCGTCCGCTCGTCCGAGGCGGCGATTATCTCGGGAGTCACAAAGGAGGTCGCCGAGGAAGTCATGACATAGGCGTCCCACGCCATGGATGCGTAGCCTAGGTACTTCGAGACAGCCGCATCCTGGTCGGACTTCATCATGGCGTAGGAATATACAGCCTCAAGCTTTAGTGAAAGCTCGTCGTCAAGGGTCAGAAACTCGTAGAGCGTCCTGCCGTCCGACATAAGCCTGCCCTTGAAGCTCTCAAGCCGTGGCAGATACTCCTTGACCTCGGCAAGAGCCTTTTCCCAGTCCTCATCGGTTGGGAAAATGTCCTCAAGACGCCATGTATTCTCGACCGGGACCTCGCTTCTTTCGGGAATCCTGTTCCTTAGGCTGGAATTTTCATTTAGTTCAGTCATCTTAATTCCTCCTTAGTGGATAATGATGTTAATACATAGGTAAAGGGCGCCATCCTGGATGACGCCCATTAATCCTTAAAGCAGTCCCGAGGAGGAAAATCCGTCCCGGGAGCCGGGAGTATTACTCAACTACGACAATGTCGTCCTCAGCGGCGGCTGCTCCGCCTGCAGCGGGTACTACAACCTCGATGCCGTAAAGAGTGGTGTCGCCGTCATAGTTAATCGTGAAGTTGCCCCAGCCGCCGAAATCGCCAGAGAGTGCAACAGGAGCGGCTGCTGCGATGTCAGCGCAGCTGATGGTGAGGACCTTCTTGCCGTCCTCGGTATCAGCTACCTCGAAGCCCTCGATAACCTCGTAGCTTCCTGCATCGGTCTGGTAAACCAGAGCGGTGATAGTTCCAGTGTAGGTTACACGCATTATTGTGCCCTCGGTCTTGATAGCGGAGGCAAGGTCGTTCCAGACTGCGCCGCCGCCAACCCAGTTGGTAGCTACTCTAAAGTAGTTCTCAGCGCCCTGAGCGTCTATGCAGGGAACGCCGGAGGCAAGCTCTGCGCCCTCGGAATCCTGACCCTGAGTCTTTTCAACGGAGTAAACTATCTTCTCGGCGTTGGGGTCAGCCTCGGCAAGCTCGGCATGGCAGAGCGGGCAAACGCCGGTGCCATTGTCGATATGCTCAAGAGCGATGAAGTGCTTGCCTATGAACATTGCATGATACTGCTCGTTTACATAGATGTAGCCACGGAAGCCGGGAACGGTTACAGGAGTTACAGGAGTTACGGGAGTAGCAGGAGTTACGAACTTGACCTCGTGGAGCTTGAAGTTGTTGAACATGGTCTGAACACATACTGTGTCGAAGGTGGTGATGGAGTTTGCATCCATGTAAGCCTTAACATCAGCAAGGCTTACGGAAAGCTCGTATTTGCCGTCACCGAGGTCGGTACTGGTCAATACAGCGTTGCCGGCATCGAATACGCCGTTGATAACTACATTAGCTGTCGAGCTGGTGTTTCCGCTGACTACCATGACGAAATCAGCACCCTCGGCGAGCTTCTCGCTGAACTTCTCAACAGTGCAGTTTACTACATTTCCTCTTCCCCAAAGGTCGCCTACGATGTTAACAAAGTCCCAGGGATTTGTAACGCCGCAGTCGGTGGAGGGAAGTCCGCTGTCATTTGTATAAACAACCTCAACATCATCGTCAGGCTCCTCGGCCGCAGGAGTCCTCGTGGTTACAGAAACGCTGTCAAGCACGATAGTGCCGACGTTATCCTTGCACTGAATGTAAACCTGGGAAACCGGGTCCTCGGTAAAGGTTGCGGTAACGCTGGTTGTACCCGCGGGACAGTCGAAGGCATGGCCGGTTGCGGTAGCATAGTCTACAACTACCTGGCAGCCGATAGTATTCTCAGCAAAGTTAATGGTAATGCTCTCGATGTCGGTAAGAGCTATGCCATCATCGCCTATCCACCAGCCTCTGCCGACCCAAGCTCCATTAAATGTGATAGTTTTAGAACTCTCGTCGTAACTGGAATCCCAACCGCTTGTGCCAAAAGTATCAAGCGAGAAGTCATAGCTTAGGCCAGGTGAAGGCTGACTGCTGGCGGGAACATCAACCGTTACGGTTACCTCAACGGTGGTGAAAGCGGTAACGGTATCGGGAAGCTTGTTTATGCCGCCCATCTTGAAGAGAAGGACAACGCCGTTATTTCCGTCAAGCACGCCGCCAGAAACGGTGCTGGACGCTGTTACGGAAACATCGCTACCGTCAATCTTAACGCTCTTTACGGTAACAGTGGTGTCATCAGCAAGAGCAGTAGCCTGAGATACATTGCCGGCTGTGGTCTTAACGCCGATAAACGAGCCGTCTGAAATGGTCTCGGCAGCATCAAGAGAAAGGGTGAAGGTGTAATCACCGCCTTTTGAAACATCCTGAGTAGGTGACTGCTTGAGAGTGCCAAAGACATTACCAATCTCGAGCATCAGATTAGTATCGCCGGATGCCGCAAAAGAATTCACTGCGAATACAGGCAGGAGCATTGTCACTGCGAGTATAATCGCTAAAAGCTTTTTCATAATTTTACCTCCATAACATTTTAGTTTAAATGCCTATTAAACTTATTAAATAATAGCACTTTTTCAACCGAAATGTCAATACGCTTAATCAAAGTTTATTTAAAAATAACAAAAAAGTTACATTAAAATATGCATTTCATTCAAAAGACTCTGCCGCTCGGCTCACGGCGGGATGTCTTGGCAGATAATTCCCCTCGGAAAAGGCAAGTGCCGGGGATAGCTCCCCGGCACTTTGTCGTAAACCACTGGAGGAAGGCCCTCCTAGGTGCCCGCTTCGGAAACCTTAGCTATTATCTTCTCTTGGAGATAACAACTCCTGCGGCGGCGATTGCCATAGGAATAAGCGCCAGAGCTATGCCGGTCTCGGCGGGAGCGGTAGTCTCGGGCTCGGTAGTAGCCTCAGGCTCGGTGGTAGCCTCAGGCTCGGTAGTAGCCTCAGGCTCGGTAGTAGCCTCAGGCTCGGTAGTAGCCTCAGGCTCGGTGGTAGCCTCAGGCTCGGTGGTCTCAGCAGGAGCAGAGGTCTCGCCGGAGGTGAACTTTACCTCGTAGAGGGTGAACTCGTTGAAGTTGGTCTGGACACATACGGTGTCGAAGGTGGTGATGGAGTTTGCATCCATGTAAGCCTTAACATCAGCAAGGCTTACGGAAAGCTCGTATCTGCCGTCACCGAGGTCGGTACTGGTGAGTACAGGGTTGCCGGCATCGAATACGCCGTTGATAGCTACATTAGCTGTCGAGCTGGTGTTTCCGCCGACTACCATAACAAGGGTAGCGCCCTCGTCAAGCTTGGCGGCGAAGTCCTCAACGGAATAGCCGATTACATTTCCTCTTCCCCAAAGGTCGCCTACGATGTTAACAAAGTCCCAGGGATTTGTAACGCCGCAGTCGGCAGAGGCTACGCCGTCAGCGCTGGAGAATATTACATCCTCGGCGGCAAAGGCGGTTACTGCCATTGCAGAGACCAGCATCACTGCTGCGAGCAAAACAGTCAAAATTTTCCTCATGATTTTTTCCTCCGTAAATTATTGTATTGGTTATACACCACGTTTATTATATAACAGTAGCTATGAAAAGTAAAGCACCTGCACAAAATTAGTAGCAAAAATCAATCTTTTTCTTTGAAAATGTCAATCATTTTTGCTTAAATCCCGATTCAGCGGTGTATAGATTCAAGCTATCTGCCTATCAGAGCTTATTATGCTCTGCCGGCGGCTTGTTATACCAAAATGAAAAGAGGCCGGGAAAGGAGACACTTCGTAAGGAAGTTGTCTTACTTGGCTTTCACAAGATAACGGCGGCAGAGAGATGCCAAAACTCTTTGCCGCCGTTATCTTAGTTATCATCTTCATCGTTTGACAACTGGATATAATATGCAATTCCCCCGAATCCGTGTCCATTACCATCTTATCTCCCATTTGCATCAACAAATCCCCGTCAAAATCTACTGCCATATTATCGGAATTTTAGTGAGCAAAATCGCTGTCCTCGTAATCAAAAAAATATTTACCCATATAGCACCTCACTTGAAAAATTAACAATCATACTTATTTATTTCTAAAACTCTGAAGGTTGCGTTTTCGAATTGATTTAATTTTTCTTGATCTACGTATTCAAAAGCTGTTAAATATATCTCTTGTCCAGCACCTAATCTATCAGCGTAAATCATATCTGTTTCTATTCTTGCACCGTTTGCATCTACTGCTTCAATTGTTATGTAATAAGTGCATTGTTTTTCGGCTTTGTTTTTTACTGTAATATCAACGGATGTTTCGGAAAAATATCCATTATTGGTTACTTTGAATTCTCCAAAAGAAACATCAACATATTTTTCTAAAATTTCATCCGTTGTTTCTTCTCTAAATACATCACCAATCGCAGGTATATTTGATTCAATATCATCAGATATGTTACTAAAAAGCGAAGCGGCAAAAACGACATACAGAATTACAAGAATAATGGATAAAACGATTTTAGTTATAAAGCCAATCAAAGCACCTTTGCCTGCTGACTTTGCTCGTTTAGGTTTCTTTCCTTCATATATGAGAAAGAGGATTAAGCCAACAATCGGAACAAAAAATCCCAAAATAGCAAACCCAAAACTTGAACTATCTTCAGAAACATTTGCATTGAACTTATTATCAATTTGTGCCCCGCAGTTATTACAATATGATGAAGTATCATCTACAATTCTACCACAATTTTTGCAATACATAAAAACTTATCCTCCGCTTTTGCTATCGATAATACCCATTTTGCTGACAGACTTGATGAATTGTTTCAGCGAAAATAGACCTCGATTTTTTATTTTTATCGGCGTTTGTATTCTTTTTGTCTATGTAATTATCTCTGACTTGTTGCCATAGTTTATGCTTTTTTATCCATTCAATTTTGACGGGGAGTTTATAATATCCTTTGGGCTGATACTCCCACGAATAACTGTGTTGCTCTTTGTTATAGCGAATATATTGTTGCCGTCCATCGCTACATTCATATATAATGCAAAAGTCGCAACTATGCAAGATACAAGAGTTGGCCTTATCCTTTACTTTGATGGTAAGAACACGGGTGGAATCTTCGGTATAATCATATCCAAAAATAGGATACCCATAAGGATTAGTGATCTTATCCAAACTTTTGTGAAGAATGTTCCGTATTTCTTCGGCAGAATAATCTTCGTCGGGGTCATTTACTTCAATATTCACATCGAAGTCAAAACCAGTGTTAGAGTTTCGGTCACGTGTTATCATCTTTCGTTTGCTACTGCCCACGAAATGATATTGAAAAGTAAAATTATCGCTTACTTCATTTTGTAAGCTGTGGATAATTTCAAAAAGTTCATCTCTAATCGGTTTCCATTCTTCTTTTGGAACATACTCGAAATCGTGCATAATCATAATATCTCCTTTATCCCAAGCCGCCCAAATAGATTTTACTGAATCTAAATCATATTAGTATATACTCATTGTACGTAAATGTCAACAATTTTTCAACAAATTTCGATGTTTCGAAAACAGCGAAGAGAAAGATGATGTCCATAATTATAGCGAGCATCGGATTGTGACACCACAATCCGAAAAGAAGCCAAATATAAATCCTTGGGGCACCTTCCTTACGGAGAGTGCCCCAATCCCGACCTCCTTTGCGTTTAGATTTAAACTATCTTCTCTTGGAGATTACTATTCCTGCGGCGGCAATTGCCATAGGAATAAGTGCCAGAGCTATGCCGGTCTCGGCGGGAACAGAGGTCTCGGGCTCAGAGGTAGTCTCGGGCTCAGAGGTGGTCTCAGGCTCGGCGGTGGTCTCAGGCTCGGCAGAGGCAGAATCGGTGTAGACTCTTACGCCGTACAAAACGGTACCCTCAGAGGCGTCAACAGCGAAGTTGAGGACATTGTCCATAGAAAGCTTGACGCTGGGGTCGTCGGAATGGTCGGTGCTGGTGTAAAGCTCGATGAAGCCTGCGCAGTCAAAGACGGTGACTATCCTGCCGTCAGCCTCAGAGGACTCCTTCTCGGTGTAGATGATGTGAGGATAGCCGGAGCCGTTCTCAAGCGGATAGGACTGCAGGAGTATTCCGTTGACCTCGCCGCTGGAAACAACCTCAATCTTTGCACCCTCAGTCTCAATCGCCTCCAGGAAGGACGCCATGACATCAGAGAACATATACTGGGTTATGAGAGACGGGCACCAGCCTGAAATTGTGAAACCGTCGATAGGGTCGGTTGTATCAGAGGCACGGGTCTCAAGCTTGTACAGCTCGGTCTCGGCAAAGACCATAATCGAGAGCGAGCAGGTTATAGCTATCGCAACTAAAATTGCCAATAGTTTCTTCATAATGGTTCCTCCTAATGAAAATGCGTTTTGCTTGCGCCTAAATTGCGCTAGCTTATTATACCACCTGTCCGCCGATATGTCAATCAATCAAATTTTCTTCGTCAGGCCGACTAAAATTAGCTTCTAAATTTGTATAAAAACACAAACAGCCCCTGCTTTTTAGCCGGCAGGAGCTGTCATGCCTTGAAAAGTATAGCTTATCTTCTCTTGGAGATTACGACTCCTGCGGCGGCGATTGCCATCGGAACAAGCGCCAGGGCTATGCCGGTCTCGGCGGGAGCGGTAGTCTCAGGCTCAGAGGTGGTCTCCGGCTCGGTGACGGTCTCCGGCTCAGAGGTGGTCTCCGGCTCGGTGACGGTCTCAGGCTCGGCGGTCTCAGCGTCTGAAGACTCCTCGCCGGGAAGAGTAACGGTAAAGGTAACCGTTACAGAGGTGAAGCCTGCGGGAACATCGCCGGTAAGAGCGTTAAGTCCGCCCATCTTGAAGAGAAGGACAACGCCGTTGTTGCCGTCCAGAACGCCGTTCTCAACAACGCTCTCTGAGGCGGCGGAGTCGAGGGAAACCTCTGTGCCGTCGATGGAAAGGCCGGTGACGGTGACTACAGTGCCGTCAGCAAGGGCGGTCTGCTGAGTTACATTTCCTGCGGTGGTCTTGACTCCTATAAAGGAAGCGTCAGCGCTGGTGGAAAGGGAGCTGTCAAGAGAGGTGGTGAGGGTGAACTCTCCGCCTGCAGAGACATCTATAATCTCAGACTGAACCAGAGTTCCGAAAACATCGCCTATTTCAAGCAGCATGTTAGTGTCTCCGGCTGCTGCGAATGCGCTAAGGCTCAGGGTGAGCGCCAGGGCTGCCGCAACTGCCAGTGAAAGAATCTTCTTCATCATTTTTACCTCCAAAATACAAAATTGCCGTCATATGACCCTGCAGCTGTATTAAGCAGCTAATCAGACATATAACAAATATTATTATATACGCCGTCAGGGCTTCATTCAATAGCTCTCAAAATTTAGTTATCATACATCAAGAAGATGTTTGAATATGTCAATTTCTGTGCGGATTTTTGTCTTATGAGAGGCTGAAACCGGCGTTTTTTAAAAATGAAACGAAACACGGGAAATCAAGAAAAATCGAAAGAAATCAAAAGAAACAGCGAGAATGAGGGATATATATAAAATTTTTTTCCGAAAACCCCTTGACAACCGAAAAAAGGTATAATATAATAGCGGTCGTTCTAAAAAATACTTTATGGAGGAAAGAAAATGTCAGTAAAGAAGCCCTCAGCCACATTCATGGCAAATCCCCAGAATGTAGAGCGCAAATGGTATGTTATTGACGCAGATGGCAAGCCTCTGGGACGGGTCGCCGCCGCCGCCGCTTCCATACTCAACGGCAAGAACAAGCCCACCTATACCCCGCATGTAGACTGCGGTGACAATGTTATAATCATCAACTGTGCCAAGGCGGTTCTCACCGGCAAGAAGCTCGAGAACAAGGTACACAGATGGCACACCGGCTGGATAGGACATCTCAAGGAGTACAAGTATTCCGATATGATGAAGAAGGAGCCTGAGAAGGCGATGAAGCTCGCCGTAGAGGGTATGCTCCCCCACAACACCATCGGAGCAAACTCTTCAACAAGACTCCGTGTCTATCCCGGCTCTGAGCATCCCCATGCCGCTCAGAAGCCTGAAACCATCGAGCTTTAACAGGAGGACGGAATAATGTACGAATCTTATGCACCATACTTTTACGGAACAGGCCGCAGAAAGCACTCTGTAGCCAGAGTTCGCCTCTACCAGGGCACCGGCAAGGTAACTGTAAACGGCAGGGACATTGACGACTACTTCGGTCTTGAGACTCTCAAGCTCATCGTCCGTCAGCCTCTTAACCTTTGCTCGGTTGCCGACAGCTTCGACATCGTCTGCACCGTAGCAGGCGGCGGAGTTACAGGTCAGGCAGGCGCCATCAGGCACGGCATCTCCAGGGCATTGCTTCAGTACAACGCCGAGCTTCGCCCCCAGCTCAAGGCAGCCGGCTTCCTGACAAGAGACCCCAGAATGAAGGAAAGAAAGAAGTACGGCCTCAAGGCTGCCCGTCGCGCTCCCCAGTTCAGCAAG
>DBPX01000004.1 GCA_002305045.1 Ruminococcus sp. UBA1409
GTAGTCGACCTTTGCGGTCGTGGTAATTTCGCCTGCGAGGATAATGGTCTCGCCCTTTGCCATGCACTCGCAAGCAACATGGCTGTCGGGGTCTTGTGCGAGGCAAGCGTCAAGGATGGCGTCCGAGATTTGGTCGCACAGCTTGTCGGGGTGGTACTTGGTAACCTGTTCGGTAGAAAAAAGTCTCATGGTAAATCCTCCTGTTTTTTAGATTGCCATCATCGCACCGCAATGAGGGCAGTAGTTCATCTCGGCATCGCCTTGCTCAACCACGAGGCTCTTTCCGCAAAGGCTGCATTTGAGGGCGATGCCATCTGCAAGCCATTCTCCGGCTCGTTCTTCTCCGAAATTCATGACCACACGGATGACTCGAACAGCCATTTCCATGATTTTATCGTCAATATGGTGGTTACCCGTGTAATGGCTGTAGAGGTTGGTTTTACCTCTCTCGAATGCCTCCGCCATGAACTCCAGAGTATTGAACTCGTCAATATCGGTCAGTTCGCCGTATTCATCCAAGTTGTATTCGTAGGCCTCAAGGACGAGGGTTTTCACGCACTCCGCGGCGTCTGTGGCGTTGTGCAAATACTGCCTCATGCGGTCGATGAACGACAGCTTGTCTTGGTATGTGTATGCTTTGCTCGTGCCGTAGGTGTAATCTTTGAATGCCTGCCTTATCTGGTCATCAAAATCCTCCGGCAAAGCAAACACATCGAATCGTAATCCTCTCGGCAGTTCAACGATTTTCGTCATTTGGTTTCCTCCTATATGTGCAGTGTGGGCATTTATACCCATACCACGGTATCTTTTGCCCTTTGGCTATGTTCCACCGCTTACCACAGACCGTGCAGGTCTCGTAACGGTAGCCTGGGCGTTCCTTGGGTTCTGGCTCTCTCTTCATTTTCTCCTGTTTATGAGTGAAAGGGCCACAAGGGTCACGCATATAATGAGCGTGATGGTAATGGCTGTGTTCATTGGCTCGTCCTCCTTTGTTCGTTGTCAAATGGGTTCTCCAAGTCCTCCAACTCGCCACCACAGGCGGCATATCCGGCGAGGTCGACCCAGTTGTCGGCTTTGCCGTGGCCCGTGGCGATTCGGGCGATTTTGAGGAGTGCCATCATAGCGGCTACATCGTGCGGTTTGAGGTCTACTCGATGTCCTTTGGCTGATAGGTAATCCTCCCAAAGGCGGCCGATGGTGTTGAAACTGTCCTCCGGCGTTCCGTACTGGCTCTGGCGGTCGGTGCAAACGCACTGTTTCGCCGTGTCGAGGATTTCGGCTCTATTCATAACTGCTTACCTCCGTGTTTATAAGGTCTGGTCTTGTTGTATTCGTGCTTCATAGCGAGGAGGGTGTCCACATCAATGTCGTGCCGGCCGCACCAGTCAAGGATGCGGATGAGGCAGTCAATCATCTCAATGGCGATGCCTTCCGGCTTTTTGTCCCGGTACTGGCACTCTGCTTCGTGGCCGAACCGGAAACAATCGGTCTCGTCCGCAGGGTCGCACGGATGACCAGGGTCTCCTTCGTTACAGGCGAACCAGAGGAGCGGTCTGCCTGCCCGATATTCCTCCAATGCCTCCGACAGTTCGGAGTGGCAGAGGGCAACGATATCTCCGAAGGTGCGTTCTTCGTCCCACCATCCGTGGTCGACTGCGTTGCGGTGGATGTCTTTCGCCAGTTCATTCAGATGTGTCATCTTTGGTCTCCTCTCTGGGCTTAACCGCCCTCCAATTTTCGCCGAGACCGTAAACCGTTCTGAAGAATAGGTCTGCGACCTCCATCGTGTGTTCCTTGGCAAACCGTGTGGCAAGCATCTCGATTTTGCCCCACATGGTCGTGGTGTGCTGCCATAGCTTGAGGTCAAAGGAGTTCTTGTCGAACTCCCTCCGAGCCATGAATCCTTCTCTCTTTGCCTGCTCCGCACTGATACGCTTGGAGCGCCAATCAAAGGAGAGGTTTCGCATGGTCGTGAAGTACATTTGCTCCGCCGAGTTGAGTCCATCCGGCATCGGGAGCAATTTGACCGCCATGCCTTTTATTTCATCTGGTGTCATCGCCGTCCTCCTCAACTTCGGTTATTCTGTAGATGGTGTTATATAGACCACGGCAATAGTGACAAACACTGTCGTATGAACTGAAATAGGACACGCTCTCGTGGTCTGTTCCGATGTCCTCGGTCACTTTGTATCTTTTCTCGTTCATGCACCGTCCTCCTTACCGAACCACGAGGCTGCCTCAATGAGCGTGGCTTTGACCTCTGAAGCGTAGCATACAGAGTCGGCGTAACCGCCTGCCAAGTTGATGTCTACGATTGCCTTCTTCTGCAGTGGCGATAGCCGTCCGACATAAGGTCGCTTCACTTCAAAGGCGAAAAACAGTCCGTTGCTGACCATCATAATGTCCGGCAGTCCATTCCTGTTATAAACGCCTGCGTTGTTCTTCCAAATGATGGAGTTTGGGTCGATGAGGCGGTTCTTTCGCCAGTCCTCAAGCGTGGCGAGGATTTTGGCTTGGAACACGCTCTCTTTCGGAAGGTGGTCTTTGATGAAGTTGGCTGCTGTGATATGCTTTGTTTCCGGCTTGCTTTTAAGGTGAGCCGAGAGGTCAGCGGTCGTTGGGAAAGGCTCAAAATATTCTGGTCTCATTGAAGTGCCTCCTCCGTATATCCGTCCTCCTCCGCCTGCGCCTTCGCACCGTCACGGTAGGCTCTCCAGTATTGAATGTCTCGGTCATTGTCCGCTCCGAGAGCGTTCTGCCTCATTTCCTCCACAAGCCTTGTTTCGGCGAAAACCACCGTGTTTGGCTTATGGGTCTTATGCAGCAGGGCGTTCATTCCCATTCTGCAGGCCTCGTTCACCTCGTCCATCGACTCGTAGTGTTCACGATGAGTTGGGTCGAGGATTTCAGCCGCCCGTTCATAGCTGATGTTTACAATAGGCTCGTCCATAGTGTCCTCCTCTCCTGGCAACGCCCAGTCCTCCTTGCGGAGGTCGAATGCATCTCCGAGTTGGATGATGTCTGGGTAGTTGCTGCTCGATACTTTAATGGCATAGGGGTCAATCTCATAAGCGTAGTACTTGATGTTCGTGAACCCCATCTGCTCAAGGCAATATCGTCCTGTTCCGATGCCGTCATACATGGATAGCACGACAATCTCCTCGTCTCTCGGCACATCTTTGAGTGCGCCTTGGAGAATGTGGATGATGACCTCTGCCGTCCATCCCCCCCAAGTCCCTTATAGGCTCTGCTGTCGGATACTGCTCTGCAGTAATCGTCCGGCAAGGTCTGAAGCCTGCAGCACTCGGTGACGGTGAGTTTGCGGATTATGTAGAATCCGTCCGGCAGTCGGATGGGATACTGCTTGCCCTTGATGGTGATAAGTCCGTCCCTTACCTCATAGACATTTTTATCCGAGTAATCGGAAGGGTTGAGGACAGGCTCTGCCACGCAGGTAGCTGTGTAGTAATTGTCGCTTGGGTTCTCGTTGACGAAGTTCGCTGTGCCGTTCTTGTAGTACTGTGCTTTGAGGGTGTGGCTCTTTCCGTCCTTTGACTCGTTGAGCGGATATGCGTACATGCCCTGTCCGCTGCCACCGCTGCCACCGCTGTTTGCGGTGATAGCACAGGATTTGCCGTTTGCATCGTAGATGCGGTCTCCCTGGCTGCCTTCGTTGATTTCGCCGACACGCACTGGCTCGGTCGGTATGGCGTAGAGTCCAGTCTTGCCGCCCATGCCTCCGCCGTTGGCTGAAAGCGTGACGCTTTTGCCGTCTTGCGAGTAGACTCTCATCGCCTGGGAGGTGCTTGGCTCTCCGTTCGGTCTGGGTAGACCGCCGACTCTGATAGGCTCTGCAACCATACTGTCGGTTACTACGGTGGTGAGGGCGTTAGCTTTCTCGTCTCCATCGGTTTCGAACCTTCTGGAGAGTTTGCCGTCCTCGTCACGCCTGTTCCGATATCCAACGCCGACAGGCTCGAAAGCGACCTGCGTGTGGTGCTTTTTGAAATAGTCTCGGACATTCCCGGCTTGGTGTTTGAGGCAGTATGCTTTGTCCTTGTCCGCTTGTCCTGTTTCGAGGATGTCTTTCAAAAGGATGCCTCTGTCCTCCGGCTGCGGCACCGTCCAGTTGAAGGCGTAAAACCTCTGGCGGTTCTGTGCCGATACGAGCGCGGAGTTGATGTGCATCAAGGGAACTCCAAGCACCATGCTGATTTGGTCTTTGATGGCCTGTGCTGCCGACTTGTTGTTTTCATACAGGAAGAAGTCCGGCTTAAACTTCTCCTTGGCGATAGCGTAGTTGAGGAACAATTCCCAACCTTCGCCTTCTGCCGTGACCTCTCGGTCTTTCTTCTGGGCGATGCTCCACTTGGTACAAGGTGAGCCGCCGATGAGCAGTTTTATCATTCGATTTTGCCTCCGTTCTTTTCCAGAAGGTTAGCGATTACGCAGGCCGCCTCAACAAGGAGGCTGCGTAGACCAGTGCAGGCGTTCTCTGCTTCTTTGTTCAGAATATCCACGAACCCGTAAGGGTCGTTCTTAACCGCTATGCATACATGGGTGTCATATTCCTTATCCATTTAGAACCTCCTCGTCCAGCATTTCGATGAAGACAATGATTGCCTTCTTCCAGGGCAAAGCATCGAAGTACGGTCTGCATTCCGATTCGGTTTCGGGGAGTTTTTCAAACTCCTCATCGGTGAGATTGCGTTCCAAGACATCGAACACATCATCATCACTCTTAAAGTGAATGCTGTCATTGTGCTTTGAGATAAGAAACTCGTCCACCCTGGCAGTCCCCCAGGAGCCGTTCCAGTATCCGTAATCATCTCCGGCACAAATTTTTTCGTTCATAACCTTGTCCTTTCTCGGTAGAAAAGCGGCCCCGTTCCCGGTGTTCCCACGTTCCCACTTATTTTGAGATACACTGAAAAAAAAATTGCGAGTGGCGATTTTTGGCGTTCTTCATACACATCAACCTTTATGTTTTCCACTTTTAGTGGGAACAGTGGGAACACATGAGTTTATATATAGATAAATCTTACATATATATAGATAAATCTTTATAAAGCCGAGGTTTTTGCGTAGTTTTGAGCGCTTTCTGGCGTTCCCACTTTGTTCCCACTCCGTTCCCACTCGCACCGTTTTTGCGGTGAGTGGGAACTAAAACGGAAAATCTTCATCGTCCGAAACCTCTACAAACCCGTCATAGGTTAGCTGAGTGGGAACACAATCCGTGCCGTAGTGGGAACGCTCTTCAAGTTCGAGGGTGATTCTGTTGAGGTCGATTTTTACAAATCGGACGCTCTTTCCTCCAAAGCGGCGCTTTTGGCTATACCGCACCGTGTCGTTGTCCTTGTAGGCTTCGATGACACCCTGCTCTGCGAGGTATTTGAGGGTCTTGCGAACCGAGAAGCCGCCATCGGCGATGACCTTATTGAGTATCGAAGGGAACACATAGGCTGCCTGTCCTTCGATTTCGCCAAGGCGCTGACCGTAGCCGTCCCCAGTAAACCCTTTATCGTTGGATGACACCCAGTCTGCTATGTACTGGAGTGCTGTTTCGTTTACATCTCGGACGGTGTTCTCGGCGTTCTCTTGGACGATGTATGCTGCCATAGCCTTGGCTCGGCGTTCTGCCTCGTCCTTTGTACTTCCGAAGAACCACTCGTCTATGAGTGCGTCTGCTGTGGCAACAGCCGCAATTCCTGCGGCGTGGCTGCCGTTCTTACCGTTGTTCTGGCTGTAAACATAGTCAAGCATCACACCGAAGCGGTCTCTGATTGCCTCGTCTCCAAGGTCGATGACACGCTTTACGAAGTCAATGCCTGCCCATCCGCAGTTCTCCGATGCACTCTGGTGCATAAGACCTGCCTGTCGCTCGTCCTCGAATGGTGGGCCGTATATCTCAAGCACACGAGTGCTGACACCTGTTTGCGAGGTTTCCGTGGTGATTGGCTCTTCGCCTGTGGCGAGGATAACCGTCCGCCAAGTCTGGAGTGCCTGTAGACCGCCGCTTTTCGAGCCTCTGACCTTGCCTGTACCGCTTGCCAACATATAGACTATCTTCTCGATTGCACCTTGATTGCTTCCTGCAAGCTGTCGCTCATCGATACCAAGCGGAAGGTCGCAGTAGAAGCCTGCCATACGCTCCAATGCCACCTGTGTGGCGTTGAAGTTGACCATCAATCGCTCTGGGTCACCCCAGGCGGAGAGGGCTGCTTTCAATGCTGCCGATTTACCGCCCTTTGAGCCTCCCCAGTTATATACGAAGAAGACGCGTTGTCGGACGATGCGAAGTATCGGTGCGGTGAAGGCTGCGGCGAGGATGAAGCGGAAACGGTCTCGCTCACGATGCGGTGCGACCATTGCCTTCCAAGCCTCGAATGTTCCGCTTTGGCAGTATGCCGATGCCCAACCTCGGAGCGAAGGCTCGATGTCGAGGATGATATTGTCGGCGAGACCTGGGAGGAACTTGGTGCTTGATTGCCACCCGAAGGTGGATGCACTGTCGGAACGCTCGATGATGTCAATGTTCTCCGCTTCGAGTTTCTCCAGGTAGCGAACCACCAGTCTGGCATTTTCCGAAGTAATGGTGCATCCCTGGTCTGCGAGACAGGTGATGCTCCTGGCTTGGAATATGACCGAGCGTGGGTGTATGGTCGAGTGCCATTCGCCGTCACGCTTGAACGCAATCTCCACTTTCTCGTCCCCAGTCTCCATACTGCGAAGTCTTCGAGTGATGAGTATCGGCGTTCTGCAGACCACATACGGCATTGATGTTTTCTCGTCTATGCAGGAGATGCCTTTCTCCGAGAATATCCATCCCTCCGGCTGCCGCAGTCGAATGGGAGCGTCCTCGATGGCGGTTGGTATATGCTCGTTGATACGATTGAGGTCAATCGCCTCGGCGTTGTCGAGTGCGGTCGTTACCTTGGTCGCTGCGTCCTCTTTCCCATATCGGATGAAGAGGTCGGACGGGTCCTTGACCTCGTAATCCTTGCAACTCCACCTGTAGACCTCGCCCTCATAGCCTCCGTCCAGAAGTTTCTGGCACATCTGCTGAAGGAAAGTCTCACCGCCTCTGTCCGGCTCGATGTGCAGGTATAATCGCTCGATGCCTTTCAGCTTTTCGCACCATTCGGGTCTGAAGGTCGAAGCACCTGGGACACCGAGTGCCGGGATGCCAAGATACCAAAGGGTCTGCGTGTCGCTCTCGCCCTCAACGAGGACTGTGCGTTTCTCGACTTCTCTGAAATACTTTAACTGCCATTCTCCGTAGAGGAGCAGCTTGCCGGCCGAGCCGTAAGACCACTTAAAACGGACTGGCGAACCTTCCTTGAAGCGTTTTCGGAAGAGAACCTTGTCACCGCTTGCGTTGAAGTACGGAATGCGAATCCAAGGCTGACCTGTCTTATTGTCGGTCTCCGAGGAGAGTTTGAACTTCTCGATGAGCCAGTCGGCAGGGAGTCGTTTCTTCGCTGCGTATTCCTCGACCGTGTAGGTCTGCACCTGCGGTTCTATGTGGTAGCGTTCCAAGATAGCCTTGTATGCGTCCTTGGTGTCCAAGCCGTGCAGATTTGCGTAGAAGGTGATGAAGTTGCCCTCTGCTCCGCAGGCGAAGCATTTATACATACCGTTCTCAAGGTTGACCGAGAGGCTTGCGTTCTTGTCCCGATGGAACGGGCAGAGACCAGTGAGACGATTGCCTGTTATTTTGTGCCGTTCAACGGCTGAAGAGTATTCGGCTTTATAGTCGACAACTCTGTCCAGTTCAATTTCGTTCATCTCACCCCTCCTTCGGGAGGGCGATTCCATGACCGCCCTCCCAATGCTCTGTTACTTGGGTGGATGGGCATCATGCAAAGGGGTTCTCGTCTCCGTCAATCTCCTCGAACCCACCTTGACCTGCGCCCTCCACAAAGGTGTCGGCACTCTGCATTGCAACGCTTCTGGTCATAGCCTTGAAGCCATCAACCATCGGTTTGAGTTCGGCACACTCCACAGGGGTGAGGTCTGCGACCTTGGTAAATACCGCCTGCGAGTAGGCGATGCCGCCCTCGTTCTTCTCCTTTTTCAGCGTGACCTTGGTCAGCACCATGTAGGGACGCTTGCCCTTGACCACGATTTTCTTCCCGATGTAGTTGCGCCATGCGGCGATGGAGGAAGGGGGCAAGACGAGCAGTGTCGGGATTGCCTGTCCTCCGAGCAGAATGTAGATGCGGTGCATATTCTTGCAGGCCTTGCCCTTGCCGCCGTTCCGAGCCGTGCCAAACTGGTTATAAGGGCAGTTGGCACAGGATTTGATTTCGCCGCTGCTGTCGACTGCAGTCTTGCCGTCAAAGGAGGAGCAGTCCGGCTGATTGTTGCTGCCGTCATACTCGTTCATCCAGAGGGCGTTGACAGGGTGGTGGTCTACGATGATGCCGACCAGTTCGGTGGCAACCGTAGGAATGTCCTCGTTCTCGCCGGGGACTTCAAAGGAAAGTCCGCCGCCGGAGGGGATTTTGATGATGTCGAAAGGTACGGCCCCCAGACCGTCCATTTCCTCGGCGATGATGTCTTTAAGGTCATCGCTCATCGGTATCAGTTCAAACTTGTGCTGTTCCAAAACAGCGAGGGCCTTGGTTTCGTTGTTACTCATAGAAGTTAATCCTCCTTAAAATTAGTCTGACTTAAACGGTTGATTTGCCTGCCTTGCGGTGGCTGATGTCCATGTACTCGTACTTGCTGATGACCTCGGAGAACTCGTCCGGCAACTCGTCATCGTTCTCCTTTGCCAGTTCGCTCATAGCACCCTGCAAGGTCTGTGCATTGACCGTCTCACGGATGAGGTCTCCCAGTCCGTGGTTGCGAAGCACCTCGAAGAGTGCCTCGTCCATACCTGCCTTCTTGGAGTACTTGGTGGTCGGCTTCAACTTCCAGTTGATGCCGTGTCTGCCGACTTGGTCGATTTCTGCATCGACCATAGCCTGTGCCAGTTTGTCCCTTATCTCAATGACCAGGGCGTTGTTACGCTTGGTCTGTTCGGCGAGGGACTCTTTCTCCTCTAACGCTCCTTTGAACTGGTCAATGAGGTCGAGGATTTCGCTTGAGATGAATGTGTCTGCCATAGTGATTTGTCCTTTCTTTGATATATTCCAAAGCGGCGGTGTCGCAGTTGGCCGGGTTAATGTGTTCTCGGTCTGCGATTATTGTTCTGTTCTTTCGGCGTTGCCCACCTACAGTTGGCAGGCTCGTAGTTACCGTCATTGTTGATGCGGTCGATGGAAAGGTCATCGGCATAGCCGTTGGCATACGCCCAGTCTCTGAAAGGCTCGAACTGCTGCCACTCTTCGCAGACCTTAATGCCTCTGCCGCCGTAGCGGTCGAAGGCGTGATGGTTTTTGTTTTGGCATCGACACTTCATGCCTTCCCAGATTCTATAAAGGCGAGTGCCGTTATCGGAGGCATTACCGTGTCGAGTGAGGGATGCTGAACGGCGCTTTCGGGTTTGGCATCCACAGTTGTCTATTGCGCCGTTGACGAGGTGCTTGGAGCGAACGACCTTTACCGCACCGCATTCGCAGCTGCAAAGGTATCTGGTAGCACCGTCCTTGGCGTTTTCGGCACGGTTCACAACCTTAAGTAATCCAAACTGTCTGCCTGTTAGGTCGTTAAGTTTCAAAATAATCCCTCCAGTTATCCACGATTGACTTTGCAAGGTCATCCTTTACTTGGATGGCTTTCAGCACCTTTTCATCGATACTTTTTTCTACGAGCAGGTGAATGTATGTACATACATTCCGCTGACCAATGCGGTGTATTCTTGCGGTTGCCTGTTGATATGAGGCATAATTGAAATCCATCGAGTAGAACACCGCCGTGCTTGCTGCGTGAAGCGTGATGCCGAGTCCGGCAGTCTGTATCTGGGCGAGGAACACGGTGGTCTTGGGGTTCGTCTGGAAGTCCTCCACGACCTCGCTCCGGCTCAAGGTATGCTCCCCGGTCACCCTGTCCACCTTGTGTTCGGTTGGAGTGCGACCGTCTATCACCCCGAAGGCAACGCCTGCCTTCTTGAGGGCGCTGACGATGAGGTCTATCTCGGCGGTGAACCTTGCGAATACGACCACCTTCTGACCTGCGTCTACGCAGTCCCCGACAATCTCCATCAGAGCATCCAGTTTGGCACGGTTGACCTGCTTCGGTGCATCGGTATCGTCAAGGCGAAGGAAACCGCCTGTGAGTTGCTGAAGCCGGAGCAGTTTGGTAAGCACCGTGGGTGCGGATACCTCGCCGCCGCTTTCCAGTTCGGCGTAGCTGTCTCGCTTGAGATGGTCATAGACCTTGCGGTCGGCATCCGAGAGTTGGATGTAGCGGTTCTCGAAGGTCTGCTCCGGCAGGTCGAGGGCATCGCCCTTGGTTACTCGGTAGGCAATGGAGTGTTCCTTTTGGATGAGGTCATCCATCTCCCTGTAACCGACAATCTGGTGCTTATCAAAGCCGCCCATGATGGCGTACTTGTTGCGGAAGGCGTAGAAACTCGTCCCGAAGATACTGCTGTCGAGGAATCGATACTGTGAGAAGATGTCCACAGCATTGTTCTGGACTGGAGTGCCGGAGAGGATGAGTTTGTACGGTGCCGCATCGCCGAGGCGGTGCATTGCCTTGCTCTGGGACGCATCGTGCGTCTTTATCCTCTGGCTCTCGTCTGCCACTATGAGGTCTGGTTTCCAAGCGGCCAGAGCCTCAAAAATGCCCTCGCGCCATGTGCTTTCGTAATTAATGATTGCCATCTGCAGACTGCCTTTCTCGGCTCTGCCGAGGCTGTCGAGGGCGGCGAGGCGCTTTTTCTTATCGCCCACCATGACCGCTGCTGCGAAGGGGAAGTCTGCCATCTTCTCCATCTCCCTGGGCCATACGCCGCAGACTGAGGAGGGGGCAACCACCAGAACCTTTTTGACCTTGCCGTACTTCCAAAGCGCACCCATAATGGCGATGGCGGTGATGGTCTTTCCACAACCCATCTCGAACAGCAAGCCGAAGCCTTTACTCTGGCCGGTATCCTTGAAGTCATCCCGGCTTGGCTCGTATCCGAAGGTGAGCATCGCCATATTGGATGCCCTGGTCTGATGTCGGAAGAGGCTCTTTGTGACCGGGTATGGAATGAATGGTCTTGGTTCGGCTGCGTTGCGCTCGACATTTACGAGGTCTGCGGTCTTATGCAGGCTCTGCCGATATGCCTCGATGTTCGGGGGTAGCTTGCCGAAGATGGTCAGTTTGTCGAGGAGGGCCATGCTTGCCCGTCCCTGTAGGCACTGCTGCGCCTTGACCCATTTCATCGAGTTCCAAGACTTGATGATGTTGTACTGGTCGGAGGTCATTTCCCGAAGGATGATGTCCCCGTCCCGAATTGCTATTTTCATGTGGTTCGTCCTTTCTGCCGGAGGCAGTTACCATTCCAGAAAGCCGCCAAGGGCAAGTCCGCCTCCGAACATTGCCAAGCCGATGGCACTCTGGGTTACTATTTGCGAGAAGGGGGTGAGGTCGAGGTCGCTGCTGCCTGCCGTGCCGATAAGCAACACGAATCCGAGGAATGCGACCGTCCCGAAGGTGTATCTCCACACCTTTCGGAATATCCGTCTCACTTTCTTTGCCTGTTCCCTTGTCATGATGGTTACCTCCGCTTAAATATCATCTGAACGACCGCTCCGCACTTGGCGCAGTTGTAGCCGTTCCTGTAGCGGTCTTTTCCGTCTGCGTGGTATACGAACTGAAGGTCTGCACATCCGCAGGCATCGCATACCACCTCGCCGTTTTCGGCGTAATGGCCGCCCTTGATGGTCGGTCTGTCCTCTGGGTCTGGCTCTGGCCAAGTGTATGGTTGACCGCAGAAATGGCATCTGGTGTCATCGTAGGCAGGCTCGTGGCAAGCAGGGCAAGCCGGGAATGAGCCGTAGAAATCTACCACTTGAATTACTTGGCGAGGTTCGTTGTTGAAGTTTTCCTTTCCCTCGTTGTCGGGGAAATGCTCGCACTCCACGCAGTTCCTTTCGAGACTTACGCCATCCTTGGGGCAATCGACATCCTTCCATTGACATCTGTGCCGTTTTTTCTTTTCGCCCTCCTGTACCTTTGTGCAGTCCAGAAGGTGTATCTTGCAGTTGTATAAGCCGACCTCGCAGTTCATGCAGTACTTGTTCACGAGGCGGTCTTGCTGTTTTCTGTCCATGCTGTTCGTCCTTTCAGTTTTCGTATGGTGATGGCAGCGACCAGTCCCAATAGTCGGTGCTTTTCCATTCATCTGTGAAGTGGTTTTCGAAGCCGTCTCCAATGAAGAAGGTGTACTCCTTCGGAAGGACTCTGCCGACATCGGTCTCGCCGTTCTTTTCGGCGTTCCACCTCTGCATCACATCGATTACAAGGTCTCGCAACTCCGGCAGCACCGGGTGGTCTGGACTATATCCGCTGAACTGGTGTGGTGCGGTTACCACGCCTTCGATGGTGTCAGCGTAGCCTTTGGCATCCACCCGGTTGAGGATGCACCACACGACCGCCGCCCTGCGTGTGTCGCTCTTTACGATGAGCGCTTCGCCATAGACTGTCTTTGCTATGTACTCCACATCGCTCTCGGATGGCATCCAAGGCTCTGCGGACGGCTCTGACGTGGTTTCCGCAGTCGGTGGGTTAGTTTCCCACCCCGTGCCGTAAATCGGCTGTACGGTTAAATCTGCCGTCTCCTCGGTGTGGTCTACGGCATCTGCACTATTGCAGCGAGATACGCAAGCCGTGATTACGAGGGCGAGGATGACCAGAAGCGTTGCTATGGCGATGATGAAGTTGTAAGGGTAATACCTCCACCACCGTCTGCGTCTACGCCTGCGTTGATACTGGCTCACGGTTCTGCCTCCGTTCTTTCCATTCTTCATACTCCATTCGGAGTGTGGGGTTCTGCATTGCGAGGCGAATACTGGAGTGCAGTATCCGGCAGGCTGTGTCGTACTCGGCGGTCGGGACGGCTTTCGGGTCTATCTTGACCCCTGTTGTGTTTCTCGCCATCTTTTCCTCCTTTCGTTCCTTTTTACGCAACATCATCGGCAAAAAAAATAGAAATTTCAAAGCCGAAGGTGGCGCAAATGGCTCTCATTTCCGAGATGTAGAAGTCGGAGTCTCCGTTGATTTTGCACATCACCGTGGCTTCGGTGGTGTGAATGACCTTGGCCACCTCCTTGTAGGTGATACCCCTGGCCGCAAGCAGTCGCTTGAACTTGGTGTAAGGTGCGTGTTTTCTTGCCATCTTATTTTTCCTCCTGTTCGAATATTTTTTGAAGGGTACGCAGGTCTCCATACTCGCCATACTTCTTGTTTTTGTACTTCTTGAAGGGGCGTTCTATGCGTTCCTGCAGGTTTATGAGTCGCTCCCAATATTCAGGGAGGTATCTCCAAATATTACGGAGTTCCTTAAGGTTCTTGTTGCAACAGCACCAACACGATACTCGGTCAAGTATATCGTATAGGTCGACCCCGTTCTCCGTCCAAGTATAGCCTCTGTCCCTGCAGTACTGCAGGCAGTCGGCTTCGGTCATTCCTTGCTCTATAAGCGGTGACCGCTTCGTCCCAGTCAACTCGGCTCGGCGGTGGGCCTCGTCTGCGGCGATACCTATGTACTGAACCGCCCCGGCTGCGTGCCTGTCGAGTGCCTGGGTTTTCCAAGTAGTCCCCCATCGGCAGCGACCGCCACACCAACCGTATCCGTTATGTCTGCCTTTTTGTTTGCTCTCAATCGGGCGTTCGAGCATATCATACAGGAAAGGGTTGTCTGGGTACAACTCCGTGTATTTGATGCCCCTTTGTGCCAAATAGTAGAGCATTTTGTTCCGATTATTATATATCGCTTGGAACTCCATTCCGGTGTCATAAAACACGACCTCGTCTAAAGGATACTGCTCTGGGTGTTCCAGTACATAAAGAAGCATCCAAAGGCTATCTCTGCCCCAACTGACCTCTGCTATGTGCCTATTCATGCCGTCAACCTCTTTTCCTTGGCTCGTCTCTCGGCATACCTCTCGGCCTGCTTGAGCGTGTCGAAGCGGGCACTCTCATATACGATGAAAGCAGGCATTGTGTGTCCGATTCCATTCGGCGCGAGAACACCGCCGTCATGCCGTGTTCCAATCTCTACGGTATATCCGCCGTGTCCGCATTCTCTAATTCGCACTTTCATTGTTGACCCTCCGTTGCGTTGTTCTTGTTTACGCCTACATTATAACTCCGATAAACCACTGTTGTCAATAGATTTTTCGATATTAAATGTAAATATTTCGTGGCTGACCTTGTTTTTTCGATGTCGCTATGGTATAATGAAGCAGAACAGAGCAATAACAAGGAGGCAACGGCTATGAAGATAAAAAGGTACGATACGAGCGAATTTGGCAAAAGACTCCGTTCCCTCCGTGTGGAGCGTGGTTATTCGATGGACACTTTCTGCGAGAGATATAACGAAGCAACAAAGCAGAAGTTGAGTAAGAGTACGGTGTCCCGGTGGGAGAACAACACCCAAGAGCCTATGCTCTCCACGGTGGCATCGATTGCGGACTTCTTTGGCGTGACTTCGCTTTGGCTTCTGGGAGAAACGGATGACCGTTCCTGTTCGGCAACAAACATCCAAAATAGTGCTGTGGTACAGGGCAACAACGCAACGACCCTCATCGTTCGGAACGGCAAGGAGGGTGAGATGCCCCTGTCTGATATGGAAACCGAACTGCTCCATATCTTTCAGTCGTTGAGCGTAAGGGGTCAGACACAGCTTTTGACAAGAGCGTTTGAATTGGAAAGTGAAGAGAAGGGAGAAAGTTAAGATGGGACTGTTTGATTTCCTTAAGAAAGACAAGAAGGGTTATAAACTCTCCGTTAAGAAGGATGAGGAGCGAAGCGACCTCGTTGTCATCACCCCAAGCGGCAAGACATACCATTCATCGTGCAACTGCCTCGGAAGTAACACGGTCGAGTATGCCGAAGTGCCGGAGTTCGCTGCCGTACAGGCAGGCTTCGTGCGGTGCAAACGGTGCGACTGGTATTGGTTCGACAGGAGAAACGGCAATGGCTAAAAAGAAACCGACCGCCGAACTGGTCAAGGGCGTTATTTATGCCCGATACTCGTCCTCTGGACAAAGGGACGAGAGCATAGAGGGGCAACTCCGAGACTGTCACGCCTTTGCGAAGAAGTACGGCATCGTCATCGTGGGCGAATACTGCGACCGGGCACTCACTGGCACTTCGGATAAGCGTCCAGAGTTTCAGAGGATGATACGGGACAGCGGCAAGGGTCAGTTTTCCGTGGTTATTACTTGGAAGAATGACCGCTTCGCCCGTTCCCGATACGACAGCGCCATCTATAAGTACAAACTGAAGCAGAACGGCATCCGCGTCCTATACGCCAAGGAGAGCATTCCAGATGGGCCAGAGGGCATCATATTGGAATCCGTGATGGAGGGGTTTGCGGAATACTACTCCGCCAACCTATCCCAGAATGTGAAGCGAGGGAATTACGACAGTGCGCTCCAAAGGCAGACCCTGGGGCAGACTGTCCTTGGTCTGCGAAAGGGGCCAGATAAGCGGTTCGAGATAGACCCTGCGACCGCGCCTGTGGTTCGCCGTATCTTTGAGGAGTACGCTGCCGGCCGTCCTGCGGTCGATATATTTACCGACCTCAACGCCGAGGGGTTTCGCACGAGCCGAGGAAACCTCTTCAATAAGAACTCGCTCCGGCGTATCCTTCAGAACGAGAAATATGTGGGCGTGTACGAGTTCGCTGATATCCGAGACGAGGAGGGTATTCCTCCCATCGTAGACCGGGAGTTGTTCGACAAGGTGCAGAAGATGGTGGAACGGCATCACAGACAGCCTGCCGCCAAGAAGGTGAACGGTGGGTTCTTGCTCACCGCAAAGTTGTTCTGCGGTGAGTGTGGCACTCCTATGACGGGTGACGGTGGCACAGGGCGAAGCGGACAGGTCTATTCCTATTACATCTGCAACGGCCGCCGAAAGCACCTCTGCAATAAGGAGAGAGCCGGAAAGCGGTGGATAGAGGATATCGTGGTGGCGAAACTCGCCGAGATAGTGAACGATGACGATATGATTAACGAGTTCGCCGACCGCTTTATGGAGTGGCAGGCGAAGCAGAAAACGAGCAGTGCATTGTCCGGCTTAGAGCAACGCCTAAAACAAAATGAAACCGCCATCAAAAACACCATGAGTGTAATTGACAGCGGCCTTATAACGGACAGCCTTAAGAGCCATCTTATGGAGTTAGAAGCGGAGCGCGTTTCCCTCGAAGCAGGTATCGCAAAGGAGCGGATGGAGGCCCCAGAGTTGGAGAGAGACAGCGTGGTTTGGTTCTTGGAGCGTTTCCGTGACGGTGACCAGAGCGACCCTGCGTGGCGCATCTTCATCGTTGAGACATTCTTGCAGGCTGCATACCTGTACGATGACGGACGGCTTCTATTGCACCTTAATTTCGGAGGAAAGAATAACACCGTAACGCTGAAGGTGGCCGAACAAGTGGTGTCGGAGGGCGAGGTCTTGGGTTCAAGTTTCTCGCCATCAGGCGCACCAAAGAAAGGCCCGGGAGGATAAGCTTGAGAGCTTTGCCTCTCGGGCTTATTGTGTTGCGAATTTAGGAGCTGCCCATTTCTCCCGTGCGCTGCGGCGGGAGCTTTAAGACCCGTAAGGGCGTGAAGCCGGGGTCTTAGTCTTAAGCCGCAGGATTTTAAGCTCTCTTTTTTAATACTTAGTTATCGGCAAAGGCATCCGGAGCACAAATTTGCAGTGCTAAGGCTGCTTTTTCACTCTTTTGACAAAATCAGGCTGTAAAAGCAAAGGGAGGACATACCATGATAGAGCTTAACGGCGTATGCAAGACTTTTAAGGTCGCAAAGAGGAACGCCGGCTTTAGGGAGGCGGCAAAATCGCTTTTTAAGAGGGAGTACACCCTGATTAACGCACTCAGCGATGTCTCCTTTAAAATAGGGGACGGCGAAACTGTCGGCTACATAGGACCGAACGGCGCCGGAAAAAGCTCTACCATAAAGGTCATGTGCGGAGTCCTTGTGCCCGACAGCGGCGAGTGCGTCATAGACGGGCTTGTCCCATGGAGGAAAAGAAAAGAGCATGTGAGACGAATAGGCGCAGTTTTCGGTCAGAGGTCCCAGCTCTGGTGGGATGTCCCGGTTATAGACAGCCTGGAGCTGATAAGGGATATCTACAGCGTGGGCGAGGCTGAGTACAAAAGGACCCTTTCTGAGCTTGTGGAGCTTTTGGATATCAAGGATATCATCAAGACTCCCGCAAGACAGCTTTCGCTGGGCCAGAGAATGCGCTGTGAGATTGCAGCCTCGCTCATTCACAGCCCCAAGACGCTCTTTCTTGACGAGCCTACAATAGGTCTTGACGCCGTTTCAAAGCTTGCCGTCAGGAAATTCATAAAGAGCATTAATAAAAGCAGGGGGACGACCGTCATCCTCACAACCCACGATATGCAGGACATAGAGGCAATCACCGACAGGATAATCCTAATCGGCAGGGGAAGGATTCTTCTTGACGGTCCGCTCTATGAGCTAAAGGGGAAAGGCTCTGAGGGAAAAACCATCGTGATAGAGTATTCCGGCGGAGGGCTCCCTGAAATAGAGGGCTTGACGGCTGTTGAGGACAGCGGCTCCCATGCCAAAATAGCTGTAGATACGGCGCTGATCTCGGTCTCCGAGGCAATTGCGGCGATATCCTCCTCGGTGGAGATAATAGACCTGTCCGTATCCGGGCAGACTGTAGAGGAGCTTGTGGCGTCACTATACAGGGAGTTCAGGATATGAAGCGCTTTAATCTGTCTAAGGCTCCCGTGGGCATGAAAAAATACCTTTCCTTTTTCAAAATAAGGTTTATAGCCGGACTTTCCTATCGCTCGGCGGCATGGGCTGGGGTATTTACGCAGTTTGGCTGGGGCTTCATGACGGTGCTTATGTTCAAGGCTTTTTATGAAAGCTCCCCTGAGAGCTTCCCGATTCTTTTTTCCTCCCTCTCAAGCTATATATGGCTTCAGCAGGCGCTTTTGGCGATGTTCATGTTCTGGTTTTTCGACGGCGAAATTTTTGACAGCATAACCTCGGGCGGGATAGCCTATGAGCTGTGCCGGCCCTGCGGGCTTTATGCCATGTGGTTTGTCAAGAACATGGCTGCAAGGCTCTCAAACGCCGCCCTGCGCTCTGTTCCCATACTTTTGGTGGCTGTTTTTCTCCCAAAGCCGTACGGAATCAGCCCTCCCGACGGGATTTTATCCGCCGTCCTCTTTCTGATATCGCTTATTCTTGGCTTTTTGGTGCTTATAGCCATGTCCATGCTGATATACATAAGCGCAATCTATACCCTTTCCTCGGCGGGCGTGCGGATTTTAGCCACCTCGGCGGTGGAGTTTCTTTCCGGGGCAATAATCCCGATACCCTTTTTCCCCGACGGCTTGCGAGCAGTAATAGAGCTTACTCCCTTTGCCGCAATGCAGAGCACGCCGTTTTTGATATACTCCGGGCATATAGACGGCGATAAGGCTGTTTTTCTTATCGGCGTACAGCTCGTCTGGCTTGCGGCGCTCGGGCTTTTCGGAGTATTTGCGATGAGTCGTGCTCTTAAAAGAGTTACAGTTCAGGGAGGCTAGAGCCTGTATGAGACTATATTTCAAATATCTAAGGATGCTGGTGAGGTCCCAGCTTGAGTACAGGGAGTCCTTCATAATGACTCTTTTAGGACAGTTTCTTGTCTCCTTCTCGGCATTTTTGGGGATATACTTTATCCTCATGCGCTTTCACACCGTCAGGGACTACACCTTCCCGGAGATTTTAATATGCTTTTCCTCGGTTCTGGCGTCCTTTTCCCTGGCCGAGTGCTTTGCAAGGGGGTTTGACGCCTTTCCGAGGTTGATAAAAAGCGGGAGCCTCGACAGGATTCTTCTAAGACCCAGAGGTGTAGCCTTTCAGGTCCTGACATCAAACCTTGAGCTTTCCCGAGCCGGCAGACTGCTCCAGGCGATTTTCATGCTGATATACGCCGTCCCGAGATGCGGCGTTGTCTGGACGGCGGACAAAATAGCCACCCTTGCCGTCATGATAGCCGGCGGAGTGCTCGTTTTCACTGCGCTCTTTATCCTCTATGCAGGCTTTAGCTTCTTCACGATAGAGGGGCTTGAGTTCATGAACCTGTTTACAGACGGCGTCAGGGAGTTCGGACAGTACCCGCTTTCCATCTACGGCGAGGGAGTCCTAAAGCTGTTTACCTATGTAATCCCCGTGGCACTTTTCCAGTATTATCCGTTTTTATACCTTGTCGGCAGGTCGGACGATAAAAGGCTTGCGCTCCTGCCCATTTTGGGAGCCGTATTCATCCTGCCGTGCAGCTTGTTTTTCCGGCTGGGTCTGAGAAGGTATAAATCGACCGGCTCGTGATGGCGGCTAAAAGCTGATTCCTATAAATTAGAAGCGACGCACCCGAAAAAGTGCGCCGCAGTTTTTTTTAAAGAGCCTTTTTAGAGGGTCGGAGCCTCCCTCCTATGCAAAGTGAGCCGCCAAGGCTTTAGCCCTGGCGAATGGATTGCCCATCATCATGAAAAAGCCTCCCTCGGTTTTCCAGGAGGCGAATTGGCGTCGGGCTATTTTGAAATTCTTGCGGCAATCCATTGGTCAGCCTCGCTGACAGCTCACTTTGCATAGAGGGGTGCGGCTCCCCATCAAACTGAAAAAGAGGCATCACTCGCCGTAAGGCAAGCTTCACTCTTTCCTTCGGTGCGCCGTTTTAAGCCCTCTCGTCAAGTCCTGGGCAGGCTATTTTCAGCATATGCTCTATCATGTGGTGCAGAGCCTGAGCCTCCTGATTCCTTGCAGCGGTGTAGTATACCTCCTTGCCGTCCCTGCGGCTGGTTATCAGCTCCGCCGACTTTAACAGCTTTAGGTGATGGGAGATGGCAGGACTGCTCATATTAACCATTGCGGAGAGGTTTATAACGCACTCCTCACAGTGACACAGAATCCAGAATATTCTTATCCGACTGCCGTCTCCAAGCTGCTTGAAGATGTCCGCCACGGTCTGAAAGCTATCGGCTGCCGGCATATTTGAAAGCTCGTTTTCTATTGCCTGTCCGTGGTCATGAGGCAGTGAATTTACGGTATTGTCATTTATCATGGCTTAAAACCTCGGCTTAACGGTATTTTTAAGGGAAACGCAAGGGATTCTCCTGCTAAGAAATATAATAGCACAAATGCTATAAAAAATAAAGTGCGGCTCGGATAAAAATTTTTAAAAAAGCTATTGACAAAGCGCCAGCCAGGGTGTATGATATTCTCAACGATTAAACAATTGCTCAATTGTTTAATTGAATCTAAGCACCGAGCGGCGGCTCCGGCGACGAATCGGCAGCAGCCACGGGCCAAGCTATTAAGGAGACGGTATTTATGAGCAAGAGCTATAAGATTGAGGTCGACTGTGCAAACTGTGCAAGCCTTATGGAGGGCGCCGCCAGGAAGGTTCCCGGAGTCAAAAATGCGGTCGTAAACTTTATGACCCAGAAGCTGAGCGTGGATTTCGACGACGGCGCCGAGCCTAACGCCGTAATGCGGGAGGTCGTCAAGGTCTGCAAGAGGGTCGAGCCGGACTGCGAGATATATTTGTAATCAGCTAAAACAGCATTTGACAGGGGATGGTATCGTTGCAGGAAATAATTATAAACCTACTGCTTCTGGTGATAGCCATAGCCTCCCTGGTGATGTTTATCGTCGGAAGGCGGCCCGGGAGCATGACAAAAAAGCAAAAAAAGGTGCTTTCAAGAATCCTTTTTGCGACCGTTATACTGCTCTTGATAAGAGCCGCAGAGAGCCTTGTTCCGCAGGAGCTTACAGAGCCTGCCGCAGCGAGGATTATAAGAGCGCTTCTTTATGTCGCAGACTATCTTATAATCGGCTATGACATTTTGATAAAGGCAGCCAAGGGGATACAAAACAGACGGGTCTTTGACGAAAACTTCCTGATGGCTGTAGCCACGCTGGGAGCCTTCGCACTTGCCCTTTATGAGAGCGGGGACTATCTTGAGGCGATAGCGGTAATGCTTTTCTATCAGGTGGGAGAGTGGTTCCAGAGCTATGCCGTCGGTAAAAGCCGCAGGAGCATAAGCGAGCTTATGGACATAAGACCTGATTATGCCAATATAGAAAGGGACGGCGGTCTTGTAAGGGTCTCCCCGGAGGAGGTTGAGGTCGGAACTGTCATAGTAGTCTGCCCTGGCGAGAAAATACCGATTGACGGCGTTGTGACCGAGGGCTGCTCCTCGCTGAACACCTCAGCCCTGACGGGCGAGTCGCTCCCCAGGGAGGTATCGCCCTCCGACGAGGTCATAAGCGGCTGTATAAACATGACCGGGCTTTTGAAGATAAGGACTACTAAGGGCTTCGGGGAGTCCACGGTGTCTAGGATACTCGAGCTTGTCGAGAACGCCTCCTCGAGAAAGTCACGCTCCGAGGACTTTATCTCAAGATTCGCAAGGATATACACCCCTGCGGTCTGCTATGCGGCGGTAGCGCTTGTACTACTGCCTCCCGTGGCGCTTCTTGCGCTTGGCGAGGATGCCGCATGGAGCGTATGGATTTACCGTGCCTTAACATTTTTGGTCGCCAGCTGTCCCTGCGCCCTTGTTATAAGCATACCTCTTAGCTTCTTTGCGGGAATCGGGGGAGCGAGCCGTGCCGGAGTTTTGGTAAAAGGCTCCAACTATCTCGAGGCGCTTTCTTTCGCAAAAACTGTGGTGTTTGACAAAACAGGAACTCTCACCCAGGGAGTTTTCGAGGTTAACGCAGTGCATCACAGCAAAATAGACGAGAAAAGGCTTTTGGAGCTTGCGGCTCACGCTGAGTCCTCCTCCAGCCATCCGATAAGCAAGAGCCTTGTAAATGCCGTTGAGACGCCGATAGACCGCTCAAAAATCACATGTGTCAGCGAAGTCAGCGGCGAGGGCGTAGCTGCGACTGTGGACGGCTTGAGGCTTGCCGTCGGAAACCATAAGCTAATGGAGAGACTCGGTATACCCTACATAAGCTGTCACAGCCACGGGACGATAGTCCATGTGGCAATCGACGGGGAGTACGCAGGGCATATAGTCATATCCGACAGGATAAAGCCGACCTCTAAGCAGGCGATAAGCGAGCTTCACGGCTGTGGAGTGAGAAGGACCGTCATGCTCACTGGAGACCTTGAGGGCACAGCGTCCTCGGTAGCTAACGAGCTTGGGATAGATTTGACCTACAGCCAGCTTCTGCCCCAGGACAAGGTCAGCATAGTGGAAAGCCTGCTTAAAGAGAACGGGAAAAGGGAGAGGCTTGCCTTTGTCGGAGACGGAATAAACGACGCTCCCGTTCTTGGCAGGGCAGACATCGGAATAGCTATGGGAGCTATGGGCTCGGACGCCGCTATAGAGGCGGCGGATGTCGTTTTGATGGATGACGACCCCATGCAGATACCGAAGGCTATAAAAATCTCCCGCAAGTGCATAGGAATAGTGTATCAGAATATAGTCTTTGCGATAGGGATAAAGCTTGTCTGCCTGATTCTTGTCGCCGTAGGAATGGCGAATATGTGGCTTGCGGTGTTCGCAGATGTCGGAGTCATGATACTAGCCGTCCTGAACGCAATAAGAGCGCTCTTTGTGAAAGGGACGAAAAGAAGCCGGACGGCTTAGACAGCCTCCTTGGTTTTAGCCTCCACAAACCACTTCGTTCCCTCCTGAAACAGGTAGGACTTCTGCCCGTTTATTACAACAGTATACCTTATGCCGCCTCCCGGAACACAGCTGGAGGCGGCTCTGCATTTGTAGATAACCTGGTCGATGGGGAATATCGCTCCGTTTTCCCAGCGTATGAATCTTGGGCATATTGCGCCGTCGGCGTCGACATCTATGTTGACCGAAACATACATCTTTTTCCTCTTGAACTCAGACATGGCTTCTGCCTCCCCTCAGACGGCGGACGACTCCCCGCACGGGAGGCTTCCGGCTCTGGGTAAAGTATATCACGAACATATGTTCGATGTCAATGGCAATTCAAGGAATTTGGCAGGACGCAGCAGCTTCTGTCCGAAAAAACACCCTGACCGCCTTCCACTCGGACAAAAACCCGGTGCGGCTTGAAATTTTAGCCTGCATATTTATAAAAAGCCATTGAAAAGCTGGCTGAAATAGTGTATAATTCATCTGTATAGCCGATGCAGGGCTTTAATGCGGCAGATTACTAAAGAGCCGTCAAGCCTGCGGCGGGAAGATGAATTTAAGGGAAAGAGCGGTTGGATAGGTGATACATTACAGCTTAGAGGATATTGACAGCAGCTATGCCTGCGACGAGGAGCTTGGAGTCAGTCTTTACAGCGACAGAACGGTGTTTAGGGTCTGGGCGCCTCTGGCAGAAGCGGTTGAGGTCAATCTTTATGAGTCGGGCGACGAGGGATGCCCGCTTTTCGTAAAACCGATGACTAAGGTCGGCAGGGGAGTCTGGCAGCTTGAGCTGGACGGCAACGCCGACGGAATATTCTACACCTACACATATTCATACAACGGAGAGAGGACCGAGGGAGTCGACCCCTATGCGAGGGCTGCCGGGATAAACGGAAAAAGGGGCTGCGTGCTTGAGCTTTCGAGGCTGAACCCTCACGGCTGGGAGGAGTCGGATTTTGTAAGTCTTAGCCGGCCGACCGACGCCGTTATCGCAGAGACCCATGTCAGGGACTTTTCAAAGCATCCCAGCAGCGGCATAGACTCTGCCGACAGGGGACTTTTTAGGGCGTTCACCGTCACCGGGAGCCTCACGCCGGGAGGGCTTCCCAGCTGTCTTGGGCACATAAGGAGGATGGGCTACACCCATGTCCATCTTCTGCCGATTGCCGACTACGGAAGGCTTGACGAGACCTGCCCGGAAGCGTCCTACAACTGGGGCTACGACCCCGAAAACTACAATCTGCCGGAAGGCTCCTACTCCTCCGACCCGTATGACCCGAGGACAAGGATTCTTGAGCTTAAGGAGCTTGTCATGTCGCTTCATAAAAGCGGAATCGGCGTGATAATGGATGTTGTTTACAATCATACCTTCAAGCTTGACGGCTCTGCGCTGTCAAAGGCATTCCCAGGATATTACTACAGGTACAAAGACGGCAAGCCCTCTAACGGCTCCGGCTGCGGAAACGAAATAGCCTCAGAGCGTGCGATGGTGAGAAAGTATATCGTAGACTCGCTCTGCTTCTGGGCGAGGGAGTATAAAATAGACGGCTTCCGCTTTGATTTGATGGCGGTGCTGGATATAGACACCATGAACGAGGTCTCAAGGAGGCTCAGGGAGATAAATCCCGGGGTGCTTCTCTACGGCGAGGGCTGGACCGGCGGAGCGATAGCTCTTGACGGCAAAAGCTCTGCCTCGAAGGCAAACGCAGGGCGGCTTGACGGCATAGCCTTTTTCAACGACGGCTACAGGGACGCTCTCAAGGGCGAGACCTTTGTGGACGCCGCAGTCGGCTATGTCAGCGGGAATCATATTTTAAGGGACAGGATAGTCGACGGACTGCTGGGGAGGGAAAAATGGGCTGACTCTCCCTCGAGGCTTGTTAACTACTGCGAGGCTCACGATAATCTGACCCTTTGGGACAAGCTTGCGGTCAGCGCAGTGAGCTATCACGAGCGTGGCAGGAAGAAGATGGCAAGACTTGCGATGGCTCTGGTGCTTTTGGCTCAGGGTATACCGCTTTTACAGCTTGGGCAGGAGTTTCTTCGCTCCAAGCCGCTGGAGGACGGCGGCTTCGAGCACAACAGCTACGCCTCACCGGACAGTGTAAATTCCTTAAAATGGGATATGCTGGATGAAAACTCGGAGGACGCCCAATACATCGCCGGGCTTATAGGCTACAGGAAGCGGCACAGGCTCCTAAGGCTTGGCTCCTCTGAGGAGGTGCAGACTCATTCATATGTCGCAGACCCATCCGCAGAGGGCACGATAATGCTCAGGCTGTTTGACGACAGCGAGGAGCTTTTAGTGCTGGTAAATCCCATCTCGAGGGCAAAGTTTTTCATGCTCCCGGACGGCGAGTGGGAGGTCAACATAACCGACTGCTGTGTCAGCGAGAGTCCGCTTGCGGTCTGCTGTGAGGGAATGTTCGTCCCTCCGATATCGGTTATGGTGCTTAAAAGGTACAGATGGAAACGGTCCGGCTGATTATTGAGGAGGAAAAATCATGGAGATATCTCAGGACATAAAAAAGAGGCTTTTTGACGAGCTGGATTCAAAGAAGGAGGAGATGGTCTCGCTCTTGTCAAGGCTGATAGCATATCCCAGCGTCAAGGGAGAGCCAAGCGAGGGCGCTCCATTCGGACTGCCCGTCAGAAGGTGCCTTGACGAGGCGCTTAGTACGCTTAGCTCCTGGGGCTTTGCCACAGAGTGCCATGACGGCTATGTCGGCACGGCGGAGCTTGGCGAGGGAGAGACTGTTTTGGGAGTGCTTGCCCATCTTGATGTCGTCGCCGCAGGGGACGGCTGGACAGGCGACCCGTTTACCGCCAGAATAGCCGACGGCAGGGTATACGGCAGGGGAGCGATAGACGACAAGGGACCCGCAGTTGCCGCCATGTTCGCCCTAAGAGCGATAAAGGAGCTGGGGATTCCGATAAAATCTGGCGCAAGGCTGATTCTCGGCACAGACGAGGAGAATGGCTCCTCCGACCTTGCTTACTACTTTAAGAAGCAGTCGCCTCCCAGATACGCCTTCACCCCTGACGGAAGCTACCCTGTTATAAACATCGAAAAGGGTATGATAAGGGTGAGCTTTTCCTCGGAGTCCCAGCCCTGTCCAGGAGGCAGGATGCTTTTATGGCTGGAGGGAGGTGCGGCTGTGAACGCCGTCCCCGGCTCGGCATACGCCCTTGTGTCGGGAGTCGGTGCGAGCGAGGTAATAAAAAGCTCGCAGGGACTGTTTCCCGGAGTCGAAATTAGCTGTAAGGAATTTGAGGGCGGCTCGCTGAGAATAGACGCAAGAGGCGTCAGCGCACACGCCTCCACTCCCGAGAGCGGGAAAAACGCCATAACTGCGCTTCTTGGCGTTCTGTCACGGCTTGGCTTAGAGGACGGCGGCTCCAAAGCAGCTTCAAGGCTTAGCTCTATTTTCCCCTACGGTGAGTCGGACGGCTTAAGCCTCGGCATAAAAATGAGCGACAGGGAATCCGGCGCACTTACCGAGGTTTTAAGCCTTGTAAGCTATCAGGCTGGGAGGCTTGAATGCTCGATGGATATAAGGCTCCCCGTCAGCTCGAGCGTCGGCGAGGTAAAATCAAGGCTTCTGCCGGCAATAGAGGGCGCAGGCTTTAAAATAGACTCCTTCGGCGGGACCGAGCCTCACCGTGTGGACGAGGACAGCGAGTTTGTAAAGACCCTCCTCGAGGTCTACGAGGAGATGACCGGTGATAGGGGCAGCTGCATAGCTATAGGCGGCGGGACCTATGTTCATGAGCTTGAGGGAGGGGTCGCCTTCGGAGCGGAGTTTATCGGCGAGGACAATCATATGCACTCCTTTGACGAATTTATCTCAATCGACCGCCTGGTTTTAAACTCCAAGATTTTTGCTCTTGCGATTTTAAAGGTCCTGAACAGCGGCAGGCTTTAGAGTAGGATTTAGCTGTCCGTGAGCGGTAAAAAATGCCTGCAAAATTGATGTATTATAATTATTAACTAATCAGTATTTAAAGTATCTTTGAGGATAAGCGGATTTTTGCTATGATATAATTGATATATCCATAGCTTAAAAAAGCATAACAGTTAAAAAAGTAATTAGGATACATCAAGCCTTTTACCGAAAAACCCGTTGACAGCGGAATTGTCCGAGGTTATAATACAAGCAGCAAGGGACTTAAAATTTTAAATAAGGAGAGAGTGCAATGGCAGCCTTAAAGATGACGATTGACAAGTCGAACAAAATCAGCAAAATCAATAAGGAAATATACGGTCACTTCGCAGAGCACCTGGGAAGATGCGTCTACGGCGGAATCTATGTCGGGGAGGACAGCCCGATTCCCAATGTCAGGGGAATAAGAAAGGATGTAGTCGAGGCGTTAAAGGCTATAAAGATTCCCGTAGTCCGCTGGCCGGGCGGATGCTTTGCGGATACCTATCACTGGATGGACGGCGTAGGTCCTAAGGAGTCAAGAAAGAAGATTGTAAACACAAACTGGGGCGGCGTCACCGAGGACAACAGCTTCGGCACCCATGAGTTTTTGGACTTCTGCGAGCAGGTCGGCTGCGAGGCATATGTATCGGTAAATGTAGGCTCTGGAACCGTTCAGGAGGCTAAGGACTGGGTTGAGTATATGACCTCCTCGAACGACTCTCCCATGACTGCCCTTAGAAAGCAGAACGGTAGGGAGGAGCCTTGGAAGATAAAGTACATAGGAATAGGAAACGAGAACTGGGGCTGCGGAGGCAGCATGACCAGCGAGTATTACTCTGATGTCTACAACCAGTTCCAGCAGTTTATCGGCTGGGGACCGCAGAAGATAGCCTGCGGACCTAATAGCAACGACCCCGCATGGACTGACAAGCTGATGTCCAAGTGCGGCGGCTGGGGCAGGATGCAGGGTCTTTCCCTCCACTACTACACCATACCTACAAGTAACTGGGGAAAGAAAGGCTCCAGCGTCGAGTTTGACGAGGACGAATACTACAAGACTCTTGCCAACACCTGGTTCATGGAGAGGATAATCAGGGATCAGAAGGGCGTCATGCAGAGATACGACGATGACAAGAAGGTTGGACTTATCGTCGACGAGTGGGGAATCTGGACCGATGTTATCGAAGGCACAAACCCCGGCTTCCTCTACCAGCAGAACACCATGAGGGACGCTATTCTAGCCTCCATCAACCTAAACCTCTTCAACCTCAACTCCGACAGGATTAAGATGGCAAATATCGCCCAGATGGTAAATGTTTTGCAGGCTCTTATCCTTACCGAGGGTGAAAGCATGGTGCTCACTCCTACATATCATGTATTCGATATGTATAAGGAGCATATGGACGCTATGCTTGTATACTCCAACATCGAGAACAAGAACATCTACGAGGGCAAATATCTTCCCGCTGTTTCTCAGTCTGTATCCGAGGATGAAAGCGGCAAGCTCCACATCACCGTCTCAAATTCCTCTCTTGACGAGGACTTCGATGTCGACTGCGTAATCCCGAGGGCGGAGTACACAACCGTCAAGGCGAGAATTCTCACCTCAGGCTACAAGGACTTCAACGATTTTGACCATCCCGAGGATGTCTGCCCCTCAGATTACAGCGAGGTTAAGCTCTGCGGCGAAAAGCTTTGCTTCACACTTCCTAGGTGCTCCGTTCTTTCAATAGAGCTTGGCTGATATGCCGGACAGCGTAAGGCCTGTCTGCAAAAGATGCCTTCTTGCGGATGTCGATGTAGACGGGCTGTATAAAAAGGTCTCCGAGCTTATCGAGCTTATGCCGGAGGATGTCAGGGCGGACTCTGAGCTTTACAGCTATAGGCTGGAAATCTGCAAGCGCTGTGACAGCCTTGAAAACGGCATCTGCCGGGAGTGCGGCTGTCTTGTAGAGCTTAGGGCTGCTGCCAGAAAAAACTACTGCCCAAGCGTCTACAAGTTCTGGAAAAGCGTTGAGAATGTCGGCTCCTAGCATGACGGCGAATGAGACTTAGCCCATAAGATGGGAGTGCTGTCTCCCGGCGATATGGCTAAATCCTTACACTCCGGCAAGAAGCAGTCTAAATAGCAAAAATAAAACCCGAGGCTATGGGAAAATCCGCAGCCTCGGGTATTTTTTGATTTGAAAACAAAGCCTGAGCTATTCGTCTATAACTATCGTGCCGTTGTCGTTATAGGGCATAACGATTGCAAATATCAGGTAGATGATAAAGGTCGGGATGGGTGTAAAAAGCAGGACGACCGCAATCAGACGGACAACGGTGGAGTCTATTCCGAAATACTCGGCAAGACCGCCGCAGACTCCGCATATCTTCCTGTCATGCCTTGACTTGTAAAGCTTTTTTTCTTTTAACTGGTTTGACATTATAATCACCGTTCCTTAAATCAAGTAGCTCCCGCCCTGTCAGCCGGGACTCCTTAGGATAAGACAAAAACCAAAAGGGTTAATTTTATTATATGCCATCACATTGAAAAATGCAATAGAAAAAAGCTTAAAAATAGTTAAGAAACGCTTCGTTTGAGTATGAAGCTGTCGCCGACCTTGAAAAAGGGACATTTTCCCGACCTTGGGTCGGCTAGATATTCCTCCTGGAGGTCAGGAAAAACCATAGTCCTTAAAACCGTTATCCTACATTCGTGCTGCATAACCTATACCTCGCCGCCTAAGTCCTGTCAGAACAGCCCTGTTATGACTCCGCTGCTGTCGACATCAATCTTTTCCGCCGCAGGGACCTTAGGAAGCCCCGGCATGGTCATGATGTCGCCTGTGAGAACGACCACAAACCCGGCGCCTGCCGATACCCTTACCTTCTTGACGGTGACAGTAAAGCCCTCGGGAGCGCCAAGTAGCGCAGGATTGTCCGAGAAGGAATACTGGGTCTTTGCTATGCAGACAGGCATTTTGCCGAATCCGAGAGTCGTTAGCCTCTCAAGCTCCTTTCTCGCCTCGGGGAGGATGCTGATATCAGCGCCGCCGTAGACCTTTTGGGTGACGGCTCTTATCTTGTCCTCAAGGCTCATGTTATCATCGTAGGAGAATCTGAAATCGCCGGATTCCTCCTCGCAGAGCCTTACAACCTCTTTAGCAAGCTCGGTGCCGCCCTCGCCGCCCTTTGCCCAGACATCGGAGAGCACCGCCTTTACTCCAAGACGGCTGCACCTTTCGATGACCAGCTCGATTTCAGCGTCTGTATCGGTGGGGAAGCGGTTGACCGCAACGACCGACGGCAGACCGTATACATTCTTGATATTCGATACATGCCTTAAAAGGTTGGGAAGACCCTTTTCAAGAGCGACAAGGTCCTCACTTCCCAGCTGGCTCTTATCCAGACCTCCGTGCATCTTGAGCGCCCTGACGGTAGCAACTATCACCACGGCAGAGGGAGTGAGTCCTGCGGCTCTGCACTTGATGTCAAGAAACTTCTCTGCGCCGAGGTCGGCGCCGAAGCCCGCCTCGGTGACGGCATAGTCCCCAAGACGCATCGCAAGCCTTGTCGCAAGGACGGAGTTGCAGCCGTGAGCTATATTTGCAAACGGACCTCCGTGCACAAATGCAGGGGTATGCTCTAAGGTCTGCACGAGATTCGGCTTTAAGGCGTCCTTTAGAAGCGCAGCCATAGCTCCTACCGCCTTTAGGTCCTTGGCGGTGACGGGCTTGTCGTCGTAGGTGTAGCCGACGATTATCCTTGAAAGCCTGTCCTTGAGGTCGTCTATAGAGCTTGACAGGCAGAAAACAGCCATTATCTCGCTGGCAACGGTGATGTCAAAGCCGTCCTCCCTGGGGGTGCCGTTAGATCTTCCGCCCAGTCCGTCGACAACGAAACGGAGCTGTCGGTCGTTCATGTCGACGCAGCGCTTCCAGGTTATTCTCTTGGGGTCTATTCCAAGGGAGTTGCCCTGCTGGATGTGATTGTCAAGCATTGCAGCGAGGAGATTGTTAGCGGCTCCTATTGCGTGGAAGTCGCCGGTGAAGTGAAGGTTAATGTCCTCCATAGGGACAACCTGGGCGTATCCTCCTCCGGCGGCTCCTCCCTTGATTCCGAATACAGGTCCTAAAGACGGCTCTCTAAGGGCGACCACCGAGTTTTTGCCGATTTTCCTAAGACCGTCCGCAAGGCCTATTGTGGTGGTTGTCTTTCCCTCTCCGGCGGGAGTAGGAGTTATTGCGGTGACAAGAATAAGCTTGCCGTCGGACCTCTTGCTGTCATTTAGCAGGTCAAGACCGATTTTGGCTTTATACCTTCCGTACTGCTCCAAATAGCTCTCGTCGATTCCCGCAGTGCGGGCTATTTCCGTGATGGGTAGCATCTTTACCGACTGTGCAATCTCGATATCCGACTTATACGCCGCCATATGTCACCTTATCCTTTCAAAATCAGTATTTATTTTTGTGTATAAAAGCCTTACAGAGTCAGCGTCCGCCGTATATGGGGAAGCTGTCGCAGAGGCTGATTACCTGCTTTGTTATCTCATCCTTTTTGGACTCAAAGCTTGTTATGCTGTCGTAAATCCAGCCGGCTATGAGCTTCATCTGAGGCTCCTTGAAGCCTCTTGAGGTAACGGCGGGAGTTCCTACCCTGAGTCCGCTGGTGATGAAGGGACTTTCGGGGTCGTTGGGGATGGCGTTCTTGTTTGCGGTTATATGCACCTCGTCGAGGCGGTGCTCAAGCTCCTTGCCGGTGACCCCGGTGCCTCTTAGGTCGAGCAGCATGAGGTGATTGTCGGTGCCGCCGGAGACAAGCCTTATACCCCTTGCGCTGAGCTCGCCCGCCAGCGCCTGGGCGTTTTTGATTATCTGGGTCTGATACTCCTTAAACTCATCGGTAAGAGCCTCTCCGAAGGCTACAGCCTTGGCTGCGATTATATGCATAAGAGGTCCGCCCTGAGTTCCGGGGAAGATAGCCTTGTCTATGTCCTTTGCGTACTTCTCCTTGCACAAAATTAGTCCGCCTCTGGGACCCCTCAGGGTCTTGTGAGTAGTAGAGGTGACGACATCCGCATACGGCACCGGGCTGGGATGAAGACCTGCCGCTACAAGACCTGCGATGTGCGCCATGTCAACCATGAGATATGCTCCGACCTTATCGGCAATCTCCCTGAAGCGCTTGAAGTCGATGATTCTGGGATACGCCGAGGCTCCGGCTAAAATAAGCTTCGGCTTTGACTCTATTGCAAGCCTTTCGACCTCGTCATAGTCTATTGTCTGGGTGTCGTCGGAGACTCCGTAGGGGACTATCTTAAAGTATTTTCCCGAGATGTTTACCGGCGAGCCGTGAGAGAGGTGTCCGCCGTGGGCAAGGCTCATGGAAAGAACGGTGTCCCCAGGCTGAAGGAGCGCAAAGAATACCGCTAGGTTTGCATTAGCGCCGCAGTGGGGCTGGACATTGGCGTGCTCTGCGCCGAAGAGCTTGCAGGCACGGCTTCTTGCGATATTCTCCACCTCGTCGACATACTGACAGCCGCCGTAGTATCTCTTTCCGGGATAGCCCTCGGCGTACTTGTTGGTAAGGACTCCTCCGGCTGCAAGAAGCACGCCCTCGGAGACGATATTCTCTGAGGCTATAAGCTCGATGTTGTGCCTTTGCCTTTGCAGCTCCCTTTCGCAGGAGGCGTAAACCTCGGGGTCAAAGCTCCTAAGATTCTCAAAAAACATGGTAATCTCTCCTTTTTATATTTATTTAGCTGAATTTTCCTTTTTATCCTTCTCTGAGGGACCGGCAAACGGCTCTGTCAGAAGGCAGATTGCAATAGAGCCGACGGTGTTTCCCAAAATTACGCATAGGATGAAGCCAAGATATTCAAGGCTTATCATGCCGGCAAGAGCAAAGTAGTACATATCCGCAATCGAATGCTCAAACCCGCAGAGTATGAACACGGGTATGCAAAAAAGAACTCCCAGAAGGGTTTTATTCTCACGGTAAATCTTAACCGCTACGAACATCAGCACTCCGCAGAAGGCTCCAAGAGCTATCGCCCTGCCAGCTCCAAGAGCCAGCTTTGCCGTGCAGACGCTTACAGCCCTCTCGACAAGCCCGGGGAGGGAATAGGAGCAAAGAAGTCCCGTGGCGGTCGCTCCGACGAAGTTCCCAAGAATCCCCACAACGAGGGACAAAGCATTCTCAACGGTAAAATCCTTTGCAAAAAAGCCTATTTTACCGGTGTAAAGATACAGACCCAGACAGCATATCGACAAAAGTGCGACCGAGAACAAAACCGCCCCGACATACCTGCTTTCGCAGCTCATATAGACCGCACCGCCGATTCCGACCATTACGCCGGAGGCTATCCCGCTGATGAATGTTTTGATATGCCTGATATGTCTCATAAAACCGCTCCTTATCACTGCCTGACTCCGATTTAAAGCAAAAAGGGCAGCCGCTCTGATAAAATCAGAGTATAGCTGCCCAGACGGTCGGCATAAATCCTTTCCGCTTCCATTGTGTGGCTCACATACCGTCAGTAACGGAAATTCCATGTCAAGAGTATATCATCTAATTTTTACTCTGTCAAGGCAGGGAGGAGCTTTTTCGACATAATGCATAAAACGGGATTGCTTTTACTGGATTGTCTCTACCTTTATGAGATTTGTATTGCCGGAGACTCCGTTAGTCATTCCGCCGGTGACGACAATCTTCTCCCCAGACTTCAGGCTAAGGACATCCTTTGCGGTGCGCTTTGCCTGATAGAACAAAACATCGGTAGAGTCGTAGGTGTCGCAAAGATAGGGGGTGACTCCCCAGGACAGCGACAGCTTGTACTTTGTCTTGTTGTCGGTGGTAAGACCAAGTATGTCAACCGGGGGACGGAATCTTGAAACCATCCTTACGGTCCCGCCGGACAGCGAGCATACCGCTATCGCCCTTGCCTCGACATCTATAGCCATGCCGCAGGTGGAGTGTGAAATGGCGTCGACGGTGTTTTTAATCTTGAAGTCGGCGTTTCTGAAGCTCTTGGCGTAGTCTATCTCCTGCTCGGTGGCATAGGCAATCTTTGCCATGGTTTTAAGAGCGAGGACGGGGTACTTTCCGGCTGCAGTCTCTCCCGAGAGCATTATTGCGCTGGTGCCGTCGTATACAGCGTTGGCGACATCGGAGGTTTCGGCTCTTGTGGGCCTTGGGTTGTGTATCATCGACTCCAGCATCTCGGTTGCGGTTATTACCCTCTTTCCAAGCAGCCTGCACTTGGTTATAAGCGTCTTTTGAATCGCAGGAAGCCTCTCAAAGGGTATCTCGACTCCCATATCTCCTCTGCCTATCATTATGCCGTCGCACTCCTGGCAGATGTCCTCTATGTTGTCGATACCAGACTGGTTTTCAATCTTTGCGATAAGACCAAGCTCCTCGCCGCCGTTGGCGTTAAGGAACTCCTTTATGTCAACCATGTCCTGACGGCAGGAGACAAAGGAGCAAGCAACGAAGTCGACATCGTTTTCAATTCCGAAAAGAAGGTCGGATTTATCCTGCTCGCTGAGATAGGGCTGCTTCAAAAGCTTGGTGGGGAAGCTCATAGACTTGTTGTTTGAAAGCTCTCCGCCCTCTATGACAACCGTTTTGACCCTTACGCCGTCGGTGCCTGTGACCTCGAACTTCAAAAGCCCGTTGTTCAAAAGGATGATGTCGCCCTTTTCAAGGTCGCCGGCAAGACCCTTATAGTTTACGGAGACCTGATTTTCGTCGCCTACGACCTCCTCGGTGGTAAAGGTGAACTCGCTGCCCTCGTTAAGGAACACCTTGCCGTTTTCAAAGCTTCTTATCCTGTACTCAGGACCCTTAGTGTCGAGCATGATTCCTATAGGAAGGTCAAGCTCCTCTCTTAGCTTTTTGATTATGGTTATCTTCTCGAGGTGCTGCTCATGGGTTCCGTGCGAGAAGTTGAGCCTTGCAACATTCATCCCGGCGAGCATCATCTCCCTTAGGGTGTCCTCATTGTCGCAGGACGGTCCTATGGTGCAGATTATTTTTGTCTTTCTCATTGGTATCATTCCTTTCAGGAGCATTATAGCACAAAGTCCCTGCCTGCTGCAAGCCCCGGGCAGCCAGGGATTGAAAATTTAATCATATGATTTTCGGCTTGCAGGAAAAAGCCTGCCTAGAAACGAACGCACCGCAAAATGATGCTTTTACTTACCTGCATCTGTTTCTAGACCGCCCCTTGGCCTGCCGAAAAAACCTTTTCGGCAAACAAAAAGCCGCAGGCTAAGCCTTCGGCTCTATTATATCATACGACCCCTCGCTTTTCAATCAGAAAAATGTAAAATGCGAAGGCTTTTTCGTCCCCGCATAAGACAGGTCAAAGCCGTCTTGACTCCTACCTAGTCTCATCGAAGGACTCTAAAGGCTCGTCTGGGTACCTTTGCTCAAGACGCCTTTTCGCCGACTCCTTTATAAGAGTATAGATGACAGCCGTCAGCGGTATAAAGAAGATTATTCCGACTAAGCCCAAAAGCTTGCCTCCCACGATTGCAGCCACCAGAGTCAAAAGAGGGGAGAGTCCGACCGAGCCTCCCACCACATGGGGATAGATAAACTGGTTCTCTATGAACTGTACCACCTGGTACACAATAATGCACAAAAGCACCTTGGAGGGGTCTGCCATCAGCGTCAGGAAGGCTCCAAGGGCGCAGGCGGCGAATGCTCCGATGTAGGGAATAAACGCCGAGACCGCCGTTATGACCGCAACAAGAGCGGCGTAGGGGAGTCTAAAGACGGTGAAGGCGATAAATATCAGCACTCCGAGTATTATAGCCTCGACGCACTGACCCGAGAGAAACTTTGCATATATGCTTCTTGCCAGCGATGCGATGTGAGAGACCCTGTCGTTGAGGCTCTTGGGGCAGTACGCCTTCATAAGAAGGGTGCAGTGCCTTGAAAGCTCCTTCTTGCTGAACAGCACATATACGGCTATGACAAGGGCAAAGCACAGGGTTATGATTCCCGACAGCGTGGACGCCGCCGCTCCCAAAACCGTCTCGAATACGGCTCCAGTGCCGGTTGCAAGCTGCTCTAAAAGCTGCCTGAAGTCGGTTTTTTCAAACCAGTCGGCAACCCAGGCGATGTCTATGTTGTAGCTCCTAAGAGTAGCCTCTATCTGCGGCCATTTACTCTGAAACAGCCGGTAGACGCTTGCCAGGGACTCCTTGATTCCCGGTCCCGCAAGAGCTATTACAAGGTTGAACACCAAAACTATCGCCAAAAGCGTGATTATCGTGCTTGCCCCGGTTATAAAGCGGTCGGTGATTATAGGCTTTCGCTTCCTGCCGCCAGCACCGCTCTTTTTTGCTCTTTTTGACCTCACAAACGAAATCAGCCGGTTAAACAGCCTCTCAAGCCCTGAGACCGGGACATTCAGGATAAAGGCGAGAGTCAGCCCTATGACAAGAGGCATAATGACCCTGACCACCCAGCCCACGGCGCCGGCCACGACGCTTAGGTTATTAAGCGATACGAACAGGACCACTCCGAATGCGACGATAAAAGCCGGCTCCTTAAGACGCCCCCTCATGCATTAACCACCTCCATGCCGCTTTCGGACTCGGCAAGAGCGGTCCTGCGGCAGCGCTCCTTAGCCGCCAGCCCCTCGCAGATGAGGGCGATATCCCCGGCGGCGTCTGGATTTATGTATTTTTTCTGCAAAAGCCGCATTTTCAGCGCTCCCTCGCTGCTGACAGCTCTGTCAAGAGCCGAAAACAGGCTTCCTTTTGTGTTTTTAGCCGAAATGCTCATCCCAAGCTCGGAGAAAAATCGCATATTTTTTGTCTCACAGCCGGGAATCCTGTTCATGTGGATGATGGGGATTCCTATGACAGCCGCCTCGGTGGAGGAAAGACCTCCCGGCTTGGTTATGTAGGCGTCGCAGGCTCTTAGGTAGATGTGCAGTCTGTCGGTGTAGCCTATGAGGATTATCCTGCCTGAAAAGCGCCTGGAGAGCTTTTTCTGGAGCCTTTTATTGTTCCCGGAGACAACCACCGGGATGTAATCCCGACCCCGGCACCATTTCAGAAGAAGCCCCACCGTCTTGATAAGTCCACCCGCTCCCATGCTGCCGCCTGCTAAAAGGATATAGCTCTTTTCGGGGTCCAGCCCTGCCATAGCCTTTGCGACCTGCTTCGAGGGACCCTCCCTAAACTGCGAGCTAACGGGTATCCCGGCGGGAATTATGCGCTCGCCTTCTATGCCGTGGCTTATGTACTCCTCGGCGAGCAGTTCTGAGGCTATTACAAGGCTGTCGCAGAAGGTCTCCTCCGAGAAGGGCACGCAGGTGTAGTCGGTTGCCACAAATACCGTACCCGGAAGCTTTAAGCCAAGCTCGTGCATGGTTGCGATTATCTCTCCTGAGAATATGTGGGTGGATATTATGACATCACAGTGGTTTTTATCAAGGTACTCCTTGAGCACAGGAGCCAGTTTCCTGTTGCAAAGAAATACCGGCGAGTGCCAGGGAAGATGCCGGTAGAGGTTTCCCAGCTGATATATCGCTCCAAAGAGCCACGGAAGCCTTTGCACCAGCTTTATGTAGATATCGTCGATTTTTTTGGAGCTTTCCCCGCCCAAAAGGTCGTAAGGATTCAAAAAGACGGTTCGGTGACCTCTTTCCTCGAGAGCCTCCTGTATCGCTCTTCCGGCGGCGTTATGCCCTCCGCCTGTTCCAAGGGATAGTATTAATGCGTCCATAGCAGATTGATTTTAACCTTCTCTCTTTCCTCGGTGCTGTGATATAGCCTCAGGCAGATGGATATTACGATTATCGTAAAGCCCAGCCAGACCGTCAGACAGCCGGCTCTGAGCGAGTATATCAGCATAAGACCCTCCGCTGTGATATAGGCTATCTGAGTTCTGAAGATGTGCGGAGAGATTCTTACCACCACCGAGAAGAAGATAAACGATCCTGCCAGCACCAAAAGGGGAGCGAGCCTGGGAGCAAGCCCCAGAAGCACTCCGAAGCTGACGGCTATGCCCTTTCCGCCCTTAAACCGATTGAAGGCAGGAAGTATATGCCCGATGACCGGCGCAGCCATAACAAGCGCCAGAGCGGGGTCTGTAAATGGGTCCTCGGGATGCAAAAAGACGAACATCGCCACCGGGACGGCGCCCTTTAGAAGCTCCAGCGCAAGAGCCACCGACCCGCACAAAGCCCCTCCGTGAGTGAAGGCGTTGGCGACTCCGGGGTTTTTATCTGCGCTCTTTTCGGTTATGCTGCCGCAGCCAAGAAGTCTTGCCGTGATAGGAGCAAAGAGTATGCCGCCAAGCATATATCCGATTGCTATGTAAAAAACAGTTCTTAGCATAAGCTCCTCCGTCTTAATAAGCTAAAAGGCTTCTAGATGTCCGAAAACTCGACCTCGGCGTCGTCGGAGTCGTCGCAGGAGCCTTTTTTAAACCTCCGCCCGGAGGTAAAGGTGGACACGGCGTCTACAACTGCCTCGAAAATGAGCGAGGAGCCGACAAATATCCACATGACCTGCTCTGCGGCAAAGGGATTGAGAACTATTATGACTCCAAGCACCAAAGAGCTTAGAGCGCCGATGCCGGGGACCATCCACAGACCTGAGCCTAGCCTCATCGAGTCGACCGACCACTGAAGCTTAATAAGCCCCATTATAATCAGTCCCACGCCGTAGACGACTGCGATAAGAGGAAACGCCTTTATAAACCAGCCCGGGTTAAATACGCAGAAAAGCCCTCCAGCAATCAGTATGAGTCCCTTTGAAAAGCCCATCGACATCGAGCCGAGCTGAGCAGAGCTGCGAAAATACGACATCAGGCTTAGGACTCCCATTATCGAAAAGACTACTCCGGCAAGCCTTATTATCCCCGAGGTAAAGCTGTGCGGGTCGATAAGTATGAGAATGCCGACGATAAGCTCGCCCAGGCAGTAAATCGGCGAGCGATAGCTGTTAAGAAACCTTTTCATTTACTTTTTCCTCCTTTAATCCCCTTGAGTATTTTATCTTAGGAAGCAGGTAGACGGCTGCGTAGCCGACGGCGCAAAGAGCCGCAGCGGCTATGACATCTATAATGGAATGCTGCTTCATAAATACTGTTGAGATTGATATCAAGAACGCCGCTATTCCAAACGAGAGCTTAAAGCCGGGAGAGGAGAATCTTTCGGTGTCCCAGGCGGCTAGCATGGCAGCCACAGAGCCGATTACATGGATGGACGGGCAGACATTCGTGTTGGTGTCAAACTCGTAAAAGGAGGCTATGAACCTTGTCAAAGGGTTGTCCCTGGGAAAAGCCTCCGGCCTTAGCTCCTGGCAGTTGGGATAGAGTATGTATATAATTATCGTGACGGTATAGGTGAAAATTATAAATCTCATCATCCTGACAAAGGCGTCGGAGTTGAATAAAAGCGTGTAGCCCAGCGTCCCGACGAGGTATACAAACCAGAACATATAGGGAATCAGAAACAACTCGCAAAAGGGAATCAAATCGTCAAGCCCGGTGTAGATTACATTCCAGCTCTTAGGAGTGTAAAATCTCTCCATAAATAAAAACGCAAGACCGAATACCGGCCAGAAGATTAGATATAAAAGATAGGAAAACTCTCCCTTAAGCTTGCTTAAACGAAAGCTCCGATAATCTATAAGCCTGTCGGCGGGACGGGGAGTATTTTTGTTTAGGGTAATCGCAGTGGTACTCATTTTTTTGGTAGGTTACAGCTCCTTAACGCTAATTTCCTTTAGTATTTCATTCCGTCAAGGCTCTTAACAGCGGCTGACGGCTCCGGCGTCCTGCCGGGAAGCCTGAGAAGCTTTTTAAGCCTCGGACGGTTGTATCTTTGGATTATGACATAGACAAGGTTTACAATAAAGTACAAAATCGAGACGGCAGCTCCGCCGGGCCCCTCCCATATGGATATGCAGCCGAAGCCGGCTATCATAAGAAAGCTATGTACAGCCTCCGCAATACAGGTCTCCCTTATCATGGTGCTTATCCAGTCTGCGTCGGAGGAGAGCATCTTTTTGGCCGGGATGAGCTTTTTTAGAATCCTGCTCATGTCCGGCAGGAGATTCTGCCAGCTCTTAATCCTAAGCCTGTTATAGACGGCGCCGTTTTTCTCGCACTCGAAGGAGTTAAAGGGGAATCTTTCGGGGTCTATCCAGCTCTTTGGAGTAAGCCTTCCAGTGAAGAAGGTAACGGTGCCCAGCAGGGCAAAGTATATAAGACAGTGTATAAGCTCCATATTGCACCTCGAAAAGCGGGAGGGGATAATGCCGCAGCCTCCCATAATCTAGTTTACAATATAAATCATATACCCCTTAAATCAATTTAACTTCAACTCAGCCTCAATATTTGTTGAGACTCTAGGATTTTTTGTCAATTGGAAGCTCTACGGTAAAGGCAGCTCCTCCGCCCTCGCGGTTCTGCGCCCTGACCGAGCCTCCGACAAGCTCCAAAATCCCTGACACTATAGCCAGCCCCAGACCGTTCCCCTCCTCCTTGTGGGAGGAATCCGCCTGATAGAACCTGTCAAAGATGTGCTTGATAGCCTCCTCGGGGATGCCAGGACCCCTGTCCAGCACCGTAAAGATCACCCTGTCGTTTCTTTCAAACAGGCCGACGGTGACGCTTCCTCCCTTAGGGGAGAACTTGACGGCGTTTCCTATGAGGTTGTCAAAGACCTGCATTAAAAGCTCCTCGTTGCCGTAATACTCGATGCTCTCAAGCTCTGCCGAGATGTCAAGCTCCTTTGGCTCCCAGACAGGCTCTAGGGATATTATCGACCGCCTCACCTGCTCGTCAAGACGGTAGTACGACCTCTTTGACTGTATGACCTGGTTGTCGACCTTGGAAAGAAGCAGGATATTTCCTACCAGTGCGGAGAGCCTTTTTGTGTTGTACAAAATCTTTTTTATGTACTCGCTTTCCTCCCCGGAGGAATCGGTGCAGCCCTGGAGCAGGGTAGCATAGCCCTCGATTGCGCTTATCGGGGTTTTGAACTCGTGGGAGACATTGGAGATAAAATCGGTCTGCAAAACCTCGGTTGCCCCAAGCTCCGACGCCATCAGGTTGAAGTTGGCGTTTATGTTCTCGACCTCACGGTAGCTTGACTTTTCATCCAGCCTGACATCGAAGTCGCCGGCAGCCACCTTGTTCATAGCCTCGCCAAGCCGCCTTATCGGGACTAAGAGGTCCCTTCCTATGAAATAGGCGATGACATAGCCTATTGAAAAGCTTATTATAAAGAAGAGGGTGAGGATAGAGATGTCCATAGTGTAGTGAAACGCCAGCTTCAGCACCACGGACAAAAGCCAGTTGATGGCAAAAACACAGAGGATGTCCGCCATTACCATCATGGTAAAGCGGAACTGCAGGCTTAGCTTCGCCTTCTTTTTTTCTTCTGAGGGCTTTCGCCGTCCTGACGGCTTGCTTATTTTATCTTTTTCTTCCAAAACGGAGTCCGCTTTTAAAACAGACTCCGCCTCGGCTTTATTCCTTCCGGCGTCATCAATGCTAATGCCGCAAGACTTCTTTTTCATAGCTTGACCACCTTGTAGCCCACCCCTCGCAGGGTGACTATTTTAAAATCCTGATTCGATTTAAGGCGCTCCCTCAGCCTCGCTATGTGGACATCAAGGGTGTGAGAGTCCGCCTCGCTGTCATATCCCCAGATGTCGTCCATAAGCTGCTGACGGGTGAATATCCTCCCGGGATAGGATGCCATCTTGTAAAGGAGCATAAACTCCTTCTGAGGAAGAATAATCCTTTCCTGCCCGAAGCTAACCGTCAGACAGTCGTATTCAAGGACGGTGCCGCCTATTGTCTGCCTGCGCTCGCTTATCATCTGGGCACGCCTCAGGAGTGCACCGACCTTTAGTACCATCTCGTTTACATTGACCGGCTTTATCATGTAATCGTCCGTCCCGGAGGCATAACCCCTTTGCATATCGTCAAAGGCGTTTTTAGCGGTAATCATGAGCGCCGGGAGGGTAATTCCAGCCTCCCTAAGCTCCTTTATGAGGGAGTAGCCGTCCATAACCGGCATCATGACATCTGTTATGATGAGGTCGTAATAGCCGTTTTCCAGCTCGTCAAGAGCCTCGGCTCCGTTGGAGACTCCCCGGACGGTGTAGCCGTTTTTTGTAAGGACATGGGAAAATAGCTGTCTAAGCTCGGCGTCGTCCTCAGCTATTAAAATCTTAAACATCCGGGCACACCTCCCTGCGTTTTCAGTCGGACTAAAGCCGGCGAGCCTGTCACTTCGGCTTGGTAATTACGGCGTCTTACTTAAAATCGCCTGATTATACATGTGGTTATAATCTCTTATGCTCACGCCCAAGCCGTCTGAGTAGCCGTAGTAGCTCTTTAGACCGTTAAGCGTATCGCTGTTTACGCCCTGCCTGCCTAGGATTCCGTTTAACAGATAATCCGACATCGAAAGATAGAACGAGCTGACGCCGCTCCATGCGTCCTCGGACGGCGGGACTGAATTTATGTACTGCGAGCCGCTGTTAAATACGAACAGCTCGGAGCTTAAGCCGCTTAGCATATTGGGGTCGGTCTTGCACTGGTCGGGGAAGTAAAGAAGAAGCGACTGGCTCTTGTTTCCCGATAGTATCCTAGAGCCGATAAGAGCTGTAGAATCGGGGATAGATAGCATTGTCAGACTTGAGCCGCTGAAGGCGTTATCCCCAAGAAGCTTAAAGCCGTCCGGCAGTATAACGGTGCCAAGGGAGGTATTGCTAAACGAGCTGTCGCCTATTTCCTTTAGTCTTGACGGCATATTAACGCCAGAAAGCGAGCTGCAGCCGTAAAACGCCTTGTCGCCGATTCTCTCTACGCTGTCGGGGAGGGTGACGGCTGTCGCCCTTGTAAAGCCGGAGAAGGCGTTTGAGGGTATGAAGCCCGGGCTCCCGGTGACTACTATTTCGGTGGCGGTGCCTTTGTATCTCGACCATGAGTATACAGATTTTTTAGGCAGCGGGAAGTCGTACTCTGCGTTAACGGTTAAAACTCCGTTGCTGAAACTATAGCTGACCTCCTCATACGAAAATGCAGTATCTGACATCGGGTAGGCGGCGTTGAACTCATCGGTGCTGTACTCCTCTAGCCTTGTATGACTGCCGGTATCGTTATTCTCGAAGGTATCCATCGACTTTAGGAAGTAGTTATAGCGTCCGAGAACCTCAAGATATTCGGCGTCCCAGGTGGAGTCTACATTGTAGTACCTGCCGTCCAGCCTGACGATATTCCAGCCGTGGTCGCTGCTGGCGATATACCTTGCGTCGACTCCCGCCATAAGGCAGAGGCGGTAGAACAAAAGGGCATAGCCCTGGCAGACCGCAGTGCCGTTTATGAGTGCGGCGTAGGCGGTGTGCTTTAGCTTATAGCTGGAATTGTTTAGATTATCATAGTCATATGTCACATTTTCGGTTATGTAGTCATATATTTTGCGGACCTTGCGGTAGTCCGAGCAGCCGTCAAGGTCAAGCTCGCTGTAGAGCCTGTTTATAGCGTCGTCAAGCTCTTTTTCCTGCTCTGCGGTGGTGTAGTAGCTTATGTAGAGGGTATTCGTGTAGGTTACGCCATCGTAGGAGTATCCAACTCTTGCGGAGCCGTAGCTCCAGGCTATGTAGTCGCCAAAGACGGGGTTTCCTGTGTGCTGGCATACAAGGTCCATATAGTGGTCGACTCTGCCGTTGACTATAACCGACTCCCTCGAGCCAAAGCTTATTGTCGCCTCCCTGTTGGCAAACTGCTGTCTTACATAGTCAAGGCTCCCCTCGAGAGTGTCAAAGTAAGGAACACTCCCGGCGCTGTCTCCCGAGGAGTAGACCTCGTGAGAGTAGCTGTAATGGCTCTGCTCCTCGTCTGCATATAGAGGATTGACATAGTACACCCACTCACTTTTTCTTCCAGACTCAGCAAATGCGGTTATACATACGGCGTTTGCGAGAATAATAGCACAGATAAAAGCGGCTAAAAGCCTATAAAACCTTCCCTTTGGCTTAGACATAGATAATCCTCCCGTTTGTGATTAAAATAGTAAATCGGTCCGACTCCCTGCAGGAAGTCAAAAAAGCTCAAAAATGCACAGTCCTATCTGAATTATACTATGATAAAGGGCTTTTGTCAACAATTTAGACCTGCTCAAGGGGCTTTTTTATCCTCCTTTCGGCTAAGATATTTTTGAGTGCCGGAGGGTATTGACAATATACCCCCATAGGGTATATAATCGTAAAGAAAACAAATACCGTATGTCTGGAGGGCAGGCTATGACAGAGAATAAAAACAGCAAATCATGCAGCATGTCGGAGCCGTGCAGATGCTTTAACGAGGGCGGCAGAAGAAAAACAAGGAGGGAGCCAAGGACAAAGAAGCTTCTTTTAAACCGTCTTAAAAGGATAGAGGGTCAGCTCCACGGTCTTGTAAGGATGCTGGAGGAGGACGCCTACTGCAACGATATTCTGATACAGTCTGCGGCTGTGAGCGCAGCTATAAGGGCGTTTAACAAGGAGCTTCTTGACGAGCACATAAGGGGCTGCGTCGCAGGGGACATTAAAAACGGCAGGGACGAGATATTCGACGAGCTGAGCGAGACCCTAAGAATGCTCATAAGATAGGAGGTCATTATGCTAAGCGTGGCTGATAATGGAAATAAAACGAATGCTGACAGCTCCAGCAGCAGGTCAGGAGCGGTTGATGCGAGGGACTTTTCGGTAAAGGGGATGAGCTGTGCCGCCTGCTCCTCGAGGGTGGAAAGGGCTGTTTCCTCGCTGGAGGGAGTGAGCGAGTGCTCGGTGAGCCTTCTTACAAACTCTATGAGGCTAAAGGGCAGCGTATCCGACGAGGAGGTAATAAGCGCTGTTGAAAAGGCAGGCTATCATGCCGAAAGAAAGGGCGTGGAGGGCAAAAAGCCGTCCTCTCCCGACAGTGAGACGCTAAAGGACACCGAGACTCCCGTGCTGAAAAGAAGGCTGATTTTATCGCTGGGATTCCTGATGGCAATAGTATATCTTACCATGGGAAACGGTATGCTGGGACTCCCCGTCCCCGACTTCATAGCGAAAAATCCAGCCGCCGGAGGGCTTTTGCAGCTCCTTCTCTCGGCAATAGTCATGATTATAAACAAAAAGTTCTTTACAAGCGGCTTCAAGGCGCTTTTCCACCGTGCCCCCAATATGGACACCCTGGTGGCGCTCGGCTCGATGTCGAGCTTTGTCTGGAGCGTATTCTCCCTGTTCATGGTGTTAGAGGGTCAGCGCACGGAAAATTTAGAGCTTGTGACAAGCTATTCCTCGGAGTTTTACTTTGAGTCCTGCGCCATGATACTGACTCTTATTACAGTAGGAAAGCTTTTGGAGGCAAGGTCCAAGGGGAGAACTGCGGACGCCATAAGGGGACTTATCGAGCTTGCCCCCAAGCAGGCAAGAATAGTCGTAGACGGAGCCGAGAGGCTTGTCCCTGTGGAGTCGGTAAAGGCGGGAGATATCTTCATTGTAAAGGCGGGAGAATCCGTCCCGGTCGACGGCGTGGTTATATCAGGCTCCGGCTCTTTAAACGAGTCCGCCCTCACCGGCGAGAGCATACCAGTCGATAAATCTGCGGAGGATAGGGTATACGCCGCCTCTATAAGCCTTTCCGGGCATATAGTCTGCCGGGCTGAGCGTGTCGGGGAGGATACCACCCTTTCTAGGATAATCGCCCTTGTGAGCGAGACCTCTGCGACTAAGGCTCCGATTGCAAAGACGGCTGACAGGGTTTCGGGAGTCTTTGTCCCCGTGGTAATTACCCTGTCTGTTTTGACCCTTGCCGTCTGGCTGATTATCGGCAGGGATATCGGCTTTAGCCTATCAAGAGCCATATCGGTGCTTGTCATAAGCTGTCCCTGCGCCTTAGGACTTGCCACGCCGGTCGCCATAATGGTAGGAAGCGGAGTCGGAGCGAGAAACGGCATACTCTTTAAGACCGCCCTTTCCCTCGAGGAGACCGGCAAGGCTGACAAAATAGTCCTTGACAAAACCGGCACGGTAACCACGGGCAGACCTGTGGTCACCGATATCATCCCGGCGGAGGGAGTGAGCAGGGAGCGGCTTTTGAGCATGGCTGTTTCCTTAGAGGACAAAAGCTCCCATCCTCTTGCAAGGGCGGTTGTAAGCCTTGCGGACTCTGAGAAAATAGAGCTTTTTGAAGCCTCCGACTTTAAAACCCACGATGGAAGCGGAGTTAGTGCGGCAATAGACGGCATGAGCGTCCTTGGAGGAAGTCTTAGATATATTTCGGGCATTGTAAGCCTTGATGCGGCTGTTGCGTCAGTATGCCAAAGCCTCAGCGAGAAGGGCAAAACTCCGCTTCTTTTCTCGGCGGAGGATAGGCTTTTAGGAATAATAGCGGTTGCGGATTCCATCAAGGAGGACAGCCCGGAGGCGGTCGCTCAGCTAAAGGAGCTTGGACTCGAGGTCATAATGCTCACCGGCGACAACGAGGCGACAGCCCGTGCAATAGGGGCCGTCGCAGGTGTTGACAGGGTGATAGCCGGAGTCCTCCCAGACGGCAAGGAGAGAGTGGTAAGAGAGCTTATGGAGGGCGGCAGCCATGTCATCATGGTAGGGGACGGCATCAACGACGCTCCGGCGCTCACAAGAGCAGACATCGGAATAGCGATAGGCGCAGGCTCGGATATAGCCATAGATTCTGCCGATGTAGTTTTGATGAAGTCCAGCCTGAAGGACGCCTGTGCGGCGATAAGGCTCAGCAGATATACCCTTAGAAATATCAAGGAAAACCTTTTCTGGGCGTTTATCTATAATATGATAGGAATACCCCTTGCCATGGGTGCGCTGTCATGGGCAGGGCTGACCCTTAGCCCGATGTTCGGAGCGGCAGCCATGAGCCTTTCAAGCTTCTGCGTGGTGAGCAACGCCCTTAGGCTGAATCTCTGCAAAATATACAGGTCCGGCGGGAAAGACGGGTCAAGGGCTCAACCTACGGCTGCAGCTAAGCCTTCGGGCTTGGAGATAGAAAGCAAAACAAATTCTGAAAAGGAGAATAAGAAAATGAGCATCGAGAAAACAATTTACATCGAGGGCATGATGTGCTCGCACTGCGAGAATCATGTAAAGACTGCGCTCAAGGCGGTCCCCGGAGTGCTGGAGGCGACTGCCAGCCACACCGACAAAAGGGCTGTTGTCACCCTCTCGCAGGAGGTAGACGGCGAGCTTCTCAAAAAAGCGGTCGAGGAGCAGGGCTATTCCGTCACTAAAATAGACTAGCCCTTGGCTTCTAAAGGGGACAAATTAAGGCTTCAGCGGGGGAATTTGCTCTCCCGCCGGAGCCCTTTGCTTTGTATGTAGGGTCACGGACAGTAAATTAAAAAGGTCGGGAAAAAGCCCTCTGGCTACTGCTCCTTCTGAGCGCTTGCGGCTCCCGCTCTTTTTAACAGCTCGGACATTTCCTCCGGCGACTCCTTCATCCCACGCTCAAACCACTGCTCTATCCAGCCGTAAAGCCCGTAGGCTATAAACGCCGCCTGATACGCCTGTATTCCCGACATGCCGGGCTTAGGTCCGCAGGCAGACCTTATGCTCTCAAGATTAAGATAGGAAAGTCCCTGACGGTGAAGCAGCATGAAAACATTCCGCTCCTTGTAATAGTGCTCGAAAAGAGCCTTTGTGAAGTCAAAATCGGGCTTTGCGATGGAGTCAAGCCACCAGCAGTCAAGCCGCCTCTTTAGCTCTCGGGATACGACCTCCTCCATGTGGGTAGGAGAGGACTCCGTGCCAAGCGTAATAGCCTACGGCGGGAAGGATAGGGTCTGTCCGTTTGAGAGCGCAAGGCACCTGGTGGAGGCTCTTGAGGAAAACGGCGTCGACTATAGGTATTTTGAGCTGCCCCACTCCGGCCACGGACTCCAAAACGACGATAAAATATACGAGCAGTATATGCTTGCGGTGGAGGAGTATCTGGATAGGTATATGTCCGAATGATTTATTATTCTCAGGATAGAACATCCGCAGGAGAGCATATTCTCAGAAATTTAAGTCCTAAGACATTAAATTCGGTTAAATAAAATCACCGCCATCAGGCAGCCTGCCCGGTGGCGGAGCTTTTATATCCCTGTAATATCGAAGCTTAGACGGTTACTATCTCGCCGTAAAGCTCTCTTCCGGCTCCTACGGCGTTCGACTCGTCGGTGTCTATGTGCATGGCGGTGGCGTAGTTGGGGCTTACTCTGCAAACTACATCTCCAAGTATCGCCTTTCTTCCGTCGGTGTCAAGCCTGACCCAGACAATCTGCTTGTCAGAAAGTCCCATAGCCTCGGCGTCCTCCGGGGTGAGGTGGATATGCCTTTTTGCGACGATTGCGCCGCTTGAAAGCTCGACCTCGCCGCAGGGACCTATCAGCTTGCAGGGGGCGGAGCCCTCAAGGTCTCCTGACTCCCTGACGGGAGCCGAAATGCCTATCGAGCGGGCGTCGGTTGCGGAAAGCTCTATCTGGGACTTGCTTCTGCACGGACCCAGAATCGAGACATTGGCAAGCTCCTTCTTGGGACCTACTACGGTTACCCTTTCCTCGCAGGAAAACTGACCGGGCTGGGAGAGGTCCTTCTTCTTTGTCAGCTCGTGACCCTTTCCAAAGAGGGTCTCAAGGTCCTCCTTGGTGACATGGACATGGCGGGCAGATGTTTCAACCAAGATTTTCATATTATTTCCTCCAAATAATTTATTTCGCCTTGAACTGCATTACATCTCTAAAAGCCTATTTTACTCCCTGGCGGGGATAAAATCAAGTGGTTTTTTTCTTTTCGAGGATTCTTTTGAGTATCGAGCCGTTTTTATACTCCACAACGAATATTATCGCAATAATAGACCAGCCGAGAGCTGACACCGCAAGGGCAAGGCTTAGATAGTCCGGCCAGAAGCGCATAGTTATCTCGTGAGTGCCCGCCGTAAGCTCTATTCCGATGAGCGAGTCTAAAAGCTTTATCGGGGTGACCTCCTCGCCGTCGACGGTTATATGCCAGCCCGGCTCGTAGGGGATGGTGGTGAACATCACGCCGTCCTCCTTGGCGGTTATGCTGCCCTCAAGATAGGTGTCGGTGTGCTCTGTAATCTGCCAGCCGCCCTCCTTCAGGGTGTTAGTAGCCTCCATGAGGGCGTCGGTGTCGAGCTGGTAAAACAGGACATCGGAAAACAGCACCTCGCCGCTTGCAAGGGTCATCCTGACCTTCAGCTCCTCGCCCTCCTCGTAGCTTCCAAGGTTTAGTATGCTGTAGTATTCGCTGGTGAAGAAGTAGTCAAGGAAGGGGTAGTTGTTTACATCCCAGGAGTCCGCCCTTACCCAGATGTTGGACTTTCTTTGATATACCGTCGGGAAGAAGGCGTAAAGAGGCTGGTCGGAGTCTATATTCAGCGTGAACTCGACATAGCTGTCCTTCTCGGGGACGGTGGTGGTGTACCATATATGGTCGCCTGTGGTGGCTGTGCTGCAATTGACCGTATCGGTATAGTAGGAATATATCCTCCTAAAGACCCTTGCACTGCCGTCGCCAAGAAGGTCCTGCAAAAGACGCTGCTGGTTGGTTATCGGGTCGGAGGAGTCAAGGACGGTTTCCTTTATGTCGCTGCTTGCCATAAACCCTATCGGGAGCGCATACGGGTTTTCGTAGACGGTTATCTCGGTGCCGGTATCCTCAGGGCTTAGAAGCTCGGTATAGGTTTTATATGGGCGCTTCAGCTCGTTTTGATAGTTTTGACGGTTTATCTCCCTCTCGTCTACGGCAGGGGTCAGCTCATCGGGCTTGTACATTAGGTACTTTATTCCCAGCAGGGAATCTGTCAGGAGGGTAGAGCCTGTGTACTTAGTATAGTGTCCCTGCATCCCAAGACCCAGAGATTTAAGCATGGCTAAAACCGGGCTGTTCATTGTCGAGCTGGAGTGCGACACTCCCTTGAAGCCCATTCCCATGGGATCGTTCACGGTGCGGTGGAAGGTCTTTTCCATCCTGTAAAGACCGCCGTCAAGCTCCTCGACCGTATCGACGACATTTCTTCCGTCGATAAAGTAGTCCTGATAGGAGGAATAGGTGCTGTAAACAACATCGCAGTCAATAGACCAGACGGTGTACATAGTGTTCTCGAATATTTCAAGGCAGACAAATACTGCAAGTGCGACCGCCGCCGCCCTGTTTTGATACTTTTTAAAGACGAACAAAAGCGCCGTAAATACTACGATAGCCAGTATGCTGAACCAGACCGTCTCCGCAAGGTAAAACTCCTCGTACTGCTTTTGGTTAAGATACGCCAAAAGAGCAACCCAGCCAAAGGCGGTAAGGCCGATTTCCTTGAAGGAGACGCCCTCAATGCTCTCAAGCGCCCTGTACGCCATTATTAGCATGACAAAGCAGAAGGTGAAGGAGTAGCGGTAGGGAAGCCAGTTGGGAACCTGGAAGCCGTGCCAGGCTATGTCTATAGTGGACAGGTACATGCTCCCGAACACCGAGAACAAAAGCGCTCCTAGGCTGACCTTCTCCTTGCAGCTTATCCTGGTGTTTAAGAAGAACAGGGGGATTAGGAGTATCACAAGCGTCCCGCAGGCAATCATCGGAAGCCCCTCCGGGCGGACGGTATCGTAGCTGTTTGAAAACAGCTTTGAAAGGAACTGGAAGATATCAAACTGAGTCCTCGGGCTGAAGTCGGGGTCGGAGAAATCAAGCTTTCCCAGGCTCAGCGAGAAATAGACGGGAATCAGCACCGCCGATGCGCTCAGGACGGCAATTACAGCCGAGGCTGCGAATTTCAGTCCGCTTTTTATGAAGCCGGGAGCGATTATATGCCCCGGTCTTGAGAGGATGTAGTAGATAAAGTATAGAGCCGAGAAGAAGCCTATCATGTAGCCGATGTAAAAATGGGAGAAGAACATTATCCCAAGACTTACGGTAACTAAGAGCATCCTGCCCGAGTCTACAAGCCTTTCTATCCCCAAAAGGATAATGGGCAGCCATATCATGCCGTCTATCCACATGGGATTCATCAGCTCGACCACGATGTAGGTCATAAGGGCGTAGCAGGTTGAAAAGACAAGCTGCATATATGGGGAGGCGTTCTTGCTTTTTTTAAGATAGTAGGCAAACGCCAGAGCGCAGCAGCCGAGCTTTGCAAGCTGCATTATCTCGAGTGCACCCAGCATCATCGTTCTGGGAAGAAGCACCACTATCCACATAAACGGGCTTGCAAGATAGTAGCCGAACATACCAAGGGTCTCGCCGCTTAGGTTTCTTGACCAGCTGTAAATCAGCGAGCCGTCGCCCCAGATGGCGTCCTTCATCATCTCGTAGTAGGAGACATACTGACCGTTTAAATCCAGCACCAGCACCGAATTATCCCCGTATGGATGCACCCCGTAGAAGGAGTAGGCAAGATACATTATCAAAACCGGCAGGAGAAAGATGAAAAGCCCCTGCCTGCGGCTGTAGATGAAGCGAAAAGGCTTTATCCTAAGCAGACCCTCCCAAAGCTCCCTGAGACGGGCAAAGCGCCTCCCGGGAGGGGTGGGACTCTCCTGATTTAAGCTGTTTACATCAATAATATCCATAGAATTAAGCTCCCCTTGAACTGCCGCCGTCCTCCGGCGAGTCGGTTGTAGACGCCACAATATATCTCGGACGGCGCCTTGTCTCCTCGTATATCCTTGCGATATAGCTGCCAAGTATCCCAAGACAGCAAAGAATCAGCCCGAGCGTCAGCAAAATAAGGAGGCTGGCTGGGGTGAAGGAGCCAAGCCCGCACCCAAACGCTAAGAGTATCAGCATTATCACAGCTGCAGCCGATATTACGCCTCCCAGCACCGAGGCAATGTGAAGCGGCAGGGAGCTAAACGAGATTATATTTCTCAGTGCGTAGCCGATAAGCGAGAAAACGCTCCATTTTCTCTTTCCGTAGGCACGCTTGGCGACATCGTAGTAGACGGTTTTTGACTCAAACCCGACCCAGCCGGAAAGCGCCCTGAAAAAGGTCCCCCTCTCGGGAAGGGAGGTTATCGCCTCGACGACCCGTCTGTCCAAAAGCTTGAAGTCGGAGGTGTTGTGCATATTCATGCCGTTTACGCTCATAAGACGGTAAAAAAGACCCGAAAGCGAGGAGTAAAGCCTAGATTCCTCTCCTCTTGAGGACTTTTTCCCCTCTACCACCATTGCGCCCTCCTGCCACAGCTTCAGCATGCTGAGTATTGTCTCGGGAGGATGCTGCAAGTCGCAGTCCATTACGCATACGGCGTCGCCTCTTGAGGCACGAAGACCCGCTAGGATTCCGCCCTCCTTGCCAAAATGCCTTGAGAGCCTCACTCCACGGACCCTTGGGTCGGCTGAGTGAAGTGAGCAGATTTTATCCCAGGTTAAGTCGCTGGAGCCGTCGTCAACGAACACTAGCTCTGTCTCGACATGGCTTTTGTCCATAAGCTCAAGGACGACCTCGGCGGTGTTTTTAATATTTTCCTCCTCGTTGTAGGAGGGGATCACTATTGATAACATTAAAGCTTCCTTTCGCTGATTCCCATCGCCCTGTAGGCGTCCTCCGCCCTTTTCCTAAGCTCTGTGGGAAGAAGTCCCAGGTCAGGTCTTTTTGGGAAGTCTCCCGGGTCGCAGATTCTTTCAAGCGGCAGCTTTGCGTTGGCGTAATCGTCTGAGCGCTCCAGAATTTTTACAATCCTTCCCGATTTGAGTCTTTCAAGATAGTCGTGAGGATTTAAAAGAGGCTCGTCAAGGACGATTCCTCCTCCCGGATAGCCGAAGATGCTGTGAGTGTCCGACCCTCCAGTCATCGGCAGGGAGTAGGACTCGGCGTACTGCCTTGCCCTAAGGTTGAAGCTCTCGTCCCGATGGGAGGCGTTTATAACCTCCACGCCGTCGACAAGCCTTGGATAGAGCCTGATTGTGTCGATATACCCCGCCTCCCTGAACGGATGCGGATGCACTACAAAGCCGCCGCAGGAGTGAACGAGCGAGATGTACTGCACTGGCTCCATTCTGTCTATTTCGGGGTGGTCAAGCAAAAACTGCTTGTCTATCCCGTAGGTCAGAAGCTCGGTAGCCCTCCAGCCGTACTCAAGCCCGAAGAACACCGAAAAGCCCAGCTTTTTGCCCTCCTCGAGGGCGTCCTCATAGCCCTGGCAGAACAGATGAATCTTTACATCCCAGGGGAGCCTTCTGTCAACGGCTGTGTTTCCGCCGAAGAAGTGGTCGGTGACAAAGCAGCCGCTGTAGCCGATTTCCTTTAGAAATCTGACCTGCTCGGCGCCAGAGGAGCTTCCGCAAAGAGAGCCTTGCGAGGTGTGAAGATGCGTTTCGTATTTATAAAGCTGAATATCCTGCATAAAAATGCTTCCCTTTTCCCAAGGATATTATGCCGTCTATCCCTGATATTATCATTTCCCGCACCTTGAAAAGGTCGGATTTTCCTTAGATTATACTATTTTTCTGGGGACAAGTCAAGCCCGTAGGGAAAAGGCAAAAGTCCCGGACCGAATAGCCCGGGACTTAACGAGAAAGGAGGCAAATCGCCGACAGCCCCGTCTTCCAAGAGGCAAAGCCCTCGGAGGCCGGTTATAGGCGACAGCGTTAAAAGCTGTTAGTATATTTTGTAAAGCATAGCCACCGCAAGACCTGCGGCAAGGGTTACAAGGCTGACTATAAGAATCAGTATATTAGCTCCCTCGGACTGTGAGCCGCCGGAGGCTCCCTGCTCTGTCATAAAGCCCGAGATGTCCCTGCCTGGACGGCTTTGAAGGTCTCCCGATTCCTCCTGGAAGGGCAGGCTAGAATCAGCCTCGCCGCTTAAGCCTTCGCCGCTTATGCCCTCGCCGCTGTCGGCTATATTTTGAGTCAGGGTAATATTCCAGCCAGCTGACGACGCTAAGGACTCGCCGTTTGGAATATCCGACGGGGGATTGGCTCCCGGCGAAAATCCGCCCTGCGCACCGCCCTGAGGGAAATCTCCCGTGGGAGGCTCGCCATGCATACCGTCCTGAGGGATATCGTCCGTCGGAGGCTCGCCGAGCGGATCTTCCGGCGCCTCGTCGGGCTGGGTATCCGCCGAGTCATCCTGAGCGGCGTCGGCTAAAGTGCTGTCCTGCCCGAAGGCGTTATCCTCCTGCGAATCGGAATCGGACTGCCCGGAGCCGCTATCCTCCTGCGAGTCAGCCAAGCTCTCATCTACTGGGGAGCCATCCTCCTGATTATTAGAGGCGCCGCCGTTTTCCAAGGCGCTGTCTGCTTCCTCCGAGGGGTCGCTCTCTGAGGCGTTTTCGCCTTGACCGTCATTTCGTGACGGAAAGTCCTGCGAGCCGCCCCGTCCCGGCATACTGCCGCCGAAGCCTGTCCTTGAAATAGATATGGCAGAGTTCCGTACCATGCAAAAGCTGATGATAAAGGCGCAGGATAAGGCGAAAGAAATCCGGCATTTGCAGGATACGGTACTTCCGAAGCTGAAACAACAGCTTGCCGATACAAAAGGGATTTTCAAGGGTAAGGAGCGCAAGGCGCTCACAGAGCAGATACAGCGGACAGAAAAGGAAATCGCTGAAAAGTTGGATAAACTGCCCGATGTTCTGAAAGAGGA
>DBPX01000011.1 GCA_002305045.1 Ruminococcus sp. UBA1409
TACTCCATCGGCTGGAACATCTTTCTGTTGCCCAACAACATCACCACAGGTGGCGTGCCAGGCATCGCATCGGTGCTGTTTTGGGGCACCGGCATCCCCGTGCAGGTCAGCTACTTCGGCATCAACGCCGTGCTGCTGATGTTCGCCTTGAAAATTCTGGGCTTCAAGTTCAGCATCAAGACCATCTACGCAGTCATCGTGCTCACCTCGGTGACCACCCTGATGCAGAAGCAGGTGGGCGACACCCAGCTGCTGCACGACCAGCCGTTCATGGCCAGCATCATCGGTGCCATCTTCTGCGGCTCGGGCGTGGGCCTGGGCTTCTCGTTCCACGGCTCCACGGGCGGCACCGACATCGTGGCAGCCATCGTCAACAAGTATCGTGACATCTCGCTCGGGCGCGTCATCATGCTCTGCGACATCGTCATCATCTCCTCGTCGTATCTGGTGTTCCACGACTGGGAGAAGGTAATTTACGGATACGTCGTGCTGTGTGTCACGAGTTTCTGCATCGACCAAGTGGTGCAGTCGATGCACCGCAGCGTTCAGTTCTTCATCATCTCCAACAAATACAAGGAGATAGCCTCACGCATCGCCGTCTATCCGCACCGCGGCGCCACGGTCATCGAGGCCCACGGCTTCTACACCGGTCATGAGGTGAAGATGCTCTTCATCATGGCCAAGCGGCGTGAGAGCAGCATCATCTTCAAAATCATCCAAGAGACCGACCCCAGCGCATTTGTCACACAAACCAACGTCATCGGGGTCTACGGCGAGGGGTTCGACAAGTTTAAGGTGAGTCCCCGACCGCACCACCAGGTGCTGAGCAAGGAACAGCTGGCCTCGATCGACTGACTCGGGCCACACACCACAGGGGGAGTCCCAGGCCGCAGGCCATAGGGATTCCCCTATCATTTGATAGGGAAAACAAATCCCGGAAGAACCAGCAAAGCATTATCTTTGCCAACAAACAACATCTTTTTCAGCTATGACCGGAAAAACAAGACTTTTGCAGGGGCTGGCCGTTTGGTTTGCCGCCCTCACTCTCAACGCATGCTCAGCATTAGGCATCGGTGGCAACCTGCCATTCATCGACCAGATTCGCCAGGGACAGACCTACGACGAGGTGACCAGCATCATGAAGTCGAAGCCCAGCTATCGGCGATTCATGGAGAATGGCATCGAGCAATGGGAATACCACAAGAACGAAGCCCTCAGCGGCGACTACGACGTCATTCTGGTGGGCTTCAGAGACGGCCGGGTGGTGTCGATGGACTCGTTCAGGTATATCTACCCCAAGATGCCCGAGGTGAAAGATGCGAAATGACCTTACTATAAACGGCCAAGAAGTAGGTGCTGCCTGACTTCTTGGCCGTGTCTGTATGTGGCTTGACCGTCGGTCTAGGCCAGACGCTTTTCCAGCCGCGCACGGATGGCCGCGATGAAGTCGGCCGAGTTAACCGCCCTGGCCTCCACGCCCTCCATCAGTCCCACAAGGTCTTTGGTGGCGATGCCTTCGTTGAGCGTGTCGATACAGGCAGCTTCGAGCTGGTCGCCGAAATTGACCAGCTCGCCGATGCCGTCGAGTTCGCCGCGCTTGCGCAGTGCGCCGCTCCAGGCAAAGATGGTGGCCATGGGGTTGGTAGAGGTCTCCTCGCCCTTGAGGTAACGGTAATAGTGGCGGGTCACGGTGCCGTGTGCGGCCTCATACTCGTATTTGCCGTCGGGCGACACGAGCACCGAGGTCATCATGGCCAACGAGCCGAAGGCCGTAGAGAGCATGTCGCTCATCACGTCGCCATCGTAGTTCTTGCAGGCCCAGATGAAGCCGCCTTTCGAGCGGATGACACGCGCCACGGCATCGTCGATAAGCGTATAGAAATACTCGATGCCCAGCTCCTCGAACCGCGCCTTGTAATGGGACTCGTAAACCTCCTCGAAAATCTGCTTAAACTGTGCATCGTAGGTCTTCGAGATGGTGTCTTTGGTGGCAAACCAGAGGTCTTGCCGCGTGTCGATGGCAAACTTGAAGCAGCTGTGTGCAAACGAGCGGATGCTCTTGTCGGTGTTGTGCATGCCCTGCAGCACGCCCGGACCGTCGAAGGCGTGGATCTCTACCTCCTGGCGCTTTCCGCTCTGGCCCTCGACCACCAGCTTGGCCGTGCTCGGCTCGTCGACACGCAGCTCCACGCCTTTGTACACGTCGCCGTAGGCGTGACGGGCGATGGTTATCGGCTTTGTCCAGCCGGGGATAAAGGGTGTTATTCCCTTTACGATTATTGGAGCTCTGAACACCGTTCCGTCTAAAATCGCCCTTATGGTGCCGTTGGGAGACTTCCACATCTCCTTGAGGTTATACTCCTCCACTCTTGCGGCGTTTGGGGTGATGGTCGCACACTTGACGGCGACTCCGTACTTTTTGGTAGCGTTGGCGGAGTCGATTGTGACCTGGTCGTTTGTCTCGTTTCTGTACTCAAGCCCCAGGTCGTAATACTCCGTTTTAAGCTCGACATAGGGGAGTATAAGCTCGTCCTTTATCATCTTCCAGATTACTCTAGTCATCTCGTCTCCGTCCATCTCAACAAGGGGAGTCTGCATCTTTATTCTTTCCATAATATCACGCTCTTTCCGTCATTTATTTTTATTTCTTCCATGCCTTTTTTCCGGCAGCGGCTTAAAGGCTCCCGGCTTCCTTTTAAGCCTTGCGACAAAGAAGCCCTCGTAAAGCTCTCCGGGGAGGACTGTAACCGTGCCCTCCAGCCGGTTTTTGACCGTCGGCAGCCCAAGCGCTTCGGCGTCTATGCAGTCAAGCTCCACGGCTCCGCAGGAGAGTATCTCGCTTACTATCTCCTCGTTTTCGGCTGGGAGGATAGAGCAGGTGGAGTACACAATCGTCCCTCCCGGCTTTATCAGCTCGACCGCCTTTTTTAAAAGAGCCTTCTGCGAGCGGACGCTCTTTTGTATCAGAAGCTCTGTAAAGCCCTCCATGCTCTCGCTTAGAGCCACCGTCCCGCTTCCAGAGCAGGGAGCGTCTAGGAGTATGCTGTCGAAGCTCAAAAACGGGTCGAGCCTTCTTGAGTCCGTTTCCATCACGAAAACAGAGCCTGCGCCCTGCCGCCTGAGGTTAAAGCGAAGCCTCTCGCATCTTACCCTGTTCATCTCGCAGGCGGTTATCCTGGCCCGGTTTTGGGTAAGAGCCGCAAGCTGGGTGGTTTTTCCTCCGGGAGCCGCCGCCATGTCAAGAATATCGCTGTTATGATTCGGCTTTAGGATAATCGGAGGGAGCATCGAGCTAAGGCTCTGAAGATATATCCTTCCCTCAAGATATGCGGGAAGCGAGACTATTTCAGTCTCCTTAGCCCCAGGTAGGATATATCCGTGCTCATACCAGCCGACCTGCTCAGGCTTAAGCCCGTAAGACTCAAGCTCCAGGAGGGTTTTCTCAGGCTCGCCACGCAGGGGATTGAGCCTTAGGCTGACGCATCTGTTTCTGAGCCTGTCAAGCCCGTCTGTTACAGCAGCCGCCTCCCTTTCGGGAAAGGAGTCAAAAATCAGCCTCTTTAAAAGCTCCCGTCCGGAAAGCGCCCTGCCGCCGTCCGCCGTCACCTTGCCTTTGTCCTTGTGTAGTCAAGGAGTCCTCCAGCGGCGAGGATTTTTCTCTCACGCTCGGAAAGCTCAAGCCTAAGAGGAATCCTTGTGCCGTTTTCACGGTCGGTCATGACTATAGAATCGCCCTTGGCTACAGCGTCAAGAAGTCCGTCAAGCGACAGCCTGTCGCCCTGGGAGATTTTATCGTAGTCGCTCTCGTTCTCAAAGGTTAAGGGGAGTATTCCCGCATTTACAAGATTCGCCCTGTGGATTCTTGCAAAGCTCTTTACGACTACCGCCTTTACTCCCAGATAGAGCGGAGCCAGTGCGGCGTGCTCTCTTGAGGAGCCCTGCCCGTAGTTTGCTCCGCCGACTATGATGCTTTTTCCGAGAGACAGCGCCCTCTCCGGGAAGCCGGGGTCGACCACCTCGAAGCAGTGCTTTGATATCTCGGGGATGTTGGAGCGAAGCGGCAGTATCTTAGAGCCGGCAGGCATGATATGGTCTGTTGTGATGTTGTCTCCCGTTTTGAGGGAGCAGACGGCGTCTATAGCGTCCTCAAGAGGGGAGGTCTTGGGATAGTCCTTGATGTTAGGACCCTTTAGGACCTCGACGCTCTTACACTCCTCAGGCTCAGCCGGGAGGGTCACCATATTGTCGTTTATAAGATATTTCTCCGGGAGGGTGAAGCTTGGCATACTGCCAAGGCGCCTCGGGTCGGTGATAACGCCTCTTAAAGCGGAGATGGCGGCAGTCTCCGGGGAAAGAAGATAGATTCCTGCGTCCTTTGTGCCGCTTCTTCCCAGGAAGTTTCTGTTAAATGTCCTAAGGGATACTCCGCCGGAGTTAGGAGACTGTCCCATTCCTATGCAGGGGCCGCAGGCAGACTCAAGGATTCTTGCGCCTGCGCCTATGATGTCGGAAAGCTCGCCGGACCTTGCCAGCATATCAAGGACCTGCTTAGAGCCGGGGGCTATGCCAAGCGAGACATCGGGATGCACGGTTTTGCCCTTTAGGATGTACGCCACCTTCTGCATATCCGTAAGGGAGGAGTTAGTGCAGGAGCCAATCAGCACCTGGTCGACTTTCATTCCCTCCAGCTCGCTGACCTTTTTTACATTGTCGGGAGAGTGGGGACATGCAACTAACGGCTCAAGCTCGCCAAGCTCGATTATAAGCTCCTCGTCATACACAGCGTCGGAATCTGCGCTCAGCTCGGTGAAGTCCTTTTCTCTTCCCTGAGCCTTTAAAAACTCGAGGGTGCGCTCGTCGGAGGGGAACACGCTTGTTGTTGCGCCAAGCTCTGCGCCCATGTTGGCAATAGTCGCCCTTTCGGGGACGGAAAGGGTCTTTACTCCCTCGCCGCAGTATTCTATCACCTTGCCGACGCCGCCCTTTACCGTGAGCCTTCTTAGCACCTCGAGGATGATATCCTTTGCGGATACCCAAGGGCAAAGGCTTCCTCTTAGCTCGACCCTGACTATCCTAGGGCAGGTAATGTAGTAGGTTCCGCCGCCCATTGCAACGGCGACATCAAGCCCTCCCGCTCCGATGGCAATCATGCCCAGCCCTCCGCAGGTGGGAGTGTGGGAGTCGGAGCCTATCAGAGTCTTTCCGGGAATTCCGAATCTCTCAAGGTGTACCTGATGGCAGATTCCGTTTCCCGGGCGGGAGAAGTATATCCCTCTTTTTTTGGCGACCGAGCCGATGAATCTGTGGTCGTCGGCGTTTTCAAAGCCGGTCTGAAGCGTGTTGTGGTCGACATAGGCCACGCTTCTTTCTGTGCGGACTCTGGGAACGCCCATCGCCTCGTATTCGATGTACGCCATGGTGCCTGTAGCGTCCTGAGTTAGGGTCTGGTCGATTTTTATTCCTATCTCGGTGCCTCTTTCAAGGCTTCCCTCGACAAGATGCGAGCTAAGTATCTTTTCGGTGACGGTATAGCCCATTATTCATCCTCCCATTTTAAATATACTTTTTCACGATATAATTTTATAGCACCCACGGGTTCCTGTCAATACAGGCTTATGCACTTTTTTGGATTACCGGGTTAAAACTTTTTGTCTGATTTGACATATCAGGGAGTCTCAGAGGTGCAACGCCTCCCACACTGGAAAAATTAATATAAAGCTTGTCAAAATGCTTGACTGCAACCGGCAAATAGGCTATAATTAGTGCATAAAATAAATCGGGACACCAGATAGCGAAGCCGGGCAGTACGGTGAATATAAAAAGCCTCCCGTGGCATAATACCCAAAGCATCTGATTGCGGAGGTTTTGTCATGTCTTATGTGTCGGGAGATAGGGAAAGCGGCGAGGTCACGAGCGAGCAGGCGGAGATTTCTGAGCAGTACAGGGATATCGCCATAGCCAACGCCAAGCATCTTATACACTGTCTTAGCATAATCGGTCAGGTGGAGGGGCATTATATCCTCCCGCCGCAGAATAAGACGACTAAGTACGAGCATATCATGCCCGCCCTTGTCGCCATAGAGCAGGACAGGTCGATAGAGGGCCTTATCATCATAATAAACACCGTCGGCGGGGATGTCGAGGCGGGTCTTGCGCTGGCTGAGCTTATTTCCTCGATGAAAACTCCTACCGTCTCCGTGGTGGTAGGAGGGGGACATTCTATAGGAGTCCCGCTTGCGGTGAGCGCAAAGAGGTCGTTTATCGTAAAATCCGCCACGATGACGGTCCATCCCGTCAGGATGACAGGGCTTGTTTTAGGAGTTCCGCAGACCCTCTCGTATTTTGAGAAGATGCAGGAAAGAATTGTTCGGTTCGTGTCGGATAATTCAAGGATAAGCTCAGATAGGTTCAAGGAGCTTATGCTAAAGACCGGCGAGCTTGTTATGGATGTCGGCAGCGTACTCACCGGAGAGGAGGCGGTCAGCGAGGGGATAATAGACAGCGTAGGGGGTCTCAGCGAGGCGATAGGCTGCCTGTACTCGATGATAGAGGGTGAGCAAGATGCTTTACACTGTCGTTAGCGAATATGATGTTTTCCTGTCCGAGGCTAAGCCGAGCCTTTACGAAAGTGTAGCCGGGGGACGGGTTGAGTATTCCATTATAAACAGCCAAAGAGTCGTGAAAAGCCTTTTTTCCACCGACCCCAGGATGTATCTTGACAAAAGGTATCTTCCGGGTGCGAGGCTTTCGGTTAAGGACAGAAGCGGCTTCACGACTCGGGGAGCAAAATACGGAGGGAAATAAAATGTCTATCTTGTCAGCAATTTTACAGGCTATAATCCAGGGAATAACCGAGTTCCTGCCTATATCCTCGTCGGGGCATCTCTCGCTGTATCAGCACTTCACCGGCAACTCGGGCGAGGGCGCTCTTATGTTCTCTGCGCTTTTGCACCTCGGGACGCTGGTGGCGGTGTTCACCGTATTCAGAAGGCAGATATACGAGCTTTTCATGGAGTTCATCTACATGGTGAAGGACATTTTCACCGGGAGGTTTTCTGTAAAAAACGCCTCCCCGGGAAGAAGGCTTCTTTTCATGTACATAATCTCCACCGCAATGCTGATTCCGTTTGCATTGTTCAAGGGAATGTTCGAGAGCTTCTCTGAGGACAGCTCCATACTCATGGAGGGGATCTGCTTCCTTTACACCTCCGCTATCCTCTTTATGGCTGACAGAGTCAAAAAGGGCGGCAAGCGCTCCGCAAACATAAAGTATAAGGACGCCGTGACCATCGGCTTCTTCCAGGGAGTCGCCCTTTTGCCGGGAGTTTCCCGCTCCGGCTCGACAATCTCTGCCGGACAGTTCTGCGGACTCACCAGGCAGACGGCTGTGAGCTACTCCTTCATCCTAGGAATCCCGGCGATACTCGCAGGCTGTATCGTAGAGGTCAAGGACGGCATCGGGCAGGAAACGGGAGTGGGCTTTCTTCCCTGTCTGATAGGCTTTATAGTCGCCGCAATAGTCGGCTTCCTGGCCATAAAGCTGGTACAGGCTCTTATGAAGTCGGATAAGTTCAAGGTGTTCTGGATATACACTGCGGTTTTGGGAGTAGTCGTGATAATCATAGCGATAATCGAGCTTGCAATCGGTCATCCGCTGGTTATTCCCGCCGGTCAGGCAGCAGCGGACATCCCTGTCGCCTAGAGCCGAAAAGAGCGTAAAATCCGGCTGGATACCGGATAAAATTAAGGCAGGGCTGCTTTGTTTGGCGGCCCTTTTGCCGGTAAATCGGGAGGATTTTTAAATGGCAGCTTCGTCTGGAAATACAAAAAAGAAGTCGCAGTCCCGTGGGACGGCAGCCTCAAGGACGGCAAAGAAAAAGACCGCAGGAGGCAATAGCGTCTACAGAAACCGCATGGGCTCGACGGTGCTGTTCATCCTGGGAGTATTCCTTTTGTTCCTTACCTGGATAAAGGGCGAGGCGTTCTGGGCAGGCATGCAGAGCGCTTTGTGGGGGCTTTTCGGAGTCTCCTCGGTGCTTTTAAGCCCGATTGTCATATATGTTGCGGTGATGATGGCTCTTGACAGGTCAAAGAGTGCGGTTATAGTCAAGGTGCTTCAGGGAGCGCTTCTTATCCTTCTTGTAGGACCTATGTTCGAGATTTTTTACTCGATGTCAAAGGGAGGGGACGCCTTCTCGGGCGACGGCTTCTCCGGGATAATAACAAGGCTTTATGAAAACGGCTCTATAGAGCATCAGGGCGGGGGAGCGCTCAGCATCTTCTTGGGAGGCTCGCTTGTCAAGCTCTGCGGCGAGGTCTGCGCCCTCATAATAATAATCCTTCTTATCATACTTTTTGTGATGCTTTTGACAAATATAACCTTTATAGATATATTCAGGTTTATAGTCTCGGCCTTTAGGAAGCTGGCAGGCTCGATTAGCGAGAGCAGCGAGGAGTCCGCAAGGCGAAGAGAGGAAAGCAAAAAGGCAAGGGAGGAAAAGGCTCCTTCCGTCCCCGAGCCTAAGGAAAAGCAGGGAGGGTTTGTCGACCTCTCCAAATACCTCTCTGACAAGGACAAAAAGGAGGACTCCGAGGAGAAAAAGCCCAAAAAGCAGAAAAAGGAGGGCGAGACTCTGCCTGCTCCCATAGAGGAGCCGCCCGTTCAGCCTGAGGAGGCAGCAAATAAGAGCATAGACCCCGTTTCGGAGCTAAGAAGCGCCACGGCGGAGGCAGCCTCTGAGGACGAGGGACACGCTCAGACCGAGGACGCTCCCGACAAGGGGGAGGCTGTAAATCCCATCTATGTCGGGAAGGACGGTCAGACCACCCTTATCGAGATGGAAAACTCCTCTGAAAACGGCTATGTCATACCCCCCATCGAGCTTTTAAACCCCTCCCAGAGCGGTCTTGGCAAGGAGGACACCTCTATCGAGACCGAGAAAAACGCCGAGCTTTTGGTCGAGACGATAAAGAGCTTCGGAGTTGTCACGAGAATAGTCGGAATACATAAGGGACCTTCCGTCACAAGATATGAGCTTCAGCCGGCGGCAGGAGTAAAGGTCAGCAGGATAACCAGCCTTGCCGACGATATCGCCCTGAATCTTGCGGCTAACGGAGTGAGAATCGAGGCTCCCATCCCCGGAAAGGCGGCAGTTGGAATCGAGCTTGCCAACAAGGTGAGGGAGACTGTCTGCATAAGGGAGCTTATAGACAGCGACGAGTTCCGCCAGGCGGGAGGAAAGCTCTGCTTCCCAGTCGGAAAGGATATCGAGGGCAAGATAGTAATAGGCGATATATCCAAGATGCCCCATGTGCTGATTGCGGGTACTACCGGCTCTGGTAAGTCGGTGTTTACAAACTCTGTCATAATGAGCATACTATATAACGCCTCCCCTGACGAGGTCAGGCTGATTCTTATCGACCCCAAGCAGGTCGAGTTCCCGGTCTACAACGGAATACCTCACCTTCTTATCCCGGTCGTAACGGAGGCTAAAAAGGCGGCGGGAGCGCTTGGCTGGGCTGTCACCGAGATGCTGAAAAGGTATAAGCTCTTTGCCGACAACGGCGTAAGAGACCTAAAGGACTACAACAAGCTCGCAAAGAGCGAGGATTTAAAGTGCCTTCCGCAGATAGTAATAGTCGTGGATGAGCTTGCCGACCTCATGATGGCGGCACGCAAGGAGGTCGAGGACTCGATATGCAGGCTTGCTCAGCTTGCAAGAGCGGCAGGAATGCACCTTATAGTAGCAACGCAAAGCCCAAGAGTTGACATTGTTACCGGCCTTATCAAGGCGAACATCCCCTCGAGGGTTGCGCTCAAGGTCTCAAACCAGATGGATTCAAGGGTTATCTTAGACGAGGGCGGAGCTGAAAAGCTCCTTGGAAACGGCGACCTGCTTTATATGCCGGTGGGTCTTGGAAAGCCCGTCAGAGTTCAGGGAAGCTATGTTGCCACCGATGAGATTAAAAGGGTCGTAGATTATCTTAAAACGCAGACCTCCTCGCAGTATGACGATGAGGTTGCAAGCGAGGTCGAAAGGCACATTCCCGTTCCGAAGGGGGAAAAGACCTCCTCGGAGCAGGGTCAGGACCCCTCTCAGGATAATATGACCGAGGCTGCCATCGAGGCTGTCGTGGAGGCAGGGCAGGCGTCAACCTCCTACCTTCAGAGGAGGCTCAAGCTGGGCTACGCCCGTGCCGCAAGGATAATGGACGAGCTGGAGGAGCTTGGCATAGTCGGACCGGCGGACGGCGCAAAGCCCAGAGAGGTCAGGCTCACAAGAGCGCAGTGGCTGGAAAGAAAGGCTATGCTCGGAAACGAGAGCGAGGGACTCTAGCGAAAGGAGAGTTATGTCAGGCAGCTTAAATTCATCCAAGCAAAACGGCTTGAATCACACCGGCTGCGGCGGGGCTGAATATAATCAAAGGCTGGAGCCGAGGCTGGGCAGCGAGTTTTTGCCGATATCACGGTCGGAGCTTATTAAAAAGGGGATAGACCAGCTCGATTTTATCTATGTCTCGGGGGACGCTTATGTCGACCATCCCAGCTTCGGGGCGGCGATAATAACAAGAGTCCTAGAGCATAGCGGCTTCAGCGTCGGGTTCATAGCCCAGCCGGACTGGCGGCGTGACAGTGATTTTACCCGTCTTGGCAGACCGAGGCTTGCGTTTTTGGTCTCCTCGGGAAACATAGATTCGATGGTCGCACACTATACCGTTGCGAAAAAGCGGCGGGATTTTGACGCCTATTCCCCCGGAAATAAGCCGGGAAAAAGACCTGACAGGGCGGTGACCGTCTACACAAGGGCGCTCAAGAGGCTTTACCCGGAGGTCCCGGTGCTGATAGGCGGGCTTGAGGCTTCGCTTCGCCGCTTCGCCCACTACGATTACTGGGAGGACTGCGTCAAGCCCTCGGTGCTTTTTGAGTCCGGCGCAGACCTTTTGATGTTCGGCATGGGGGAAAACTGCGTCGTCGAGCTTGCAAAAAGGCTTCGGGACGGACAGAGCATAGACTCAATCCGTGATGTCAGGGGGACCTGCTATCTTTGTCCCACGGCCGAGACTCCCTACGGAGGGGTTGAGTGCCCCTCTTTTGAGCAGGTAAAAGGCTCCAAGGAGCTTTACGCCAGAGCCTGCCGCCTGCAATACGACAATCAGGACGAGGTTTACGGCAGGATGCTTTTGCAGCGCCACGGCGACAGGATGCTTGTTCAGAACCCTCCGCCCCTTTCTCTTGACGCTAGCGAGCTTGACCTTGTATATTCACTTCCGTACACAAGGACCTATCACCCGGTATACGAGGCTCAGGGCGGAGTCCCTGCGATATCCGAGGTCAGGTTTTCTATAACGCACAACAGAGGCTGCTTCGGCTTCTGCAATTTCTGCTCGATAGCCCTTCATCAGGGACGGCGGGTCACGGCTAGAAGCCATGAATCCGTCATAGCCGAGGCTAGGCTTCTTACCTCGCTTCCGGATTTCAAGGGATATATAAACGATGTCGGCGGACCTACGGCTAATTTCAGGCAGCCGTCCTGCAGGAAGCAGCTGACCGAGGGACTGTGCAAGGGCAGAAAATGCCTTGCTCCCAAGCCCTGTTCCTGTCTTGAGGCTGACCACAGCGATTATTTGCAGCTTTTAAGGGAGCTAAGGAGCCTTCCCGGTGTGAAAAAGGTATTTATCCGCTCCGGGATAAGATACGACTATCTTCTTGAGGATAAAAGCGAGGAGTTTTTAACCGAGCTTATAAAGCATCACATTTCTGGACAGCTGAGGGTTGCTCCCGAGCACTGCTCCGGGGCTGTTCTTGACAGGATGGGAAAGCCGCACATCGAGGCATATAAGCGCTTCAAAAAAAGCTTCGACGAGATAAACAAAAGGATAGGAAGGGAGCAGTATGTCCTGCCCTATCTTATGTCCTCGCACCCCGGGTCTACGCTTAAGGACGCCGTGGAGCTTGCTCTTTTTTTGAGGGACCAAAGCCTTCGTCTTGAGCAGGTGCAGGACTTTTATCCCACTCCGGGGACGATATCCACCTGTATGTACTACACCGGGCTTGACCCGTACACGATGAAGCCGGTCTATGTCGCAAGGGACCCCGAGGACAAGGCTATGCAGCGGGCGCTTTTGCAGTATTACCTGCCCGCAAACCGCAAAAGGGTTATAAGGGCGCTCAGACTGGCTGGCAGGGAGGACCTTATCGGCACAGGCAGGGGATGTCTTGTAAGACCCGAGGCAGGGGATACCGTCAGGGCGGCAGGATGCCTGCACAGCAGGACGGCATTAAAAAACAGAGGAAGCGGAGCTGACAATGGCAAGAAGAAGAAAAAGAGGTAGCTTTTTAGACAGCAAGGAGGTCTTTATATCCGTACTGGCGGTTTTGTCACTGGTGGCGGTATTCTGCTTTGTCGTGACAAGACCCGAGTTCATGGGAGAGCTTCTTGGAGATAATGATAAAATCCCCTCGGCAAGCGAGGGCGAGGCAAGAGTATACTTTATAGATGTCGGTCAGGGGGACTGCCAGCTTATTGTCGGCGGCAACGGCGAGACGATGCTTATCGACGCCGGAGAGTCGGAGTACGGCGATACGGTGACGGACTTTATCAGAAGGCTCGGCATAGAAAGGCTTGATTATGTAGTCGGCACCCATCCTCACTCCGACCACATAGGAGGTCTTAGGCAGGTCATTAGCTCAGGAATTGAGATAGGCTGCGTGATAACTCCGCAGATTCCCGAGGAGTACGCTCCTACCACCAGGACCTACGAGAGATTTTTGACTGCGATAGAGGAGAGCGGAGTCACGCTAAGAGCCTCAAAAAACGAGAGCTTTTCCTTCGGCGGAGGGACCGTAGAGATTATCCAGCCCGAGTATTACGGTGACAACTACAACAACTACTCCTGCTGTGTGATTTATGAATTCGGAAGCGTCAGGTTTTTGTTCACCGGGGATTTGGAAAAGGATATGGAAAGACAGCTTGTCAACAGGGATTTGGACCTGAGTGCAGATGTCTTAAAGGTGGCTCACCACGGGAGCGCAACCTCCTCCTGCTATGATTTTCTTGACAGCGTGATGCCAAAATACTGCGTGATAGGCTGCGGGGACTCCGGCTACAATCATCCTAATCCCGATGTAGTGACAAGACTAAAGGAGTATACCTCCGAAATCTACAGGACGGACAATAACGGCACGGTAACCTTTACCTGCGACGGGTCGGAGCTGAGCGTTGTCTGCGAGAGGTGATTTAGATGGAAAACAGTATCAGGGAATATATAGTTGACAGGCTAGAGGAGGACTATGCCGTGCTTGAAGACGGAGAGCTTGGAACGAAGGCTGTCAGGCTCGAGCTTCTCCCGGAGGGAGTGTCCGAGGGGGATGTTGTTTTGCTCACCGAGAGCGGGTATACTATCGACATGGACAGGACACGGCAAAGGCGACAGAAAATCGCCGGGATGATAAAAAGGCTCTTCGGCGAGAGCTAGCCGCATATCGGATGGAGGTAGCATTTTTATGAACGGTGAAAATGCAGGCAGGGATGTTTTTGAGCTGCTCGCCGCAAGACGGCAGAGCGGTCCTAAGAGTCAGAAAAGGATAGCGGAGTATATTCTTGAGAGCCTCTCTAAGGCGTGCTTTCTCACCGCCGCAAGGCTCGGGGAGAGCGTCGGCGTAAGCGAGTCCACGGTGGTCAGATTCGCCGCAGAGCTTGGCTACGACGGCTATCCGGCGTTCCAGAGGGCGCTTCAGGACGCCGCCAGGAACAAGCTTACGGCAACTGAGCGCATAGAGGTCCTAAATAGGCGGCTAGGAGACGGCGAGGTGCTTAAAAGCGTCCTTGAAAACGACATTTCGCACATCTCAAAGACCATCGAGGAGACTAAGGAGAGCGACTTTGAGGCGGCTGTAACGAGCATAATCAACGCCAAAAAAATCTATATAATGGGGACAAGAAGCTCGGGTGCCTTGGCGTCCTTTATGGGCTATTACTTTAGGCTGATGCTCCCTAATGTCATACTTATCCGCCCGGGGAGCCAGAGCGAGATATACGAGCAGCTAATGCGTATGGAGAGCGCCGACCTTCTTATCGGGATATCCTTCCCTAGGTACGCTAAGCAGACGGTAAACGCCCTTGCCTTTGCTAAGGACATCGGCGCAGACTCCTTAGCTATAACCGACAGCATGGATTCTCCCATCGCCGCAAACGCCGGGAGGGTGCTTTTGGCAAGAAGCGACATGGTGTCCTTTGTAGACTCGCTGGTTGCACCGCTCAGCCTTATAAACGCACTGATTGTCGCCGTCTCGATAAAAAAGAGGGAGAGCGTCGCCGCCGAATTTGGACGGCTGGAGAGAATATGGGACGAGTACGATGTCTTTGAAAAGGGAGACGGTCCAGACGGTCTGGGACGGGGAGGCGTCGGGGGTGTCTAGCTGGGAGCTTTACGATGTAGCGATAATAGGCGGCGGAGCGGCGGGGCTTTTTTCTGCCTCGCTCGCCTGCGAGGGCGGACTGAGCGCTATCGTGATAGAGCCTAACAAAAGCCTTGGGAGAAAGCTCAGGATAACCGGCAAGGGAAGATGCAATCTTACGAATAACTGCTCCCCTGAGGAGGTCATCCGGCACACCCTGAGAAATCCGAGATTTCTTTACAGCTCGGTTTACTCCTTCAGCCCGGACATGGTTATGGAGTGGTTTTCATCCCACGGAGTCGAGCTTAAAACCGAGCGTGGAGGAAGGGTCTTTCCCGTGAGCGACAGGGCGGACGATGTCGCCGACGCTATGGCGGGTCTGCTTGAAGGAAACGGCGTCCCGGTTGTAAGGGATAGGGCGAAGAGCCTTAGAGTCCTGCAGGACGGTCTCATTGAAACAGGCTGCACAGGGACGGCTGTCATATCTAAAAATGTTATTATTGCGACTGGAGGGCTGTCATATCCCAAAACCGGCTCCACGGGGGACGGCTACCGTCTTGCCGCCGGACTGGGTCACAGCGTGATTCCTCCCTCGCCGTCCTTGGTGCCGGTGACCGTAGGCGAGAGCTTTGTCGGGAGCCTTACAGGGCTGACGCTTAAAAATGTCACGGTCAGCCTTTGTCAAAGAGGGAGGAAAAAGCCTGTTTTTTCCCAGCTCGGCGAGCTTAGCTTCATGCCCTACGGGATTTCCGGCCCGCTCACACTTTCGGTGTCCTCGTATATGGAGGAGTCAAGGCTGAAAAACGGCGAATACACAGTTTATATCGACCTAAAGCCCGGGCTTAGCCATGAAAAGCTAGCCATGAAGCTAAACAGGGAGTTTTCCTTGGAGCCAAGGCTTAGTCTTGGCGAGTATCTGAGGCGGCTTCTTCCGGCACCTATGGCGGAGGCTGTAAACACTCTTTTGGGAATAGCCTGCGGGACGCCTTGCTCACAGCTTAACCGTGAGCAAAGAAGGAGCATAGTAAATATCCTAAAGGAGCTAAGGCTCACCCCTACGGGCTTAAGACCCATCGGCGAGGCTATAGTAACAAGGGGAGGAATCCCGGTTGGAGAGATAGACCCTGGGAGCATGGAGTCAAGGCTTGTAAAGGGAGTATATTTTGCCGGCGAGATAATAGATGTCGACGCCTTTACGGGAGGGTACAATCTTCAGATTGCCTTTTCAACGGCGCACTCGGCGGTGTCTGCGATAATCCAGTCTAAGAAGGCTTAACGCCGCAACTAATATTTGAAAGGAATGCTTCAAAATGATACTTAACTGCGCTCTTGACGGACCGGGAGGAGCCGGAAAGTCTACAATAGCAAGGGAGGTCGCAAAAAGGCTCGGAATCGTGTATGTCGACACCGGGGCGCTTTACCGCACGCTTGCCCTCAACTGCCTCAGAAAGGGGATTGAAATAAGCTCCGAGGACAGGGTTATAGAGTCCTTGGCTGATGCAAATGTCGAGCTTTCCTATCTTGACGGCGCTCAGAGGGTGCTTCTTAACGGCGAGGATGTGTCCTTGCAGATACGGACCGCCGAGATATCAATGGCTGCCTCCTCGGTGTCTGCAATACCCAAGGTCAGGGAGCATCTTATAGACATGCAGAGGGATATCGCCGCAAAAAACAGCTGCATTATGGACGGCAGGGACATAGGAACGGTGATACTTCCAAATGCTGATGTAAAGATATTTCTTACCGCCTCTCCGGAGGAAAGAGCCAGAAGAAGGTATAAGGAGCTTTGCGAGAGGAACGAGGCGGCTGACTATGAGGTTGTGCTAAGGGAGATAAACGAGAGGGATTACAACGACTCCCACAGGAAAACCGCTCCTCTTAGGCAGGCTGAGGACGCCGTGCTGATAGACACCTCCGGCATGGGAATCGAGGAGGCTGTCGAAAGCGTAATCTCGGTCATAAAGGAGAAAACCGATTTTTTTCAGATGAGCCCATAGCTCCCGCCGCTTCCAGGGCGGTGGTCTCAAGACCCCGGGTGTTTTTCTATGGGATAATCAGATGGATAGTTCTTATATACTTCAAGCTCATCTACAACTTTAAGCTGGAGGGCAGGCAGAGGCTCCCGCAGGGAGGAGGATATATAATAGCCCCCAATCATCTTCACTGGGCGGACCCGCTGTTTGTCGCCGTCGGGATAAGGTGCCCGTCCTCCTACATGGCAAAAGAGAGCCTGTTCAAAATAAAGCCGCTTGTCCCGCTGATTAAGGCGTTTCATGCCTTCCCGGTCAAGAGGGAGCAAAGCGACAGAAGCGCTCTTATGACCGCCGTATCCTTCATTTCAAGAGGATATAACCTGACGATTTTCCCTGAGGGTACACGCTCTAAGGACGGCAGGCTGGGAAGGGGAAAGTCAGGCGTCGCCTTTATCGCCTCGGAGTCGGGAGCGGATGTCATCCCGGTTGGGATACGGATAGAAAAAAAGAAGTGGCACAGAAAGTATGTCACCGTGGAGTACGGCTCCCCGATACCGAACAGCGAGCTTAAAATTACCGGGATGTCCGCCTCGCAGATGAGAAAGGCGAGGGACCTTATAATGCAAAGGATAGGTGAGCTGTCAAGGAATGTCTGAGATTACTTTGGTTAACGGGAAAAAGCTTACCGTCGCCGAGACCGCCGGCTTCTGCTACGGAGTAAAAAGGGCGGTAGATATGGCTTACGAGGCGTCTAAAAGGTACGAAAGGATATATTCCCTGGGACCTATTATCCACAACGCAAGCGTGGTCGGGGACCTTGAAAAAAGGGGAGTAAGAGTGATAGAGGACGCCTCCTGCGTAAAGGAGGGGGACGCCGTCATAATAAGGTCGCACGGAGCCTCTAAGGAGGAATATGCGGAGCTTAAAAGGCTGGGCGCCGTCATAATAGACACTACCTGCCCAAATGTCAAGCATATCCACCGGCTGGCGGAGGAGTGCTCTGGGCGTGGCGAGAGGATCCTTGTGGCGGGAGACAAGGACCATCCCGAGGTAAAAGGGATACTTAGCTACATAGACGACGGCGAGGTTTTTGCCGATTGTGAAGAGCTTTTAAAGCTTCTACGAAAAAGTTGTGAAAAATTTAAAAAAACTATTGCAATTCTCTCGCAAACGACTTATAATATAGAATTATGGGAAAGGTGTATTCAGACGGCCCAACAGTACGATAATGTTAAGATTTACAATACGGTTTGCAACGCCACAAGCAAAAGACAGGCTGAGGCGGCGGAGCTTTCGCTTAGATGTGACACTATGCTCATCATAGGCGGGAGGAACAGCTCTAACACCGCCAAGCTCAGGGATATTTGCTCAAAGAACGCAAGGTGCTTCCTTATTGAAAATTCTAGTGAGCTTGAGAATATAGATTTTTCGCATACGAGATACTTAGGAATCTCGGCTGGGGCATCGACTCCGGCACATATAATCGAGGAGGTACAAAAAACCATGACTGAAAATTTAATCAATGAGGAAGAGTTCAACTTCGAGGAAGCTATTGAACAGTCACTCAAAAAAGTATATACCGGAAAGAGAGTAAGCGGCGTTGTAACATCCGTAAACAACACTGAGGTTATAGTTGATATCGGCACGAAGCATACCGGATATATACCCATGTCCGAGCTTTCAAACGACCCCAATGCAAAGCCGCAGGATGTCGTCAAGGTTGGAGACGAGATCGATGTCATCGTCACCAAGGTCAACGATGTCGAGGGAATTGTAAATCTCTCCAAGAAGCAGGTTGACGCTCAGAAGGGCTATGAGGAGGTCAAGAAGGCATTTGAGGAGGGCACCGCTCTGGAGGGTGTCGTCTCCAGCGTTATCAAGGGCGGAGTCATCGTCGTCACTCAGGGCATGAGAGTTTTCGTTCCCGCCTCTCAGACCGGCGTAAGGCTTGGCGGGGACCTCAATGCGCTTCTTAAGACCACCGTCAAGTTCAAGATAATCGAGCTTAACGAGGCAAGAAAGAGAGCTGTAGGCTCCATAAGAAAGGTTGCCGCAGAGGAGAGAGCCGTTAAGAAGGCCCAGTTCTTCGAGACAGCCGAGGCAGGTCAGACCGTTACCGGCGAGGTCAAGTCCATAACCGACTACGGCGTATTTGTAGATATCGGCGGAGTTGACGGACTCATAAGGAGGATGGACCTCACCTGGGGAAGGATTAAGCATCCCAGCGATGTCGTCAGCGTCGGCGAGAGCATCGAGGTAATTATTAAGGATATCGACAAGGAGACCGGCAAGGTATCCCTTAGCTACAAGAAGCCCAGCGATAATCCTTGGCTCATCTTCGAGAACAACTACTCTGTAGGTCAGGTTGTCGAGGCTAAGATTGTGTCGATAACCAGCTTCGGCGCCTTCGCACAGATAATTCCCGGCATCGACGGTCTTATCCATATCTCCCAGATAGCCGACCAGAGGGTCAACAATGTCGCCGACTTCCTCACCGTCGGTCAGACAGTTACCGCCAAGATAACCGAGTGCGATCTCGAGAACAAGAGGGTCAGCCTCTCCATAAGAGCGCTTTTGAGCAGCGAAGCCTCCGAGTCCGAGGACTCGGCTCCCTCCGAGGAGTAATCAAGCCTGCCGTCAGGCAGAGCTATAATGTAGTACAAGATGCAGTACAAGCCCGTCTGGAACTTCAGGCGGGCTTTTTCCTTATCTGCGTGGGTTTCTCGGCAGCCTATAGTTTGTAGAAAAGGCTTTTACAGCTAAGGCTTCGCTCTCTGCGGATTACACAGGAGGCGCTGTCCTAAATACTGTGTCTTTTTAGACCCTGCCGCCTTTTGAAAAAGCCGGGCGAAAACTTTTGTGTTTTTGCGAACAAGATTTCCTGCGGATTTCAAGCCCAAATCCAAAAAATATGTGCGGATATTGGTTAATAAATTGTTACAATTCACATTTTACTATTAACAAACACCATAAAATGTGGTATAGTGTTAATATGCATAGCTTGCTTATCCTGCGGCTTTTGTATGCCGCTTTATATACTGGTAAGGTGGAATGTTTCAGATGGGGAATAATCAGACATGGGGAAATATCAACAGGCAGATAAATGATGCGGTTTCCTACTCTTTAAAAACAGGGGACTTTTCCAAGCTCCAAAATCTTGGAGAGGTAATATCCTCTACCGTGGCTGAAAATGTCGGGAGGATTATTGACAGCGTACCGTCTGCTTCGGTCAAAAAGGAGTCCGTACAGACATCGGGCAGCCAGCAGCAGAAAAGCGCATCCTCCTCGGGAGCGGACGGCTCCTTTGAGAATCTTACCGAGAAATGGATTAAGGACAGGGCGAAAAGACCTCTTACCGGCAGAGTTGTGGACGAGTCCCACGCTAAGATTGAGATACCCTTTAAGCGGGTGGGAAAATCCTCCGGGACGGTTTTGAAGGTCTTTGGCTGGATAGGTGTTTTCATCTTCGGAATACCCGCCATACTGTCAGGAGGGATACCCTTTTTAGTGATATCCTCACTTGTCTCGCTCGGCATGATTCTTTTGGGGACGGTTAAGCACAACCGCTTAAAGCGTGCCGAAAAGTACGCAAGAATCTGCGGAAAGAACCGCTACAGCGACATATCAAGAATCAGCGACTACTGCGGCAGGTCTTTTAGCTACACCCTCAGGGACATTAAAAAGCTCCTGAGGCTGGGCTTCTTCCCTCAGGGACATCTTGACAAGAAGAAAACCTGCCTCATGCTTGACGACGGGGTATTTGAGGAGTACCTGGAGCTTGAAAAGAGGATGTCTGTCAAGGCTCTGGATCAGACAAAGCCTCACATTGACGAAAGCCCCTCCCCGGAAAATGAGGAGCCGCCTGTCTCCGAGCTTGACGGCATGATGAGAGAGGGCGCAGAGCAGTTGGCCCTGCTAAAGAAGCTGAACGACAAAATCCTCGGCGAGGTCATATCGGACAAGCTCTCAAGGCTTGAAGGGCTACTTGGGGACATCTTTGACAGGCTTAAGGAGCATCCCGAGCAGCAGCCGATGCTCCACGAGTTTATGAGCTACTATCTTCCGATGACGGTGAATCTCGTGAAGGCATACGAGGAGTTTGACTCCTTAAGCACCCAGGGCGAGGATATAATAGACGCCAAGCAGGAGATTGAAAAGACGCTTGACACCATAAACGACGCCTTTGGGGAGCTTCTGGCGAGGCTGTACAGAAGCGCCGCTTACGACGCTGCCACCGACGCTCAGGCACTGAAGTCGATGCTGGAAAGGGAGGGTCTAACCGGCGGGGACTTTGATATTAACAAGTGATAAAGCCCAAATTTATAATATGAGGAGAATGTGTTATGAACAATCTTGACGAAATGCTAAACAAGGCGCCTGTTTTGACTCTTGACGGTCTCGATTCAGGAAGCGAGGAAAGCCCTGCGGCGGCTCTTGCTGAGGTTACCTCAGAGTCGTCTGCTTCCGTGGCTGACTCCGTGGAGAGCATGAAGGCGGAGCTGACTCCCGAGGAGCAGAAGATGGTTTCTGACTTTGCCTCCACCATCGACATCACCAACACCCAACAGGTAATGCAGTACGGAGCCGGCTGTCAGAAGAAGATTGCCGATTTCTCGGAGACGGCTCTTGCCAATGTCAGGACAAAGGACATGGGCGAGATAGGCGAGCTCCTTTCCGGGATGGTAGGGGAGCTTAAGGGCTTTGATGAGGAGCCTGAAAAGGGCTTGTTCGGAATCTTCAAAAAGGGAGGCAATAAGCTTGCCTCTATAAAGTCCAAGTACGAAAAGGCGGAGGTCAACATCTCGAAAGTCTCAACCGCTCTCAAGCAGCACCAGGTCACCCTTTTGAAGGATATCGCCCTGCTCGACAAGATGTACGAGCTTAACCTTAATTATTTCAAGGAGCTTTCCATGTATATCCTAGCAGGCAAGGAGAAGCTAAAGACCGCCCGTGAGGTCGAGCTGCCGCAGTATATCGAGAAGGCTGAGAAAACCGGTCTGCCGGAGGACGCCCAGAAGTCAAGAGATTTTTCTCAGATGCTCACAAGGTTTGAAAAGAAGATTCACGACCTCGAGCTTACAAGGATGGTCGCACTCCAGATGGCTCCGCAGATAAGGCTCATTCAGGGCAACGATGTAATAATGAGCGACAAGATACAGTCCACCCTTGTAAACACCATTCCGCTCTGGAAGAGCCAGATGGTAATAGCGATAGGTCTTGCACACTCCACCGAGGCGGCAAAGACCCAGAGGAGCGTCAGCGACTTTACAAACGAGATGCTCAAAAGAAACGCCGAGGCTCTAAAGCTTGCGACCGTGGAGACAGCCAGGGAGAGCGAGAGAGGCATCGTCGATATCGAGGCGCTAACCGCAACCAATCAGACGCTTATCTCCACCCTTGACGAGGTCATGAAAATCCAGCAGGAGGGTCGTGACAAGAGGCTTGCGGCGGAGGTCGAGCTGGCAAGAATAGAGGGCGAGATGAAAAACAAGCTCCTTGAGCTGAGCCGCATCAAGCAGGATGACGGCTCCTCGGCGGAGGTTGTCGGATAGGTAAACAGCTTTTAGCGATTCCCGGAGAGGAGTATTTTCTTGAAATTCTCATTCAAAGCATTTAAAAGAACGGCAGGAAGGATTTTAAGGCCTGTTAAGAAGCTGCTCAGCGCAGTGGGAATAGCTGTGCTCTGCGTTATCATGGTGGTTGTCATCACCGGGACGATTGTAGCCTCGGCGGCTACGGTGTTCGTCGTCAACCTTATGGACGATACCTCAGAGGTCACGCTTGACAATATATCCTCGAGCTACACCACCTATATATACGCAAAGCAGGGCAACGACTGGCTGATATATGACATGATATCAAACGAGGGCGAAAAGAGGATATGGTGCAGTCTCGAGCAGATACCCCAGTATGTAAGGGACGCCGTTATCTACTCCGAGGACGAGCGCTTTAACAGTCATGACGGCGTTGACTTCTTCGGAATAGCCGTAGCCTTCAGCGAGCTTGTCACCGGCGAGGGCAGAAGAGGCGCCTCGACGATTACTCAGCAGACGATTAAGAACATCACTGGAGACGATGATGTCGACGGGATTGCGGGCTACGAAAGAAAGCTTAGGGAGATATACCGTGCCGTACAGCTTGAAAAGGAGTATTCAAAGGACGATATCCTTGAAGCATACCTAAACCTCGTCCCGCTGGACCAGAACATCTACGGCATACAGGCGGCGGCAAACTACTACTTTAACAAGGATGTCTCCCAGCTCACCATAGGCGAGGCGGCGGCGATTGCGGCAATCATAAAGAGTCCCTATAACAACAACCCGATGCGCTATCCCGAGAATAACTACGAAAGAAGAAAGTATATTCTCGACAAGATGCTCGAAAACGGCGCTATATCCAGCGAGGAGTACGACGAGGCTGTAAATCAGGAGCTTAATCTTATCGGCAGCATGATGTATACCCTGACCGATGAGGACACTAAAATCGACGCTTCATATCTTTCCGCCTATGACAATTTCGATACTGCGTCCTCCTACTATGTCGACGCCGTAATATATCAGGCGACGGAGATATTCATGGACTACTATGGTCTTAGCTGGGACGAGGCATACCAGAAGCTTAGGAGGGGAGGCTACAGGATATACACCTGCGTTGACCTCGACATCCAGAAGCAGCTGGAGGAAAAGTATTTAGATCTTTACACCTTCTCAGAGGACGGCAGTGAGGACATCCCCCAGAGCGCCTGCATATGCATGGACTATAACGGAAGAATCCTGGGAGTCGTAGGAGGCATCGGCGAGAAGGACAGCCCTCTGTGTCTAAACAGAGCCACGATGTCCACCCGTCAGCCCGGCTCCTCGATAAAGCCCCTTTCCGCCTATTCTCTGGCGGTAGACAGGGACCTTGTCACTTGGTCGACACAGTTTTTGGATGTCCCGCTTCTTATAAAGAGCGGCGAGAGCTATTTGGAGTGGCCGAGAAACTACTCAACCAGCGGCTCCTACTCCTCCTCGTGGTCAAAGGAGTACAATTTCACCTACTCCTGCCTTCAGCGCTCGCTCAACACAAATGCTGCTCAGCTTGTTGAGATGCTGACCCCAAGCGAGTGCTTCGAGTTTTTGTACTACAGACTTAAGCTGGATTCGCTCGTCCTTTACAAAAACGGCAGGACGGATATCGACCGCTCGCCGATGTCTGTAGGTGCGCTCACCGACGGCGTCACGCTTGAGGATATCGTATCCTGCTATCAGATGTTCGGAAACGGCGGAAAGCATTACGAGTCCACCTTTATCTCCAGGATTCTTGACAGCTCGGGCGAGGTCGTTTTCCAGCACTCGCTTTTAGGCGAGCAGGTTATAGACGAGTCTACGGCTTATGTCATGAACAGGATGCTGGAGACGGTCGTCTCCTCCTCTAGAGGAACGGGACGGCTTGCAAGGCTTGACGGCGTGGAGCTTATTGCCAAGACAGGTACGACTCAGGACTGGTGCGACCTTTGGTTTATCGGCTGCACTCCAGAGTATGTCACCGGGCTTTGGATAGGTCATGATATCCCAGTGGAGATTGATACCGACTCCTGCTACGGCTCGCCGACGATGTGGAAAAATGTCTTTGGCGACATTCTCGAGGCAGGAGAGGTCAAGACCTTCACAGCCTCTAACTTCGTAGTCGAAAGGGAGTTCTGCATGGAAACCGGGCTTATAGCGGGAAGCAACTGTCAAGACACCTCTGTCGGCTATTACAAAAAGACGAACATCCCGCCGACCTGCTCCGGGGAGCATCTAAAGACCGAGATAGATACCATGCTTGAGGGTCTTGGCAGGAGGGATGTAGCGGTTATTGTCACCGAGGGAATAGATATCGCCGATTACGAGGCTGTAACAGGTCACAAATACACCTATATAAACGAGCTAATCAGGAGCTACAGATAGTTATGATAAGATTTTGCTGTCCCTGTCACTTTGGACTTGAGAGCGTCCTTAGCTTTGAGATTAAAAAGCTGGGAGGGGAAAACCTTGCCGTTACCGACGGCAGGGTCTCCTTTGACGGCGAGCTTTCGATGCTCCCAAGAGCCAACATATTTCTGTATACCGCAGAGAGGGTGCTTATAGAGCTTGGAAGCTTCAGGGCTGAAAGCTTCGAGGAGCTGTTCCAGGGGGTTAAAAGCCTCCCTTTGGAGGATTTTATAGGGAAGCACGACAGGTTCCCCGTCAAGGGGCATTCGATAAAATCAAGGCTTCACAGCATTCCAGACTGCCAGTCGATAGTAAAAAAGGCGGCCGTCACGAGGCTGTCCTCGGTGTACGGAATAAGCCGCTTCGAGGAAACGGGAGCAAGCCTTCAGATTTCCTTCAATATACTAAAGGACATAGCTACAATCTACCTTGACACCACCGGCGAGGGACTTCACAAGAGGGGCTATCGCAGGGATTCAAACGCCGCTCCCATCAAGGAGACTCTTGCTGCGGGAATTATAGACCTTGCCAGAGTCAGGGCTGACAGTGTAGTCTGCGACCCGATGTGCGGAAGCGGGACCTTTTTGATAGAGTCCGCCTACAGGGCTATGAAAATCGCCCCCGGCTCAAGAAGACGGTTTGTCTCAGAGAGCTGGGACTCTGTGCCCAAGAGCCTGTGGAGCAGTGCAAGAACCGAGGCTAAGGACGGCGAGCTGAGAAATTCAAGCTTCAAAGGAATAGGCTACGATATTGACGCCGCCTCGGTTGCCCTGACAAATAAAAACGCCGGCTACGCAGGAGTCCCAGGCTTTGTACACGCAAAAAGGGCTGACATCTCCGACTTTAAGCAGACCCCGGGAGTGATAACCATCTGCAACCCTCCCTACGGCGAGCGGCTTCTGGATATAAAGCAGGCGGAGGAGCTTTATAAGAGGATGGGGATGGTTCTCTCTCCCTCAAGCGACAGTCCTCTTTATGTAATATCCCCACATGAGGAGTTCGAGACCCTGTTCGGCAGAAAGGCGGACAGGAAAAGAAAGCTCTACAACGGAATGTTAAAGTGTCAGCTGTATATGTATTTCAGGTAGCCAAGGTCTTTTGACATGTTTTTTATACAAAAAACCCCGCCTGATTGCTCGGACAGGGTAAAAGATTAAATATTAATAAAGATGTGCACACCCTTTTTTGTAGGACATGATTCCTTGGGTGCGCACGCTTATTTTCCTGCCGGATAATAGATTAGCTAAGATGTAGCTCCCTGTCTTTAAGACCGGGGGCTTATTTAGTAACAACAACCTTTCCCTCGGAATCAAGGAGAGGGGTAATACCGCCGGCATAGCCTGACCTCCAGATAAGATAATTAACTCCCGTTTCTTTATCCACAAGAATCTGCCTCATTCCCGAGGCTGCCATATAAGACCCGTCAGTGAATACGACCCTAAATCTTTTTTCATCATCCCACATTCTAATATCCTCCCTAAGAATAAATTTATGCTGCCGCTAGGCTTATAGCGGATAGAAAAAGCCACGGAGCGTAACCCCGTGGCTGTGAGCTTCTTATTTGACTGACTTTCGTTCAGCCCCTTTAGCAATCGGCGTTGATTACTCGGCAGCAGGAGTTACAGATATGATGTGCGGATTTACGCCCTCATACCAGTAGAGGAAGCCCTCCATGTCAATCTTGTCGCCGACCTGAAGGTTCTTTACTGCGCTGTAGACCTCGGTGGTGCTGTCGCAGAGGTAGGACTCAACAACGAAGCTGTAGGTGTTTCCGTTGACGGAGACATTGAAGTAAAGGTCGTCGCCCTCGGTTCCAGAGCCGTCCCAGGAGTAAAGGTAGGCAACCTCGTTGCCGTCAGCGTCGGTGGAAGGCTCAACGGTCATTCCCTTGAAGGAAACGAGCTGGTTCTGGCTGTCGATAAGCTCATCGGTGCCAAGGAGGCTTGTTACATCCTTAGGCTCAGCGACAAAGGTGTCTCCCTCGATAATCTCAAAGGTGCCGTCGATAATCTCGATCTCGCCAGCCCACTCGGCCTTGTAGCCGGTGACTCTTATCTTAGTGCCCTCGGTGAGCTTAGCATAGTCCTCCTCGGAGCAGGCGACATTGTAGATAAAGTATGCGCCGTCCTGGTCCTGGGTGTAAAGGGTAGCGGAGTTCTCCCACCAGGACTGCTTAGCCTGTACATAGGTCTCGACAACTACCTGAGTCTCAAGCTCGGCGGCAGCGTACTCAGCGTAGGACATTACAACAACATCCTCGTCGCCCTGTACATCATCTTCGCCGTCTGCCTCACCGTTATCGGGAGTCTCGTCACCGTTGCCGACAACCTCATTGCCGTTGCCGCCGTTCTGGGGGTCATCGTTTGCATTGTCGCCGCAGGCGGCAAGCATGGTGACAGCGAGCAGGGCAGCAAGTAAAACCGCTAAAAATCTTTTCATGTTAATTATCTCCTTTTGTAATATATTCCATGGGACTTTGATAAAATCCCTCTTGGAATGTACTTAATTATATCACAGAGGTGTAGATATATCAATAGCCTTGGGTGAGATTTCAGCGAAATAGCAAGACAAATTGATGAAATGTTTGTTAATGAAAATTGTATATTTACCCAAAGAAAAACGGATATTTTTCAAAAACAGCACAATTTAAGGCATTTGAGGGGTCAAAAGCCTGTCACACTGCACTTTTTTTCTCAGATATTCTCCAAGAGCCTTCTTTTTCTCGCTCTTATCCGACCATACACAAGGTATCCGATTATCCCGACCCAGGCAAGGGCTATGCAGGAAAGCAGAGCCACCGACTGCACGGGAAGCGGACCCAGCTCAGCCTTCCCAGAAGCCAAAACCCCGCCCTCGTTCAGCCTGTACAGCGAGGCGACATCAGAAAACAGCTCGCTCATATACTCCTCGTCGACGGTTTCGCCCCTTCTTATCGACTTGGTGACATTTTCTATAAGCTGACCTGCGGCGTCCCTTAAAGAGGCTGAGCCGTTGAACACCGGGGTGACAAAGGTGTTCTGAGTGTTCTCAAGCAGCAGCTTTGACGCCTTGATTTTCACCTCGTAGTGCTCGTTGCCGTCTATGCCGCAGGAGTCAAGATATTTTAAATACTCCTCGGACTGGTGGGCGGTGGTGGTAACGGGAATGTAGCCCTCGGTCTTGGCGTAGGCTATCTGGATTTCATCGGTTAGAAGAAACTGGCAGAAAAGCCATGAGGCAAGGACCTCCTGAGGGTCCTCCTTGTTGAATATGCACATCGAGGGCCCCTGGGATATCATCACGGGATTCTCGGGGTCGTACTGCGGGACGGGCAGAACAGCCGTCTCAAATTCAACCAGCTTATCCTCGCTTATGTCTGAAAGGGGAGCGTCGGTTCCCATCCAGGTTGCGCCTGCCGTGGAGTCCACGGCGAAGATGCACTGACCGGCGTTGAGGAAGTTTGCGGGGTAGGAGCTTATCTTAAAGGTAGAAAACGCCCCCTTTTTAACATGCTCGGCGATGGTGTAAAGTATGTCCTTGGTGGTCTCGTTAAAGAGCTTTATCTCGCCCGTCTGAGTGGAGTAGCCGGCGTCCAGCTGCTTAAGAGACTGTATCATCATGTTGTCGGTGGACTTGTAAATAAAGGGAATCATGACCTTCTGACCGTTTATAAGGTAGTTTCCGTCACCGTCCTTTTGAGTGGCAGCGTCCGAAACCTCCCAGATAAAGTCCCAGGTGACGGTCTCGGGGAGGGTGTACCCCAGCTTTTCGACATAGGTCTTATTGACATACAAAGCCTCGGTAGAGCGCATATAGGGCAGGGCGTACTGGATTCCGCCAAGCTGGCACTCCTTTAAAAACTCCGGGACAAGCTCATTGGCTGACGGAGAGTCAAACCTAAGCCCGCTTCCGCCAAGACCGTATACAGGGTCTGAAATAAGGCTTTCCAGCGGGACCACGGTGTTGCTTCCCGTGATATAGGTCGCAATATGGTCGGGATAGGTTATGCAGACATTCGGAGTTGTCCCCGTGGAGATATTTGTTATGACATCGTTGTATATCTTTCCGTAGTCGGTATAAAGCCTTAGCTTGACGGTGATGTTCGGGTACAGCCCTGTGAACTTCTCGATGGCGTTCTCGTATACCCTTGTTTGAGCCTTGTTGGTGTCGTTTTTAGCCCAGAAGGTGATTTCAAAGTCCCTTGACATGTCAAGCTCGGACGGCACCGAAAAGGAGCCTATTTTTGTGCTCCCGTGACAGCCGGAGAGCGTCCCCAGAGACAAGGCCGCCGCTAAAAGCAGGGCGAAAAGCTTTTTCATGATAATGATACCTCCAATGCGGGTATAATCAGCCCTTGGTTCCGCCTCTTGCCACGCCCTCCATTATCTTGTTCCTGAAAATAAGGAAGATGAGTATAAGAGGAATGGAAATAACCACAACAGCCGCCATCATAGCCGGTATATTCTCCCTGCCGAAGCCGTTTTCCCTTATCTCCTGGATACCGTTGGAGACAAGGTAGTAGTTCTCGTCGTCGGTTATGAGCCTCGGCCAGATGTAGGAGTTCCAGCACTCGATGATTTTAAGTATCGTGACGGTTATAACCGTAGGTCTGCAAATAGGGAGGATGACCCTAAGAAGATACTTTAGGTCGGAGGTCCCGTCCACCTTTGCGGCGTAGTACAGCTCATTGGGGACCTGTGCGAAGTTCTCCTTTAAAAGATAGATGTAAAACACCGATGTGACGGAGGGCAGAATCAGTCCCATAAAGGAGTTTCTAAGGTCAAAATTGGTGATTGTCGTGAAGTTGGTTATGACGACAAGCTCGCTTGGTATCATCATAAGCGACAGGTAAGCCGAGAACAGAAGGTCCCTGCCCTTAAAATTCATCCTTGCAAAGGCGTAAGCCGACAGCACCGTGACCACTAGCATTATAGCAGTAGTTGCAAGCGTGAATATAAGGGTGTTTAAAAAATACCTTGCCAGCGGGACGGCAGTAAAAGCCTCCCGGTAGTTTTCAAGCGTCGGGCTGAGGGTAAAAAGCCTTGGGATAAACTCTGAGTTGTAGGAGCTATAGGACTTGACGGAGGTCAGCACCATCCAGTAAAACGGGAACAGCACTATAACCGCCCAGACCACCAGCATCGAGTATATCAGTATGTTAAAGGCAAGCCGCCTTGCCCTCGCCGAGGATACTCCCTTCATGAAATCACCTCCCTAGTAATGAACATGCTTTTTGCTGACCAAAAGGTTTATCACGGTTATCGTCAGCACTATAAGGAACAGGATTATCGCAGCGGCAGAGGCGTATGACGGATAGCCGCCGCTGTTTCCGTATAGCATATCGTAGATATATCCGACTATTGTGTTCATCTCTGAGGCGTTAAGGTCTGTGCCGAACAGCGCAACAGCGTCGCTGTATGCCTTAAAGGCTCCTATGAAGCCGGTTATCACGAGGTAAAATATGTTCGGGGATATCATAGGCAGGGTGATTTTGAAGAATACCCTGGGTCTTGAGGTGCCGTCGACCCTTGCGGCATTGTAGTAGTCCTTCTTGACAGAGGCAAGAGCGCTTGTCAGAATCAAAATCTTAAAGGGAAGCACCACCCATATTGTGTAAAGACAGAGAACAAGCATCTTCGCCCAGTAGGGACCCGAAATAAAGTCGATAGGGGAGATTCCGAAAAGGCTCAGTATCAGATTCACAAGACCGTCGGTATACGGGGTCTTTTTAAAGAGTATCATGAATACAAGCCCTACGGCGAGGGTATTTGTAACATAGGGAAGAAAATAAACCGTCTGAAACAGCTTTCTAAGAGCGGCCACGGAGCAAAGCCCCAGGGATATCACAAGCGCCAGACAGGTCGAGAGCGGCACGGTTATCCCAACCAGTATGAGGGTATTTTTGACTGCCTGCAAAAAATACGGGTCATGAAGCACATACCCGAAGTTGTAAAGCCCGACTCCGAAAAAGCTCTGCGACGCCGAGTTATAGCCCTCCTCCAGGGAGTAGACAAACACATCCGCCAACGGATACACAAGGAAGAATCCCAAAAACAGGACCGAGGGCAGAAGATATAGCCACGCCTTGTTATTTTTCACGCATATTCCCTTCCTTTAAGCCGGAGGCAAGCTACCTCTACGGCAATTTATCACAGGATAATTATATATTCATTTTGGCGATTTGTCAACGATATTGTCGGCTCCTGCTTGACAAATCCGAAGCTAAATAGTATACTCATTTTGGAATACACTGGCTGACTATACCCGGCTTTGCAGCCTAGTCTATATATAAAGGGACGAGGAAGTTGAAGGTAGTATTAAAGAATCTCACAAAGATATTTCCAGGCAGGACTAAAAAATCGGAGCAGGTGGTCGCTGTTGATAACCTCGACCTCGAGCTGCCCGACGGTAAGCTCGTAGGACTGCTGGGACCCTCCGGCTGCGGAAAGAGCACCGCTCTGTATATGATATGCGGTCTTGAGACTCCCACAAGCGGAGAAATCTATTTCGGCGAGGAGAATGTCACCAAGCTCCCGGCGGAGGAGAGGGGAGTAGGGCTTGTTTTCCAGAACTACGCTCTTTATCCCCATATGAGCGTAAGGCAGAATATAATGTTCCCGTTAGGAAACCTCAAGGGCAGCGCAAGGCTTTCAAAGCAGGAGATGGAAAGGCGGGTGGAGGAGGCTGCAAGCCTTGTCCAGATAGACTCCCTTTTGGACAGGAAGCCGAGCGAGCTTTCAGGAGGTCAGCAGCAGCGTGTCGCAATAGCGAGGGCGCTTGTCAAGATGCCGAGGGTCCTTCTTCTGGACGAGCCGCTTTCAAATCTCGACGCCAGATTAAGGCTCAAGACCAGAGAGGAGATTAAAAGAATCCAGAACGAGACGGGGATAACCACCGTCTTTGTCACCCATGACCAGGAGGAGGCAATGAGCATCTCCGATGTCATAATCGTCATGAAGCAGGGAGTCGTTCAGCAGGTAGAAAAGCCTCAGGCGGTCTACGACGACCCGGTGAACCTCTTTGTCGCAAAGTTTTTAGGAACTCCAGCTATAAATGTTTTTAAGGGCAGAGTGCTTGACGAGAGGCTTTTTATCGGAGAGCAGGATGTCATGAGCGCTGAGGGCTATAGGGACGGCGATGTAATAATAGGCATAAGGCCGGAGGGCTTTACCGTCAGGGAGGACGGTCCCTTCAGCTGTGAGTTTGTAAGGCTTGATGTCATGGGCAGGGATGTCAGCATAATATCAAAGTGCCCGGAGTGCGAGGAGGAAACGCTAAGAGCCATAGTCAGCTCCGATGATGTAAAGGGCTTGGGCCTAAAGAGCGTAGCCTTCGAGCTAAAGCCCTCAAAGGTGCTTCTGTTCGACCCAGTCACCGAAAAAAGACTCCGCCCGGCTTAGGAATAGGTTATATTTTATAGCAAACAAATGCCTCCTTAGACACAGATTGCTGTGTCTGGGGAGGCTTTAGACTGTAAATAAGCTTACGCACCACTAAAAATCGTTTTTTTAGGAGGTCGGCACAAAGGACCCTGTCCCAATTACGCAGATGCTAAAATATGCTTGCACCGACTATGCCGATACCTATTTGCAGACTTATCCAGGACTTATTATTCGCCGATATTATCCTCGCCGTCAAGCCCGAGAAGCTTCTTTGACTCTGCCGAGTCCATCATCTCGACCTCCTGTAGACGACGCCTTATCGCCCTTGTTCTTGCTCCTATGAGCTTTTGGATGTCGTCGTCAAGCTGCTTTATGCGGTTCTGTGCGGAGGCAAACACCTTCTCGAAGCTGTCAAACTCGGTCTTGACTGCGCTGAGAAGCTGCCATACCTGGCTGGAGCGCTTTTGTATCTGGAGTGTTTTGAAGCCCATCTGCAGCGAGTTGAGCATCGCCGCCATGGTGGAGGGCCCGGCTATGTTTACGGAGTATTCCCTTTGCAGAAGCTCGACAAGACCGTGGTTTACCACCTCGGCGTAGAGCCCCTCAAACGGCAGAAACATAATTGCAAAGCTGGTTGTGTAGGGCACCATGATATACTTATCGTGAATGTCCTTGGCTGACCTTTTTATCACCGCCTCGAGCTGCTTGTAGGCTGCTTTTATCCCCTCAGGGTCGCCTCTGTCGTAGGCGTCCTGGAGCGCTGAATAGCTGTCTCCGGGGAACTTTGAATCTATCGGCAGATAGATAAACTCGCCCTCTCCCGCCGGAAGCTTGACGGCAAACTCGACATGCTCACGGCTTCCGGGGACGGTTGGAATCTCGGTTTCATACTGCTCCGGGCTTAAAATCTCCCCTAGGATAGCGCCAAGCTGTATCTCACCCAGAATACCCCTGGTTTTTACATTGGACAAAACCCTCTTCAGGTCGCCGACGCCGGCAGCTATGCTCTGCATCTCTCCAAGACCCTTATAGACCTGCTCTAGCCTTTCGCTGACTAGCTTAAAGGAGCTGCTCATCTTCTCGTCAAGAGTCCTTTGAAGCTTCTCGTCGACGGTGAATCTTATGCTCTCAAGCCTCTTATTGTTGTCCTCCTGGATGTATCCTAGCCGCTTGGAGATTGTCTCCCTCATGTCACTAAGACGCTGCTCGTTTCCAAGCTCGAGGGTTTTTATCCTCTCCTCAAGCTGCTTGAGCTGGTTTTGCATAGCATCGCTCATCATCGTCTGCCCTCTGCTTATAGACAGCGACAGCTCGGATATTCTTTGCGTCAGGGACTCTGACGACAGCCTCTGAGCGTCTAGAAGCATCTGCCCGAGATTTTTTACCGAGCCTTGAACGGAGGCTGTCAGCTCCTGTCTGAGGCAGGAGCCGGAGTCCTCAAGCTGTCTGTCTATAAGCTCCTCACGACGCCTGCCGTTCACATCTGCCTGCCTTTTGTAGAAAAGGAGGAGGGCGATTACGGCGCAAAGTTGGATTATGGCAACAATAAGCAGTATTAATAAAGCTGTTTCCATTTTATGACTTCCTTTACCGTTTCTCTGTCAATCCTGCGGGACAAGGGATTGACTCATAATAATAAAGTATAGCACAGATTCAGATAACTTTCAACCTAGAAAGAGTCAGAAAAGCGCCCGAAAAATTCGGACGCTTTTTAGCCATATTATATCTACTTATCTATTGTCGAGATGTCTGGGATGGTCTCCTCCAGGACATCAAGGACTATTCTTACAGTGTCAAGAGAGGTGAAGGTTGTGACGCCGTTTTGCACTGCACACTGCCTGATTGCTGCGCCGTCGACATAGTGGACGCCGGAGAGTATCGCCCTAGTGTTGATTATATAGCTCACATATCCTGCTCTTATCGACTGCAAAATCTCGTCGCTTCCCTCGCTGAGCTTGCCCCTCACCCTTGTGTGGATGCCGTGCTGCTTTAGGAAGTTTGCGGTGCCTATCGTCGCCTCGATGTTAAAGCCGAGGTCGTAAAACCTCCTGACAAGAGGAAGAGCCTCGTTTTTGTCCTCGTCGGCAAGAGTCACGACAACCGTCCCGTAGAACTTCATCTTTACCCCTGACGCCTGCAAGGCCTTATACATCGCACGGTTGAGCCTGTCATCGTAGCCGATTGCCTCGCCGGTTGACTTCATCTCCGGCGAGAGGTAGGAGTCCATTCCCGAAAGCTTCTCAAAGGAGAAGGCGGGCGCCTTGACATACCAGCGCTTTTTCTCGGGGTGAAGCATATTAACTATGCCCTGCTCCCTAAGGCTTATTCCAAGCATACATTTTGTCGCTATGCTGACAAGCGGGACTCCCGCCGATTTTGACAGGAAGGGAACGCTTCGTGAGGCTCTCGGGTTTACCTCGATGACAAAGACATTTTCCTCGGAATCCACTATAAACTGGATATTAAACAGCCCGATGATGCCGATTCCGAGTCCTAATCTTGTGGTGTAGTCGGCGATGGTTATCTTGACCTTTTCCGAGATGCTAAACGGCGGGTAGACGCTCATGGAGTCGCCGGAGTGAACGCCGGTGCGCTCTACAAGCTCCATTATGCCCGGGATGTAGACCTCGCTGCCGTCGCAGATGGCGTCGACCTCGACCTCCTTGCCGGCAAGGTACTTATCGACAAGAACAGGCTTGTCCTCGTCGACCTCGACGGCGTTCTTTAGGTAGTGCCTCAGAAGCTTCTCGTTTGCGACTATTTCCATAGCACGGCCGCCAAGAACGAAGGAGGGTCTTACCAGAACGGGATAGCCTATTCTCTCGGCTGTTTTGACGCCGTCCTCGATGTTGGTGACAGCCTCTCCCTTGGGATTCGGGATGCCAAGGGAGCGAATAACCTCGTCGAAGGCGTCACGGTTTTCCGCCTTTTCGATACTCTCGCAGTCGGTGCCGATTATCCTGACCCCTCTTTTTGTAAGAGGCTCAGCCAGGTTTACAGCCGTCTGACCTCCCAGGGTGGCGATAACTCCAAGCGGCTTCTCGAGGTGGACGATGTTCATAACATCCTCTGTTGTGAGCGGCTCGAAGTAGAGCTTGTCTGCCGTCGTGTAGTCTGTCGAGACGGTCTCGGGGTTGTTGTTGATGACGATAGCCTCATAGCCGGACGCCTTGATTGTGCGGACGGCGTGTACTGTTGAGTAGTCGAACTCAACGCCCTGACCGATTCGTATCGGACCCGAGCCCAGGACTATGACCTTCTGGCGGTCGGAGACCACCGACTCGTTTTCCTCCTCATAGGTGGAGTAGAAGTAGGGGACATAGCTCTTAAACTCGCTGGCGCAGGTATCTATCATCTTGTAGACCGGGAATAGGTTCATCTTGACCCTGCGGCTGTAGATATCCTCCTCGGTGGTGCCCCAAAGCTCGGCAATATAGGAGTCGGAGAAGCCCATCCTTTTTGCCTGACGGAGAAGCCTCTCGTCGTCGCAGCCAGCCTCCATCTCCTTTTCAAAGTCTACGATGTTTTTAATCTTGTCGAGGAAGAAAAGGTCAATTCCTGTGAGGTTGCAGATTCTCGAATGGTCGACCCCTGCCCAAAGAAGCTGGGCTATGGCATAGATTCTGTCGTCTGTGCCCTCCTTGATGTACTCGATAAGCTGGTCGACGCTCATATGCTCGGAGTCAAACTTTTTCATATGGATGTGGTTCTTGCCGTTTTCAAGGGAGCGGATAGCTTTAAGAAGGCTCTCCTCCATAGTCCTGCCGACGCTCATTACCTCTCCTGTCGCCTTCATCTGGGTGGACAGGGTGTTTGAGGCGGAGGTAAACTTGTCAAACGGGAACCTTGGCATCTTGGTGACTACATAGTCAAGCGTAGGCTCAAAGCATGCCAGGGTGTTTGCAAGCTGTATTTCATCGAGATTCATTCCGACCGCTATCTTGGCGGATATTCTGGCGATAGGATAGCCGCTCGCCTTTGAGGCAAGCGCTGAGGAGCGAGACACCCTGGGATTTACCTCGATGACATAGTATCTAAAGGACTGCGGGTCAAGGGCAAACTGGACATTGCAGCCTCCCTTTACCTTTAGCGCCCTGATGATTCTCAGTGCGCTGTCCCTTAGCATATGGTATTCCTTGTTGGTAAGCGTCTGGCTGGGAGCCACTACGATGGAGTCGCCTGTGTGTATGCCGACGGGGTCCAGGTTTTCCATATTGCACACGGTAATGGCGCAGTCGTTGGCGTCCCGCATGACCTCGTACTCTATTTCCTTGTAGCCCTTTATGCTCTTTTCCACCAGCACCTGGTGTACCGGCGAGAGCGCAAGGGCGTTTTTCATCATCTCGCTTAGCTCCTCTGGGTTGTTTGCAAAGCCTCCGCCGGTGCCTCCTAGAGTAAACGCCGGACGGAGAATTACAGGATAGCCTATATCGTTTGCGGCTTCTAAAGCCTCCTCGATGCTGTATGTTATCTTGGAGGGGACGACAGGCTCGCCTATAGACTCGCAAAGCTCCTTAAACAGCTCTCTGTCCTCCGCTCTTTCTATGCTGTCGGCGTCGGTGCCCAAAAGCTCTATGCCGCACTCCTTCAGAACGCCTTTTTTTGCAAGCTGTACGGCAAGATTAAGCCCTGTCTGCCCTCCTATTCCGGGGACAATGGCGTCGGGTCTTTCATACCGGCAGATTCTTGCGACATATTCAAGCGTCAGCGGCTCCATGTAGACCTTGTCGGCTATCGATGTATCTGTCATGATGGTGGCAGGGTTGGAGTTGCATAAAATGACCTCGTAACCCTCCTCCTTGAGGGCAAGACAGGCTTGCGTTCCGGCATAGTCAAACTCGGCTGCCTGACCTATTACTATCGGCCCAGAGCCTATGACAAGGACCTTTTTAATGTCGGTGCGCTTAGGCATTCTCCTTCGCCTCCTTCATGATTTTAAGGAATTTGTCAAAGAGGTAGCTTGAATCCTGCGGACCGGGGCAGCTTTCCGGGTGGTACTGAACGCTAAAGACCCTGTCCTTAGCGCACTCTACGCCCTCCACCGTGCCGTCAAGGAGGTTTATGTGAGTGACGCTAAGCCCCGTGCCCTCAAGACTCTCGGGCAGGACCGCATAGCTGTGATTCTGCGAGGTTATCTCAACCTTTGAGGTCTCAAGATTTTTGACCGGGTGGTTTCCTCCACGGTGTCCGAACTTCAGCTTGTAGGTTTTGGCTCCGTAGGCAAGAGAAATTATCTGGTGCCCAAGACATATTCCGAATATGGGATATCTTCCCCTAAGACCCCTTACAAGCTCGGCGGCGCAGGGGACATCCTCGGGGTCTCCGGGACCGTTCGAAAGAAATACGCCGTCCGGCTTCATAAAGTCGACCTCCTCGGCGGTTATTGAGTATGGGACCACCGTGACATTGCAGCCGCAGCGGTTTAGGGATCTTATAATTCCGTGCTTTATCCCGCAGTCGACGGCAACGACATTGTATCTTGGGTTTGCGGTTCTTGAGTACCATCTTTTTTTGCAGCTGACCCGTGCGACAGCGTCCCTGGGTACAGGAGTGGAGCGGATTATCTCAAGCCCCTCCTCGACGCTGACGCCGATGTCGGTTATGATAGCCCTTCTTGAGCCGATATCCCTTATGCTCCTTGTGAGCTTTCTTGTGTCGACCCCGGACACGCCCGGGACTCCGTTTTCCTCCAAAAGCTCGGAAAGAGTCTTTGTGTACCTGAAATTCGAGGGCATATCGTTGTAATCCCTTACTATAAGCCCGCCGACCGAGATGAGCTTTGACTCGAAGTCATCATCGGTAATGCCGTAGTTTCCTATCAGCGGATAGGTCATAACAACAGCCTGATAGGTATAGGACGGGTCAGAAACTATCTCCTGATAGCCGACCATAGAGGTATTGAACACTATCTCGAGGACACGGCTGTCTCTGCTTCCAAAGCCGTATCCCAGGTATTCGCTTCCGTCCTCAAGGATAATCTTTCGGTCAAAATCCCTCATGCTGTGCCCTCCTTTTCATATAGAATCAGAACATTTTGATATACTGGTCACGCTCGGCTCCCACAGACGCATACTTGACCGGGCAGCCGACAGCCTCCTCAATATACTTAATGTAGTCCTTTGCCGCTTGGGGAAGCTCCTCAGGGGTGCGGCACCAGGAGATATCCCCGAAGCCGGGAAGATACTCAACTACCGGCTTGGCGATATCAAGCCTTGTTCCGGTGGGGAAGTCCTTGGTTATCTCGCCGTCGATATCGTAGGCGACGCATACAGGTATCTTGTCCATGTAGCTAAGGACATCCAGCTTTGTAAGAGCAAGATAATCTGCCCCCTGGACGGTTACGCCGTATCTCGAGGCAGGGACATCGAAGGGACCTACCCTTCTGGGACGGCCGGTAGCCGCTCCGTACTCTCCTCCTGCGGCTCTTAGAGCCTCAGCCTCCTCGCCGAACATCTCTGCGGTGAAGGGACCCTCGCCGACGCAGGTTGAATACGCCTTCATTATGCCTATCGACTCGTCCACCTTAGAGCCGGGGATGCCTGCTCCTATGGGAGCGTACATCGCAAGGGTGGAGGAGGACGAGGTGTAGGGATATATTCCGAAGTCTATGTCCCTGAGTGCACCCAGCTGAGCCTCGAACATTATGCTCTTGCCCATGGCAATGGCGTCGTTTAGGTATTTAGAGACATCGGTGACAAAGGGAAGAAGTATGGTGCCGTAGCGTGTAAGCCAGTCCATGATTTCCTCCGGGTTTACAAGCTCGCTTCCGTAGCCCTTGTAGGTTAGATTCTTCCATTCGATGATGTCGGCTAGCTTTTGCTTTAGGATCTCGCTGCCAAGAAGAGCAAGGTCTCCCATTCTTATGCCCTTTTTCATATACTTGTCGGCATAGACTGGAGCTATGCCCCTTCTTGTCGAGCCGAACTTCTTGTCCTTTAGACGCTCCTCCTCCATGATGTCCTGCGCCTTGTGGTAGGGGAGGCATATAATCGCCTTGTCGCTGATTTTAAGGTTGTCGGGAGTTATTACAATTCCCTTTTCCCTAAGTGTGTTAATCTCGCCGACGAGATGCTCAAGGTCTATGACCATGCCGTTGCCCATTATGTTTACTGTGGTCTCACGGAGTATGCCGGAGGGGAGCAGGTTGAGGATAAACCTGCCACGCTCGTTTATAACGGTGTGACCGGCGTTGTTGCCGCCCTGATAGCGGCAGATTATATCGTAGTCGCTGGAGAGCAGGTCGACCATTCGACCCTTGCCCTCGTCTCCCCAGTTTATTCCCACTATTGCAGTAAGCATTGATTTCATCCTTTCATTAACCTTACACATTTACCGAGACATCGACCTCGGACTGCTCGTAGCCGGAAAGAAGCTCACGGACAGCAGCAAGATACTCCTCGGTCTGCTGAGCCGCTCTGCCGGTGAAGCCGCCCTGAGAGATTATGCCAAGAAGCTCCTCCTTTGTTGCTCCGAAGGAGGGGTCGGCTGCGAGCCTGTCTATCAGGTCGTTGTCGGCTCCGTGCTCCTTTATTGCCTTGGCGGCGGCTACGGAGTGTGTTCTTATCGCCTCGTGGAGCACCTGACGGTCCTTGCCCTTCTTTACGCAGTGCATGAGTATGTTCTCGGTTGCAATAAAGGGAAGTTCGTCGTTTAGATGCCTTCTTATCACTCCGGGATATACCGTCATCCCGCTCAGGATGTTTACAACGAGGCTCAGTATGCCGTCGACAGCCAAGAATGCCTCTGGAATCGAGATTCTTCTGTTTGCGGAGTCGTCAAGAGTCCTCTCGAACCACTGCTCACTCGCAGTCATGGCGGGGTTAAGAGCGTCTATCATAACATATCTTGACAGGGAGGCTATTCTCTCGGAGCGCATGGGATTGCGCTTGTATGCCATGGCGGAGGAGCCGATCTGCNNTGTCCCGCCTCGAACGGCTCGTCGACCTCCTTGAGATGGGACATCAGCCTAATGTCGTTGGAGAACTTGTGTGCGCTCTGGGCTATGCCGGAGAGGACGCTCAGGCTGAAATAGTCTACCTTTCTTGTGTAGGTCTGACCGCTGACGGCGTAGGCAGAGCTAAAGCCCATCTTTTTGGCGATAAGCTCCTCAAGCCTTTTGACCTTCTCGTGGTCGCCGCCGAAAAGCTCCAAAAAGCTAGCGCCGGTGCCGGTTGTGCCTCTGCAGCCGAGCAGCTTAAGCCTAGAAAGGGCAAACTCGAGCTGCTCAAGGTCCATGCAAAGGTCCTGAAGCCAAAGAGCCGCTCTTTTTCCAAGAGTGGTAGGCTGTGCGGGCTGGAAATGCGTGTAGGCAAGACAGGGCAGGTCCTTGTGCTTTTCTGCGAAATCTGCTGCAGCCCTTATAGCGGCTATCAGCTTCCTTCTTATCAGCAAAAGAGCCTCCTTTTGGAGTATGATGTCGGTGTTATCCCCGACATAGCAGCTTGTTGCGCCGAGGTGGATTATAGGCTTTGCCTTCGGACATACAAGACCGTAGGCGTATATATGCGCCATGACATCGTGGCGGACGATTCTCTCACGCTCGGCAGCCGCCTTGTAGTCGATGTCAAAGCAGTGCTCTCTCATCTCCTCAAGCTGCTCCTCGGTTATGTCAAGGCCAAGCTCCTTCTCGCTCTCGGCAAGGGCTATCCAGAGCTTTCTCCAGGTCGAGAATTTCTTATCGTCGGAGAATATCTCCTGCATCTGACGGCTGGCATAGCGCTTGCACAAAGGATTTTCATATGTTGACGACATTACTTGCCCAAAGCCTCCTTAAGTCTTTTAAGTACCTCCTCGTAGCCCTCGATTACTCCGCCCATATCTCTGCGGAAGCGGTCCTTGTCGAGCTTCTTGTCGGTGTCGGCGTCCCAAAGGCGGCAGGAGTCGGGGGATATCTCGTCGCAGAGGATAATCTCGCCGTCAGCCTTGCCGAACTCCAGCTTGTAGTCTATAAGCCTGATTCCCGCCTTCATAAACAGCGAGGTGAGCAAGGAGTCTATCTTGAGAGCGGCAGATTTAAGCTCGTCAAGCTCCTCCTGAGTGGCGATTCCTATCGCCGTGAGCTGGCAGTCGTTTATCATCGGGTCGCCAAGCTCGTCGCTCTTGAGGCAGAACTCAACCACCGTGTTTTTAAGGCTTGTACCCTCCGGCACGCCGTACTTCTTCGAGAAGCTTCCGGCTGCTACATTTCTGACAATAACCTCAACCTGGACTATCTCGGCGATTTTAGCAAGCACGGAGGTCTCGCTCAGCACCTTGACAAGGTGGGTCTTGACTCCGTTTTCCGCAAGATACTCAAATATGAGGTTAGAGATTGCGGCGTTCAGCCTGCCCTTTCCGGGGAGGTCCTCCTTCTTTGCGCCGTTTCCGGCTGTGGCGGTGTCCTTATAGGAGATTATGCAGGTCTTGTCATCCTCTCCCTTGTAGACGATTTTGGATTTTCCTTCGTAGAGTTTTTGCATAGTATACCATCCTTTTCAAAAAATTTAACAAAGTTATTTCCCGCTGGTCGGCGTAGGTCTGCCGGAGCCAAGAAACGGCTACCTTCCGTTTTTCTCGGAAAGAGGTCTTTCAAACCTGTTTTTCTCGGTGTGCAGGGGTATCGGGGTGGGGTAGTCCCCGGTGAAGCAGGCGCTGCAATAGCCCTTTCCGGGGCAGAGCCGTCCTAAGGACTCCACAGGCAAAAAGCCCAGGCTGTCAGCCCCGATGATTTGGGCAATCCCCTCGACGGTGTGGTTGCAGGCGACAAGGTTCTCCCTCGAGTCTATATCAGTGCCGTAGTAGCACGGATTTAAAAACGGCGGGGAGGACACCCTCACATGGACCTCCTTAGCCCCTGCGTCCCTTAAAAGCCTTACTATCTGTGCGCTGGTGGTTCCTCTTACAATAGAGTCGTCTATCATTATAACCCTTTTGCCTTTTACGGTGTCGGTTATGGGGTTAAGCTTTATTTTAACCTGATTTACCCTCTCGCTCTGTCCGGGAGAGATAAAGGTCCTGCCGATGTACTTGTTCTTTATGAAGCCGATGCCGTAGGGGATGCCGGACTTCTGCGAATATCCCAGTGCGGCGTCAAGCCCGGAGTCGGGGACGCCTATTACGACATCGGCGTCTATCGGGCAGGTCTGTGCAAGCAGCTCGCCTGCGATTTTCCTCGAGCGGTGAACAGGCATTCCGCCTATTACGGAGTCCGGCCTCGAGAAGTAGATGTACTCGAAGATGCAAAAGCTTTCCTTTGCCCTTTTGCAGTGCCTGCGGTCGTGATGGAGTCCGTCCTCATCAAAGACGATAAGCTCGCCAGGCTCAAGCTCGGCTATCATCTCGGCGCCGACTGCGCTCAAGGCGCAGCTCTCAGAGGCTACAACATATGCTCCCTGAGGAGTTTTTCCGTAGCAAAGGGGCTTGAAGCCGTATTTATCCCTGACGGCAATCAGCTTCCTTGCGGACATCAGGCAGAGCGAATACGCCCCGTCAAGCCTGTCCATCGCCTTTAGCACAGCCTCCTCTATCGAGCCGGAGGAAAGCCTCTCCTGAGTTATTGTGTAGGCTATTATTTCGGTGTCGCTGGTGGTGTGGAATATCGCCCCACCCAGCTCCAGCTTGGAGCGAAGCTCATAGGCGTTCGAGAGATTTCCGTTGTGTGCGACAGCCAGCTTGCCCTTGAGGTGGTTTATCTCTATCGGCTGGCAGTTGAGTGCGCCGGAGGCTCCCGTGGTGCCGTATCTTACATGACCTACCGCCATGCTTCCCTTGGGGAGCTGTGAGATGGAGTCCTTTCCAAAGACCTCGCCTACCAGCCCGACTCCCTTGACCGAGCGAAACAGCCCGTCCTCGCAGACTACAATGCCTGCGCTCTCCTGACCACGGTGCTGAAGGGCGTAAAGCCCGTAGTAAACGATCCCGGCAACATCTGCGGGCTGGGGAGAATAGACCCCGAACACCCCGCATTCGTCATGAATAGCCATATAAATCCTTCCTTTCGGATTAGTCCTTTTTAGCTTCCTTGTGCTCTATGGCGGCCTTTATGAAGCCGAAGAAGAGCGGATGAGGTCTTTGCGGGCGGGACTTGAACTCGGGGTGGAACTGCACTCCGACATGGAAGCTTCGCTCGCTCAGCTCGACTGTCTCAACCAGCCTGCCGTCGGGCGAGAAGCCGGAGAGGGTAAGCCCTGCGTCGGTGAGGATATCCCTGTAGTCGTTGTTGAACTCATAGCGGTGACGGTGACGCTCGTGGATAAGCTCCGAGCCGTAGCACCTTTCCATCGTCGTGCCGTGAGCTATTCTGCACGGATAGCTTCCCAGCCTGAGAGTGCCGCCCTTGTTTATCTCGTTGCTCTGACCGGGCATGAAGTCGATGACCTTGTTTTTGCAGTTCTCGTCAAACTCGCCGGAGTTGGCGTCGCTCAGTCCGGCGGCGTTTCTTGCGTACTCGATTACCGCTATCTGCATACCGAGACAGATTCCGAAGTAGGGGATATTGTTCACTCTTGCATACTCGGCTGCAAGTATCATGCCCTCGATTCCTCTTCCTCCGAAGCCGCCGGGGATGAGTATGCCGTCGAGCCCCGAGAGCTTTTCGTTTATGTTCTGAGAGGTTATTGTCTCTGAGTCTATCCATGAGATGTCTACAAACGCCTTTTGCGGATATCCGGCGTGACGAAGAGCCTCAGCCACCGAAAGATAGGCGTCATGAAGCTGTACATACTTTCCGACAAGACCAATCGTAACCTTCCTCGAGCGGTTGTATAGCTGGTCAAGCATGGTTAGCCACTCCGTCATGTTGGGCTTGGGAGCGTCGATGTTAAGCTCCCGGCAGACAACGCCGGAGAGGTTCAGCTTTTCGAGCATTACAGGAACCTCATATAGGTTGTCAAGTGTCATATTTTCTATTACGCAGTCCGGCTTGACATTGCAGAACATCGATATTTTCTTGAATATCGAGGGCTCAAGGCTCCTGTCGCACCTTAAAACGATTATGTCGGGATTAATACCCATGCCCTGAAGCTCCTTGACGGAGTGCTGTGTCGGCTTGGATTTGTGCTCGTCAGAGCCGCTCAAAAACGGCACCAGGGTGACATGAATAAAGAGACTGTTCTCCCTTCCGATTTCAAGGGATATCTGTCTCGCCGCCTCTAGGAAGGGCTGTGATTCAATGTCTCCGATGGTGCCGCCGATTTCGGTAATAACTATGTCCGCAGAGGTCTCGTTGCCGACCTTGTAGACGAACTCCTTTATTTCGTTTGTGATGTGCGGGATGACCTGAACGGTAGAGCCGAGATATTCTCCTCTTCTTTCCTTATTAAGGACATTCCAGTAAACCTTTCCAGTAGTCAGATTTGAAAACCTGTTCAGGTCCTCGTCGATAAAGCGCTCATAGTGACCGAGGTCGAGGTCGGTTTCCGCACCGTCCTCCGTTACATAGACCTCGCCGTGCTGATAGGGACTCATGGTGCCGGGGTCTACATTTATGTAGGGGTCCAGCTTCTGCGCTGCAACCTTCAGCCCTCTTGATTTAAGAAGGCGGCCAAGGGATGCGGCGGTGATGCCCTTTCCAAGCCCCGAGACAACTCCGCCTGTCACAAAAATGTACTTTGTCATAATTTACCCTCCTCATTCCTGCCTGAGCCTTTTTTTATTATCTCCATAGCTATTGTAGTCTTGGAAACGCAGCGGTCCATCGCCCGTCTTTCTATGGCGTGGTGAGCCTCGTTTTCGTTAAGACCGTCCGTGGAAATTAAAATCATCTTCGCCTGATTTATAAGTCTTATTTCAGCCATCTTCTCCTCGAAGGAGAGGCTTTTCCCCCTCATCCTCTGGAGCCTTGTCCTCGTTCCGCAGAGGATAAGCAGAGTCTCCAGAATGAGGTTTGCGGGAGCCGGCTTTGAAAGCGTTAATATCCCCATCGGCGTGAGCCGCATATTTATGTCGGAATAGTGCTCGTGACGGACCAAAAGCAGTATCCCGGAGTCGCTCTTTCTGCATATTTCATACGCAAGATGCGTTCCGAACTCGTCCTTGAGCGGGGTGTTGATGATTACAATATCAAAGCCGATTTCCAAGAGCAGCCTGGAGGCTGAGCCGCCGTCCGTGACCACCTTAACCGGATAATATCTTTCGTCAGGCAAAAGCTTTACGATGGTGCTGTTGAATTTTTCCGATGAGGAAATTACCAAAACACTGTATAGGGTCTGGGACAGCTCCAAACAAAATCACCACCTGATGAGCTACGGAATACAGTATCCGTCTAGTATCGTTTTGGGAAGCCAGCGCTTTATGAAGTCGCTGCTGTTGGCTGCCTGTCTGGCAGCGGTCAGGCTCTTGGGAAGAAACTCAAAGCCGTTTAGCTGCTCCTCGTCCGCCGTGAAGATGTTGAAGTCGGACGGCTCGGGAAGCTCAAGGTGCTTCTCGACCCCCTCGATTGCGGCGCAGATAAGGAGAGTGAATGCGATGTAGGGGTTGCACATCGGGTCGGGGGACCTCAGCTCAACCCTGCGGTATTCGCCGGCTGCGGCAGGTATTCTTATCAGTGAGGACCTGTTTTCCTTCGACCAGCCGATATATCTGGGCGCCTTGTGGGAGCCGAAGCGCTTGTAGGAGTTTTCAAAGGGATTTAAGAATACGGTCATCTCCCTGATGTGCTTTAGGATTCCGGCGGTGACCTCCGAAAAGACATTGCTGCCGTCCTTGTAAGCCGAGATGTTTATGTGCATTCCGTTTCCCGGCTGAGTGTCAAGCGGCTTTGCGGAGAAGTCTGCAAACAGCCCGCTCCTTGCGGCGATTGTGCGGACGACCGTCTTGAAGGTTATCGTATTGTCGGCGGCGGTCAGAGGCTCGGAGTAGTGGAAATCTATTTCGTTCTGACCGGGACCCTCCTCGTGATGGGAGGTCTCGGGACGGATGCCCATCTGCTCAAGCGTCAGGCAAATCTCCCTGCGGACATTCTCGCCCTTGTCCTCAGGGGCGATGTCCATATACCCGGCGGTGTCGTAGGGAATTTTTGTCGGAGTGCCGTCCTCCGATAGGTTAAACAGGTAAAACTCAGCCTCAGGTCCGAAGGACATTGAAAAGCCCTTCCTAGAGGCGTCCTCCGACACCCTTTTGAGAAGGCTTCTTGTGTCCCCCGAGAAAATCCTGCCGTCAGGATGGGTTATTGTCGTGAACATTCTGACAACCCTTCCGTGCTCCGGTCTCCAGGGATATACTGCTATCTGCGACGGGTCCGGCTTCAGAAGAAGGTCGGACCTTGCCTCGTCCCCAAAGCCGGGGATAGCCGAGGCGTCGATGGCGACTCCCTGCTCAAACGCCCTTTCAAGCTCGCTTGGAAGGATGGAAATGTTCTTCTGCCTGCCGAAAAGGTCGCAAAATGCCAGTCGGATGAATTTTACATCCTCCTCCTTGACATACTGCATTATTTCCTGCGAAGTGTATATCATTGAGCATAACCTCCCATAAAAAAGTAAAAAAGGCTGTTCAGAGTCACATAGAGACAGTAACTGCTATGGATGAACGCCTTTGCTCACATAATTAGATTTAATTTTCGACGGTACGCCGTCACGACCTAGACCCCGGATTTCCACATGCCGGATGAGGGGCAGGCGGCAGGGGATAACGGTAAGAGGGCGTCGTCCGCCGGCTTGACCTGATTATCGGGCGGCTTGGCAGCCCTTTTAGGATTGTCCGCCGTGCGTTCATCTTGGCAAAAAGGATGGATGTCTGTTTATATGCGGAGCCCTTTGACGCCACGACCGTGAAGCCATAGGCTCTAATCAAGCATACGCATGAATTATAGCATATAATCTTGATACTGTCAAGGAAAAAAGCCGGCGGAGGGTGTCAAAGCTTTTTTAAAATACAAAGCCGCCTTTATTGATTTTGTACGCAAGCCCTCCGCCGACCGATGATTTTTTCCTGCTCAGCCGGATGACTGTTATATAAGCTATGTAGATAAGCAAGACCTTATTGGGAAAATATCCTTGCCGCCGGCTCCCGCCCGTAAAAGCGCCTTATGGCTGCTCTTATGTCATAACGGCGGGTCAGTTGTCGATAAAGTCCTTGACCTTATTTGAGCGGTTAGGATGCCTCAGCTTTCTTAGAGCCTTGGCTTCTATCTGCCTTATGCGCTCCCTTGTGACATTGAACATCTGTCCGACCTCCTCCAGGGTGCGGCTTCTGCCGTCCTCAAGGCCGAACCTGAGCCTTAGGACCTTCTCCTCCCTGTCGGTAAGGGTGCCCAGGACCTGATTAATCTGCTCCTTTAAAAGCACCTGAGAGGCAGCCTCGGTAGGCTCCGGGGCGTTCTCGTCGGGGATGAAGTCTCCAAGATGGCTGTCCTCCTCCTCGCCTATGGGGGTCTCCAGCGATACAGGGTCCTGAGCGATTCTCATAATCTCCCTCACTCTTTCGACCGGCATGTCAAGAAGCTGGGCTATCTCCTCTGCGGAGGGGTCCCTTCCGTTCTGGTGAAGAAGCTGGGTGGACGCCTTTTTGACCTTGGTAATCGTCTCGACCATGTGAACCGGGATTCTAATCGTTCTCGCCTGGTCTGCAATCGCCCTTGTTATAGACTGCCTTATCCACCAGGTGGCGTAGGTGGAGAACTTAAAGCCCTTGGTGTAGTCAAACTTCTCAACCGCCTTGATAAGCCCCAGATTGCCCTCCTGAATGAGGTCTAAAAAGCTCATGCCTCTGCCGCCGTACCTTTTTGCGATGGAGACTACGAGCCTAAGATTAGCCTCGGCGAGCCTCTTTTTTGCGGCGCTGTCGCCGTTTTGCATCCTCTGGGCGAGCTGTATCTCCTCGTCGGGGGACAGAAGCGGGACTCTGCCTATCTCCTTTAGATAGATTTTGACGGGGTCGTCAATGGCTATAGCGTCGGTGAGGGAGGGATCGTAGTCGTCCTCGACATCTGCTAAGCTGTCCTGATTGTCATGAAACTCCTCAAGGTCCTCAAAGGAATCCGACTCCGGCACGATGTCGTCTATAATCTCGATGTTAAAGGCTGAGCACTGCTCGTAAAACCTCTCTATCTGGTCGACATCGTAATCGGTCTCCTCCAGGGCGTCGGTAATCGCCTTTGTGGAGAGCTTACCCGCCTGCTTTCCGTGCTCAATAAGATTTTCAATGGAATTTTTCTTCTCGCTCATTTTAACTTTCCTTTCTTTTGAGGACCTTTTTAGTTTTTGGTGTATCTAATGGGTGCCCCGGGCTGACCTCTTATCTTTTTTCGTCCCGAAGCCTTTTTACATATGCAAAGAATTCCTCGTCCGACATACTGCCGCCCTCATCGTCAGGCCTTACGCTTTCAAGGACCCTTATATACTCCTCGAGAGTCGGCCTGTCTATGGCTATATCCCTTGATTTTGCGACAATATATGATATTCTGCCCATTTCCTCCGGCGTTAATTCCTGCCCGAGAGCGGTCATAGACAGCGGATAGCCGGATTCCTCGGCTTTTTTTAGCAGCCCGTAGACCTTTTTGTGGAAGGAGGTCAGAAGCCTTGATTCGTCAAGCCTTGAAAAGATTTCGCGGGCGGAGTCGGGATGGCTTAAAATGTAGCAGATTATGCCCTCCTCTGCTCTTGCCTCCCTTTTGTGAAGGGCTGCCTCGGGGTTTACATCGTCCCTTTCCAATCTTCCCGATTCAATTCTTCGCCAGCTTTTCTCGCTTTCCTTTCTGGAACGCTTCTTCATATAGGAGGCGACCTCAGCCTTGATGACCTCAGCCGGGACTCCCTGGTCGTTCGCCACGCTCATTATGTATACCTGCCGCTCAATGCTGCTTTGTATCCCGGCGAGGACCTCCACCGAGCGCTTGAGATATTCCACTCTGCCGGAGTCGGTTTTAGTGTCAAGACCGTCACGGCACCTTTGGAGCTTGTAGTAAACGGCGTCGCTGGAGCCGTCGATAAGAAGCTTGAAGCGTTCGTCTCCGTATTTTCTTATGTACTCGTCGACATCCTTGGCACTGCTTCCCGAAAGACTTATCACCCTTGATTTAAGCCCTGCCGACTGCAAAATCGCTATTGCCTGGGAGGTCGCCTTCTGACCGGCGGAGTCGCCGTCGTAGGCTATAAGCACCTCGCTGCAATATGAGGACATCAGCCTTGCGTGCTCCGGGGTTATGGCGGTGCCGCAGGTAGCTACTGCCTCGCAGAAGCCGGACTGGTGCAGGGTTATGACATCCAGGTTTCCCTCGCATAAAATCAGCCTTCCCGATTTGACCGAGTGGTTTTTCGCAAAATTGAGGGCAAAAAGCGTTCTGCTCTTTTCATATACTGGGGTCCCCTTGGAGTTTAAATACTTCATGCCCTTAGCGTCCAGGTCAAGGGTACGCCCCGAGAAGGCGATTACATTTCCCCGCAAATCAAAGATAGGGAAGATGACTCTGTTGACAAAGAAGTCAAAGCACCTGCCGTTTTTTTGGCTGATTAAGGACGCCGCAAGAAGCTCCTCCCTTGAATAGCCCAGGGAGAGCATATGGTTTGTAAGAGCTGTCCAGTGATTGGGAGCCACACCTATTCCGAAGCTCTTTATAGTCTTGTAGGAAAGTCCTCTTTTTTCCACCAGATAGCTAAGCCCCTCCTTGCCGTCAGGGGTTTTAAGATTCTGATAGAAAAATCTTGCCGCCGCCTTGTTCATCTCAAGGATTCGCTTTTTCGTCCTGGCGGCACGGTCGTCAAAGCCGCTTTCCGGCATGGATACGCCCGACCTCTGCGCCAAAAGCCTGACCGCCTCGATGTAATCAAGGTTTTCAGCCTTCATTATAAAGGTGATGGTATCTCCTCCTGCGCCGCAGCCGAAGCAGTAGAAGCTGTTGCTCTCCGGGTAGACCACCATCGAGGGAGTCCTCTCGGAGTGAAACGGACAGAGACATTTATAGGTTTTTCCCGACCTCTTGAGGGTAACATAGGAGCGCATTACATCCTCGATTCTGTTTAGCTCCTTTATGCGCTCTAAAAATTCAACTGGAAGCGGCAAGCCGACACCCCCCTCCGGGATCTAATAAACGCTCCAGCCCTTTGGAACATTGAGGCTTATAAAGACATCGGTGCAGTATTTGTCCGTCATTCCTGCGATATAGTCCATGACGGCGGTGGAGATGTCAAAGCGCTCGGCAAGAGCCAGATACTCCTGCGGGAGCCTGCCGGGGTTATCCATAAAGTAAATATAAAGCTTTTCTATCATCGTCTTAGCCTTTGACTCCTCCGACTTGCACCTAGGATTCCTGTAGACATTTTCAAACATAAACTCCTTGAGCTCCTCAAGAGCCGAGGCTGTTTCTGGAGAAAGGCAGATTTTGCCCGTTCCCATGCTGACTATCGAGGAGACAAGGGCTGTTATCCTTTTTGATTTGGTGTCGCCAAGAAGCCCCACAGCCCTTTTGGGAAGCTGGGAGCCTTTTATGATTCCTGCTCTTATGGCGTCCTCAATGTCGTGATTTATGTAGGCGATTACATCCGCAAGGCGGACTATGCAGCCCTCTCTTGTCTGGGCTATTTTATCGGTATGCTTTAGTATGCCGTCTCTAACCTCGTGTGTGAGATTAAGACCTTTTCCGTCCTTTTCTATGCAGTCGATAACTCTTAGGCTCTGCTCGTAGTGCTTGAAGCCGGTGGGGGATATGCTGTCAAGAATCGCCTCGCCGGCGTGACCGAAGGGAGTGTGCCCAAGGTCGTGACCTAAGGCTATAGCCTCGGTCAAATCCTCGTTCAGCCTAAGAGCCCTTGCTATAGTCCTCGCTATCTGGCTGACCTCAAGGGTGTGGGTGAGCCTTGTTCTGTAGTGGTCTCCCGTGGGATTCAAAAAAACCTGAGTTTTCTGCTTCAGCCTGGAAAAGGCGTTGCAGTGGATTATCCTGTCCCTGTCCCTTTGAAAGTCTGTCCTGAGCGGGCAGGGAGGCTCATATACCATTCTTCCCATGCCGGAATCGGAAAAGCAGGCATCAGGAGATAAAAACCTGTGCTCGTTTTCCTCGGTGTATTCTCTTGGGAGCTTTTGTGTCGGCATTATGCCCTCCTTGGACGCAGTTCTGTATAATAATTTGTACGCTTCTATTTGATTATACAAAATGCAAGCCAAGACTCCTCTTTTTTCTTTTTATAAAGCCAAAACTTTGTATAAATGCACAAGCTACTCTGAAAAATCAAAGAGCTTTTTGTCTATTTCCTCTATTACAATCCTGCCGTTTGTCAGGTCGAGGAGACTTTTTTCGAGCTCCTGCCTAAGCTCGCAATCGACAGCCAGGCTAAGGCTCACGCTTTGAAGATAGTCGGTGCTTAGGATTTTAAGACCGCTTTTTGGCAGGGAGTGGATAATTCTGTCGTAATACTGATAGTCGAAAATAAGGCTTATAATGTATGCGGGGGACAGCTCCATTATCCTTGCCTCCTGAGCCGCAAGAGCCGCCGCCTGAGAGTAAGCCCGAGTCAGTCCGCCCTTGCCGAGCAGGATGCCGCCGAAATATCTCGTCACGACTATTACGGTGTCGGTAAGACCCTTTTTTGCCAGCACATCGAGGATAGGCGCACCCGCAGTCCCGGATGGCTCGCCGTCGTCAGAATACCTTGATATATTCTCATTTTTCAGCCGGTAGGCGTAGCAGTTGTGCCTTGCCCGCCTGTTCTGCGAGCGGATTTTCTCGATGAAGCCGACAGCCTCCTCCTCGGACTCCGCCCTTGTGATGTGGGCGATAAACTCCGACCTCTCTATTACTATTTTAGCCTCCGACTCTCCGTAGACGCTCCTGTACATATTAACCCCCAGTAAAAGAAAAGGCGGAGACATCGCTCCGCACAGCCAGTCTATAAACCTATGCTTGCATGGGTAAAACCCACGTCTGAGTGGGTTTTACTCATGCTTAAGTGGGTTTTACTCACACTTTCACCGATTCTCCCCATGCACCCCATGCGCCGCAAAAATGCAGGCCTATCATTTTCAGCATTCATCAAACCGGCAAAATGATCAGCTGTCCACAGAGCCTAAAAACGACCCTGTGGATAAGCTTTTTTTACTGCGTCAAAAGCCACTTGGAGTATTTCATCTCCGACAGGGCTTTTCTTACCTGCGTGTGATTATAGAAGCCCGCAGTCTAGAAGCCGACAGCCATAAGCCTAGGGCATAAGCCTAAGGCTTGAAGCCTTTGACTTCCCGATATTACTTGTTTTCCAGACCGTAACGCCTGTTGAAGCGATCTACTCGTCCGCCGGTGTCAACAAGCTTCTGCTTGCCGGTGAAGAACGGGTGGCACTTTGAGCAAATCTCGACCTTGATGTTCTTCTTGGTCGACCTGGTGGGGATGACATTTCCGCAGGCGCAGGTGATAGTGGTCTCCTCGTACTGAGGATGGATTCCCTCTTTAGCCATCTTAATACCTCCTTTTTGAACTGAGCTTTATGGTATGATAAACATAGTAGCCCATCCAGTTCGGTTCAGACAGTAGTACTATGGAGTTATCATCATGCCGGGCAGGACCTCCGAATACCCCCGGAGCTGTCAAGCAGAACTCCCCCGCAGCATTCCAAGCCATTATAGCACATCATTTTATAAAATGCAAGAGTTTTTTACCCGCCGATGTAAATTTCTTTGAGATTCACGCCCTCGAGCTGATTTTTCTGGACCGCAGCCGACAAAAGCACCCAGCCCGTACTGCTTTTTGGGATTTCGTCGGTGTAGGAGTCGAGCGTCAGCCAGATGCTCAGGTTGTAGACAAAAAGCTCGGACACCACCGGGGGACTGCTCCTTGTGTCATACGGCAGTATTGCAATCAGCACAACATAGTCTCTAAACAGGTTTTCGCTGTACAAAGGACCTATCGAGGAGAAGAACTCGAGGTCGAGGTCAAACTCCTCCTTGTAGCTCTCGTAGAAGCCGAGAAGCTCGTTGTAGGAATTGACCGATACAACAACCGGCATCGGGTCGTCGCTCAGGGCTGGAGCCTGATAGCTAAAGGGCCAGAACTCCGGGTAAACATACCTAAAGCGCTCGGCGTCGTTTACATCCTCGATGACGGGGTCTATTACCGTTACAAGCTCAAGCTCGATGTTTTCGGTGTCTATAAGCTCAAAGCCGCCCTTTGGAGCGGTGAAAACCAGATGATAGGCGATAGACTGCCTTTCCGGGGCGTTCTCGGGAGTGTGCCGCTCGATGGTGAAAACCGTCCTGCCGTCTTTGATCTCTATGCCGGAAAAGACAAAGCTTGTGTACGCCGAGGGGTCGCTCACCGCTAGAATTAAAACCTCGCTGTCTCTTAGGAACTCGTCGCTGAAGGACGCCATAGCCGTTGTGAATCTTGCCCCGAAGAAAAACTGCCTTTCGTTCTCGTAGTAATACTTTTCCACCTCATAATAGGAGGTCAGCCTCACCGCATAGGGATACTCAGGCTCTGAATCGGTGCCGGTAAACATCGTAAGATAGCTTCCGTAAAGGGAGGCGTCAAGGCTGTCTGAGGACACTGCCTCCTCCCCGACGCCTTCGGGCAGGGAAGCGCTTGGCTGCGTGAAATTTGAGCTGTCCAAGGAGCCTGTGACAGAGCCGCTTTGCTGTGGAATTTTTTTAGCGGTAGAGCAGCCTGCCGCTCCTACTAAGACAAGAAAAGCCATTATTACAGCGGGGATTCGCACCGTGACCCTATCAAAAAAGGTCTTAGGGGACATTGCTTTACCTCCGTTTCATAAGGAAGGGCGGATAGTCCTTGGCAGGGCGTTTAGAGCTGCTCGGTTACGAAGATGTCGTAAATCGCCTTTATTGCAGTCTCGAAGTCCTCGCAGCTCACTCCGACGATGACATTCAGCTCGCTGGAGCCTTGGTCAATCATCTTGACATTTATCTTTGCATGTGCAAGAGCCGCAAAGATTCTGGCTGCAGTTCCTCTGTGGGACCTCATTCCACGGCCTACGACCGCTACGAGCGCTATGTCCCTGTCGATATCTATCCTGTCGGGATGTACAGCCGTGCGAAGAGCGTGTACTATCATCGCTTCCTTTTCCTCGAACTCGCCCTTCTGCACAACTATACTCATAGTGTCAATTCCCGAGGGCATATGCTCAAAGGAGATTCCGTGGCTCTCGAACACCTGAAGGACCTTTCTTCCGAAGCCAAGCTCGCTGTTCATCATATCCTTTTCTATGGACATGGCGATAAAGCCCTTCTTTCCTGCAACGCCGGTGATGGTGTACTTACAGGAGTCGTTGCTGGCGGTCTCGACTATCATGGTGCCGGGATCCTCAGGCTTGTTTGTGTTCCTTATGTTAATCGGGATGCTCGCCTTTCTTACGGGGAAGATTGCCTCCTCGTGCAAAACTCCTGCTCCCATGTAGGCGAGCTCTCTTAGCTCATGATAGGTTATAGTCTCTATCGGCTGGGGATTGGGGACAATTCTTGGGTCGCAGACCAAGAAGCCGGAGACATCCGTCCAGTTTTCGTAGAGGTCGGCGTTGACTGCCGCTGCGACTATCGAGCCGGTTATGTCGGAGCCTCCCCTTGAGAAGGTCTTGATGGTGTCGTTGGGCATCGAGCCATAGAAGCCGGGGATGACGGCAGGACCTGTTTTGTCCAGCCTGTCCTTGACGGCACGGCAGGTCTCGGAGAGATTCAGCCTTGCGTCCTCGTTGAAGAAGATGACCTCGGCGGCGTCTACAAAGCTGTAGCCAAGATACTCGGCGAGAATCAGCCCGTTGAGGTATTCTCCCCTCGAGGCGGCATAGTCCCTTCCGGCTCTTGCCATAAAGCTGTTCTTTATTGTCTCAAGCTCTGGACTAAGGTCGAGGCTAAGCCCTAGACCGTCGATTATTTCCTGATATCTTGCCCTGATTTCGTCGAAGAGGATCAAAAAATCCTTTCCGCCGATTGCCAGGTCGTAGCAGGCGTAAAGCATATCGGTGACCTTGGTATCGTTTGAAAATCTCTTTCCCGGAGCGGACGGCACGACATATTTTCTTGACTCGTCAGCCCGTATGATATTTGCTACCTTTATGAACTGATTGGCGTCGGCAAGCGAGCTTCCGCCGAACTTAACTACTTTTGTTGACACTAAAAAGACTCCTTAGCTTAATGATGTTAAATGCCTATTAGAAGCGGCTGGGGACGCCAAACGGGATGTCATGCCGCAGGAAAGGGCTTAAAGCCGCTACTCCTTGCTCTGGCTCTGCCCGGAGGAGGCTCTTTGGGAGACCGTCCTTATTGCGTTTCGCATAGCCTTTATCTCGGAGAGGGATTTGTTGATTGACGCCTCGGTCTCGCTTAAGATTCCGTCCAGCTTTTCCACCATCGCCTTTTTGATTTCAAGGTCCATCTGCCTTGCCTTTGAGGTTATCTCCTTTGCGGCGGCGGTTGCCTGCTTGACTATCTCCTCCTCGGATACAAGCTTGCTTGCCCTTGTCTCGGCGTTCTTGATGATGTCCTCTGCGCTTGCGTTTGCGCCCTTGATGATGTCAAAGCGGTCGGCGACCATCTGCTTCGCCTTTTTTATCTCTGTGGGCAGATTGTACCTTATACTGTCAATGTATTCACGAAGCTGCTCGATATCCACAAGCCCCTTTTTGTTAGTGAAGGGGACTCCCGTAGCCTTATCGAGAAGCTCGTCCATTCTCTCAAGGATATCGTCGATGGTTTCGTTTGAGTTGGGGATGTTAGGGTTGTTAGGCATAGTCTTGGCTCCTTAATCATTTAATTTTTTATTATACTGCTTGCCGCCTGAATATGTTACTCCCTGACGCAAAGCCTGCTGGCGATAAAGTCCTTTATCTGCGGAGGGACAAAGCCGCTTATGTCCCCGCCGAAGGAGGCTATCTGCTTTACGACGCTGGAGCTAAGGTACATATTTTCCGACCGTGTTACCAAAAAGACCGTCTCAGCCTCAGGGCAGAGCTTTTTGTTGGCAAGAGCCATCTGGAACTCGTACTCGAAGTCGGTCACGGCACGGAGTCCCTTTACTATGGCAGTCGCCTTTTTCTGGCGGACAAAGTCGGCCAAAAGACCGTCAAAGGTCTCTACCTCGATGTTTTTAAGATGTCCCGCCGTCCTTTTAATCATCTCGACCCTCTCCTCCGGCGTGAAGCTGGGGGACTTCTTGGGATTGACGGATACTAAAACGATTACACGGTCAAAAAGCTGTGACGCCCTTTGCATTATGTCAAGATGTCCCAGGGTTACAGGGTCGAAGCTCCCCGGGCAGACCGCTATTCTTCTTCCTCTTGCAGCTGTGCTTGATAGATTGTTCATATTATGTCCTCACCCGGCAGCTTGTCATAGATGGTAAGCCCGATTCTTTTTCCGTAGGAATATCTCTTGCGGAGCCTCAGCCCGCCGAAGCTCTCCGGCAGCATAAGCCCGCCCTCATGCTCTGCAAGGACTATCCCTCCGGGAGCTATCCTTGAGTCGATAAGGCTAAGAGCCTTTTCAGCCAGCCCAAGACCGTAGGGAGGGTCCAAAATTGCGATGTCAAAAATCTCGTCCTGCCTCGGAGGGCGGCGAAGATAATCTATTGCGTCGCAGTTTAAAAGCCTTGCTCTGTCCTCAAGCCGGCAAAGAGCAATGTTCTTTTTAATGACAGCCGACGCCTCCTTGGACCTGTCCACAAAGAGACAGCTGAGTGCGCCCCTTGAGAGCGCCTCGATCCCAAGCTGACCGCTTCCCGAAAAGAGGTCTATAACCCTTTTGTACGGGATGTCAAACTGTAGTATCGAAAAAATGGCTTCCTTTATTCTTTGCTCCGTGGGACGCACGCTCTCGCCCTCGAGGGTATAAAGCCTTCTTCCACGGAGAGTGCCGGTAATAACCCGCATCCTATGCAGTCCTTTCCTTTTCAAAACGGCTTAATCAGCCTACTCCTTTTCGTTTTGGAACCTTTCACGGTATTTTGCCATCGACTCGGCAAAAATCTCCCCGTTTGACGGCGGGGTATAGGTTATGCAGTTAGCTCCCGCCTCTATTGTCTTTGCAATAGTGTCCTCGTTTGGACCGCCGGTGGCGATTATTGCAGCGTCCGGGAAGCTCTCCCTGATTTTTCTAACAAGCTCGGGAGTTTTCACCGAGGCGGCGACATTAAGAATATCTGCGCCGGCGTCAAGCCTTGCCCTTATGTCCTGATTCTCGGAGACTATCGTAGCCACCACAGGAATCTCCACCTTCTTTTTTATCTCGGCTATCAGGTCTGGCTTGATGGGAGCGTTTACCACGACTCCAAAGGCTCCGTAGTTCTCGGCTGCCTGAGCAAGCCTTATCACCCTTTCGCCGCCGGTAAGACCCCCTCCGACTCCTACGAACACAGGAGCGTCAGACACCGAGATTATTGCCTGAGATATGACGGGCTGCGGAGTAAAGGGGTAGACGGCTATAACGGCGTCTGCGTTTATGTTCTTTATTATGGCGACATCGGTGGAGAATACAAGTGATTTTATCCTCCTGCCGAAGATGACCATTCCGCTGCACCTGTAGATGCTGTCCGGCAGGTTGATGGAGTGGCTTCTTAGCGTTCCATGATATGTAGGGATGTTTTTCTGATTGCTCTGCATTTTAAATCCTCCTAGGCCGACGCCGTCCAAGAGCAGGGCGGCAGCAAAAAAACCTATTCTAAGAGATTATACTCTATAAAATATCGTTTGTCTACACAAAAATCGTCAAATGGCGGATAATTCTACAAAGCTTAATAAAATCCTGCTGTCAAAAAGCCCTATTTTAGCTGTTCTATAAATAAATCCCTGACCATTTTTGCTTTTTCTGCGCTGATTTTCATGACCGCCGAGATTTCCTCAAGCCCAGCCTGCCTAAGAGCCTCCTTTGTGCCGAATGCCCTAAGAAGGTCTGCCGCCTTTTTAGGACCGATTCCGGGAATCCTTGTAAGCTCGCTCTCCATAAGACGGGAGGACCGCTTCGAGGCCTGGAAGGTGATGGTGTACCTGTGGACCTCGTCCTGAAGCCTTGTCAGAAGCGAGAAAACGGCTCTTGACCTTGAAATCTCAAGCTCCTCCCCAGAAGAGCTGACAACCGCCCTTGTGTGATGCCTTTTGTCCTTTACAAGACCGAAAAGCGGAACCTTGATTCCAAGCTCCTCAAGAACGGGAGCCACCGCAAAGACATGCCCCTTGCCTCCGTCCAAGAAGATGAGGTCGGGGAGCCGCTTGAACCCCTCGTCGGTGCAGTCCTCGCTCAGATACTCCGAGAATCTTCTTTTTATGACCTCTCTCATGCTTGAGTAGTCGTCCTGAGCGTAAACGGTTTTTATGTTAAATTTCTTGTAGTATTTCCTGGCAAATCTTCCGCCCTCCATCACCACCATGCCGCCGACCATGTCGCTGGAGGCAAGATTTGAGATGTCGTAGCACTCGATATAGCCCGGCGTTTTCCTAAGCCCGAGAAGCCCTCCCAGCTCCTCTAGGGTCATAAGCTCCTTACTCGACCTTCCCGTCTGCAAGGAGAGCTGCTCGACTGCGTTCTGCCTTGCAAGCATTACAAGGCTGTGAAGCTCGCCCCTTTTGGGATTGAGAAGGCTAACCTGACTGCCGGACTTTTCGCTTAGAAACCTTTTTATGTCGGCTTCGCTGGGGAGCTCGGCATCGATGTATATGCTTGCCGGAATTTTGGACGCCGAGCTGTAATACTGGATTAAAAACTCCTCCCTTGCCAAGAGCTCGTCACCTATTTCGCCTAGGAAGAAATCCGCCTTGTCGCTGAGCCTCCCGCCCCTGTAGGAGAGCAGGCTTGCACAGCTCAGCGAGCCGCTTTTCGCCATTCCCACGATGTCGCAGTCGGGGATGCTCCTATCGTATATCTTCTGGGTCTCACCGGCTCTTTTTATGGCTGCGATTCTGTCTCTTAGTATGGCTGCCTTTTCAAATTCCATCCTCTCGGACAGCTCGAGCATCCTCTTTGTCATGGACTCCACGCTCATTCCGCTGCCCGACTTTATATACTCCACCGCCTGGTCTATTATCTCACGGTAGTCGCTCTGGGACATACAGCCACGGCACAGCCCTATGCACCGCTTTATCTGGTAGTTGAGGCAGGGACGCTCCTTCTTAAAGTCTCTCGGAAAGACCTTTTTGCAGGTGGGGAGCATAAACACACGGTTTACCTCCTCGACGGTCTGGCTGGAGGTAAGACCGCTGGTGTACGGACCAATAAAGCAGCCGGGCCCCTTTTTTTGAAGCTCCCTTGTAATCCTAGGATAAGGCTCGTCCGAGATTTTTATATAGGAGTAGCCCTTGTCGTCCTTTAGCAGGATGTTGTACTTTGGCTGGTGCTGCTTGATAAGGGACGCCTCCAAAACAAATGCCTCGTACTCCGAGGAGGTGACGATAAACTCGTAGTCATACACATTTGTGACCATCTTAGCAACCTTGGGAAGATGGTCGTTGTCGTGAAAATAGGTCGACACACGGTTTCTTAGGTTTTTAGCCTTGCCGATATAAATTATTCTCCCGGCCTTATTTTTCATGATGTAGCAGCCGGGAGAGGTGGTAAGACGGAGAGTCTTTTCCCTTAGATATTCAAGCCTCGGGTTATCCCTTGGGGTTACTCTCATAAAAGCGGTCTCCTTTTGACGCTCAGTCCTGGTCGAGGGTTATTCTCTTTATCCTCTGGGGAACGACAGGTCTGTCGTTGTAGTCGGTCTTACAGGAGGCGATTTCGTCGACGGCCTCCATGCCCTCCGTCACCCTTCCGAAGGCGGCATACTGCCCGTCAAGGTACAAAGAATCCCTCTGGACGATGAAAAACTGCGAGGAGGCGGAGTTTGGCTCGTTTGTCCTTGCCATCGAGACGGTGCCTCTTTTGTGCTTTATTGTGTTGTTTACGCCGTTGGCACGGAACTCGCCACGGATGGTATTCTCCGAGCCGCCCATTCCCGTGCCGGTCGGGTCTCCTCCCTGAATCATAAAGCCGTCTATCACCCTGTGGAAGATAAGACCGTCGTAAAATCCCTGCCCGACAAGCTCCTTGAAGTTTTCAACAGTCATGGGAGCGTCCTTTGGGCACAGCTCGAATTTAATCTTCTTTCCGTTTTCCATTTCAATCGTGACCATCCTGATGCCTTCCTTTCGTTTTACATTATGTCCTCCGGCTGGATAAGAGTAAGTCCCTGAGGCAGGGTAAGGTCCATCCCGGAGGTATCGCCTTCGATAATCTCAAAGATATAGTAGTTGAATGAGCCGAACTCGCTTACATCGGCAACCGTGACCCCGCCGTCCGGCGAGAAGGTCCAGGTGGATTTGAGGCGGCTTCCGTGGGCGTTCACCGAGTAGACCTCGGTGGTCGTGCCGTCCTCTGCGACGGTGATGTCCTCAAGGGTGTAGTTTTCCTGACCGAAGCCGAAGCCAAGCTCCTCGCTGTCATCCTTAGGATATGAGTAGTAGGTGCTTTCCTCGGTGTCTATCACGGTGACAATTCCGCCGTCTATAATTATTTTCTGATGACCGTTGATGTATACTGCGCTCTCGCCGTCGACATAATACTCCCTTTCGATGCTTGAAGCCTCCTCGGCGTCGTATGAAAGAGCCTCTATCAGCTTAGCGTGCACCTTGTCGGAGTTTAAAAGCTCCATGCACTCCATAGCCATAAGATAGCTTACGGTAGGCTGCTCATCCTCGCCGTCAGGCTCCTTCTGTGAGTCCTCGATAGATGCCTCGGCCTGCTCTGTCAGCTCCTGAGGCAAAGAGGAATCCTGACTCATAGACTCGGACGGCTGTGCGCTGTCATAAGACGGCTCTGTACTAGGCTCGCTGTCAGGCTGATGGCTGACCGTGTTGTTCGGTATGCCGTTTTGAGAGCCGCCCGGGCTATTCTCGCCGGTCTGACAGGAGCAGAGCATCAAAAAAACCGTCATCAGAGCCAGCCCGGCGCCTAAAAATCTCGCTTTAATCATATCATAGCTGCTTTTGCAAACGCAAAAGCCTCCTTTCCCAAGCTTAAAATTATCGCATTATTCTGCCGGCAGACGCCGACCCTATGCTATTATACACTATTATTTCCTATATTTCAAGTGCCGGAGGACGGTAATCGTGGGAGTATAATCGGCTGACTTCTGCATAGAATACCCTGCAAAGAAATATTTAAAACGAGGGTCTGTCATGTCTAAACGAGCGGGAGAGTCTACAATCTTCCTTGAAAATAATGTAATGATATCCTCCTTTGCCGCCTCGGGAGGCAAAAACGAGGCGAAGGGTCCCTTCGGGGACTGCTACGACTACAAGGACGCAGACGACCTATTCGGTCAGAGCTGCTTTGAGGACGCCGAAAGTGCAATGCAGAGCCTAACCCTGAAAATAGCTCTTGAAAAGCGGGGGATAGAGGCGTCAGGGCTTTCGTTTATACTCGGCGGAGATCTTTTGAACCAGTGCATAGGTACCACCTTCGCCCTTGCCGACTTCAAGGCTCCCTTTATCGGTCTGTACGGAGCCTGCTCCACCATCTCGGAGGGTCTTATGCTCGCGTCGCTGCTTGTCGACTCGGGAGCCGGGGACAGGGCAGCGGCGATAACCTCCTCGCACTACTGCACGGCGGAGAGGCAGTACCGCTTTCCGCTCAACTACGGAGGACAGCGCACCCCGACCTCACAGTGGACGGCTACTGCCAGCGGAGCCTTAATTTTGGAGAGGGGAAAGACTCCTCCGTTTGTGAGGGCAGTCACCGTCGGAAGAATATGCGACAAGGGGATAATCGACGCAAACAACATGGGCGCCGCAATGGCTCCTGCGGCTCACTGGGTGATAAAAACCTTTTTAAGCGACGCAAAAATGTCCCCGCAGGACTTCGACCTTATAGTCACCGGGGACCTTGGAAGAGTAGGCTCAAAAATACTCTGCGAGCTTTTGCTTCGGGACGGCATAGACATCCTTGACAGGCATTTTGACTGCGGAGCCAGCCTCTATGGGGAGGAGCAGGACTCACACTCGGGAGCGTCCGGCTGCGGCTGTGCGGCGGGACTTCTGTGCGGTCATTTTCTTCCGAGACTAAAATCCGGAGAGCTTAAAAACATCCTTTTTGCGGCTACCGGCGCTCTTTTGTCGCCGACCTCGTCGCAGCAGGGAAAGAGCATCCCCGGGATATCGCATCTTTGCTGGCTCAGCTCGGAAGCCGGCTGAAGGGAGGGTTATAGGTGAGCTTTTTATACGCATTTTTTGTGGGAGGGCTTTTGTGCCTTATCGCCCAGCTTCTTATAGACTATACAAGCCTTACCCCTGCCAGAATACTCTGCTCATATGTAGTGGCAGGAGTTGTTTTGGAGGCTCTTGGGCTGTACGGCTGGATATTTGACCTTGCGGGAGCAGGGATATCCGTCCCTCTTACAGGCTTTGGCAGCCTTCTTGCCACCGGCGTCAGGGAGGCTGTTAACGAAAAGGGGCTTCTGGGAGTGTTCACGGGAGGTATAGCCGCCTGCTCAGCAGGAATAAGCGGAGCGCTGGTGCTCTCCCTTCTGGCGGCGCTGATCTTCAGACCCAAGCCAAAGGAGCTGTAGCCGTTAAAATCCCGGAATATTAACCGTGACAGCGGCTTTGTCCTTAGACGGGCGGTCAAGAAGCGCCCTAAATATGATAATACCACCGTATCGTTTGGATACAGTGGTATTTTTCGTTACAGTATCGGGGAGGAAAGCCTAACAGGCTCCCTCTGCCTTTGCCTTTTTCAGGATTTTTCCGAACATTATCACAAACAAAACGGTGTGGACTATAGCCGCAAGTCCCCAAGAGATGGGATAGGACAAAAACAGCACGGTAAGGGATTTTTCAGGGTCGAAGCCGACGGACTGCTTATAGCTTGCAAAGTAGGTGTATATCCACAGAATCCTGAAGCCGCATACGCAGGCGATAGTAACTATAGTCGGCAGGATGGAGTGACCGATTCCCCTTAAAAGTCCGACCATTGTGTCCATCATTCCGCACAGGAAGTAGGTGTAAAGTATCACCGACATCCTGACGATTCCGAAGGCTATCTCCTCGCTCTTGTCGGTGTAGATGGAAAGAAGCTGAGTGTCAAACTGCATGAACAAAAGACCCATGCTAAGCCCTATCGCAGTGACTATGCCCATGCACTCAAGGGCGATGGCCTTGATTCTTTTGTAGCTCCTTGCGCCGTAGTTCTGGCTGGTAAAGGTGATGGCAGCCTGATATACCGAGTTCATAGCCATGTAGACAAAGCCCTCGATGTTGGCTCCTGCTCCGCTTCCAGCCATTGCGGCGTCTCCGAAGAAGTTAATGGAGGACTGGATTATTACATTTGATACTGAGAATATCGAGCCTTGGATTCCGGCGGGGAGTCCTACCGAGATTATGTTTAAAAGCTTATCCTTATGTATTCTAATCTTCTTTATCTCAAGCCTTATCGGACCGTCCGAGTGCATAAGGCTGATTACAATGAGGACTGCGGAGACGGCTTGGGAGATAATTGTAGCAAGAGCGACTCCGGCAACATCCATCGAGAATACTATTACGAATACCAGGTTCAAAACAACATTGATGATTCCCGAGACGGTAAGATAGTACAGCGGACGCTTTGTATCCCCGACAGCTCTTAGCACCGCAGCGCCGAAGTTGTAAAGCATATTAAAGGGCATACCTGCAAAGTATATCCTGACATAAAGCGAGGAAAGTCCGATTACATTCTCCGGGGAGTCCATAAGCTCCAGGATATTTCTTGCGGTTATCACTCCGAAGATTCCCACAACGATGCCGCAGACAATCGCTACGGCTATAGAGGTGTGGACGGCCTCGCTGACATCCTTTGAGCTTCCCGCACCGTAATGCCTAGCAACGACCACGCTGGTTCCCACAGAAAGCCCCATGAATACATTGACTATGAGATTTATAAGCGCTCCTGTCGAGCTGACGGCGGCAAGCGAGGCGTCGCTGCCCCATCTGCCGACGACCACGATGTCGGCTGCGTTGTATAAAAGCTGCAAGGTCCCCATTATGAGCAGGGGAATTGTGAATCTTATTATCTTGGGGAAGATGGAGCCTTTTGTCATGTCCATGCTTCCGCCGTGTAAGCTTAGTCTTTTCAATGCCAATACCTCAATATTAAATGTAATAGCTGCTCAAGGCGCAAGAACAGTTTACTACGACATTCTGCTTTTTTCAACAGGTTTGCCGAGTTTCTAACTTAATGTCAAAATATCCGCTGTTATCCTCTAAAAATCGGGCATTATGCCTATTGGCGGTTTAAATCCTTGAATCGCACTCGCTTTGCCTAAGGTCAAGGCGTTTTGAGTCGTATTAAAGTATTTTTCCTATGACTATTGACATATTGGCGGATATAGCTTATACTTTCGGTAAGGAGGCCATGCCTCCATGCTAAAATATTAAACCTGTAATTATTATATGAAAGGACGGCATTAAGATGAGCGGATTCGGCGAGAAAATATATCTTGCGCACCTTGGAAAGGCTCCCTGTGCGCTTGATTTGGGGGACGGCAGCGAAAGAGGGGAGTATGTCAATCAGGACTATATCCTAAACAAGCTGGGAAGACCTCACAGAGCGATAAACCTCATGTACTGCTACTATCCGCTGGACGAGGGCTGGCCGGTAAGAGCCAGCGTCGCCTTCCCGTCTAAGGATAAAACAAACGCCTGGGGCTATCCCTACGACGATTACTTTACATACCGTGGAGGGCTTGAGGGCAAGAAGGACGACCCTGTCTTTGAGCAGATGAGGGATATAAGAAGGCATGGCCAGGATGTCATCCTGACTCTTACCGTCGACCCGAGGCTTAGCGACGACCATCTTATTGCCATAGCCAAGGACCTTCTGCCCTTTGGAAGGATAATGGTAAGAATCAACCACGAGGCTACGGGAAGCTGGTTTTCCTTCAACAAAAGGGCGAGCTATAAGGAGGTCGCCGACTTCTTCACAAGATTTGCAAGGATAATCCATGAGTATGCTCCCAACGCCAGGACGATTCTCTGCGCCGGCACCACAGGGGAGGACGGGGAGTCTCCCGAAAAAATCGGTATGGAGGAGCTGTTCCTTGAGGCGGCAAGGGAGACTGACATCTGGTCGATTGACAAATATATGTCGCTTCACTGGGGATGGCCCAACGATGTCGCCGTAAAGGGAGGGGGAAGCTACTCCAGCACGGGAGCCAAGCCGGTTTACGACACCTGCAGGTCCACCTACGAAAGGTATAAGGAAATCACAGGTCAGGATAAGCCGATGGTAATGAGCGAGCATAATGCAGACGGCGATGTAAACGGCCCTTACGACCAGTGCCTGATGCTAAGACGCTTTTGCGAGATGGTCGAGGGCAATAAGGACACCTGGCTGGACGGCTTTACCTTGTATCAGTTCAGGGACCGTGGACGGCTCGGGCTTGAGTGGGAGGACCCCAACAACCCTGAGGTCGGAATTGAGCTCCCGCTCCTGAAGGAGTATAAAAGAATACTGCACAGCGACTGGTTCAAGCCCCCGATAGAGCTTGGCTCAGAGGCGTCGCTTCCCGTTAGGACAAGGTGGGGAGGCTCAGAGGATTCCGACGGCATAGCTCTGCCTGTACAGCTTGAGGCAGACCCTGTTTACTGCGAGCTGTTCTTTGACGAGGACGACGATTCAAACCTCATGATAGAGTTTGCCGGAAGATGGTTTTACAAGTCCCCCGGCTGCCGCTACATCGACCTCATGCCGGCGTTCTTTGAGAACCGTCTCACAGGTCCTAAGCAGCTAAGCCTAAGCATCTTCTGCCCTCCCGCAAGCGGAGAAAACGCCCCCGGGGAGACAAACTACTTCTACGAGCTTAAAAAGCTTCCTAAAATCAGGATAGACTACGAGCCTTGCATACCCTTCACCATCTGATTTAAAATAGCGCCGCCAAAAGAAGACTTCTGGCGAAAAAGAGTCCCGCAGCTAAAGCTGCGGGACTTAGTTTTTGACAAACCAAAGCTTGCTTGGTTTTTACC
>DBPX01000012.1 GCA_002305045.1 Ruminococcus sp. UBA1409
TCCGTTTTTACTGGACCTGTTCAGTTGCTCCCGGCGGTATTCATTTTTTACTTTTCTACGCTCATCCAACAACCTTCTGCACCAATTCCATCCTTGGGAGGTGTTAATACGCCTTTTTCGATAAGACATTCAACAACTGCATCAAGAATGGGCATACTCGCAAGGTTATTTGCCAATCTCCATTCTCCGAGAAGGTAATCGGGAACGGATTTTTTGATAAGTTCTGCAACCTTCGCTGCAACAATTTCAGCATCGGCATCGAAGTATCCATTCTGCAAAGCATTACTGATATCAAAAAGTCTATCTCTATCAGAAAGCGCATTTACAAGAATCTTGGTATAAAGCATATCTCCGTCGCGATACAAATATCCGCACTCAATAGCTTTTGCCGCGTGTTCCTTTTCTTTTTCAGACAACGACGTAATATCAAGACCTTCAATCGCGCGGAGCGCAAGTTGAGTCTGAGGGTCTTTAGACACATTAAGTCCGCAGCTAAAGTGTTTTTTAATACGTGTGATGTAGATATTATCGAGATGGACATTAGAGAATCCACATACGTTTTGCGCGTCAACGCCATCCCAACCGCGGCCATAATACTTGCCGTTATCTACATATCCAAACACACTAAACGGACGATCTGTTTTCTCAATGTCAGCAAAATGATTGTTCTTCAAAGCACACTCAACACAGTACGAGAAGGCATCAGCAATATGGAATACCTGCTGCCAAAGAATAAGATTCATATCAACTTTCTTGTTCAAATATGGGAAAGCAAGATATTCTGCTTTATGTTCCTCGATATAGTTCAATATGGTTTCGCAAATCTTTGGCAACTGCTCTGTATAAATTGCATTTGCTTTTTCAAATACATCCTTATCAAGCAAAATGAAATTAAGCGCATATTTACCGTTTTCCAAACGACGAAGAAAACCGTACTTTCCATTCTCACCTTTACGGAGGATTTCAAGTTCTTCTTCAACGTAAATGGTGGGTACATTCAGTTCCTCTGCAATTTCAGAAGCACTCATCGGCTTCTTATGGCAAAGCCACACGATATGATTTGAGAACATTCTCGTGCATACGTTACGAGGATCTCCCCATGCAGGACTACCCGTTCCCCAAATCACGTAATCAATTTTATCAAGCGCCACCGGCTTATTATAAGTTTCTGCCATTTCTTCTACCTCACTTTTGATCTTTTGTCTTGCCGAAAAGAGCCTTTGACGAACAGCTCCTTCACTTGTTCCTTGTGCCTTGGCTATCTGAGCAGTGGAAAGACCGTCTATGTAGAACATTATCATTACTTCACGATACGCCTTTGTCAAAAAAGCTATTCTACGATATACGGAAGTTAATAATTCTGCGGTATCATCAGAAGTGTCTTCTTCCGCAACGCCGAGCAAAATTTCTTCCGAATCGCCTTCATAGATGGTTTCCGCGCGTTTTCTTCGGTTATTTGAAAAATCGGCATAAACATTACGAGCCACTCTCCAAATAAACGGATATACGCTCTCGATCTCTCCGTCACTATGGGCAGCTTTAACGATGGCATAGATTATATCTGAGCATAGCTCCTCTGCCTCGTAGCTGTCATTTGTTCTTGCATAACAAAAGCTAAATAGCTTATCAAGCAAGTTGTCGTCAAAATATTTTAGCAAGTCCTGTTTTTTCATTTGTTTCTCCAAGCGATTGATCAATGCTTTCACTTATATAGTCCGCACGTTTGTGAAAATGTTAGGTGGTTTTGAAAAATTATAATGATATTTTACAAACCGCAATGCCATAGCTCGTTTCCTTTTTCTGCATAAACTCGGTGGGAATTTTGCTCATATATTGCTTATTGAGCGCAGAGCTACCGAGGTAGGCTTCGATATTGGTCACAGGCAGGACACACCAATCGCTGTCGTAAGGCTTGTTTGCGATGTAGTATTCCGCAATGGTGGTCAGTACGTTCAGCGGAACACCGAGCGGTTGGATGCGCTCGATATAAGCCATCTGCTCGTATGTAAGCTTTACCGCCTCGCGGCGCAGAGCGCCAAGCTCTAAGGCGTCGGAAATGGCGGCATCAAAGGACAATGCCCACTCCGCGCGAGTCGTTCCCGTGAAGATCGGCACTTGGTACTGCTTGACCTTATCTCCCCAACTCTCCTCCCATTGCCTTGTTCTTTCCGCAAGGCAATGAATGTGCTTATTGACCTTGGTACGGTTGGCAGATATAAAATCGGCAACGGCGTGAACATGGCGGTAATACCACCCTGCGCCGTTCTCATCCACAAGCTCGGGAAACTCCTCGTGATACTCTGCAAAGTAGGTCTTGAATTGCCATTCCGCATTTGGAGTGGCATTTTTCTTTTTGTCTGGCATACTGCACCACGCACAGAGAGCGCGTCGGGCGTACTCGATGACCTCGGCACCGGCACAGTCCTCGTCATCCTCAAGCTCCGGCGGCGGAGGAGTCTCGGGCGGAGGCTCGGGAGGCGGAGGCGGCGGAAGCTGGTAAAAAGCCTCGCACCGGCTTTTGAGGCGTCAAAAAAATAAATTGTAAAGGAGACGGTATAATATGCAATTATGGATGGCGGCAGTTATACTATTGCTGACGGCAGCAGGGGCGTATTTTCTCCTTTCATCGGGAAGGCTTGGGAAAAAGCTAAAAATTGCGCTGGTTTGTGCGCTTGCCGTGCTGTTCGCTGCGGCGGCGGCATACATAGTGCTTGCTATTTTGCTCCTAGACAGCATCTAGCCGGATTTTAGGATTAAAAGCATCTGTTTTCTACCTTTACAGATTGAAAAAGAGGGGGAGTCGGTCAATGCATCGATTCCCCCTTGGCCTATCTAAAGCATTTTCCGCAGGACCGGCTCCCCCCACGCAAAGCTCGCCGTCACGGCCTTGGCCGTGACGAAGGGATTGACAGGCGCTGATTAGACGCCCTCCCTGCTTCCCCGCAGGAGGCGTATATAGCTGGCTTTTGTGAAGGTATGGGGTCAATCCCTCGGTCAGCGGCGCTGACGGCGAGCTTTGCGTGGGGAGGGAGCCTCCCCACCAAGCGGCGATAGATAGACTCCCGCCTCTTTTTAATGTGCAGAGCATGCTATTTTTTCTGCCGCCATTTTGACGGAGGCAGGCCTGTAAGAGCGCAGAACTGCCTTGAAAAGTGGACCTGGCTGTTATAGCCGCATCGATAGCCAACCTCGCTTATGCTAAGTCCTGTTCCGTCAAGGAGCAGCTTTGCTGTTTCGACACGGGAGTTGATGACATCCGCACGGCAGGTCACTCCGAAGGTGTCCTTATAGAGCTTTTGGAGGTGCGCCGGGCTGAGCCCCAGCCTCTTTGACATATTTCCGACCGACCAGTCCCTCTCGGGGAAGGAGTATATCTCCTTTCGCATCCCGGCAAGAGCCTTGTAGTGAGTGCCGGTGATGTCAGGCGAGCCGGACGCCAGGGCAAGCTCTGAAAAAAGTGCGCTGACAAGATGTGAGCAGGCGACCTGACTGCCTCTGTAATAGGCGTCCAGAAGCATATGGGTGTACTCTGATATCGGCACTATGTCGCTCAGATAATATGGCTTGCCGTAGCTTATGGCAGGCTCCTCGTCGATTTCAAGCTGAATCCAGTCGTCGACATACTCCTTGCCGACGCCCCTGTAGTGAATCCAGGAGTTCCTGTCAAAGAGGATAAACATATTCTCCTTTGTCCTTTGCTCCACGCCGTCAAGGATAAATAGCGCCGGGGTTTTCACATAAAGGGCGAGGTGAAAGTCAAATCCCTTAGGGCGGCAGAGGCAGAAATCGCTGCTGTGGACGCTGTCACAGCCCATATGACGAATCTTGAACACGGCTAGTCCTCTCTTTCTTTGGGTATAGAATAAAATCCTCTAAAATGTTAAAGCAATAACAGTATATATTATTTACATTTGGAAGTCAAACCTGTATAATGAGCCTGTAAGACTATTTTTTAAAAAATACAAAAAACAGGGGAGGAGATTTTATGTATATTCCGCAGAGCCAAAGATATGCCGACGGCAGGATGAGGTACCGCCGCTGCGGAGACTCCGGGCTTAGGCTGTCCGAGATATCGCTGGGACTTTGGAAGAACTTTGGGAGGACCGTCCCTCTTTCTGAGGTGGAGGGCATGATTCACACCGCCTTTGACTGCGGGATAACCTGCTTCGACCTTGCAAACAACTACGGAGCGCCTCACAACGGCAGTGCGGAGGAGAATATGGGCAGGGTGATGGCGTCGTCCATGAAGCCGCACCGCCACGAAATGGTAATTTCCACCAAGGCAGGCTTTGATATGTGGGAGGGTCCCTACGGCAGGGGAGGCTCAAGAAAGTACCTCCTTTCTTCCTTGGACGAGAGTCTTAAAAGGCTGGGGCTGGAGTATGTGGATATATTTTACCACCATGTTTACGACCCCGAGACCCCGCTTGAGGAGACAGCCATGGCTCTTGACTCGGCGGTAAGGCAGGGCAAGGCGCTCTATGCCGGGATATCAAACTACAGCCTCAAGCAGACAAGGAGGATGACCGAGATACTAAAGGAGATGAAAACCCCGTTCATCGTCAACCAGATATCCTACTCAATGCTCAACCGCTGGATAGAGAAGGACGGTCTTGATGTCTGGGCGGCTGAAAACGGCGTCGGGCTGACGGTATACTCTCCGCTCTATCAGGGACTTCTCACCGACAAGTATCTTGCGGGAGTCCCCAAGGATTCAAGAATAGGAAAGGGCGACACATGGCTAGGACCAGATATTGATAGCGGTCTTAAAGCAAAGCTCCGCCGGCTTTCTTCGCTTGCCGAAAAAAGAAAGGAGCCGCTTTCCCAGCTTGCTCTTTCCTGGATTCTAAGGAACAGTGCTGTAGCCTCAGTTATAATCGGAGCGAGCAGCAAGGAGCAGATTGTGGAAAACTGCGGCTGTCTAAAAGCTGCCGATTTTTCCGAGGAGGAGCTTTTGAGCATAGAAAAAATCCTGGAAGAATAAATAAGGCGAAAAAACACCGGCTTCCCCCAGATTTTAAGGGGGAGCCGGCGCTGTTTTTTATCATTTAAAGTCGGTCAGCAGGTGGTCAATCAGCGTGTGGCCTATCGGGACATATCTTCCCGTGTCCCTTGCCGTGCGCTCGCAGAAGCAGTCGACGCCCTCGTTGGGGGTGCGGGTAGAGTAAATCATGTAGGGTATCGGGTCGTTGGTGTGGGTCATTAGAGACAGAGGAGTAGCATGGTCGGGAAGGACCATAACGCAGTAGTCTCCCAGCTTTGACAGCTCGCTCACGACCGGGCCGAGAATGAGCTGGTCGATAAGCTCTATCGCCTTGACCTTGTTTTCTATCTCATGACGGTGACCGCACTCGTCGGGAGCCTCTACATGGACATATACAAAGCTGCTGCCCGACTTAAACTCCTCGACGGCGGCTCTTGCCTTGCCCTCAAAGTTGGTGTCTATATAGCCGGTTGCGCCCTCGACGCTGACGACATTCATCCCGGTGAACTTTCCTATCCCCTTTAAAAGATCTACGGCGGATATCATCGAGGCCTTTAAGCCGAACCTGTCGTAAAACTGCTCAAGAGGCTTTCTTACCCCCTCGCCCCAGAACCACATCGAGTTTGCGGGACGAAGCCCCTTTTCAATCCTCGCCCTGTTTATCGGGTGGCTCATAAGGATGTCGTAGCTTTCCTTCATCATCCTAAGAAGGGGTACGGTGTTCTCATGGCTTGGAAGATAATTTCTAATCGGCTTCAGGGAGATGTCATGCGGAGGGGTAAGGCTTCCCACATCGAGGGTGCCGTTTTTCCATATCAGGCAGTGACGGTAGCTCACCCCGGAGTAGAGGGTGAAGCTCTCGCTGTCAAAATGCTCCTTGAGAGTCTTGATAAGCTCGGCAGCCTCTGCGGTGGAGATATCCCCCGCACAGTAGTCAACCATGGTTTTGTCCTCGTAGCAAGGCTCATCCGACAGGGTGACAAGGTTACAGCGGAAGGAAACATCGGTTGGCTTCATGTCGATTCCTATCGAGCCGGCCTCTAAGGGAGACCTTCCCGAGTAGCATTTAGCGGGGTCGTACCCCAGAACGGACAGGTTTGCAACATCGCTTCCGGGCTTCAGACCGTCCGCAACGCTCTTTACAAGACCGACCTCGCTCATAGCGGCGAGTCTGTCCATGTTGGGTTTTATAGCCGCCTCCATCGGGGTGAGTCCTCCAAGCTCGGGCAGGGGATAGTCCGCCATTCCGTCGCAGAGTAAAACAAGGTAGTTCATAGATAACAGCTCCTTTTTATATAGATGCTCCGTTAAGCCTCGGAGCATCGAAAGAGTCGCTTAAAAGTATTCCGACATCCTAAAGTATACCACTGCCCCGGGGATTTTGCAACACTCCCCACAGCGCCCGGCTGTACAAATTTTCAAACCCCCGCCACATATTTTCCGTCAATACGGCAAATAATACCTTAACAAAATCTGAAAGGCGAAGGAATATGTCTAAAGCTGTTTCATCGGTAAGAGTAAGGTCGTGGGCGAGGTCTAAGGGACGGAGCCTCGGCTCGGCATACAAGGCGATATGCACATCCCCGTCCGGCGCAGAGCTTGACTCCTGCGAGGAGATTTTCTTAGACGGCTACACCGCCGTTTTCTCGCTCTGCGACATCCTCTTGCGCTATCGGGGCGAGGGGATAGTCTGCGGAGAGCTTTCCTTTAGAGTCCTAAAGGCGCTCCGTGAATCCGGGACGGACGGTCTGGATAGAATTATATCCTCCTGTGAGCCGGAGCCGTCCTTTCTCGAGGCGGAGTATCTTATGGAGTCCGTATGCCTGCTTGCGCTAAAGGGGATATGCTCAGCCCTAAAGGAAAGAGACAAGGACAAAATGAGAGACTATATTCGCCTTTCATACCTTATTTTAGGCCATGACTGGGAGAGGCTTTCCTCAGGCTTAAACCCGGTGGCGGCGGTGCTTGAGGGATGCTTGGAGTATAGCGGAAGCAGCTCCTATACAAAAAGCGTCTACAGAATAAGCTGCTTCAGGCTGGCAAAAAGGGAGGGCAGGGACCCCAAGGAGCTTGCAAAAATGCTTTTAAGGGAGCTTTCCGGGGAGGAAAAAAGCCTCGCCTCGCTTTTGGGTCTTGAAAGGGCTGGGGCAAGAGGCTGTCTTGCGGCGTTCTACGGAGCGGGGCTTGTCCTGCTGTCGGCTTTGCTGTCGGCTCTGGCCGGGATAAGCCTCGGCGAGCCGTTTGCGGCTCTTTTTCTTGCAGTCCCGATGCTGATAGGGATAAAGCCGGTCTGGGAGATTATCTTTTCCGCTCTTTCAAGAAGCGGTCCGCTTTTGAGCCTAGAGCCGTCCGGGATAACGGTAAGGAAAACACGCTGTGCCGTGGTTTTAAGCGCACTTATAGACGGTCCCGAGAGCGCAGAGCTTATCTATGAGCGGCTTTACAGCCTATATGCCCACAACCGCCGTGAGGGGATATACTATTTAGCTCTTTGCGACCTCCCGGCGGAGCAGTCACGGGAGGTTTACTCCGACAGAGCGGCGCTGTCCTCGCTGGAGGAGGCGATAAAAAGGCTTAATAAGGAGCTTGGCGGCAGCTTCTGTGCGATAGTAAGAAAAAGGGAATACCAGAAAACCCAGGACGAGTACATGGGCAGGGAGAGAAAGCGTGGCGCAATTCTGGAGGCGGCAGGCTACCTTAAATCGGGCACAGGGGATTTTTATTTTAGCTCGGGAGAAATAAGCGAGCTGGTCGGGATTAAATATATCCTCGCCGTGGATATCGACACCGAGCCCTACCTTGGCTCCGTAGACGAGCTTCTGGGGATTATCCTTCATCCCGCAAACAGCCCGGTTATTAAGGAGGGCAGGGTGATAAAGGGGTTCGGGATTCTGGCTCCCAGGCTTGTAACAAGGCTGAAGGACTCCATCTTAGGCGCCTTTTCGATGGCAAAGGGAGGTATAGGCTCTGTCTCCGGCTACGACATGGAGTCGAGCGACTTCTGGCAGGAGGTCTTTGGCAGGGCGAGCTTCTGCGGCAAGGGTCTTATAAGCGTGGACGCCCTAATTGCCTGCACCTCATGGCTCCCCGAGGACAGAATACTCTCCCACGACATCCTGGAGGGAGAGCTTACGGGCTGCGCCTATGCGGGAGGAACGATATTCACCGAGGGCTTTCCCGGCAGCCCCTCATCATACTACAAGAGGCTTGACAGGTGGATAAGAGGGGACACCCAGAATCTTAGGCTTCTTTTCTTAGCAAGGCTTGACTGTCTCGCAAAAATCAAGCTCCTTGACAACCTGATAAGGGCTGTAGCGCCGGCAAGCGTTCTGGCGGCGATGTATCTTAGCTTTTTAATCTACCCGGCGGCGGGGTCTGCGGTGTCGCTTTTGGCTCTTTTAGGCTATCTTTTCCCTCAGCTTCTGGGACTTTTTAGGAGCGTGCTGGCAGGAGGAGCCTCCCCGAGGAGCTTTTTCACCGGGATAATATCGAGGTCGGCGCTGTGGCTTTTACAGCTTCTTTGCCAGACGGTGCTTTTGTGCCTCGACGCCGCAGCGTCGCTCAGGGCGGTGCTTCTGTCCGCTAAAAGGATGATAACAAAAAGAGGGCTTCTTGACTGGACGACCTCCCTTGCCGCAGAAGGCTCAGGGAGGGGTCTTGGGCTTTATTATGCCGCCGAGGCGTTATCCCTTTTGCTCCTAGCGAGTCCGGCGGCTCTTGTGAGGCTCTGGGCGGCATTCTTTTCCCTGATGCCCGTCTTTATCGCCCTGGGAGGGTCAAGGCGGAGCGACGAGAGTCCAAAAAGGCTTGATTACAGGGACACAAGGGAGCTAAGCTCTCAGCTTGGGAATATGTGGAGGCTTTTTGACGACTATGTAACCGAGGAGGAGAGCTGGCTCCCTCCCGACAACATACAGCTTGCGCCGGTTTATAAAATATGCCACAGGACCTCTCCCACAAACATCGGGATGTATATGCTGAGCGTCCTGGCCGCCTGCGACAGACGGCTGATTACCCCCTCGGCGATGAGAAAAAGGCTGTCAGGGCTTGTTTTTTCGCTGGAGCGGATGGAAAAGTATCACGGAAATCTCTACAACTGGTACGATACCAGGACGCTGGAGCCATGTCCCAATCCGTATGTGTCCAGCGTCGACTCGGGAAACCTAGTCTGCTCCATGGTCGCCTTAAAGGAGGGGCTTAAGGAGTATTACTCCGAGGAGCCGGAGCTTTGCCATGTTGTCAAGAGGCTGAATCAGCTTATAGACTCCACCGAGCTGTCGGTATTCTTTGACAGCGCAAGAGGTCTTATGGCGATAGGTCTTGACCCGGCAACCGGCTGTCTCAGCCCGTCTAGATACGATTTTTTGATGAGTGAGGCAAGGCTGACCTCCTTCTTTGCGATAGCCTCGGGGCAGGTCCCCAAAAGCCACTGGCTGAGGCTATCAAGAATTTATCTGAGCCGTGGCTTTTACAGCGGAGTGGCGTCCTACTGCGGGACGATGTTTGAGTATTTCATGCCGGAGCTGTTTTTAAGGAGTCCCAAGGGCTCGCTGTTTGAGGAGAGCCTATGCTACGCACTTTGGTGCCAGAGGCTCTACGCTAAAGAGAAAAAAAGACCCTTCGGAATCTCCGAGAGCGGCTTTTACGCCTTTGACAGCTCTCTTTCCTACAGATATATGGCTCACGGAGTGCCGAATACGGGAATTAAGCGGGGCTTGGAGCTTGATTATGTGGTGTCCCCGTACTCAACCTATATATCCCTTGGCTACTCGAAAAAGGCTGGGATGGAGAATCTCAGGCGGCTCAAGGAGTACGGAATGTACTCAGGCTACGGCTTCTACGAGGCTCTTGACTTCACCGCCCCGGACTCCCAGGACGGTCCTAAAATCGTAAGGAGCTATATGGCTCACCATGTCGGGATGAGCATAATTGCCTGCCTCAACATCCTCACCGACGGCATAATGCAAAAAAGATTTCAAAGGGACATAAGGGTAAGGGGAGCCGGTCAGCTTCTTGACGAGAGGGTGAGCCTTGATAAAAGCGTATACGAAAATATCCGCCTAAGACCCAAAACGCCGAGCGAGCCGGATATCGCAGGCGAGACGGAGTGCATAGGCGAGGCCTCGGTATTTTCTCCCAGGACAAAGCTAATCTCAAACGGCGAGTATACCCTTGTTCTTACGGACACCGGGCTTTCCTTGGGGATATATCGGGGGAAGGATGTCTACGCCAGGACCTATGACAGCGCCTGCCGCCCAAGAGGGGCGTTTTTCGGCTTCGGCTATAACGGCAGGGCAAGAGCCTTTTCGTGTCTTGGAGCAAACGAGGGTCCCATGGCTGAGTTTACAGACGGCAGCGTCAGGTATTACTGCGAGCTTGACGGAGTAAGCGCCGGGATGAGGGCGGCACTTCACGGCACGCTTCCCTGTGAGCTTAGAAGCTTTGCCTTTGAGAATACGGGCGGCGGACCTGCGCCGGTGAGCATATACGCATACCTTGAGCCCACCCTTCTTGATAGCAAAGAGGAAATCTCGCATCCCGCCTACAAGAGGATGTTTGTAAGGCCGGAGGTAGACCCTGCCAGGCAGATAGTCACCGTCACCCGCTCCGACCTTGACGGCTCCAAGAAAATATATCTTGCCATAGGCTTTATAGAGGAGACCGAGCTTACCGTATCCTTTGACCGTGAGGAGGTGCTTTCAAGACCCTTGGGGGTTTTAGGGCTTTTTGACTCTCCCGAGAGCATAAAAGGCTCGCTCATCTCAGAGCCTGACCCCTGCGTTTTCATAAGGGCAAGGCTTACCGTCCCGCCAAGGACCTCGGGTCAGGCGAATATGTTTTTAGTCTGCGCCGGAAGCCGTGAGGAGCTTTACAACAGCGTGGACAGCCTAAGGCGGCGCAAGCCGGAGGAGGTAAAGGGGACGGCAACCGTAGGCTCCAGGCTTGCGGACAGGCTTGCGGCAAACATTCTTTTTAATCCCCAGTCCGGCAGGATAAGAAAAAAAGTCGGGGAGGGCTCTAGGCTTCCCATGAGGTCTCTTTGGGAGCTGTCCTTATCCTATGACCTCCCGCTCATTCTTTTGAGTCTCGGAGGGACGGCTGACCAAAGGCTTCTAAGGGCGTATTTTCAGGCGTACAGACTACTCACGGCAGGAGGAATAGCCGTTCAGATGGCTGTTTTGTACGACGACAGGGGAGACTACAACAGGGAGCGGCACAGGCTCATCTCCCTTATAGCAAGGGAGGAGGGCGTCGACGGCTGTCTTTACTCCTCCGGAGGGATAATCCCGATTGAAAAGGGGGAGGTAAGAGAGGAGCTAATAGCCCTTGTCGAGGAGTACGCCTGCCATATAGCAAAAAACGAGCCGATAATCGGCTGGGAGGATATAAAAGCCTCCCGGATGATAAAAATAAGGGATTCAAGCCCTCAAGGTGTGGAAATAGAGCTTCCAGTAGCCCAGGGAGGCTTCCTGGGGGAGAGCTATGTGATAAATCAAAGACCCAGACTGCCCTGGTGCCATGTCCTTTCCTCCAGACAGTTCGGGACCCTTGTGTCCGACATATCGCTTGGCTTCAGCTACGCCTTTAATTCAAAGGAGACAAGGCTCACTCCCTGGGACAACGACAGCTCCCGTGACAATATCGGCGAGCGTCTGATTCTAAGGAAAAACGGGGTCTTTACCGACCTTGTATGCGGCTCTGCGGCGGTATTTTCCCCGTATGAGGCAAAATATCTTTCCGCCGGGGAGGGCTTTAGCGCCAGCACCGTTGTGGAGGTCTCCTCAAGGGGGCTTTGCAAGAGGATAACCGTCAGCCTGAGCCTAGACGGCGAGGCGGAGCTTGCCTATTACACCGAGCCGTGCTTCGGGGAGGGAAGGCTGGGCTCAAGGATGCTGAGCGTTGAAAAGCTGGATGGCAGTCTGGTTATCCACGGCGGAGAGGGAGACGGCGGGTACAGCTCAATTTCGTGCAGCAAGGAATGTATATTCGTGACCGAGCGAAGAGGCTTTTATACCGGCGACTGGCGTGAGACAAGGACCTCGGAGGATATCTGCGCCGCCGCCGTCGTAAGGCTTGAGGGCGAGTGCAGACTGGAGTTTTATCTTAGCTACGGGATGTGCGCAAGGTCGGCTGTCATGATGCCCGGGCTTTTTTCAAAGCAGGAGGACACCGCCGAAAGACCGAAAAGGCTGTATTGCCAGGACCCGCTAGTCTCACCGCTTGTAAACTGCTGGCTAAGATATCAGACGCTTCACGCCAGGCTCTGGGCAAGAGCGGGCTTTTACCAGTGCTCCGGCGCATACGGCTTCAGGGACCAGCTACAGGACGCCATGTGTATCTGCGAGGAGAATCCGTCCGAGCTGAAGGCGATGATTCTAAGAAGCTGTATGTCCCAGTTTGAGGAGGGGGATGTTTTGCACTGGCGGCATATCCTCCCCGGGAAAAGACCCTTGGGGATTAGGACGAAAATCTCCGACGACAGGCTCTGGCTGCCTATTGCGGTCTGCCAGTATGTAATGACCACCGGGGACTACGGGATTTTAGGCTTAAGGACTCGCTATGCCTGCGGCTTAGAGCTTGGTGCCGGCAGCGAAAGCTGCGGGGAGTATTACCACACATCAAAAAGAGAGAGCGTTTACCGCCACTGCGTCAGGGCGATAGACTCCTCCCTGAATAAAACCGGCGCCCACGGTCTTATGCTTATCGGCACCGGGGACTGGAACGACGGCTTTAACCGTCTCGGAGCGATGGGAAGGGGAGAGTCGGTCTGGCTGACCGAGTTTTTCATCCTCGTTCTAAAGAGGTTTTCCTCCCTCATCGGGGACGCCGTCGACAGGGGAGAGCTTGATAAAAGCGAGCTTTCCTATTCCCGTGAGCTTACCAAGCGCCGCAGGGAGATGACCGAATCGCTGTTAAAAAACGGCAGGGCGAAAAGGTGGTATCTAAGAGCCTACGCCGACGACGGCACTCCGATTGGCGTTGAGGACTCCCCCTGCTGTGAGATAGACTCTATAGCGCAGTCCTTTGCGGAGTTTGCCGGTCCGTTTGACAGGGAGTTTACCCGCCGTGCGCTATACGAGGCGTATGAGCGGCTTGTCGACTCGAAAAGGGGAGTCGTAAAGCTGTTTGCGCCCTATTTCACCCCCGATTTCAAGCCGGAGGCAGGATATATCCAGAGCTATCCTCCCGGACTGAGGGAAAACGGCGGTCAGTACACCCACGCCGGGGTCTGGCTGGGGATGGCTCTTCTGAGAGCTGGTCTTACAAAAGAGGCGGACGCTGTGCTTGACGCAATAAATCCCTTGAAGCGCTCGGCTGACGGCGGCTATGAGAGATACAAAACCGAGCCGTACTATATCGCCGGGGATGTCTACGCCAACAAAAACTGCTACTCAAGAGGCGGCTGGTCGATATACACAGGCTCCGCCGGCTGGTACTACAGAGCACTCCGGGAGCGTCTGGGAGGAGCGGGGGAGAGCGCAATATAGTATCAAGGGGACACCTAGAGTATTCACGGGGACACCCCGAACGGGTTTCCCCGTGGACCTTTTCCTGCATCCGTACTTCTCGCACGGACTCCCTGGCGGTCGTCTCGTACAATCGTACGGATATATGTGTTTTTTGGTCAAAGGGGCTTCGACCAAAAAACCTATTAGAAGCAGCTTGAAATCGCTTTAAAATAGCGAGATTTTAAGAAAAGCTGCAATTTTACCCGGCGTAGCGTCTGGGAGGAGCGGGGGAGAGCGCAATATAGTATCACGGGGACACCCAGAGTATTCACGGGGACACCCCGAACGGGTTTCCCCGTGGGCCTTTTCCTGCATCCGTACTTCTCGCACGGACTCCCTGGCGGTCGTCTCGTACAATCGTACGGATATATGTGTTTTTTGGTCAAAGGGGCTTCGACCAAAAAACCTATTAGAAGCAGCTTGAAATCGCTTTAAAATAGCGAGATTTTAAGAAAAGCTGCAATCTTACCCGGCGTAGCGTCTGGGAGGAGCGGGGGAGTATCACGGGTCTTTGCACTAAGCCGCACATCAGTACAGCTCGCCGTCAGGCGCCCCTCCCTCCCACAAAGCTAAGCTGCCCCACATATGCAAAGTGAGCCGCCACGGCCAAGGCCGTGGCGGAGTGATTGCCGGCTGGCGGGTAGTATATCCTCCTACCGTAGCTTAGTAGGCGTGCGGGCGTCAGGCTCCTGTGAAGTCAAGCCGGCAATCCCTTAGTCAGCATCGCTGACAGCTCACTTTGCATAAGCCTGCCTCCTTATCAAACTTCAGGAGTGGGATATAAATTCGCCGCAGGCGAATTTTATTTGCCGTAGGCGAATACAACTCTCTTATTGTCCTTATGACAGCAGCTCCGCCTTTAGCTGCTCTAACAGCTTTTTTTCCCGCCTTGAGACCTGAACCTGCGTCATTCCAAGGCGGGAGGCGGTCTTTTGCTGGGTCAGGCAGAGATAGAATCTCAGATAAATTAGCAGCCTGTCCCTTTTGTCAAGACGGTGAATAAGCTGTCTCAGTGCGATTTTGTCGGTGATTTTGAGGTCGGGAGGGTCTACGGGAAGCTCAAGCTGACCCGATTTTTCATCCCCGTCCTGCAAGGAAAGACTCAAAACCGGCTGTCCGGCGGAGATTGCCTCGCTGACCTCCTGACGGTCAAGGCCGCTTGCTGTCGCCAGCTCGTCCAATGTGGGAGGTCTGCCGTTTTCGTGCTCGAAGCTCTCCTGGAGTCTTGAAAGCAGCATCGAGCGCTCCTTTATAAGCCGGGAGACCTTTACCGTCCCGCCGTCCCTGAAAAGCCTGCGTATCTCGCCTAGGATAACCGGGACGGCATAGGTAGAAAAGCGCACCCCCTTTGATGGGTCGAACGCCCTTACCGCCTTTAAAAGCCCGACGCAGCCTGCGCTGTACAGCTCCTCGTACTCTATCCCCCTGCCCCGAAATCTTGCGGCGCAGAGCCTCACAAGCCCGAGGTTTTCCTCTACAGACGGCTTTTCCTCGGACTCAAAGAGGCTGTTTTTCTGAAAGTCCTCCCGTGGTCTTTCCTCAGTGCGCATATTCCATCCTTGATTTTATCCTTTTTCTCAGGACGACGGTGGTGCCTGCTCCGGGACGGCTTTTGACCTCTACGCTGTCGCACAGGCTCTCCATGACCGAAAAGCCCAGCCCGGAGCGCTCCTCCCCCGGCAGGGAGGTGTACATAGGCTCCATCGCCTGCCTGATGTCGGCTATTCCGCAGCCTTTGTCCTTTATTTTTATGTATATTACGCCGGAGCCGTAGGCTCTTATGGTAAGCTCAATCGGTCCTACGCTGTCTCGGTAGGCGTGGACTATGCAGTTGGTGACAGCCTCGCTCACCGAGGTCTTTATGTCGTTTAGCTCGTCCAGCCTTGGGTCAAACAGGGAGACAAAGCTGCTTACTAGGCTCCTTGCCAGTTTTTCGTTGACCGACAGCGAGGGCAGCGTTGCGCTCAGCTCGTTTATCGGAGAGAGCTTTGGTCTTGGCATAGGGATTCATCCTTTCTGTGTATATATTTTACTTTATCTTCACATACCTGTCGATTTTAGCCATCAGCATAACCCGCCTGATGTAATCGGGGAGGTTTACAAGCTCCAGCTCCCCTCTTAGCCGCCTCATGGTGTTGAGCCTTCCCATTACAAGACCGACCCCGGAGCTGTCCATAAAGCCGACCTTTTCAAAGTCCAGCCTTAAAAGCCTGGGACGGCTGTCGTTTATGGCAGTCTCGATGTCGGTGCGGAGCCATGCTGCGCTGTGATGGTCTATCTCTCCGGTGAGGGCGGCGGTCATCACGCCGTCGGAGTCGGTTGTTATATATACAGCCACTTACTCGTCCTCCTTTTTTATCCTTTTTAAAAGTATAGCCTGTCACAGGCGGCGGATTATGGGGAAAGCTGTCCGGGGGTCCTCAAAAAATATAAAAAAATTTTTTTCTAACCTATTGACAAAATGAAAAAATCGGGTATACTATATCTTAGCACTCAAGATAAATGAGTGCTAACACTTTGAAACAATAACTGCTAATTCTTGCGGAGGTTAAACGATGGACGACAGGAAGATGAAAATTCTTGCGGCAGTTGTGGATGAGTATATAAGGACCGGGGAGCCGGTCGGCTCCAAGGCGATAATGAGCTGCATAAACGCCTCCAGCGCAACGATAAGGAACGAGATGGCGGAGCTTGAGAAGCAGGGCTATCTGGAGCAGCCGCACACCTCTGCGGGGAGAATTCCCACCTACAGCGGCTACAGGCTTTATGTCGACCAGCTTTTAGAGACCAACCCGCTTTCAGAGGAGGAAAGGCAGCTTATATCAAGGATGCTGCCCGAGAACGAATACTCCGAGGAGAGGCTTGTCAAGTCGGCGTCTACGGCGCTTGCAAAGCTCACCAGCTGCGCCACCTTCGTATCGAGCGAGAACCCGAGGTTTTCGGTCATCTCGAAGGTCGAGGTCATTCCCACAGGCAAGCGGCTGTATGTGCTTTTGATGATAACCTCAACCGGCAAAATCAAAAACCGCACCTGCAGGCTGGAGCTTGATTTGACCGACGAGCAGCTAGAGAGCTTTACCGGGTTCGTAAAGGAGCATCTTGAGGGCGTGCCGGTGGATGTATTGAGCGACGAGATGCTTGAAAAGCTCCAGACGGCGATGGGTACCTACCTTCTGGCGATGTCCCCGCTGGTTCAGGGTCTGTTCGATATGTCTAGGGAGATAAAAAAGAGGGACATAGATGTCAGCGGGGCGAAGAACCTAATCGGCTGCAAGGAGATAGACCAGCACGAGCTTATGAGCTTCATAGACGACAGCGAGGGTCTTATGAGGCTTGTAGACGATAGCTTCAGCGGAATCCATGTCGTCTTTTCGGAGGAGAACGACAGCTTCCTTGTCAGCAACACAAGCCTTGTCAGCTCGAATTTCCTAAAGGACGGCAAGGTGGCAGGGCATCTTGGAGTCATCGGCCCGATGAGGATAGACTACAAGAAGATAATTCCCTATGTGGAATTTTTCACCGAGAGGATATCCGAGATACTCTCCTCCAACGAGAACATTATTAATGAAGAATACGAGGATAACGAAGATGCAGAGTAACGACAGCGAGATATTAAAGGAAAACACCGTCCCCGAGGGCGAAGGCACTGCTGAGCGGGAGTACGGTAGCAAGCAGCCGGGCAGCAAGCAGCCGGGCAACAAGCAGCCGGGCAACAAGCAGCCGGGCAAAGAGCAGCCGGGCAAAGAGCAGCCGGGCAACGAGCAGCCGGGCAAAGAGCAGCCGGGCAACGAGCAGCCGGAGGAAAAAAGCGAGGATACCCTTAAAAAGGAGCTGGAGGAAATCTCCTCAAAGCTCGCTCAGGCTGAGGATAAGTACCTTAGGCTGATGGCGGAGTACGACAACTTCCGCAAGCGCTCACAGAAGGAAAAGGCGGACATCTACCCCGAGGCTATAGCAAGAGCGGTGGAGGCGTTTTTGCCGGTCATAGACAACTTTGAAAGAGCGCTGGGAGCCGGCACCTCCGACGAAAAGTACAAGTCGGGAGTGGATATGATATACCATCAGCTTCTTGACGCCCTTACAAAGCTGGAGATTAAGGCTATAGACCGTGTCGGAGAGGTGTTCGACCCCAATCTTGAGAACGCAGTCTCAAGGATTCAGGACGACAGCCTGGGCGAGAATGTCGTCGCCGAGGTCTATCAAAAGGGCTATATCCGTGGCGACAGGGTCATAAGGCACGCCATGGTTGTGGTTGCAAACTGCAATTAGCAAAAATAATCGGCAGACCGCCGTTTATATAGATTAAAAAATGCTATCAAACTCAAAAAGGAGAGAAATATTATGTCTAAAATTATAGGAATCGACCTTGGAACAACCAACTCCTGCGTTGCCGTCATGGAGGGCGGCGAGGCAGTCGTAATCCCCAACAGCGAAGGCTCCAGAACTACTCCCTCGGTTGTTGGAATCTCCAAAAACGGCGACAGGCTTGTCGGTCAGGTTGCAAAAAGACAGGCTGTTGTCAACTACGATAACACTGTAATATCCATCAAGCGCCACATGGGAAGCGACTATAAGGTCACTCTCGGCGGCAAGACCTACACCCCTCAGGAGATATCCGCAATGATTCTCCAGAAGCTCAAGACCGACGCTGAGGCGTATCTCGGCGAGAAGGTCACCGAGGCTGTAATAACCGTCCCCGCCTACTTTACCGACTCCCAGCGTCAGGCTACCAAGGACGCCGGTCAGATTGCCGGACTCAATGTAAGGCGTATCATAAACGAGCCTACTGCGGCAGCCCTGTCCTACGGAATCGACAAGGAGGAGGAGCAGAAGGTCATGGTTTATGACCTCGGAGGAGGAACCTTTGATGTCTCGATAATCGAGATGGGCGACGGCGTAACCGAGGTTTTGGCTACCGCCGGAAACAACCACCTCGGCGGCGACGATTTCGACCAGAGAATAATCGACCTTTTGGTCTCCGAGTTCAAAAAGACCGACGGCATTGACCTATCCAAGGACAAAATGGCAATGCAGAGGCTGAAGGAGGCGGCTGAGAAGGCGAAGATAGAGCTTTCAAATGTCCCCTCGTCTAACATAAACCTCCCGTTCATCACCGCCGACGCCCAGGGACCCAAGCATCTTGACTACACCCTCACAAGGGCTAAGTTCAACGAGGTGACCGCAGACCTCGTAGAGGCTACTGTAGGTCCCGTAAAGCAGGCTCTTTCGGACAGCGGACTCACCACCTCGGATATTAACAAGGTTTTGATGGTCGGCGGCTCGTCCAGAATCCCGGCTGTCATAGACGCCGTAAGAAGCCTCACCGGCAAGGAGCCGTTCAAGGGTATTAACCCCGACGAGTGCGTTGCTCTTGGAGCCGCATATCAGGGCGGAGTCTTAGGCGGAGATGTAAAGGACGGTCTTTTGCTCCTTGATGTCACTCCTCTTTCGCTCGGTCTTGAGACCATGGGCGGAGTCTGCACAAGGCTTATAGAGAGAAACACTACCATCCCGACTAAAAAGACCCAGATATTCTCGACTGCGGCGGACAATCAGACGGCTGTCGACATCAATGTCCTCCAGGGCGAGAGGGAGTTCGCAAAGGACAACAAGCAGCTCGGCGTGTTCAGGCTGGACGGCATAGCTCCCGCTCCCAGAGGAATCCCTCAGATAGAGGTAACCTTCGATATAGACAGGAACGGAATAGTCCATGTATCCGCAAAGGACCTGGGAACAGGCAAGCAGCAGGATATCACCATAACCTCCTCCACCAATATGTCCAAGGAGGACATAGACAAGGCTGTCAGGGAGGCTGAGGCGTTTGCCGCCGAGGACAAGAAAAAGCGTGAGGATGTCGACGCAAGGAATCACGCCGACCAGATGGTATTCCAGTGCCGCAAGTCCCTTGCAGACTTCAACGACAAGGTTTCCGAGTCTGACAGAAAGGACTGCGAGGATAAGATAAAGGCTTTGGAGGAGGCTCTTAAAGGCACCGACATGGAGGCTATAAAGAGCCGTGAGAAGGCCCTCGAGGAGTGCTTCCAGGCTATAGCCACCAAGGTTTACCAGCAGGCAGCCGCTCAGCAGCAGGCAGCTCCCGGTCAGGACGGAGCGCAGGGCGCACAGGGCGCCTCTGACGACGGAGTCGTAGACGCTGAGTTCACCGACGCCAACTGATAAAATCATTCGTAAGCAAAAGCCAATCCGTCCCGAGCGGGCGGATTGGCAGCTACATTATTAAAGCTTTGGAGAGCATTGGAAAATGGCAGATAAGAGAGATTACTACGAGGTGCTTGGCATAAGCAAGGGCGCCTCCGACGACGAGATAAAGCACGCCTATAAGAGCCTCGCCAGAAAATATCATCCCGACCTCCACCCCGACGACAAGGAGGCGGAGTCGAAGATGAAGGAGATAAACGAGGCGTACGAGGTCCTTTCGGACAGCGATAAGCGTCAGAGATACGACCAGTTCGGCTTTGCCGGGGTGGACCCCACCTATGGTCAGGGTCAGGGCGGGGGATACTCCGGCTACTCTCAGGGCGGCTTCGGCGGCTTTGGGGGCTTTGGCGATGTGGGAGACATCTTTGAGAGCTTCTTCGGGGGCTTCGGCGGCTCCCAGAGGTCCAATCCCAACGCTCCTCAAAAGGGCCAGGACATCAGGGCGAGCCTCACCATAAGCTTTATGGAGGCTTGCAAGGGCACTAAAAAGCAGGTCAGGGTGACAAGGTATGAAAGCTGTCCCGACTGCAACGGAACGGGAGCCAGAGCGGGCACCGTCCCGGAGACCTGTCCCGACTGTCACGGCTCTGGAACCGTAAAGATCAGCCAGCGCACCGCCTTCGGAGTCTTTCAGACCACGCAGGCTTGCAGCCGCTGCGGAGGCAAGGGCAGGATAATCAAGAGCGTGTGCCCAAAATGCCAGGGTCAGGGAAGGGCGAAAAATGTCTTTACCAGGGAGGTTGAAATCCCTGCCGGAATCGACGACGGACAGACCCTAAGAGTCCAGGGAGCCGGAAACTGCGGCGCTAACGGAGGCTCCTACGGCGATTTAAACATAAAGGTCAGCGTGCGTGACGGCGGAATCTTCGAGCGTGACGGCTTCGACATAAGAACGGAGGTCCCCATATCCTTCGCACAGGCGGCTTTAGGAGACGAAATAACCGTCCCCACGATAGACGGAAATGTCAAGTACACCGTCCCCGCCGGTACTCAGACGGGAACTGTGTTCAGACTCCGTGGCAGGGGAATACAGAAGCTCTACCGCTCCGACCGTGGAGACCAGTATGTCACGGTGAATGTCGAGGTGCCAAGGAACCTGTCAAGAAGGCAGGAGGAGCTTCTGAGGGAGTTCGACTCCTCTCTTGAGGACAGGAATCAGTCCGGAAGAAAGAGCTTCATGGATAAAATCAAGGACTTCTGGAACAGTTAGCCAGCAGAACGATAATAGAACGATAAAATAAGGTGCGGGTATGAAGATGCCTGCGCCTCTTTTATTTTTTTGTCTCACAGGGGCGTCTCCGTGCGAAAATATTTATATGCCGCAAGATTGACTATTTCTATTGACATTGGCTCTGTTAGCTGATATAATCATAGCAACGGAGTCAATTGATTGACATAAAATGAGCCTTCGATTGATTTATCCTGTTTAAAATATTAATATAAAGGAAGGTAATATTATGCCGAAGAATTTAGGGCTCACACCGCCTATGGGCTGGAACTCCTGGAATACCTTTACCTGGAACATAAACGAGGAGCTTGTAATGCAGGCGGCTGACGCTATGGTAAGCTCGGGACTCAAGGACTGCGGCTATGAATACATAGTTATCGACGACTGCTGGAGTCTAAAGCAGAGGGACGAAAACGGAAGGCTTCAGGCAGACCCTGAGAAATTCCCCCACGGTATGAAGGCTGTCGCCGACTATGTTCACTCCAAGGGACTCAAGTTCGGAATGTACTCCTGCGCCGGAACACACACCTGCGCCGGATATCCCGCCTCCTTTGAGCACGAGTTTGTGGACGCCGCTACCTTTGCGGAGTGGGGAGTCGATTTCCTGAAGTACGATTACTGCTTCAAGCCCAAGGGAATGCCCGGCGAGCTTTTGTACAAGAGGATGGGCATGGCGCTTAGAAACTGCGGCAGGGACATACTCTTCTCCGCCTGCAACTGGGGACAGGATGATGTCTACTCCTGGATAAGGGAGTCCGGCGCACAGATGTACCGCTCCACCGGGGACATTCAGGATACCTGGAACTCCATAGTAAGTCTTGCCAAGTCCCAGTTCGGAAGGCAGAGCCAGCAGGGAGTGTACTGCTGGAACGACATAGATATGCTGGTTGTCGGTATGCACGGAGGCTCTAACAGCCAGTGGATAGGCGAGGGCGGCATGGGCTGCACCGACACCGAGTACAGGACTCATTTCTCGCTGTGGGCGATAATGAACTCTCCTCTGATGATAGGCTGTGACATCAGGAGCATGAGCGAGGAGACCAAGAAAATCCTTATGAACAAGGACATCATCGCCATTAATCAGGACCCCGAGGGCAGGGGAGCGTATCTGCTCGATTCCTCCGGCTGGGAGGGCGTCGGTGTCAAGATTCTTATAAAGGCTCTTGAGAACGGCGACTATGCAATAGGAATGTTCAACTTCGGCGACAGACCCGGCCAGGCGTCCTTCCCGTTCTGGGATATGGGACTTCCCACCTCATCGGGATACGGCTTTGAGATGTACGACTGCTGGGAGCATAAGACCGAGGGCGTGTTCTCCGAGAGATACACCGCCGACATCCAGCCTCACGACTGCAAGGTTGTAAGAGCCAAGCTTGTCAAGCTTTAATATTCCATGACGGCTATCGGAAGCTGTATGCGCTGCAAGGCGCCTCTTGGCTGCGACGATGTTGCGATATACCGCAAGATGGTGCTAAGATGCGCCACCGAGTTTATGTGCATAGACTGCCTTGCGGAGTATCTGGGAGTCAGCCGTCAGGCAATCGAGGAAAGAATCCGCTTCTACAGGGAGACAGGAAGCTGCGCTCTGTTTAGGTGATAAACAAGCATATGGCAGGCTCTCAGAGGCGGTGAGACAGTAAATAAAACAGGCGTTGGCAAATGCTAACGCCGGATAAGGAAGTATTTATGCAGGATACGGTGTAGCTCAGTAAAATGGGTTACGCCGTACCTTTTTGAAAATCAATAAAAATTCAATACGGAGGTAAATACAAATGACAGATAAGGAAATGAAAATCGAACGCTACAGAGAGGAAAACAAGACTTCCCAAAAGGGTCAGACCGTTTTTACGGGATCGTCACTTATGGAGATGTTTCCGATAAACAAGCTGCTTAATGAGCACGGCGATGACACAATAATTTACAACAGAGGAATAGGCGGCTTTATATCCGATGAGCTGCTTGCTGTTATAGATGTCTGTGCGACCGACCTTATGCCGTCGAAGGTGTTTATAAATATCGGCACTAACGACCTCAGCTGGTCAACCGTTCTCATAAGTCAGCTTATGAACAATTATGATAAGATAATTTCCGCAATAGAATATGTACCACAAATGGGCAATGGTCCCATTCCCACTTGTAAGATACTTTATATGAAGTTGTCGATGCAGATGTGCAGCTAATATCCGCAGTTAATGTTCCAGCTAAACCATATACTGTGCTTCCCACCTCAATTGGAGAGCCATCGTAATTACGTAAAATTTCTATTTCGCTTGAAGAGTAACCCATATTGAGCAAAGTTTTGTCTGGTAATTGTGCTCGTTGACATAATAAATCTTCGTAGTTTACGTTCTTAATTCTTTGTATATCTTTTTCGGAGTAGCCGGCATCAATAAGTGCAGTTTCAGGTAAATTCTGAAGAGTTCTATAGAGCTCAAGTTCATTCAAGACCGCTGTATACGTCGTGGTGGTTTCACCAATCTCATGTGCAGAAATAGGTACAGAAAAAATCATCATAGAAATAAATAGAATAAGCATTGTGCTAATAGATAGTCTTAGTTTCATAAGTATTGCTCCTTATACATATTAGTATTAGATATTATTGTCCTTCTCCCAGGACGAAAATATTGATGTTAAAGACTTCAAATAACGAGATATTATAGCAATTCATTTACGAATTTTACGAATACTTCTGTTTCATAGTTTTCATTGTTGTTGATTAGATAGTTATGGTAGAAGAATAATCTCGTAGATGTTACCGTGGCGAGATATTCTGCATACGACATCTCAACTTTAAGTTTTCAGCAGTAAATCATTTCAAGCACCATTTAAAACCCTATGTTTTAGATAGTAAACCAATAATAAACGGTGGAACAGTCATCATAAAAAGACTTATAGCAGCAATAGTCCGTTCTTTTTCAAACTCCTCATCTTTCTTTTGCTGAATAACCGCTTGAATGCATTTCAGTATATTTCTAATGAATATGCCTGGCCAGACCATACTTCCTAGTGCTAAAATCACGAAAATGACTGAAAAGAAGTTTTTCATTAATTATGCCACCTTTTTTGAGTATCCAAAATTCAGTTTACAAAAATGCAGTACTTTACCAAGGCGTTGTAAAGTGACACTCATCTAGATATATATTCTTTTTTGATTTCAGTAGATACAGCATATAGCAGCGCTGGACACTTTACATATAACGATATACCATTTCGGTATGAACTAATGAGGATACTATAGTATTTTGTTTTCAATTATAACGGACTCACATCATGCAAGTAACATGCTGGTATGACACTTCTCTTGTTCGCATAGCCTTACAAGATTTTGAATTGCCAAAAATATCTTTGTAGATGATACAGTAACGGCTAAGTAAATTCAGTTTTATAAGACAAAAGTGATCTCATTTTTTTCACCCCCATAATTTTATTAGACCTGAGCAAACCCCCACAAACGCAGTAGTGAAGCGGTTTTGCAGAGCATAAAAATTAAATTTGTCACTATAAAATATAGAAACAGCCAACCATCTTTGGTATAATAGAATTGAAGAAAAAAACACACGAAAGGGGTTGGCTGTTATCTATCGCCAAGAAATATTGCAGGACATCACACTTTTCACATCCGCACCAAAGGCTCTCTTCAGCTATTGCATGGGGGCTACTTCTTTTTTTACAGTCGTTGAATGGATTATATCACAGATTCATTTAGTTGTCAAGTATTACCTAAGCTCTGAGAAATATCCTTCAATAACGGATTCATCGGTTCCGTCAACAGCCGATGTTTAGGTTTGGTATGCAGTTTTTATTTGGCACTTATTGGTGGTGATAAATAGTGGTTGCAGAAGCAATATCAAGATTAACTGCAAAAACTCCGGACTAAGCCGGAGTTTTTGCTTTAGAGAACTATTGTGTAAAAGAAGATTTTTTGATCCTTTGCAACTATAATTGAAGCAGTGATAATTAACTGATATATTCAGCGATCCTGGCATTCAATTCATCAATATAGTACTGAAGACTATCACCGTATTGTTCTTTACCCTGAGCCCATGTTATAGTATCGTTTATATCTCTATGAGCAAGATTCTCAAGAGAATTGACATACGAATAGAGATCGGAGCCATAACCTTCGCCATACTTCAGGATAGCTATATCACTGTTATTGGAAAGCTCATAGCAAATATCCCACATAGACAGCATTTCCTCAGACCACTTATAGGTTTCCTCAAGCTGTCTGCGGTCTATTGATATAACCGTAGGGTCAACTACCTTGAATCTTTCACAAGCAGCATACAGTCCAACGCCTTCGGGATTTTCAGCGCCGTTGACAATGCAATAACCTACAGGAGTAGTTGCAATATAATATGAACCATCGCCGTTGTTATCTCTGGGAACAGGAACAAACATAAGCTCGCCGCCTTCAATGTCGCCCCAGATTGCGGACATTTCATCCAAAGGACCTGTAAATGCCCACGAAGGACTCAACCAGAAGAGGCAAAGGCCTTCCTTGATACCGCCGCCGTTGACATCGTTTCTTATCTTATGTCCATGCTGCCACTTCGGGTAGCAGCACTCGTCCTTAGTCAGATCATAAAGCAGGTTTGCCGCTCTTTCAAGTCTGGGATCATCAAGGTTTGAAACGAACTTGCCAAGCTCAGGATCAAGATAAGTTACTGTTGCGCCGCTTGAATCCATGAGTGCTTCGGAATATGCCCAGCTGTCTAAAGCATATCTGTCCTGGTCAGGATCGGAGAATTCTACGCACATATCATAGAAAGTATCCCATGTCCATTCATCGTTGAAGTAAAGCTCTGCAGGGTCATCGAATCCCCACTCTTGAATAACTCTTCTGTTGTATGCACATACATTTCCGAATGATACGTCAGTACAAATGAGATAATGCTTGTCGCCAAGAGAGAAATAAGTGTCAACAAAGTCCTTCATATCACTCCATAACGGGTCATCGTAGTCAACATAATCATCAACTGGTGCAAACATACTCTTAATTGCATATGAGGGGAAGGTTTCGGGATTTCCGGGTGCAAAATCCGGAGGAGTACCTCCAAGAATCAGATTTGCAAGACCGTCAAAGCGATCGAGCCATGTGCATTCAACCCACTCAATCTCACAACCGTATTTTTCTGTAAAGGTGAAGAATCCTGTGTTTACTATTTCATCCTCGTCATAGTTGTGGAAGCCGTCATACCATGCAAACCACTTGATGGTAGAGCCTGCAGCAGAAACTTCTTCAACGTCAGGAAGCTTAATGCCGGCAGCTGCAAGGATTGCTTCAGAGTCCTCTGTAGAAAGCGTCAGTTTAATAATCTGACGCTTCGACTTACCGCAGCCAACCAACGCAAGAACAAGTAAAAATACCAGTGTAATAGTAACTAATCTTTTCATTGTATATTCCTTTCTATTCGCAATCACGAATACTTAATTCTATATATCAGCCGTTATCAGCAGTTTTGAACTGCCATGCTTCAAGCTGAATATCAGAATCTGAAAATACTATGTAAATATCATGTGTGCCCTTGATTTTCTCCAAAGCATCTGTATAGACAGTAGTAAACTCTTCGCAGTCAAAATCAATCGCCGCAACAGGGGAATTATTAATATCGTCAAGTCTGATTTCAATTCTTCCCGTTCCCTTGACAGTTGCTAAGAACCTATCAGGCTGTGTGTCGAACTTTGCTCCTCTTAGATATGTCCAGCTTCCTGCGTCGAGGCTCTTGGCATAAACCTCACCTTCTGCGCCGTATTCAAAACCGACATATGCACATGACGCCATTGTAGAGCCGAAGCTTGCGACAAACGGATTGAATGCCTTAATCTGCTCAACACCCGTTCTCGTGCCGCCAGTAAGCTTGATTTCAAGTGTTTCTTCATTAAGATCAAGAGTTTCAACGCATATGCTTCTGAAGCCGCCATCTGTTGGCATATTTTCCTGAAGGATCATAGTGTGATGCAGTATGTAATACTGACCCTGATACTTGAGATAGTGGGTATGGTTATTACAGAAGTCCATTTGTGTTTCTCCTGCATTCAGGAAGTAATGGCCTCTGTATTCCCAGCTATCGGTATTAAGCGGATCCTTTGAAGTCAGATATGCCATACTGCAAGTAGCAGGCTTATCATATCCTTCATAATTCCAGACATCTCTTGAAACCCAGCTTGTATTAAAGGTGTATACATATGTACCGTTAATGTAGTTGAGCTCGCTAGCCTCAAAGAAATATGGTGCAGGAAGGTCTGCAATCTCGCTATCCAAGGACAAAAGATCATCACCAAGTTTTGCGATCTTAGAAACAAGAGGCATCTCCTCGGTGCTCTCATCTCCCCTGCCTCCACCGAAGGTTATCCAGCCAACTCCGTTATCATCAATACAGACACCGGGATCAAAAGGAGCCGGACAGTTCTTCAGTCCCTCCATATTCTGATAAATAAGCGGGGCGCCAAGCGGATCACTCCATGGACCGACAGGACTGGTGGCAGTGATAACGCCTACGCCTGCACCGCCGTTGGAGAAGTAAAGATAGAAATGTGTCAGACCGTCATCCTCAACTCTTGAAACAATAGAAGGTGCCCAAGAGTTATAGATCCACGGTGCAATTTCTCCGACATTTATAAGACCCTCATATGTCCAGTTGACCATATCATCGGTCGAATAAATAACCAATGACTTGATATGTTCATATGAATTCTTACCGTCATCCCCCACAGCTTCATATTGCTGCTGATCGTTTGTGCCATAAACATAAAATCTTCCGTTATACTCTATGCCTGTCGGATCGGCACAAAAAATATTGGGTGATATAGGATTTGCATTTCCTACCGGTTTATAGCCTTTTTCAATTACGTTTTCGATTACTGAACCTGTACCAAGTGAAGCCATTGCATTCTCCTCCGTTATCTGTGCGATAAGTGCTTCATCCGAAGTTTTCGGAGTATTGGCACAACTTGTGAAAAGCAACAATAACGCCAGAAAAAAAGCTGATAAACCTTTTCTTTTCATCATAAGCAACCGCACCTTTCTGTTAATTTAAGCTATTGTTTTTGATGGTCTTGTCAGTAATTACAGTATAAAATATCGTTCTTTTTGTGTAAAGTTCCGATTGTTACGAAATTTATTTACAAAGCAGAAAACCGAGGACATTTTTTCAAAAAATATAATCATTTTGTTACCTTTTTATCTCAAAATCCGTTGGTTTTTAAACAAAAACCTCTTGAAAAATATCGTTATGTATGATATACTCTCTTTGAGATAAAAAATCGGAGGTGCAGTCATGGAAACAAAAATCAGCGGCGGATTCTACAGGATGAGCGAGCCCGAAGGGACTTCTATACTCATCGAACACGGCATGGGCACATACCTTGTTTTAAGATTCTATGACCCGATGATAATCACCATAGGAGAAGAAAAAATCATAACAGAAAAGGACGCCTTTATCATATATACGCCCGGCACAAAGCAGGACTACAAACCCGTCAGCGGCGGATTTACAAACGATTATGTCAGCTTTATCGCTGACCGCAACTATATTAAGAAATACGACCTTCCATTGAATGAAGTTTTCTATTCAGAAAGCCCTCAGGATGTGAGCGACAAATTGGCATTTATCACATGGATGCTTACTGATGTCATGGTTGACCACACCGAAGCGCTGAAAGAGCAGCTCGATCTCGTTTTGAAGTCATTGCAGGACAGCATTGTGCTGATGACGGCAAAGAGTAAGCGTGAGCATCTTATGAGAAAGCAGTTTATAGACCTCAGAGAACAAATCAGGGACTTTCCGATCGGATGGACAGTTGAGAAGATGGCGAAAAAGATTTATCTGACAAGAAGTCATTTCTGCATCAACTACAAGAAGCAATTCGGTATTACTCCGAGCGACGACCTTCTTAGCTTTACAATGGAATACGCCAAAAAGCTTCTTGATGAAACAGAATTGCCAATCCATGAAATTTCAGAAAAATGCGGATATATAAACTCAAACAATTTCATCAGGGCATTTAAAAACGTCACAGGGACAACGCCGCTTAGGTACAGAAAAAACAAGTAAAGCAAAGAGCAGAACTGCATAGACTTCTGCTCTTTTAATGTATATGAAGTTAAAATTAAATCATCTGATTATCTCATTTCCAACTCTGAAGAAATCGACATCGACATAACCGCCCATCTGCTTTGTAGCGTAGTTGAATATTGCATAGCGGTATCCCATGAAGTGAAGTCCGTAATAATTCATCTGCAAGGTGTCGCCGATTCTTGTCCAGTTCTCGCCGTCAAGGCTGTAGTAGAAATATGCCTTATCTGTTGAATTAACAAAATCACAGTCAACACGCAGATATACTTCATTCTCTGTCAGTTCGACCCGCTCGATTTCAAATTCCTTTTCAACGCTGTCATTGTCGTCATATCTTGCCATTACAAGATACTTTTTATCGTCTTTCATCTTAACGCCAACGTAGCCATATCTTTCTGCAAATGCCGAAAATCCCGATACATCGCCATTTTTCATGTTGGTAACATCCAGCTTGATATATGCACTGCACTCAGGGCCAAAAGTGCGCTGCGTAAGTGTATTCTTCGCCTCTGTAACAGAGCTGCAAGGAAATCCTGTTTTAAGTCTTAAATAGCCCTCTCTTTCAGTCAGCGACCAAAGACGGTTATCCGGATTATGGTTCCACTGCCATTCAAGCAGAAGATTCGAGCCGTTGTAGTCGTTCTCACCTGCTTCTTCAAGACTGTTCGCAAAGTTATGATAAGGTCTTACAATCTGAGAATTGATAAACTCATCACTTGTGACAATACTTTTCTTTTCATAACCCTTGATAGGAATCTCAGCAGTTTTGGGTGCTTTTCCGTCAACGCCGACAACAGGCCAGCCGTCTTCCCATACCATCGGCATCAGAACAGGCGTTCTGCCGACTGCTCCGTGATCCTGGAACAGAAGGCAATACCAGTCACCGTCGACAGAATCAACAATACCGCCCTGAGCGACACCAGCATTATGGAAATCAAGGTTGTCATCAAGGATTACTTTCATCTCCCATTCGCCGTCCAGAGACTCGCTTCTATAGCAAAGCTGAGTTCTTCTGTCATTCGGCGGCCATGTGATGATGAAAATATAATAATAACCGTCAATTTTATATGCATGAGCACCCTCGGCAAGACAGCCTGGAACAAGTCCCGCATCATCAATGATTCTTCGTTTGGTTTCGGGCTTGATGGCGCTCAGGTCTTTTTCGAGCTCGACGCACCATATCTGACCGCCGCCATAAATGATATACACTCTGCCGTCATCATCAAACAAAAGACTCATATCGTGGAAGCTTTCATTGAATTCAAATCTGTCCCATTTGCCGTTCTCTATGTCATCTGTATGATAAATATATGATTTACCTGTAGCATATGAAAGGAATCCAACATAGTAGATACCGTCATTGTATCGGATTGAAGCCGCCCATTGACCCTGACCATAGTTATGCTCTGAGTTTCTAAGCGCAAGATTATCAGCATCGCCAAGAGTGTTATAGACGTAGTTAACTATTTCCCAGTTTACAAGGTCATATGACTTCATTATCGGGCATCCGGGCGAAAGGTGCATAGTAGTTGATACCATATAGTACGCATCATCAACACGGATGAAGTCTATATCGGGTACATCGGCGAAGATAACGGGATTGGAATAATTCCCGTTGCCGTCATCAGACGAGGCTATAGTAGATTTTATAATATCAGCGTCAATCATTTCATTTTCTCCTTCTGAAATTTCCGGAAGATACTGCTCAGGCACCGGCGAATCATTTTTTCCGAAAAAATCGCAAGCAGTAAGTAAATGTGATGTCATCAGCATCGATAAAAGTAAGCAAATCAGTCTTTTCATTTATTACTCCTGTTCTGTAGAAACACCGGCGGATTCCATTATCGCCTGAACAATCTCAGGGTGTGCCACTTTTGAGTTTTCTCTGTCTATAAGCGCAAAGTGGCCGCAGTCCCACCAGAATACTGCAAAGCCGCACTCCTGAGCTTTCTTGACAAAATAGGAAGCATGGCGTGCTCTGTCTTTATCATTATCATCTTTACCCTCTGAACCCCACTCACCGATTATCAGAGGAGCATCGAACTGCTGTGCCCTTGAATATGTATCAGCAAAATACGCATCCATTTCAGCAATATCAGCATCAGATCCCCAGAAAGACGTTGATGTGAGCCAGCTGTCACGCCAGCAGAAGTCAACAGGGTCGTAGTTATGTATTTCGATTATCAGATGGTCTTTAACAGTATCCTCCGGCATGACAAAGTTTGAAAGAGCATCTCCTGCAGAACCTGCATAGGTCATTAAAACAAGATTCCTTGTCTTGTTATAGCCTTCGCCTGCTCGTATCGTATCAACAAATCGCTGTACATAAAGAGAGAGCCCTTCAATTGCATCTTGAGAAGGAGAATTCCAGTTACTGTTCTCATCAAGTATTTCATTGATTGATTCAAAAATGAGTTTTTCACCGTAATCCTTGAAGCGATCAGCAATCTGTTCCCATATCTTTGCATATGTATCGCCGTTTTCAGCATAATTAGCGGTCGATGCACGAATCCAGCCGTCTGAACCTGCGTCATGGTGCATATTGAGTATGCAGTACATATCCAAAGACATAACATAGTCAACAACCTCCTGCACACGGTCAAACCACGCTTCATCAATAACTCCGTTATCGTCAAAATGGTCGTTCCAGGTTACAGGGACACGGACTGCGTTAAACCCGGCATCTTTGACTGCGGCAATCATATCCTTGGTGGTCAGCGGATTCCCCCATGCAGTTTCATATGCTTCGGGCGGGCTTTGGAAGAGCCAATCACCGCAAGAATCAAGAGTGTTGCCTAAGTTCCAGCCAACTTTGATGTTTTCAACCGCTTCCCATGAAGTTTCGCATTCAGAACTGCCTGTTTCATCGAACGGCTCCGGATTGTATCCATCCTTACCGCAAGCTACAAGGCTTAAGGTCATAATCAATGAAATGATGATACATAAAATGAGTTTAACCATATTACCCTCCCATACAAATACTCTATAATTACAATATAACACACAATTTCGTTTTTACAAATATCAATTTGTTTCATCTTGTATCTTCTTGCAGTTTTAAACGCTTTCATATATTAAAATCAGCTGACAAATACTATCACTTTGTTTTTAATACTCAGAAATCGTCTATGACTTTCTTGCTGCTCTGTTGAATTATTATCATTTTGTTATGAATAGTTTTTTTACGATAGCCTTTAAACATTTAGACAGCCGCAAATTACGCATTGGGACGTTGTAAAGAAAAAAGCACCGCATGATGCGATGCTTTTTATATATCAGATTACTTGCTAGCCTCTTCTACCCAAGTAGGGAATAAAGAAATCAAAATCACCAACCCAGATTGTGCCTTCAGCGTCCGAATGAATTGACATGCTATAGTCATTCATATTACAAATGGAAAAAGCAACGGAGTTCTCGGATACAGACAGATGTGCATTAACATTAACCGAGAGAAAATCGATGAACTTCCTCACAGAATTAACGTTAAGAGAGTACGCCGAATTATGCGCATACTCGGACTTAAATCCGTCATCCGCAGAAAACGTCCGGATTATGTGAAATCCACACCTGAAATTACCGCCCAGAACGTACTTAACAGAGATTTCAAGGCAACTGTTCCGTTCGAGAAATGGCTTACCGACGTTACGGAGTTTAAGTATATATTGTAGCAAAAACGCAAGGAAAAATCTATAGGATGGTTCAAGCCTCACAAGCGCTCAGCTAAGCCACCCCCTCCCACATCTTCCCAGCCTCAAGCTTCCTCCCAA
>DBPX01000008.1:0-22672 GCA_002305045.1 Ruminococcus sp. UBA1409
GACTGAAAATCCCCGTGTCGGTGGTTCGATTCCGCCCGGAGGCACCATATTGCGGGTTTAGCTCATTCGGTAGAGCGCCACCTTGCCAAGGTGGAGGTAGCGAGTTCGAGCCTCGTAATCCGCTCCATATAAAGCCTGTCCTTTGGGGCAGGCTTTTTTTCTGCCCTTTTGGATAGGCTTCATCCTGTCCGCTATATGCGTCCGCTAGTGGGCGGGGCTTATCCTAAGAGCCGGTAAGAGCGTCCCGGAGTCCAAGACGGCGGGGCTGGCAGAACCTCCCTTCCTGCGGGACCCGCAGGCGGCAGCCCAGCTCCCCCGAGTCCCAGCCGCAAGCCGTGTCTAAGCGCCTCCCATTCCAGGCGTCACCAGTATGCCCGCCCCCTCCCGTGCGGAGGGCTTTTCTCACTCCGGCTTGCGGCTTTTGGGACCTCGGGCAGGGGGCGAAGCCGGGGCTTCACGGCGATAGGTCAGCTTCCCCTCCGGCCAGTCGTCCCGGTCGCCGGTTTTTTTGGGGGACCGGGCGCCCCGGCTTCGCCCGGATGCTCCTCGAGCCGCTTGGAAGCAGGCTGTCCGGGCAAATAAGGCTCAGCCCGGCGGCAAGGCGGTAAGCCCCAAGACTAATTTATGCGGCTCGGGGAGCATTGGCTGGGCTGCCGCCCCGTCCGCCGTGCGGACCTGTCCCGCCGCAGGATGGGGTGAGCCGACAAGGGATTCCCTTTCTCCGTTTTCGGCAAGAGGCGCAGATTGCCAGCTCTTTCCCTGCGGCGGGAGGCGGGTCCCTGTGCGGCTGGAGTCTATGCCTTCCTTCCCGTTGCCCTCCCTGCCGCCGTCAGCCCAGGACGGCAAGGCTCTCCTCTTTAGCTGAAAATGCCCCGCCCCCTTGTGGGACGAGGCAGCTTTTCTACCTTTTTCCGTATACTACTCTGTCTTTTCCAGAGAGGTCCTTTTTCACTCCTATCTCGCTAAGTCCGGCACGGGACATTATCCCGGCGACAGCCTCAGCCTGCGAACATCCGATTTCAAATACCAGCCAGCCGCCCGGAGCCAAGGACGCCGTCCAGAGCCTGCAAATCCCACGGTAGTAATCAAGACCGTCCTCCCCGCCGTAGAGGGCGCTTCTTGGCTCATGCCTGAGCTCGGCCTGAAGCCCCCGGATATCCTCGCCGTCGAGATAGGGCGGATTGCAGGTGATAAGCTGAAGCCCGGAAAATAGCCGTGGCGAGCCTTCGTCCATGACATCAAGCTTTACCGGCACCACCCCCGATAGGCTCTCTCTTATGTTTTTTTGCAGGTATGAATACGCCTCGTCGTAAAGCTCGGCGGCGTATATTTTTTTTAGGTTCAGCCTTTTTTCCAGAACTATCGGTATACAGCCCGTCCCGGAGCAAAGGTCTATCGCCTCTATCCCCTTGCTTTCGCCAAGAAGCTCTATACAGCAGTCGATGAGCGTCTCGGTGTCCTGTCTTGGGATTAAGACTCCCCTGCCGACCGAGAACTCCATGCCGTAAAACTCCCAGCTTCCTATTATATACTGGAGCGGCTCGGAGCTAAGCCTCCTTCTGACAATCTCAAGAGCCTCTTTTATCCTGCCGTCCCGAGACTCCCCAAAGCCGCCGGTAATGAGCTTAGTCCTAAAGTCCCTGCCGTAAAGCTCCTCGGAGATTATAATCGCCTCGGTCTCGAAGTTCTCGACGCCGCCCTCCCTGAGACGCTCCCTTATCAGCCTGTATACCTCGGCGGGAGAGCTACCATCTGTCACTTTCCCTGTCCTCCGGCACGCAGGGCAAAAACGCCGCTATTGCGACCTCTATCTGACCGTCGTCAGGCTCCCTGGTCGTAAGCCTCTGAATCCAAAGCCCGGGAGCAGAGATTATTTTTGTCAGGATGTTGTCATACCGTCCGGCAAGCTTTATAAGCTCGTAGGCAATAGCCACCACCACCGGCAGGACGCAGAGCTTTAAAATCGCCCTCAGCCAGACGGCATCCCAGGGCAGCATAAAGACGCTGTTTACAAATATGGAGATAAACAGCACCAAAAACATAAACGAGGTGCCGCAGCGGGGATGGAACCTTTTGTACTTTCTTACATTCTCGACGGTCACCTCGTCCCCCGCCTCGTAGCAGGTTATCGTCTTATGCTCGGCTCCGTGGTACTCATAGGTCCTTCTTATGTCCTTTAAGAGGCTGGTGAGCCAGATATATGCTATAAATATAGCTATCTTGATAAAGCCCTCCAGTATGTTTTTCAAAAAGTATATCTCACCTAGCGCCGGGATAAGAAGGCTAAGTCCCTTTACCGTCAGCGCAGGAAGGTAGACAAACAGCCCGACAGCCAGCGCCACTCCTAGGACTCCTGCGATTCCCATGATTATCCCCATGAGCTTGTCGCCCAGCTTCTCCTCCAGCCATTTTTCAAACCTTGACGGCTCCTCCTCAAGCTGCTGCATAGACTTGTCCGCAGACCTTGAGATATATTTGTACCCGCTTACAAGGGTGGTCACGAAGTTGACGGGTCCCCTGACAAAGGGACACCTTTGAAACCATTTCGCCTTGGGCAGCATCTTCTCCTCGACATCTATACTGCCGTCGGGGAGCCTGACAGCCATACACTCTCTGTCAATTCCCCTCATCATGATTCCCTCGATAAGCGCCTGGCCGCCTATTTTAGACTTAAACCTGGGAGGCTTCATGCCGCCCCTTGAATTTTCGCTTTCATTGCTTGACATCTTTTACGCTCCTTCTTTTTTGCCGCTCGCCACGGGGATGGATATCGTAACCGTCGTCCCGGAGCCCAGCTTGCTGCTTATAAGAAGCCTTCCTCCGTGCATCTCCACTATCTCGCTGGCTACAGCCAGACCGATACCTGAGCCTCTGCGTGTTTGGTTGGCTTTATAAAACTTTGTCTTGACCTTGGGGAGGTCCTCCTCGGAGATTCCAACCCCTGTGTCCTTCACAACGACTATTATGTCCTGCTTGCCGGAGTACGCCTCCACAGTGACCCTGCCGCCGCTGTTGGTATACTTGACGGCGTTGTCGATTATATTAATAAACACCTGCCTGAGCCTCGCCCTGTCGCCGTAGACAAATGGGAGCATCTGCGGCTCGTTGTATATAAGCTCTATCCCTAGGGACCTCGCCCTCTCGGTGTAGATAAGGACAGCGTCGCCAAGCTCGGCTAGGATATCGCAGCTCTCCGGCTTGAGGGTGAATCTGCCGTCCTGAATCCGTGAGAAGTCCAAAAGCTCCTCGACCATGTTAGACAGCCTCTCGGTCTCCCCGGTGATGACCCTCATCGCCTTTGTCACGGTGTCGGGGTCGTCCGGCATCTCGAGCACCGTCTCGCTCCAGCCCTTTATCGCCGTCAGGGGAGTCCTCAGCTCGTGCGAGACAGAGGATATGAACTCGTTTTTCATCCTGTCCGAGCTTTCAAGCTCTGACGCCATGTAGTTTATTGTGTTGGCAAGCTCGCCTATCTCGTCCTCCCCGGTGTTTTCAATCCTTCGCTTGAAGTCCCCCAGGGCGTATTTTCCGGCAATCTCGCTCATCTGGCGGACGGGTATAACTATCGAGCGGATAAAGTAAAGCCCGGAGAACAGCATAAGCACTATTACAATGAGAAGAGCCGCCGATATCAGCACTCCCAGACGGAGCATCTGGCTGTACACCTTGGTCATCGAGGTCATTATCCTCATTGCGCTGTATTCGTAGGCGGGACCGGGCAGAATCATCGTGTGGACCATTACACGCTCCCCGCTACCAAGCTTGATGACCCTTGTGTACTCGCCGTCGGCGGAGTCTCTGGCCTCACGGTAGTCCTCCAGCTGCATCCACTCGGCAGCCTGAAATCCCGAGCTTGAAAGAACAACCTCTCCCCTTGAGTCAAGCGCCATAAGCTCGTACCTATCCTTCTCGTCAAACCGCTCGACGATGCTTTTTACCTCGCTTGAAAAGCCGGAGGGGGTGCTGTAGTTTGAAATGTCCGAGGTGACATTCTCCAGCTTTAAGACAAGATACTGCCTCACCGTCATGTTATAATAGTTCCATGCCACGATAAGGGCAAGCACCTCGACTATCATCATGACCGCAACGGCAATTCCCAGGGAGTTTAAAAGCCATCTTTTTGTAATGCTCTTTCTTTTTACAAGCGACATCCCTGCGCCTCCTGACAAGCGGCTGCGAAAATCACTCCGAGCCTGCGGACCATTTGTAGCCGTATCCCCATATGGTGATTATATATCTTGGGTTGGACGGCTCGTCCTCTATCTTCATCCTAATCCTTCTTATGTTGACATCGACTATCTTTTCCTCGCCGTAGTAGCTCTCTCCCCAGATGTGCCTTAGTATGCTCAGCCTGTCAAGAGCGGTGTTCTGGTTTTTCAGGAAGTATTCCATTATCTGGTACTCAACCTGGGTGAGATTCACAGGCGTCCCGTTTTTCATGACCACCCTGCTCTTTAGATTTATAGTAAACGGTCCGGAGTGAAGCTCGTTTTCATCCCCGGAGCGAAGCTCGGTAAGACCTACCCTGCGGCATACGGCGTCCACCCTTGCAATCAGCTCGGATATGGAAAAGGGCTTTGTGATGTAATCGTCCGCCCCTATCATCAGGGAGGACACCTTGTCCATCTCCTGGGACTTTGCGCTGAGCATGATTATCCCAAGCTTTTCGCTTTTCTGCCTGAGACGGCGGCAGACCTCAAAGCCGTCGATTCCGGGGAGCATGATGTCCAAAAGAGCACAGTCAAAGCCCTCGGGGTCCTTTGAAAAGGCGTCTATGGCAGCCTCCCCCGTTGAGACCTCCACCACCTCGTAGCCGCTTCTTTTAAGGTTGAGGACAACAAACTCCCTGATGGAGTCCTCGTCCTCCAAGACCAAAATTCGCTTCATACTATACATTCCTTTCCCGCCCGGCGCTCCGAGGCTATAGTATCACATGGAAGATATTGTCGCTTATTTCATCCTGAGTTAGGAGCATAGGCTCCCCCTCAGGCGCAAGGTTTTTGGACAAAAACGCCATAACGCCGTCCCCCTTTACATAGCTGTAGCCGCTTTCGATGTAGCTCTCGCTCTCGTCCGCCGGGACAGCCGCAAGGGTCATAAGCCTTGGCATATCGTCGACGCTCCCCGCCTCGATGTCGTATTGGCAGAAGGTGACCTGCCCGGGGTCGTCGTCATGCAGGACGGTGACAAGATTCTGCCATCTGCCCGGGATTCTGAACACCACTCCCATGTCCTCGCTGTAATAGGTCGCAGATTCTATTATGAACACTCCTATGCCGGAGTCGTAGTGCATCCAGCTCGTCATGTATTCCGTCCTTGAGGAGGGCACCGAGTAATAGCCAAGAAACGGCGTGGAGACGGGTATTTCAACTATGCCGTCGCTGTCGTAGTCGACGCTTCTGAGAGCCGTATACCTCGAGGTGAGCTGATACATCCCGGTGGTGTCCAGCGTGGGAGAGAGTATCTCCCCCTTCATCATGTAAAAGACATGGGTGTACATCACTCCGCTGGTGTCAAGGATGTCGACAAACACAGCGTCGGTATCCTCGGTCATCCCTCCGAAGCAAAAGCCCACGATGCTCTGGGTGCTGAGGCTAAGGGTCCTCTCCTTTATGTCGTAGCTGACTCCGTTGCCCGTCTTTATAACCCTGACGGAGGCTGTAGAGCCCTCCTTTTTCAGCATCACTATCTCCTTTGTGCCGCAGCCGTCGAGGTCGACGCAGTCCATAAGGGCGTATGCGCCGTCAAAAATCGAGGACAGCACTCCCGTCTGACTGCACCTGTATATGCTGACATTGTTTTCGTCAAAGCTGGGCGTCTCGTAGCCGATGATGATGTCTATAATCCCTCCGTAGTCTGCAAGCATCACCTTGTCAACAGCCTCTCCCCTGCCCTCCAGGGTGCAGACGCTCTGCCAGCTCTCGCCGTCCGGCTTGTCAAGGACGCTCAGCATGACTACAGGCTCCACCGCCTGGGAGTAGGTGTAAAAGCATATAGCCTCCTCCAGACCGTCGCCGTCTATGTCAAAAAGGACAAACGCCGAGGGATAGTCCCCGCTTCTAGGGTAGCAAAGGGATATCGGTCTCCCCACGCTGCTGATTAACGCATTGTAGACCTCAGCCTGCTCGTCGGCTATGCTTGGAGCCGTCAGCAGGTCGCTGACATTGAAGGTAAGGGACTCACAGCCGCAAAGAAGAAAAACGGCTGTCATAGCAGCAGCGATAACGGCGGCAACAGCTCTCAAGATAACACCTCCCGGCAGAAAAACAGCGCTGGGTCACAAAACCGCTGATTATCACAATTATATCACGGCAAATATAAAGTTTCAAGTAAGTTTTATGAAAAGCTGCTGAAAAAAGCCGCCCGTCCCGGCAAATCGGGAGAGCGGCGTTAGCGTTTTTTAGAGTGTTTATTTCCTGTCGTTTATGTCGACATACTTTTTTGCCTTGTGTAGCGCCTTGTAGGCAGGACGCATTATCCTCGAGCAGGTTATCTTCTCCTCAAACCGATGAGCGCACCAGCCCGCCATCCTGGATACGGCAAACAGAGCCGTCGACAGCTCCTCGGGTATGCCCAGCATCCTGTAGCAAAGACCTGAGTACATATCCACATTGGCGCAAAGAGCCTTGTCGCTGCCGGTTATCTCGGCGAATATGCCGGGCGTGAGCCTCTCCACAGCGTCAAGAAGCTTAAACTGGGCCTCGTACTCTGTGCCCTTAGCCATCTCCATAGCCTTTCTTTTTAGGATGACGGCTCTTGGGTCGGAGATGGTGTAGACTGCGTGTCCCATTCCGTAGACAAGGCCGGAGCGGTCGGAGGCTTCCTTTCTTACAATCCTTCTAAGAAGTGCGGCTACCTCGTCGTCGTTCGACCAGTCCTCGACATTTGCCTTCATATAATCAAGCTGCTCTAGGACCTTTAGGTTGGCTCCTCCGTGCTTGGGACCCTTTAGCGAGCCGACCGCCGCCGCATAGGCTGAAAACGGGTCTGTCCCCGAGCTTGTCAGCACCCTGCAGGCAAAGGTTGAGTTGTTTCCTCCGCCGTGCTCTGCGTGGAGCATCAGGATAAGGTCTAAAAGCTTTGCCTCCTCATAGGTAAACACCCTGTCCTTCCTGAGAAGGGACAAAACCGTCTCCGCAGTCGACTCCTCCGGCCTCACCTGATGCATATACATGCTCTTGCCGTCATACGCCCTTCTTTTAACCTGATAGGCGTCCGTCATGATGACGGGAAGCTTGGCAATGATGGAAATTGCGGTGTAGAACTCCTCCTCCGGGGTCTTTGACTCGGGGTTCTCCTCGTAGGAGTAAAGGGCGAGAATAGACCTCGCCAGCTTGTTCATTATGTTCTTGGAGGGAGCTTTAAGTATCATGTCCTCGAAGAAGCCGTCGGGAAGCTCCCTGTTGTCGGAAAGCACCCTGTTGAAGCTGGCGAGCTCCCTTGCGGTGGGAAGCTTTCCTAGCATCAGAAGATAGGCGACCTCCTCATAGCCGAAGCGCTCCGAGCTTTCAACACCCCTGACGATGTCGTTTAGATTGTATCCCCTGAAGTAAAGCTCGCCGGGGATGTTCTGCTTCTCGCCCTCGTCCATGATATAGCCGTGAACATTACAGATATTTGTAAGACCGGCAAGCACTCCTGTGCCGTCGGCGTTTCTGAGTCCTCTTTTTACATCGTACTTGCCGTAGTTGGCGGGGTCGATGCTGTTGTTTGCAAGAAAGGCGGCGACTAGCTCCTTTCTGATTCTTTCATCGGTGTGCAGCTTCAATTTACAGTACCTTCCTTTTCATTGACATCATATCCCTTTCATTATATCACTACAGCGTATTAATGTCAACCTTTGATGCATGAGCCGGCAGATAACACTGCAAAATTAAGCATAACATACTAATTTCAGCCCCGGACTCACCTCGTTTTTGCAGGATTTTCTTCAGTGCAATTCAAAAGCATGATAAGGAGTCCCACGAAGAAGCTTACGATTCCCCGCCTGTCATGGTGTAATAGGTGTAGAAATTATAGATGTTTAGAATCTCGTCACGGTAGGTATCCTTGCGCTCGTTCCAGCTCACCGTCTTGTCGAAATACCCCCAGGTGTTCATGGCTGTTGCGACCTCCTGGGCGTCTTTGATCATCTGCCACTCCCTTGAAAGGGGGACTCCCGCACACTCTAGGGTCCTAAGAGCTAAATAGTTTGCACTGATTATTCCCTGATTCTTCTTTACGGACTCGTCAAGCTCGTAGTTTGACCAGATAAGAAACGGGGTTTCGTACCTTGTAAGGAAGCTGTTTACTATGAGCTTGCGCTGGGGTGCGAGATAGTCTATCAGCCAGGACTCGACATTGGGCTGATGGTCCCCGAAGAACACGATAAGCGTCTTTTCATCGACCTGCTCAAAATACTCTATAAGCTCCCTTAGAGCCTCGTCCGACTTCTTGACCAGCGAGAGGTACTGCTCCGCCCTGGGACAGCTAACCTCGTAGTCCTCGATGTGGACATCGGTGACAAAATCCTCGCCGTCATACTCATAGCCGGAGTGATTCTGGACGGTCACTCCGAATATAAAAATCCTGTCCTCGGCTTTGTTCTCGAACTTATCTATCACCTGCTTGTAGAAGTAGCTGTCGCTTATAAGCGTCCTGACATACTCGACCTCGTCTCCGAAGCCCTTTTCCCAGCGGTCGGCGCTTGTGTATCTGCTCTTGTAGTCGGTCATGTCCTCGCCGCTGATGAAATCGTCGAAGCCCATAAGCTCGTAGACGGTGTTTCGCTTCCAGCAGACCTCGTAGAAGGGATGCATGGCGACCGTCTCGTAGCCGTATCCGTCAAGATAGGAGGCAAGCGAGGGTATCTCCTGCTTTATATGCTGCATATAGGTGTAGCAGTTGTTGGGGGTGTACATCATCGACAGCCCGGTCAGGTACTCAAACTCGGTGTTGCAGGTCCCTCCTCCTAAAACCGAGACTAAAACCCTGCCGTTTGGGTACTCCTTTGCAAGCTCGTTGTAGTATTCCATATAGGGCTGGTCGGTCTTTAGCTTTCCCAGATAGCTAAGGTCGGAGAAGCTCTCGTTCATTATGACTATGATGTTAGGAAGCTCCTCGCCGTCTGCAAGCACCTCGTCCTCGTAGGCCAGAAGAAACTCCTCTATAGCCGCAGGGTCGTAGCCCTCGGGAGGGTCAAAGCTCGACTTCCTGAGATTGATATAAAAGCTCAGGGCGACACCGTTTAGGTTGTTGGTGGACTCGGTGTCAAAGGTGGAGGTCGAGTAGGAGAGATAGTCTATATTTATAATGTACCGGCAGCCCATCACCAAAACGGCAAGTGCGGGAAGCACAGCCGCCGCTCTTACCCATTTTCTGGGATATCCGTTTTCCAGTCCGAGGGAGACTGCCACCAGGACAAAGAGTATACAGGTCCCGGTGAGAAGGTTTATATCAAGCTTCCAGTCGCCGGGTGTGGTGACCGTCATGGCTGTTCTTATCGCCAGAAGATCGGTGGGGACGAGCGGCGTTCCCCTTATCAGCAGGACAAGCTGATTTGCGGCGTGGAGTATGTAGCTTATTATGAAGCTTGCCGTCAGCGATATCCTCACCGACTGCGTGAGGACAAAGACGGCGAACTGGAGCACCACATAAAACACGAGGTTGTCAAGATATATATACCAGGCGTAGCGCTGCGCTCCCACAAGCACCCTGACCATCTCGAAGCACAATACAGGTCCTGACAGGAAGATAATCCAGCTTGCAAGGATATGAAGCCATCTTTTCGGCCTCAGCCTGACAAAAAGGACTGCCGCAGCCGCTATAAGCGAGAATATGTACTTTAAAAAGGGTCGGAGGGCAAATCCTCCCTCCGCCCCGACCGACGACCCTGCGCCGGACGAATTATTGACAATCGAATCAAGATTCAAAAGGGAGATCAGCACCAAAACGGCAAATGCCGCCGCAGAGGCCGCAAGTCTCCAGCCTTTTTTAAGTTCAACCATAGATATCTGCACCCTGAGACTAAAATTATTTTGCTATCCTATCTTCCTCCTGCCGGTCGGCAGGTCATGCCGGGCTACCCGATTTTTTCAAAGTTTGCCTTTAGGCTGTACGCCCTGCTTGGATTCAGGCTTATCTTGGACGCCGTCCCGCTGTAGGAGCCTGACCAGCCGACAAACCTATACCCCGGAGCCGGCTTTGCCTCGAGTATGACCGAATACCCGGGAAGAAGCTGACCAGTCCACTTGGTGGAGGTAAACCTTATGTCGGTGTCGTCAAAGGATATGGTTCCGCCCTCCAGCGAGCTTACCGACAGCGTCAGCGTGACCGTCTTGGAGGAGGAGAGCTTCAAATCCTTTTTCAGCATCTCGGGGAGGTATCTTAGCCTGTTGTCAAGCCATGCCTTCCAGCTCGAGACATTATTTCTTATATCGCTTACCGACCTCCAGCCGATAAACCTGTCAAAATGCTCCTCAAGATAGGGGGTGTAAAGGTCAGAGTAGTCCTGGAGCCTTTCCTTGGCGTAGCCGGGATTGAAGCAGACATTTGCAACCTTTTCCATGGTGACGATAAACTCCGCCTTGAACTCCTTGTTTTTAAGCAGGGAGGTCAGCATCTTGGAGAAAAAGCCGTCCCCCTTTATTACAAGCTGCTCTAAAACATCGTACTTATAATCCCTGCCGGCGTTGTAGAGGTCCATGGAAAACTCAGTGTCATAGAGCATAAATCTCCATCTTGAGTCATGATACTCGCCGGCGGAGCCGTCCGCCGTCCTTGTCGACCATACCGCCCAGTTGCCCCCTATCCAGTCCTGATTGCCTATATACATCTCGACCGCCATATAGTCCATAAGGCTGTCCATGTCAAAAAGCTCGCACGCCTTTTGATAGTTGGCGGCTACAGACATATCGTTGTTCTCGACAAAGCTCTTGTCGCTGTAGAAGGCGGCGTCGTCGCCCTCCTTGCCCTCCTGGAGCCCCCCTGCCTTTATCATTATGACCTCGTCCTTGGGGACGCCGTAGTTGTCCGAGATATAGTTATCGTCGTAGACATTGTTCAGAGTGTAGACTCCCCAATACTCGCCGTCAAGGAAGCAGACGACAATTCTGTCGTTCTGGGTGCAAAACTCCAAATCGTCGACCAAGGACTGCGTCCATGCGCACTTGAACTTGAGCATGAACTCGTCGTTTCCGCCGTTTCTTATCATAAACCGCTTGTAATCGGTTATAAGCTCGCCGTCGTCATAGCTGTAGTTGTCCTCAAAAAGGGTGTAGCTTAGCTTTGAATCGCCGTACTCGCTCCGCATATAGAACTTCAGGCTCTTCTGCTGGCTGTTTCTCGACCAGCCGCCCTGCACCCTGACTCCGCACTCCACCGAGAAGCCAAGCTCGTTTTTGTCGAAGAAGTCGACATGAGCCTCTTTCTCCCAGTCGCTTCCCCTTTGGTTGAAGTTTGCCGGCGTGGAGCCGTCAAGAGTGCCGGAGGGATTCTTGGCTCTCCACTCCTTAAAAACATTTCCTGCGGTGTAGATTCCCGTTTCCTGGTCGAAAAGATTGTCGGGGTCGGTGACAACCGATATTACCGAGATATCGTCGTACTTCTGGCAGATATCCTTTCCGACAAAGTATGTAGCCGTCGTGACGGGACTTTTGTTTCCCTTGGAGTCAACCGCAATCGCACGGATAACCGTAGCCAAGGGGAAGCTTCCGCTCGGGCTGTACTCCGACGACTCGTTTACGGTCATCCCCTTTGTGAACATCAAAACTGCACGCTCGCCAGCCCTGCTCGTTATCGGGACAGAGCCGGAAAATTTTTTGAAACGAGTTGTCGGGACGCTGCCGTCTGTGGTATAATATATTGTAAGCCCGGCGTCCGCCGTGATGCCAAGCTTAAACTCGGAATCATAGAAGCCGCTCGCCGCCGAGAATATGGGAGCCGCAACCGTGACGCTCTTAGAGCCGCTGTTAGAGCTTCCCGGAGTCCCCGACAGGATTCTTAGGCTGCTGCCGCCGTCGGGATATCTTCCGTAGGTGGTGTCCTCATACATATTGGGGATGGCTATGCTGTCGACCGACTTTTTGTCGCTCCCGGAAAGAATTATGCTCTCATCCCCTGCCGAGAGCTTGAAGCTCGTGTGAAGCTCGCCCGAGGTCCTGTCCTTGTCGGAGCAGAACACTATAAGATACTCTTTCGGCTTCAGCCTGACATCCGGAAGCCTCCATTTGTCCGGCTGGTCGGGGTCGTCCGACAGGTATGCTCCGCCCAGGCTTACGGTTTTGCTCCCGGAGTTGTAAAGCTCTATCCAGTCGGAGGAGTCGCCGTCAGAGTCCTCAAGAAGCTTCCTGTTTGAGGGACAAACCTCGTTTATCACAACGCCGTCAAGTCCGCCGCTTGCCGAAACGGACGGTGTGTTTGATATCATAAGAACAGCCGCCAGAAGTGCCGACAGCGCTCTTGACGCTCTTTTTCTCATTATCGCCCGGCCTCCCCAAAATAAAATCACGCCGCCCTCAGACAGCTGACAGGATATCCCGCCGGTTGATTTTAGTACGGGATATCGCCTGCACGGTATAATTATAGCGGTTTTTTCGTTTCTTTGCAAGATAATTCGCAAAATAGCTTAAAATTTTTAATCCGAGGTGTAAATCCATGAAAAAAATGCTAAAATCGCTCTTGACAGACTACCTGATAATCTCGCTCGGCTCTGCGATATACGCAGTCGCCATCAGCCTGTTTCTAGACCCCAACGGCATCATCCCGGGAGGCTTCACCGGGCTTGCCATGATAGTCGGGCTGTTTATCCCCGGGGTCAAGACGGGAACAATCGTGTTCTTTTTAAACATACCCATCATCGTAGTGGGGATTGTGGTCTTTGGGTTAAAATTTTTAAGCTCGACGATATACTCCGTTGTCCTCTCCTCGCTTATAATGAATCTTTTGGCTCCTCTAGGACCTCTTACCAGGGACCCTCTTTTATGCTGTGTAGCGGGAGGCTGTCTTATGGCTATAGGTCTTGAGATGGTGCTAATGCGTGGAGCCACCACCGGCGGAACGGACATCATCGTAAAGCTTTTAAGAAAAAAGATACGCTCGGTCTCTGCGGGGACGCTGTTTATCGCCACCGACGGCCTTGTCATCCTCTTTGCGGCTATAGCCTCGGGAAACATAGACTCCGGGCTTTACGCCGCCCTTTGCACAATTATATCCTCTGTCGTGATGGACTATATTCTCAACGGCAGAAGCGAGGCAAAGATGCTCCTTGTGGTGAGCGACAGCTTCGAGGAGATAGCCTCCCGGCTTATGGTAGAGCTTGACGCCGGCGTCACCCTGCTGGAGGGCATGGGAGGCTACTCGGGGGCGCAGAAAAGGGTGCTCCTGTGCGTTGTGAAAAAGCAGTCGGTATCCAAGGCTCTAAGGATTATAAAGCAGCTCGACGACCGCTCCTTCGCTATCATCACGACCGCCGACGAGGTGTTCGGCGAGGGCTACAAGCACCACGGTGCGGAGAGCTTCTGACAGACCAGGCTTGCCGTGGGTTGACAGCAGCGCTCCCTGGGAATTTCCGGGGAGCGTTCATCTTGCCTAAAAGCGACATCCTCGCAGGCTGCGCAAAGTGAGCCGCCACGGCTTTAGCCGTGGCGGATTGATTGCCGGCTGATGTTAAAAAAGGCCTCCCGAAATTTTCAAGGAGGCGTACATTTGCAGGCTCTTATGAAATTTTAGCGGCAATCACTCGGTCAGCATCGCTGACAGCTCACTTTGCGTAGGCGGGGTCCCCCTCAAGCTGCGTAGGGGGGCAAAATTCGCTGGTAAGCGAATTTATACCTGCCAGGCAATTTCACTGCGAGGCAATATCTCTTGCCATTAGGCAAATAACAAAGCTCCCCGGAAAATTCCAGGGAGCCTTATCTTTTGCTTATCTGCCCTTGAGCCTATTATCTTACTGTAACAGTAAGAGGAGCACAGGCGGAGAGGCACTCGCTCAGAGTTCCGTAGGACTTGTAGTCGCTCCTTACGATTCTGACCTTGTAGGTCTGACCGGAGGTGAAGCTCTTAGCGCTGGAGCCGTTTCCGAATCTTGTCAGGGTAGCTCTTGTTCCGTCATAGGTGCCGCAGTACTTGTAGGTGCTGCTGGTTCCCTCGGCTATATAGATTCTGTAGCCGGGTGCGCCGATGTTGTTCCAGGATACTACTACCTGACCCCTCTGGGTGCTGGTTACGGAGGTGAGGGAGGCATAGTTCTCGTCAAGAGAAACATCGCTGTCGCTTCCTACCGGGTCGGGTGCTCTTACGGTTGTCGAGGTGGTGGAGGGAGCAATCTTGAGGACGCCGGACTCATAGCCGCCGTCGGTGACAATCTTGAACTCGTACTCTATGCCGTTAGTTAGACCGTTGACATTTACAGCGGACTTGGTAAGACGCTGGTTGACCTTGAGCCATGTCGAGCTGGTAGCCCTTCTGTAGTAGAGGGTGTAGTAGTCGGCATTGTCAGCCTTATCCCAGGAAAGAGTTACCTTCTTGTTGCCGGATACAGCCTTGAAGTTGGTGGGATACCTGTTGTCGCTGGAGCTTCCAGAATCGGTGTCGGGAGTGGAGCCGGCGACATTGTAAAGGTGGCCTATCTCATACATCCTGTTGCTGTTGGTGATGGCTATAACGGTTACCTGGAAGTCCCTGCCGAGTCCCATGGGAACATCGTAGGTGGTGCCGATTACCATATCCTCAAAGGAGGTCTCGGCGCCGAGAGGACCGTACCAAATCATATAGCCGTAAGCGTCGGGCGCCTTCTGCCAGGAGATGGTGGTGGTTGTGGCGTTCTTGTAGGAGTAGGTCAGGTTCTCAACCTCGGTCTTGGTTATGGTGGAGCTGGAGCCGGAGCTTGAGGCCCTGCCGGTTACATTGGCATAAGCAACCAGGTTGTTGTTCATGTCGATAACTCTTACATAGTAGCTCTTGGTTATCGGAATGTTGAGGGTTGCGGTTGTCGCCTGAGCGGTGTAGTTGAAGGTTGAGCCGTCAACGGTGTACTGGATGTTGTACAGATAGCTTCCAGAGGAGTTCCATCTGATTACAGCGTAGCTGTCGTAAGAGGTTACCATGCAGTTGTAGCCGCTGGTGACATTGGTGCCGGAGGTGCCGATGCTGGAGCCGCTTCCGCCTGTCTGGGTTATGGTAGAGGGAGTTACTACAGCTCCGCCTACATATCCGATGGCGCCGTTGTAGCTGTATGCCTGAACGGATACCTGCCAGGTGTCGGTAGAGGCGTAGTTAAGGCTTATATAGGGGTAGGTTATATTGACGGTGCTGGAGCTGCCGTTAGACTTGGAGTGAGTAACGACATAGTAAGCTGCGCCGCTTACAGGCTGCCAGGTTACGGTTGCATTTGTTGTGCCCCTTGTTATATTAAGAGTGCCTGTTCCTACTGTGCCTGAGGTTGAGCCGGGGGACGAGGATGTCGCATATGCTGCAAGATATGCCCTTGCAAAGACAGTGGTGCTGCCGAAGGACATTACCTCGAAGGTCCAGCTCTGGGTGTAGTCAAGGTTAAGAGAACAGCTGGTGCCTGTTCTGATAATAGTATTACTCTGGCCGAGGGTGTTGTAGTATCTTATGGTGTAATAGCCCATAGAGCTTGTTCCCTGCCACGAGAGGGTGACGGTGGAAGCGGTAGAGTAGGGTCTGGAGGCTATCATGTTAGAGGTCGCCGAGCCGGAGCCGTAGGGAGAAACCATAACGGAGCCGATGACCTGCGAGCTGTTTGCCAGGAATACATAGTAGGTCATTCCGCTGGGAAGGGTTGTAGTGTACTGAGTCAAGCCTGAAACGGATACCCAGCTGGCGTTGCTGTAGCTGCTGCTGGTGGAGATTCCAAGACGGGTAGCTCCCAGGGAGGCAGCCCATGTGAAGTGTACATAGTTGCCGTTTCTGGTGTAGCTGATGTTGGTTCCGCTTACGCTTCCGCCAGTGCTGCCGGAGCCGGTGTTAGTCCAGCTGATGAGCGGGCTGGCAGTGTGGTTGCTCTTCGTACCGCCGTATACCCTTACGGAAAGGAGGTTGGAAAGAGCCACATTGATGATTGTAGAGTTTGTAGGCACGCTGTCAACAGTGCCGGAAGCATTTTGTCCGTTGTTGCTGTAGGTGTACTCAACATAGTATTTGTCATGGCCTGCCTGTGGGTTCCAGGAAAGGGTGGTGGAGGTTGCGGTTGACCCGACAGCTTTAAAGCCGTTGGTGCCGGTTACCGTGGTGGAAATAAACTGTGAGTTGGATGTGAGTATGCCGACTCTACTTCCGCTTGCAGAGGTTCTTGCTGTAACCTCTGCAGTATAGTTTCCTCCGACAGTAGCGGTATAGCTCGCCGTGCACTTATCGGGTATATTTGTGTCAGGGGTCACCGTAACTGCGGTCTGATGAACTCGGCTGCCATCCTTAAGGAATAATACCTCATAGTAGGTCGCACCCGTTACCGGCTCCCAGCTAAGCGTCAAGGTCTTGGTACCGGTATTTAAATTCAGGGTAGCAGTACCATCCGCCGACGCCGGGAGCACAAACATGGTCAAGGCTAGAACAGCCGCCAGGACCATAGCGAATAATTTTTTTGTCATGGCATGACACTCCTTTTCTCGTTACTGAGTATATTATAACACTTTAATAATCTCTTGTAAATAGATTGATAATTATTTTTTCAAAAAATTAATCAATTATTAATCTCCCATTGAAATCCAACGCAAAAAGTGTTACACTGAATATACAACTTGGATGTGTGAAAAATTGCAGGACCAAAAAATATTTTTTTGAAAGGAGAAGAACTGTGACTAGGATTGAAAGAAGATGCTTCGGGCATCTTGCAACCGGCGAGGAGGTCGGTCTTTACACCCTGACCAACCAAAGCGGAGCCTTTGTCGAGATAATCGAGCTGGGAGGAGCTATCCGCTCCATTGTCGTCCCCGACAAAAACGGCAGGCTTACCGATGTCGCCCTCGGCTACGACTCCGTAGAGGACTATGAGAAGCAGGACAAGTATGTCGGTGCGCTTATCGGAAGGCACGGCAACCGTCTAGAGGACGCCAAGGTCAGGATTAAAAAAAGGGTTTATCACCTTGCCAAAAACGACGGCAGGAACAACCTCCACGGCGGAAATCAGGGCTTTGACAAGAAGCTCTGGCGCAGCGAGATAGACGGCGAGAAGCTCAGGCTTTACTACACCTCGCCTGACATGGAGGAGGGCTTCCCGGGTACGCTTGAGGTATGCGTTACCTACTCCTTTACCGACGACAACGCCCTTGTCATCGACTACAAGGCTAAAAGCGACGCCGACACCGTCTGCAATCTGACTAATCACTGCTACTTCAACCTGGAGGGTCAGGGCAGCGGAAAGATAATCTGGCACTCCCTAAAAATCAACGCCAGCCACTTCACCGTCGGAAACTCTGAGTGCCTGCCCACCGGCTATGTAGCCAAGGTCGAGGGCACGCCGCTAGACTTCACAAGCTTTAAGACCATAGCCGACAGGATTTACGACAAGCATGAGCAGCTCGTCTTTGCCGGCGGCTACGACCACAACTACTGTCCCGACGGAAGCGGCTTCAGGGAGATGGCGGTCCTAAAGGCTCTAAAGAGCGGAATTGTCATGAAGGTATATTCCGACCTTCCCGGAATCCAGTTCTACTCCGGCAACTCCCTGGACGGCAAGCCTCCCTACGGAAAGGGCGGCGTCCCGATAGAAAAGAGAACGGGGCTCTGCCTTGAAACTCAGTTCTATCCCAACGCCATGAAGTACGACAACTTTGAAAAGCCGTATCTTGCCGCCGGCGAGGAGTACAGGCATATAACCGTCTACAGCTTCGGCGTGGAACAGCCCTACGAAAGGTGAGGCTCGCTTCACAGTGAAATTTGTCCTGCGGCAGTGAAATTTGCCGCAGGCGAAGCCCCCTGCCCTAGCTTGATAAGGAGGCGGGCTTACGCAAAGTGAGCTGTCAGCTTAGCTGACCGATTGATTGCCGGCTGGGTCTTGCAAAAGCCTGACGCCCATTCGCCTCCTAGGATACAGCAGGAGGCTGTCCTGCCTGCTAACCGGCAATCACTCCGCCACGGCTGACGACGTGGCGGGCTCACTTTGCGTATCCGGGGCGGTTTAGCTTTGTAGGATGGAGGGGAATCCGCCTGACGGCAATGAAGCTGCTTCACAGCTAAGCTTCGACGCCGTGAAGCTCTTTGCAGCGATATTCGCCTGATGGCAGATGAAAATATTTGGGACGCTCTCTTTACCCAAGGGAGCGCCCTTTTTTGCTATTCCACCGTCACCCTGGCGTCAGACTGGGAGAGGATATTTCCCTCGCCGTCTACAACCGTGAGAATATATATACCCTTATTCTCGGGGGCGGTGATGCCCTCAGCCAAGCCGGAGGTCCTTGACTGCGAGGGGTCTGTCTCGTCAAACGCCGAGAGTCCCGACGGCGCAAGCCAGATTACCAAATCGGAGTCGTTTAGCATCCTTGCAAAGTTCACCGCTCCTCCGGGAGCTACCGTTATATCCTCCGCCAAAAGCTTATTCGCCTCGGTGACATGGGTCGTGAAGCTTATGGACTCCGAGCCGTCTGAGGTCTCGAGCGTCCACTCGCCAGCCTCGCTGATGCTGACTACCGACTCCGCCGGAGTGCCGTTGAGGACTGCGCCTACGCCCTCCCCTACGGTGATTTCAAGCGGCTTTTTCTCGCTGACGCTGTAGCTTCCGCCGTCGGATATGCTAAAGGCCGAATCCCTCTCGCCGGCATAGACGGTAAACTCGCCCTCGCCGGAGCAGCTTCCGTCGGCGTAGACTATATAAAGCTTGTACTCGCCGGGAGTATCGGGGACCTTTATTGACTTCTCGTTTCCGGCGGCGCAGGTCATGGTAGGACCTAGCGCAAGCTCCTTGGTACCAGAAGGCGCCAGCCAGACGGTATCCTCCGGGTCAAGAAGCCCTCTTCTCGGGACATCCTCGCCGCAGGTTATGCTTATGTTTGCCGCAAGCTCGTAGTAATCGTCCGGCATGACATCCTTTGAAACCATGTGGACATATTCGTCCTCTAGACCTGAGTAAAGAACGACCTCGTAGCCCTCTAGCGGCCAGATATAGTCGCTGTTTACATACTGCTCGACGGTGCAGTTTGGCGCTGTGGTCTCGGAGCGGTCGGTGTTCGAGAAGCCGTTTGTGACTATGCAGTCGTGCTTTCTCATCCAGTCGTTAAGCTCGTAGACATTCCTTATTATGTTGGTGACGACATTGTGGTCGAACTTAATGAAGGCGCTGCCCTCGTCCGGGTGGAAGCCGTTTACCATCCTGGAGCCGTTTGCCTGAGTGGGGGCACGGAAGCAGTTTATATAGTTGTAGCTCATCTCGCTGGACTCGCTCCAATCCTCGTTGCCCTGCTGTCCCAGAGTGTAGATGCCTCCCGCGTCCTGAAGCACCGAGCATATCTCCTCGACACGGTTGTAGTTGACATGGTTAAATCTCGAGGTGGTCGTCGGCTGACCGGGAAGCTGGGACTCCTCGGTGCCGTCAAAGTTGCACCAGCCCCAGCCTATGCTCATTCCGCTGTAGGAGCATTTGTAGACAAAGTTGTGCTCCACGGTAAGATTATAGGTGAAAAATGTGGTTATCGGGGAGTTTCCCGGGAAGAAATAGCAGTTTTCCAAAAGATAGTTGTTCTTTATGGTGATATTCTTGGGGACAGCCTCTGTGCCCTTGGGGAACTTCTCCTTGTCAGGTCCTGCCGAGGTCTCGCTCACCCTCTGCTCTTCGGTGTCGTTTTCGTAGATGTGCTGCAGATGTCCGACGGTTATTCCTCCTCCGCCGGTATAGGCTATGAGGTTGCCGATTATATCACAGTCGTAGACATCGTTCTCAAGATGGATTCCAAGATATCCTGTGGACTCGAAGCCTCCGTTTATAAAGTCGACATCGTGTGCGCTCGAGACATGGACCGCCGCCGGTGCGACATCAAAGGACCTGTACAAATCGTTGTGCCAGAACAGGTCGGAGAACTTGGTGTGAATGGTACAGCCCTGGGTCGTGGCGTTGCCGTAGGAGCCGTCAAGCTCGTAAAGATTCCAGTCGGAATAGGCAAATGTAAGCCCGTCGAAGATGATATGCTCGGCGTACTTCTTCCCCGGCTCGCTTCCTGAGACCTCCACAAGCTTTTCAAGCCTCGGTATTACTACCTCCGCCGTGGCTAGGTCCTCTCCCTCTCTTGGGATGTAGTACAGCGTCGAGCCTGCCTGGTCGAAGTAGAACTCGCCCTCCTCCTCAAGCCACTCGAACACATTTATAATGTCGTTTTTGGCTGTCGGATTATAGCCGGTGTTCCAGCCTAAATTCTGTGCGACTGCGGCGTAGGGCATCTGAAGCTCCACCCTTATGTCCCCGCTGTCGGTGAGCCTTAGGCTGTCCGCACAGACGGTAGCCTTCACCCATGTCGAGCCGGACTCAAGCTCGATGTTTCTAGGATTTTTTGTATTCTCGGACAGCCCGAGCGTCCCGGGGAGGACAACCGCAGACTTTATGCCGTCCTGCGAAATCCACGCCCATTCCGCCTGCCCCGCCGTGACAGAATAGTAGCCAAGCGCAGCCACGGGGTCGGCTGACCGCCTCGTCATTGCGGCACGGGTGCCGTTTACATATATAGCACGGAGCTTTGCATCCCGGTTAAGAGTCGCCTTATAGGCTACAAGACCGTCGCTGAGCCAGTCGACCTCGTCTGCAACCTCCCACTCGCCCTCGAAGATATCCCCTCCGCTTATAACAGGCTCGGCTCCGGGTGCGGCACGGTAGATGACCCTTGAGGTCTCGGTGCCGGAGTCCTCCTCGTCAAAGACAAGGGTGCTTTCGAGCTGGTAAAACCCGTCCGCTATGAGGACAACGATGTCCCCTCCCTTTTTGGACATATCCCTGACATGCTCCTTAGCTCTGCCTATCGTGGCATAGGGGCTTTCCTGCGAGCCGTCGCCGTCCGAGTCGCTTCCCTCCGGCGAGACATAAACATACCTCTCGGGGAGGTTCTCCCGGTCGGAATCGGCGCTCGAGCATCCGGCAAGAGCCGTAAAAAGCATCAGCGCCGCTAAAAGCAGTGCTCCCAGTTTGAAAAATAGCCTTCTTTCGGCATGGCAGTTGACTCTATTCATTCTTCCACTCCTTTGATTTTGCTGTGATTTTTGCTGGTGAGGCACAGTCCGCCTCCCAGACGATTGTATCACTTAGAAAGCTTATTTGCAATAGAATCTTACAATATATCATTAGCTTCTTTGCTTTAATCAGTCTTTTTGCGCTCCGAGACGGAAAAGGCACTCCTTGCGGCAGGTGAGGCTGCCTGACGGCAGCGATACCTCTGCCCTAGCTTGATAAGGAGGCGGGCTTACGCAAAGTGAGCTGTCAGCTATGCTGACCGATTGATTGCCGGCTAGGTCTTGCAAGAGCCTGACGCCCATGCACCTCCTAAGATACAGCAGGAGGCTGTTTTACCCGCTAACCGGCAATCCATCCGCCACGGCTGACGCCGTGGCGGCTCACTTTGCATGGGGAGCCTTCTGACCGTGAGAGCAGCTAAGCGGATTGTAGGGACAGCTCGGTTTTCGCAGGTGGCTTGGCTCAAATCCTAAGGACGGCAAAAAATAAGCCGGAGCAGGACAAGCCTGCTCCGGCGTGGAAGGGGTGGACACTTTAGATACCTTTTCATCCCTGATTATCCCTCGCAAACACATAACAGCTTGAGCTGTATCAGAGCTCTCCATCCATTTAAGATATATAAAGAAAACGTACGGTTTAAGCTTTGTTTAAACTGTACGTTTTGTGAAAGGATTATGGAAAAGATATTATTCGCAATTCATCCGGTGGCTTTGAACCCTTGCAGATGGGATTACACTCATCATTTGAAATCACATTAATTCTTTTTTCATAATTATAGTCTCACCATGTTCTGATATTTTGCGGAATCCTGCTTTTTCATATAAACGGATAGGACCTGCACAGTCCCATTCATATCTCTCGCTGCGTTTGACGGGAAACCCTACCACTGATTCATACTTGTTTGTCTTTGCATCAAAGATGACTTTATTTAAAAGAGCAGTGGCTATACCTTTACCTCTGTATTCAGGAGCTATTTCAAAGCAAACAACAGCAATTTCACGTTTGGGTATGGGAGAATAAAAAAGAACATCATAGTATGGTTCGCTTGGAAAGTTCGCTCTATCATTAGCATTGCACCAGCCAACAGATATGCCATCAACATACGCTAAATATCCACAAAGCGCACCAGTTTCAATTTGTTTCTTAGCTACATTTTTACACAGCAAACCAGGATCAATACCGCGAGTATCCTCCATCAATTTTTCCCCTTGCTCTTTTGACAATTGATACATCTGACAATAACATCTGTAAGGAGAATTGTCAGTAAAAGCACGATTGTCAAAAAAATCAAAATAATCTGCTGATAGTTCCGCTGTAAGCTTTTTAATAGTTATTTCCATGACACTCCCTACCATTCCATTTCATACAATATACATAATTTCTATCATAATTATATCATACAAAATGAAAAAGTACAGTTTAAACAAAGTTTAAACTGTACTTTTTGGTGGGAGAGGATGGATTCGGACCATCGAAGCTAAATAGCAACAGATTTACAGTCTGCCCCCTTTGGCCACTCGGGAA
>DBPX01000008.1:22679-88938 GCA_002305045.1 Ruminococcus sp. UBA1409
CTACCAACTGAGCTACACCAGCAGCGCTGCAACATTCGTTATTTTATCATAAGCCCGCCCGATTGTCAATACCTTTTTTAAAAATTTTTAGCGGCAGAGGTCTCCCCCTGCCGCCGGCTGGAAGTATCTCTCTTAATGGCTCCAGAACTACCAGTTGGAATGTCCTGAATAGCTCGACTGGATGAGGTCTACCGAGCTTATGACGCTCATGCTGTCCTCCCCGACGGCGCAGGCGTATATCCTGCCGTCCGAGATAACATAAAGTATTCCTCCCGAGAGCTTGGCTCTGAAAATCTCGAAGTCGTCGTCGACCTCGTGGGTCTCGACCGAGCCGGCAGGACTGAAGCCGTTGCCATCGAGCCTATAGAGCTGGTATCTGTAGCAGTAGTCGTGACCGTCAAAGAAGCCGTAGGGGACTCCTACAAGACCGTTTTGCTCGTCCGTATAGATTAGGGAATTGTCGCTCAAAGCCTTAGAGAAAGGCGAGCTGTCGTTTACGACCGTCTCGAAATCGAGCACAAGACCGTTTTCGCTGATGGAAATTTTCTGAAGATATATGGCACCGTCCTCCTCAGTGAGGGTGATGTAGCCATCGCCGTAGGACAGCAGCCCGGAGGTAATGTCAACCGCATGGGCGTAGTCCGTCACCGTGGGGGAATAGGGGTCGCTGAAGTCTGCGCTGTAGGACTCGCTGCCGGAGATGTCTACTATGCCGTTATCGTAGCTGACATAGGAGGCGGCTCCCGGGAAGCTGACCTTGGACACAAGCTCCATGCCCAAGGCTCCCTTTCTGAGGGCGTTGACCGAGGTAACAAGACCTGTCTCCTGGCTCTCTAGGGTGACTATGAACAAAGTGCCGTTGTCCTCGAATATTCCGCCGGGGAGCGCAACTCCGCTCACCGACGCCGAGCCTACGAAGCCCGCCGCACCAAATCCTAGGTCTATGCACTCGCAGACGGTGCTGGACAGTCCGTCAGCCTCGGAATAGCCAAAGACATATACCGAGCTGTCAGTCATGACGACCTTGCCCTCAGAGCCTAGCACTGCCTGAACAAAGACGGGCGTACCCTGCTCCAAAACCGCAACTCCGCTTATGACGGTGTAGTCGGTGGTGGAGACCCTCTGCGGGATTAGGATGTTTTCCGGCAGGATATAGGACTTGTAGCCGTTTATGGTGTAGCTTGGAACATAGCTGTCAAGGTCCTCCACTCCGATTATCGGGGAGTGGTCGTAATCGTAATCGGTGACGACATATACATAGCCGCCGCTCTCCCTTGCGTCTATCAGGGTGCCGCTCTGCGAAGTGACAAGCGAGGCGACAAAGCCGCCGGAGAGCTGCTGCTCATATACTACTATCTCGACAGAGTACGCAGGCTCAGCCTCCTGCCCGGGATAAAGCCCGCCCATAAGAATGTCGACCATGCTCTGCTCGGCTGCGGGAACCGACACCGGCTCCTCGCTCACGACAGAGTATATAACGCAGAGCCTGTCGCCTATGGGGAATACCCTTTCCAGCGTTCTTTTCTCGTAGATGCCGTCCTGCGGGGCGCACTCTCCTATATAGCTCATGGTCCCGCCGACGGACTCTATAACCTTGACCGAGCTGCCGTTTATGACATAGAGCCTGGTGCCCTGGATGATTACATTATCAGCCGACTCCTCGCCGGAAAGCTGAGGAAGCCTTACGCCTGCGCTCTCATCGGCGGCAGAGCCTTCATCCTGCTGGCTGCTTATATCTCCGGCAGGGCTGTCGGCATCTGGCTGGACAGACGGCGAGACACCGTTTTGCTCCGACCTTGGAGGCTCCTCGTTTGCCGACTGGCTGTCGCTAACGGTGGAGCTGTCCGTCTGGTTATAGGAATGCTCTATTTCAGCCATAACGGCGTCAAGAGTCTTACTGCTGTCGTCAACATAATACTTGCGGAAGGTCTTGTGAAGCTCGTCGTAATTATCGGCGTAGGAGCTTCCCCTGACGGGATTGTCGGCAAGAGCCGCTCCGCCCATATCCATATATCTTACCACTCCGAGGCTCAAAACAGCGCATGCGGCAACGGCGCAGACCGCCCTATAGGCAACAGACAGCCCTGCCCTCCTGCCTTTTTTCTTCTCGGAGACGCTCTCCTCACGGCTGTCAGCACTCTTAGCCAGCGAGGCACGCCTTTTCGCATAGGAGCTGTTTTCCTCCAGCATCCTTGCGATGTTCTCGGGACTCAGCCTCTCGGGAACGGGAAGGCTGCTCAGCATATCCGCATATATGCCCTCTGCCGCCCCGGTGCGGCCGGGTATTCTCAAAGAGTCGTTATCCATCCTAGACATTTTGCAGCCTCCTTCCGAAAGTTTTATTTATATTTATAATGTATCGGAGCTATTGCTCCTCGCCTATCAGTCTTCTTATCTTTGCCTTTCCCCTTGAGAGATAGGACCTGACCGTTGCGGAGTTTATCCCTGTGATTTTGGATATCTCGTCGCTGGTGTAGCCGTAGAGGACGCTCAGGGTAAAGCACATTTTTTCGTTGTGGGTAAGGCTTTCAAGATGCTCTAAAAGCTCTATCCCCTCGTACTTTGACTCCCTCTCGGGGATTTCAAGCTCACGGTCGTCCTCCCCGCCGGAATCCTCAGAGGAAAGGGAGATTATATACTCCCGCTGGTTAATGTACTCCGCCTGCTTTCTTTTTATCTTGGCGGTAAGGATTCTTATCATCCAGCCCTTAAAGGCGTCCTCGTTTCTTAGGTTTTTTATACCCGAAAAGGCGTCCAGCACAGCGTCGCTGACAGCGTCAGCCGCATCCTCGCTGTTGTTCAGGTTGCAAAGAGCATAGTAGTAAAGCTCCTTATAAATTGCGGAGTAAAGCTGTGCGAAAGCGTCGCTGTCACCCCGGCGAGCCTTGGCTACAAGCTCCTGAAAGCCGGATTTCATCCTCTCACCTCGAGTCCTAGATACTAACGCTGCACGCAGTCCGAATCCAAAACAGCGATAGACGAGCCGGCAGCCGCCTCGAGGCTTCTGTATACTAAGTGTCAAAAGCAAGCCGTTTTGTTGCAGCGAATCAAAAAATTTAATGTGGACGGTATTGTCAGCCTCCCGCCGGAAAACGCCGAAAAAGCCGCAGGACTGCGTGGCTCTTTTAGCGGCGCCGACCCGCACGGGAGGAAGGTAAATTCTTCCTTAACGCAAAAAAGCAGGGAAATCAGGGGAAAATAAATAGCCGTCGTCCGAGGCTGCTCAGACGCCCGGCTATGCAAAATACCCCATATCCCTGCTTATTATACACTAAATCTTTTTGGAATACAAGAGAAAAGACAAAAATTCCTCAAAGGACGGCAGCTTTTTGCCTGACGGCTCCGTCAGCATACCCCCAAAAAGCCCATAACCCGCTATTTATTTAACAGAGCCTCGCAGGCAGCCACCCTCGCCGCTGTGCAAAATACCTTCATGGCGGCGTCAAGCTCCTCTAGCGAGGGGAAGGTGGGAGCTATTCTTATGTTTGAATCCTCGGGGTCTATGCCGTAGGGGAAGGCGGCTCCCGCCGAGGTGAGCTTTACTCCCGCATCTGCGCATAGGCTTACTATCCTCTTTGCAGTGCCTCTGGGTCCGTTGTAGGAGACAAAGTATCCGCCCTTGGGATTCGACCAGTCCCCTATCCCCAAGGGTCTTAGCTCGCCTTCAAGAGCGCTTATCACAAGGTCGAACTTGGGCTTTAGTATCGCACGGTGCTTATCCATCTGTCTTAAGATTCCGTCAAAGTCCTTGAAGAATCTGGCGTGGCGGAGCTGGTTGAGCTTATCGTATCCTATAATCTGGAAAGACATCTGCTGCTTCATGAACTCGATGTTCTCCTCGCTCGCTCCTATGGCGGAGATTCCTCCCCCGGGGAAGGATATCTTGGAGGTCGAGGCGAATATCAGCGGCATATCCTGGCTGCCGGTCTTTTTGCACTCCTCCAGAATGTTTAGGATGGTCACTCTCTCCTCGGTCAGATGATGTACGCAGTAGGCATTGTCCCAGAATATTCTGAAATCGGGAGCCTTGGGCTTTAGTGCGGCGAATCTTCTCACCACCTCGTCGGAGTATACCGCCCCGGTCGGGTTGGCGTACATCGGGACGCACCAGATTCCCTTTATGTCCTCATCCTCGGATACAAGCCTTTCCACCATGTCCATATCCGGCCCGTCGCTTCTCATCGGGACGGTTATCATCTCTATTCCGAACGCCTCGCAGATGGCAAAATGCCTGTCGTACCCCGGAGCTGGACAGAGCCACTTTACCCTCTTGCACATACTCCACGGCTTGGGGCTTCCCTTTACTCCTAAAAGCATAGCCCTTGCAATCGTGTCGTACATAAGCTGCAGGCTTGAATTTCCGCCGATGATTATCTCGTACCTACCCACGCCTATCATCGGCATGAAGAGCCTTTTCGCCTCGTAGATGCCGTCCAGAACGCCGTAGTTCCGGCAGTCGACGCCGTTTTCCGAGATATGGTCGCCGTCAAGGCAGTGGGTGAGCATTTCGTTTGACAAATCGAGCTGCTCGGGTCCCGGCTTTCCCCTCGACATATCCAGCTTCAGACCCTTAGCCCTGTAGTCCTCCAGCCTCTTTAGCTCGCAGGAGTAGAAGCTCTTCAGCTCCTCGCAGCTAAGCTCGCTGAGCATTTTCCTGTTTTCAGTTTGAGAACCGTTCACTTTTCAAGCCTCCGTTTACCAGTCAAAAAATCGCCGGTCGCCGCCTCGTCGGGAGCCGCCGTCCGTGCCAAAAATATCCATTGTGCAAATGCAAATTCATTAATGCAAATACATTTTGCAGACGCATTATAGCTATTATATTCCCGGACAGCTAAAAATGCAAGTTGTTTTTTAATTTCCTGCAAAAATACAATGAAATGCACTATTTTTTGAGTCCTGACGCCTTAAAATCGACCATTTTGCACCACTCGGCTTCAAAAATCCCCGGACAATTTCCCTGCTTAAAAAATCCGCCGGTCTATTTACTTTGTGAAGAATCTGTGCTAAACTTGTCATAGGCTGTCGAAGGACGCCTCACTGGCTCTTGTCTACGCCCAGAAAAGGCAATAATTTGCCTTTAGGCGATGTCGAAAGGATGAATTGGTGTGAACGAAAATTACGAGGTATCGGCTGTTTCGCAGCTCGAGAGGGACGGCTCCGGCGCAGCGGCTGCTCTTGCCGAGCTGAGCGAGAGCTACAGAAGAGAATCCGAGAGAAAATCAGGTCAGCTCATAAAAAGCTACCGATGGATGATTATAACCTTATTAATAGTTGTTGTGCTTCTTGCCGCAGCCGTTGCTATAGTTGCCGTCGGCTGGATGAAGGAGCAGGGCACCGTCGTGACGCAGGTCGAGCAGGTGGAGGTCATAAAGGAGGTCGAGGTCGAAAGGTACATAGCAATCGACCCCTCCGAGGAATACTCTCACGAGCTTAGCGACGACAGCTTCCTTCTTTACGATTCGAGCTACGGTCCCATCTGGATGCCGGCGCTTGAGGCCGTCCCCCGGTGCAGCTACGACAGGTCGCTCTTTGAAAAGGATTCCGACACCGGCTACATAACCTACAACGACGACAGCATAAAGACCCGGAGGGGAATAGATGTCTCAATCTATCAGGGTGATATCGACTGGCACAGGGTCAAGGAGTCCGGAGTTGACTTTGCCATAATCAGGCTGGGCTTTAGAGGGTATGTCACCGGCACGGTAAACGAGGACGCCAACTTCAGAAGAAATCTCGAGGGCGCAAAGGAAGCCGGAATAGATGTCGGAGTCTATTTCTTCTCCCAGGCGACCAACGCTGAGGAGGCTCTTGAGGAGGCTGAGTTCTGCTTGGAGCTTCTTGACGGCACGGAGCTTGAGTATCCGATATTTTACGACTGGGAGGTCGTAATAGACAAGGACGGCGACACTCCCAGAACCTCGGACATCCAGCCCGAGGTGCTTACAAACAACCTCTTAGTGTTCTGCGAGAGGGTAAGGCTTGCCGGCTACACCCCCGGAGTCTACGCCAACAAAAAGACCGCCATATGGAAATACGACCTCTCCCGTCTCGGGGATGTCGAGTTCTGGCTGGCTGAATACTCCGACTGCCCGGAATACTACTACGATTTTGCCATCTGGCAGTATTCGTCTAAGGGCAGCGTCCCCGGAATCGAGGGCAATGTCGACCTGAATATAGGCTTCGGCGAGCCGTCCGGCTCTAAAGACGAGTAGTACCGTGGCAAAAAAATTCTCTCCGTTTTTAAAAAAGCTATTGACAAACACAACATCTTGTGCTATTCTCTATATCAGAACACAATTTTTAGATTCAAACCGGGACGGTAACAGCCTTACCGCAGTCTGATATAGAAAGGATGCTAAAATATGAAAATCAATGTCACAAACGGAACACTCGCCCAAAGCGAGATAGACGCTTATGTCTCCCGTGCCGAGAGGCTCTACAAGGGCAGGACCATTGACGAGATGACCCTCAGGCTGGACGGCGACTTTGTCGACATCCAGTACCACTTCGCTCCCGCCGGCTTCGAGAGAATCCGCAGGATTACCGGCTATCTGGTCGGCACTCTTGACAGGTTCAACAACGCCAAGCGTGCCGAGGTCACCGACAGGGTTAAGCACTCGGTCTGAGCCGGCAGGCGGTAAAATCACCAAATAAGGCATCTGCCTTAAAGTAGACGCTCTCCTTAGAGTAGACGCCCGGCGGCAAAAGTCGCCGGGTGTTCGGTTTATCGGGATACTGTCTTTCGGCCGAGGCTTTCTCCTCTGCGGATTACACAAGCGGGGCTCTGTCCCAAAGACCGTGTCCTTTACAGCTCCCTGCCGCCTTCTGAAAAGGACGGGCTAAGGCCTTTACATTTTGCGAACAGACTTTTCCAAAGACCCGCCCGAGGGCTGATGCCTCCGGGCGCTTTTTTATGCCTCCCGAGGATAAAGCGGGTGATAACATAAAAAAATCGGTGGCTTTTCATAATTTAGACACAATTATTTGCTATAATTATTCTGACCTATTATATATTAAATCAACTGACAGAAAGGGTGCTTTGTATGCCTAAGATTCTTATAGTGGACGATGAGGATAAAATCCGTGAGGTGGTAAAGGAATACGCCGTATTTGACGGCTACGAGGTCGACCAGGCGTGCGACGGCATGGAGGCCATAAAAAAGGTCAAGGCCGAAAAGGACGGCTACGACTGCATAATAATGGATGTCATGATGCCCAAGCTGGACGGCTTTTCCGCCTGCAAGGAGATAAAAAAGCTCTCCGATGTCCCGATAATCATGCTCTCCGCCAGAGGCGAGGAGTACGACAAGCTTTTCGGCTTCGAGGTCGGGGTCGACGATTATGTCGTAAAGCCGTTTTCTCCCAAGGAGCTTTTGGCGAGGATAAGGGTCGCAATAAACCGCAGGCAGGCTCCCAAGTCGGAGGATGTCCTAAGATACAAGGGGCTTGAGATTAACTTTGCGGCAAGGGAGGTCACCATAGACGGCAAAAAGGCTCAGATGACCCCCAAGGAGTACGATATCCTTTTCTATCTGGCGAGGAATATGAACATCGCAATGTCAAGAGAGAAGCTTTTAGAGGAGGTCTGGGGCTTTGACTTCTACGGCGACGACAGAACGGTCGACACCCATATAAAGATGCTCAGAAACAGCCTGGGACCGTATAGGGACCTTATTATTACCCTGAGAGGATTGGGATACAAGTTTGACAACATCAACGGATAAAAGGCAGCGTCCTCACGATACCGCACCTACGCTGAGAAGCACCGTCTGGCTGTATTTTTCGGTGTTTACGCTGGTCATTCTGCTTCTTATCTGGTTTTTCCAGATAGTGACCCTTGACAAATACTACGAGCTTTCAAAGCGCAGGAAGATAGTACGCACCAGCATGAAGATATCCTCGGTATTTGACGACGAGTCCCCCAAATCGGTGGAGGAGCTGGTGGAGGAGCTTGCCTACAAGAACGGCATGGCTATTGCAATCACCGACTGGAACGGAAATATCATCGTCTCTAGCGACTATATGAGCGGGCAGTCGGTTTTCCTAAAGGAGAACAGCTACCTCCTGTTTGAGTACCGCAACCGCCTGCAAAAGGACTCCGACTCGGCCATCTACGAGGTGTTCCAGAACGAGCGGTTCGGCACAACCGAGCTGCTTTACGGCAATATTTTGTCCTATCGCAGTATAACGGCTCCCGGCTATCTTGTGTTTATCAACGCCGCCCTCGAGCCTATAGGCTCCACCGAGGAGATAATCAAGGAGCAGTTTGTAATAATCACGGTGATAACCTTTATAATCGCCCTGCTTATCACCACTGCGCTGTCAGCAAGGATATCGGGACCGTTTACAAATATAACAGCCTCGGCGTCAAGGCTCGCAGCAGGCGACTACTCAACCCACTTCGAGGCAGGCTCCTACCTCGAGATTAACGAGCTTGCCGACACCCTTAACTACGCCGCAACCGAGATTTCAAAGGTGGACAGCCTCAGAAACGAGCTTATTGCCAATGTCTCCCACGACCTGAGGACTCCCCTCACGATGATAAAGGCGTACGCCGAGATGATAAGGGACCTATCAGGCGACAATCCCGAGAAAAGGAGCGAGCATCTTGCCGTCATTATCGACGAGGCGGACAGGCTCTCTGAGCTTGTGAGCAGCCTCATGGAGCTTTCAAAGCTCCAGAGCAAGGGCTCCGAGCTGAAAAGGGAGTGGTTTTACTGCCATGAGTTTCTAAACGACATCCTGTCAAGATACACCGTGCTCCAGGAAAGCAAGGGCTTTGAGCTAAGGCTGGAGACAGACTCCGACCTTAGGCTGTACGCCGACAGAGCCAAGCTCTCGCAGGTAATGTTCAACTTTATAAACAACGCCGTGAACTACTCCGGCGATTCAAGGCTTATAATCGTGAGGCAGAAAAACCTCCCCCACGCCGTCAGGATAGAGATACAGGACTTCGGGCTTGGAATACCAAAAGAAAAGCTCCCTCTGATATTCGACCGCTACTACCGTGTCGAGAGGACGAAAAGGGATATCGTAGGAACGGGGCTGGGGCTTTCTATCGTAAAGGAGATACTAGAGCAGCACGGCTACAGGTTCGGAGTCTCCAGCGAGCTGGGGAGCGGCTCCACCTTCTGGTTCGAGATTAAGCTGGGTCAGGAAAGAGAAGATGAAGGCAGCAAAAAGGGTACTAAGCTTCATTCTTGAGAACGGACCGTGCTCAAGAAGCAGTATAATCGCCTCGACCGGGCTTTCAAGCTCCAGAGTGAGCGAGGTCACGGCTCAGCTCTTAAAAAACGGTGTGCTAAGCGAGTCGGGAGGCTCTAAGACCCAAAGGGGACGGCGGCCTGCCCTTTTAGACCTTGACCCCGGGTGGGGGCTGACTCTTGGAATCGGGCTTCACGGGGGAGTTTTGAGTGCGGGAATCGCCACCCCGAGGGGAAAAGCCCTCGAGTCTGTCAGCATGGACGCCGGCGGCGCTCCTCTTCTTTTAGCGGCAAGGGAGCTGTCGTTAGGGCTCCTTAAAAACTGCTGTCTTGAGCCTTCTGGGCTCTTGGGAGCGGGGCTTTGCGCCGGCGAGGACATTCTTGCCACGCTTCCTAAAAATCCAAGTCTTTTAGGCCATCCCCTTTTTCTGGAGGGCAGCGGCGCCTACGCCGAATACTCGCTCGCCTATCTTTCCCTCCCAATTGACCCGGGCAGCCTTTACATCTATGGCTGCGCAAGAGTGGTAAGGGCTTTTATATACGAATAATATAAGGAGGTGCAAAGCTATGGATTACACAAGGCTTTGGCTCGACTATGAGCCGGTAGAGTCCCTAAAGGGCAGGAGCTTTTCCTTGATTACCCTGGAGAGCGGCAGGGATATTGAAAATATCCTGAGCGAGCTTACCCTCGCCGTAACCGTGATGACCGGCTCACAGCCTCTTTCCTCCGGGATTGACACCGACTATGTCATAAGGCTGGTAATAGACCCCGAGCTTGACTCCGAGGGCTACACGCTGATAAAGGACGGCAGAATCTACTCGGTGCGCTCAGGAGGTCACCGTGGGCTTATCTACGGCAGCTTCAGGCTGATATACATCTTCAAGACCAAGGGTCTTGGCGGCGACTTTAAGCTTGAATGCAAGCCCCACTCCCCCATCAGGATGGCTGACCACTGGGACAATATGGACGGCTCGATTGAAAGAGGCTACTCGGGGGCAAGCTTTTTCTTTAAGGACAATAAGGTGGTTGTAAACGAGAGGACCGCCGACTATGCAAGGCTGATGGCGTCGATAGGTATAAACGCCGTCGCCATAAACAATGTAAATGTCAGGGGAGAGGCGGCGTTTTTGCTCACCGAAAGGCACCGCAGTCAGCTAATAAGGCTTGCCGAGATTCTTGACGGCTGGGGAATAAGCCTCTATCTTTCCATCAACTTCGCCTCGACCATACGGGTCGGCGGCATGGACACGGCAGACCCTGCCGACAGCCGTGTGCAGGCGTGGTGGAGCGAGACTAGCAGGCAGCTCTTTAGCTCCCTGCCCGGCTTCGGAGGCTATCTTGTCAAGGCGGACTCCGAGGGCGAGTTCGGACCGTTTGCCTACGGACGCACCCACGCCGAGGGCGCAAATATGCTGGCAAGGGCTGTTAAGCCCTACGGCGGCAGAGTCATATGGCGGTGCTTTGTCTACAACTGCCAGCAGGACTGGCGTGACAACAAAACAGACCGTGCCGCCCAGAGCTACGACGGCTTTATCGGTCTTGACGGCAAGTTTGACGACAATGTAATCCTCCAGATTAAAAACGGACCTGTGGACTTCCAGGTGCGTGAGCCTGTCCATCCGCTGTTCGGAGGTCTTAAAAAGACCAACATCATGCTCGAGTTCCAGATAGCGCAGGAGTATACGGGTCAGCAGCGCCATGTCTGCTATCTCATGCCGGCCTTTAAGGAGGTCCTTGACTTTGACACCCACTCGGGAAGCCGCTACAGCCTGGTAAGGGACATTGTCGCCGGGAAGAACTCCCCGTCCTCAAGCTTTGGAATCTGCGCCGTCATGAACACGGGAAGCGACCCGAACTGGACGGGTCACGACCTGGCGGCGGCAAACCTGTTCGGCTTCGGAGCGCTCGCCTTCGACCCCACCCTAAGCCCCGAGGAAATCGCCGAGGGCTGGATTCTGCTTACCTACGGCAGGGACGAGCTGGTTTTGGGAAACATGCTGAAAATCCTGCTTTCAAGCCTTGACGCCTACGAGAAGTACACCGCACCTCTGGGAATCGGCTGGATGGTCAACCCAAATCACCACTTCGGTCCAAATGTCGACGGCTACGAGTACGACCGCTGGGGGACCTATCACCGTGCAAGCCACAGCGCAATCGGCAGGGACCGCTCCGACCGTGGCACAGGCTATGCAAGGCAGTATCCCGAGCCTCTTTTCAGCCTCTACAACGAGATAAAAACCTGCCCGGAGGAGCTTCTTCTGTTCTTCCACCGGGTCCGCTTCGACCATATAATGCGTGACGGCAGGACGCTCCTGCAAAGAATCTACAGCGACCACTTCGAGGGCGCAGACACCGCCGCAGAGTTTGTCAGGCTGTGGCAGGAGCTTGAGGGAAGGCTGGACGGCGAGGTCTATGAAAGAGTCCTAAAAAGGCTTCGCTTCCAGGCAGAGCACTCAACCGAGTGGCGGGACCGCATAAATACCTACTTTTACCGCCTCACCGAGATTCCCGACGCTCTGGGAAGAAAAATCTACGAATAGCCTTTTTAGCTAAGCCCGGACCAGCTTAAAAAGAGTGCAAGGCCTCCCCCATGTGCAAAGTGAGTCACCACGGCTTTAGCCGTGGTGAATTTATTGCCGGGCGGCGGGTAGGACAGCCTCCCGCCGTTTTCTAGGAAGTGCGCGGGCGTCAGGCTTTTGTGGGGCCCAGCCGGCAATCAATCGGTCAGCTTTGCTGACAGCTCACTTTGCACAAGGGGTCCCTCAGGCTGCGGTAAGGGGGAAAAAAATTCGCCTGACGGCGAATTTTTATTGCCGTCAGGCAATTTCAGTCGCCGCAAGGCAACTACAACTATAAAAAGCCCCCGGGATTTGCCGAGGGCTTTTTGTATTCATTCTCCTTAATCCTCGCCCAGCTTCAGCGCCTTGTTGATGTTTATCGACTTTATCAGTCTTGCAATGACCACGAAGCCGACAAGCAGCATCACAAGGACTATGCAGTAAAGCTTGATGTAGTCGCTTCTCTGGGAGACCACCATGAACGGCGGGACCTGGTCGGTGACATTGTAAAGAACCTGGAAGAGCGGCACGAACAGGTCGGAGGCGATTCCTCCTATAATAATCGAGAGGAAGATGGAAACTCCCGAGACTAGCAGCTGCTCGTAGACTATCATCGCTATAATCTCCCTAAAGGACATTCCCATCGCCCTGAGGATTCCGAACTGCAGCGTTCTTCCCTTGATGGACAGAATCCAGTATATCAGGAAGCCGATAAAGCACATCGCCATGATGGTTATAAAGCCGAGGGTCAGCGCTCCGTTTACTCCCTGGAGGGTAGCGTCGGTCTTTGAGGAGGTTATGAGCTGGCTGGCGACATCAAGCCTTGTCGCTACGATTCCAGCGTCCCTTATGGACTGGTAGAAGTCCTGAATCGAGGCGTCCTCCTCCATTCTCATCCAGACCTCGTAAGGCTCTATCTGAGTCTGTACGCTTACATAGTCGAAGTTGAGTATTACAAAGTCCTTATATTCCCCCTGCGAGTTCTTCTCATAGGGATTGAAGCTCGGCCAGTAGTCGACGACTGCGACGACGGTAGCCTCAAACCACTCGTTCTTTCCCCACTTAACGCTTATGACATCGCCAAGCTTCAGCCCCGTCTTTTCCTGATAGGACTGGGAGACTATTGCGCCGTCTATGCACTCGCCCAGAGCGTTTATGTAGTTATTTATGTGGGTGGGGAGAAGGTTGTTTCTGAACCAGCAGACCCTTGCAAACTTATCCGGCACGATGGTCATGACCTTAGCGTCGGTCTGGGTCTTGTCGTTGTAGCTGAGCATCGCCTGGTCCCTTGTGAAAACGGGAGTGACCGTCTCCACGCCGGCAAGGTCCTCATAGACCGTGAAGTCCGGCTCGAAGTACTGAGCCTCTATCTCGTCAAGCTCGTTGGGGACTCTTGCGTACTTCCAGACCTCCTGCATGACTACATCCGCACCCAGGTTGTATCTTATCCTCTCCTCGGTGTTTCGGTTTATGGCCCTTGCGGTGTTGGCGGAAAAGATTCCCAGCGCAACGGTGAGTATCAGGAATATCATTATGAACTTTTCCCTGCCGGTGGAGGACCTTCCTATGTTGTTTAACGAGATATAAGCCGCAGGGGACCACTTCCTTCTGCCTATTGCGTAAACAAGCCTTATGAAGTAGGGATAAAGCCTTACGCAGATGAGTCCCGCTCCCAATATGAACAGCGTGGACGCCGCAAACATCAGCGGATTCATGGTTGCCGAGGTATCGGTGACTCCCTGGGAGATTAAAATCTCCTCCTGACGGTTATGCCACCAGAGCCAGGCAACCGGCAGTATGGTCATGATAAAGTCAAGATAGGACTTCTGCCAGAACGGCTTTGACTGCTTGTGAGCCTTTGACTGCTTGTGCCCGACTATTGTAATCCTCGACGCCGGGACAACGGGAACGATGGTTGCTATAAAGAACACGCCGACAGCCAAAACAGCGTACAAAAATGCCGCTATAGACAGCTTTGCATTGAGCGCCGGACGGTTTACAAACTCCAGGAAGCCGTTTGATACTCCTAGGATATTACAAAGCCCGAGTCCGACAAACGGTCCGATAATTGCTGAGGCTGCGCCTAGAATTAGCGTCTCGTAGGCGTAGATTCTGATTATCTGCCACGCCGAGGCTCCCCTTGACTTTAGCATCGCTATCTCGTTTTTCTCCGACTCGATGTTAAGCTGGGATACCATGAACAGATAGAATATCAGCATCAAAACGACCGGGATGTCCAGCATGAGCATGGTGTATCTCAGCGAGGACGCCTTATCCGCATAGGAGTTTAGAATCTCCTTGGCAGGGACCCTAAAGGTGCAGTTCTCGCTCTTATACGCCTCCTCCTGGCTGACAAAGCTGTTCTGGACATGCTCGATTATATTCATGTCCATATTCTGATAGTCGATTATGAATCTGCACTCGACGGTGTTCAGATTCACGACTCCGCTCATGATTATTACATCCTCTATCGGGATGCCGTCTCCAACGCCGGTGAGGGTGTTGAAGTCGGCGAAGAAGGTGTTGTTGTAGTCGGTAAGGCCCTCAGACCAGTAGGTGTCGGTCGGCTCCTTGACATCAAAGGTTCCGACTACCTTAATTTTAACAGTGCTGGGATTGTCCCTCTCCATGATGTTAGCGACCTCATAGACCTCGTTTAAAACGACCTGGGACATCTGGAGGGCTATCTCGGTGGAGATAACCTCGTAAACGCCGTCCTCCCCCTTGCCGGGGTTGAACATCCTTCCGTTTGTTATCGTGATATGCTCCCCTATGTCGGTCATGCCGCCCAGCTTGAGCATGGCAGGCTGGTCTGACTGGATATTAGTTACATACAGATAAGCGTCCGAGGTGAAGCACTTGTAGCTCAGATAGGGCACTAAAAGGTTGTTGAAGCGGTTTACCGCCGTGGCATAGACATTGTTTACGGTGGTGCGCTGCTTGGCGGCGTTGGTGCCGCTGACTATGGTTTTAGAGACGGAGTATACTCCGGGATATTCGTTGTTTTCCTCCTGATACGCCAGCATATCCTTTAAAAGCATCCTCTGCAAGGAGGCGTGCATATATATCGGGATGGTGCTGGTCATAGCCGTCGCCATCACGAAGCCGACGAGAAGGCAGATAACCATCCACTTAGTATTCCGCATTTTTCTGTAAAGTAAAGTGAGCATAGGTTCCTCCCTGACTTAGCGGTGTTGTACGGTTATCCTTACTATCTTATGATTATCTCATCTCCCACCTCTAAGCCGGAGACTACCTCGACCAGCGAGCCGCTTCTAAGTCCCAGGACAATCGGGGTCTGCACCCTTTCATTGTCCTTATAGACATAAACGACATCCTGACCGTTGACCTCCTTGACGAGGTTTGCAGATATTACGATTACATTTTCACGGCTGTCAAGAATCAAAAGGGTGTCGGCGATGTTTCCTACCGCAGAGGACGCCGGAACCGTGCCGGTAAACGCAACGGTGATATCCTCAGACTCCTCACCCAAAATCTCCTCGCCGGACTCGTCCACCATGGCTGCTCCTAGCTCCTCGTCCCACTGCCTGCCGGACTTGTTGGTGACTATTATGCCCTCGTAAAGCTCGCCCTCATACCTTATGGTGATGGGTCTGTTTATCAAAAACTCGGCGACCTCGTTGTTCGGGTTTATCTTTATGAAAAGGTCGGTGATGTCTATAACGGTGGCGACGGTCTCGCCGGCGTTAATCCAGTCCCCGGGAGACAGCGTCCTGACATAGGAAACCGTGCCGCCGACCTCAGCGTAGATTTTGGCAGCCTCCTTTTCCTCGTAGAGCTTGTCAAGCTCTATCTGCATAAGCTGAATGTCAAGCTCCTCTTTAGCCTTGACCCTCTCGGACTCGTTGTTCTCGACGGCTATCTCGTACTCAAGCCTCTCTCTTTGCATCTCAAGCTCGAGTATCTCAAGCTCCTTGTCAAGCTCGTAGGTCTCAAGCTCGGCTATGAGGTCGCCCTGGGCTACACTGTCCCCCGCTGCGACATAGACCTGCTTGATGTTTCCTCCGTAGTCGCTGAATCTTGCGTTGTACTCCGTCCCGGAGGCTATCGTTCCGGCGGTGACAACCTGCCTTGTGATATCCCTCAGAGACGCAGGCGTTGTGGTGTAGGAGACCTCGCTCGCCTTTACGACGGGAGCGTCATAAACCTCCTCCTCCTCGGGGAGGAAGTAGCAGCCCGACATCGTTCCTATAGCTATCGACGCACAGCAGATTAATGCAATGCCCTTGTTAAATTTCATAGATTGTCCTTCCTTTCAGATAGAGGCTCCCGGGCGGTGAGCTTCGCCCGCTTCGACCGTCCGCATATGCGAAATCCTTCTAGCTAAGACTCCTTCTTGTCCTGACTCCACATAAGCGGATAACACATTAATCATACCAAAAAATCGCCGGATTTACAATAGAAATCACTCCAAAATGCACAAATTGACCTGTAATATTTTTTTGAGTATTTTGTTAATAAACTGTTAATTAGTTCGAGTCGCTCCTAAAGCTGAGGCTCAGCTCGTCCCGGGCGGTAGTCTGGGAGCAGTTGTAAAACAGTATCCACTCCTCCCTGGAGATATAGCCGCAGAAAAGCCCGCCGTCCCCGTCTATCGCATACTCTCCCGACCATACCGAGGCGTAAAGCCAGTACGCCTTGTCCCTCGCTATGTTGGCAGGTCCGGGGAGGACATTGCACTCTGATATCGCACAGGGCTTGTCGTTAGATATCTCCAAGAGCCTAAGAAGCGGATTTATATGGCTCTGATTGTCCCACTGACCCTTGCTGAAGTCGTAGATATCGGCTGAGATTATGTCGCAGTATTCGTCCCCGACATACCAGTCCGGGTCCTGAGCATTCCAGACCCATATCAGATTGTCTAGCATATGGTAGTGATTGAGCCTGTCATAGATGAGCCGATAAAGCCAAAGATAGCTCTCCTTATCGCAGCCCCACCAGAACTGCCCTCCCGAGGCGACGGGAAGCGGGCGGAATATCACCGGGATGTCAAGCTCTTTGAGCCTTTTAAGCTGCTCGGCTATAAGGTCTATCTCCTGTATAAGGCAAAGGCACTCCGGGCTGATTCCGCCGGTCGAGAGGAGCTGATTAAGCCTGCTTTGTGAGAGCCTTGCGACATCGTGCGCAGTCACCGCCGCCGAAAGGTCGAAGCCGGACTCAGAAAGCTCCAGCGAGCCGTTTTGCAGCCAGTTCCAAACATAGCCTACCAGTCCGCCCTCCTGCCAATACTCGATGCTAAGCTCGATGTCCCCGGTGTCCTCCCCCGAGGAATAGCCCATTAGCTCCCCGAAGCGAATCGCAGGATATCTGCCGGTGGCGTTTGCTATCGCCGTAATCTCCTCGTTAGAGCCTTGAGTGCACTGCTGAGCGGTGAGGACCGTCTCGCCGTACAGCTCGCAGAGGTATCTGTAGAGCCTCACCGTGTTCTGGGAGCGGCTTGAAAAGGAGAGCGTCCCGGGAAGGCTGTAGTCTACCGAGTACACCCCGTCCGAGCTTTCGACAAGCACAAAGTCAAGCTCCAGCTCGCCGCTGGGCTCGCTCAGCGTGATTATCGACTCGGGAGGGGAAAGATAGACATTTTCAAGCTTTACAGCCTCGAAGCTGCCGTCCCCCTCGAAGTAAAGCCTTCCCCTCGGGTAGCCGTCTACAACCACAACGACGCTTACCTCCTCCTGAGCGGCGGCGCAGACGGTTATAGAGTAGTGAGCCGGGCTTTCAATCGGGAAGGTGAGCGTCACCCTGCTGTCAGGAAGCGAAAGGCCGGTTACATATCCCGAGCCGGAATAGCCCTCCCCTCTCGACACGGCGGCGGCATAGCCGGAAAGAGCGCCCTCCTCCGCCTCAACCAAAAGGCTGTAGTCCTGCGGGTCTGTTACCACCTCGCCGATTTCGACCTCGCTGTAGGAGGGAAGCGTCGTGCTTTCGGTGACAGAGGGCTGAGTGTCTGAGGTGGCTGCTGTGCTTTCGGTCTGCACGGGGACAATGTCGGGAGTGCTTTCAATCGGCTCTCCGGCAAACTGACTGCATCCCCCAAGAAGCAGGACCGAAGCCAAAATAAGCGCCTTAAGAGCCTTCATGCCCTTCTAAGCTTTGACAGGGCGGGCTTTACTGCCATCGCAACAAGGCTCGCCGCCGCAATTTTGAGGATATCGAAGCCCAAAAACGGCAGGACGCAGGCGGCAAGCGCAGGAATCAGACCCGAGCCTGACTGCACGCAGTACCACGCCGTCCCAAAGGCGTAAAGAACCGCCGTCCCCAAAAGCATACCGATAGGGTATTTTATCCAGTGCCTTAGCCTTGAGCAGACGGCGGCGTTTATCAGGGCCAGGAATACATAGCCGACTATATATCCCCCGGTGACTCCGAATACAACATGAAAGCCTCCCTTAAACCCGGCAAAGACAGGCAGTCCAACCATGCCAAGAAGTATGTATATCCCGGTCGCTATCGACGCCCTCTGCCAGTCAAGAAGCGAGCTTATTATGTATATTGCAAAGGTTGCTAGGGTTATCGGAATCGGACCTATCGCTATCTGCCAGGGCGCCATTACGCATAACACGGCGGCAGCCATCCCGGTCAGGGCGATAAGCTGTGTGCTCTTTCTTACATTTTTCATATCACTCATACTAATCCTCCTTGCGAAGCGGCAGCACCATATGAACATGGATGATGCCATCCTCATCGTATTCCTCGCCGCACCTTACAAAGCCGAGGGTCTTATAAAACTCCTCCGCCTGAAGCTGCGCTCCTATCCTGATTTTGTCGGGGCTGTATAGCCTTTTCGCCTCTATGATTCCCCGCCTCACGATTTCTGTCCCCAGACCCTCACGCCGCCTTGCGGCTATTATCCTGCCGAAGGAGACGCTGTCGGGGTATTTCCCCTTGTCCAAAAGCCTCATGTACGCCGCAATTCCCTGTTCGTCCCTCAGCCAAAGATGGTAGCAGTCGAGGTCGTAGTCATCAAGGTCCTGATATATACAGCGCTGCTCCACCACAAAAACCTTTGACCGAAGCCTTAGAAGCTCATACAGCTCCCTCGGCGTGAGGCTGTCAAAATGCTTTATTGCATACTCCAAAGGGCATCCCTCCCCGATTTTAAATCTACATGGATGATTATACACCATTTTAAGGTCAAAAACAAGTGCTGGGAGGCAACAGATGATGATTCATGGGGGATAAATTGTCCGCCGTGAAGCCGCTTTTTCGCAGCTTGCGGGGGAACCCCGCCTGTGCAAAGTGAGCTGCCACGGCTTCAGCCGTGGCTGAGGGATTGCCCTTTAAAAGAAAAGCCCTCCCGCAAGCTCTCAGGCATTGAATAGGGTAGGCTCTTAAGAAGTCCCCAAAAAAAGGGGGGCAATCCATCAGTCGGCACTGCCGACATCTCACTTTGCACGAAGGGGAGGCGCTGCACTCTGCCGTAATTTCCGGCCTCCATTTTGTCGAAAGAGAATTTTTCGACAAAATGGAGGGGCAGACGACATTCTGTCGTCTGCCCCCAATTCAAGTATTAACCTTTTATGCCTAAGCCGCCTTTATCCTACCAGACCCGAACGCTCAAGACCCTCGGTAAAGTGCTTCTGGAGGAAGCAGTACATGACGAGGATGGGAGCGATGGTGAGCAGGCAGCCGGACTCCAGCCAAACAATCTTCTTTCTCGTACCGACCTGAGCGCCGTTGAAGAGCGTCTGGTCGAGGGTGGCGGAGAGCTTCTGGAGAGCAAGAGCAACGGTGTGGTTGCTGTAGAAGAAGGTCGAGCTGATGTAATAGTCGTTCCAGTACCATACTATCGAGAAGAGGAATACCGTCAGGAATGCGGAGGAAGCGTTGGGCACCATGACCCTTATGAAGGTCTTGAACGGGCCGCAGCCGTCTAAGTAGGCGGCGTCCTCAAGCTCCTTGGGAAGTCCCTTGAAGAACTGACGGAAGATGAGTATGTAAAGTCCCGACTTGATACCGTTTGCCAGAATCGCCGGAGCGTACATGACAATCGGGTTGTTGATAAGCGAGATGTAGTGAGAGCCGTCAAGCTCGGCTGTCGATATGTTCATTCCAAGGAAGGTTGTAGCTCCCGCATTGAAGGCGAGTCCTACAAGACCTGCACACTTGAAGTATGCCCACTGGAGATATACCGGGATAACGGTTATCTGCGGAGGAACGATTATCTGCATGATTACTATCGCAAAGAGCAGGCCCTTGAACTTGAAGTTGAATCTTGCGAAGCCGTAGCCGGTTACCGCACAGACGACTACCGACATCAGCGAGCAGACCAGGTTCAAAACTACGGTGTTCAAAAGCGTGGGTCCGAAGTCCATCGTTTCCCAGACATCAATGATGTTGGAGAGCGTCAGGCTCTTTGGCAGCCAGATTACCGAGGGGTCGGTCATCTGAGCGGAGGGACGGAACGCCGTCGATACCATGTAGATAAGGGGATAGAGGATTACAAAGCAGAGTCCGAACAGGATAAGGAATCTGAATATCGGCCATACCTTCTCGATTATCCTCTTGCGGCGAAGATACCTTAGATGCTCCGGGGTCATCTGTCTGGGGTCCAGAGTACCTGCCTTCTTTGCGGCTCTGTACTTTTTCTCCCTCTCCCTAAGTCTCTTGGCTCTTTCCTTGTTAAATTCCTTTTCGAGCTTCGCCTGGCTCTTTTCCTTGGGAGCCTTGGGCGGCTTAGGAGGCTTTGGCGCTTTTACCTTTGCAGGCTTAGGCTCTTTTACCTTTTCCTTTGCTAAATCTTTTGCCACTTAAATCCCTCCTTTATACTTCGTAGTAAACAAACTTGTTTACTATCGGCAGGACGATTCCGAGGGCGAGTATTACAATCAGGAAGTACGCCCACGCCATTGCCGCCGAGTAGCCGTGGTTCCAATCCGAGGCCTGCTGAAGGACCAGCGCCATGACTCCGTTGGCGGGATCTATGAAGGAATCAACTATGGTGTAGATTAGGTTTGCTATAATCATCGGGCTGATGTAGGGAAGGGTTATCTTCCAGAAGAACTCCCAGCCGGTAGCTCCCTCTATCTGAGCAGCCTCCTTGGCTGAGAACGGTATGTTCTGCAGCGCTGCAAGGAAGATGATTATCTGAATACCCGAGTTCCATACGAGGTTGAATATATCGCTCGTGATGAGTGATATGACCTCGGTTACACTGTCGCTTATGTTGTAGACTCCTAGGAATCTAAGAAGAGCGCCTGCCATGTCGGTTTCAAACATGGTGGAGAACTGGTCTGCACCGCCGGCATAGCCGGAGGAGTCCATATCGCCGTTGATGATGCTCATAACGGGTCCTGTCGCTATGATAACCGGCAGGAAGAATACCGCTCTTGCAAAGGTCCTTCCTCTGAACTTCTGGTTCAGGATTACCGCAATAAATATCGAGAAGATGATAATAAGCGGGGTCTTCCAAAGGGTGTCCTTGAGGACAGCCAGAAGTGCGTCTACATAATCGGTGTCCTTGGTGAAGGTGTCAATGTAGTTTTGGATGCCTATAAACTTCAGCTGCATCGCTCCCAGCGTTATCGAGGTCTCGTTCAGCGAGTAGATAAACGAAACGATAAGCGGCTTTATGAAGAAGTAGATGGTGCCGATTATCCATATCGCAAGGAAGCCGTAGCCGTAGACCATTTTGCGTCTTTCGTAGGAAATCTTAAGTCCCTTCGGCTTTTTCTCCTTAGGTCCGCTCGCAGCCTTGGGAGCCTTGGGCGCCTTTGGAGCTACAGGCTTTTTTGATGCCTTGACCGTGGCATTTGCATTTTCAGCCATTATCCTAAGCCTCCTTCGTCAACATAATCTTGATAGTTGTAGGTCTCTCCGCCGACTGTTATCACTCCGGTGTCAAGGTCTACGGTGGTGACAACGCCGTTTGAATAGGTGGTTGTTATAACCGAGCCGTCGACGACATATCCTGTCATCTCAGCGTCCGAAACCTTGCTCAAAACTGCGTTTGCCAGCTTGTATTCGCCTGCACACTGCTCGAGCCAGCCCTCATAGGTGGCGTAGTAGAGACCTGCGTAGTCGGTATTAACAAGCTTTGTCGCCTCGTTGTAGATAAAGTCATACTTTATGTTCGAGCCGGAGGCTATCGCCTTTAGGAACAGAGTCTTGGAGTCCGCCGAGCCGTTTATAGCCTCTGTCGAGTAGTCGACATAGCCGTGAAGCACCATCTGGACAAAGGGAATGTCGGCGTCTGTAATCTTGAACTGGCTGGACTGAAGCGGAAGGTCGATTATAGCGTCCACATAGGGGATGAGGTATGCGTTGGGAGCCTCCGCTATTATCTTGTTCTGAGTTGTGCTAGCCTTGACAGAATTGAAGTAATCTACGATGTACTGAGCGGTGACGCCTCTGTATGTGTGATTCTTAGTGGAGAAGTCAGACCAGAGCGCCGAGGCTATCGAGCCAAGCCCGACGCCGGGAAGGTCATACTTTGCCATGTTCTTTGTGACCTTGGTGGAGAGCTTGTTTATCGACCTCGGGGACAGAAGCGCAGATGCGACTCCCGGCTGAGGCGTGCCGTAGGCTAGGTTGTAGTCGTACGGTCTTGCGTAGGACCTGGATACCCTGTAGGCGGTGTTGAACAGAGTCATGAAGCCGTTTCCGCCCGACTTGAAGGTGAAGCCGTCTATAGAGCCGTAGAGCATGATGCTGTTGGAATTGCAGTACTCTATGAAGTCCTTTAGGTCGCCCTTTCCGCCGACGCAGCCTGCAACCGAGTCTGCGGTGTCAATCTTGTCGGACATGGAGTCGTTTGTCCAGTCGTTGTAGTTTACTACCAGCTGCTCGACTCCCATCTCCTTTAGCTTGGAGGTTATCTCGGTGGCCTGCTCGAAGGTGGTGTAGGCGGTCTTGATGTCTACCGGGATTCCTAGAATCGACTTGGACTTGAGAGTTCCGCCGTAGTAGTTTACAAAGAGCGGAGCGTAGTTCTCGGTGGTCTTCTTTGTTAGACCCTCCTCTATGAGATAGTCACGGTAAACCTTGGCTACATCAATGTAGGGAACGGTCTCCTCCTCGCTGGAAATGGGATAGTACCTTACCGATACCTCGTCTACGGGTATGGTGCCGTCTCCCGACTCGAACATGATGATGCTGGACTCGCCAGCCATCTGGTAGTTGTCGCTGGAGCGGAGGACGAAGGAGAAGTAGCAGTAGTTGTAGCCGCACTGGTCGTTTTTGTTGTTTGCGACCGCTGCGTTTGCCTTGGCGAAGGTGTCGCCCTCGTCGGCTATCATTACAAGGCCGTTGCTGCCCTTGACCATAGCCATGACCGGCATTATGATGCTCTCGCCGGTGTCAGCCTGAAGCTCTCTTACTGCGGTGACATCCCTTCCGTAGATGTACTCGGAATAGTTGGTGTAGTTGGACTTGCCGTTGTTAAGCTCGATTACAGCACCCGAGCCGTCCGGGATTATCATGTAGCCGGTATCGTCCTGAGTTGCGGCTCCCATGAACGGGCAGATTGCAAGCTCGGTGAGGATTTTAACATCGGTCTCGCTCTCCTCGGCGCTGACGCCCTCCTCGTAGCCGGACCTCTCGACTATCTCGTCGGTCTTGACATAGACCCTGAGATAATCGTCCTCCAAAACGAAGTGGACAGGCAGGCTGACATCTACATCCCTTATGCTGTAGGTGATCTTTACGCCGTTGTCGGTTATCTCGAACTCGGTGTTCTCCTTCTGGGTCGACTGACGGTAGGAGTAAAGATAGCTCGAGGAAATTATAAGGTCGGTTGCGTTGCCGTACATTACGGCGATGTTTGAATATCTGTTCTGCTTGACGGAGGGCTTGCTTGTAGTGTCGTCGAGCATGGCGTTTACGCAGTTGGACCAGCTTATGAAGCCGGTTTCCTTGACATAAAGGCCTATCCTCTCAAATTCCCTGTCAAGATAGAGTATGAATCTGTCGTTCTCGGCTGCTACCTCACAGCGAGCAATCTCCTCCTCATCGGAGACAAACTTGGCAGGAGCGTCCTCATCGTCCTCCTCCGATTCACCGTCCTCCTCGGGGGCTTCCTCATCCTCTGCGGGGGTCTCATCCTCTGCGGGGGCCTCGCCCTCTGCGGGAGTCTCGCCCTCTGCGGGGGTCTCGCCCTCTGCGGGGGCCTCGCCCTCTGCGGGAGTCTCGCCCTCTGCGGGGGTCTCGCCCTCTGCGGGAGCCTCGCCCTCTGCAGGGGTCTCATCCTCTGCGGGAGTCTCGCCCTCTGCGGGAGTCTCGCCCTCTGCGGGAGTCTCGCCCTCTGCGGGAGCCTCGCCCTCTGCGGGGGTATCTGCGTCGGCTGCTACAGCACTGTCGGCGCCGTCGGTCTCGTCAGCCAGGACGCTGAAGGTGAATGTTGTCATTAGAATTGCTGCTGCGAGCAGACAAGCCAGCAATCTGAAAATTTTGTTCTTCATAATCTACTCACTTTCTGTTCGTCAGCTTCTTACCCTATACATTATCTCTGTATAGATGGTGAAGAAGAAGAGCCAAACCTGCTGGAAGAGTGACATTACCAAAACCAAGAGGCAGAGAATCAAAAGCATTCCCACAACCGTAAGTATCATGCAGACAATGGTTTTAGTAAAGCTGTACTGGTGGCACGCCTTCATTCCCATTACCATGAGGACTACCGACCACCAAAGACCTATCTGGGAGATGGAGGTGACCCAGATGCTCTCGTTGAGGGTTACAAAGTAGGTCAAAATTGTCGAGAGTATGCTTCCTACGATGTAGGGAACAAGAGCATAGGCTGAATATATCGCTATTCTTCTCATGTTTCCCTCACCGTCTAACAGGGTGCAGAACGACCAGTTGGCTACAACCCATGTCAGGTAGTATACTACAGACTGAACGAGTATCGGCACAACATTGAAGATGTCGTAGTAGGCGAGCATATTGTATGCAAAGCCGCCCAGTCTGACATTTACGACCTGCGCCACAAACAGGAAGAACACTATGGCTGCGGATATAGCGACAGAGCCCTGCTTCTTCCAGCGCATATCCTCGTATCCCTCAAAGGGGTGGAAGATTACATGACTGAGCCACTGCAACGGTGTCATATCATAAATCATCTGTTCTTCACTCCTTCCACTATCCTAAGGGCAAACGGCTCTATCTTCTTGATTACCCACTTGATGCCTGTTCTTATCAGCTTGTTAGGAATCTTACCCTTCTTTTGGAGCCTCTTGATTACAAGGTAGATGATTATCAGTGCTATAATCAGGATAACTATCAGGGTGAAGTTATCTCTTAGCATATCCTGTCTTCTTGCCTCGAAGGCTCTGTCATAGTCCTCAGCCTCGTATGCCAGCTTGAGGTACTTTATAGCCTCGTCATAGTTGTCCTCGTTTAGGTACGCCCTTCCGAGTGCTATGTAGCCCATGTTGTAGTTGCCGTCTCTCTTGAGGACCTCAATCCAGTAGTCCTTGGCTTCCTCGTAAAGACCACGGTTGAACAGCTCGACAGCCTCATGAACATATGCGCCGAAGAGGGTCTCCTCGAATACGGTGATGTCGTTGTTTCTGCCGTCAAGCACATAGATGAGGTTTCCAAGGCACTCTATTGCGTTGGGATTGTCAAAGCCGGAGCGCTGACCCTCCTGGTCGCAGCCAAAGATGAACAAAAGGTTGCACTCCCTGTCATACTGGAAAACTCTTCCCGATGTGTAGTCAAGGATGTTAATAAGACCGTTGTCTCCGATTGTTATATCTGTAAGACGGGTGGCATAGGTGGTTCCCGAGTAGGTTACAGCCTCCTGGTCGCCGAAGGTAAGGTTGGCAGAGTTTGTAGTAAGCTCGAGAATATTGTTTCCAGAGGGGTTAAGCTTCTTTACAGCGTCGGTCGAGATATTGGCAACCTCGGTAACGGTGTAGATAAAGCCCTCGTCGTCGATGTCGAAGTTTGCGTACTCAACAGGGGTGGTCCTTATAAGGGTCGCCTGCTGGGACTCTGAGGCAAACTTACGCCAAATCTTGTTTCTTATAACCTCCGCCGTGACCTCGACTCGGTTTGCACCGTAGTAGCCGATGAAGTTCCCGGAGGGCGAGAACATTATAGCTCCCTTATTTACAGCCGGGCAGATTACATAGACATTCTTTGCGGCGTCAACTAGGACCTTGGTGCAGAAGAAGGACTGTGAATCGTAAAGCTCGGTATCGGGTCTTGTGTACTCGGTGATAATCTCGCAGTCGAAGCCGCACTTTATTATCCTCTGGTTATCTCTGTCTGCGATGTACATTATATCGTCCTCGTCGACAAAGATTCCGTAGGGCGCCTTGAGGTCGGTAACCTCTCTTGTATAGGTGCTGCCGTCCTCGGCTACAGCCTCCTCGGTGAGATTGCTCCCGGTGAAGGTCTTGTAGCAGGCGATGAGGTTGAAGTTGACATCGGTGCGGATTATTCTGTTGTTTCCTGTGTCAACGATGAAGAACTCGTTGTTGTCGGAAAGGAAGAAGTCCTTGGCGTCGCTCAGGGTAGCCGGCTCATCCTCGCTTATGAACAGCGGGCTTTCCGGGTCGGAGAGCTGGTCAAGCCCCATTTCCTTTCCTGTGATTGTGTCGCTTACTATGTAGCCGTTCTGTGAGGGAACAGCCTCCTGCCAGGGGTTGTAGTTGTAAGACACATATGGGTCCTCAGCCAGAAGGCTCAAGGCTCCGCATGATAGCAGGACAGCCGCCGACAGAAGCACAACAAGCGTTTTCTTTAGGATTTTACTTGTCACCACTTATCACCTTTTCCTTTTCATTATTTTAATCATAAGTTAATCCTTCATACCTGAGTTCGCCATGGTCTCCATAACATTACTCTGGGCAACAAGGAAGATGACAAGCGGAGGAATCATCAGAACAACCGCCGAGGCGTAGATAATTCCCTGACGGGCAATGCCGGATGCCGCAATCTGCGACATTATCGTGGGAAGGGTCTTTAGGTCCTCCTCGTAGACAAGCGCTCCGCCCTGGACATTCCAGGCTCCCTGGAATACATAGATTATCAGAGTCGCTATAGCCGGCTTCTGGTTGGGAATTACAACCTGCCAGCAGGTCCTAAATACTCCTGCGCCGTCGACCTTGGCGGCGTCGATTATGGAGTCGTTGATGGTGGACATGCTCTGTCTCATCAGATACAGACCCATCGGTGTTGCAATACTGGGAAGTATAAGTGCGCTGTAGGAGTTTATCATTCCAAGCTTAGCCATTACAACGAACTGCATGATCCATGTAGCCGTCGAGGTGAACAAAAGCGAGGTGACGATTATCTGGTTGAGCACTGCGTAGCCGGGGAAGCGGCACTTCGACAGGCAGTATGCACAGCAGCATACGACTATTACATGGAATACCGAGATAACCACCGTGATAAATACAGAGTTAAACACATATCTGGAGAACGGAACCCAGAGGTTTCCGGCAACCTTGAACAGGTTGGAGAAGTTCTCCGTCGTGGGGGAGAGTACATAGAGCTTAGGCGGGAACACGAAAAGCTCGCTTATCGGCTTGAAGGACTGGATTATCGAGTAGTAAAGCGGGAATATCATAAACAGTCCCAAAAGTCCTAAAAGCATGAATATCGCAATATCTCCTCCTAAGGAGCCGTTAATCTTCTTGCCCTTTGATTTTTTGACATGGACAGTGTCAACATTGACCTTTCTTCTTCTCAGCTTCTTGAGCTTCTTTTCCTGAATCTTGCGCTCCTTTTCAGCCAAGATCCTAACATCGGACGCCATTTATACACCCTCCTTTAATCAGTATACCTTGACAGAATCTTGCGTATAAAGTGATTCGTCAGGAGCATGGCAACGAAGAGCACCATACATATCGCAGAGGCGTAGCCCATCTCGTATCTTATCGAGCCGTAGTCCTGTGCGTGGTTCATTATCGTATGTACGGCGTATGCGGTTGACGGCATTCCGCAGAGCGCCGCTCCTACGCTTCCTACAGTGAAGGCGCCGGATATCGCTAGAACTGCGGCGAACAGAAGGGAGGGACCCATCGCCGGGATGGTGATGGTAAACAGCTCCTGGAATCTGTTCTGGATGCCCTCGATAGCTCCCGCCTCGTAAAGGGAGCTGTCGATATTCTGGAAGCCTGCACGCAGAGCAAGGAAGCCGGCTCCCATCGAGCTCCAAAGCTGTACTATGATAACTACCGTCATCATGTAGGTGGTATCGGTCAGCCACTGCTTGGCGGAGTTTATGATTCCGAAGTCCATAAGCACCGAGTTGAGGTATCCGTAGGCGTCACCCGAGAACACGAGCTGCCAGATTACGAAGGCGGAGGGTGTCATCGAGGGAGCGTAGAATACGAAGGTGAAAAATACCTTCAGGAAGGGACTCATCTCGTTTATCAGCCAGGCGAGGATGAAGCTTAAAACATAGGAAAACGGTCCCGTGAAGATTGCAAGAATCAGGGTGTTTCTTATTGCAGTAAGGAATACATCGTCGTTGACGAACAGCGAGTAGAAGTTTTGCAGACCGATATATCTCGGGAACTGGACCAGGTTGAAGCTGGTGAGTCCAAGCGGGAAGGACATGATAACCGGGATTATCGTGAAGATAGTGAACAGTGCAAAGAACGGAAGCATCATAACATAGCATGCTTTATTCTGCTTCACCAGATGCCAGGTGTACGCCTTGCTCTGGACATTGATTGGCTTCGGCTTTGCGGGCGTGTCGGCCTTTTTCTTAGTCAGCGATGCCATCTAGCTTTCCCCCTTCTCAATTCTCGTCGGGAAGCTCGATTTCGATACCGAGCTCCTCGTACTTTCTTATAATCTCATCGTTGGTATCTCTGTTGAACCAAAGAAGAGTATCTCTTGGGTTCTTGTTGAGGTTGACAGTCTCTCTGAACGCATTGGTGATGTTACGGGTAACAATGTAGGTTGCGGGGATGATGTCTATCTCAACTGTGTTTTCCATCTGCTCGAGTATCAGCTCAAGCTCGGACTGCGACCATGCGAGCTGGGAAAGAGCCGCCATGTTTGCAGTGTCGAATCTGCCCATCGGGCCTAGAAGAGCCTCTATGGACCTGCCGTACTCAGCCTGAATCTCGTCGGAGGTGAACCACTTGATAAGCTCCCAGGCGTCGCTGCGCTGCTGCTCGTTGAGCTTGGAGAAGATGATTCCGCCGGCGGAGCTGGAGGTTACGGAGTGGTCAATACTGCCGTCCTCCCTTATATAGCCGGGAGTGATGTCAAAGCCCCAAAGTCCTCTTATTTCGGGAGCAGCCATGTAGAGCTGGTTGTAGAAGGTGTAGCCGGTGATGATTATCGGGTACTCACCTGTACGGAATCTTGTGAACTGGTCGAAGGTCTGCTGGAAGCTGTAGGTTGTGTAGAACTTGGTCCAGACCTCGAAGGCGTCTACAGCCATAGGGTCGTCAAAGATGGTAGCGGTCTTTGACTCGTTGTAGTAGTTAAGCCCTCTTTGTACTATGAAGGAGCCGAATACATCGAAGTTGAGTCCGACGCCCATGTAGCTTCTCTGGAGGGTCGGGAGCATTCCTATAAGCTCATCCCAGGTGTCCGGCGGCCCGTTGAAGCCAAAGGACTGCAAAACATCGCTGCGGTAGAACATCATCGGGAAGTTCTGGGAGATAGGAAGTCCGTAAACTCCGCCCTGGTAGGTGTAAAGGGTCATTATATTAGGAGCGAATCTTGTGATGACCTCCTCGTAGTCGTCGTACTGCGAGATGTCAACGATACAGTCACGGGCTGCGAGCTGAATCGGGAAGTCGCCTCCTATAAAGAGGGCGACATCGGGTCCCTTGCCGGCAAGAGTAGCCTCCAGGATACCGCCCTGTACCAGGTTGACGGCGACCTGTATGCCGGTCTCCTCAACGAAGTAGGAGTCAACAAGCTCCTTGACTATCTGAGCCTGGTCTCTTCCTAGGGATACCCAGACATTAAGAGCGTCCTCGCTATCCTCGGAGAGAACATTGTAGTCGGTGAAGAAGGAGCCGATAAAGGACTGGAATGCAAAGCCAAGGGACTTTAGGAAGCTCTCCTTGGTGGTGGAGAACTCGTACTCTGCGGACTGAATCTCGATTATGTCGACCTCGAGATACTGGCTGCGGTAGTCGGTCATCCACTGAGACAGCGAGGTTATATCGTCCTTGAGCTGGCTGAGCATCGAGGGAATATCGTCCGGCCTCTTGATGCACTTGTCAAGGAGCTTAGCCATCGTCTCGAGAGATACGGCCTCTGTTCCCTCTGTTCCGGCAAGGACCTCAATCTCGGTCTTGATGTCACGGAGCTGCTGAGCGTAAACCTCAAAGTCGGGAAGGATGGAGGGTATCTGCCTGTGAATCATGTAGGTGTTGTACTCGTCCGGGGTGGGTGAGGTTATCTGAAGAATCTGCCTGTAGTAGCTGTTGAGGTAGTAGACGATATCGTCGAGCCTTCTCATGATGTCGCCTATCTCGCCGGGGACAGCCTCGAGGGTCAGCTCGTGCTCTCCCGCCTCAACCCAGAAGTAGATTACATTTCCGTCGGCGTCGGTAGGAGTTACGCACTGCCAGGTCTCGGAGTAGTAGAACTTGACAGCCTCAGCCTCCGCACACGGGACAACGCCGTCTATGTAGAGCCTTCTGTTGGAGTAAAGACCTCTCATCTGGTTCTGCTTGCCCCTGATGCCTATCTTAACCCAGCCTGCCTTGTCGGTCGTGAACTTCCAGGTGACAGACTGACCGGCGTTCTTCCAGTTGGCGGAGCCGATGGTGTTGTAGAGCATCTTGGTCGGGCTGGAGGGTGAGGTCAGGTAGGTGGAGCGGTCGTAGGTGGCGTAAAGGGTGATGTCCGACCTGTAGTCCGCCTCCTCGCCCTCGAGATAGATGTTTATCCCGGTGGTGGAGGACGCCTTAGAAGTGTCCGTAGTGACAAGATTAGGGTCAGAGTCGGCAAGAGCGGGTGTTGGCTCCTCGTTGTAAAGGAGTATCTCGGAAAGGGCAAACCTTGCCTTATCAGACTCGATGGTTATAACATGCTCGCCCTCTGAGAAGTAGAAGCGGAGAGGGTCGTTGAAAAGACCGTCGGTATCCTTGAGGGGAGTTGTCTGCCAGGTGAGAAGCTCGGCAAGGGTAGGTCTAATCTGGTTCCCGTGAGAGTCGGTCTTGACGGCACGGTTTCCGTTCTCGTCTATGGCGTAGGACTTCTCCGAATCCACCCACTTCTTGCTAAGAAGAATTCTGTCAGCCGTGGCATAGGGGCTTTCGCCGTCGATGAGCAGAGAAAGCTCGATGTCGTTGGCTGCGCTCGAAAGAGCGTAGTAGGTGAACTGGATGTTGTAAAGACCTGATTCGGGGACGCTCACTCTGAAATCGACCGAGCCGCTTGCGTTCGGCCAGACCATGGCTGATACGCCGTCTATCGTCTCAGTGGTGATGCCAGAGTCCTCGCTGGCGTTCTCGTACTGAGTAGCGTCGATAGCGACCTCGACATCAGGTCTGGGGTCATCCAGATGATTGTCGTAGAATGTGCTGTAGGTGCTTGCACGATTCATCTCGTCCAGCACCTGAGCCGAGGTCTCGATTGCGCCGCCCTCGGTCACGCTGCTGGAGGACGACTCATCCTCGGCAGGCTCGTCTGCATAGACGGCAGCCACTGTTGGCAGTACCATCAGTAATGCCAGGACAAGAGCCGTCAAGCGCCTGAACAGTAGGTTTTTCACTGTGTTTTCCACCTTTCATTTTAGTCTAGTGCTACCTAAGGTAAGATTCTAAAAATAGCTTTATTCGGCCTTTTGTATGTATATTCTCTCGGCCTCCTTATCAAGATCCGCCTTAACTCTGGAGCCGCCCTTTATGCTAAGAGCCTCAAGGTAATCCTTGGGAAGCTGGAGCCTTCCCGTGCGGTCAAGCACTATAAGCTCCTCAGAGTCGTAATCCTCCTCGGCGGCTGCGGGAGCATCGCCCTCAGCCTGCATTTCGGCGAAGCCCTTTGACTCCCTTAGAATCTCGGCGTGAGATTTTTTTATAATCTCACTGGAGGTCCTGCCGTCCCGGATGGCGATTACACGGTCTATTTTTTTAGCTAATCTCAAATCGTGAGTTACAATCACGATAGTGATACCCTTTTTCTCGTTGAGCTCCTTGAACACTCCTAAAATCTGGTCGGAGGTCCTGGTGTCTACAGAGCCGGTGGGCTCGTCTGCGAGAAGGATCAGCGGGTCGTTTGCAAGGGCTATCGCTATTGCGACCCTCTGCTGCTCGCCGCCCGACATCTGGTCGAGCCGGGAGTTTACCCTGTGCGACAGCCCTACAGAATCCAAAAGCTCTAAAGCCTTGGCTCTTCGCTCCTTCTGACCCTGCAAAAGCATCGGAAGCTCTACATTCTGGACGGCGGTGAGATACGGAACGAGGTTTCTTGCGTTATTCTGCCAGACAAACCCGACGATGTTCCTCTTGTATTTCATATAGTCCTCCTCGGTGAATTTGAGGAGGTTCCTGCCGCCCACCGTCAGCGCACCGGCGGAGGGCTTGTCAAGTCCGCCGAGCATATTCAAAAGCGTGGACTTTCCCGAGCCGGAGCTTCCGACTATCGCAACAAGCTCGCCCTTTTTTATCTGGAGGTCGAGTCCCTGCAGTGCGACGACCTCAATCTGGTCGGTCTTGTATATCTTTACTAGATTCTCGCATTCGATGGCGTATTCACAGTCGGGGACTAAAAGGTCCCTCTCGTGCTCCTCACGGAGCTTTTTCTTCTTACTCAATTATCTCACCATCCTCCATTGTATAGACCCTGTCGGCTATCTCCAAAAGACTGGGGTCATGCGTTGTCATCACGATGGTGATGTGCTCCTCCATTACAAGCCTCTTAAAAAGCTCGACGACATGGTGGCTTGTGGCCGAGTCAAGCTCGGCGGTAGGCTCGTCTGCGAAGATAATCCTGGGCTCGTGAGCCAAAGCCCTGGCGATGGCGACTCTTTGCTGCTCGCCTCCTGAAAGCTCACCTGGGCGGTGGAACATCCTCTTTCCCAGACCGACATCCTCAAGGCATTTTCTCACCCTTTCGTCACGCTTGGCAAAGGGGAACTTTGAGAGCCTAAGCCCGAAGTCGACATTCTCATAGGCGGTCATCGAGGACATCAGCGCAACAGACTGGAAAACAAACGCCATTTTGTACCGGCGAAGCTCATCCCTCTTGCCGTCGGGGAGCTTGGTGATGTCCGTCCCGTCGAAGAATACCTCGCCCGAGGTCGGTCTGTCGAGTGCGCCAAGAAGATTAATTAAGGTGGTTTTCCCCGAGCCAGACCTGCCCTTTAGGATGGTAAGCCCGCCCTCGTTCACGGTGATGTTAATATCCTTTAAGGCATGGATCACGCTGCCGTCGCCGATGGTAAAGTCCCGGCAGAGTCCATGAGTTACCAGTAATGTTTCCATCTTACCTCCGAGTTTAATGCATGGGTATGTACAACCTGCACAGACCAGCACACAACATATAGTAAGCCGGAGCCGGCAGACACTATATCTATAAGCTTGTTTGTGCATTTTCAACAAAATAAACAACACAGCCCCTATAAACACTTATAAGCAAATACTTTTTCGGCAACCTGCACAAATCGGAAGGAACTGCGAGGTCATGACGCCCAAAAAAGATATTTGCTTAGTGAAAAAAATATAGAGACTGGTTAACCATTTCAGATTAGCTACATTCCCTATTCATCTTGCTTCATCATTATATCAAAAAACTGTCACAATGTCAATAGAGAGAACAAAAATATTATTTTAAGAAGCGAAAAATTATAGATTTTATACAACCGGCAGGGCTTCCCGATGTGAAGCCAGCGGGAGGACAAAAATGTGAAGCCGGCGGGAGGACAAAAAAAGTCCCCGCCCGTCTGCATCGGGCAGGGACCAACTGATTGCTCAGTTTATCCTCGTGTAAAGGAGGAAATTATCTTCTCTTAGAAGCTACGATAGCAGCAGCAGCAGCTACCATAGGAAGAACTGCGAGGACGATACCGGTGCTGGGGTTGGTGTCCTCGGGCTCGGTAACGGTAACATCTTCAGTTCCGTCGGTCTCCTCGTCGGAGTCACCAGCCTGAATGGGATCATCGATTATTATATCGGGAGTCTCCTCCTCAGCGGGAAGGGTTAACTCGAGGTAAGCGTTGAGAGCGAGGTGGCTGTATCCTCTGTTGTAGGCATCAACGAAGGAAGCAGCAGGAGCCTCGTACTGAGCGAATACCTTGAAGCCGCCGTTGAAGATGGAAGAGGTTCCAGAGCCGTACATTGCGTTGTAGAGTCTGTCAACAGGAACATCGAAAGCGAGCTGAGTAACATTCTCGTTGTTTACAATGCAGGTGGAGATCCACTTGTCATCTCTCTGGCTGTACTGCCACCAGAGGCTGGAGTTGCCGAGCATATCGTGGTCAACAATAGCGTCAACAGTGCCGAGCATGTAGAATGCGGTACCGTTGGTTCTGCCGGCACTCTCCCAGTTGTTGGGGCTGGCGAGCTCGATGACTATCTTAGCGGAAACTGCGTTAAGAGCGTACATCTTGTTCTGGAGAGTGTGGTCCCAGGTGAGGATGTTCTCTTCCCAGTTGTTAGTAACTACGGGAGGATTCTGAGTGTTGTCAGTGGTGGTCTGAGGAACAGTGGTGTCGATAGCAGTGTAGCTCTGGCCAACACCAGCAGGATAGTTGTAAAGGAAGCTGAACTTGTTGTAGCTAGAGCTGTAGGAGCCCTCGGACTTGGTAACGCCCATGGTCCAGCAGTACAGGATAGAGCCAGTTACGAGCTGGTCGTCGCCATTGTTGCCGTACTCCTTGATGCCGTTAGCGCCGGCAGTCCAGAGCTGAGCGTACATCTGGTTAACCTTGTTGTTGTAGTTAGCGAAGTCCCAGGTGTTGATGGTTACACTGCCCTCCCAGGACTGAGGATTATTGATAACTACCTCAGCGATGAGGGAAAGGGAAGTAATCTCATTGAAGTTAACGGTCTGGGGAATAGTGGTCCAGGAGTTGTCATCATAGTAGGGATGAGCAAAGGCACCGAAGTTTACATACTGCTTGTCGTAGCCTGCGCCACCAGCAACAGTCTTCATCTGGTACCTGTTGCCGTTTACCTCCATGTAGTACCTAATCTCTTTGGTCCTGGCGTCGTCATTGGTAAGAGACTTGGGAAGATTGAACTCGATATAGCTATCCTGGTTAGCATAGCCATAAAGGTTGTAGATGGGAAGAGTAAAGGTGAAGGTCTCTACTCTGTTAGTGCTGTAGTCTCGATGGTCAGCATAAAGCGGAATCTTAACGACTTCAGCATCATCAGCGAAAACGGTTACTGCCATTGCAGAGATGGCAATTACGACTGCCAAAACAGCAGCCATGAGCTTTCTCATTTTCATAAGAAATTTCCTCCTTTTAATTTTTATCCCTATAACGGGTTATAAGGATCTTCTTTATTCCGGAAGCCCGGACGACTGCATTATACCACCGGCGAAAGCCTTTGTCAAGCATTTTTTGGAATCTGCCGGTCCTGCTGTCACACGGATGTCCTTCCGCTGTCTAATTAGTGCCGAATTTGCCGCTGATTGTTGCAATGCTCTGAAAAATTTTTAACTTTGTAAGCTTTGCACAGCTTTCACTCACAATTTTTGTCTCATATTAACAGGATTTTCACAATCGAGCCGCATTTTTGGCTCCTATGTTGATATAGTGTCGGGATTTTTGCCTTTTGTTGCAGTCATGAAAAAAATTTTTCATGGCCTACAAGGAAAAAGCTTCACGGCGCACCTGCCTCATTTGCCGCCTGCTTTATCATTTTACATACTCCCCCACGGCTTTATAGGAGTCAGCGCCATGCTCCTCTATAATTTTAACCACCCTGGAACCGACGATTATGCCCTCTGCGCACAAGGCCATCGTCCTGGCCTGCTGGGGGGTTGATATCCCGAAGCCTACCGCAAGCGGGATGCCTGTATGCTTTCTTGCGGCTTCGGCTATTTTTCCGGCGTCCGAGCTTATATTATCCCTCACGCCGGTGACGCCCAGGCTCGATACGATGTATAAGAAGCCCTCGGCGTCCCCAGCTATTCTCTTTATCCTCTCGTTCGAGGTCGGAGCGACGAGGGAGATTAAGGGAAGTCCGTATTTTTTGCACTCCGGGGAGAACTCCTCTTTTTCCTCGTAGGGAAGGTCGGGAAGAATCAGACCGTCGATTCCTGCCTCCCGGGAGGATTTTTTCTGAAATTTTACTCCCTGCTCCCAAGACCCTTTGTGCGTATATCCTCAGATACCGTTCTTACAAGCTCCTCCTTTGTCATCAAGACCGCCTGAGTGGTGTCTCTTAGCCTTACGGAAACGGTGCCGTCAGCCTCCTCCCTGTCTCCGACGACCAGCATATACGGTATCTTTGAAAGCTGAGCCTCCCTTATCTTGTAGCCGGTCTTTTCAGCCCTCTTGTCGCAGCTGCACCTAATGCCCTCTTTCTTCAAAAGCTCTATAATGCCGTCGGCATAGTCGTTGCTGCGGTCGGTTACCGGCATAATCCTTACCTGCTCGGGAGCGAGCCAGGTCGGGAACTTTCCGGCGAAGTGCTCGATTAGGATTCCTATGAACCTCTCCACCGAGCCAAAGACTACCCTGTGTATCATTATCGGGCGGTGCTTTGCGCCGTCTGCGCCGGTGTACTCCGCCTCGAAGCGCATCGGGAGCTGGAAGTCGAGCTGAATCGTGCCGCACTGCCATGTTCTTCCTATGGAGTCCTCGAGGTGGAAGTCTATCTTAGGTCCGTAGAAGGCGCCGTCCCCCTCGTTGACGACATATTTAAGACCCATTTCGTCAAGAGCCACCCTGAGGCCCTCGGTTGCAGCCTCCCAGTCCTTCTCGTCACCGATATGGTCCTTGGGCATGGTGGACAGCTCGACATGGTACTTAAATCCGAACAGGCTGTAGACCTCGTCGATAAGCCTTACGACGCCCTTTATCTCGGAGGTTATCTGCTCGTTGGTCATGAAGATGTGAGCGTCGTCCTGAGTGAAGCACCTTACCCTCATAAGACCGTGAAGCTCGCCGCTCTTCTCGTGGCGGTGGACAAGCCCAAGCTCGCCAATTCTCATCGGAAGGTCACGGTACGACCTGGGCTCCGACTTGTAGACAAGCATTCCGCCCGGGCAGTTCATCGGCTTGACGGCATAGTCGGTGTCGTCTATTACGGTGGTGTACATATTCTGCTTGTAATGCTCCCAGTGGCCCGAGGTCTCCCACAGATGGCGGTTTAGGATTATCGGGGTGGAGACCTCGACATAGCCCTCCCTTGTGTGGAGCTGCCTCCAGTAGTCTATCAGGGTGTTTTTTAGTATCATGCCGTTTGGCAGGAAGAACGGGAAGCCAGGACCCTCCTCCGAGAGCATAAACAGCTTCATCTGGCTGCCCAGCCTGCGATGGTCACGCTTTTTAGCCTCCTCCAGCCTTGCAAGATGCTCCTCAAGCTCCGCCTTGCTGGAAAACGCAGTTCCGTATATCCTTATCAGCATCTTATTCTTTTCGGAGCCTCTCCAGTACGCTCCGGCGACCGTCGTCAGCTTAAACGCCTTGACTGCGGAGGTGTAGCTCACATGGGGACCGGCGCACAGGTCGACAAAGTCCCCCTGCTTGAAGAAGCTGAGCTCCTCGTCCTCGGGGAGGTCGTTTATAAGCTCGACCTTGTAGGGCTCGCCCTTTTCCTCCATCAGAGCTATAGCCTCCTGCCTAGGAAGCGTGAATCTTTCAAGCCTTAGATTCTCCTTGACGATTTTTTTCATCTCCGACTCAATGGCCTCGATGTCCTCGGGAGAAAAGGGAGCCTCCCTGTCGAAATCGTAATAAAAGCCGTCCTTAATCGAAGGACCTATAGCCAGCTTCGTCTCGGGAAAGAGCCTCTTGACAGCCTGAGCCAGTATGTGGGAGGCTGTGTGCCTTAGAGCGTTTCTTCCAAGCTCCTCCTCAAAGGTGCTCTCACAGACGCTGCCGTCATGCATGATAATCTTCATATTTGTTACCTCGCTTCTAAAAATTTGGACAAAAAAAGCACCCCTATGAGTCAAGGGTGCATAATACACGGTTCCACCTTGGATTTAGCTTGCCGGTCGCAATCCGGCTATCCTTAACGCAGACCTACGCCATGCTCCTCGCATGAGGCTCAGGGGCGGTGTCATAGGGGGCAGGCAGCATCCGTCCCACCGAAAAGGGATGCTCTCTTGATGCCCGCAGTCCCGCTGCTTCCCCGTCAAAGCCTTTATAACTATATACATCGGGATTATACCCCTTTTTTGGGGCTTTGTCAACCCCGGAGCAAAATTTTTTCCCGGAGCGCCGATTTTACCCTTGACAATCAGTCAATCCTGTATTAAAATAGTAGCGTATGTTGCTATGATGTACAGAGATTTGTATTCAGGGCACAGTTTATATAGATTATATAGATGATTTTTTTGAAGCAGAAAGACCGAAGATTTTATGTTATTTATTATAGACTGATACGGGATACCAGGGCTGCTGAAGTCTACGGCGGCTCGGTCATAGTCTCTGTATTCTGCATATATGACGCACCCGGCGAGGGCTTTGGTGCGGCGTCCGGCTCAGCCGGGCTCATATTTGAAGAAAGGAGATTATTTTAATGCCACTTCCATTCAACACAGGCTTTATCTATCTGGGCATTACCCTTTTGCTTATAGCCTTGGGAGCGCTTAGCAGCTACCTCTTTTACCGTGCCGGCATAAAGCACCGCAAGGAGGTCGCCGAGGCTAAGATAGGCTCCGCCGAGCAGGAAGCCGAAAGAATCATAGACGAGGCGAGAAAAAACGCAGAGTCGCTGAAAAAGGAAAAGCTTATAGAGGCTAAGGACGAGATTTACCGCAGCAGGACGGAGGCTGAAAGGGAGCTTAAGGAGCGCCGCAGCGAGGTCATGCGTCAGGAGAGGCGTGTTCAGCAGAAGGAGGAGTCTCTTGACAAAAAGCTTGACTCCCTTGACAAGAAGGAGGACGCCGTCGCCCAGAAGCTCCGCCAGGCGGAGGAAAGGCTCAAGGAGGCTGAAAAAATCAAGTCTAGCCAGCTCGATGTCCTAGAGAGGATATCCCAGCTCACCGTCGAGCAGGCAAGAGAGTATCTTCTTAAATCCTTAGAGGACGATTTGATTCACGAAAAGGCTCTTAAAATTTCAAGCTACGAGCAGCAGGCTAAGGAGGAGTGCGAGGCAAAGGCAAGGCAGCTTATCTCGCTGGCTATCGCACGCTGTGCCGCAGACCAGGTTTCGGAGTCCGCAGTAAGCGTTGTCCCGCTTCCAAACGACGAGATGAAGGGCAGAATCATAGGCAGAGAGGGAAGAAACATCCGTGCTCTGGAGCAGCTCACCGGCGTCGACCTCATTATAGACGACACTCCCGAGGCTATCACCCTTTCCTGCTTCGACCCTGTCCGCCGTGAGGTCGCAAGAATCGCACTCGAAAAGCTGATTCAGGACGGCAGGATTCATCCCACCAGAATCGAGGAGATGGTCGACAGGGCAAGGCGTGAGGTCGAGCAGGTCATCAAGTCGGAGGGCGAGAGGGCTGTTCTGGAGGCTAACATCCACGGCCTCAACCACGAGCTTATCAAGCTGATAGGAAGGCTCCACTACAGAACAAGCTACCGCCAGAATGTCCTTAATCACTCGATAGAGGTTGCTCACCTCGCCGGAATGATGGCAAGCGAGCTTGGCGTAGACCCTGCTATCGCAAGAAGAGCCGGACTGCTTCATGACATCGGAAAGGCTTTAAGCCACGAGATTGAGGGCTCCCATGTGCAAATCGGCGTGGATGTCTGCCGCAAGTACCGTGAGTCGGGCGACATTATACACGCTATCGAGGCTCACCACGGCGATGTCGAGGTGCACTCGGTAATAGCGGCTCTTGTCCAGGCGGCGGACGCTATCTCGGCGGCAAGACCGGCGGCAAGAAGCGAGAACTTCGAGAACTACATCAAGCGTCTTGAGAAGCTTGAGGAGATATGCTCCTCCTTCGACGGCGTAGACAAGTCCTTTGCAATCCAGGCGGGCAGAGAGGTCAGAATCATGGTCTGCCCCGACAAGGTGGACGACGAGAGGATGGTCATCGTCGCAAGGGAGATAGCCAAGAAGATAGAGGACGAGATGGACTATCCCGGTCAGATAAAGATAAACATAATAAGAGAGTCTCGGGCTGTAGAGTACGCCAAGTAGGCATGGCTTGAAGCCGTTAAGGCGGGAGGGTAACACCTCTCGCCTTTTTTGCAGCCCCATTTTCAAAAGGGATATATCAGCCTTCGCAAATCCCCCCTTTTGTGCAAAGTGAGCTGTCAGCGGCGCTGACTGATGGCTTGCCGGTTAGAAGCTTAAAATAGCCTGCACCCCTGCGCTTCGCTCCTGTGCCTCCCGGAAAATTTCAGGAGGCTTTCTCTAGCCGGCAAGCCATTCGCCACGGCTAGAGCCGTGGCGACTCACTTTGCACGAGCGGGGATTCTCCTCAAGCTTCGGCGCTTCCCGCATTTTTTAATATTATCCGAATTTATGCTTGCATTTGAGGGCACGGGGGAGTATAATTGGCATATTGAAAGGATATGATAGCATGAACAAAAAAAGCCTTATTAAAATTCTGCGCTCAGCCCAGTATGTCAGGACCGGCGGCTCAAGGAGCGAGCTTAAATGCGCCGAGTACATAAAGTCAATAGTCGACAGTACCGGCTACGAGGCAGAGCTTGAGAGCTTCCCGGTGCCGATGTCCGAGGGCCTGGAGCAGCTTCTCGAGGTCGACGGCGTTAGCATCCCCTGCAAGGGCTATCTTTGCTGTGAGACGGCTGACATCACCGCTCCTCTTATCTACCTCCCCGAGCCGGACAGAAGCTGTCTTTTGGACTGCAAGGGCAAAATCGTCATGATAGACGGATACCTAAGGCGCTGGGTCTACAAGGACCTTGTCGAAAACGGCGCCGTCGGCTTTATCACCTACAGCGGAAACATGAACTATCCCGACAGGGATATCGACTTAAGAGAGCTTAGGGAGCTTATAAAAGGCGACCAAAAGGAGCTTCCCGGAGTGAACATAAATGTCAAGGACGCTATGAAGCTCGCCGGAATGAACGGCAGGACGGTTCATATGCAGGTCTCGCAGAGCCAGTACGAGGGCAGCTCGCACAACCTCGTCCTGACGATTCCCGGAGAGCTTGAAAAGACCATAATCTTCACCGCTCACTACGACTCCACCGCCCTTTCCTCCGGCGCATACGACAATATGTCCGGCTCGGTCGGGCTCATAGCCGCAGCGGAGCGCTTTGCCTCCTCAAGACCCCGCCACACCCTGAAATTCATCTGGTGCGGAAGCGAGGAAAGAGGGCTTCTTGGCTCAAAGGCATACTGTCAGGCGCACGAGAGCGAGCTTGAGAACGCCGTTTTGGTGATAAATCTTGACATGATAGGCTCCTCGATGGGAAAATTCATAGCCTGCTGCACCTCGGAGCCGAGCCTCGTGAGCTACATAAGCTATATGTCTAAAGAGCTTGGCTTCCCCGTAAGGGCTAGCCAGGGAGTATACTCCAGCGACTCCACCCCGTTTTCCGACAAGGGAGTGCCCTCGGTAAGCTTTGCAAGACTCGCTCCCGACGGCACCGGCGACATCCACAACAGGTACGACACCGCCGGTCTTTTAAGACCCGAGCAGCTCGCCGCAGACATCGGCTTCGTCCTCGAGTTCTCCCAGAGAATGATTAGCTCCCATGTCTGCCCTGTGGAAAGGGTCATCCCGGACAATATGAAGGAGGAGCTTGACTACTACCTCCTGAGAAAGAAAAAGCCGGATGTTATAAAATAGCGGAAGATAAATATAGGCGGCAGACTGTAACCCGGTCCGCCGCCTTAGCTTTATACTATTGATTCTCCCTCTGTCAGTCCTCGGTGGTGTAGGCAAGACCCAGAAGCTGGAGGTCGCACTTGGGATTAGAATCCTTTGCCGATATCTCCACTCTGTAGCTTCTTGTCGTGTCGCCGATGTAGACCTCGCCAATCGTGGCGTTCATCCAGCCGCCCTGGGTGTACTCGTTGTACTCCTTGGAGGCGACAAGCTCGCCGTCCGCATACACCTCGCAGACCAGCACGCCGAAGCTCTGGCTTCCTGCGCTGGGATAGATGACATAGATGTTCTTTCCTGTAAACTCAAACACCAGAGGGTCGTTGTCCTCGCTGAACTGCTTTGTCCAGCCGTTGGGGAAGTGGTCGCCCGAGCTTCCCGTCCGCCAGGAGCCTTCGGAATCGTCTGTATGCTCGTAGCTGTTCTTGGTAAGAAGATGAGCGTTGAGATAGTTTCCGGCTCCTAAAAGCTCGGGAATCTCGATATCCGTCTCAGAGACGGGGCTTCTTGCAGCCTCGTCAAAGAAATAGTTGATAAAGCCGGCGATTACCTCTCCGCCGTAGGAGTTGGGATGGGTATAGTCCCCGGAGAACTCCTCCCATGCCATGGCGCCGTTGTCCATAAGGTAGGTGATGCCGTCGGCGTAGCTTATCATCGGGAGGTCATAGTGAGCGCCTATCTCCTTTTTCCAGTCCTGAGAGGTCCAGCCCTCCTGCATCCTTGCAAAAAGGAGTATGACGGCAGGCTGGGTCTTGTACTCAAGGCAGTCTCTTATCAGGCTCTCAAAGCCGTCCTTATCGCTTGCCTCGCCGCCGTCGTTGACGGCAAACTCGATAAACACGATGTCCGGCTCGTGGGACAAAACATCGTCCTCGCACCTAAGAGCGCCCAGCATCGAGCCTGTGCCCCTGTAGCCGGCGTTGAAGTAGTGGACATTGTCGCCGTCTCCCTTGCCGAAGCTGTCCTTAAAGTAATTGAAGGACCTCACGGCATAGCGGTCGGTGTCCTCAAGGATGTCGCCCTCGGTTATCGAGCCGCCGATATAGACTATGTTGACATCCTCGCCGGAGCGAGCCTTTTCAATCGCCCTGCCGAGGCGGTAGGTGTTGCCAAGACTTGTGAGCGAGGTTATCTTGGCGTTGTTCATATAGTCCTCCTTAGAGGAGGGACTGTCTATCCATTCAAGAGCCGTAGTGCTTCCTCCTTTGTCGGAGCAGGAGCTAAAAGCCACTGCCGAGGCTGCCAAAACAGCCGCAATCATTAATGTAAAAAACCTTTTCATCCGAGCGTTTTCCTTTCATTTCAAGGGGAGCTGCCAAAAGCCTTCGCATATCAAAGCCGGCTGCCGGGCAAAAGCACAGCAGCCGATTTCATGCAGCAAAGCTTAGTTGATTATCGTCTTTTCAGTATCCTTGTCAAAGATGTGGATTCTGTTGGCGTCGATAGCGCAGCTTATGACATCCTGCGGTCTTGCGGTGGAGCGGTTGGAGACTCTTGCTGTGAGGTTGATATCCTCGCAGCTGAGGTACAGATAGGTCTCCGCTCCCATCATCTCGGCGACATTTACGGTAGCCTCGATAATTCCTGTCTTGGCGGAGGAAATGAACATCTCCTCATCGTGGATGCACTCGGGACGGACTCCGCAGATAACCTCCTTGTTAAGGTAGGGAGCCAGAGCCTCCTCGTTGACCTTAGACTCGGGAAGCTCGATGTAGAACTTCCTTCCTCTTCTCTCCTTGGTGTCCTCGGAGCCGAACTCGACATTGTACTTGCCGTCAATCTTGACGAGCTTGGAGTCGATAAAGTTCATCTGAGGCGAGCCGATAAAGCCTGCTACGAAGAGGTTTGCAGGGTAGGAGTAAAGGGTCTGAGGAGTGTCGACCTGCTGAATGAAGCCGTCCTTCATGACGACGATTCTGTCAGCCATGGTCATAGCCTCGGTCTGGTCGTGGGTAACATAGATGAAGGTGGTTCCCAGTCTCTTATGTAGAAGGGCAATCTCGGTTCTCATCTGAGCACGGAGCTTAGCGTCGAGGTTTGAGAGCGGCTCGTCGAGAAGGAACACCTGAGGCTCACGGACAAGAGCACGGCCCAGAGCGACACGCTGCCTCTGTCCTCCTGAAAGAGCCTTCGGCTTTCTGTCAAGAAGGTGGGAGATGTCAAGTATTCTTGCAGCCTCCTCAACCTTGCGGGCAATCTGGTCCTTAGGGGTCTTTCTGAGCTTTAGGCCGAATGCCATGTTCTCAAAGACGGTCATGTGGGGATAAAGAGCGTAGTTCTGGAAAACCATCGCAATATCCCTGTCCTTAGGTGCTATGTCGTTGACAAGCCTGTTGCCGATGTAGAGCTCACCGTCGGTGATTTCCTCGAGTCCGGCTATCATACGAAGGGTTGTGGACTTTCCGCAGCCGGAAGGTCCGACAAAGATGATGAACTCCTTATCCTTAACCTCCAGGCAGAAGTCTGAAACGGCTACCACGCCGCCAGGATACTTTTTGTAAATGTGCTTAAGTGATAAGCTTGCCATTTAAAGGCCTCCTTGCCGTAATTATTGCTAACAGCTAGGCAGTTAGTCATATAATTATTATAACCAGTTGGAAATATTATCACAAGTGTTTTTTTAACCAAACTTATTACCAACACTTTATTTAAATTGACGGAAAACCATCTATATGGCGGTTTTTAGAAAAAATCAAAGCTTTTGCGACGGCTTCTTCAAGCTCTATAGACTCGCCAGAAGGAAGCCCCTCCGGGAGTAAAAGTCCGCCAATTCTTACTCTTTTTAGACTAGTAACTCCGCTTCCCGCAGCGGCTATCATCCTCTTTACCTGATGATATCTCCCCTCGGTCAATAAAACACGGCAGGATAAGGGGTCCCCGCCGGGTATAAGCTCCGCCGGACGGCAGCGGGTGCCGTCCTCCAAAACGATTCCCGACTTAAAAAGACCTGCGGCGTCCTTTGGCAAGGGCTTGCTCAGTCCTACTGCATACTCCTTTTCCACATGGGCGCCGGGACTCAGCATCCTGTGGCAAAGCTCGCCGTCGTCGGTTATGAGAAGCAGACCCTCGGTGTCCTTGTCCAGCCTGCCGGCGGGAAAAAGCCCCTGCCTTCTCAGCTTTTCGGGCAGAAGCTCCATAACGGTTTGGCTCAGCGAGTCCCTGACCGCCGTTACAACCCCGGAGGGCTTGTTCATGACTATGTATAAAAACCTGCGGTACGGCACCGGCTCGCCGTCTACCGCAACAGCCGCCGTCTCAGGGTCGATTTTAAGCTGACCGTTGGTCGCCGGGACACCGTCAAGGGTGACTCTTTTCGACCTTAAAAGCTCCCTCACACGGCTTCTTGTCATCCCCGGGAGCTGCCCGGAGATAAATTTATCCAGCCTCATCCTCAAATGTAAGCTCTCCCTCCTTCGGGGGAAGGAGACCGTGCATGAAGCCGCCAAGCTCGGTACAGCAGACATCCCCTGCTATGAGCCTTCCCTCGCATATTACAAGATTGGCTACGACATTCTGCCTGCCATCCTGATAGTTATATATCTCGTAGGTGTAGATTTCTGCGCCCTTGCCCCTGTAGCCGTCGAGGTCAAGCCCCTGCTGGAGCTGTAGGCGGTTGTACTCCTCGTAGACCTCGTTCCAATCGCTGGGAATCACGACCTGCCTGACATCAAGCGGCTCCGGGGATATCCTCCAGCCGAGCGACTCTAAAAACTCCGCCCTTGACTCCTCGCTGTCAAGAAGAGCTCCGCCGCCCGTGCTCCTGTTGAAAAGATATACAGCGCCCAGTATTATTATCATGACAATAAGGATTATCCCAAGAGTCCTTACAACCGTCCCCATCTTAACCGTCTTGACAAACATAATAGCCCTCCAAAAGTCTTTTTGGTGAAGTATATGCCTGTCAGGGACAAAAAAGTACCTTCGGGGACAGGTGATTGCCTGCGGCAGTGATATCTCTAACAAGGTTTGATAAAGAGGCAGGCTTATGCAAAGTGAGCTGTCAGCTAAGCTGACCGATTGATTACCGGCAATCACTTTGCATGGGTGGGGCGGCACAGCTTTGCGGGAGGAGGGACGCATAGAGGCTATAAATTCGCATGGCTGCGAATTTCACTGCCGCACCCTCAATGTGCGAACTGGCTGTTGTAGAGGGTGCTGTAAAAGCCCTTTCTTTCAAGAAGCTCGTCGTGCGTTCCCTGCTCGATAATATGTCCGTCCTTCATGACAAGAATCAGGTCTGCGCTCATGATGGTGGAGAGCCTGTGTGCGACTATAAAGCTGGTCTTTCCCTCCATGAGCTTCTCAAACGCCCTCTGGACCCTTATCTCGGTCCTGGTGTCAATAGAGGAGGTCGCCTCGTCGAGGATGAGCATCGGAGGACGCTTTAGCATCACCCTGGTTATGCAAAGAAGCTGCTTCTGCCCGGCAGAGAGGCTGCCGCCGTCCTCGCCGATTACGGTGTCGTAGCCGTTTGGAAGCCTCTTTATGAAGCTGTGAGCGTGCGCCGCCTTGGCTGCGGCTATTATCTCGTCGTCTGTGGCGTCCTGCCTGCCCATCCTGATGTTCTGGGCTATGGTCCCCGATTTGAGCCAGGTCTCCTGCAAAACCATGCCGTAGCCCTCTCTCAGGCTGTGGCGGGTAAGCTCCCTGATGTCGTTGCCCTCCACCCTGACGGCTCCGCCGGTGACATCGTAAAATCTCATGAGAAGATTAATAAGGGTCGTCTTTCCGCAGCCTGTAGGACCGACTATCGCTATTCTCTGACCCGGCTTTGCGCTCAGGCAAAGACCCTCGATTAGCGGTCTTTCCGGGCTGTAGGAGAAGCTTACGCTGTCAAGGCTGACATTCCCCTTTACCCCCTCAAGCCTTTTAAGCCCCTCGTCAGAGGACTCAGGCTCCGCCTCTATAAGCTCAAATATCCTCTCGGCGCAGGCGATGGCGTTCTGAAGCTCGGTGACCACTCCGCTTATCTCGTTAAACGGCTTTGTGTACTGGTTTGCATAGCTTAGAAGGCAGGTTAGCCCTCCGACCGTGAGAAGAGCCTCCCCTGAGGCGTTCGGTATGACGCAGAGCGCCCCCGCAAGGCCGACCGCCGCATAGACTATTGCGTTTACAAACCTCGCCGTGGGGTTTACAAGGGAGGAAAGAAATATCGCCTTTACCGATATCCCGGTCAGCCTTTGATTTATTTCAGAGAACCTGTCGTGGCTCTTTTTGGTGTAGTTGTAGGCGTTTACAAGCTTCTGGCTTCCTATCATCTCGTCTATGAGCGAGGTCTGCTCTCCCCTGATTCTCGACTGACCTCTGAAAAGCTCGTAGGTGGACTTTGAGACAAACCTTGCCACAAACAGCGAGAGCGGCGTCAGGACGACTGCGATTATGGTTATCGGCCAGCTTATAGTCAGCATGAAGCATAGCGTCGCCGCAATCGTCACTATCCCGGTGAAAAAGTGTGTAAAGCCGAGAAGAAGCCCCTCGGAGAGCTGGTCGACATCCGCTATAACACGGCTTACAAGGTCTCCGTGGGAGTGGCTGTCTATAAAGGAAAGGGGAAGCCTGGATATCCTTTTAAATGCGGTGTCCCTCAAATCCCTGACCGTCTCAAAGGCTATGCGGTTGTTTATTATGTTCATAAGCCACTGCATTAGGGAGGCTGCCGCCGCAACTATCCCCGCTCTTGCAAGGAGCGAGACAACCCCCTTGATGTCGACATTTCCCCTGTCGATTATAAGGTCGATGGCGTCTCCGAAGATTATCGGGACATAAAGGGTCAAAAGCACCGAGCCTGCCGCAAGCAGCATGGAAAGGAGCATGACAGCCCTATATCCCCTCAGATACCTCAAAAGCTTTTTTACGGCGTTCATCCCCTTGCACCTCCCGACGACCTTATCTGCGATTCGTAAAGCTCCCTGTAGTCCTCGCAGGAGGCTAAAAGCTCCTCATGCCCTCCAAGACCTACAGCCTGACCGTCCTCAAGAACGAGTATCCTGTCGCAGTGCATGACAGACGCAACCCTCTGCGAGACGGTTATTATCACCGGGCTGTAATCAAGGCTCCCAAGGCTCCTTCTTAACGACGCCTCGGTTGCGTAGTCGAGTGCGGAGGCCGAGTCGTCAAGTATGAGTATCCTGGGCCTTCTTGCGAGCGCTCTTGCTATGCCGAGCCTCTGTCTCTGACCTCCAGATAGGTTCCTGCCGCCCTGCTCTATCATGTAATCAAGACCCTCAGGGTGCTCCCTAAGAAGCTCTCCCGCCTGGGCGGACTCGATGGCTGACTCAAGCTCTGAATCGCTCACGCCCTCCGCCCCGAGGGCTACATTATCCCTTATGCTGCCCTTAAACAGCTCCGCCTTCTGCATTACGACAGCCACATAAGACGAAAGGGCGTCCTTTGTGTACTCCCTAACATCCCTGCCGTACAGCCTGACGACGCCCTCTGTAGCGTCGTAAAACCTAGGTATAAGGCTTATAAGCGTGGACTTTCCGCAGCCTGTAGGACCGATTATCCCAAGGCTCTCTCCCGGCTTTATGCTAAGGTTTATTTTCTCTATGGCGTGGGAGGAGGCTCCCTGATAGCTAAAGCCGACTCCCTCCAGCTCTACGGCGTACTCCTGCGAAAGACCCTCGCTCTTCCTCCCGTACTCCATCGAGGAGCTTACCCTAAAGACCTCCTCTATTCTGTTTCCGCTGGCTATGCACTTGGTGAGGCTGATGATAAAGTTTGCAAGCTTTACAAGCTCCACCAGTATCTGAGACATGTAGTTGTAAAGGGCTATTACAAGTCCCTGAGTCAGCACGCCGGACTCCACCTTGAGCGCTCCCGTATAGATAAGAAATATGATTCCGATGTTGACCATAAAATAGGTGAGCGGATTCATAACCGAGGATATCATGCCGGCGAACTTCTGGGTTTTTGAGAGGAGGTCGTTTTTCTCGGTGAACTCCTCGACCTCGCTTTTTTCCATGCAGAACGCCCTTATTACCCTCGCTCCGACAAGATTCTCCCTCGTCTTTAGCAGGACGGTGTCAAGGCTTTTTTGCACCCTCTTGAACAGATATATGCTCGCTATCATTATCCCAAAGACGACAAGCGATAGGGCTGGTATCACTCCGACGAAGATTAAAGCCTCCCCAGGGTCGATGGTAAACGCCATTATCATCGCTCCGAATACGATAACCGGCGAGCGCATAAGCAGCCTCAGCGTGAGATTTACTCCCGACTGGACCTGATTTATGTCGTTTGTCATCCTTGTGATCAGGGTTGAGCCTCCCAGCCTGTCCAGCTCGGCAAAGGATAGGGACTGGATATGGTCAAAAAGCCCCTGCCTGACAGCCGAGGCAAAGCCGACCGCTCCCTTTGCGGAAAAATACTGCGCCGTTAGCGTGCTCATAAGCCCGAGCGCTCCGAAGAGCACCATTATCCCGCACATTCCGGCTATGTAGCCCCTGTCTCCTGAGGGGATGCCGACATCAATTATCCTTGCCACGACAAGCGGCAGTAAAAGCTCGAATATAGCCTCTATTATCTTAAAAGAGGGAGCCAGCACAGCCTCTGCACGGTAGCCCCTGAAAAATCTTAAAAGCCTTAGCAAACCATCTGTCATCCTTTCAGGCTCCCTATCCTGCGGCTCAGGGCAAGGGAGCGTTTTACCCACAAAGAACATCCCCCGCCGCAGGAATCAGAGGGCGGAGGACATCCTTCCTTTTCTATTCAACGCTTATAGTGTAGTAGTAAACCGGCTGGCCGCCAGAGATGAGGTTAATATCCAGCCTGCCGCCGAACTTCTCCTCGACCCTCGCCCTGAGGCTCTCCGCCTGGGCGTCGCTGATGTCGCTGCCGTAGATTATCGTTATGAACTCGCTCTCAGAGCCTACAAGCCGCTTTATAAGACGGTAAGCCGCCTTCTCGGAGTCCTTCTCGATAAAGCTCAGCTTGCCGTTGTCAAGAGCCAGAATCTCGTCCTTTTGAATCTTCTGACCGGCAAACTCACTGTCCCTTGCGGCAAAGGTTATCTGACCTGTCTTGACACGCTCAAACGCCTTTGTCATTGCGGTGCGGTTAACATTGAAGTCCTCCCCGGGGTCGAATGCCAGGAGTGCGGAAAGACCCTGCGGGATGGTCCTTGTCTGAAGCACGCAGACCCTCCTGTCGGCGAGCTTTACAGCCTGCTCAGCCGCCATGATTATGTTTTTGTTGTTGGGAAGCACGAACACCGTCTTTGCGGGGCAGGACTGTATAGCAGCCAAAATATCCTGGGTGGAGGGGTTCATCGTCTGCCCGCCCTTTACCACGCAGTCCGCACCGGCGTCCATGAACATAGCCTCGATACCGTCTCCGGCGGCGACGGCGACAAAGCCGTACTCCTTCTCAGGAGCGGCATAGGGGTATTCTATACCGGCGGTTGTTTTGTTGGAGGTCGCCTCCTTCTTCTTGGCGTCATGCTGACGGCGCATATTCTCGACCTTGGGAAGATTCATGTCCCCGAACTCAAGACCCTTTTGTATCGCAAGACCCGGGCTGTTGGTGTGGACATGGACCTTGATTATCTCGTCGTCGTCGACGACAACAACGCAGTCCCCTATCGTCTCAAGATACGCCCTTAGCTTTATAGCGTCCTCCGCACCCTCCTTCTTGTCGACTATGTACTCGGTGCAGTAGGTATAGTGAATATCCTCGTCGAAGGCTCCGACGACCGAGGCAAAGGTCTCTATGGTGACGGGAGCAGACTGCTCGCCAGACTCGTCCGGGACTATGCCCTCGCCGTTAAACACCCTGCCCATGGCTCTTAGCATGATGCAAAGACCCTTTCCTCCGGCGTCGACGACTCCCGCCTTTTTAAGAGTCGGCAAAAGCTCGGGAGTGGTCTCAAGGACACGCTCAGCCTCCAGGCAGACCTCCTCCCAGAAGGGAACAAGCTCCGTCCCCTTGGCGGCAAGCTCGGACGCCCTTACCGAGGCAAGCCTCGCAACCGTGAGAATGGTGCCCTCGGTGGGCTTCATAACAGACCTGTACGCCCTTTCGACTCCTGTTTCAAGGCAGGCGGCAATATCCGATACCTCGGCGCTTTTTACCTCCTTTAAAGCCTTGGAGAAGCCCTTTCCGAGAATCAGCGAGGTTATTACCCCGGAGTTTCCCCTGGCTCCCCTCAGGAGGGCGGACTCCATCGTCCTTGCGACCTGAGCCGCAGTCACCGAATCGTCCATCAGCAAAAGCTCCTTCCTGGCGTTTTGCATGGTCATGGACATATTGGTGCCGGTGTCGCCGTCGGGAACGGGAAAGACATTCAGCTCGTCCACCTGCTTTTTGGAGTTAGAAATTGCATTGGCCGCACTGATAAATGCGTCCCTCAAAACGCTTCCGCTTATCATATTACATTTCCTTTCTAAAAGTAATCCTCAGGCGGCAGGGGCTAGGACTCAAGCCCGTCTACAAAGACATTGACCCTGTGGACGCTCAGCCCGGTCTCGCTCTCGACGACATATCTGACCTTGTTTATAATGCTGTCGACTATGGCGGCAACATTTACGCCGTAGGTCACATATATGTGAAGCTCGATGACTATCTTGCCGGTGCCCTTTTCGCTGTAGACCTTGACTCCCCTGTCCGACGGGCTGCCCTTTAGAATGTTGGTCCTAAGACCCTGCTTGGCCCCTATCGGGCTCATTCTGACCACCCCGAAGCAGCTCGAGGCGGCGTGTCCTATCAGCGAGGTAAGGTACGAGCCTGCAATCCTAATATCTCCAAGATGATTTTCAACCTTTATCATTTATCAGGGCTCCCCTCTTTGAGTATTTTGTGACGGCGTCCCGGCGGTTTGGCTCAAAAAACAGGCGCACCGTCCGCTTTTAGCCTATCATAGCATAAACAGGCTGTAATTTCAAGCCCTTTTTAATAATAGTCACTCCCCGGCTTTAAATTTATCCGCCTCCCGGGATGCGCCGGCTCCCAAGGAGTGCGGTCCCTATGCAAAGTGAGCCGTCAGCGAGGCTGACTAACTGATTGCCGCCAAGGCTTTAATATCGCCCTCCACCATAACGCCGCCCAAGAAGCTGCATAAGGCTTTTTCTCTGACAACCGGCAATCCGCACTTTGCATTTGCGGGGACTCCATCAGGCTGCGGATAGACGGAATAGCTGCCGCAGGCAGCTTTACTGCGAAGAAGCTTCGCTTGCCGTCAGGCAAGCTTTACTTGCCGCCTTGTGAGCTATCCCAGAGAGATATTGTCATTTCAAACGCCGTGTTCATGGCGACAGCCGGCAGGACATCTCTATTCTCGTAATAGTAACCGCTCTCGCAGCTTCTTAGAAGCCTTGCTATGTCCAAAGCGTCGCAGCCGTCAAGACCGGCAGTCCTGTCGTATCCTAGCGCCGCCAGCCTAAAAAGCTCCTCCCTTACGCCCTCGGTAATCTCCCCGGAGTCCCGTCCTCCCGGGTTGTCGGTGACGCTCAGCCTGCCGTTTAGCGCAAGCCTCACGACCGGCCAGCCGCTTTCTTCTATCACGGCGCTCCTTTTGACCCCGTTAAAATTGATTATAACGGAAACTCTGTCGCCTCCTAAATCTATCGTCATGCTCTTTGAGCTGAGTCCGCCTTTAAGGAGCGCAATTCCCGACGCCTCCTCCGCCGTGACATACCCTGACGCCCTGCCCTCGCTTATAAGAACGCACTCGGAAGCCGTCACCGTTTCGGGGCTTACCGGCTCGGAGTCCTCCTCGTCCCCGGTTTTAAGGGAAAGACAGGGAATCAAAAAGCCCTCGCCCATTTCAAGACGGTTATAAGCCTCTATCAGCCTGAGCGGCGTAAGACTCCCCGCCTCGTAGGAGGAGCCTATCGCCTCGCAGAGAAGCTCAGCCATCGCCGTGCCGTGCTCTAAGCTGGCGGAGACTATGCTTTTTGCCTCCCCCCTGGTCCAGGCGAGATTGATTCCCATGTAGATGTCGTTGTTGTCCCAGAAGTAATTAAGCACCCGGGACAGCTCCAGCCGCTCTATTCCGCCTCCAAGCAGGATAAGCTCGGCGTTGCCGGTAAAGACCCTTTTCCCGGTGTGAAGGCTCAGCCTTGTTCTTGCCTCGGATATCGTTTCGCCCTTTGTAACTATCGTGGAGACATTTCCGGAGGATGCGTCAATCGGGGCGGTGTCCTCCACCGACTGCGGGTTAAAGACCTGCCAGCTCACGGTGTAGAGTCCGTCCTCGGAGTAATCTATCCCTATTGCGTGGACGACAAGCCTTCTTCTAAGGTCGGACGCCTCCGAGCATCCGCTAAGAAGCACCGCCGCCGCCGTTATCAAGGCTATTATTCCCCTTCGCACAAAAACGCCCTCCCTATATAAAGCCTTATAAGCCCTAAAAGCGGGAGCAATACGCCCAGCACGGCTATAAGAGCTGTCCTAAGATAAAGCCCGAAGCGCTCGTCGTAGCCTATTCCCAGCCTGTAGCTGACAGCGGCAAGAGCCAAAGCAGCCGCTGCCGCCGCTCCTTTTTTTAAGCCGGTGCTCCTGCCGCCAAGGGCCGCCCTTGACGCCGCCAGTATATAAAGCGACAGCACCACTACGCAGTTTGCCGTCCAGAAAAGCATGTTTATCGCTCCGAAATGCTGGATAAAATCCGTCCTTGCGTAGGCTCCCAGCGTCAAAAGCGGATAGCCCAGCACCTCGACAAAGCTTGACATCACCAGCATTATTACAAGCATCAGCGACTCCAAAAGCAAAAGCTTTGAGGCAAGATACAGCCCCGCCGTTTTCTCAAGACCTCCCCTGACATCGGGGTAGAAAAGAGCCGTCAGGGGAAGCCACCAGCTCGAGGCGAGGTCCCTTAGGGCGTAGTCCCAGAAATCGGGGAGGGTTTCAGGGCTGAACGGCACGACATTCAGCCAGTCAAAGCTCCCCTCGCTGACCGCCGCCATCAGGACAATCAAAAGAGCTATCCCTCCCAGAAGAACGCTTCCCGCACGTGAAAGCCCCTCAAGACCCATCAGGGAGCAGTACCAGCCGGCCGCTGTCACCGTCACGAGGACAAGCCAAGCCGGAGCGGTGTCGGGAAACTGCTTTTGCATGAAGTCGGCAAAGGAGCCTAGCGTCCCAGCGGCTATATAGACAAAAAACAAAAAGTATAAAAGCCCTGCCGCACGGAAAAGGAGTTCCACCGCTCCCTTTTTAGGAGTATTTTCACCCGTCCGGCAGAAAAGCGTCTTAAGGACCCCGGCGTCAGACCTTTTAGACAGCATAACAGCAGGAATCGACGCCGCCAGCTCTATAAGCGTGGCAAAGAGCAGGGCGCACATCTGAGCGAGGCTCACCCTTCTTTCCCCGACATAGAGCATGGTCTGCATAAGCCTTGAAAGCAAAAGCAGAGAAAAGAGCTGATAGCAGCTTATCCTGCCGTTCTGCGAGCTGTCAGGAGCCTTTCCCATCGTCTTTTGATTCATCGGTACTGCCATTCATATCCTCCACTCTGACGGTGCTTTTTTCCATCCTTCTAAAGCCTATCCTTGTCACCACATCCCTAAGACCCCTTACCGTGAGAGGGGATATCGGCGAGAGATAGGGGACACTCAGCCCGCCTATCCTCCCGGAGAGAGCACCGGCGTTTACTAAAATCACGGTCATGAGCACTGCCATCCCGAAAAAGCCGAGAGTCCCGCCGGCTATGACTCCTAAAAGCCTTAAAACGGTTGTCTGAGGGTCAAGGCTCGGAACGACAAACGAGCTTGTCGCCGTTACGCCTATAATTATCAGTATCGGGGCGGATATAAGCCCGCTCGAGACGGCGGCGTCCCCTATTATGAGTCCTCCCACTACAGAGACGGCGCCGCCTATCGCTCGTGGGAGCCTAAGCCCCGCCTCCTTCAAAAGCTCGAACATCACAATGATTATGAAAAGCTCAGCCGCCAGGGGATAAGGGGTTATCTCCTCTGAGGCGATAAGGCTTAAAAGCAGAGACCTTGAGAGCACCTCGGGATGAAAGCCAGCCGTGGCGACATATATCCCGGGGAGGAAGGAGGCTATGAAAAAGGCGATATATCTTAGCCACCTCTTGTAGAAGGCGAAATACGGCTTGTCCTCGTAGTCGTCGACGGTCTGGAAGTTTTCGACAAATAGCGTCGGAGCTATCACGGCGTAGGGAGTCCCGTCCACCAGCACAGCCACCCTGCCCTCGTTGAGCTTTGCAAGAAGCACATCGGGACGCTGAGTTGTGGAGGCTCCAGAGAAAAAGGGAGCGGGACCGTTTTTGTCAAGAATGAAGGGTATCACCGAGCCGCTCGTGAGAATAAATGGAAGCCTTATCTTCTCTATAGACTCCTTTACCCTTTTAACAACTCCCATCGGCACCCTTTCGCTTATATAGGCTATGCAGACATCCGTCCCGGAGACCTTTCCGGCTTTGGTCATCAAAAACCTGAGGCTAGGAGTCCTCGCCCTGCGGCGGATGAGGGCAAGGCTTGTTCTTAGGCTGTCTGACAGCGCCTCGTGAGAGCCTTTGATGTTCGCCTCGCTGTCAGGCTCGCTTACAGCCCTCTTGTCAAAGCCCTGTGCGCTTATCGCCACCGCCCCTTGGACGCCGTCGACAAATATCACGGCATAGCCTGAGCATAAAAGCCTTGCCGCCTCTAAAAGGCTGGAAACGCTCTTTTTCTCGGCGGAGAATATCCCCTCCCCCGCTATGAAGCGGTATACATCATTAGAGTCCGCCAGCGCCCTTGAATACTCCATGAGGGGTGAAAACAGCATGACGGCAAGGTCCTTAGAGGAGGTCATGCCCTCCAGCGAGGCGACGGCGCAGCTAACCCCGGAGACCTTAAGCCCTGCTATATTTAAATCCGCAGAGTCCCCGAAAATCTGCTTTAGACCCTTTACGGTCCTTTCAAGGCAGGGATAAAGCCCTCTGCCGACGGTTGAAGCTCCTTTAGTATCTGACATAATTACACCGTACCCAAACTAAATTTGGTATATTGTTTCACTCAGGGAGGAAAATATACCTAAAAATCGGAGTAATAATCGTCAGCGCCGTGCAGATAATACTAGAAATCTGCCGCAGGAGGACGCCATGCTTACAGTATTTATAAGGGGCATAGCCATTTATATACTCGTGACCTTTTCTATCAGGGCGATGGGAAAGAGACAGCTCGGGGAGCTTTCCCCCTCCGAGCTTGTAATAACCATTCTGATATCGAATATCGCAACCCTGTCGATGGAGGACCTTTCCATCCCTCTTATAAGGGGAGTCGTGCCGATACTCACCCTCGTCTGTCTGGATATTCTTGCCTCCTATGCCTCCCTTAAATCAAGGAGGCTGAGAAGCGTGATATCAGGAGGCCCTAGAATCGTTATCTCCGGCGGGAGGATAGACCAGCAGGCTCTAAAGGAGCTTAGACTTACAATAGACGACCTCTGTGCGGCTCTCAGGAGTCAGGGGATTTTTGATATCACCACGGTGCAGTACGCCGTTGTCGAGACGACAGGGAGCATAAGCGCACTCCTAAAGACCGGGGAGCTTCCCCTTACAAAGAGCGACGCCGGCTGTCAGACGGCAGATGAGGACCCTCCTATCACCCTTATATCCGACGGCGACATCCTCCCCGGGCTTACTCCAGACAAAAAAAGAGAGCTTATAAAAAGCCTCAAAAGAAAGCAGCTTGGACCCAGCGAGGTGCTTTTGTGTCTTGAGCGCCCGGACGGCAGTCTTGCGATAATTAAAAAATCCGGCAAAGGAGCTTAAAAATGAAGAGAATAATCATAAGCATAGCTATAATAGCCATGATAGCGGCGGCGGGCTCTATGGCTATACTTTACATCGGCGAGGCAAACAGCCGGCTTCTGGGTCAGCTGGAGCTGGTGGAAAAAGCCTACTCCGAGGGAGGCGACACCGCCCGGGAGATCGCCCTGCTGTCACGAAGCTATAAAAGCCTTCGCAGAGTCCTTGGCATAATAGCCGACGACGATGATGTCGAGGAGCTGGGAGCCTTGATATCCCGGCTTCTTCCCATGCTGGAGTCCGACTGCGACGAGTTTTTAGCCGAGTGCCGGATGATAAGGTCGGCGGCAGGAAAAATATACTCGGGCGAGCTTCCGACGCTTGATAAAATCCTCTGAGCCTCTGTCAAAATATCGGCAAAAGCTTGCATATCAACGCAGTTTATGCTATAATTACTAAAACGACTGCCCTGCCGTCATCGGCGAGGGAGGCGTTTTTGAATCCGGGAGAATCCGGGCAGGCTTTTGGAAGGAGGGTCTTTTATGAGGTGCCCGTTTTGCGGCTATGAGGACACAAAGGTCATAGACTCCAGACCGAGTGAGGGCAAGAAGCGCCGCCGCCGTGAATGCAGTCAGTGCGGAAAGAGGTTTACAACCTATGAAATAGTTGAGAAGCCGGTCTTAATGGTCAAGAAAAAGGACGGCAGCGTCGAGCCGTTTGACCGTGAAAAGCTGATTCTGGGCATCACCTCGGCGACCAAAAAGCGTGCCGTCAGCCTTTCTGAGATAGAAACCATCGTCGACGGCATCGAAAACAGGATGGACAACGAGCTTCGCTCCGAAATATCCACCGCCGAGATAGGCGACAGCGTTCTTGCCTCCCTCAAGGAAATAGACCTTGTGGCGTATGTTCGCTTCGCCTCGGTGTATAAGGACTTTAACGATTTGGACAGCTTTATCTCCATCATCACCGAGCTTAGCCTCTAGGCTTAAAATTCAGTGGACGCTTCTTATATCATCGTGCCTTTTCAAAATAAATTAAGAAAGGATGTTAAAAATGTCAGTCATCAAGGTTACAAAGGATAATTTCAGCGAGCTTATAGGCTCAGGAAAGCCGGTCCTTATAGATTTTTATGCGGACTGGTGCGGTCCATGCCGGGCGATGTCCGGGGTTGTGGACGAGATTGCAAGGGAGAATCCCCAGTTCGCAGTGGGAAAGGTAAATGTCGACGATGAGCTGTCCCTGGCTCAGGAGTACGGCGTTATGAGCATCCCCACCCTCGTCGTCTTTAAGGACGGTCAGCCTGCCTCCAGGCAGATAGGAATAACTCCCAAGGATAAGCTTTTGGAGCTTTTAAAGGGATAGCCTTAAGCTAAGCAAGCCTTTTGGGAGGTCAAGCCATGGATATATATGATATTATCATAGTCGGCGGAGGTCCCGCAGGCTACACCGCCGCTCTCTACGCCGCAAGGGCTGGGCTTAGTACGGCAGTCCTGGAAAAGTCCTCCCCCGGCGGGCAGATGACCCTCACCGGGGATATCGACAACTACCCCGGCTTCGACGAGGGAATAGACGGCTTCACCCTGGGAATGAGGATGCAAAAGGGCGCCGAGCGCTTCGGGGCCGTCACCCTGTACGCCGAGGCGGAGTCTTTAAGCCTCGAGGGTAAAATAAAGTCGGTCAGGGCAGGAAATAGCGAGTATCACGGCAGGGCGGTCATTCTGGCGATGGGAGCCTATCCCCGCAGGCTGGGGCTTTCAAACGAGGAGGCTCTTACCGGCAGGGGAGTCCACTACTGCGCCCACTGCGACGGCAGATTCTACAAGGGCAGGGAGGTCGCCGTGGTCGGAGGGGGAAACTCCGCCGCCGAGGACGCTCTTTACCTCTCCGGGCTGGCTAAAAGCGTTGTTTTGATTCACCGGCGGGACAGTCTCCGGGCGGAAAAAATATATCGCACCCGTCTTTTTGAAAAGGATAACATCACCGTCCTGTATAACAGCGAGATAGCTATCATCGAGGGTGAGGATTCTCTTAAGGGGATCACGGTAAAAAGCACCTCCGACTCCTCTGTGAGAAGGCTTTATCCCGACGGGCTTTTTGTAAGCGTCGGCAGAGAGCCGGCGACCGGCATTGTCAAGGGCGCTCTGGCTCTTGACAGAGGCGGCTACATAATAGCCGACGAGTCGACAGGAACAAGCCTCCCCGGCGTATTTGCCGCAGGGGACATAAGAACGAAGTCCCTAAGGCAGGTCATAACCGCCGCCTCCGACGGCGCATCGGCGGCATACCACGCCCAAAGGTATCTTGAATCTCTTGGCGGGGAGTAGCCCGCTAAATATATCAAAATCAGGAGAGTACAACAGTATGGACTTTTTAAAGCTCGGCCCGAAATGGACAAGGGAGCCTAAGAGCGCAGACATCCTGGAAAACAGGCTTATTGTCACCACCCAAAGCGGAACAGACCTCTGGGCACGCACCTACTACGGCTTCCAGAACGACAACGCCCCGGTATTCCAGATCGAGACCGACGACAGGTATTTTTCCTTCACGGTCAAGACAGAGTTTGAAAGCTCCCGCCGGTTCGATCAGTGCGGAGTTGTGATGTATCTTGACAGCGACAACTGGTTCAAGGCGTCAATCGAGTACGAAAACGAGGTCTACCAGAGGCTTGGCAGCGTGGTCACGAATCACGGCTACTCAGACTGGGCGACCACCGACATCCCCTCCGGCATAAAGAGCATGTGGTACCGCTTCTCCCGCAGAGAGAGCGACTTCCAGATTGAGTGCAGCGAGGACGGCGTAAGCTTCCGGCAGATGAGAATCTTCCACATGTGGGATGGCGCTGGCAGGATAACCTACGGAGTCTACGCCTGCAGTCCGACGGACGGCTCATATAAAGCGACCTTCTCCGAGATGGAGGTCACCGAATGCCGTTGGGAGTCGGACGCCGACTGGAAAAAATAGCTCCCAGCTAAGGGATAGAGAAAAAGCAAACGAGCCTTACCTGCAAAGGAAGGCTCGTTATTTTATCCCAAAACCGTATCGATCGCCGACTGTATATCCCTCACGCCGGCTGAAAGCTCCTCGTAGCGCCCGAAGTTCCTGCGGTACAGCTCCAAAATGACTCCTCCGCTAAAGCCGACAGAGTTAAGAGCCTCGATAAAGCCCACGGTGTCAAGCTCGCCGGCGCCGGGGAGAAGGCAGTCCCCCGCAGGTCCGTGGTCTGAAAAGTGGATGTGCTTTATGCTGTCCCCCAGGGCGTAGACAAACTGTGTGGGGTCGTAGCCGCTTCTTACAGCCTGCTTGGTGTCAAGAACGAAGCCCGCCCTGTCTCCCAGGGCTTTTTTCATCCTGACAAGCTGCTCAAGCCTTCCTGTGGTACACCTTACCACATTCTCCTGCAGCACCCTGACGCCGAAGCTTCTTGCACAGTCGTCAAGCCTTAGATAGCCCTCAAAGACCACGCTGTCCGGCGCAGACTCGCTCTTATTTCCGTGGAGGACGAAATACCTAGCTCCCAAAAGGTTCATAGCCTCAAAGTAGCGCTTGTGATACTCTATGTAGTCCTGCTCCCTTCTTTTGTAGCCGCTGTAGAGCATATAGGTGTCGCTTCCGCAGGTAAAAGGATGCACCGAGATGCATTCCGCTCCGTAATCATCGAGGATTCCTTTAAGCTCCCCGACATACTCAGGCTCAAGCTCGGAGTGGGTGTTAAAGAATATTTCAAAGCTTTTTATCCCGAGACGGCAGAGCCTCGGGAGCACCCTTTCCGGCAGCTCGGGATAGCCGCAGGCGACCGACGCTCCCGAAAAAATTCTTCCTCTGTTTGCCGACATATGCCGCCGTACCTCCTAACGCTCAAAATGACAGCCGCAGACCGCATCCGTCCCACGGACAGAACACAGGCACTGCGGCCGGTAAAGCTCTTTTGTTATGACCTTTTTGTGTTATGCTCCTACTTTTTCTTGGAGCCTCCTTTTTTATCTATAGCTCCCTGCAAGACCGTCCAGAGCGTGGGGGCTATGCAGTTGGAGGAGTAAACTCCTGCCAAAAGACCGATTACAAGCGGGAAGGCAAAGCTCAGTATCGACTCGACTCCGGCGACAAGCGCAACTATGCATACGCAGACCATAGCCGTAACCGTGGTCACGGTGGTGTTGACCGACCGTCCCACGCACTGGGTTATGCTCATGTTTACAAGCTCGTCGAGCGGTTTTTCGCTGCCGTAAAGCCTTCTGTTCTCACGGATTCTGTCATAGATTATGATAGTGGCGTTTATGGAGTAGCCCAGAACGGTGAGCAGCACCGCCATGAAGTTGGCGTTGATGTCAAACCGGCAGATAACGAAGCAGGCGTATACAAAGCACATATCGTGGATAAGCGCAATTACCGAGCAGCAGCCTGCGACCCAGCCGCCTATTCTCTTGAACCTGAAGCCGATGTATACTATCATGACAACAGCGGAGAAGGCAACCGCAACAAGGCACTTTCCTAAAAAGCCCCTGCCGGTCGTCGGGTCGACATCCTGAGAGCTGTAAAGAGCAAGCTTACTGTCAGGAAGCTGCTGGCTCAGGCTGTCGGTTATGCTGGACTGAACCTCGGAGGACAGCCCGGTAGAGGACGGGAAGGTAATCGAAACGGTTTTCATGCCGTCCGCAAGGCTCTCGCCCAGTGATGTCCTGCAGGACTGCCCGGCAAGCTCTGAGGCGATATCAGCCACCCTGTCCTCGTCTATAGCTCCCTCATAGGAATATGTGATAATTGTTCCGCCCTTGAACTCGATGTCTACATTCATTCCCAGAACAAAGCTTAAAATCAGGGCGAGGGCGATTATTGCAGCCGAGAAGCAGTAAAAATACTTCTTCCTTCCGACTATATCATAGACCTTATTCAACGCTCACACCTCCGTAAAGCTTGGGATTCCTCATTGCCTTAAACTTTGAGATGGAGGCAAGCATCAGCCTAGACGCAAGCACGCCGAATACAAAGTTGAGTATTACTCCCACCAAAAGGGTGTAGCCGAAGGAGTAGATCATGCCCTCTATCGTGGCGGGGAAGGCAAAATAGAGCCAGCTCATAGCCTTTGCAAGGAGGCTGTCCGGCGGGCCGAAGGCTCCCATTAGGATTATTGCGACGAAAACTATCGTCAGGTTGCCGTCGAATATCGAGGTCCACGCCCTCTTGTAGCCAAGCTCCAGGGCGGAATTTATAGTCTTGCCGGAGCGAAGCTCCTCCTTTATCCTCTCGGAGGTGAGTACATTGGCGTCAACTCCCATTCCTATCGACAGAACAATTCCTGCGATTCCCGGGATTGTCAGGGTGAAGCTGGGTATATTTCCGAAGAAGCCGGTGATGCAGGCTATGCTTCCTACAACCTGTCCCACAAGGGCTATCGAGGCGATAACTCCGGGTAGCCTGTACATAGCTATCATGTAAAGGCAGACGACGATAAAGGCTATAAGACCGGCAATGAGCATGGCGTTTCTTGCTCCTACGCCCATAGTAGCCGATATGACCCTGAAGTTAGAGGTCACAAGCTTATAGGGAAGAGCGCCAGCCGATATCTTGTCGGCAAGCTCCTTGGCTGAATCGTAGGTGAAGTCGCCGCTTATGAACGCCTTGCCGTCAGAAATAGCCTCGCTTACGGTGGCGTAGGATATGCAGTCGTAGTCCATCCAGGTGGAGATTACGCCGCTTGACTCCGCAAGACGGCTTGTAGCCTCCGCAAAGCTCTGGGCGCCCTCAGAGTCAAGCTCCAGCGAGACGCCGTACTGGATCTCGTTTGTAAGCTCGTCTATCATGTAGGAAACCGTCGCCGAGACTACATGGTCGCCGGTGACGATGACATTCTCCGCCGTAACTCCCGAGGGCTGACCGAGGTCGTCCATCTCATAGCCCTCTCTAAAGGTCAGCTCAGCCATCTCGCCAAGCTCCTCAACGGCAGCCTCAGGGTCAAACTCCTCCTCGCCTGCCTGCCAGGGGAATCTTACAATAATGTCATAGTCCGCCTTGTCAACATAAAGCTCGTAATCTGTGATTCCGAGATTGACAAGACGCATTTCAAGCGCCGCCTTAGCAGCGTCCATCTGCTCCGAGCTTGCCTCTACGCCCTCCGGCGGGGAGAAGGTGACATCAACGCCTCCGCTGATATCAATGCCCCAGCGGATATCGTCCACCGATTTAATAATCTTGGTCTCGATATCTGCATAGGTGGTGCTTACTCCCATGAAGGTGAGCAGGGCAAAAACAGCTATAAGCACAACAACAATAAAAAATACATTCTTATTAATGCGCCGCACTTTCTCTGCCTCCTTAGTTTTGCTGAATATTGCCGGATTTCGTGAGGCTCTGCCCCGGGAAGCCGGCTATGTCAATTAAGACACTCATTTTATAAGTATAGCCGGGAAGAGGCAAAAAGTCAAGCATCCGGCAAAATAATTGTTGATTTTCGGTCGGCCTACCCCAGAGCTATCTCGCCGTCCCTGCCGCAGACTATTTTTGTCCTGTAAAACTCGGCTGCCGCTCTTGCAAGGTATAGGGAGTCGCAGGCTCCCGCAGTCTCAAAGCTTGAGTGCATGGCAAGCTGTGCAAGACCTATGTCGACGGTCTTGACGGAGACCCGTGAGGCTAGGATGTTTCCAAGCGTAGAGCCTCCGGGGATGTCGCTTCGGTTGACATATATCTGCACCGGGACCCCGGCACGGCGGCAGATAAGCCTCATTACCCCCTCGGAGACGGCGTCGGTGGCGTACCTCTGGTTTCCGTTCTGCTTTATTACTATTCCGCCGTTTATCCTCGGTCTTACCACAGGGTCGGCAAGCTCGGGATGATTCGGGTGGACGGCGTGGGCGTTGTCTGTGGAGATTACAAAGCTGGAGGCCAGAAGAGGTGCGTATGGCTTTTTTGCGGCGTCGGCGATTCTTTTGAGCGTAAGCTCCAGAAAGTCGGAGGCGGCTCCCTGCCTTGTCGAGCTTCCGACCTCCTCGTTGTCAAAGACCGCTAAAACAGGCGCAGACTCCGACTCCTCGGCGGCTATAAAGCCCCTGAGCGAGGAGTAAACTCCCTGCAGGTCGTCAAGCTGAGGGGAGAGTATAAGCTCGTCGTTCGTCCCGATAAGACAGCCTCTTTGCCTCTGGTAGAGGTAAAGCTCGCTTGAAAGAATGTCCTTTTCCCTCACTCCGGCGGACTCTGCGGCGAGCCTTAAAAGGCTTCCCTTAGCGTCCTCCCCGCCTATAATCGGGAGCATGTCCACCTGGGGATTCAGGGCGGGGCTTTCCTGCCCTCTTTGCATATGAATCGCCACGCTGGGAATCACCATCAAATCCCTGTCTATATTTACAAGCCTTGATGTAAGCCCTCCGCCTGAAAGGACGGTGAGCCTCCCGGCGGCAGAGAGCGGTCTGTCAAGCCAGCTTGAGGGTATCATCCCGCCGTATCTTTCGGTATTGATTTTTATAAGCCCTCCCGGGGAGGCTATCTCCGGCTCCGGCTTTATCCTATAGGTCGGGGAGTCGCAGTGTGCGGCTATTATGTTGAAGCCGGCAGGACCCTCCCTTGGGATTCTAAAGGCTATCAGCGAGGACTGATTTCTAGTCACATAATATGACCCTCCCGGGGACAGCTCCCACTCTCCCGACTCGTCAAGCCGGATATATCCCCTGTTTTCAAGCATCAAGGCTATCTGATATATCGCATGGAACTTGGACGGACTGCCCGAAATAAAGCCTATGAGCCTTTTTGCAAGCTCCCTGTAGTCGCTCATCGTGACAAGGTCCTCGCCCTGCACAAGGTCAGGAAGCTCCTTGGTGCTGCCAAGCTCCTGAGTGTTCCCCAAAAGAAACTCCCCGGAGACATCGTAAAGCCTTGCAAGCCTCGACAAAACCGCCGGACTGGGGTCGCTCCTGCCGGTCTCGTATCTTGATAGGGACTTCTCGCCGACTCCCGCAAGACGCCCTGCCTCCCTCTGGGACAGACCCCTCCTCTTTCTCGCCATTTTAAGCCTTTGACCTAGTGAAAGCATTTAAAGCACCCCTTTTTACTGTTTTTTAGAATATAGCCACCGTTTCCCTGTGAATTTTTAACTAATTCTTTCCGCCAAGCTCCTCTATCACCCTCATTAAAGCCTCAAAGCAGACCTCGGCAGCCCTTCGCTCCATCCTGTCGTACTCCTCTGCGCCGCCGAAAATGGTGTCTGACACTGCCTTGATTAAAAGACAGGGAACTCCCCATCTTTTAGCCGTGAGAAGGATTCCGGCGGACTCCATCTCGCAAATCTCGGCGCCGTAAAGCCTTGCAAGCTCCGCCTTTTTCTCGCTTTTTGCAACGAAAACATCCGCCGAGGCGCAGATTACCGGCTTAAGACCCAGCGAGACGGCGATGGAAAGAAGCCGCCTGTCAGTCTCAATATAGGGGTCACTGCAGTAGGAGTACTGACCGGGGACTCCGCCCTCCAGCGCAGTGATGTCAAAGCCGTAGTGAACAGCCTTGTCGACAACGCAGGCAAGAAGCAGGCCTGTCTCCTCGGTGAGAGCTCCTACTATTCCGAAATTAAGTATTACATCGACATTATATGCGGAAATAAGATGCTGTACGGCTCCGGCGGCGTAAATCTCACCTGCTCCGGACCGAACGGCGTATATAGTATTGCCATCAAGACGGTATTCGTATACGGCTATAGGCCCCTCATTTAGCTTAACCTCGCATTTCAGCCTGTCCAAAAGCATCTGAAACTCCTCAATAATAGCTACTACAAGCCCGATTTTCATAAAACTACCCCTTTATACCTTATTATAATGCGGATTTCAGCGCTCAGCGGACGGCTCCGGCTGTAAAACGGCCTCCATCACGGTTTTCTGGACATTCATCCCCATCGCCTCGTAAAAGGCTCTCGCAGGAGCGTTGCCCTCCCAGACATTAAGGGTGATGTTGTAGCACCCAAGCTGCCTTGCGTACTCCTTCACATGATTGTAAAGCAGGGTCGCAACGCCCTCGCCCCGTGCGCCCTCGTCTACGCAGATGTCGTCTATGTAGAGCGTCTTTATAGGCGTCATGTTCTTAGAGCCGCTAAAATCCATAAGCTGGCAGAATGCGTGACCCAAGACCTTCCCGCCCTCCGGCGATTGAGCCGAGGCGTCGCTCCGGCAGACGAAAACAGGGGTCATGGGGTCTGAAATGATTTTAAGAAGCTTGTCCGATTCGTATTTTGTTGTCGACCTGATGAAAAGGTCGGGACGGAGCTGATAGTGAACCTCAAGCACCTGCTTCAAAAGAGAAAGAATCCCTGGAATGTCGCCCTCACGGGCTTTATCTGTGACAGGCATGCAAAATCCCTCCAGGATGTTAAAGAATTTTAAGCGACGGCATTTCGCCGCAGCCTCTTAAGGCTATTATAAATCAAGTCGCCGCCAAATGCAAGGAGAATATAAGGGCAGGCGGCTACTAGTCCTGTGCAGGCAAAAAAAGGCCCGAAGGCTTAACCTTCAGGTCCTTTGGTGGCTGCCTCTGTCAGGCTCGAACTGACGACCCCATGATTAACAGTCATGTGCTCTACCGACTGAGCTAAGAGGCAATATGACGAAAGAGAGCGGGTATGCTCTCCTCCGTTTAAATGTCGGCAACACCGATTTTCCCGGGCAGTCGCCCGCCAAGTATCGTAGGCGAGGATGAGCTTAACTTCTGTGTTCGGCATGGGAACAGGTGGGACCTCATCTCAATCGTCACCGACTATTGTAAAGAAAGAAGCCGAGGTTATCAGCCTCAAAATTGAATAATGAATATGCAATGCAGCGATTGGAACATTCTCGTAAAGGTTAAGCCCTCGACCAATTAGTACTCGCTAGCTAAACATGTCGCCATGCTTACACTTTGAGCCTATCAACCTGGTAGTCTTCCAGGGGTCTTACTCAGTTGACCTGATGGGATATCTTATCTTAAGGACGGCTTCACGCTTAGATGCTTTCAGCGTTTATCCGATCCGCAC
>DBPX01000005.1 GCA_002305045.1 Ruminococcus sp. UBA1409
TAACCATAGGGCTAAGTGGGTGCTCAAAAGATTAGAGGAGATAAGGAATAAGGATACCCGGGAGGATTATGCCGGAGATTATGCTGTAGACATGGGCTGCGGTGATGAAATCAACTTGACAAGCATTGCGATAAAGATAACGCCGCCGACTCCGCTGATAATTCCATAGATTTTTACAGACTCCTTATCCTGCTTTTCTTTTACAAGATAGCAGATACCTGCTCCAGTAACCAAAGCACCGATTAGCATACCGATGATTGAAATAATCATTTTCTTTTCCTCCATTTTAACAGCAGAGCTGAATTTATAATTACAAGCACAGAGCCTGCATTGTGGACAAGCGCACCCACAACGGGATTCAAAATACCTGGTATAGCAAGCGCGATGGCAAGGAAAATCAGTCCCATTGAAAAGCTCAAGTTCAGTTTTATCGTAGTCATCATTCGTTTAGACAGGGATATTAAATGAGGAAGCTCTTTAACTTCATCATTTACCAATACAATGTCAGCTGCATCTACTGCAATATCACTTCCAATCCCGCCCATTGCAATACCAACTGTTGCCTTTTTCAGTGCAGGTGCATCGTTAATACCATCCCCAATCATACAAACAGCCTGCCTGTTCTCCTGATATTTTTCAATCAGCTTCAACTTATCTTCAGGCAAACAGCCAGCATATACTTCACCAATCCCTAACTGCTTTGCAATACTGCTTGCAGAGTTTTCGTTATCACCCGTCAAAAGCACAGGCTGAACGCCACAGTTTTGCAAAGCATCAATCATTTCAGTGCTTTCTTTTCGAATGGTATCGGACAAGACAAGATATCCGATCATCTCGTCATCTGAAAACAGGTAGGTTATTGTGCTGCCATCATTCAAAAAGCCTTGAATTTCGGGATTTGTTTGACAAATATTTTTATTGCCATTCGTCATATCCAGCTTGCCCGCAAAAATACGCTTTCCGTCTACGACAGCGCATACGCCCTGTCCAAGCCGCATTTCAAAATCAGTTGCTTTTGGGATAGGTGCATTTGCATTCTGCTTATAGCAACTGACAATTGCTTTGCCAAGCGGATGCTCCGAGAATTGCTCTGCAGCGGCGGCAAGAGCATAAATATCCTGTTCCGTATAGCTTTCCGAAAGGGATTTTACAGCGATTACCTTTGGCTTTCCGTTGGTCAACGTTCCTGTCTTGTCAAAGGTTACTCTCGAAACCTTTGATAATCTTTCCAAAGCGTCTCCCTCGCGCACAAGGAAACTGTGCTTTGTGGCATTGCCAATCGCCGCCATGATTGCAGTAGGCGTCGCAAGTACCAAAGCGCAGGGGCAGAACACAACAAGAATTGTAACCGCACGGATAATCTCTCCCGTTATCGCCCAAGTCAGGGCAGCAGCGGTCAGAGCAATTACAACAATCCAAGTTGCCCATCTGTCCGCCATACCGACAATCTTTGCTTTTCCCGCATCTGCCGACTGCACAAGGTTAATCATTCGCTGAATAGAACTGTCTTCGCCAACCTTTGTCGCTTTCATCTCAAAAGTTCCAAAGCGGTTTACCGTTCCGCTTGATACCTCATCGCCAATCGTTTTATCAACAGGGATAGGCTCACCCGTCATAACCGCTTGGTCAATCGAAGTCTGTCCCGAAGTGATAACACCGTCAACAGCAATTCCTTCGCCCGGCAGAACACGGAGAATATCTCCGATTTTCACTTCGCTTGCAGGAATAACCAACTCTGTACCATCCGAAATAACCCTTGCTGTCTGCGGCGTCAGCTTAACTAATTTTTCAATGCCCGCTCTTGCCTTTGCTACGGTTAAATCTTCAAGCAGAGCGCCGATCTGCATGATAAAAGCAACCTCGCCCGCTGCAAAATCTTCGCCTATGCAGACAGAAGCAATCAGCGCAAGGGATACCAGCACATCCGCCTTGATATCAAAGGCTGTAACAAGCCCGATGATTGCCTCCAAAATAATCGGCACACCGCATAAAATAATTGCCACCCAGGCGATGTCAAAAGGCAAAAAATCAAGTATGCCTGTCAGACTGCAAATAAGAGCAATGCCTGAGATAACAAGGAATGTAATATCTTTCTTAGTTCCTCCGATTTCAAGCAAATGCTCCAATTTCTCCATCAACGCTTTCATGGAAGCCCTCCGTTCCATACCCTATGGGGTATGGGTATATAATACCATAGGGGGTATAGGTTTGTCAAGCGGACAAAAGAAAAAAGCAGTCTTTTTCAACTGCTTTTCGTAAAAATTCCGTTAACCCATATTAGCAAAACGCTCTACCGCTTTTGTAAATTCCTCAATCGTTTTGTCTGCGTCCCCATGTTCTATCCCGTCCTTGACGCAGTGCTTAATGTGCCCCTCAAGCACCACCTGCCCGCACTTGTGCAATGCAGATTTAGCGGCATTTAACTGTGAAAGGACATCTTCACAGGGGATATCTTCATCGATCATTCTGTCGATTGCCTGTACTTGTCCGATTATTTTTTTCAATCTGCGGTGCAGATTATCAGCATCCATACATTGTTTCATCGTAACGCTCCTATACTCTTGGGGGGTATACGTATATTATACTGGTTTTTATGCCAAAGTCAAGTCTTTGCGTTTGAGCAAGGAAAGGGAACGATATTTTTAATGCCGTTCCTCAACTGCTCTTATGAAAATATCAGTTCTGTATTAACAATTTCTCTTGCTCTTGCCTGAATATTCCCCATTCTTTGTATCCATAACATTTGATTTTCGGCTTTGAGCGTTTCCGTTACGCCTTCTTTTTCGGCAAGTTGTTTTACCAGCCGAAAAAACTGTTGGTTTGTCAATGATGCGTTACAAAAGTTTTAGAAAACTTCGCCGGTAGTTAAGAAAGCCTTAACAGGATGGCATTCAGCTCGCTCCCATTTTGAAACGCTCTGAGGAGTAACCCCGAGTAAATCAGCGACATCCTCCTGGGTGAGATTTTTAAGCAAACGATATTTTTTCAGATTTTCGGACAGGTATAACATCCAAGGTCTCCTTATCTGTGTTTAGTTTGATTTAATTATACCACAGGAAGGGAAATATTCAATAACGCATTTGTTGTTATGAACTCAACCAAGCAGAAGATACAGCCGTGTCTGACTCGCAATCTATTTCAAAATCTATTATAAATACTATGAATTCAAAACGGACGATTCTCATTGTTAAATTGTGTAGTACACTAGTATTGCAGACATATTCGTCATATGATATACTTATATTTGGCGTGAAATGGCAGTGCAAAAAGCCGTCAGATTTAAAAAATAATTTTTAAAAAAACGCCAACCTTTGCGATTTTCTTTCCACTGTATAGTCAAACGGTGCCGGAGTAATTAAGTATGGATAAACAAAGAGCAGACGAGATAATAACAAAATATTTCACCAAAATCTATGGATTTTCCCTTAAAAAGGCTTTTTCTTATGTGGAAGTAGAGGAAATTTGTGCAAGCATTGTTGAGGAGCTGTATGCATCTTTACTAAAGGCAAGGGATATAAACAACATAGATGGATATATCTGGCGTATCAGTGAATACACCTACTCTAAATATGTATCATCCGTGAAAAAACATCAGGGAATTTCCATTGATGAGATTTTCCTGCCCTTTGAGGACGCCTATGACCTTGAGGATGACAGGGAGGTATTGTTTCGTCTGCGCCGTGAAATTGCGTTTCTTACAAAAACACGCCGTGAGATTGTTTATTCGTACTATTACGAAAACAAATCTGTTGCAGCTATCTCCAAGCAGCTAGACATCCCCATAGGTACGGTAAAATGGCATTTGAATCAAGCCCGTCATGAATTAAAGGAGGGTTTTACTATGGAAAGAAAAATAGGAAGGCTCGGAATGAAGCCCATTAAAGCAATCAATATAGACCACAGCGGAGCTCCCGGGCTAAACGGAGGACCTGAGTTTTATCTTAACGACAGCTTAAACCTGAATATTGTTTATAGTGTGTATTACACTTCTAGGACAAAAGAGGAAATAGCAGAGGAATTAGGCGTTACACCCGTTTTTATTGAGGATAAGATATGTCTTTTGGAGAGCAACGGCTTTTTGGTACGAAAAGCCGGCGGCAAGTATACCACTTTCGTAGGATTTGCGCCTCCGCTGTATTCGCTTGAAAAATATGAGAGCAAGCTGAAGAAGCAGCTTGAGATAGCGAAGCTTCTTGCAAAGGATTATGCAGATTCTGTCAGACAGGCTATTTCTGATGTCGGCGAGGCGTATATTCCAAGCGGAAACCGTGAGCTTTTGGAGGCAGCCGCTATCTTTTACGGAGTTGCCAACAAGTGCGTACTGGATGTAAAAAGAGATTTGTCTCCCTACTATATCAAGACATCAGACGGCGGAAACTACATTGTTAATGTAGAAATGGAAAGGACTCAGGCAGATAAGGACTATGTTCCCACCCTGCAGCCTACTGTCATGTGGGCGTGCGGCAATATGGTGCGGTGCTCAGGAAAGTATCCCGTCTATTCATGGTCTATAGACAGCAGATACTCCTCACGCAAGGGCGGCTGGGAAAATAATTTAGTATCGGACTATGAATATCTTTACGAATTTATGACTGGCACAATTGCAGATGACCTGGCAAACGAGGACAAATTCAGGCGTCTCCGAGAACGGCAGTTTATTTCTGAAAGCAATGAGGTCAATATTATGGTAGTTCAAGGAGCGGCAGAGGAATTTTTTAATAGGATCCCAAATCTGAACGAGGGATTCAAAAAGCAGTTTGCAGATTACGCCTTTGAATATGCTCAAGCTGTCGTCCGTGATTACCCGCCGCAAATGCGGGACCTGGTTTTCAGCTGGACTGCAGGCGGGTTTATCAGCAAGGAGGTCGCACTGATGGTCATGGATGTCCTTTACGCAAACGGCACATTTCAGCCCTTGACTGAGCGTGAAAAAATCACATCCAACTTAATCCTATTCACCGACATTCTGCCGCCGGATGCTAAAAAGGATAGCATCTAATTAAGAAGGCAGGGTGACATAATGTAAAAACCCGCACTCGGGAAACCCGAGCAGGGCAGTGCGTGTTAAAATATTAGGAAGATGGGAAGCTGCTTATTTCTTTACAGCTTTCCATTTTTCTCCGTCAATTACATATTGGAATTCAGACAAATTCTCATCAAGCATTACGCTTAGCAAATCATAAAAATCGTTCACTAGGTTTACGGTTTCTAATTCCGCCTTTTTAATCCAATACATTTTTCCTTCCTCTGAGCTTTTCAGCTCTCCTTCAAACTGAGTTGCTTCAAAAAGAAACACAATATATCTGCCGCCCTCTATCGGAAACTGTTTAACACCGCATAAGTGAGGGTTTAATACAGTCAGACCTGTTTCCTCCTTCATCTCCCTTTTAACCGCATCGACAATAGACTCTCCTGCTTCAATATGCCCTCCGGGGAGTGTAAACCCTTTCCAATCATTTTTTGTCCTATTCTGTAATAGGTACTCTCCGTCCTTATGAATTAAGCATAAGACAGTAAGCTCAACATTTTCTGTTCGCATTTTCCCTCCGCTTAATTTATTGTCAGCATTGATGTGTTTATACAAGCTTTAATTTGCACAAATTATTATTTGCATTATATCACGCCTACCCGCAAAATTCAATCCTGCCTTGACCTTTAGCCGGCGTGATGGTATAATTTATATGTTCTGCCGTACCGGGCGGGATATTAAAGAGCGGCGCAGTGCGAAAGGATAATGTATCGGCGCTGAATGTCGCCGGCATACGGCTGGAGGACCCTTAACATGAACGAAGTGAGCGGATATCTATACGAGCAATATAAAAAGAACAAATTTGACCTCTCTGCTTTCGGAATTGAGAGGGGAGCGAAAAGAAGCGGCTACTTCTGTACGCCTAAGGGAGCAAACATTATCGGCTGGACGGGTGTGGACGGTATTCACTACTGCACGGTAAAGTCTCTTGGCGACACCGTATTTGCGGTTGAGCCAATGGGATATGCAGGCCGCCACGCTTTTCCAGTAGCCAAGAGCTTTGAGGATTTCCTGCGGCTTCTTATGGCTTGCGGACACGAAGCGTATATCGAGCAGGCACACGCCTGGAGTCGGGAGCAATACGATGATTTTGCAAAAGAAAATCCCATTACAACTATAGCTAACGAACAGGCTTTGCGTTTGCAAAAGGAATACGGTCTGTCTCCGATGGACGAGCCGCACAGCTATCTAAAAGCTATTTACGATAGCTTTGATTTCAGCACGATTCCTTATAAAAAAGACTATTATGAGTATATTCCCAGGGATGAGATGCCACTTCCTAAAGAGTGGAAGGTCTATTTTTCCCTCCATGACCGCAAGGGCGGCGAGAGAGCCGGAGAAGAGCTTTCGCTGAATACGGCATTTTCCTGGGCGGGATATGAGTGGATTGTCCCCTCTGCGTACATATGCGCTAAGGGCTTAGTGCTTGATGTATTTGCCGAGGCTGACAGCGACAGGGTACACGCATTTCTCCTTAAGTGGATGTTTGCGGAAAGAGATGAGGGCAGACTGACCGCCGAACAGCAGCGGCAGATTGAAGGTGAAAATCCGCTTTCATTTGATTACCGTGCCTGCGTATTGGTGAACGGCAGGCTCCTTCGCAACAAGCAGGGAAGAGGAAACGGCTGGGTTCAGGGCTATGAAATGTATGAGCCGGAGTCTATGAGGGATATTCTCAACCACTACGGACTCAGTCTTGACGGGTGCTGGATATGGCGGCGGATGAGCTTCCCGTGGACGACCAAAACAAAGCCGAACATCAAGAGCCTTGCATTGAAATTGGAGCAGCGTCCCGTGACGGTTCCGGGAGAGCGCTTTAGCGTGACAGGCGCAGGCGAGAGGGTTTGCTTTGTCCACCCCGTTACCAATGTGGAGCATACCCTGACCGTCACAGAATATGAGCATGACACACTCAGCCTTGGCCGCCAGCCTTCGGACGGATACGAGCACCCTACACATTTAGTCAAGATGGCGTACACGCTTGAGCCGGAGCTTAACAGTATGCAGCTCACGGTGAGCGATGTCAGGCAGAGCGACGCTCCGAAAATGTCAAAGCTGAATCCGCCCAATGGCGATTTTGCAGGTGCCGTTGGAATTATCGGCGGTGCGGACGGTCCCGTCTCGGTGATTGTGGGCGTCCCGAGAGGCGAAAAGAAGCCCCACACAGCCCTGTCTGCTCTTACCTTTGAGCCGCAGGAAAGGGTGGAGTGGAGGCTTAGCTTCAACGCAAAAACGGCGGAGGCTTTTGAAATCAGCCTAATAAACAATAATAAAAGCGTAGAATGAATGGGTGCGGATATGTGGAAGGCTATCCCGCAGGACTCCAGCCATAATTACCCCGCTCCCAGGCTGTTGACTTAGGGCGGAAGCGGCGCTATAATACTATAATTTGAGGACTTGAAAATTGGAGGGCAGGCATGGTTGAGATTATCGAGATATCACAGCTGGAGGACGAGCGGCTTCGTTCCTATGTGAGCCTCACAGAGGCACAGCTAAGAAACAGGCTGGAGCCGGAAAAGGGGATATTCATCGCCGAAAGCCCTAAGGTGATAGAGCTTGCGCTCGACTGCGGGCTGGAGCCTGTCTCGGTTTTGACCGAGAGGCGGCATATCGGCTCCTTGGCGGCGGGAGTGTTAAAGAGGCTTGAGTCGGCGACAGGAAGAGTACCCTGCTACACGGCGGACGAGAGCCTTCTTAGCAGGCTGACAGGGTACGAGCTGTACAGGGGAGTGCTCTGCGAGATGAAACGGCCAAGAGCCAGAAGCTGTGAGGAGGTCTGCCGGGGAGCCTCCAGGATAGCCGTTTTGGAGGATATAGCGGATTCTGTAAATGTAGGTGCGCTGGTGAGGTCTGCCGCCGCTCTCGGTATGGACGCAGTGCTCTTTACCCCCTCCTGCTGCGACCCGCTTTGCAGGCGGGCTGTAAGGGTTAGCATGGGGACCGTCTTTAAGATACCCTTTGCCTTTATAGGGAGCAGCCGTGACGAGTGGCTTAAAAGCGGGATAGAGCTTTTGCACCGTCTTGGCTTTGAGACAGCCGCAATGGCGCTGAGAGAGGACTCGGTGGGTCTTGATTCAAAAAGGCTTTTAGAGTCGAAGCGGCTTGCCGTTATCCTTGGCTCGGAGGGCTACGGGCTTTGTGAGAACACAATAGCTAAAAGCGATTATGTGGTCAGGATTCCGATGTCCTGCGACGTTGACTCCCTGAATGTCGCTGCGGCAGGAGCTATCGCTTTCTGGCAGCTAAGAAAAAGGTAACGGCGTCCGCATAAGACTGCTCATACATAAAATATCCAGATAATATCCTCCCGCCGGGGCGATAAGCCGTCTGCGGGAGATTTTTTTACCCTGCCGGGCTTACCTTGGATTTTAAAGCCCCTCCTGCGGCAGGACGACAAGAAACTTATTTCTAAACCTGACAGTTTCAGCCTAATCCTGCCAAAACTATTGACAAATAATTATGCGTATGCTATAATAAGAGTAACACTAAGCTTAGTTCATTCACCAAAACAATTGCCGGCAGATGATTATTAAGAAGGAGTGAGTTTGTTTAAAATTCGGATTATACGCAGTCGACCCAATAACAAAAGGCAAAAAAGGAGTTATAATACTATGAGAAAAATGATGATTATGATTACGGTTGTTGTTATGATACTATCGTCTATGTCGGTTTACGCTGAGTCGTATGTGATTAGCAATGAAACAATTGCGGGAGAATTGATGGGACTAGATCCAAGGATGGTAACTAGGACATGCAAGAAATGTTACAAAACTCAGGTAGATGTTTATTGCACCGGAGCAACTGGACAAGCACCTTCTGCTGGTTGTTATGTATCAAGCCATCCCAGTGGTTGCCAAACTGTTGACAGGTATTACGGCTGTGCTAATGCATATTGTCCAACTTGTGGATATTCCTACCATTATGATACGACGCATATAGAAAAATGTAGGCATACATCGACAGGAAGCACATGGTATAACACCTGCAATTACGGTCCGAGGGAGTAATTCTATGCACAAAAAACTACTTGCCGCAGTCACTGCCCTGATGGTTATCATAAGCCTTTGCTCCTGCAGCAGCTCTAATGCGCCTGCCGGAGATGACAGCTTTGCAAAAAACGATTTGATTGCTGGAAATAAAGCTGATTCATCAGACGCCGATTCAGAGCACGACCCCGAAGCTCTCGTAATTGCATATTACGGTCTTGCCTCTCCTTATATAGAGCAGATTGCAGAGTATTTAAGGGAATCCGAGGGGATGAGGATAGAGATTGTCCACTATAAGGATGATGCCTACGCCCTTAATACAAAGCTGATGTCTGAGGACAAGTCTATTGACATCTTTTTGACGATTACCTTGGATATTCATAATTATGTCCGTGGCGGATATTATGAGGATTTAAGCGCATATCCGAGCCTAAGGGAAAGGATTGAGGGCAATAATTATACTAAAAGCGTCGCCGCTTACGAGGGAGACTATTTTGGTGTCCCGTGTGAATCCAGGTATATGGACAACACTATCTTTATGTATAACAGTCCCTTGTTTATCAATTATATCAAGGACAATGTTGATGTCCTTAGCGGCGAGTTTAGGGATAAAGACGGAAGCAAGCTCAGCGAGGTCTTTGCAAAGATGTATGAAAAGGGCGGTGACGAGGTTGAGCTGCCCCTTGCCGAGGTTGACTACAAATATACCTTTGAGGACTATGTTATCCTCAGCCCATACTCTGAGCACAAGGAGGAAGCCGTCAGGTTCCTTGAGGAGGTTTTCGATTACATGAATAAGACCTCCGAGCTTTCAAACGAGTGGCAGCTGTATTCCTATCCTGCTCCTGATGAGGATGTCAGCGGTATGTATATCACCTGGAAGGCTCATGTTCCGAGCGTTATCATGCCGTTGCTGGAAGCTAAGCAGGAGCTTATGAACACAGACGGCAGCGAAAAAGCCATCAAAGCCCTCGCCAAGGAAGCAGCAAAGGAGGTCCTAATGAGGATGGAGGGATAGCGTCGTCGGGGTGATTCTCTCTTGCTTTGCAAGCTTTCGTTACGCACCAAACAAGACACAATACTAAGAAAGGAGAGCCTTTATTCACAAAGGCAATGTGAGAAAATGAAAAAACTGCTTGGATTCATACTTGCAACTTTAATGCTGACTGCCTGCTCGGCTCAAGGCGACGACGCTCCGTCAGCATCAAGCAGAAAAGACCCTGAGGACATAACCTATTCATCCCCTGAAAGCTCGATTTTCGGAAGGAAGGTTTCCTACGAAGCCTATACTCCTGCTGAGGGTATCGCACTGCCTGTTCCCTCAGAGGAAATTACGGACATAGTGCAGATTGAAAAGCGGCTCTATATCTTAGGCAACGGCGCTGTTTATCAACTGGATATTGAAAGTGGTGAGTCCAGAATGCTGTTTGAAGGCTCTGATATCCTGCTTGCGGCATACGGCTCGGAGCTTTTCAGCTATTCTAAGGGCAGCTATACGCTGACATCATACGATGAAAACGGCAGCATTGCCGATTCCCGCACTCTGTCTACGGAGGATTACATAGAAATCCGTGGACTTATCATTACCGAAAACTATGTTGTTCTCCACTGTACGGCGCAGGGCAATAATATGCCCTTCAATCAATACCGGGTTTTTGACAAGGAAACCCTTGAGCCGGTGAAAAATATAGACGAAAAGCAGGATGCCGGCGGAGCTTTACGGGACACCATGCCAAGAGTCTATAAAGCCAATCTGCTTCTTGTAACCAGACCCGACAGCTACAGCGATTCGCTCATGCTGTATTCTCTGGATATTGACACCGGCAGGTTCTCTAAGCTTATTAAGCTTTCCCAGACAAAATCTTATGACAGCATTGATTATGTCTATAATTCCAAAACCGACACGGCAATCGTCTACACTGCGCCGTCAGGCGCTTTGACCAATCAGGAGGAATCCGCCTCGCCATACTATATTTCCGAGTATTCCTTGAGCGACCCGGATAATGTAGTTTTGCAAAAACACTATCTTGAAAATCACGGTGAAGCCTCCTTATTTGTCACGGTTTATGAGAACATAATTTCAACAGTAAGCGGAACTGAAAACAGCTATCGCTATTATGACTTCCTGAATCCGCCGAAAAGCATAACGGTTGTCGGAAATCAGACGCTTTACGGCGATGCCATAACATCCTTTGAAATGGAAACCGGCGTACTCGTCAGGACGGTAGACTACGATTCGGACTATGAAAGGCTTGATATAAAGCTAATGGCGAAAGACAAGGATTTCGACCTCTTCTCTCCTGTCTCCTATAATGTATATAAATATGTCAGGACGAATACCTATTCCTCCTTGAACAGCTACAGCGGGCTTTTAGACAGACTTTCGCAGAGTCCCCTTGCACAGGTGCTTGCGGCTAACGGCGACGAATATTTCGGTCTGCCCTTGTACGGCACATACTCCTACCCCAAAGAGAGCTACCCTGATAAAATAATCAACGCCGACGGAAGCGAGACTGACAACCCGGTTCCGTTTGCCGTGGTTGCAACTCAAGGTCAGTACTGTGCAAGAAATATCGACGCCCTCGCCGGAACATATAACGACCCGGACGGCGATGAGCTGTACGAGGTTTTAAAGCATCTGGACAAAAAGCCGTCTGGAGATAATCTTTTGTTCGGCGACGAATTTATTGTAAACGGCGAGTTTTGCTCGCTTAGCTGTGAGTACCTCATGATGAATCCAGCCTCTGAAAACAAAGAGGACGCCGCTAAATTTTTAGAGTATGTTTTCGATGCGAACAGCATAAATTATCCGTCGCTTGAGGAGGGCGAAAGCTACCTTGCCTTCTGGAGAATCATGCCATCCGACTATATGACGCCTCTTTACAGTGCATTTAACCGGGCAAGCCAAGGTGGCTTGTCCCAGAGCGAGCTCAAAGCCCTCGCTAAGGAAGCAGCAAAGGAGGTCCTAATGAGGATGGAGGGATAGCGGCGCCGGGGTGATTTGGTGCAAAAAATCACAGAGCTTTTTAAGGCTCTGTGAATGGCGGCAGCTTTATTAATAAATGAAGGTAAGGGTAAGCCGGCGGACTTGATTTCTGCGGTGCGCTGGGCTTGCCTTAGGCCTGTATCCTCCCGCCGGGGCGGTAAGCCGTCTGCGGGAGATTTTTTATCCCGTCAGAAGCTCATAAAGCTCCTTTAAGCCCATGCCTGAGAGCTGACTGCGGATGCTGACAAGCTCCCTTTCTATCATCTCGTCCAGGACCCGTATGCTTAGAAGCTCGACCGGCGCCCTGTCGTCGGTGAGGATTCTGCCGGTGCTTTTAGCCTTCGTCATGTCGTCGGCTATACGCCGCATGAAAAGATAAAGAGACTGGTTCTCTACGGTGGGGAGCATTTCGTTCAGCCGTTGTTGACAGTCGTAGCTGTTTGACGCCAGCAGTACAAGGTTGGAGCCTGCCGGGACGGTGTAGGCGTTGTCGAACACCTCTAGGATAGTGTCCTGAATGTGGGCGTTGATGCCGTCGGGATCGGGAGTGTACATATTCATGTTCACTCCTATCGCACCTCCAGGCTTTAGGTGCAGGGCAACCTGCTCGAAGAACTCCCGGCTTGCCATCTGGAAGGGGATGGTGATGTCCTGATAGGCGTCTATCATTATGACATCGTAGAGCTTGTCGGTCGTCGAGATGTAATGCCTGCCGTCCTGAGCGTAGGTGTCAACGCAGTCGGGGAGGTCGAAATACTCGTTGGCAAGATATATTATCTTCTCGTCGATTTCCACGCCGTCGATATCGTCAAGACCGAAATAGTAAACGCACTGCTCGGCGCAGGTGCCCGTCCCCAGGCCCAAAATCAGCACGCTTATTTCATCGTTCTCTCCGGCTCCTGCCATCACGGCGGAGGCTAAAAGATAGTCGTAAAACATTCCGCTCAGCCCGGGACGCTTGAGCTTAATCGACTGCACCCCGAAAAGGACATTGGTGGAAAAAATCAGGCTGCTTCCGGTGTCCTCGATTCTTAGGTAGTTGTAGACGGACTCCGACTCGTAGATGTTGTCGCTTGCCCAGAAGGCGGTGCCTATCCTGGTGGAAAAGCCTCCCACGGCAAGTGCAGCCGCTGAGATTATTGCTGCCGCCGCCCTCGCCTTTTTGCGAAAAAAGAGGTATACTAGGCAGACGGTATACAAAACTCCGGCGAAGATTATAAAGGTCGCCGAGGTCCCGACATAGGGGATTGTTACAAAGGTGGGAAGAAATGTGCCTATTATCGAGCCTACGGTGTTTGCCGCCTCGATGATTCCGCAGGTTCTGCCGTTTTCGTCGAGGCTGTTTACCGCATACTTTACAAGATTCGGGGTCACCATTCCAAGCACCATCAGCGGGAAGGCGAAAACCAGTATTGCGCTGAGAAATGCGGCGGCTATCAGGTATCCGTTTGTCACCACCAGAGAAAGCCCGAGAGCAACGCCGGAGATTATAAACTTTCCCAAAAGCGGGATGAGCATCGTCCAGGTTGCGGCGGCAAAGAGCCAGATAAACAGCCTGTCGGGATTCTTATGGCGGTCAGCCATCCGCCCTCCCAGGACATTTCCTATAGCCATGGCAATCATTATCGTGCCTATAATTATCGTCCAGACTATCTGAGAGGAGGAGAAATACGGAGCCATCAGCCGTGACGCTCCCAGCTCGATAGCCATCACCGACAGCCCGGATATGAATGCGGTGAGATAAAAAAGCCATTTGTTTTTCATCTTATGTCCTTTCAAGCCGACTGCCGCCGACCCATTTAAAACAGGACGGCGGCTTTTTTTGGCTTATATTCTAAAAATATGCCTCCTAGAAGCTCTCGACGGCGGCTCTTTCAGCCGGAAGCATTCTCTTGTAGCGCTCGATGTAGGCATTGAAGCCCTCAACATCCTTTTGCTCGGGAGCCTCGGTAATAGCCTTCATGCCGGCAAAGACCCTCTCGTCAAGGTAATCGTCAAGGCTTACGCTGTTGCCCAGCACCATGTACTGAGCAAGCACCGCCATACCCCAGGCTCCGCCCTCGCCCGCCGTCTCCATTACCGAGACGGGAGTGTTCATGGCGGCGGCAAGGAGCTTTTGACCTACTCCCTTTGTCTTGAAGTATCCGCCGTGACCTAAAATAGAGTCTATCTCGACATTCTCGGACAGAAGTATGTCCATGCCGATTTTAAGGGTCGCAAGAGCCGAGAAGAGGTTGTTTCTTATGAGGTTTGCAAGGGTAAAGCTCGACTCGGGGCTGCGAAGCAGCATCGGTCTGCCCTGCTCGAAGTGGGTTATATGCTCGCCGGAGAAGTAGTTGCAGCTCACCATTCCGCCGCAGTCGGGGTCGCCGGTGAGAGCGTGGTACAAAAGCATATCGTAAAGGGCGGGCTTTGCAATCGGATTGCCGGAAAGCGAGGCGAACTCGGAGAATATTCTCATCCATGCGTCAAGGTCGGTGGAGCAGTTGTTGCAGTGGACCATGGCGACCGGTTTGCCGGAGGGAGTCGTAACCATGTCAATCTCGGGATACAGTCTTGAAAGGGGACGGCTTAGGACTATCATCGCAAATACCGAGGTGCCGGCGGAGACATTTCCCGTCTTGACTCTTACGCTGTTAGTAGCAACCATCCCGGTTCCTGCGTCTCCCTCGGGAGGGCAGACCGGGATTCCCGCCTCAAGATTCCCGGAGGGGTCTATGAACCTAGCGCCGGACTCGGTGAGAAGCCCTGCGTTCTCGCCTGCGGGAAGAACCCCGGGGAGGACATCCTCCAGCCTCCAGTCAAAGGAGTAGGAAGCGATAAGCTCGTCGAACTGCTTTATCATCTCCTGATTGAACTGGCAGCTGTCAGAGTCTATCGGGAACATTCCAGACGCCTCGCCGACTCCAAGGACCCTCTTGCCGGTGAGCATATAGTGGATGTATCCCGCAAGGGTGAGCACATAGCTTATCCTTTTTGTATGCTCCTCGCCGTTTAGTATCGCCTGATAGAGGTGCGCTATGCTCCAGCGCTGGGGTATGTTGAAGCCAAAAAGCTCGCTCAGCCTGTCGCTTGCCTCCTTGGTGATGGTGTTTCTCCAGGTCCTGAAGGGGACTAAAAGCTCGCCGGCGCTGTCAAACGCCATGTAGCCGTGCATCATTGCGGAAAAGCCCATTCCTCCGACCCTTTTAAGAGTCTCGCCGTATTTGGAGCTATAGTCCTCGGCGAGCCTTGAATAGGCGTCCTGAAGCCCGCCGGAGATATCCTCCAGCGAATAGGTCCAGATTCCGTTTTCAAGACGATTCTCCCAGTCGTGGGAGCCTTGGGCGACGACCTTGGAGTCCTCGTCGATTAGAATCGCCTTGATTCTCGTGGAGCCAAACTCGATTCCAAGATAGGTTTTCATGCTGTTCATATTATCCTTCTCCTTGCTGTTTATTGACATAAGCTGTGCCGCCGCTATGCCAGCCTAAAGACGGGCCTTGGCAGACCTTAATCAGCTTGCCTTGAATATGTATTTTGCGAAGTTGTAGGTGCCCACCTCGACGGCAGGTCCGCCGTGCCAGGAGGATACCATCTGATATTTATGGGTGACGCCGTTTCGTGTGAAGATGTTGGAATAGGTCTTGGGAGAGTCCCATACGACCTGGTCGTCGTCTCCTGCGAAGATTTCAAGAAGGTAGGGGCTGTACTCCTCGGGGAAAACAAGCTCGTCCTCCGAAAGCTGACCGGGGTGCATATTGGGATCGCCGGGGGTAAGACCGGGAGCCGGGCAGAACGCCGCTATGTAGCCGAATTTGTCCGGGTGCATAAGACCTATTGCAAGAGCCTCCCTTCCGCCCATTGAGAAGCCGCAGACGGCTGTATGGTCCCTGCCAGTGAGGGCAGAGTAGTTTTTCTCTATGTAGGGCATGAGGTCGGTGGTTATCTCCTCGACGCAGTTATCGTATATCAGGCTGTTTTCGAGATTCAGCCCGGTGCAGGAGTCCTGCTGACCCTTTTTGGAGGCGAAGATGTCGGGAAATACTACAATCATCTCCTCCGCCTCATCGTCAGCAATCATCTTGCCTATAATGTTCTGACAGCCGGCGTCCTCCGCCATAGAGTTATTGTGCCCCCAATAGCCGTGGAGGATGTATAAAACCGGGTAGCTCTTCGACTCGTCATAGGACGCAGGAAGATATACCCTCGCCTTTCTGTCCTTCTCGCAAACGCTAGAGTAGTAGGTGACCTCAGTAAGAGTGCCGTACTCCTTTATCGTCGGGAAGGAGGGGGAGCCGCTCACCCAGCCCGGGGAATACTTACTGGGGAGGGTATCGGTGGTTTCAATGTCCTTCATAAAAAGCTCTCCTGTCATGGGATTCTCCTCGAGATAGGAAAACAGCATATTAAAATCACGGATGCTGATTTCCCCGCCGTTTTCGTAGATGCTTTTAAGACCTGCCATACTGCCGGTTGTGATTCCCACCAGGACATCTCTTAGGTCCTTGTTGGATGTGAAGCCGTCCTGATTGGCGTCGTATGCCGAGCGTGACGGCGTGCCGGAGAGTAAAATCCCGGCTGCGAGTGCGGTTGATATTAGCTTGGTTAGCATTTTTTCCTCCATTGCCGTGTAAAAGTTACTGCCTGTTAGGTCCCTTGAAGCCGACAGCGGCACCGGGTCCTGCGCCGACAGCGAAATATTCGTATCGGATAACAGCTCCCGTATGCCGCCGGAGGAAGCAAGCAGCCGGATAAATCCATGCCCTAGCGCCTCACAGCCTCACAGTCCTGTTTAATAATTATAGAGTAAACCTACGAAAATGTCAATATTAATTAGTGAATAAAGAGAAAAAGCCGCATCAGGCTTTTACAAGTTTCTAAAACGAAAAGTTTTTTGTTTTGTAACAAAAATGTAATTGTATTTTCTGAGATTATGTGCTACAATACGATAGATACACTAAAAAACTTGTCGGGGACAGGGCAGGGGCTTATTTTCTTTCCTGTAGGAGGTTCCTCTCCCGGCATTTAGGGGATATTAATTAATCATGAATAATATGGATAAATTTATTATACACGGCGGGAAGCCGCTCATCGGGAGCGTAAATGTGAGCGGAGCAAAAAACGCCGCCGTTGCCATAGTTGCTGCAACCATTCTTTCGGACGAGCCCTGCACACTTGAGAATGTCCCGGAGATAAGCGATATAAGCATTGCTCTTAGGATTCTGTACGAGATGGGCGCAGGGATAAGGATAATCGACAAGAACACGATGAGGATAGACCCCAGGGGGATTTCAAATCCCGTAGTGCCGTATGAGCTTGCCCGCTCGATGAGGGCGTCCAGCTATTTTCTAGGCACCCTTTTGGGGAGGTTTAAAAAGGCGGATGTCCCTATGCCGGGAGGCTGCGACCTGGGAGACCGTCCCATAGACCAGCACATCAAGGCGTTTAACTGCTTGGGGGCGAGCTGCGCCATAGACGGCGGAATAGTCAGCCTCAGGGCGGACGAGCTTATCGGAAGCCAGATTTATTTTGACATCAACACCGTAGGCGGCACGATAAACGCCATCTTCGCCGCAGTAAAGGCAAAGGGGCTTACCGTAATCGAGAACGCCGCCAAGGAGCCTCACATAGTAGACCTTGCCAACTTCCTAAACACCATGGGCGCAGATATCATGGGAGCAGGAACTGATGTCATCAAGATAAGGGGAGTATCTGTGCTGAAGGGCGTTGACTACGCCATAATCCCCGACCAGATAGAGGCAGGAACATATATGGTTGCCGCCGCAGCCACAAAGGGAAATGTCTGGATAAACAATGTAATCCCCAAGCATTTGGAGTCGATAACCGCAAAGCTGAGAAAGGTTGGCGCCTCGGTGGAGGAGTATGACGAGAGCATCCATGTCCATGCCGACGGTCCGCTTCTTTCCACAAGCCTAAAGACGCTTCCGCATCCCGGCTTCCCGACCGATATGCAGCCGCAGTTTTCCACCATGCTGACGGTGTCCGAGGGCACCAGCGTCGTGACCGACGATATATTCGACAACCGCTTCAGATATGTCAGCGAGCTTCGCAGGATGGGAGCAAACATCAAGGTGGAGGGCACCACCGCCATAATCCAGGGCATACCCCAGCTCACGGGAGCCTCGGTCCGGGCGACCGACCTAAGAGCAGGTGCGGCGCTTGTAATAGCGGGGCTGATGGCAAGCGGGACCACGGTTGTTGAAAATATCTTCCATATAGACAGGGGCTATGAAAACTTCGACGACAAGCTCAAGGGTCTCGGGGCGGATATCAGGCGTGTTGCAGACTATGAGCCTAAAAGAAGGGTAATCTAGGCGCTTTTATATTTCAAGGATAAATAAGTCAGCTAAAGGAGAGCTTTATTTGGCAAGGATATATCCCTTATTTTCCTCCAGCTCGGGGAACTCCTACTTTATCGGGACGGCGTCGGGCGGAATACTTATCGACGCCGGGGCAAGCTGCCGCAGGCTGGTTTCGGCTCTTCGGCAAAACGATATCCCTCCCGAGGCGGTCAAGGCGGTGTTTATAACTCACGACCACAGCGACCATATCGCAGGGCTTAGGGTATTTACAAAGAACTATCCCGTCCCGGTTTACGCCTCACCGGCTACGCTTGAATGGCTTGAAAGGGGAGGGCATATTGCCTCCATCGGGAAAAGCATCCCGATAGGCGGAAGGGAGGAGGCGGCAGGCTATTTTGTGACCTCCTTCAAGACCCCTCACGACGCTATCGAGAGCGTCGGCTACAGAATCTCCACCCCCGATAACAAGACTGTATGCATCTGCACCGACCTCGGCCATGTGACACCTGAGGCGGACGCCTGCATGTGCGGCTGCGACGCTGTTCTGATAGAGTCAAACTATGACGAGGGAATGCTCAGGTCGGGTCCCTACCCATACTGCCTGAAGCGGCGGATAGCCTCCTCGGACGGTCATCTTTCCAACTCGATGAGCGCAAGAGAGGTAAGGCGGCTTATAGACGCCGGAACGACAAGGGTAATACTCGGTCACCTCAGCCGGGAGAACAACACGCCCATCGTAGCGAGGAACACCCTTGAAAGGGAGCTTGGCGGGGAATGTGTCGCCGGGCGTGACTTCCTTTTGTACATAGCCCCCGTTGAGACGGGGGGCATGGCGGTCGTATTTTAGAAGCCGTCAGAGCGTATACGACTATGAATATAAATATTGTCTGTATAGGGAAGCTCAAGGAGTCCTACTGGCGGGAGGCTGTTTCGGAGTATGTAAAAAGGGTCTCGCCGTATGCGGCTCTTAGGATTTGCGAGCTGCCTGAGTCAAGGCTTCCTGAAAATCCCTCCCCGGCTCAGATAGAGTCCGCTTTAACCGAGGAGTATAAAAGCATGCTCCCTTATGTCAGCGCCAGGTCGGCGTATAATGTCGCCCTTTGCGTGGAGGGCGAGCAGCTTGACAGCCTACAGCTCGCCAAGGGTCTTGACAGGTGGGGGACTCAGGGCTTCAGCACCGTCAATTTCTTTATAGGAAGCTCCTTTGGACTGAGCGGAGAGCTGAAAGCCTCGGCAAGGCTTCGGCTCTCGATGTCAAGGCTGACGCTTCCTCACCAGCTCGCCAGAGTGGTATTGTGCGAACAGATTTACCGTGCCTACACCATAATCAACAACAAAAGATACCATAAGTAGAAAAATGAGTCCGTCCCGGGAGAGATTCCTTTCGGGGCGGCTTTTTATCCCGCAGATGTCTGTGCAAGACGCAATTTGCGGCTCGAAAAAGGGCGTATTTTCTTGCTTTTGGAGGGGGAGGTGTGATATAATAAAGGCAAAAGCGAAGATTTTGTTTTTATTAGGAGGATTTTTCGATTTTCGGCTTTGCCTCAGGCAGCAGGGCTTGCGCCCGGTAAGTCTCGCCGGATTAATCTGGGTATTTACTCCTGCGAGGCTGTGCGGGAGGCAAAAGGGCAGAAAATTCATACTTCGCCGGCTTATATGCCGGGGCTTCAGTGATAAAACAACGGGATGGAGGGGTTATCTTGAAAAAAAGGGGAAAAAGCGGCACGCCGGAGGCAAGGGTCGGGGCAAAGCCTGACCGTGCTGTCGGCAGGGCGGGAATAATCGCCTCTTCGGTGCTCACCGCTTTACTGATTATTTTAAGCCTTGCCTACAGGCTGGGGCTTCTCGGAGCCGGGGGTCTGGCGGCGCTTATCTACTCGGGAGCGGCGCTCGTTTTATATATCCCGACGGCTATAATCCTTTGGCGGACGGTAAAAGCCGGGCTTTTGTCGGTAATAAGGCTTAAATTCGGACTTGGCTCGGTAGGAGCAATCGGAGCCGTGCTCGGGACGGCGTTAAGCCTCGTCTTAATGGCGATGGCTTTGCTTAAAGACCCATCCTACGCCGATTCTATCCTGCTTGACGCTATCGCCGCCTCGATGCTTCTTATAGCTCTCGGGGGATATCTAGACGAAAAAACAGCTCCTGACGACTCCGGCGTAAAAAGGCTTAGGGAGCTTATGCCGCCTTATGCCATGACAGTAACCTTGGATGGCGAAAGGCTTGTCCCCGTCTCGGAGCTTGAAAGGGGCAGCGTGGTTGTTGTCAGCTCGGGAGAGGTGATTCCCTGCGACGGGGAGATTATCTCGGGCAGGCTGGGAGTCGACAGGTCGATTATCACAGGAGAGGGACAGCTTGTAGGCTGTGAGACGGGTCAAAGAGTCTATCTTGGCACTCGGGCGGCGTCGGGATACGCAAGAATCAGGGTGGAAGCCGTCGGGGAGGAGTCCTCGCTGGGCGCTCTTATCAAATCGGCAGAGGAAAAAGGCTCGGGCAAGGCAAGACCCGATTCAGCCTATCTTCGGGCGGATATGCTTATTGCCCTCGGAATAACTGTGATAGCGGTCGCAGCCTTTATATTCTGGCTATTTAGAGGGGAGACGGTTCTTACCTCCTGGGAGGTTTTAACTCAGGTGCTGGTGCTGTCCTCACCGTATGCCTTCCTGCTTGCCAGGTCCTCGGCGTATATTTATGCAAAAAGAAAATGCCACAGAGAGGGAATCCTCTTAAAGGACCCCAGATCCTGCGACAAAATGGCGAGGGTGGACACCGTGGTGGTGGACAAGACCGGGACCGTAACCGTCGGCAGACCGTTTGTGACAAGGGTGGTGCCGTTCGGGGTATCGGCTGAGGAGCTGGTCATGCTGGCGGCTTCACTGGCGGAGGCGTCGGCTCATCCGATAAGTCAGGCTATTTTGGACTACGCACAAAAAAACGACATCTATCCCGACAGGTGCGAGGACTGCCGTATAGAGGGCGGCACCAAGCTTCTGGGTACTGTAGGAGAGAGCAGAATAGCGGCGTCCTCGCCGGAGGAGATGTATCTTGGGGAGGGGCAGAACGAGGGCTACATGGCTGTGATAAAGCCGTATATGGAGGACGGCAGGCAGATAATCTCCTTGTCTAAGGACGATGTCCCGATAGGAATACTTATCCTTGCTGACAGGCTCAAGCCGACAAGCCGCACCGCTTTAAGAAGCCTTAGGAGCATGGGAATTAAGACCGTCATGCTCACAGGAGACAGGGAGCAGGCGGCAAGGGGCCTTTTGGGAGAGAGCGAGCTGAGCGAGTTTATCTCGGAGGTCTCCCCGGAGCAAAAGGGCGGAGTCGTGGCGGGACTTTGCAAAAGCGGCACCGTCGCCATGGTGGGGGACAGCGTAAACGACATCGCAGCCCTTGCCTCCTCGGATGTGGGAATAGCGATGGGCGCAGGCTCGGTTGCGGTGGTGGACAGCGCACAGATGGTGCTTCTAAGAAACGACCTGCGTGACATCGCAAAGGCGATACGGCTTTCAAGGACGCTGAGCCAGATAATAAAGGAAAACTTCTTCTGGTCGGTATTTTACTCGGCAGTCATGCTCCCGGTCACGGCGGGACTCGCAGTAGCCCTGGGCAAAGAGCCGGTCCCTTCGGCTGCCGGAATAATCAGCATGGGACTTTCGTTTATATCGGTATTTTTAAACAGCTCAAGAATTTTGGCTCATGACCTTACTAAAAAGGAGGAGCCTGCGGAGAAGATAACGGAGTCTAAGAGCAAGAAGGAATAAAAAATCCCTGTCATATCCTGGCTGTGCGCTTGGATATGGCAGGGAGGCTTTTTAAAGGGCTATTCCTTTGCGCTGTCATCCTGTACGGCGGGAGGGGTAATATCAGTCTGAGTATATGCCGCCGGAGTCTGAGACGAATTAGTCTGAGCGCTTTTGACCTCCTGGGAGGCTTGAGCGCCTTGCTCCGAGAGCCTTGTAGCCATTACAAAGCTGTTCTGTGCGATAATGGAGAGGTTCTTAGCCATGCTGCCGTAGGCGTAAAGAACAAAGCTGGAAATCCACGACATAAGACAGCCGAATATGATAACGCCGATTCCAATAAGCATCGGTATCCAGCCTTCGTCGCTTCTGGGACCACCATAGTATACCGTTGCGAGGATTCCCCCCAGGATAAGAGTGACACCCGAAAGTATGCTCAGAATAAAGCCTATTACCGTAAAAATGACTGCGAGCTTTTGGATTTTGCCTCCGATATTTTTAAACATAGCTATTTCTCCTTCCTTTAAACCGCTCTGGGCGGTCCTCATAGTATAAGTTTAAAGGATTTTTGTGCAGATGTCAAGCCTTGGAAGCTATAAAATAGAAGTAAAGGAGGCTATTGCCATATTTATTCCGTCCTGCCGTCCCTGACTGCGGACTTTTTGATTTTCTCATGGTAAAAATAGTTCACTATCACCGGCGGAGCGTCAAGCGGGGGAGCTATGCTGTCGTCGTTTTTAAGATAGGTAAGCCCCTCGCTTTGGGCAAGCTCGGCTATGAGCCTGTCAAGGGACTCCCAGTAGCTCATGTCCCCAAGGCGGTATATACTGTCGTAGAGCGGGACGAGCGAGGGGTATTTTTCCCTGATGTAGGCCAGTATCGCCGCCTTGTAGTCGCCTCTTAGGTTGAGATTTTCCAGCCAGATGAGATTACAGCAGTCCCTGACCCTCTTTATTATCGCCGGGACATCGGTAATCCCCGGGAAAATCGGGGAGATAAAGCAGGTTGTTCTTATCCCGGCGGAATGAAGCTCCCTCATTGCGGCAATCCGTTCCTCGATGGCTGAAGCATTGTCCATATCCTGCCTGAAGCCCTCGTCAAGGGTGTTTATGCTAAAGCCGACCCTTGCGTCCTCAAAGGAGCGAATAAGCTCTATATCCCTTAGGACAAGGCTGGACTTTGTCTGTATGCTGAGCTTTATTTTGCTCCCTCTTAGCTCCTCGAGAAGCGTTCTGGTGCGAAGATACTCGGCCTCCTGAGGAAGATAGGGGTCTGTCACCGAGCCGAAAAACAGCTCCTTGCCGTCATATTTTTGGGGAGACCTAATTTTCTGCCATAGCTTGACATCCAAAAAGCTCCCCCACGGCTCGGTGTGACCTGTAAACCGCTTCATGAAGCTGGCGTAGCAGTATTTACAGCCGTGGGTACAGCCGATATAGGGATTCACCGAGTAGTCTCCCACCGGGAGATTTGATTTTGTGAGGACGCTTTTTACCTCCACCTCTTTAATGACCGGCTCCATATCACTTCCACCTTCCATAATGAAGCTGTTTATCGAGGCAGGCGCCGGCCTGCTCCGGCAGAGCCTCGTCCGGGTCGGCATAGCCTATTCCTATGAACGCAGGAATCATGTATGTCTTGGGGACCTTTAGCTTCTCCTTTACAATGTTGTGCTCCTCGTTAAGAGGGATTCTTAACGAGCAGGCAAGCCCCTCGGCGGCAGAGGCAAGAAGGATGTTCTCTATAACGCACCATATCGTTGAAAAGGTGTTTAGCCTTGAGACATACCTTGCGTCCAGCTCTTTGCACTTAAACAGCGGAATTACTACATAGGGAGCGTTTTTCAGCATGGTAAACTGCCGTGGCATGGCATAGCCGTACATTTTCTGTGCGAGGGTGACAGGATACGGTCTCGGTGCGTTCAGGTACTTTTCGGCGTTAAAGCCGTCGGCTGTTTTCTTGGCGTATTCAAAGGCGTACTCCTTTTCCTCCGGCGTGCTGAGTATTATATAGCTCCAGCTGCGGTTGTGATTCCAGGTGGGAGCCTGGTTTCCGGCTTCTAAAATCCGCCTGACCGCCTCAAAATCAACGCTTTTGTCAAGAAACTCTCTTACCGTTCTTCTTTTTGCGACTGCTTCATACAGCTCCATTTTTTATTCCTCCTTAGATTCCTGCTTGATAAGCTCTGCAAGATGGCCTGTGAACTTTTTTGAAAGGCTTAAAAGCTGCTCCTGCTCGCTGGGGGTTAGCATTGACATGGCTTTGTCCTCCGCCCGGGTGATATGCCTTATAGCGTCTCCGAAAAAGGCTCTTCCAGACTCTGTCATGCAGACCGTCTTGCTCCGCCTGTTTTTCTCCTGCTCGGTGAGGGTGACATATTCGCCGCCCAGAAGGTTTCTTATTATCAGATTGACCGTCTGCTTCGACTGAAAGGTTTTCCTGCAGATATCGGTCTGCGTCATGCCGTCCTTGGAGTAGTAAAGGACATTTACCACCAGCAGGGTTTTCATAAGCATACCGTGACGCTTTGCATACTCGTCGTAGAGGGCAAACTGCTCGTCTCGCAGCTTGCAGTAGATATAGGCGTTTTTCCTGACCTCCTTGGTTACAGTCCTCGGCAGAAAGACAAAAGCGTCCTTAATTGTATCGGCCACAGAGCGGCTCACCTTCCTTGGTAAATTTGTTTACAGTCAATTAATTGACTTTATTATATTAAAAAAGCTCCGGCTTGCCAAGACCCGTCCGAAGGCTTTTACGGACCGGGCTTTATGAAAAGCCGGAGAATATTATCCTCTATGAAGCCGCCCCCAGTCAAACGGCTGACTGCCCGAAGGAAAAACCGGGACGGCAGCTTTTGGCCATTAGATGCTCACAAGCCTCTTGAAGCTAGCCTTGAGAGCGGGATAAATCTCGGTGTAGAGCCTGTAGCAGTCCTCATACTTGGGGATGTTTTCCTCGATGGGGTTTTGAATCCTGTCGGTCTTTATGACCTCACGGCATGCCTCGGGTACGCTGGAGTAAAGCCCTGCGCCGACTCCTGCCAGTATGGCGACGCCAAGAGCCGGGCCCTCCTTGGAGGATGCGGTCTTGACCGGGCAGGCGTAAAGGTCTGCAAGCATCTGTCTCCAGAGCGGGCTGGAGCCTCCGCCTCCGCACGCCATCATGTCGGAAACGCTGACCTCCATCTCCTTAAAGACCTCGACGCAGTCTCTGAGAGAGTAGGAGACGCCCTCCATGACAGCCCTTAGCATATCCTTTTTCTCGTGCATGGCTGAAAGTCCGAAGAATACGCCCCTTGCGTCGGGGTCGAGGTGAGGGGTTCTCTCTCCCATAAGATAGGGCAGGTAAAGGAGTCTGTTAGCTCCTATCGGGACGGACTCCGCCTCCTTGTCCATAAGATAGTAAGTGTCTACTCCCATGAGCTTGGCGGTTTCCTTTTCCGCACCGCAGAAATTGTCCCTAAACCACTTGAGCGACAGTCCTGCGCCCTGGGTGACTCCCATTACATGCCAGCAGCCCGGAACAGCCGCACAGCAGGTATGGACTCTGCCCAGCCTGTCTGTAGTCATCTTGGAGGTGTGCGCAAATACTACTCCGGAGGTCCCTATCGTTGTAAACGCCCTGCCGTCCTCAACGACGCCTGTTCCTACCGCAGCGGCGGCATTGTCTCCGGCGCCGCCTACGACAATCGTTCCCTCGCAAAGTCCGACCTCCTCGGCTACCTCCTTGGTAAGACCTCCCGTGACCTCGCAGGACTCGTATACCTTGCCAAGCATATGCCTGTCAAGTCCTAGACCGTCTATAATCTCGTCCGACCAGTCCCTCTTGGCGACATTGAGAAGCTGCATTCCGGAAGCGTCGGAGACCTCGGTGGCGTACTCGTGGGTGAGAATGAATCTTATGTAGTCCTTAGGCAGAAGGATTCTGCGGCAGCGCTCGTAGTTTTCAGGCTCGTTGTTCTTGACCCAGAGAATCTTGGCTGCCGTCCAGCCGGTGAGGGCAGGGTTGGCGGTTATCTCAATCAGCTTTTCCCTGCCAAGCCTTTTGTTCATCTCGTCGACCTCGTTGGCTGTTCTCTGGTCGCACCAGATTATCGAGGGTCTTATGACCTCGTTGTCCTTGTCGAGCATGACAAGACCGTGCATCTGTCCCGAAAGTCCGATGCCCTTTACATCCTCCTTCTTAACTCCGCTCTTGGCAACGACCTCCTTGATGGTCTTGACGGCGGCGTTTGCCCAGTCGGCGGGGTCCTGCTCGGCGTAGCCGTTTTTGGGCTGGTACATCGGGTACTCGATCGTCCTCGAGGCGATTACCCTTCCCTCCTCGTCGAACAAAACCGTCTTAGTTCCGCTTGTTCCAATGTCGACTCCTATGATGTAAGCCATGATTATTCCTCCTAAAAAATTAATTATCTTTTATAATTACGGTGAGACTCAGCCGCCCTGGGAGTATTTATACATACCCTCGGGGGCGAGGTTTTCTATTATATCCTTAAAGCTCTCGTCGTCGCACTCGACGCTCTCGCCGGATATCGGATTGTCCTCTGATATTATGTCCCAGAGGGTCTTAGCGCCGGGGTCGTGGCGATATCCGAGACCGTCCAGTATTTTTTTATAGCTGTCAAGACCCTTTTGGGAGTATATTTCAAGGCGCTGGTATTCTCTCATGTAAAGCTCGTCCCCTGTTATGTGGGAGCCGAAGCCGAAGCGTATGACGCCGTCCGAGTAGAGTATCCCGGAGTATCGCTTTAGTATGGCGAGAATGACGGGAAGTGTGCAGTTATCAAGATAGTAAAGCTCGAAATCCTCCCCGGACGGAACCTCCAGAAAGAAAAACAGAGGCTCGTTAAGGCATTTGACGGCGGCAGGGAAAAGCTTTTGGTAGCTCTTAGAGGAAAGAGCCAGGACAATCCTGCCCTCCTCAGCCCGGTATGAGCGCTCAACGCCGTCGGTACTGGCGATGTAAACGCCCGGAATAAGCTCAAAATCCGGCAAGCTGTGCCCTCCTCTCGTGGTATAGTCCAAAAAATCGTACATAATATCCCGCCCTGCGGCAAAAAAGTCCGAATAATCGGACAGCCAAGCCGATATAATTAGGATGTAAGAGGCGATAACGCCTCAAAAGGAAGGGGAGGATACAAAATGCTGGAAATAATCGCCACAAACCTTTTCATCTTCGGCACGATGACCGCAGGTCTTTACAGGATAAGAGCCGCTCTTCTCATCCTACAGCAGGTTAAAGAGGAAAAAAGAAGCTCGTCAAACAATATTATACCAAAAGATAATCCACAATGCAAGAGATTTGACCGTGCGGGATAAAATTTTTGTGCAGCCTGACACCGGGGTAAGCCACGCATTGCCGCTTCTCCCGGTGAAGGGGCAGGCTGGGGATGTCCGTAAGCACTCGCAGATAAGGAAAAAGCCATAGGATTTTGTAAGCATAAGGACTGTTTTGCCTTAGTTCCAAGAGAGGCTTTAGCTGTGAGCGTTTATCGGCAGAATCAGGGGACTGTCGTTCTTAAAGGAGGGCAGTCCTCTTTTATTTTATAAAACTCACTGAAAATAGTGGAAATCTGATTTAAATTATGCTATAATAAATGCCGTGCCTTGAAGCAGGACATTTTATCATCCGGGAGCTGTTTTTAGATGACTACAACCGTTAGCGGGATAAGTATAGAATACGAAATAAAGGGGGAGGGACCCTGCGTGCTGTTTCTTCACGGCTGGGGAAGCAGCTACAGGCTGTTTGAGGGGCTTATTGCTGCCGTCTCGAAAAAATATACGGCTCTTGCCTTAGACCTCCCCGGCTTCGGCGGAAGCGGCGAGCCGCCGGTCCCCTGGAGCGTCGACGATTACTGCAGGTTTGTTTGCGAGTTTCTTTTAAGCCTCGGGCTTTCCCCCGAGGTCCTTATAGGCCATAGCTTCGGCGGCAGGCTGATGATAAAGCTTCTTGCAGACAATTCTCTTGCAGGCGTTAAGAAGGCGGTGTTTATAGACTCCGCCGGGATAAAGCCAAAGCCGTCTCTTAAAAGCAGGGCAAGGCTCGCAGTCTATAAGGCGGGGAAGGCTGTTTTGGGGCTTCCTCCGATTAAGGCCCTGTTTCCCGACGCTCTTGAGAGGCTTAGAAGAAGCCGAGGCTCCGAGGATTACAAAAACGCCTCCCCTGTCATGAGGGGGACGCTTGTAAAGGCAGTCAACGAGGATTTAAAGGGGCTTTTGCCTAAGATAGGCGTTCCCTCGCTTCTTATATGGGGGACGCTTGACACAGCTACCCCGATATCCGACGGCGAGCTTTTTGAAAGCCTCATACCCGACGCCGGGCTTGTCAGAGTGGAAAACGGCTCTCACTACTCATTTCTTGACAATCCTGTGCTCTGCACAAGGGCGATATCCTCATTTCTTTCAATACCGTATTAAAATCTTGCCGGGACGGGGCTAAGCAGCCAAGCAGACCTTTGGCTAAGCAGCCAAGCAGACCTTTGGCTGCGTATCCCTCCGATTTTAAGCTAAGGAGACCTTTTTATGCTGTATATATCCCTTGCGATACTGATTTTAAGCCTTATATCGGCTCTTTGCCTCTCGGGAAGGCATTACATCCATATGTTCCAGCTTAATTCCTACAAGCCGGGAGTCCAGCTTGAATGGATAAGGAAAAACTCAAGGAAGCATTTTATAATCGCCGCAGTTTCGGCTGTGCCCTCAGCGTTTGGCTTTTTTGGGCTTAGGGACGCTTTCTCGCCCCTTCCTGTTTTTCTGACGGCGGCAGCGCTCGTTATCTACTCGGCGGCGTTTTTCTCAAAGGGGGAGAACAAGGTCCCGCTTAAATACACTATGAGGGTAAAAAGGCTCATTTTAAGCTGTGCGCTGCTCACGGCGGCGGCAGGGGCTGCCTGCTGGCTTCTTTACTCCAAGGGGCTGTTTTGGAATTTTGCCGGGCTGTACCTTCTTCTGTTTCCGTATATGATACTTCTTGCAAACCTAATAAATCGTCCTGCGGAGCTTCTTATAAGCAGGCATTACATCAAGGACGCCGCAAGGCTGATAAGGGAATGTCCCGGGCTTTTGGTGATAGGAATAACCGGGAGCTTCGGCAAAACCAGCGTCAAATACTTCCTTGAAAAGCTTTTGTCGGTGAGGTATAATGTCCTAAAGACCCCCGGCAATATAAACACCACCCTCGGAGTGGTGAGAGTGATAAGGGAGCAGCTAAAGCCCACGCATGAAATATTCCTTTGCGAGATGGGAGCTAGAAATCCCGGGGACATCAGGGAGATATGCGAGCTTGTAAGCCCGAGGATGGGTGTTATAACCTCGGTGGGACCTATGCATCTTGAGAGCTTCGGGACGCTTGAAAGAATAGTCGCCACCAAGTTCGAGCTTGCCGATTCCCTCCCTCAGGACGGCGGTCTGTATCTGAATATGGACAGCGAGCCTGTTGCAAAAAACGCCGGCTCAAGAGGCTATATCTCCTACGGAATAGACGACAGGTCCGGCTACTATGCGGACGATATAACCGTGGGAAGGGACGGCTCCGAGTTTACCGCACATTCGCCCTCCGGGGAGTCTGAGAGGTACAAAACCGCTCTGATAGGACGGCACAATGTCTTGAATCTGATGGGTGCGATAGCCGTAGCCAACAGCCTTGGGATTCCATTAAGGGAGCTTAGGGCGCCCATAAGAAGGCTTGAGAGCGTTCCGCACCGTCTCCAGCTTATAAACAAGGGGGACTACAGCATAATCGACGACGCCTACAACTCCAACCCCTCTGGCGCAAGGGCGGCGCTTGAGGCGCTCTCAATGGCTGAGGGCATGAAGATACTGGTGACCCCCGGCATGGTGGAGCTTGGCGGAAGCGAGTATGAGCTTAACAAGGAGCTTGGCGCTCAGGCGGCAGGAGTCTGCGACTTTGTTGCGCTCGTCGGAGCTAAAAGGACGGCTCCTATCAGGGGAGGGCTTATCGAGTCCGGCTTCCCGAGCGATAGGATATATGTGGCGTCGACCCTGGGTGAGGCGATGGAGGCGGTCCGTAAGGTCGACAGCGGCGGCAGAAGAAAGACGATACTTCTTGAAAACGACCTTCCCGACAACTATTAGTAAAATATGACTGAGGGTAATCCAGTCTGAAAGGATGAGCTTTATGAAGATAAGGGTTTGCGTACTGTTCGGCGGCAGGAGCGTCGAGCATGAAATTTCGGTAATATCCGGGCTTCAGGCATACAACAGCCTCGACAGGCAAAAATACGAGGTCACCGCCGTGTATATCTCAAAGAGCGGGACGATGTACTGCGGCGAGAGAATAAGCGACATCGGGGCGTATAAGGACATAGACGGGCTTCTTAGGGACAGCTATCCCGTCGCCATGGCTAGGGACGGCGACGGCGTCAAGCTTTTAAGGCTGGAGCCGGGGCTGTTTAAAAAGCCCCTTATAGGGTATATAGATGTCGTTTTGCCTGTGGTGCACGGCACCAATGTCGAGGACGGCACAGCGGCAGGCTATCTTAATATGCTGGGAGCTGCCTATGCCGGCTGCGATATTCTTTCCTCCTCGGTGGGAATGGATAAGTATGCCACAAAGCTGATTCTCAGGGAGAGCGGAATCCCTGTGCTCGACTGCAGGGTCTACACCGTCAGGGAGTATGACACAAATCCAATGTCGGTCACCGCCTCGGTGGAATCTGAGCTTTCCTATCCCGTGATAGTAAAGCCTGTAAATCTCGGCTCAAGCGTCGGCATATCGGTAGCTAGGGACAAGGAGGAGCTTGTAAGCGCTCTTGAGGAGGCGTTCAGGTACTCAAGGAGGGTGCTTGTCGAAAGGGCGATATCCAGCCTCACCGAGATTAACTGCTCGGTGCTGGGAGACTACGACTCCTGCGAGACCTCCCTGCTTGAAAGACCTGTCAGCACCGAGGAGATTCTTAGCTACAGCGATAAGTACATAGCCGGCTCGAAAGGCTCTAAGGGCATGGCGAGCACAAAGAGGGTCATCCCGGCGGACATCTCCCTTGAGACCACCAGAGCGATTGAGGAGCTTGCAAAAAAGGCGTTTACGGCTCTTGGCTGCTGCGGAGTCGCCAGGCTGGATTTCATGATAGACAACTCCTCCGGCAGTATATATCTGAACGAGATAAACACCATTCCGGGGTCGCTGTCATTTTACCTCTGGGAGCCTAAGGGCGTGAGCTACAGCGAGCTTTTAGACAGGCTGATCTCGCTCGCCCTGAAGCGCAGAAGGGACGATTCCTCGATTACCTATACCTTTGACACGAATGTTTTGTCAAATGTCTCGCTGCAGGGGGCAAAGGGCGCAAAGCTGGGAGGAAAATAAGCCTAGCCTGCCGCAAAGTAAAAAAGCAGTCATCGTTTGATGGCTGCTTTCGCTTTTATATTCTCCCCCGACGCCGGGGAGCATCAGTCGTAGTTAACCACGCTCTGCTCGGTGATGTTGCCCTCCTCGTCCCTTTCGATTATAGAGGTGCTGACAAGCTTGGCGGAGTCTCCCTCGCCGACATACCTGTCCTCCCGTACCGACTTGTCCATCCCGCTGTCATAAAAGGTCTTGACTCCCTTGCTGGTGGAGACCTCGCCTGTGTCCGGGTCGACGGTGGTGTTCTCCCAGGAATCCTCTATCAAAACGCTCTGCTCGTTATAGCTCTGGGTGGTGTAGCTGATATACAGGTCCGTGCCGTCGTCTGAGGTTATCCTCTGGAAGGAGATTAGCTTCTCGGTGTAGAATATCCCGATTATCGCCATGTACTGCTTGGGACGCTGCTCCTGGTCATATATTACCGTCATCGTGCCGACGAGGCTGGTTTTTTCGGGGTCCTCGAAGATGTAATAATTCTCCTCGACGGTAAGCTCGCCGTCTGTCACATCGTTTGCAAGCTTTATATAGTAGCCGTCGAGCCTGAGCTCGTCGTAAAGATTCTTAGACGCCTTGCTCCCGCAGCCGAAAAGGCTAAAAAGGGTCAGCAGGGCGCAGGACGCCGCCAGCACACGCCTAAGCAGGCTTATTATATTCATTCCTTTAGATTTTGACATAGAAAGTCTCCGTTCGGTGAGTATTATCGGCAGAGGATAGCTCCTCCGCCGAACAAGCCATGCGACCAAGCCTGTAAGCCGAGTTCTGTCGAGTGCGGTAATCTATCTAATTCCTGCGTCGCCGCAGGACTCAAGCCACCTATAACAGCATATCCGCCGAGCAGGCGTTGATATGCCGAACCAAACGGTGTTGCATCGGATAGGGTTTACATGACGGAGCAGTCTCCTGCCCCTCGGTGAGCTCTTACCTCGCCTTTCCATCCTTACCGCCCCTAAGGACGGCGGTTTATTTCTGTTGCACTTTCCCTAAGGTCGCCCTCGGCTGATGTTATCAGCTATCCCGCTCTGTGATGCTCGGACTTTCCTCATCCGCCGAATAACGGCGTCCGCTACCGCACAGCTTACTCGCAAGCTAATACATTTTACACTATTGACGGCGGCGTGTCAACAGTAAAATCGACTTTTGAGGTCTCTAAGGTGATTTTAAACAAAAATATGCAGATAATATTATTTATTTTCTCAGGGAAAATATACGCCGTTTCAAAAAAGCTATTGACAATTTTCGGGGAAGGTAATATAATTAACATGTTAATTGTTAACTGCTAAATCATTATTAGGAGTGGTGAGCTTGAACAATCTGGATAAGGACTATAAGGATAGATGCCGCAGGGGTATGCATATTTTCATGAAGTGCAACCGCCTTCATCGAGCGCTTGTCGAGTCGAGCGTCAAGGAGCTTGAGCTTCACAGGAGCCAGCACTCGATGCTGCTGGCTATAAACTTTGCGGACAATATATCCCAAAAGGAGCTGTCTAAGAAGATGGAGATATCTCCGGCTGCCGTCACGGTGACGCTGAAAAGGCTGGAGGCTCAGGGCTACATTCAGAGGCAGCAGCGTGAGGACGACACCAGGATGAACAGCATCTATGTGACGGACAAGGGCAGGGATATAATCGAGAGGACCGGCGAGATATTCGACGCCGCCGACCAGCGGGCGTTCAAGGATTTCTCGGTCAAGGAGCTTGACCAGTTTATAGGCTATCTTCAAAGGATATCCTACAACCTTAAATCCGTCGGAAGCTATTTAAATAGGGAGGAATAAATCTTGAGCTGGTATAAGTACATAAAGCCGTATCTGTTTTACTTCATAATCACCCCGATATGCATGCTTGTCGAGGTGGCGGGGGAGATAATAATGCCAACCCTCTTGGGTCAGGTGATAGATTCACAGGCAAACGGCACCCTCGATGTCAGGCAGAGCCTTCTTGTCATGGGAGGGATAATTCTCTGTGCGATTTTAATGATGGCAGGAGGAGTCGGAGGCTCCTACTTCGGAGCAAAGGCGTCTGTAAACTTCGCCGCCGATTTAAGGCAGGATGTATTCGAGAAGGTGCAGGGCTTTTCCTTTGCAAATATCGACAAGTTTTCCACCGGCTCGCTGGTGACAAGGCTTACAAACGACATCACCCAGATGCAGAACTTTGTCAACATGCTTTTGAGGATGGCGTTCAGGGCGCCGGGAATGCTCATTATGGCGCTGTTTATGACTATAAGGCTGCAGCCTAAGCTTTCGGTTGTATTTGCGGTCACGATACCTCTGCTTCTTATCTGCGTCGGCTCGATTATAGTAAGAGGCTTTTCCAGGTTCGGCACCGTCCAGAAAAAGCTGGACAGCTTAAACTCCGTGGTTCAGGAGAATGTCACCAATGTAAGAGTCGTCAAGAGCTTCGTCAGGGAGAAAAAGGAGATAAGCAAGTTTAAAAAGGCTAACGGCGACTTCAAGGAAGCCAGCATGAGCGCCATGAACATCATGATTTTCATGTCTCCCGTCACCACGCTGATAATGAACATAACCATCCTTCTTATAATCTATCTTGGCTCTTCAATGGTGCTTGACGGTCTTTCCGGCGAGATAGGAATGGGCATAGGAGACCTATCAAAGTTTGTGTCCTATGCAAACCAGATTCTTTTCTCCCTGATGATGGTGTCAATGCTTCTTATGATGTCCTCAAGGGCGTTAGCGTCCGCAAGGCGTGTCAAGGAGCTTTTGGAGGAGGAGCCGGACATTAAGGACCTTCCCGACGCCGACCCCAGGCTGAGCGTTAAAAACGGCGAGGTAGAGTTTAGGAATGTCAGCTTCAGGTACTACAAAGGCTCGGACGAGAAGGTGCTTGACGATATCAGCCTTAAAATACCCGCCAGGTCGGTGGTCGGCATAATAGGCTCCACCGGCTGCGGAAAGACCACCCTTGTCTCGATGATATCAAGGCTTTACGACCCCGACGAGGGCGAGGTGCTTGTCGACGGCAGGGATGTAAAGGACTACACCATCTATAACCTCAGAGAGGGAATAGGAATGGTGCTTCAAAACAACACCCTGTTTTCTGGAACAATAGAGGAAAACCTCCGCTGGGGAGACGAAAACGCCACGATGGAGGAGATAAAGGCTGCCGCACACAGCGCACAGGCCGATAAGTTTGTTTCAAGCTTTAAGGACGGCTACAGCACCGAGCTTGACCAGGGAGGAACCAATGTTTCGGGAGGTCAGAAGCAGCGTCTGTGCATAGCGAGGGCGCTTTTGAAGCGTCCCAAGGTCCTGATTCTTGACGACTCCACCAGCGCAGTCGACACGGCGACCGAGGCTCAGATAAGGTCTGCCTTTAAAAACGAGCTTTCCGACTCGACAAAGATAATAATAGCGCAGAGGATATCCTCGATAATAGATTCTGACATGATAGTGGTAATGAACGAGGGCAGGATTTCCGGGGTAGGCACCCACGACGAGCTTCTAAAGAGCAACCAGGCCTATCAGGAGATTTACTACTCCCAGAACGAAAGGAAGGGGGCGTAGGCTATGGCAAGAAGCTTGGAGGCTTTAAAAAAGCAGTATAACACCTCGGCGTCGGAGTCACGCCGGGGTCCCGGGGGTCCGGGAGGTCCGGGTCCAAGAGGAAGAGGCGGTCCCAGGATGGGTCGCTCCAGTCTCAAGCACGGCACGGCGTCCATAAAGAGGCTTTTAAGGTACCTCGGAAAATACCGTCTTAGGATAGTGGTAATACTTCTTTGCATGCTTGTCAACACGGTGGCGTCCCTGTGCGGAGGGTATATGATGGCTCCCATCATAAACAAGCTGACCTATGCGATAAGCGGCATGGAGCAGCCGCTCAGCACTATAGAGAGTCTAGCCGATAGGGCGATAGCTCTTCTTGCCGGCGACACGGGAGGCACCACCGCCGGGGAGATAATGACCTATGTTATCTCGGCGATTGCGATATTTGCCGTCATCTACGCCGTGGGAGTCATAACCAGCTATTTGCAGGCAAAGATGATGCTGGTGGTCTCCCAGGGGACGATAGAGTCGATAAGAAACGACCTGTTCGCAAAGCTCCAGAAGCTCCCGGTCAGGTACTTCGACCAAAATCCCACCGGCGACATAATGTCCAGCTTTACAAACGATATTGACAATATCGACATGATGATAAACAACTCGCTGACCTCTATTATCTCGGGAGTTGTAAACCTCGTTGGAACCTTTGTGTTCATGATAACGACAAACTGGATTCTGACCCTTGTGACCGTTTTGTTCATCCCGCTCTTTACCCTTGGAGGCGGAGCGATAGCGAAGATATCCTCAAAGTATTACACAGGTCAGCAGGCGGCTCTGGGAGCTGTAAACGGCTACACCGAGGAGACCGTCACCGGGCAGAAGGTTGTAAAGGTGTTTAACCACGAGTCGACGGCTGTCGAGGAGTTCAGCCTTTTGAACAGGGACATGAGGGAAAAGCAGTTCAGGGCGCAGTTCTACGGCTCGATAATGGGTCCGATAATGGGAAACACCTCCCAGATATCCTACGGAGTGACAGTCGGAGTAGGAGCGCTTCTTATGGTATTTGGAAGGCTCTCCACAGGTGCGCTTCAGCTCTTTGCCCAGTATTCAAAGAGCTTCTCGATGCCGATAAACAACATATCCCAGCAGATGTCCACAATATTTGCGGCTCTTGCCGGAGCCGAGAGGGTGTTCGATGTCATGGACGCCCAGCCCGAGGATCCCGACCCCGAGGGGGCGCTGTCCGAGGGTATTAAGGGAGATGTCGTGCTAAAGGATGTCACCTTCGGCTACATCCCCGGCAAGACAGTCTTAAAGCACATCAGCCTTTACGCAAAGCCCGGTCAGAAGATAGCCTTTGTAGGCTCCACCGGCGCAGGCAAGACGACTATTACAAACCTATTAAACCGCTTTTACGATGTCGACAGCGGCGAGATACTTATAGACGGCAGGGATGTCAAGGAGTACAAAAGGGAGTATCTCAGGGAGAATATCGCCATGGTGCTCCAGGATACCCATCTTTTCACCGGCACCGTCAGGGAGAATATCCGCTACGGCAGGCTTGACGCCACCGACGAGGAGGTTGTTGCAGCCGCAAAGACAGCCAGCGCACACTCCTTTATCATGAGGCTTGAAAACGGCTACGACACCGTTTTGGAGAGCGACGGCGCAAACCTCTCGCAGGGACAGAGGCAGCTTCTTAACATAGCAAGAGCCGCACTATCCAAAGCTCCGATACTCGTTCTCGACGAGGCGACCTCCTCGGTAGACACAAGAACCGAGAGGCATATAGAGCACGGCATGGATAGGCTGATGAAAAACAGAACCACCTTTGTAATAGCTCACCGGCTCTCGACGGTAAGGAACGCCAACGCCATAATGGTGCTTGAAAACGGCGAGATTATCGAAAGGGGAGACCATGACGACCTCCTTGAGCAAAGGGGCAGGTACTACGAGCTGTACACCGGCGTCAAGGAGCTTGACTAGCACAGGTCTGGATTAATTTGGAGGGAAAATTATGAGAAACAGCGGAATACTTCTTGGAATAGCCGGACTCCCCGGCGACTACGGCATAGGAAAGCTGGGGGACAAGGCAAGGCTTTTTGTAGACTTTTTGGCGGCTTCGGGTCAGAAATATTGGCAGATACTTCCTTTATCTCCGACCGGCTACGGCGACTCGCCCTATCAGTCCTGCTGCTGCAACGCAGGAAATCCGTACTTTATCGACTTCGAGACCCTCGAGGCTGACGGGCTTCTTGAGCCGAGCGAGTATAAAAACACCGTTTTTGGGGACAATCCCAGCTACATAAACTACGGAATGCTCTACAAGACCGTCTCGCCGACGCTCAGGATAGCGTACTCCAGATTCAAGCCGGACTACGGCATGGAGGAGTTCGCAAGGAAAAACAGCGACTGGGTTCAGGACTATGCGCTTTTCATGGCTTTAAAGGATGAAAACAAAGGCAAGCCCTGGTACGAGTGGAGCGAGCCTCTCAGGATGGCGGAGCAGGAGGCCTTGGCTTGTGCAAGGGAGCGTCTTAAGGAGGACATCGGCTTTTACATCTTCACCCAGTATGAGTTTTACAGACAGTGGTTTGCTCTAAAGGAGTACGCAAACAAAAAGGGAGTCGAGCTGATAGGCGACATGCCGATATACTGCGCCTATGACAGCGTGGAGGTCTGGCTGCACCCCGAGCTTTTCGAGCTTGACAGCAAAAAAAGACCGATAACCGTAGCCGGCTGCCCTCCAGACAATTACGCCAAGGAGGGTCAGCTCTGGGGGAATCCCATCTACGACTGGAAATCCATGCAGCAAAACGGCTACAACTGGTGGGTCAGGAGGATAGGCTTTGCAACCGACATGGTGGATGTCCTTAGGATAGACCATTTCAGGGGCTTCGCAGGCTACTATTCCATTCCCGCAGGAGACAAAAACGCCCTCAGGGGAAAATGGCGGAAGGGTCCCGGAATGGAGCTTTTCAACTCCTGCAATTACTGGCTTGGAAGAAAAAGGATAATAGCCGAGGACCTAGGCTTTATCACTCCCGAGGTCGGCGAGCTGCTTGAGGCTTCCGGCTATCCCGGGATGAAGGTTTTGCAGTTTGCCTTCGACCCCAGCGCCAAAAGCGAGTATCTTCCCTGCAATTTTGAGACCTCAAGGTGCGTCTGCTACACCTCCACCCACGACAGCGACACCGCAAAGGGCTGGGCCGACAAGCTGAGCGGCGAGAGCCTAGAGCTGTTCAAGGAGTACGCCGGCGTCAGGGACAAAAGCGAGATTCCCGACGCCATGCTTCGCCTCGCCTGGTCTAGCGTCGCTCAGACTGCGATAGCACAGCTCCAGGACCTCCTCGAGACCGGCAACGAGACAAGGATTAATGTCCCCGGGACGCTGGGTCTAAACTGGCGCTGGAGGATATCAGAGGATGCTCTTAGCGACGAGCTGTCAAAAAGGCTTTTGACCCTCGGAAGGACCTATAACCGCCTGCCGGAAAAATAGATACAAAAAAACAGCCCTGCAAAATGTAGGGCTGTTCGATTTTACACCGTCTATCAGGCGGGCTTACTCGGCTTCCTTCTTTTCGGCTCCCGCCTGCGAAGCCGTCAGCATATCCCTAATCGACCTTAGAACATCAAGCTCGGTCTCAGGAGCAGGCTCCTCCGGCTTTTCAGGCTCCGGGGCAGGCTCCGGCTTTTTCTTGAGCCTCTCCTTTGCGCCTCCGATTGCCTTAATCATTATGAATATGCAAAGAGAGATTATGAGAAAGTCCACGACGATGGAGATGAAGTTTCCGTAGAGGACGGCGGACTCCGCCTCTATTATCTCCCCGGAGGCATCGGTGACAGCCTCCTTTATGACAAGCTTCCAGTCCTCGATTGCCATTCCGCCGGTCAGGGTGCTTATAAGCGGCATGATGATGTCGTTTACAAGCGAGGTGACTATCTTGCCGAACGCTCCGCCCATGATGACGCCGACCGCCATGTCGACGACATTGCCCCTTGATATCATCGCCTTGAACTCGTTTATAAACTTCTTGGCACGGACGATTTCCTTTTTCTCGGTGTTTTCGCTCATATTTATCCCATCCTTATTATAATTTCTGGGTGTATGTATCTCCCTGACGGAGGTCCGCCGGGCGGGGCACCATTTTAATAAAATATATCAAAAACTCTCCCAAAAAGCAATAGCCGGGAGAAATTTGCGAAAAAAACTCATAAAAGCTCCAAAAAGCCGGATATCACGCCGTCGCAGGACTCCCTAAGCTCCTCCTCGTTTTTTGAAAGACCGCCCAGCACCCCGATTGTCAGCATACCTGCGGACCTTGCTCCACGGCAGGCTAGCGGGACATCCTCGAACACCACGCAGTCCTCAGGCTTGAAGCCTGCAAGCCTGGCCGACATGAGGTATATATCCGGGAAGCCCTTTCCCCTTGACACCATGCCGGAGTCCACGATTGCGTCAAACAGCTCCAAAACGCCGTTTCTCTTTAAAAACGGGAGATACAGCCTTTTGTCGCAGGAGGTAGCAAGGACGACGCCACGGCCCTTGTCTTTCAGCCCTTTAAGAAGCTCAAGCGCTCCGGGAAGAAGCTCAAGGCGGTTCCTGTACTCAAGCTCGACAAGGCTCAGCCACTCGCCGATTATCCTATCCTTTGGGTCGGTCACGCCGCACTCCGCCCTGACATACTCCGCCGCCTCCGAAAAGGTCATCGACGCCATTTTCTCAAAGTAGTCCTTAGGTATCGGAAGCCCTCTTCTCTGCATAAAAACAAGGTCCACCCTTTTCCACGCCGAAAAGGAGTCGGTAAGAGTGCCGTCGAGGTCAAAAATAAAGCATCGTGAGTCCTTTATCAGCTCTTTTATATCCATAATCCTCCCTCCCAGTCAGAAAACAGTTTACATCATGCCAAACTGTATGTCAAGTCCTTGAAATCGTGACGGAAATGGAGTATACTCGGTATAAGAAAACGGCATTGGAGGCGACGGCTTGTCGGTATTATCGAACAGCGCAGAATGTATTGAGGGCGTTGGCAGGAAGCGGCTCGAGCTTCTTGGCAGGCTTGGGATATCCACGGTGGGGGAGCTTTTGGAGCACTACCCAAGAAGCTATCTCGACCTAAGAAGCCCGGTGGAGATTGAAAACGCCGTCTTAGGCGAGATGAATGTAATAAGGGCAAGGGTGACAAAAAAGCTAAGACCCGACCTTATCAGAAAAAATATGAGGATATTCCGTGTCGTTTTGACCGACGGCAGCAGCGATATCACGGCGGTGATATATAACTCCGTATACTCCTATAATCGTTTAGTTGAGGGAAAGGAGTATATCCTCTACGGCAGGGTGGAGGGAAACCTTACCGCAAGGACGATATCCGCCCCGATGATACTTACTCCAGGTCCCGGCTGCGGGATACTGCCGGTTTATCCTCTTACCAAGGGGATAACCGACGGGATGCTAAGGGTCTGGATTTCTAAGGCTCTTTGTCTTGCCGAGGCTGACAGCATAGAGACCCTTCCCGAGGATGCTATTTCAAGGCTTGGGCTTGTCGCAAGGCTTGACGCCGTAAGGGCGATACACTTTCCGAACAGCCCCGAGGAGGTCCAAGCGGCAAGGCGGCGGCTTGGCTTTGAGGAGCTTTTGGTTTTGCAGCTCGGGATGGCGAGGCTGAGAAGGAAAAACCGCACAAAAACGGCGTACCGGCTGGAGGATAAAAGCCTGTCGGAGTTTTTGTCGGCACTGCCCTTTGAGCCTACTAAGGGACAGCTCACGGCGATAAGGGAGTGCTGTCAGGATATGACAAGGGGGCACCCCATGAACAGGCTGATACTGGGAGATGTCGGCTCGGGGAAAACTGCAGTTGCCGCCGCAGCATGCTTCTTTGCGTACCTTAACGGCTATCAGTCCTGCATGATGGCTCCCACCGAGATACTTTCCGACCAGCACTATGAAACCATGACAAGGCTTCTTTCCCCTCTGGGAGTGAGGGTTGCAAACCTTAAAGGCTCGCTGAATCATGGCACAAGGTCGAGGCTGGACGCCGAAATAGCCGCCGGAGAATATGACCTTGTCGTCGGGACTCACGCCCTGATATCCTCGGGAACGGCGTTTGACAGGCTTGCTCTTGTCATCACCGACGAACAGCACAGGTTCGGAGTCGGTCAGCGGGACGCCCTTGCAAAAAAGGGAATAAACCCGCACAGGCTGGTTATGAGCGCAACGCCGATTCCCAGGACGCTCGCTCTGATGATATACGGAGAGCTTGACATTTCGGTTTTGGGAGAGCTTCCAAGGGGCAGAAAGCAGATAAAGACCTACGCCGTCACAGGCAGGCTGAGGGAGCGGGCTTACGCCTTTATAAAGGCTCAGCTTGACATGGGAAGGCAGGCTTATTTTGTATGCCCTGCGGTTGAGGACGGCTTATCCGGCACGGCAGGCGTAACCGGCTACTCCCGGGAGCTTAGGGAGGGCTTTTTCAGGGACTACAGGATAGGGGTCCTCCACGGAAGGCTTCAGCAGTCCGAAAAGGAGAGGGTGATGGCTGAATTTAAGAGCGGAGAGCTTGACATTTTGGTCGCCACCACCGTTGTAGAGGTCGGCGTGGATGTTCCCAACGCCACCGTCATGCTGGTAGAATCCGCCGACAGATTCGGACTCAGCCAGCTTCATCAGCTAAGAGGGCGTGTCGGCAGGGGAGAGCACAGCTCCTACTGCATACTTATATCCGACAGCCGTCAGGAGACCGCAAGAGAGCGCCTAAGAGCCTTAGCCTCCACCTCGGACGGCTTTGAGATAAGCGAGCTTGATTTAAGGCAAAGAGGTCCCGGGGACTTTTTCGGACAGGCACAGCACGGTCTGCCAAGACTAAAGCTTGCGGACGCTGCGGCTGACAGGGAGCTTGTCGAGCTTTCCGTCAGTGAGGCTGAGGGGCTTTTTGCAAGGCTTGAAGCTAAGGACTCCGACAGCCCGTGGGCGGCGGCACTTATGGAGAGGGTTGACGCTTTGTTTGACAGCGAAGGAAAGAGCTAGACGCCGCAGGCCGGTATATATAGGGATAAAAATCACCCGGGAGGTATTTTCCCGGGCGATTTTGTATAGATGAATTTGAAGCTGGCAATTTTTACTTTATAACCCTTTTTAGGGCGATACCAAGGCATGAGGCGGCTTTACTCCTTATTCTCAGGCCTTTCGGGAGACTTTAAGCTGTTATCCTGCCTAAAGACCCTTTTTATCACCGCTTTTACGACTATCCATAGTATGAGGATGATGACAGCCGCTATTGCAAGATAGGGAAGTGCGCTTGCCGTGCCGACAAACAGGTTTACAAACCAGTCCCCGATGCTTGCAAGGTTGTAGCTGAGATTGGTTCCTATCCTCTCAAAGACTCCCGGCTGCTGTGCGGGCTTTGTGATTCTTTCCACCTCGGTTATGCTAAGGCTGAGGGTGCTGTAGCTTATCAGGCTGTCGTAGGATTTAAGCTGTGCCGTGAAGCTCTCTATCTGGTAGTTTACATTTGAGAGGTAGCTCTGGATTTTGAGAATCTCATCGACGGTCGTAGCCATCTCCATCAGCCTAAGATAGCTCTCCTGCTCCGCCTTAAGAGCTTTGAGCCTCGCCTCGAGGTCAATATAGCTGGCCGTCACATCGTCGATATACTCATAGGAATAGGTTACCGTCGCCATGTCGCCGATAAGCCCGGTGAACTCGTCAAACCTTTCTGCGGGAATCCTAATGGTAAAGCGTGCGGAGCGGAGACTCGTGTCGTAGTAGGAGCTTCCGTTCTGCGTGGAGTCCTGGATATATCCGCCGTACTGCGAGACGAGCCCTGACAGCTCTGAGATGAGGCTGTCGTACTCTATCGTTTCTACGCTTAAATCCCTGTTTTTGATAAGCTTTCTCTGAGAAGCCTCTATGCCGTCGGCGTCGCTGGAGGCTGTGGGATTTTGCGGCTCGTAAAAGTCCTCGACGGCGTCCTCGGCAATCTCCCATTCGCCGGTTTCCCAGATGATTTCCTCATTTGGCGCAGCATTCGCCCCGGCGTCCCAGTCCAGTGTAGGGCTTTGGCTGGAGGAGGTAAGGCTCTGCGCCCCATCTTTTGCCGTGGAGCCGCAGCCGCAGAGAAGCACAGCCGCCGCAGTTATTAATATAACCGTAAGTCTTATTTTTGAAATTATGCTTAGCTTATTGGTCATTGCCAATCAACTCCCTTCTGCAAATAATACAAGTCTGCCGAGGTTAAAATTGCAGAATGGCTGGCGGCGGTCGGGTTTTAGGGACATTGACCAATTTTCAGCCTTGAAAACTGTATATTTTATCATATGGCACAAATTTTGAATATTGCCTCCCGATACGCTTGACAGCTTGACCTTTTTAGTGTAAACTTTTATTCTGTATCATAATGGCTAAGTAGACGCCTATTTTCAAAAAGCGGGTTTTACACTGGCGGATTTTAACGAACTTTTCATCTAAGTTTTCTGTAGTTTGCCGCATATCAAACAAAATATTAAAGTAGTAAAATTTCGCAGGCGGATAATGGCCAGACTTTTTTGAATTAATTTAATAAGGAGTGAATAGCAGTGGTCAATGTCAGGGATGTAAAGCTTGGCAAGGGCGTTGTAAGAAAGAGCTTCGCCAAGATAGACGAAGTTTTGGAAATGCCAAACCTTATCGACATCCAGAAGTCCTCCTACAAGTGGTTTTTGGAGGAGGGACTTAAAGAGGTCTTTAAGGATATGTCCTCCATCAAGGACTACAACGAGACCCTTGAGCTGAGCTTTATCGACTACCGGCTCGACAAGGAGCCTAAGTACACTATTGCGGAGTGCAAGGAGAGGGATACTACCTATGCCGCTCCCCTAAGGGTGACTGCGAGGCTGCACAACCTCGAGACCGGCGAGATAAAGGACAGCGAGGTTTACATGGGCGACTTCCCGCTCATGACTCCTTACGGCACATTTGTAATAAATGGCGCCGAGCGTGTCATAGTATCACAGCTTGTCAGGTCGCCGGGAGTATACTATTCCGTCGAGAAGGATAAGGTCGGCAAGGACCTCTTCAGCTCCACCGTAATCCCCAACAGGGGCGCATGGCTTGAGTATGAGATGGACTCCAACGATGTCGTCTATGTAAGAATCGACAAGAACAGAAAAATCCCCATCACCACCTTCATAAGAGCGATAGGAATCGGCACCAACCAGGAAATCGAGGAGTTCTTCAACAACGACCCCAGGCTTGCCGCAACCATCATTCAGAAGGACTCCACCACCACAACCGAGGAGGGCCTTATCGAGGTATACAAAAAGCTCCGCCCCGGAGAGCCTCCCACAGTTGACAGCGCTATCACCCATATAAACAACCTGTTTTACGACGCAAGAAGGTACGACCTCTGCCGCTTCGGAAGGTATAAGTACAACAAGAAGCTCGGAATAGCGTCCAGAATAACCGGCTTCAAGCTGGCAAGACCTGTTGCAAATCCCCTGACCGGCGAGCTTATTGCCGACGCCGGCGAGCTTGTCACCAAGGAGCTTGCCCTTAGAATCGAGGAGTCCGGCGTGACCGAGGCTTACATCGAGGTCGAAAGAAGAGAGGTAATCACCAGCCAGACCGGCGAGGTCACAACCAAGGTTGAAAATGTCGAGGTCAAGGTAATAGGCAACGGCATGGTAGATATTTCAGGCTTTGTCGACTTTGACGCTAAGGAGCTTGGAGTCAACGAAAAGGTTTCCTTTAGAGTCCTTAGGGAGATACTTGAGACCTCCCAGACTCCCGAGGAGATTAAGGAGAATATAACTCTAAGGCTTGACGAGCTTATCCCCAAGCATATAGTCCTTGAGGACATTTTGGCGACGGTAAGCTACTTCCTGAATCTCTGCGAGGGCGTCGGCACCGTTGACGATATCGACCATCTCGGAAACAGGAGAATCCGCTGCGTCGGCGAGCTTTTGCAGAATCAGTTTAGAATAGGCTTTTCCAGAATGGAGAGGGTCATCAGGGAGAGGATGAACATCCAGTCCCAGGATATAGAGGTAGTGACCCCCACCGCACTTATAAATATCAGACCGATAACCGCAGCCATCAAGGAGTTCTTCGGCTCCTCGCCGCTCTCCCAGTTCATGGACCAGACCAACCCTCTTGCCGAGCTTACCCATAAAAGAAGGCTCTCGGCGCTGGGTCCCGGAGGACTTTCAAGAGACCGTGCCGGCTTCGAGGTAAGAGATGTTCACTACTCTCACTACGGAAGGATGTGCCCGATAGAGACTCCCGAGGGTCCCAACATCGGACTCATCTCCTATCTTGCCTCCTATGCGAAGATAAACGAATACGGCTTTATCGAGGCTCCCTACAGGAGGGTCGATAAGGCTACCGGGGTCGTCACCGACGAGGTCGTCTACATGACCGCCGATGTCGAGGACAACTACATGGTCGCCCAGGCGAACGAGCCGCTGACCGAGGACCATAAGTTCGCAAGGGCAAAGGTAAACGGCAGGTACCGTGACCAGATAATGGAGATTGACCGTGAGAATATAGACTTCATGGATGTTTCTCCTAAGATGGTAGTTTCTGTCGCCACAGCAATGATACCCTTCCTTGAAAACGACGACGCTAACCGTGCGCTGATGGGCGCAAACATGCAGCGTCAGGCTGTTCCGCTGCTGGTTACTGAGAATCCGATAGTAGGAACCGGAATGGAGTACAAGGCGTGCGTAGACTCTGGAGTTGCGGTCGTCTGCGAGAATCCTGGAGTGGTAGAGCATGTTGACGCCTCCGAGATAGTGGTCAGGGAGGACTCCGGCGAGCACAGGACCTATCATCTCACAAAATTCAAGAGGTCGAACTCCGGCACCTGCACCAACCAGCGCCCGATAGTCTCAAAGGGCGACAGGGTGGAGAAAAACCAGGTAATAGGAGACGGTCCCGCAACCTGCAACGGCGAGATATCCCTCGGAAAGAACGCCCTAATCGGCTTCATGACCTGGGAGGGCTATAACTACGAGGACGCCGTCCTGCTCAACGAAAAGCTGGTAAGAAACGACACCTACACCTCTATACACATCGAGGAGTACGAGATAGAATGCCGTGACACCAAGCTGGGTCCAGAGGAGATTACAAAGGACATCCCCGGAGTCGGAGAGGACGCTTTAAAGGACCTTGACGAGAACGGAATCATAAGAATCGGAGCCGAGGTCAGAAGCGGGGACATCCTGGTAGGAAAGGTAACTCCCAAGGGAGAGACCGAGCTTACCGCAGAGGAAAGGCTGCTCCGTGCGATATTCGGCGAGAAGGCAAGAGAGGTAAGGGACAACTCCCTTAGAGTGCCTCACGGCGAGTCGGGAATCATAATAGATGTAAAGGTGTTCACCCCTGAGAACTGCGACGAGCTGTCTCCCGGAGTCAATATGCTGGTAAGGTGCTACATCGCACAGAAGAGAAAGATATCCGTAGGAGACAAGATGGCGGGCCGTCACGGAAACAAGGGCGTCGTCTCGAGGATTTTGTCGCAGGAGGATATGCCCTTCCTTGAGGACGGCACACCGCTGGATATAGTTTTAAACCCCTTGGGAGTTCCCTCCCGTATGAATATAGGACAGGTTCTTGAGGTTCACCTCGGAATGGCTGCTAAGAAGCTGGGCTGGAAGATTATGACCCCGGTATTTGACGGCGCACACGAGGAGGACATAAGAGAGTGCTTTAGGATGGCAGGAATGGCGGAGGACGGCAAGACCGTCCTGTACGACGGAAGAACGGGAGAGCCGTTTGACAACCGTGTAACCGTAGGAATAATGTACTACCTCAAGCTCCACCATCTTGTAGACGATAAGATTCACGCAAGGAGCGTGGGTCCCTACTCGCTGGTAACTCAGCAGCCGCTGGGAGGAAAGGCGCAGTTCGGAGGACAGCGCTTCGGCGAGATGGAGGTCTGGGCGCTGGAGGCGTACGGAGCTGCATACACCCTTCAGGAGATACTAACCGTCAAGTCGGACGACACCATAGGACGAGTAAAGACCTACGAGGCTATAGTCAAGGGTCAGAACGAGCCTAAGGCGGGAATCCCCGAGTCCTTCAAGGTGCTTGTCAAGGAGCTTCAGTCGCTCTCGCTGGATGTAAGAGTCCTCGATGAGGAGGGCGGCGAGATTGACCTCAAGCAGAACTTTGACGAGGACAACGACATCATTCCTCAGCCCTCCTCCGAGGAGCTTGACACCGGCATGAGCTACGCCGCAGACGAGAGTCTTGACGACGACTACAGCGACGACGCCGACCTTGACGATTACGACGATTCCGATTACGACTCCGACGAGGACGAGATAACCGGCTTTTCCACCAGGGACGACGAATCCGACGAGGACCTCGTCTAAGCCCGGCTTTGATTGATACTAATAGTAAAGAGGGGTTGAACTTTGGATTTTAATGTTTTTGATTCAATAAAAATCGGACTTGCTTCTCCCGAGCAGATAAGAAGCTGGTCGCACGGAGCGGTCGAGAAGCCCGAAACCATCAACTACCGTACCCAGAAGCCGGAGAGGGATGGACTGTTCTGCGAAAGGATATTCGGTCCTACCAGGGATTGGGAGTGTCACTGCGGAAAGTATAAGAAGATTCGCTTCAAGGGAAAGGTCTGCGAGCGCTGCGGAGTCGAGGTCACAAGGGCTAAGGTAAGGCGTGAGAGGATGGGTCACATCGAGCTTGCCGCCCCCGTATCCCATATATGGTACTTCAAGGGCACTCCCTCGAGAATCGGTCAGATGCTCGAAATCTCCCAGAAGAGGCTGGAGGAGGTTTTGTACTTCACCAAGTACATCGTCACCGACCCGGGAGAAACCAGCCTTGAGAAGAAGCAGATACTCAACGAGAGGGAGTATCAGGACGCCAGGGAGCGCTTTGAGGACAAATTCAAGGCGGGAATGGGCGCAGAGGCAATCAAGGTTTTGCTTCAGGAGATAGATGTCGAGGCTCTTGCCGCCGAGCTTAAAAACGAGCTGAAGGACCTCCAGCAGGGTCAGAAGAGGATAAAGCTCTTAAAGAGGCTTGAAATCGTAGAGGCATTCAGGCTGTCCGGCAATCGTCCCGAGTGGATGATTCTGGATGTAGTGCCGGTAATTCCTCCCGAGCTAAGGCCTATGGTCCCGCTGGACGGCGGAAGGTACGCCACCTCCGACCTAAACGACCTCTACAGAAGGGTTATAAACAGAAACAACCGTCTAAAGAGGATGCTGGAGCTTGAGGCTCCCGATATAATCGTAAGAAACGAGAAGAGAATGCTCCAGGAGGCTGTCGACGCCCTCATCGACAACGGAAGGCACGGCCGCCCGGTCGTAGGACCTAACAACAGGGCGTTCAAGTCGCTTTCGGACATGCTAAAGGGCAAGCAGGGAAGATTCCGTCAGAATCTTTTGGGAAAGAGAGTCGACTATTCGGGAAGGTCTGTTATAGTAGTAGGTCCCGAGCTGAAGATGTATCAGTGCGGTCTGCCCAAGGAGATGGCTTTAGAGCTGTTCAAGCCCTTTGTAATGAAGAGGCTTGTCGATACAAATCCTCAGATTAACATAAAGTCTGCCAGAAAGATGGTAGAAAGAGGCAAGGACGAGGTCTGGGACGCTCTTGAGAATGTAATTCAGGGACATCCCGTCCTATTAAACCGTGCTCCGACGCTCCACAGGCTAGGAATCCAGGCGTTTGAGCCGGTCCTGGTAGAGGGAAGGGCGCTCAAGCTCCATCCTCTTGCCTGTACCGCATACAACGCCGACTTTGACGGCGACCAGATGTCGGTCCATGTTCCGCTCAGCGTAGAGGCTCAGGCGGAGGCAAGATTTTTGATGCTTGCCGCTAACAACCTCCTAAAGCCTGCCGACGGCAAGCCTGTAACCGTCCCCACTCAGGACATGGTGCTTGGCTCCTATTATCTGACCCTTGAAAAGGAGGGCGAAAAGGGAGAGGGCAAGGTCTTTAGGGATGTCAACGAGGCTATGATGGCTTATCAGGCGGGAGTAGTCTCGCTCCAGGCAAAGATAAAGGTAAGAGTCACCCGTGGCACGGGGGACAGAAACCTCTCCAAGATAATCGACGCCACCGTGGGAAGGCTTATCTTCAACGAGAACATCCCGCAGGACCTGGGCTTTGTCGACAGGACGGACTCCTCCAAGCAGTTTGACCTTGAGATAGGCTTCCTGGTCAAGAAGAAGCAGCTCGGAAATATAATCGAGAGGTGTATAAGAAAGCACGGCACCACAAAGACCAGCGAGGTGCTGGACAGCATCAAGGCGCTGGGCTTTAAGTACTCCACCAAGGCTGCGATAACCGTTGCGGTCTGTGACGCCGAGGTTCCTCCCGAGAAGAAGGATATCCTTGCCAACGCTGACAGGCTTGTTGATATTGTCGACAGGCAGTACAAGAGGGGACTTATCTCCCGTGCTGAGAAGTCGAACAAGTTTATAGAAATCTGGAGAAAGGCTACCGACGATGTCACAACCGCTCTTCAGAACAATCTCGACAGGTACAATCCGATATACATGATGTCCGACTCGGGAGCAAGAGGCTCCATAGCCCAGATAAGACAGCTCGCCGGCATGAGAGGACTTATTGCTAACACCTCGGGCGCCACGATAGAGATGCCTATAAGGGCAAACTACCGTGAGGGTCTTAACATCCTTGAGTATTTCATATCCTCAAGAGGCGCAAGAAAGGGTCTTACCGACACCGCTCTTAGAACGGCGGACTCGGGATATCTGACAAGGCGACTTGTAGATGTCTCGCAGGATGTCATAATCACCGAGGAGGACTGCGGCACCCACGAGGGCATCGAGGTCTTTGAGATTAAAAACGGCAACGAGATGATAGAGCCGTTTGCCGAGAGACTCATAGGAAGATTCCTTGTCGAGGATTTAAAGGACCCCGCAACCGGCGAGGTCGTCATGTCGCACGACAGGCTTATGACCGCTCAGGACTCCGAAAAGGTCATCGCCTTCCTAGAGAGCCAGGGCAGGGACAGAATTGCTATTCGCTCCGTCTTAGGCTGCAAGTCAAAGAGGGGAGTCTGTGCAAAGTGCTACGGCATGGACCTTGCACATTCCACCGTCGTCTCGGTAGGCGAGGCTGTCGGAATCATCGCAGCCCAGTCTATAGGCGAGCCGGGTACTCAGCTCACGATGAGAACCTTCCACACGGGAGGAGTCGCCTCGGCTGAGGATATCACTCATGGTCTGCCCAGAGTCGAGGAGCTGTTCGAGTCAAGAAAGCCCAAGGGCGCAGCCATACTTGCAAGAATCGGCGGCGTTGTCTCGATAGAGGAGATAAAGAAGTCAAGAGTCATAGTCATAACCAACACCGAGACGGGCGAGGTCGAGCAGTACGCCATTCCGTGGGACTACAGGATAAAGGTCAAGGAGGGCGACGAGGTCAAGGCAGGAGACGAGCTGACAGCCGGCTCCAAGAACCCAGCCGATGTCCTTGCAATACTCGGCCCCGAGGCGGTAAGAAACTATATCATCACCGAGGTCCAGAAGGTCTACAGGCTCCAGGGTGTTGATGTAAACGACAAGCATATCGAGGTAATAACCCGCCAGATGCTCCGCAAGGTTAAGATTGAGGACTCCGGCTCCAGCTACCTGCTGCCCGGAACCCTTGTGGATAAGCATGAGATAGAGGAGATAAACGCCCAGATACAGCAGGAGATTGACTCCGGCGATGAGTCTGCAAGGCTCATTACCACCAGCCCGGTCATCCAGGGTATCACAAAGGCGTCCTCAAGCTCTGAGAGCTTCCTGTCCGCCGCCTCCTTCCAGGAGACTACAAGGGCGCTCACGGACGCTGCCATAAAGGGCAAGACAGACCATCTCCAGGGTCTAAAGGAGAATGTAATTATCGGTAAGCTGCTCCCTGCCGGAACAGGTATGGCTGTCTACAACAACGCCCAGGCGGTTAAGAACGAGAGCTACATCGAGCACGCCGCAGCCGCTCACGAGGCGGCGCAGGACAACGCCTGAGGCTGTCCCCGCAAACTAATAGGCATATAAAGCTTCACCCTCCGTCAATGCTGGCGGAGGGTGATTTTTTAGGCTGGCTTTTTGCTTTAGAGCTTTATTTACTGCTAAACGGCGTCTGAAGCACCGAGACGGCGTCCTGAATGGTCTTTTCCATAGCCTCACGGCCGTACTTGTCGACCTCGGCCTTGTTCTTCTCACCGTGGGTGAGACAGCCGGCGCCGCCTATGCAGCCGCCTACGCAGGCCATGCCCTCGATGAAGTTGGCGTCAAGAACATTCTTCTCTTTCTTTAGGAGTGCGATTCTGCACTGCTCGATGCCGTCGCAGGAGACTCCCTTGAGGGTAAAGTCGCCGTCAAGACCCTGCTCCTTTAGACCCTCGGCAACTGCGTCTGACAGTCCGCCGCAGCGAGCGAATATTCTTCCGAAGTAGCTTGCGTTGTCAAGAACGCCCTCCTCTAGGGTAGTGATGTCGATGTCCCTGGAGTCAAACAGAGCCTGAAGCTCCTCGAAGGTCAGCACCGAGTCGACATATGGCTTGACCTCCTCACGCTGGATTTCCATCTTCTTTGCGGTGCAGGGACCTATGAAGATTATCTTTGCGTTCTTGGTGGTCTGCTTGATGTATCTGGCAATTGTAGCCATCGGGGAGAGGTTGTGCGAGATGTACTGCTTTAGCTCGGGGAAGCTCTTTTCAATGTAGCTTACAAAGCCGGGACAGCAGGAGCTTGTCAAGAAGCCCTTTTCGTAAAGCTCCTTTGATTCTGCCTGAGCCACCATGTCTGCTCCCAGAGCAGCCTCGACCACGGTATGGAAGCCGAGCTTTTTAAGACCCGTTACCACCTGACCGAGCTTGGCATAGGTAAACTGGCTGGAAATCGAGGGAGCTACAACGGCGTAGAGCTTGTAGTTTCTTCCCTGCTGGCTCTTTTTGAGCAGGTCGATTACATTTATCATGTAGGACTTGTCCATTATAGCTCCGAACGGGCACTGATATACGCAGGCGCCGCAGGATATGCACTTAGAGTTGTCGATGGTGGCTGCCTTGTGCTCGTTCATTGATATCGCCTTTATCTTGCAGGCGTTCTGGCAGGGACGGACCCTTGAAACAATTGCGGTGTACGGGCAAACCTTAGAGCAGGCTCCGCACTCACGGCATTTGGACTTGTCGATATGTGCGACATGGTTTTCGTCGAAGGATATCGCTCCGAATCTGCAAACATCCTCGCACCTGTGGGCAAGACAGCCACGGCAGGCGTTTGTAACCTCATAGCCGCCGACAGGGCACTCGTCGCAGGCGATGTCTATTACCTCGATGACATTGGGGTTTTCCTTGTCTCCGCCCATCGCTATCTTGACTCTCTCCTCAAGTATAGCTCTCTCCTTGTACACGCAGCAGCGCATTGTGGGGGTGTTTCCCGGGACTATCATCTTGGGAATGTCAAGAATCTTGTCGTAGAGGGTGTCATTCCAGGAGAGCCTTGCGACCTCTCTTAGCACCTTGTATTTAAGGTGCTGGACCTTTGTATCGAATTTTCTCATAGCGTTTCACCTCATCCTTGGAATTTATGAATCAGAAGTAGCTTACCTTGACCTTCTTGCCCATCCTCTGGAGGCACTTTGTCAGCTCCTCCACTAGATTCATCTTTATGCTGAAATTAATCGGCAGGTCGGGGTTCTGGTGAGCGGGATTGATCGCCCGTCCGACATAGAAGTTGATGTCGGTAGCCTCCTCGAACAAAAGCCGGCTTATGAGCGAGGCGCCGTCTCTTTTGTAGCTCCACTGCTCGTACGCCTCGTTGTTCTCAAGGTAATCCCTGGCGTACTCCAGCACCTTGTTTACTGTTATGACTCCCTCGGTTACAAGGTCAACGCCCTCAAGCTCTGCTATGGGAGGGACATCGGAGCGCTCAAAGTTGAGAGACGCCTTTAACGGCTTGCCGAGATACTTTGCGGCTATCGAGGAGGTTGTTCCGCCGCAGATTATGTGCTTTCCCTCCTTGGAGAAGAACAGCGACATCATCCTGTTGCAGTCGTCCCGATTTGAGGGAGGACCGAACAGAAGGTTCATAGGCTCCCTCTTTCTGACCCTTACCACGCAGGCTGTGGCGTCGTCTCCCGGCTGGTTGCCGTAGAGCTTGTTGCACTCGTCCACAAGCACGGTGGAGAGATTCTTGGCGGTGTAGCCCACCAGCGAAAGAGGCTCCAGGAAGCTGATTATATCCTCTCTTTTCCAGCCGAAGTTAAACGCCGTGCCTATTCCCGCATGAGGGCAGCCGTCGCTCATGGCGACGATAAAGTCGTTCTCGCAGAGCTTTACCGAGGACCTGAGTATCTTCTTCCCGCCGATGTTAAGCTCTGTGGTGGGATAGTCGTAGTTCTGACCGTCCCTGAGCATTATCACCTTGGGATTGTCGTACTGGATGATTTCGGCGGTTTCGTTGTTGCAAAGCCGGATTATCGTAAAGGTGGAGTACGCCACCCCTCTCACCGAGCAAATTGGCAGAGTTGCGGCTATAGTCTCTACGCAGTCCTCCAGCGAAAGACCCTCAGACATCATGGTGGAGATTATCTTAGAGGTCAGGGTGGAGAGAATGCTCGCCTTTACGCCGCTTCCCAGACCGTCGGCAAGCACTATTACGGTGGAGCTGTCGTCCTGCGAGACTATGTCGACATGGTCGCCGCAGAGCTGCTCGCCGTAGTGATTTATACTTTTATAGCCTATATCGGCGCAGAGGTCATTCATTGCTTATGCTCTCCTTAAGCTTGGCAAGCGCAATCTTAGTTTCGGCGGCAGTCTCGCCTAGAAGCGAGGCTATCTCCTGAACTATACGCATCTGCTTGTCCACCACCTTGTCCGCAATCTCGACGGTCTGGCGGCTTATGCTCTCCTTCTTTTCACGCTCGGTCTCCTCGTCGGTGACATCACGCATAATGCATATCAAAAGATGGTACTCCGAGTCGTGGATAATGGTCTGCTCGATGTATTTTTTGTACTCGGCGAGATATACTCTCTCGTTTTTGATGTTCCTGCCGGACTTCAAAACCTCCATGAACGGCTTGGGGTCGAGGATTCTTATGACCTGGTCCCCAAGGACATCGCTTGCCTGGCGGATGTTCATAATCCTTCTTGCGGTGTTGTTTATCTGCTGGACCTCAAGGCTCTCATTTAGAAGTATGATGCCGTTGGGAGAGTTTGAAACTATATTGTCTGAGAAGCTCTCCGCCTTGTCCTTCAGGAAGGGCAGGCACATCGAGATGTCTGCCTTGCCCTGATAGATGGCGATTGCCTTCTCACGGCAGGTATTGTAGCCGCAGGAGCCGCAGTTAAGCTCGTCTGACGGACGGAACTTGCCCATCTGGCGGAGAATCGACATTATCTCGGACTCCGAGGGAGTGCTGGAGCCGGTGTCTATCGGCATGAAAGCCTTCCTTATCTCGCCGGAGGACATATTCTCGACCTCGAAATCTAGCCTTCCAGCAAAGGAGGATACTGCTGAGTAGTCCTTGACGGGGGAGCGGTGGTACTTTTCCATTACCGGTCCGCCGACGCAGCTTCCCACGCAGGAGGACATCTCGATAAAGCAGTTATGTATGCTTCCGTTTTCGATATCCCTCAGGGCGGCCATGCAGTTTTCAACGCCGTCTATGGCGAGGTAGGTGTACCTTGAGGAGGTCTCCTCCATGGTTTCCTTCATCGTTTTAAGGATTCCCCCGGTGGTGGGGAAGAATCTTGCACGGCTGTGCTCCTCGTGGTCTATCTCGTTTTCAAGGGCTATACCCTCGGCGTTCAGCCAGCCGGTAAGCTCCTCGAAGGTAAGAACAGCGTCGACTATTCCGGGATACTTTCCAGCCTCGTCCTTTTTGGCTACGCAGGGACCTATAAACACCGTCTTGGCGTTGGGATACCGCTTTTTTATGTCGGTGCAGTGAGCCTGCATCGGGGAGAGGACATCGGCAAGATAGCAAAGAAGGTTCGGAAAATACTTCTGGATAAGAAGATTTACCGAGTGACAGCAGGAGGAGATTATAATATCCCTGCTTTCCTCCTTTATAAGCCTCTCATACTCCGACTTTACCATCGAGGCGCCGACGGCGGTCTCCTCGACATCATAAAAGCCCAGCTTTTTAAGAGCCTGCCTCATCTGGCTGATTCCTGCGCCGTAGTTTGCGACGAAGGAGGGAGCCAGGCTGACAATGACCGGGTCGCCGCCCTGGAGCAGAACCTTTACCTTCTCCGTCTCGTCGACTATCTCCTTGGCGTTCTGCGGACATACGACAAAGCACTGTCCGCACAGGATGCACTCGTCCTCGATTATATGCGCCTGATTCCCGGAGAATCTAATCGACTTCACCGGGCAGTGGCGGATGCACTTATAGCAGTTTTTGCAGTTTGATTTTTTCAGGGTCAGATATTTGCCCATTTGCTACACTCCTCCGGCTTTGATAGGTTTAAGTATTTTTTCGTTGAAAAATTCCTTGAAGCTCTCCTTGGTCACTCCGCTTATTACCTCGTCGTCTACCGTGACGGTCACGCCGAAGCGGTTGCACATGCCGGTGCAGAAGCTTCCGGCAAGGGTGACATCGTTTTCAAGGTGGTGCTCCTCGACAGCCTCCTGCAAAAGCCTGACTATCTCCTCGGAGCCTTTGAGATGGCAGGAACTGCCAACGCATATCTGTACAATCACTTATATCACTCCATTAATGCTTGGTCGTCTTAAATCGGAGCAAGGCGTGATATGAACTATCCCGCCTGCGTCAGGTTATTGGCATAAAGCCGAGCCAAGGGGCTACTCCCCGTCATTCTCGGGAGGGAGCTTAGCTAATATCTCACGGTTGAAGAAATCCTCTACTGTCTCCGGGCTGACGGAGAAGAAGCTGTCGTCCACGGTGACGCAGACTCCCTTCTGGCACTGTCCCATGCAGAAGGTGCCGCCAAGCTCCACCCTGTCGCCAAGACCGTTGTCCTGAATGAGCCTTTGGAGCGAGCCTACGACCTGCCTGGAGCCTTTGATATGGCAGGAGCTGCCTATGCATACTGTAACATTCATATGTATATCCTCTCTTTAAAGCGACCGGCGGGAAAGCTCTTTATTTTCAAGGAGCCTGCCTGCCGGTCGGTCATATCCTGCCTGCGGGGTGCCGGGAGAGAAGGAGCGCCCAGCCTCCTGACACCCCGGTCAGCGCCGGCTTATTCGTAATCTACAACATCTACCCAGGAGAGAAGGAACTCCCTTTCCTCCTTGTTGCCCTTGACCGACTGCGAGGCGGCTACAATGGGCATCCACTTCTGGACATACTGCTTTGCAGTGTCGCTCTTGCGGCAGAACATATCAAGATACTTTGCCGCAAGCTCGGTGTTTCCCGAGAGGCAGAAAAGAAGGTATGTCCTGGCGGCGTCTGCGGAGGCGTTTCCCTGAGTGGCGTGCGCCCAGTCAAGGACATAGAGCCTGCCGTCCCCGGTGACGATTATGTTGGAGGGGTTAAAGTCGCCGTGGCAGAGCTTTCTGTGCTTGGGCATAGCCTCAAGACGGGTTCTTAGGTCGTATCTTGTGGTAGCGTCAAGCTCAGCCTCGCCGATTTTGCGGTTCATCTTGTCCCTTAGCTTGTTGAGGTTCTGGCAGGTGTGGGACTGGACCTCTATCTGCAAATCGACGAACATCTCGAGGTACTTGTCGATATTGTCGGGGTCCTCCTCCATGATGGAGGCGAGGGTCTTGCCCTCTATGTACTCGGTGACTATCGCCCACTTGCCGTCTACCTTGCAGACCTCGATAACCTTGGGGATATTAAGACCTGTCTCCTCGACTCTGGCGGTGTTAAGAGCCTCGTTTAGGATGTCGGCCTTGGAGAAGCTCTCGTCGAATACCTTAATGCAAAGGTCGCCGTCACGATAGAGCGTCTTAGAATTCCTGACTGCAATAACTCTGTCTAGATTCATCACTTTATCCTCCTATTACTTGGTTTTCTTGCCCTTCTTGGCGTATATCTGCTTGCTGGCGTCAGCGCCCGAGCTTTCAAAGTCGTGTATCTGGTCGGGCATCTTCTTCTCCTCGAAGTGCTTGCCGTAGTAGGCGTTGAGGTACATGCTCTTTATCTCGCTGATAAGAGGATATCTCGGGTTAGCGCCTGTGCACTGGTCGTCAAACGCCTGCTCGGTCATAGCGTCAAGCCTGTCAAGGAAGTCCTTTTCGTCGATGCCGTAGTCCTTGATGGTCGGCTTGATTCCGACTCTTGCCTTTAGCTCGTTGATTGCCGCTATGAGGTTTTCAAGCTTCTCCTCGTCGGTGCTTCCGCCAAGACCCAAAGCGTCTGCAATCTCGGCGTACCTTGCCAGGGTGTGAGGATGGTCGTACTGCGAGAAGGTGCCCATCTTAACGGGAGACTCGCAGGCGTTGAATCTCAGGACCTCCTCAATCATGAGGGCGTTGGCTACGCCGTGTGCGATGTGGTGGAAGGCGCCCAGCTTGTGAGCCATCGAGTGGCAGACGCCCAGGAAGGCGTTTGCAAACGCCATACCTGCCATTGTAGCGGCGTTAGCCATCTTCTCACGGGCAATAACATCGGTCTGTCCGTTGTCATAGGCTGAGGGCAGGTACTTGAATATGGTCTTTAGAGCCTGGATTGCAAGACCGTCGGTGTAGTCTGTAGCCATTACGGAGGCGTATGCCTCAAGAGCATGGGTTACAGCGTCGATACCCGAGGCGGCAGTAAGTCCCTTGGGAGCGGACATATGGAAGTCGGTGTCGATAATAGCCATGTTGGGAAGGAGCTGGTAGTCTGCAAGAGGATACTTTATGCCGCTGTCCTGGTCGGTGATGACGGCAAAGGGAGTGACCTCAGAGCCTGTACCGGCAGAGGTGGGTATTGCTATGAAGTAAGCCTTCTCTCCCATCTTGGGGAAGGTGTAAACCCTCTTTCTGATGTCGATAAAGCGCATAGCCATATCCATGAAGTCGACCTCGGGATGCTCATAAAGCACCCACATAATCTTTGCAGCGTCCATGGCGGAGCCGCCGCCGAGTGCGATTATGCAGTCCGGCTTGAAGGAGGACATCTGCTTTGCTCCTGCCTGTGCGGAGGCAAGGGTGGGGTCCGGCTCGACATCGAAGAAGGTGGTGTGAGCGATTCCAAGCTGGTCAAGCTTGTCGGTTATCGGCTTGGTGTAGCCGTTGTGATACAGGAAGCTGTCGGTTACTACGAAGCAGCGCTGCTTGTTCATCACCGATTTAAGCTCGTCAAGAGCGACGGGAAGGCAGCCCTTCTTGATGTATACCTTCTCCGGGGCACGGAACCAAAGCATATTTTCTCTCCTCTCAGCGACTGTCTTGATGTTGATAAGGTGCTTTACTCCTACATTCTCGGAGACCGAGTTTCCTCCCCAGGAGCCGCAGCCCAGAGTGAGGGAGGGAAGGAGCTTGAAGTTGTACAAATCGCCGATTCCGCCGTGAGAGGAGGGAGTGTTGACAAGAACACGGCAGGTCTTCATCCTCGCCTGGAACCTCTCAAGCTTGTCCTGAGCGGTGAGGGTGTTCAGGTAGATGGAGGAGGTGTGTCCGTAGCCGCCGTCTGCAACCAGCTGCTCAGCCTTTGCAAGGGCGTCGTCAAAGCTCTTTGCGTGATACATGGCAAGAACGGGGGAGAGCTTCTCGTGAGCGAACTCCTCGGAGATGTCGACCGACTCGACCTCGCCTATAAGTATCTTGGTGCCCTCAGGAACGCTTACGCCGGAGAGCTGCGCTATCTTTGCGGCAGGCTGACCGACTATCTTTGCATTGAGGGAGCCGTTTATGATTATCGTCTTTCTTACCTTGTCAAGCTCGTCGGGAGCTAGGAAGTAGCAGCCTCTGTAGGCAAACTCCCTCTTGGCTGCGGCATATACGCTGTCAAGAACTATGCAGGACTGCTCCGAGGCGCATATCATGCCGTTGTCGAAGGTCTTGGAGTGGATTATGGAGTTTACAGCCAGGATTATGTCTGCGCTGTCGTCTATAATTGCGGGAGTGTTTCCTGCGCCGACTCCGAGAGCAGGCTTTCCTGAGGAGTAAGCAGCCTTTACCATTCCGGGACCGCCGGTAGCCAAAATAGTGTCAGCCTCCTTCATAAGAAGGTTGGTCATCTCAAGGGAGGGGATGTCTATCCACTCGATTATGCCCTCGGGAGCGCCCGCCTTCACGGCAGCCTCTAGGACTATCTTGGCAGCCTCGATGGTGCAGCCCTTGGCTCTCGGGTGGGGGCTTATGATGATGGCGTTTCTAGTCTTGAGGGCGATAAGGCACTTGAATATGGCGGTAGAGGTCGGGTTGGTGGTGGGTATTACCGCCGCTATGACGCCTATAGGCTCGGCGACCTTCTTGATGCCGTACTCCTTGTCCTCCTCGATGACTCCGCAGGTCTTGGTGTTCTTGTAGGCGTTGTAGATGTACTCGGAGGCATAATTGTTCTTTATGACCTTGTCCTCCACTACGCCCATGCCGGTTTCCTCGACCGCCATCTTAGCAAGGGGAAGCCTTTGCTTGTTTGCGGCTGAAGCGGCGGCAAAGAATATCCTGTCGACCTGCTCCTGGGTGAAGCTGGCAAACTTTTCCTGTGCCTTGCGCACCGAGGCGATAACCTCCTCAAGACGCTCAACACTGTCTACGATTCTGCGTTCGTTGTTCATCTTATGACCATTCCTTTCTTTGATGAAGGTATTACTGACCGTTTAATCCTGCCTGCAAAGATGTGCCAGGGAAAGTGCGAGGTCCTCATACCTCACCGAGACATTCTTAGGCACCCTGAGCCTGCAGGGAGCAAAGCACCATATCGCAGTTATCCCGCACTTTATCAGCAGGGAGGCAACCTCCTGCGCAGACTCCTTCGGGACGGTGATTATCCCTATCCTTATATCCTCCAGCGTGCAGATATTCTGCAGGGAATCCATAGAGTATATCGGCTTCCCGGAGGAGGAGGTCTGCCACAGCCCGGCGTCCCTGTCAAAGGCGGCTGCGATTTCGATGCCGTATTCAGAAAAGCCGGAGTAGTCAAGAAGAGCCCGTCCTAGCTTTCCTGCGCCGACAAGCACAGCTTTTTTTATGTTCCCCGAGCCAAGGCAATGCTCGATGCTGGAAATAAGCTCGCTCGTGACATAGCCGACCCTGGGTCTGCCCTCGCCGCTGACTGCGCCGAGGTCCTTTCTGACCTGAACCTCGCCGAAGCCCAAAGCCCTCGATATCGAGGTTGCCGAGACAGTTTCCGATTCAAGCTGCTTCAGATAGCCTAGATACGCTGGCAGACGGCCCAGCGTCGCCTTCGGGACCATGCTCATCGCTAATGCACTTCTCCTGTTTTCTTTTCTTAATGACATGATAGCATATTTTTTTGGGGATTTCAATAGGCTTTAATAGATTTTTACATCTTCTACGATTCGATAATATATTTATCGATAATGCTATTAGCTATTGAGCAGTATCACCAAACCGACCATGCCGCAGGGTCACGGCGGGAGTAAAAAAGAAGCTTATCAGCCTCTTCCCTGATATGCTCATATGCTAAATCAAAAAAATGTGCCCCGGCTTTCGTCGGGACACATAAAACCTATCGGTTTTAAAACCTTGCGGTTTTCTTGGGGAGCGTCTGCCCCCTTTTTTGAATGTACTCAGCCTAGGATGGCTGACCCGGTTTCGGGATTACTCCTCAACGGGCGCTCCTACAGGGCAGACTGCGGCGCAGTTTCCGCAGCCTATGCAGGTCTCGGCGTCGATAACGAACTTATCCTCGCCCTCGGTGATAGCGTTTACGGGGCACTCGGATGCACATGTACCGCAGTTGATGCACTCATCGGTAATCTTGTAAGCCATAGTGGTGAATCCTCCTTTAAAATAGTTGGGTGAGGTAGCTTAGAGGCTGCTCCCTGAAAATCCGGGAGGGGCCGCTCCTGTCCTCCCATGAATACATAATAGCATATATTTTAAAAAATGCAAGTGTATTTTGACACGGTCTGCAATAATTTTAGCTTGAAAAAGCGGATTGGATATGCTACAATCATCTAAAGAATTCTTTTGACTGGAGTGAGGACGCTGCTGGGTGCTGTTGTTAAGAGGGCGCTTGCGTATATTAAGAGGCTGGACAAGCTGCTTTTGCTGCTTGCCGGCTGCTGCAGTGCGATAGGGATAACGCTCATATACTCGCTTGTGATAAACAGCAGGTCGCAGAGGATAACCGACGCCGCCGTCGACTCGCAGACGGTCAAGGTCCAGCTTATAGCCGCTCTTGTCGGGCTATTTCTGGCGCTTATCATCGCCGTGTTTGACTACAGATGGTTTTCAAGGCTCTGGTTTTTGTACCTCCCGGCGGCGCTCGGGCTGACGCTTCTTACCTTTACGGGGCTGGGGATCTCCGGGCTGGAGGGCGCAGACGACCGTGCGTGGATAGACCTCGGCTTCATTACCGTCCAGCCGGCGGAGTTTTTAAAGCTGGCATATATCCTCTCACTGTCGTACCACTGCTTTAGGACAAAGGAGTTTTTAAACAATCCCCTAAACATACTCGCCCTGCTTGTCCACGGAGGGCTTCCGGCTGCTCTTGTAATGCTCCAGGGGGACGACGGCACAGCGATGGTATTTATAATCATATTCCTGGCGATAGTCTTTGCGGCAGGGCTTTCCTGGAAGTATATCCTCGGTGCGGCGGCTTTGGCTCCCGCAGTGTTCTGGCTCCTGTGGACATATTACCTCCAGCCGGTGCACAAAAACAGGATACTAAGCGTGATATTCCCCGAAAAATACTCAAACGCCGACCTGCTTTACCAGACCAGCCGCTCGCTTATCGCCCTAGGCTCGGGACAGCTTGAGGGCAAGGGGCTTTTCGGAGGGGATTACACCTATGTCCCGGTCTGCCACAGCGACTTTATATTCTCCTACGCCGGGCAGACGCTTGGCTTTATCGGCTGTCTGGCTATCGTTTTGCTGATTACGCTTTTCTGCCTCAGGCTTTTGCTCAGCGGCATGAGGAGTCAGGACGAGCTTGGAAGGTATATCCTAGTCGGGATATTCTCCTACTTTTTAACCCACTCGGTCTTAAATATCGGGATGGTGACCGGCATCACCCCGGTAATAGGCATCCCGCTGCCCTTTTTCTCTGCGGGAGGCACGGCTATGCTATCCTCCTGGCTGGCGGTGGGGCTTGCGCTGTCGGTGTATTATCATCATCAAAGATTTGACACAATCTTCAAAAATTAAATAGGGAAAGGACGGCTTGGATAATGAACAGGATTGATTTTTCAGCGCTGTACGGCGACGCTCAGCTTCAAAAAAAGAGGTATCAGAAAACTGCGCTTTTGTTTAAGGAGGAGTTTGGGAGGCTTCCCGAGCTTTGGTTTTCCGCTCCCGGCAGGACGGAGGTCTGCGGAAACCACACCGACCACAATCACGGCATAGTCGCAGCGGCGGCTGTGGATATGGACATCATCTGCGCCCTGGCTCCGACTGAGGACGGCATTATCACCGTAAAGTCGGAGGGCTTCCCGGGGACTGACATAGTAGACACCCGGGAGCTTGAGATAAGGGCTGAGGAGTATTCAAGCTCCTGCGCCCTTATAAGGGGAGTCGCAAAGGGCTTTTTTGACAGGGGCTACAGGATAGGGGGCTTTACCGCCTACACCAGCTCGCAGGTCTTAAAAGGCTCCGGGCTTTCCTCCTCGGCGGCGTTCGAGGTGCTTATCGGCACCGCTCTTAACCATCTTTACAACGGCGGGGAGGTTTCAGCCGTCGAGATAGCCCAGATAGCCCAGTTTTCGGAGAATGTCTACTTCGGCAAGCCGTCCGGGCTTATGGACCAGATGGCGTCCTCGGTGGGAAGCTTTATTTCCATCGACTTTAAGGACCCCTCAAGCCCGGTGATAGACACTATCGACTTCGACCCAGCTAGAAGCGGGCTCAGGCTCTGCATTATAGACACAAGGGGAAGCCACGCCGAGCTGACCCCGGAGTACGCCGCAATACCCGCCGAGATGAAGGCGGTTGCCGGCTCCTTCAAAAAGGATTATCTTAGGGAGCTTGACAAGAGCACGCTTATTTCGGATATCGCAAGGGTAAGGCAGGAGTGCGGCGACAGAGCTGTTTTAAGAGCGCTTCACTTCTTTGACGAAAACGACAGGGTAATAAGCCTTTGCAGGGCTCTAAGGGCAGGCGACACCGAGAAAATGCTGGAAATAATTAATCTCTCGGGAAGAAGCTCCTTTGATTATCTCCAGAATGTCTACGCCTCGTCCATGCCGGGGATGCAGAGCGTCTCGCTGGCTCTTTACACCTGCGGAAGCCTCTTGGGCGGCAGGGGAGCCTACAGGGTCCACGGCGGAGGCTTTGCGGGAACGGTGCAGGCGTTTGTCCCAGAGGACGCCCTAGATTATTTCAGGCAGGGAATAGAGTCTGTTTTCGGGGAGGGAAGCTGTCATGTTCTTAATTTCCGTCCCTGCGGCGGAGTCATGGTTGACGGCGTAAGCCTTTCCTGCGAGGAGTCCTGCTGAGTATGAGGATGAGAAGAAAGGCGAATCTTGACGCAAGGCTTAAAGGCTGTCAGGATACCGGCAGGCTTATAGTCCTTGACTGCGAGGACAGAAACTTTGTTACATCAATAGAGAAAAAGGAATATCTCGAGCTTGAAGGGCTTTTCGGGAACGACAGACCCATCGTGATGGAAATAGGCTGCGGCAAGGGTCAGTTTGCCTGCGAGCTTGCAAAGAGGAATCCCGGGATAAATGTCTTGGCGGTGGAAAAGACATCGAATGTCATAGTGGACGCCGCTGAGAAGGCGATAGCCATGGGCATTGAAAATCTGTATCTTCTGAGGTGCGACGCCGCCTATCTTTCAAAATTCATCCCTCCCGACTCCGTGAGCAGGCTGTACCTCAACTTTAGCTGTCCCTTTCCGAAAAAGAGCTACGCCTCCCATCGGCTGACGCACAGGAGCTTTCTTGAGATATACAAGGAGCTTCTCAAGGACGGCGCAGAGCTTCACCAGAAAACCGACGACAGGAAGCTCTTTGAGTTTTCGGTAGAGGAGCTGTCCTATTCAGGCTTCAGGCTAAAAAACATAAGCCTTGACCTTCACGCCGATTCCCCTGAGGACAACATTATGACCGAGTATGAAAAGCGGTTTGTCGACATGGGTCTGCCGATTTACCGCCTGGAGGCTGTCTACAGCCGGGAGTCAAGCGTATGAGAGGGTCTAAGGCAAGACAGCAGGAAAGGGAGTTTAAAGCGTATTCAGGGCTTGACAGCCTGCCCTGCGGAAGGGCTGAGGGCGAGCCGGTAAGGGGCTGCCTCGTCCTTGAGGGCGGAGCGTTCAGGGGAGTATACACCAGCGGAGTGCTTGACGCCATGATGGAGGGCGGAGTCAATCTGGAGTGCGTAATAGGAGTCTCGGCAGGCGCTCTTAACGGGATGAACTATCTCTCAAGGCAGATAGGCCGCTCCGCCAGAATCAACCTAAAGTACAGGCACGACCCGGAATATGTCGGACCGAGGGCGTATAAGAGCAACAAGGGGATAATCGGCTTTGATTTCCTCCTAAAGAGGGTAAACAGGTACGACCCCTTTGACTACTCCAGCTTCTTCGACTCCAAAAGGCGGTTTGTCGCAGTGGCAACAAGCTTTGACACCGGCAGGCCGGTCTATTTTGAAAGAGGCGTCGAGAGGGAAATATTTAACGCAGTGAAGGCGTCCGCCTCGCTTCCCTTTGTCTCAAGGCCAGTGAGGGTGGGAAACGGTCTTTATCTTGACGGCGGCTGTACCGTAAAGATCCCCTTTGACTGGGCGATGCGTGAGGGATACTCCAAGATTATAGTAATAAAGACCAAGCCGTCTGGGAGCAAATCCAAGCTAGCTGACATGAGCAGGCTTGCCCCTGCCGTATACAGGGGACACCCAGAGTTTGCCCGCTCGCTTTACTACAGCACCCATGCCGGTATAAGACAGCAAAGAGTGCTTGACGCTCTCGCAAGGAAGGGGAGAGTCCTGCTTATTCAGCCGTCAAGGCATATCCCGGTTTCAAGGCTGGAGCCGGACATGGAGAAGCTGGGAGAGCTTTACTATCTTGGCTACTCCGACGGCAAAGAGCAGCTCCCTAGGATTATGGAGTATCTTGGAATGAAATGATTGTAAAATCCCGGAGGGATAGACCCCTCCGGGATTTTAACTTGTCAAAAATCTCAGCAGCCTGCAAAGCCTCCCCCTTCGTGCAAAGTGAGCTGTCAGCAGCGCTGACCGAGGGCTTGCCGCCTAAATTTGATAATAGCCTGAAAGGCGTGCCCCTCCCCGGAAAACGGCGTAAGGCTTTTATCTAACCGGCAATCCCCGGCAATCCCTTCGCCACGGCAGAAGCCGTGGTGACTCACTTTGCACAGGGCTGCCTCCCCAAGCTGCTAAAGAAGGCTTCGCTTGCCGTCAGGCGAGCCTCTTTTTTGCGGGCAGTAACGCTTATCCCCGCATAGGCATAGTATGTAATGCAGTAAAGCTGCAAAAAGACCTACAGGAGATAACCATGAACATTAACGATATAATTTTTAAAATCGACCAGGGACAGCAGCCTGAGAGCCGCTTAGCCGCAAATGCAGGCGACAAGCCCTCACTGTGCTGCATCCAGCCAAGGTCCTCCCTGCCCGACAGCATGCCAATAGCGATGATGTATGTGCCGTATCAGCAGTGGGCTAAGGTCTATGACCCTAAGGTCGGACTCGAAAGAGGCACTATTTTTGAGGAGCTTGACAAGCCCTTCATCGGGGAGAGAACAATATGAACGACAGAGCTAAGCTTTTAAAGACCGTACAGTGCTACTCCTTTGCGATGCTGGAGGCGTCGCTGTTTCTGGACACCCATCCCGAGTGCAGGGAGGCTCTTGAATATTATAACAAGTACAAGAAGCTATGCGAGGAGCAGAAAAGGCTCTTCGAGGAAAAATACGGACCGCTGACAATGGCGTCGGACGCCAACAGCGAAAGCTGGCAGTGGGCAAACGGTCCGTGGCCGTGGGAGCTATGTGCAAATGAGGACTAGCGGCATGAGTAAGAATCCCGCCAGCCGTTCAGCCGGCACGGCAAAAAACTTTATCAAGTACAGAAAGGAAGGATAAGCTGAATGTGGCAATATGAAAAAAAGCTTCAGTATCCCGTCAAGATAAAAAACCCAAATCCCGCCGCAGCCAAGGTCATAATATCTCAGTTCGGCGGACCTGACGGCGAGCTGGGCGCCGCTATGCGCTACCTCTCACAGCGCTACACTGCACCCTGTCCAAAGGTCAAGGCGATTTTGAACGATATAGGCACCGAGGAGCTGGGGCATATGGAGATGATATGCGCAATCATCTACCAGCTCACCAAGAACCTCACTCCCAAGGAGATAAAGGAGTCCGGCTTCGACACCTACTTTGTCGACCACACCACCGGGCTGTACCCCATAGCCGCCTCAGGCACGCCGTTCTCGGCTGAGATATTCCAGTCCACCGGCGACCCGATAGCCGACCTCTCCGAGGACTTGGCGGCAGAGCAAAAGGCGAGGCTGACCTATGACAACATCCTTCGCCTTGTCGACGACCCGGATGTCAGAGATGTAATAAAGTTTCTTAGGGAAAGGGAGATAGTCCACTTCCAGCGCTTCGGCGAAGCCCTTAGAATGGTCACCGACCAGCTAGATTCCAAAAACTTCTACGCCTTTAACCCAAGCTTTGACAAATAACCCCTGCGGGCGGATAAATTCCGCTCAGCCGGACGAGGCTACGCTGTGCCTGATGAAATAACCCCTGCGGGCGGATAAATTACGGGAGACCACAAAATGCGGTCTCCCGGTTTTTCTCTTTTCACCGTTTTATCTCGTCTGACGGTGCGTAAACTTTTATAATAGTTTAAATTAATCGTGAACAAAATGTGACTTTTTTAATATTGTGTTGCTTTTTTTCGGCAAAGGGGTTAAACTATATGCAGTGACTCTTAGGCGCAGCAGCGGGGAAATGCTGTGCCGGTCATGAATAGAAATATAGGAGTGTGACAGATTTTGGACAAGTTTTTTAAAATCTCCGAGCGTGGCTCAACCGTCAGGACGGAGATAATCGCCGGGTTGACGACATTCTTTGCAATGGCTTACATTGTAATAACCAACCCCAACCAGATAGTCAGCTTTAATCATCTTGCGGAAAACGCAGACCCTGCCTTCCAGCAGATTTGGAACGCAGTCTATGTCGCCTCGATACTGGGAGCGGTAATAGGCACATTGCTTATGTCGCTCTATGCGAGGATGCCGTTTGCTCAGGCATGCGGCATGGGACTTAACTCCTTCTTCTTCGTTTCCTTCGTGCTTCCCGCCGTAATAAGCGGCAGCGATGTCATCGAGGGGTATCAGTCTGGCCTTGTAATAATCCTAATCTCAGGACTTATCTTCCTGCTGATTTCGGTTACAGGACTCAGGTCGAAGATAGCAAGAGCGCTTCCTGACTGCCTCAAGAAGGCTATCCCCGCCGGAATCGGTCTGTTTATCGCATTCATCGGCTTCCAGAATGTCGGAATCATCCAGACCAACCAGTACACCCTGGTCCAGTTTGTCGACATCCACGGAGCTATAAACAACGGCACCTTCTTCGAGACCGCCATGCCTGCCCTTTTGGCGCTTGCGGGACTTCTTCTCATAGCCGTTTTGGAGAAGTTCAAGGTAAAGGGCTCGGTGCTTATCACCATTTTGGCGATAACCGTCATCTACTATATCCTCCCCGGAAGCGTATTCTCATTTGATATGAGCCAGGTCGGCGCTACTTTCAAGGACTTTGCCTCGATAGGACTTGCGGCAGCCTTCAAGCCCCAGTCATGGGCAAACGCCTTCTCCGGCGAGGGTCTTGGAGCCATCTTCTCGACTATAATGCTGATTATAACCTTCTGCCTCGTCGACATGTTCGACACCATAGGCACCCTCTACGGCACAGCCTCCCAGGCTGATATGCTTGACGATAACGGCGACCCGATAAGCGTAAACGAGTGCATGACCAGCGACGCCATTGCGACGGTTGCAGGCTCGGTATTCGGAACCTCGACGGTCACCACCTATGTTGAGTCGGCCGCCGGAGTCGGAGCCGGAGGAAGGACGGGTCTTACAAGCCTAGTAGTAGCAATCTGCTTTGCCGTATGCCTGTTCCTAAGCCCTGTTGCGTCGCTTGTTCCGGCATGCGCTACTGCTCCTGCGCTTATCTATGTCGGAGTATTGATGCTAAAGAGCTTTGCAAAGGTTGACATGAACGACCTTGCCAGCGCCGTCCCCGCATTCCTGGCGCTTGTCATGATGCCTCTTACCTATTCGATTTCAAACGGTATCGGAATCGGAGCCATAGCCTATGTTCTTATCTCCCTCTTTACCGGGAAGTACAAGAAAAAGGATATCCCGATTACTGTTATAGCAGCCCTCTTCGTTCTTAGATTCGTCTTTGTAACGATGTAGGCGCAAAGACCCGGTATAGGGTTATTAAAACGCAAAGGGCGGTCAGATTTTTCTGGCCGCCACTTTTTCTGCCGCAGGAAGTTTAGAATATTTAAAGATTTTTTCAACTCCCCCCTTGTAAAGTCTTTCAGTAAATGATATAATGCCATTAAGGTATTAAGCCCGGATATTGACGGGTTTTCACCGGGAGAGGGGCGCTTCCTGCCGGAGCCTTACCTCGCCGATAAAAAAATATTACACTGCTTTTAAGGAGGATTTTGATGAGATACGGCTATTTTGATATTGCGAATAAGGAGTATGTCATAACACGGCCGGATACTCCCGCACCCTGGTCTAACTACCTCGGCTCGCCGGCATACGGCGCAATAATCTCAAACAACGCAGGAGGCTACAGCTTTGTCCAGTCGGGAGCGAACGGAAGGCTTATAAGATACCGCTTCAACTCCTCGATGGCTCTGCCGGGAAGATATATCTATCTTAGGGATAATGACAACGGCGACTACTGGTCGGCGTCCTGGCAGCCGGTAGGAAAGCCGCTTGACGCCTACAAATCCGAGTGCAGGCACGGCACGGCGTACACCATAATAAGCTCGGAGTACGGAAAAATCGGCTCGGAGGTCAGCTACTATGTTCCGCTCGGAGCGACTCACGAGGTCTGGAGGGCTAAGATTACAAACCTTAGCGAAAGGCCGAGGTCCTTGTCTGTGTTCGGCTTCTGTGAGTTTACCAACGACAACAACTACGAGCAGGACCAGGTTAACCTCCAGTACACCCTGTTCATAACCAGGACATCATTTGAAAAGAACATGATAGTTCAGCACATAAACGAGAACTCCGGCAAGGATAGCTCCGGCTCAAATCACCGTGAGCGCTTCTTTGGACTCGCAGGTGAGAGAGTCACCCGCTGCAACGGAAATCTTGACAGCTTCATAGGACCGTATCGCAGCTACAGCAACCCCGTATCGGTTGAAAGGGGCTTCTGCGACGGCGTTATGAACTACAATTCCAACGCCTGCGGTGCGCTCCAGTCCGACATTATGCTGGCTCCCGGGGAGACAAAGGAGCTTATCTACATACTCGGACAGAGATGCCCTGCCGACGCCGCCGTGCTTATCTCGGGCTACGAAAAGCCGGGAGTAGTCGACAAGGAGATCTCCCAGCTTAAGGACTACTGGCACGGAAAGCTTGAGAACCTCTCGGTCTGCACTCCCAGCGAGGAGTTTAACAACATGATAAATGTCTGGAACTCCTACCAGTGCTTCATCACCTTTACCTGGTCGAGGGCGGCGTCGCTGATATACTGCGGACTCCGCAACGGCTACGGCTACCGTGACACCGTTCAGGACATTCAGGGAATAATCCATCTCGACCCAGAAATGGCTCTTGAGAAGATACGCTTCATGATTTCCGCCCAGGTTGACAACGGGGGAGGGCTTCCTCTTGTCAAATTCAACCACAATGCCGGTCATGAGGACACGCCGGACGACCCGTCCTATGTCAGGGCTACGGGACATCCGTCTTACCGTGCGGACGACGCTCTGTGGCTCTTCCCGACCGTCTATAAGTACATCGGCGAGAGCGGAAACACCGCCTTCCTAGACGAGGTCATAGTCTATGCCAACGGCGGGGAGGACAGCGTATACGACCATCTGAAGAGGGCGATTCGCTTCTCTATGGAAAGGCTCGGCGCTCACGATATGCCTGCCGGACTCTATGCCGACTGGAACGACTGCCTTAGAATGGGCGCAAAGGGCGAGTCCACCTTCGTTGCCTTCCAGCTATACTACGCCATGAGCATAATGCGTGAGTTTGCCGGCGACAGAGGCGACCTAGAGTATATAGCCTATCTCGACGGCGCTAAGCAAAAGCTCGGCGAGTCGCTTGCTGACTGCTGGGACGAGGACAGGTTCATAAGAGGAATCAGGGAGGACGGCGTCGTAGTAGGAGCTAAGAAGGACCCCGAGGCAAGCATGTGGCTGAATCCCCAGAGCTGGTCGGTTATATCCGGCTTTGCCTCCAAGGAGCAGGCGGAGCTTGCCATGGAGAGTGTACACTCGATTCTTAACACTAAATACGGAGCCAAGCTTTTAGACCCTCCGTATATAGACCATATGTTTGACGGCGCTATAATGCACATCTTCAATCCCGACACCAAGGAAAACGGCGGAATCTTCTCCCAGTCTCAGGGCTGGCTGATACTCGCCGAGGCTCTCTTGGGTCACGGAGACAGGGCGTTTGAGTACTTCATGGAGTCCGCTCCGGCTTCGATGAACGACAGCGCTGAGATAAGGGTTATCGAGCCTTATGTCCACGGTCAGTTCGTAGAGTCCACAGCCTCTCCCTTTGAGGGCAGGGCGCATGTCCACTGGCTGACCGGCACCGCCTCGACCGTCATGGTAGGCTGCGTGGAGGGAATACTCGGTATGCGTCCTAACGCCAAGGGTCTTAGAATCTGCCCCTCGATACCAAAGGAGTGGGACGGCATCACGATTAAAAAGAGCTTCAGAGGCTCAAGGCTTGATATTACAGTTGACAACTCCGCTCATGTCGAGTCGGGAGTCAAGGAGCTGATTCTTAACGGCGAGAGGCTGGAGGGCTGCCTCATCCCCGAGGATAAGCTTCTTCCCGAGAACAAGGTAACGGTAGTTCTTGGCTAGAGAGAAAAAGGAGTATATAAAAGCTTCTTATTAAATTGAATCAGATAATCGGCGGGGGAGTCCTATCCGGGGCTTTCCCGCCGAAGCCCTTAATTGCTCCTTGAGGCTGAGGCAGTGAGGCTTTTAAGGCTTTTAGCAAAAAAGACCTACGACAGTACCCTGCCATAGGTCTTATTATTATGCCATTATGCTTACGAGCGCTTTTTGGGTCCTGCGGCGTCTAGCGATAGATTACAGCCTCCGCCGTAAAATCGCCGTCAGCACTTGAGAAGCGGGAGATTATATTTTTGCCCTCAAGGAAGCTATAATCCGGCGTGGCAGACTCGCCGAAGCGGTGCATAACAGCAAGCCTTGTTCCGTTTAGCTCCCTTATAAGAAGCTGATTGCCGGTAGGTCTGTCATAGCTGTCCGAGCTGCATTCAATAAGCTCCGTCCTGCCGTACTTTATGATGTCGGCGGCGCTTCGGTAGAATGAAAGACCCTCGCTGACAAGGCTCCACTGCTCCAAGGACAGCTCCGGGATGTCTCCGCTGAGGCAGAGCCTGCCCAAAAGTCCCGCACACAGCGAGTATGCGATTCTTTTGTCGCTGTCACCCTTTCTCAGCACCGCCCATATCTGCGACTGCGAGGGCCTTACAACCCTGTGCAGGTTTGCGGCGATTATCGGGATGCAGCTAGGCTCGTGAGCGTCCGAGAAGCTCGCCTGAGAGCACAGCTCCAGCATCGACGGCTCAAGACGGTGGCCTCCGCTCGAGCAGCTTTCTATCACAAGCTCGGGAAGCTCTCTTTTTAGCTCCCTGAAGAAATCCTTTGTAGCCTCCACCTTGCGGCGAAGATTCTCGCCGATACCGTCAGGACCGTCACAGCCGGCTCCCATGGTGTCGTTGTAATCTATTTTTATGTAGCCGAAGCCGCAGCTCTTTAAAAGCCCGATGACCCGTTCACGAAGATAATCCTTTACCCAGGGGTCCTCCATGTCCCAAAATCTTCTTGAGCCGACGGTTAGGGGCAGACCGTCCCTTTTCACAAGATGCTCGGCTGAGTTAAAGTGCTTTGACCCGACCGACACCGACTCAAGCTCAAACCAGATTCCGGGTATCATGCCCTTTGAGCGGATGTAGTCTGCAATCGGCTTCATTCCGCCGGGGAATCTTTTTTCGTTGACCTCCCAGTCGCCGGTGGAGTCCCACCAATTGTCCTTACCGAACCACCCGGCGTCTATAACGAGGTATTTTATACCCCTGCCCTCAAGGCTGTCGGCGATTTGCTTAACCCGCTCGAAGCTCGGGTTGCCCCAGGTGGTGCAGTATTCGTTGAAGGCTATTCCCATGTCGGAATCTACGCTGGAGACATCGGGTCTTTGAGCCGCAGTCAGCACAGAGGAAAGCTTTAAAAGACTATCCTGAACGCTTATAAGGGCTGAGGGCGTGACAAAGCTCTCCCCGGGAGCGAGAGTTTTCGTCCACTGCCCGAAGTCCCTGTCTGGAAGTCCTCCCGCTATGAGAAGGGTGTTCGGCTGACGGCAGATAGCCTGAAGCTGCCAGGAGGACGGAGCGTAAAGCTGGACTCCAAAGACACTGCCGGAGTCGTCCTCGGCGGCAAGAAAGGGAAAATACCTTCTTACCGGCATCGAGCCTAGGTTTCCAAAGCTCTCCACCCTAGGCGCCCAGCGATTCCAGGACGGCTCCAGGTGAAGCTCAGCCAGAGTCTCGGTTTTGAGTCTGCCCTCTGCGCTCCAGAAGGACATCAGCCTGTGGAGCCTGCTCGCCCTGACTCCGCTCACAGCGAAGCTTGCGAGCATTTCAAGGGTGCAGGGATTTTCATCCTGATTAATAAACTCGGTCGAGACCTTGTAGGCGGTGCCGAAGGGAGTGTCGATTCTTTCCTTGCGGATTAGGATTTTATGCCCCCTGCCGTCCTCGTAGACATCCACGCCGTCATTTTGCTCGGTGAGCTTAAAAAGCCGTGCGGACTCGCTCTCGCACATGGTAAGTCCGTTTGCGAACGAGCCGGGATAGGGGTCTTTAAGCAGCTTGACCTCAGGATGAAGCCCCTTTAAAGCGTCCTCTATGCTGTATCTAGAGTTTTGCGCCATCATTTTTCCTCCGGGAAGGACGCTGCGCCGCCGAAAACAGGTATGCCGGGGTCGAAGCTGTCCATATATCTTAGCTTAAACTGATTGAGTCTGTTAAGACGGTCTATTTTTTCCCTGATATCCGCTCTTGGGAGTATTCCCTGCCTGATATAGCCGTCCAGTTCGGCGTAGCTAAAGCCGAGGTTTTCCTCGTCTGTAAGACCGCAAAGACCGTCGACAGGCGGCTTCTCAACGAGATTCAAGGGAAGCCCCAGATAGCTTCCGACAGCCTTGACCTCCTGGACCGTGAGCCTTGAAATCGGGGCGAAATCCCCTGCGCCGTCGCCGTATCTGGTGGCGTAGCCGACCCAGTCCTCGGAGAGGTTGCAGGTATTGGCAACACGCCCGTTGTAGGACTGCGAGACTGCGTACAAAACCGTCATCCTTATTCTCGGAGGGATGTTAATGAGCGTCTGCCTGCTAGGCTCAAAGGGGAGCATGGACTCTATTGCTCTTGCGGCGCTCTCTATGTTTATGACCAGCTTTTTTACTCCCAACAGCCTGCAAAGCTCATGGGAGAAGTCTATATCCTCCTGAATCCCTCTGGGCATTAGGACGCCTATAACCCTCTCACGACCCAGAGCCTCGGCGCAGAGCGCACAGACGACCGAGGAGTCCTTACCTCCTGATATTCCGACCACGGCGTTGCAGTCCGGACCGTTTTTTGAAAACCAGTCCCTAATCCACTCTATGCAGAGGTCTGCGGTTTTTTTGGGGTCAAAGCAGTAGCTCATAATCTGCCTCCTTGACGGATTTACATCTGGCGCCTTACGACGCCGTATTCATCGTACGGACGGAAATAGCTGCAAAAAAACCTGCCGCTCTTATTCGCATAGGCAAGCCTTGACAGCTCGTCCTCGTCCATGGCAGCATTGCAGACATATTCCGAATATTCTTCATCATAATAGTAGTATGCACAGCTCTCGCATACCGGCTGACGGGAGCCCTTACCCTGCTTCATGCCAACAGCGCCTCCTATCCTGCCGAAAGATACAGCCATACAATAAGAGCGATATGCATCGCCAAAAAGACATAGTTTACCGCCCAGAAATAGGCGTGCCTTGTCTTGTGGCGAAACAGCCTCATTCCTATAAGCCCGCCCAGTGCGCCTCCCGCTATCGAGAGGGTAAGAAGCGTTTTTTCGCTGATTCTCCAGCCGCCCTTAACAGCCTTCAGCTTGTCGGCTCCGTAGCACAAAAGTGCGGCTATGCTCATAACGGCGACATACCCGGCGGCGAAAAGCGCCGGGCTGCCGTTAATAGTCTCAAAAAGCCGTGCCATCCTTACTGGCAGGACTCGGAAATAAGGCTTATAGTGTCTCTTGCGATTAAAAGCTCCTCGTTGGTGGGAACCACCCAGACCTCAGCCCTTGAGTCGGGAGCGGAGATTTTAACAAGCTCGCCCTTTGCCTGACGGTTAGCCTCCCTGTCAAGCCTGATGCCCAAAAACTCCATATTCTCGCAGACGCCCTCTCTTACCTCCCAGGAGTTCTCGCCGATTCCTCCTGTGAACAAAACGGCGTCGAGACCGTTCATGGCTGCGCTGAATGCGCCGATGTACTTTTTAATCTGGTACTTTAAAATCTCGGTGGTAAGAGCGGCTCTCTTGTCGCCCTCGGCTGCCGCCTTGCAGACATCCCTGTTGTCCGAGCTGACGCCGGAAAGCCCCAGGAAGCCGGATTTTTTGTTCATGTACTCGCTCATCTCGTGGGCGTTAAAGCCATGCTTGTCCATGACATAGGTGACGGCGGAGGGGTCGACCGCTCCGCAGCGTGTGCCCATTATGATGCCGTCAAGAGGGGTGAAGCCCATCGAGGTGTCGACAGATTTTCCGCCGTCGACAGCGGTTATCGAGGAGCCGTTTCCAAGATGGCAGGAGACTATTTTAAGCTCGCTGATATCCCTTTCCATGGCCTTTGCCAGCCTTGCGGATACAAAGCGGTGGGAGGTGCCGTGGAAGCCGTACTTTCTGACGGCGTACTTCTCGTAATCCTCATACGGCAGACCGAACAGATACGCCTTAGGAGGCATTGTCTGATGGAAGGCGGTGTCGAATACGACGACCTGCGGGATGCTCTTTGGGAGCACCTTGGAGCAGGCTCTTAAAGCCAGCACATGGGGATGGTTGTGGACCGGGGCAAGCTCGGAAAGACCGTCTATCTTCTCGATTACCTCCTCGGTGACAAGACAGGCCTTGTTGAATATCTCTGCACCCTGAACGATTCTGTGACCGACGGCGGAGATTTCAGCCATAGAGTCTATGACCCTGTTCTCGCCGGTGGTGAGGACCTCTACAAGCTTTTCAAAGGCCTCGGTATGGGTGGGGAAAACGCAGTCCTCGCTGTACTCATAGCCGGTGGAGGGAACCTGGTGCTTTACATGGCCGCCTATTCCTATGCGGTCGCAGTTTCCCTTTGCGAGGCAGGACTCGTCCTCCATGTTTAGAAGCTGGTACTTCAAGGAGGAGCTTCCCGAATTGACAACTAATACAAGTTTCATGGCAATATTCACATACCCTTTCCGAAAAAGATGGATTTACCGCTAAATTATACTACAAAGGCGGCGAAAAATCAAGTATAAAAAGCCCTCGGGCGATTATTTTTCCCCAAAATCAGCCCGAGAGCAGTCCTTTATTTTATGATTACGGCGTTTTTCTCATACTCCGAGACAAACGGCATTTTCCTGTCGCAGCGGCAGTGGTATCTAAGCCTTGCACAGGTCTCGGTGAGATCAGCTATTCTTTTTGCCCTCGGGGAGGTCCTTGAGAGCCTTGCAAGCGAGTGCCCAAGAGGCATTTTAGAGCTTTTTTTAGCTGCTGCAAGAAGCTCAAGACCCCGGCTGTTTGCCGCAAGCACCCTGGCAAAGGGCGGAGGAAGAAGCCCTGCGCCGCCGTCCTCCACGGGGGAGTAGATATCCTCCCTTGTCGCTCCGACTGCATACATAAGCACAGCCCGCCTGAGTCTTGCGTGGGTGATGTTTCTTGACTTCGCCCTGTCAAACAGCTCGTATATCCCGGCGGAGTCCTTTAGCGAGCCGATAAGCCTTGCCGCCATCCCCTCGTTCATCCCGGGGACTCTTAAAAGCTCCTTTTTGTCTGCGAAATATAGCCTGTAGAGTATGGCGTCCTCCCCGTTTTCCAAAAAGTAAAGCCCTGACGGGTCGGGAGTCTCGGAAAGGTATTTTCCGCACTCGTCGAGCCGTCCCTCACGCAAAAGCCTCCTTATCGCCATGGCGCTTGCGAAGTCCGAAGGGGAGTCGCCGTCGTGCGGGACGGTCCTTTTTATTGCGACAGGCTCTATCCCGGTGCCTCTGAGGGCAAAAAGGTATTCAAGAGCAAGCACGCTGTTAGGTCCTGACAAAAGCCCGCCGTACTCCGGGACCAGCCTTGCTATAGCCTGAGGATAGGTAAGCCCGGAGGAAATAAGCGGCTTTAGACTCTGGGAGCTTATGGCTGTGATTTTATCAAGACAGCCGCAGAGCCTTACGATGTCGCACTCCTCCGAGCCGAAGGACAGAGCGCTTATGCAGCCCAGCGAGTCTATCACCGAGACTGCGCCCATGGCAAAGTCCCTAGCCGACGCTAAGGAGTAGGGAGGGGCAAGCTCTAGGACAAGGTCTGCTCCGCCCCTCACTGCCGCCGCCGCTCTTTGGTGCTGGTCGGCAACGGCGACATCTCCCCGCTGCACAAGGCTTCCGCTCATTACAGCGGCGATGTGAGTAAAGCCCATATCCCTTGTCTTTTTTATGTGATAGGCGTGGCCGGAGTGAAAGGGATTGTACTCCGCAACTATTGCGGCGGCTCTCATTCTCCCGACCTTCTTATGTAGTTGAAAAGATATAGCTGAGCTATGCCCTCGGTGCCTTTTGTACATTCCGGCAGGCCGTCAGGATAGAATCTTGACATCGCCCTTTTTATCCAGACATCGACGGGAAACGCCTCCCTGCGGCAAAGCCCGTAGAGCAAAACGCAGTCCGAGACCTTAGGGCCGACTCCCTTAATCCTCATAAGCTCCGCCCTTGCCGATTCGTAGGGAAGCTCCCTCAGCCTTTCAAGCGAGACCTCGCCTTCTGCGACCTTTTTTGCGGCGTCTATAATATATTTTGCCCTGAAGCCGCACCTAAGATAGGAAAGAGATTCCTCCGACTCGCCGGCAAGCTCAGCGGGGGAGGGAAAATGCCCGTAGTGCTCGTAAAGCCGCTTTATTATCATTTTTATGTTATGGATTGTGTTGTTGCTCGAAAAGACATAGGAGCAAAGAGCCTCCCAGCCGTCCTGCCGCAAAAGCCTCATCCCGCCCGAGAACTCGCACGCCCTCTTAAGCATCGGGTCGCAGGAGTAGAGCCTTTTAAGCTCGGAATAGTCGGTGTCGAGGTCGAAATAATCCCTCCAGACGCCAAGAAAGTCACTCTCGGAGGTATTTTTAAGCCTAAAGACCCCGTTCTCGCCGGTTATTTCAAGATATCTGTCCAGATACCAGCCGGTGTAGCCCGAGCCGTCCTCATTAGGCTCCCAGCGAAACGCCTGACCGCAGTCGAGCGTCTGCGAGAGGTTAAGGTCGTTTTCATATAGGATAATATCCTTCCCGGATGACTCGTATCTCAAATTAATCACCTTTTTCTAAAACTTCTATTGTAATCGGCGGTAAAATCAATTATACTGATTTTAAAGGATTTTTCAAGACAGGACGGTGTATTTTTGTGAGAGAAAGCATACTTACCATACCGATAAACGAGATATTCGAGCCGAAAGAGGGCTGCCCGATATGCAGAATGAGGGATATACTGGAAAAGAGGACGGTCGATTACATAATGGGAGCCGCTATGATGGAGCCGGATGTGAGAATCGAGACAAACCGCCTCGGCTTCTGTCATACCCATTTTGAGCAGATGCTGGAAAAGAAGAACAGGCTCTCTCTTGCCCTCATGCTCCAGACACATCTTGAGGAGCTTAACAAGGAGGTCTTTTCCAAAAAGGGGCTGTTTGAGCCTAGGGCGAGGCGTCAGCAGCTTATAAAGGCGAGAAACGAGAGCTGCTTTGTCTGCTCGAAGGTTGAATGGGCGATGCAAAGGCTTATGGTCACGGTCTTTGATATGTTTGAGAACTCCAAGGACTTTGCAAAGCTGTATTCCGAGCAGGAGTATATCTGTATGCCGCACTGCGAGCAGCTTATATACGCCGCAGACTCCGCTCTCAACAAAAGGGTGCAAGCAGACTTTAAGGACATTACAAAGGAGCTTTCCGGCAGGTACGCAGCGGCTTTATATGAGGATGTATCCCATTTTTGCAGGATGTTTGACTACAGAAACTCCGGCAAGGACGCCGACTGGGGCAACTCCAGGGACTCTGTTGAAAGAGCGATACGCTTTTTGACCTCGAGATAGCCTTGGAGCGGATAAAATGCATAATAGTCCTTAAAATCGTACTTTAAGCTAAGAGACCGGCGATTCTCCGTGGGATTTTAAAAAATCGGGAAAAATTTATCCTTGATGCGGGCGACGGTTTTCTGCGGGTTTGCGGCTTTGCCGGCGCAATACTCATAAAAAGCTGTGAATATCGGTTTTTGACGCCCTGTATAAGTTGAAGATACTGACAGTTGAAAAGTAGATTCGCATGAAACCGTGGGGTTTGTCAACATTTCAACCTAGTTTTCAACATTCAAGCTCCCCTCAGGATGAAGCTTTCAACACTTTCAACCGAGTTTTCAACAGGGAGGTTGAAAAATCCCTATACGGCTTGTATATAGATTCTTATGTATCAGGAGTAAATAAAAGTCAGCCTTAGCCAAAACCCGGTGAAAAAACCTCTGCGGCCCAGAGTTAAAAACTCTTGTGCCCGAGCTTAAAATCCCCTGAGACTGCACCCTCCAAGCAGAAACGGAGCGTATCGCCGCTTTAAATTTTAAAAATAATTGTTATAAGCTCTTTTCTTTCACGGGAAATTATGATATAATAAGCTCAAAAGCGAAGTTTTTAAGCTTATTTTTTCAGTCTAGCATAATGAGCTCATCGCCTGGGAGGGCTTACCTCGCAGGCTTGAATGGATAAAGCTGCCGGAATCAGCGGCAGTTTAACGGGGACGGAGGGCTTTGCCGGCGTCCCGGTCAGGTGAAAGGCGATATGAACAACAGCATTAAAAACAGCCGGGAGGCTAACAGCGCCGTCTTGGGCAGCCGTGAGGAAGCGTCCGACAGGCAGATAATAATAGGCAGAAATCCCGTCGCCGAGGCTATAAAGTCTGGCAAAGATATAGACATCATCTATGTCAACAGGGACGGCGGAGGCTCGCTTTCAAACATAGTAAGGCTTGCCAGGGAAAAGGGCCTTGTGATAAAGGAGACGACTCAGAAAAGGCTTTCTGAGCTTGCGGGAGGGGATTCTCACCAGGGAGTCGTGGCGACTGTGGCGTGCGCCGCATATTCGGATATCGAGGACATTCTGGAGCTTGCAAAGTCTCGTGGGGAGGACCCGTTTATAATACTCTGCGACGGTATCGAGGACCCTCACAACCTGGGAGCTATAATAAGGACGGCGGAGTGTGCGGGAGCGCACGGGATAGTACTTCCCAAGCGCCGCTCGGCGTCACTGGGACAGACGGTCTTTAAGACCTCCGCAGGAGCCGCAAGCTGGCTTCCCGTGGCAAGGGTTTCAAACATCCCCCAGGCTATAGACAGGCTCAAGGAGCTTGGAATATGGATATACGGAACCGACGCCTCAGGAAGCCTGTGCTACAGCACCTCGCTTTTAGGTCCGATAGCGCTTGTTATCGGCTCGGAGGGAAACGGCATCGGGCGTCTTACAGCCTCCAAGTGCGACGGTATGCTCAGCGTCCCGCTTATGGGCAGGATAACCTCGCTCAACGCCTCGGTAGCGGCAGGCGTGTTTATGTATGAAATATTACGGCAAAGAAATATTAACTCTGGAAAGGAGAGCCGATGACAGCTCGGCGGTAGTTGGTAATGGCTGATAACAATCTGTCTGTTGAAAAGATAATAGAGCAGTATTCAAACAGGTCCCGCAGCAAAAGCTCCTCGGATTTCGATGTCGACGCATTTTTGGAGAGCCTTGACAAGGGCGGCAGGAAAACGGCTCAGAAAACCGAGATGATAGAGGATGTCCTCGAAATAGGGGACAACAGCCTTGTCGTCCAGCCTGCGGAGGAGTACGGGGAGCAAGGCGGGTCTGATGCGCCTTCGGATTCAAAGGCAAGCCCTTCGGACGGCGGCGAGAGGGTCCTTAAGGCTAATCCCGCCTCGGTCGGGCTGACTGCTCCCAGGATAAAGCCCCAGATAGACAGGGAGGCTGTAAGCCCCGAGCCTATAGAGGGAATAAGGGTCGGGGAGGCTATGTCTCCCGATAAAATAAATGCCTCGGCGGTCAACGATAACAAGCCGGCTGACGGCGAGGCAAAAGGCGGCTCCCCGGCGGCAGAGAATACGGCGAAGAGTTCCCAGTCCGCCCAAAGCGGCACGGAGCCTGATAAAAAGCCCCAGGATGCGCAAAAAAAGCCTCACGGCATAAGACCGGTAGAGGGCAAAAACTCGGACGAGTCCATAATGAACGAGCTTATAAGGCTCAAAAACGAGCGTGGGACAAGAAAGCCGGTACAAAAGCAGACGCCTCCCGTGAACAGGGCGTCGATTGGCGATATAGACCTTAATCTTGGCAAGAAGGTAATCCCCAACACCGAGATGGGAATTGACGAGAACGCCTCCGAGGAGGAAAAGCTAGCCTATCTCAACGCAAAGCGCAGGGAGAGGGTCAAGCAGCTAGTCGAGGAGGAAGATGAGCAAAAGGAGCCCTCCTCGCCGGACGAGTTTGAAAGATTCGACCAGGCTGATAAAAAGGCGGCGTCGATAGCCGGCCTCAAGGCGAGCCTTATAGCCAGGCTGTGCATACTCCTTGTAACAGGGCTTGTAAGCGGATATCTGACGGTCGCTAAGGACATAGGGCTTCCCGTGATACAATCCCTTATACAGACAAATACCTTCCTGTTTGTGAATGTGGTTTTGGGTCTTGCGGCGAGCTTTGTTGTCTCCCTGACGGTCATGAGGGTCGGAATAGTAAAGCTTTTCACCATGAAGGCGGACAGTGACAGCCTTGCGGCGGTCTCTACGATTTTTGCAATAATCTCGGCGATTGCTCTGCTTGGGGACACCGAGCTTGCCCAGACCAGGGCGGCTCATGTCTACATCTGCGCCGCAATCTTCGGGCTGTTTATAAACACCGTAGGAAAGCTCCTTATAATAACCAGAACGGAAAGAAACTTTAAGTATGTCTCCGGAGGGTACTCTAAGTACGCAGCCGTTCATATCGACGACGACGAGATTGCATGCAAGTTCACCAAGGGGGCGCTCACAGATTTTCCCTCTCTTGCGACCTCTAGAAAGACAGAATTTGTAAGAGACTTCATAAAAAACAGCTACAGCGCAGACATGACAGATTCGTTCTGCAGGCTTTTCGTCCCGATAATAACCGGCATAGCGCTCCTTATAGGGGTGGTATCCTTCTTCACCGCTCCCGAGCAGGCGGCGCTTGTCAGTCAGAAGCTCTTAATAGCTCTTGCCAACGCCTCTGGAGTGATGACGGTATGCTCCTGCGCCGGCATGATGCTTGTCACAAACATTCCGCTTGCCAGGGCGTCAAAGAAGTATCTTCAGTCCTCTGCGGTGATGCTCGGGTACTCTGCCGTCGAGCAGTTTTCTGATGTCAACTCGGTGCTCGTCGACGCCGTAGACCTCTTCCCGGACGGCATGGTGGAAATAGTAAACCTGAAGCCGGCGAGAAACTATCCTATCGAGGAGGGTATACTTTTCGCAGCCTCGCTTTGCTGTCAGACCGAGAGCATCCTAAAGCCCGCCTTCTACAAGATGATAAGGGGCAAGACGGATATGCTCTATGCCGTCGAGAGCTACATCTGTGAGGACGGTCTTGGAATATCCGGCTGGATAGAGAATAAAAGGGTGCTTTTTGGAAACCGTACACTCATGGAGAGCCACTCTATAGAGGGACTTCCCACTCCCCAGAAGGAGGCTGAGTACTCCAAGGGCGACGGGCTTGTATACCTGTCGATAGGCGGCCATGTAGCCATGATATTCATAGTCAGGACAATCGCCTCGGTGTCTGTATCAAGGGCGCTCAGGGAGCTAGAGAGGCAGGGCGTCACCGTGATACTAAGGTCGGTGGATTCCCTTTTGAGCATAACAAGACTGTCAGAGCTGTTTAATGTCTCCCCCAACTGCTTCAAGCTACTCCCGTTCAGGTATCACTCTGAGTACGACTCCCAGACCTCCTATGTCGACGAGGTGTCCTCTCCCATGGTATTTTCCGGCAGGTTTGAGTCGCTTATCATGCTCATAATCGGGGCTAAGAGGCTCCAGCGCTCCGCCGCCGTCGGAGTGACCGTCCAGGTGCTCTCGGCTGTCATAGGAGTGGTGCTTTGTGCAATCTTTGCGATTCTAGGCTCCTTCGGAACAGTTTTTTCGGGCACGGTGGCTCTGTGCTATCTTGCGCTCTGGACGCTTATTACAGCCCTCTGCCAGACCGTTCTTAAAGCCTAGGCTATGGGTTTTCCTGGCAAAACGCAATTTTTCAGGGCTAAATTTTGTATTGTATACAGAAGGCTTCCTGCTGAAAGGCTGGGGGATTTCGGCGCTGTGAGGCGTCTTTAAATATGAAGGAGATATTTAGATGATGATAAAAAGCAGTCGTAAGCTAAAACCGATTATCCTTTTTCTGGCGGCAGTGATTCTTATTGCCGCTCTTTGCTCCTGCGGGGAGTCAGAAAGGACCCCGTCGGACGGCAGCATTTCAGTAAGCGCCGACGACCAGCCGGAGCAGCTGCCTCCTGCCGAGGACAGTATCGACTACTCAACCCTCCCGGGAAGGATAATAAAGCTTCTTGAGGACGATTCCGTAAGCTTTACCTTAGGGGACGCCGAGGACTCGCAGGATGGCTACGGAATGCTTGACAGCACCACGATAACCCTTGAAAACGGTGGCTTTATATACCTGTCGAGATTTGACAGCGCACAGAGCGCCTCGGCGTATTCTGGGTATTTTGACGAGACAGGCTCAAGCTTCCAGAGTCCCGAGGAGACAAAGGTAAATCTTTACTCCCAGCCGGTCATCTTCTGGGCTAAGGAGGAGTATGTTATATGCTACAGCGCAATAGACGGCGAGCTGTATGTCCCTCTTTGCTCCCTGCTGGGAAATCCCTTCGCAGGGCAGGGAAGCTTCTTCCCGGACAAGCCTGGGGTCTTTGACGACAAGAGCATCGACACCGTTACGCTTGCCGTAAACGCCCTTGACAGCCTGGGAACCGAGTACACCTCCGAGGTCTACGACATCGAGCCGGGAGACGGCAGCCTCGGCGCATTAAGCGAGCATTACTACGAGATATCAAACGGCGACTCCCTCAGCGTGGTGACCTTTGAAGGCGAGGATAAGTCCCAGCAATATATAAACGGCTTCAGCGACGACGGTCTTATCTGGAACGACGGCTCTGTGACGGTAGACCTTGACTATGGCGGAGCCGTCCACATATGGCTCAGGGGAAGCGAGGTCATATCCTATCGCTCCGAAACGGGCGAGCATCTTTGGACAATGAACCGCTACTTCGGCTACGAGGCTGTCGGAGCTGGGTACGACTACTATCGTCCGCAGTACGCCGCCGGGCTGACAGAGGCTCTTGACCAAGCGGGAGTGGAGTACAAGGTCAGAAGGGCTGTTGCCATGCAGAACCCGATTTATATGTATCAGCCGGTGTCTATATGCATGGTTGACGCCGGGGACGCCGGGGTAATATATCTTAGCTGCTTCCAGGACGAGAGCGTTGCGCTCGACCACGCCTCGAGATTCTCAGCCGACGGAAGATTCTACACAGGTCTTGAGGGGATGAGCAGCATCACAATAGGCTTCGGCAGGGAGTATCCGATACACCTTTTCAGAAGCAGTGAGGTGGTTGTTGAATACTCTGCCAAGAGCGAGGAGCTTTTAGGAATACTTGAGGGAGTATTCGGAGCGGAGTTTGCGGGTCCTGCGGCGGTCTCCGGGGATGACTACTACGCAGTAGAGTACACAGCCTCCTTTGTGAGGACCTACGGCGACCTTGGGGACACTCAGCTTCCCAGCCATCAGTATGTAATAATCCGCTCGAGGGAGGAGCTTGACGGCTTTTACAACAGCTTCAGCGGCATGCTTAACCTTGAAAGGAGCGAGGATATTGGCTTCCTAGACTACGCCGATGACTTCGACGACGCCTACTTTGAAAACGGAACGCTGATACTAATAACGCTCAGCGAGCCGTCCGGCTCGATAAGCCATGTAGTTGACGGCGTCAACAAAAACCCGGACGGGAGCTACAGCGTATATATCCACAGGGTTGTCCCCGAGGCAGGGACAGATGATATCGCTATCTGGCAGCTGTTTTTGGGTCTTGAAAGCGAGAAGCTAGGCCCTCTTGAGAATGTGGATATCGTGATAGGCTGACGGCGTAGGGACATGCCGCACTCTGTCCGGGAGTTATACAGGCATTATAAAATACAGGAAATAATCAAGCCGACTGCGGTTAAAAGCTCGAGCCGGCTTGTATTATGGAGAGGAGAGTCCAGGTAAAATATATGCTACTTATTGACGAACTTAGCCGCAGGCTTCAGGAGTACCGCCCCAAGCTTGACGAGCTGCACTCTGTTTTGAATATCGACGCCGCAAGGCAGGAGCTTGAGCAGCTTCACAACAAGGCGGCGGAACCGGGCTTTTGGGACAATATGGAAAGATCTCAGAAGATACTCCAGAGGACAAAGAGCCTTGAGACATCCATAGAAAACGACAGGAAGCTGTTTTCCCAGGCAGAGGACATCTCGACGATGATTGAGATGTACGGCGAGGAAAACGACGAGGAGCTTTTGCAGGAGATAAAGAGCGAGCTTGAGAGCTTCTGCCTTATGATAGACAAGCTGACCCTCTCGACGCTTCTCACCGGGGAGTATGACAGCTCGAACGCAATACTTAACCTCCACGCAGGAGCGGGAGGAACCGAGGCTCAGGACTGGACCGAGATGCTTCTTAGGATGTATGTCCACTGGGGAGAGCAGCACGGCTACAAGGTCTCGGTGCTTGACTCGCTGGACGGCGGCGACGCCGGAATAAAGAGCGCCTCGGTGATATTCGAGGGCGAGAACGCCTACGGCTATCTAAAGAGCGAGGCGGGAGTCCACCGCCTGGTGAGAATATCCCCCTTCGACGCCTCCGGCTCAAGGCACACCTCATTTTCTGCCGTAGAGGTCATGCCGGAGATAGACGAGGACATGAGCGTTGAGATACGCCCGGAGGACATAAAGATGGATGTTTTCAGGTCCTCGGGAGCGGGAGGTCAGCACATAAACAAGACCTCCTCGGCGGTCAGGCTTACGCATATTCCTACCGGGATAGTAACCTCCTGTCAGACGCAAAGGAGTCAGGTCCAGAACCGTGAATATGCCATGAAGCTGCTTGTTGCAAAGCTTGTGGAGATAAAGGAAAGGGAGCATCTTGCAAGGATAGAGGACATCAAGGGAGTCCAGAAGGAGATAGCCTGGGGCTCGCAGATACGTTCCTATGTCTTTATGCCCTACACACTTGTCAAGGACCACAGGACGGGCTATGAAAACGGAAATGTCCAGGCTGTAATGGACGGCGACCTCGACGGCTTCATAAACGCCTATCTTAAGGCGCTGTCAAATAACACTCTGGAAAAATAGGCGGGAAGATAAAGGGGTAGGCTTGCTTGGGCATACCCCTTTTCCTATCCTCTTAGACAGACTGCCTTTAAGCCCCGCAAGGGCGACAGGGCAGGCGTCCCAGCCTGAAGCAGCACGGCGTGGCGGGTCATGGCACCCCTGACGGGGTGCCATTTCGTGTACAGGGCGTGGGGCTGAGGCCGAAGAGCGGTATGGCAGGCTTGCTAACCCGGGCGGCAAGGGCTTGGAGTAAAGGCTGGGCAAAAGAGCCCCACGCCCGCACACGGGCTTGCCGAGGCAAGCCCCCGCCACGCCCTTGCTGCGGCTCGCCGCATGAACGCCTTTAATGCCTTGAGTCCTTCATGCGGCGGGAGAGGCGCCTTCGGCGCCGTCAGGCTGGGACGCTGTCCGTGGAGCCGGACAGCCCCTGGGACCTAAAAAATTTTTTCTTAAAACCCCTTGACAACCGGCGGGGAGGAGGTTATAATGATATCAGTTAGCCGAGGCTAACTTTATTTGAGAGATTGAGTTAGTCTTAGCTAACCAGCCCCGCAGAGGGGAAGCTGATAGCTATAATTTTAGTAACGGTGGTGGTAATATGACGCTGAAGGACGCTGTGAGCGGCAGGGAGTATATTATAACGGATATAAAAACCGACGATGATGAGCTAAACGCCTTTTTGTTCTCGCTTGGGCTGTATGTAGGCGAGGCTGTAACCGTAGTGGCTCACCGCAGGGGGAGCTGTACTGTCGCCGTGAAGGACGGCAGGTACAGCATAGATTCTCAGCTTGCGGAGGCTATAGCAATCTAGCGGCGCATCCCGGCAGAATACCGCTTGGTTTGATGTCGGGAGTTTTCTTTGGAGCTTAGTTAGCCTATGCTAACTAAAAGCTTCAGTCAGGATATTTTACGGGTTGCCTAGACCCTTAAAATGTATTAAAATAAAATAAGGCGAAACAGGAGGAAGCATTATGAGAATCGCTTTTGCGGGAAATCCTAACTCTGGCAAAACAACGATGTACAACGCTCTTACCGGGCGGAACGAAAAGGTGGGAAACTGGGCGGGAGTCACCGTCAGCAGTAAGGAGCACGGGGTGAGGTCCAAATATTCGGGAGGCTTAAAGATTACTGCTGTGGACCTTCCCGGAGCCTATTCGATGTCTCCCTTTACCGGGGAGGAGAGCATAACAAGCTCTTATGTCAAAAACGAAAGCCCTGATGTTATAATTAACATCGTGGACGCCACAAATTTGGGAAGGAGCCTTTTCTTCACCACTCAGCTTCTGGAGCTGGGGATCCCGGTGGTCGTGGCGTTGAACAAGTGCGACCTCAACCGCAAAAACGGCACCGAAATCGACACGGCGGAGCTTGAAAAAAGGCTTCTTTGCCCGGTTGTAGAGACTGTCTCCACCTCGGGAGAGGGTCTTGCCGAGATTATCGGCACTGCGTCAGGACTTCTTGGGATGGGTCAAAGGGCGGCTTATTCCGAGGAGGGATTAAAGTCCTCCGGCAGCTGTCAGGAGGAGCTTGACCGCAGAAGGTTCGAGTTTGTAAACGGCATAGTTTCCGCCGTAGAGAAAAGGACGGTGCTCACCCGGGAGAAAAACCTCGGCGATAAAATCGACGCTGTTCTTACAAACAAATGGCTCGGCATACCGATTTTCGCCGTGGTGATGTTTTTTGTATTCCACATCTCTCAGGCTGAGGGTCCGCTCGGGCTTGGAAAGTGGCTGGAGGGACTCCTAGCCGGTGGGATAGACGCCTTCCAGGGCTATATCGCCGGTCTGATGGAAAGCTCAAGTCCGCTTTTGCAGGCGATAGTCGTCGACGGCATAATAGGCGGAGTCAGTGCGGTAATGGGCTTCCTGCCGCTTGTAATGGTGATGTATTTCCTGATTTCGCTTTTGGAGGACTGCGGCTATATGTCGAGAGCGGCTGTGGTTTTAGACCCGATATTCAAAAAGGTCGGGCTGTCCGGCAGGTCGGTGATACCCTTTGTCATAACGGTTGGCTGTGCCGTCCCCGGAATCATGGCGAGCAGGACGATAAGAAGCGAGCGTGAGAGAAGGGCTACTGCGATGCTTGCCCCCTTCATGCCCTGCGGAGCAAAGATACCCGTCATAGCGCTTTTTGCCGGAGCCTTCTTTGACAACGCCGGCTGGGTCAGCGCACTTATGTACTTTGCCGGAATCGCACTTATATTTGTAGGAGCGCTTCTTATCAACCTCATAACCGGCTACAGAGCAAGAAAGTCCTATTTCATAATCGAGCTTCCTCAGTACAAGCTGCCCTCGCTGATAGGAGCCTTTAAGTCGATGTGTCAAAGGGGCTGGTCCTACATAGCAAAGGCGGCGACGATAATCCTTCTTTGCAACATGGCGGTCCAGCTTATGCAGAGCTTTACCTGGAGCTTTAGCATTGCGGAGTCGGCAGACAGCTCGATACTGGCCTCGATAGCTACTCCCTTTGCCTACATTTTAGCTCCTGTGGTAGGCGTTGTCTCCTGGCAGCTTGCGGCTGCCGCAGTCACCGGCTTTATAGCCAAGGAGAATGTCGTCGGGACGCTTGCTGTATGCTTTGCGGGGCTTGAAAGCCTAATAGACGCCGACGAGCTTGTCCTTATGGAGGGAGCGGGAGCAGAGGTTGCCGTTGTTATGGGACTCACCAAGGCGGCGGCGTTGGCGTACCTTATGTTCAATCTTTACACTCCGCCCTGCTTTGCGGCTATAGGAGCCATGAACTCCGAGATGAAGAGCGCAAAATGGCTCTGGGGCGGAATAGGACTCCAGCTTGGAGTCGGCTACACGGTTGCATATTTTGTCTACACAATAGGGACATTACTGTCAGGCGGAGGGCTTAACCCTGCCATGGCAGCCGGAGGGCTTTTCGTAGTGATACTCTTTATTGCGGTGACGGCGGGAATTGCAATAAGGTCAAGGCGTGCCGGCGCCGAGGAAAGGGCGGCGGCATAGAGAATAACTCTGGCAAGAATCTAAGATTAAACCGGGAGGACGGCATGACAGACATTATCATCATTTTGGTTTTACTGGCGATAGTAGCGGGAATAGTTTACTATCTTGTCCGTGAGAAGAAAAAGGGAAGGGGCTGCACAGGCTGTCCGTACTCCGGGCAGTGCCACGGTGGCTGCGGCGCAGCCAAAAAGCCCTCCCCCAAAAAATAAAAATTGCTCCCGGCTTTTAAGCTAAATGCTTTGCCGGGAGCTTTTTTTCGCTGTTAAAGCTATTATAAGGGTGTCAGCTTTTATTATCCTCCTCACCGCTCAAAAAGTCCAGCTCCAGCGGCTTGTCGATATCCTTTGAGACATAGCCGCCGGTTTTTCTGTGCTGGCGGACGCACTCGGTCAGAAGATACTCTATCTGAGAGTTCACCGAGCGAAAATCGTCCTCCGCCCATGCGACAAGCTCACGGTAGAGCTTTTCTGATAGCCTGAGCGGGAGCTGCTTCTTCTCGCCGCCCATGTCAGTAAAGGCTTCCAGAGTTGATGACCGGCTGAGCGTCCTTGCTTCCGCAGAGGACTACTAAAAGGTTTGAGACCATTGCCGCCTTTCTCTCCTCGTCCAGCTCGACCAGACCGCCGTTGTTAAGCCTCTCAAGAGCCATCTCAACCATCCCGACGGCGCCGTCGACTATCATCTTTCTTGCGTCTATTATGGCGGACGCCTGCTGACGCTGCAGCATCACAGCCGCTATCTCGGGAGCATAGGCAAGATAGGTTATCCTTGCCTCTATGACCTCAAGCCCGGCGGAGCCCACACGGTTTTGAATCTCATCCCTTATCCTTGCCGCCACGACATCGCTGGAGCCTCTGAGACTGCCCTCGTCCGCTAGACCGTCTCCCGTGGTGTCGACATTGTCTGACACATCGTAAGGGTATATTTTGACAATCTCCCTGAGTGCGGCGTCGCACTGAAGGCTCAGATACTCCTTGTAGTTGTCGACATTAAATACTGCCTTGGCGGTATCTACCACCCTCCACATGACGGCGATTCCAATCTCAACGGGATTTCCAAGACAGTCGTTTATCTTCTGACGGCTGTTGTTAAGCGTCATCACCTTTAGGGATATCTTGTTGCTTACAAGCTCTGCGGACAGCGACTGAGTGCTTAAAACGAGCTGCCCGGGTTTCTGACCGCCGACATCACCGGACTGGTTCAGCTTTGTCTTTGCGGCGGGATTAAAGGAGACGCAGAACGGATTTACAAAGTAAAAGCCGTCTGTTTTAAGAGTGCCGGCATACTTTCCAAAAAGGGTCAGCACTAAAGCCTCCTGCGGCTTGACTATCTTCAGACCCAAAAACGGTATCCAGCCGAGAACAGCCCATATCACTCCCAAAACGAATATCGGGACGCCGGGGAAATATCTTTCGGATTCCACCATCATCCCGCCGGCTACTATAAGAGCTATTGCTGCGATGTAGGCTAGAATCAGCACAAAAAGAACTGCAAGCCCGTTCTCCTTTTTGACAATAAGCTTTTCCCTTACCTCATTCATGATTAAATCCTGCCTTTCTAAGAAGTCGTTTTGTTTTCTGATATCAATATGATATCATATTGCTCGAAGGATGTCAATACCCTTTAGAAAAAATATTGCAAAAGCTCCCGATATGTGCTATAATGGGGCGCAAAGACTCCTTCCGGGGCGGAGCCTGCCGTGAGGGAGGGCATTATTTTAGGAGGATTTTATGGGAAAGCTCGAAAAACTTACGGATATACTCTCCAGGGCGGTCTCCGAGGCGTTTGCAGGCTGCGGCTACGACTATTCGCTGGGCACCGTCGTAGTGTCGGACAGGCTTGATTTGTGCCAGTTCCAGTGCAACGGCTCCTTTGCCGCCGCAAAGCTTTACAAAAAGCCGCCTCTTGCGGTCGCCGGGGAGGTCGCAGCAAGGCTTGAGAGCGACGCAAGGATAAAAAGCATAGAGGCTGTAAGACCGGGATTTATAAACATAACCCTCACCGACGAGTATCTTCTTGAATACCTTTCGGCGGTGAACAGCGACCCTAGCCTTGGCGTCCCGCAGGATGACAGCAATAAGAGCATCGTCATGGACTACGGGGGACCCAATGTCGCCAAGTCGCTTCACATCGGGCATCTTCGCTCAGCCATAATCGGAGAGGCGATAAAAAGGATTGCAAGGGCGATGGGAATCACGGTTTATTCAGATGTCCATCTTGGGAACTGGGGAACGCCTATGGGACTTGTCATAGCCGAGTACAGCGAGAGGCATCCAGAGTGGGCGTGCTTTAGGGAGGATTTTGACCCTGAAAGGGACGAGCTTCCTATCCTTGACCCCGAGGAGCTTAACGAAATATATCCCTACGCCAGCGCAAAAAGCAAGCAGGACGAGGCGTTCAAGGAGAAGGCTCACAGGATTACCTTCGAGCTTCAGAGCAGGCGTCCCGGCTACTATGCGCTATGGAAGCAGCTTGTCAGCGCCTCTGTGAGCGATGTCAAAAAAATCTTCGGCGCACTCAATGTCGACTTTGACCTTTGGTACGGCGAGAGCGACTCCGACGGTTATATCCCCGAGCTTGTAAGCATACTTGACTCCAAGGGACTTTTGCATGAGAGCGAGGGCGCACTGGTTGTCGATGTCAAAAGGGAGGACGATAAAATAACCGTCCCGCCGGTGATAATAAAGAAGTCGGACAGCTCCAGCACCTACGCCACAACCGACCTTGCAACCATCATCCAGAGGGAGAGGGATTACCACCCGGGCAAAATCCTCTATGTCGTCGACAAGAGGCAGTCGCTCCACTTCGAGCAGGTGTTCAGATGCGCAAGAATGGCTGAGCTTGTCCCGGAGGACACCCAGCTTAGCTTCCTAGGCTTCGGGACGATGAACGGCTCAGACGGGAAGCCCTTTAAAACCCGTGACGGCGGCACCATGAAGCTGAGCGAGCTTATCAGGACGGCGACCGATGAGGCTCTTGAAAAGCTCAGGGACTCCCAGTACCTCTCCTCTGACATCGAGGAGATAGCTAGAAAAATAGGAATAGCCGCTATAAAGTTCGGGGACCTGTCCAACCAGCCCTCGAAGGACTATATATTCGATCTCGGAAAGTTTCTTTCCTTCGACGGCAAGACCGGCACCTACCTTTTATATACCGTAACAAGGATAAATTCCATCCTCTCAAGGGCGGGGATTGACAGCTTGAGCGACCTTACGCCGTCAGGAATATACTCCGACGCCGAAAGGGAGATAGTTCTTGACATTATCCTCTCCGGTGAGGCGTACCAAAAGGCGCTTTCTGACCTTGCTCCCAGCGTTCTGTGCGACTGCGCATATAATCTTGCCTCCGCCTTCTCTAGGTTCTACCACGATAACAGAATCCTCTCCGAGGAGGACGGCGAAAAGAGGACAAGCTGGCTTGCCCTCTGCCTGATAACAAGAAGGGTGCTTGTCAAGCTGCTTGAAACGCTTGGGATAGAGCCCGTCGAGCATATGTAGACAAGAATATGTTAAAAAGCTCCGGCTTTCGGCAGGAGACGGGGCGCAAATATTTTCCGCACTTTCACCCTATTATCACAATTACGGGGTATAATAGCGGTCAACGACTTTAATTCCAAGATGGAGATGTAAAAAATGAATAAGCTTTTAAGGATAATTTCAGTTTTACTGGCTCTTGCTTTGAGCATGACGATGCTTTTCGGCTGCGGAAGCTCCGCAAATGACGACGGAACGGTCTCAGGCGATAACCAGTCCGACAACGGCGGGAGCACCGCAGACGACGGTGAGGACGAAATCGAGGCTTTGGAGCCTTCTCTTACCATAGACGGCGAGGCTGTCGATATATCCTCAAACCCCGTCATGATAAACATCGGTGGTATAGACATCCCCTTTGACGAGTTCAGGTATGTATATATCTACTACGCCGCCTCCAGGGGAATATCCAGCGATTTGTGGGAGTCCGACCCCGACCTGTTCCCGACATTCCTAGAGATAATAGTATCCGCCTGCAAGGAGACCTGCTACGGCGAGCTTCTTGCAAATAAGTACAACATCAGCCTCACCGACTCCGACATGGATGAGATAGCCCTGAATCTTGCCAACGAGTCGGCTCAGTTTGAGTCGCAGGAGGAGTACGAGCAGGCTCTTAAGGATGCCGGAATCACCGAGGACCTCCTAGAAAGGCTGATTACCAAGCAGGTGCTTGGAAACAGAGCCTATTTAGAGCTTTACGGCGGCGAGAATCCCCAGCTTATCGGCTCTGACGAGGATATAAAGGCTGATATCAGCGAAAATTATGTAAGAGTTTACCATCTGCTTATCTCTGCCGACCATTTCTACGGCCTGGAGGGCTATGAGGACTATACCGACGAGCAGCTTGCTCAGGAGGCAAAGACTCTCGCCGAGGAGACTCTTGCAAGCATCCAGAACGGCGACGGCGATATCTACGAGCTTGCCCAGACCATAGGCGACGACCCCGGCATGATAGACAACGAGGAGGGATACCTCTTCACCTACGGCATGATGGTAGAGCCGTTTGAGAAGGCGTCCTTTGCCCTTGGAGTCGGAGATGTAAGCGGTCTTGTCGAGACCGACTACGGCTGGCACATCATAATCCGTCTTGAGCAGGACGAATATGTAAACGAGCACTTTGAAGAGGTGAGAGAGACCTATGTAAACGACAGGTTCAACTCCGATGTCAATACGCTTTTAGCCGAGACCGAGGTCACAACGACTGAGTATTTCGATAAGCTGACCCCGGACAGCATAACCTAAAAAAGCAGTCAGCCGCCCCCGAAAAGGGATGGCTGATATACTGTGAGGAGGGAAGCCGTGATGGCAAATAAAAAAAGTCTGCTGTCTCTTATGCTGGCGGCATTGCTCCTTCTTTGCTCCTGTGCAAGGCATATCCCTGCAGCCGTCCCGGACGGCGGCATGACTACCTCCCAGGCTCTTGAGGATAATAATGTTCACAAGGACAGCGTCCCGGACTCAGAAAATCCCCCTCCCGGCAGCATAGAGCCTGACTCCGAAAATCCTCCTCCCGATAAAAAGGAGCCTGACAGCCCTCATAGGGAGGAAGGGTCCTCATATGAAGCCCATCCTGCTGCCGACGGGGATAATGGGGACGAAAAAAACACCCCTCCCGAGGCTGAATCACCTGCTTCGCAGACGCCCGAGCCTCCCGATAAGCCCCAGCCCGATACCGAACCTTTAGAGGATATAAGCGGGTTTAGTATGCCGGAGGAGTTCTTTTTAAGGCTTGACGAGCTTCTTTCGGGGTATCTTGTGAATCCTCACTGCGAGCCGGATAAAACGCCCTGCGGCTGTCAGCCCGAGCTTGCGGTGGACAACGGGGACGGAACCGTCACTAAGGACAGGATAGTCTCCATCTACTTTGAGGACCTTGAAACAAAGTATAGCTTCGAGATAAACCCAGGAGTGCATTATCCTGTTGCAAGCACGGTAAAAATGCCCTTTATAACCCTGGCATATCAGATGCTGGAGGACGGCAGGCTCTCCCCTGACACCGTTTTGACCTACGAAAGAAGGCACTATTTCGGCGGGACGGGGGTCATAGTCCAGGGGGATTTCGGTCAGCAGTACACAGTAGCCCAGCTTTTGACCCTAGCCATAACAAGGAGCGACAATGTAGCCTATGAGATGCTAAAGGATGTCGTCTCGATGGATGAGATGTTTGATTCCCTCAGACAAAGAGGCGTTTCCCATCCCGAGGATTTAAGAAAGTCCAAGCAGAAAATCTGCCTGCAGTCCGCCGAAGCCTATTCGCACATCCTAAACGATTACATAGCCTCGGACGGCGAGTATGTAAGCCTTTACCGTCAGGACCTTCTCAATACCAGGCTGAGGCTCATATGCTCCAGCTATCCTGTTTTGAGAAAGTACGGCTGGACAGGCTTCTCCCTCCACGACATAGCAATCGTCGAGGCTCCCCATCCCTACATACTGATAATCCTTACAAACCTAGACGAGGGCACAAAGCAGGACATCGGGCTGTTTGAGAGCATATCCTTGCTTGTCGAGGAGTACAGCCAGAGCCGTGGGGAAGGCTGACATTAAACTATCTTGGAAATAACTAAAAGCCTCGCCTTAGTGCGGGGCTTTTAGCTTGTCGAAAAGGATTTTTCGATAAACTAAGCCAGAGGCGCTGAACCTCTGGCACATAATTACCCCGCCGCCTCGAGCATATTCTCGATAAAGATTCCATATCCTCTTGACGGGTCGCTCAAAAAGACATGGGTCACGGCTCCAACCAGCTTGCCGTTTTGAAGTATCGGGCTGCCGGACAGGAGTGATTGTCATTAGGGTCAACATTCCAATCGGCATGAGAAACCATATTCTCTTGACAATATCACGGTATAGTGATATTATATTCATATAAGAGGGAGGTTGAAATCGTAGGCCGGTTTTATCAAGATTTTATGGAATTGTTATCAGAATGTACTTTTTGCAAAGTGAACACAACCCGCCGCATATCCATGCGATTTATAATGAGGATGTTGCGGCCATCGACTTTATGACAGGGGATGTGTTGGAAGGACATCTTCCCCCGAAAGCGTTAATGATGGTACGAGAATGGCTGTCCATTCACAAAAATGCTTTACAGGAAATCTGGGAGACACAAGAATTTCGGAAGCTCCCGCCATTAGAATAAGGAGGTGCTTGTATGTTTCATAAAATCAAAAATGTTCATCCGATTTCTGACTTCAAACTGAGCGTCCAGTTCAGCGAGGGCGTCACCAAGGTCTACGACATGAAGCCGCTGTTTGAGAAGCTACCGGCTTTCCGGCGGCTCCAGGAGGCCCCGGCGCTGTTCGCCTGTGCAAGTGTGGATACAGGCGGCTACGGCATCGTGTGGGATGACGAGCTGGACCTGTCCTGCGATGAGCTGTGGGAGAACGGTACCGTTGTTCAAACGCCCTTTGACGGGCTGATTGCCTTTAGCGATGCGACGGAGCTGTGGGGGTTGAATGAAAGCACCCTAAGAAAAGCGATTTCCTACGGGAAACTGGTCAATGGTATAGATGTTTGTAAGTTTGGGAAGCAATGGGTGGTTTCCATTGATGCTATGAAACGGGAATATGGGACGGCTTCAAAATGAAAAAGCAGACAAATCGGGATTTGACAAAGGAATGTGATTGTATGCAAAAAGTTTTATTTTACTTGCCCGCTGTGATATATACGATAGCTGTAATTGCTTTTAACATAATCCTCAAGACACTCTCTCCCTTATGGTATGCTTGGGTTGTTTTATTATGGCTTGGTGGTTTTCTGCTCAACAAAAGAAAAGTATGGGGATGTCTATTGGGGCTACTCCCTGCTATTCATCTTCTGCATATGAGCACACAATTCACAGGTCAAGCTATCAACATTGAAATGCCATTAGGAATTATTACGGCGTTGTATGTGATTGTTTGTACCTTTTGGGTTTGGAAGAAAGGATCATCCAATTAAGCCAATTCCAGTTTATCAAGCCGGCCCTCCCGGAGAAAACTCCCCGGGAGGGCCGCTCCGTTTACCCCGCCGCCTCGAGCATATTCTCGATAAAGATTCCATATCCTCTTGACGGGTCGCTCAAAAAGACATGGGTCACGGCTCCAACCAGCTTGCCGTTTTGAAGTATCGGGCTGCCGGACATTCCCTGGACAATTCCGCCGGTCTGGGACAAAAGCTCCGGGTCGGTGACTCTTATTACCAGGTTTTTGGTGCCCAGGCCGTCGCTGAGGCTTATCCTCTCGATTTCGACCTCATACTCCTTCGGGGTGTTGCCGGATATCGTGGTGAGGATGCTTGCCTTGCCCTCGCAGACCTCCTGACGGAAGGCGATTGGCACAGCCTCGCCGTGCGGGGGATAGGTCATGACGCCGAAAACTCCCTGCTCGCAGTTTTTGGTGACGCTTCCTGCCGCCAGCCCGGACACAAAGGTCCCGAAAAGCTCTCCGGGACAGCCACGCTCGCCTCTTTCGTAGCCGGTTACGGTGACATCCACTATCTCCCCGGAGCCTAGAGGGAGTGTCCTTTGGGTGTCGCAGTCGGATATCGGGTGACCCAGCGCTCCGTAGCAGCCGGTTTTAGGGTCTATATAGGTAAGCGTCCCCACGCCTGCCGAGCTGTCCCTAATCCAGATTCCTCCCTTGAAGCTGCCGTCCGCCTGTGACTGCACCGGGACAAGGGAGGTCTCATAGGAATCCCTGCCTCTTTGCACCGTGAGAGCTATCGGCTCTCCGCCCGATTCGCTTATTATCTGGGACAGCCTTGCCGAGGAGCTAAGACGCTCTCCGTTTGCGCTGACTATATTGTCCCCGGCGACCAGTCCGGCGTCCTTAGCTGGGCAGACACCCTCTAGGACCTCCTGAAGCTTCACCACCATAACGCCGTCTGTAAGAAATTTAATCCCTATCGGACTCCCTCCAGGGATGAGTGAGGGAGCCTTTGCGCTTTTAAGCTCGGCGTCCTTTATGGGCACCGTACCCCAGAGCTTTAGCTCGCCGCTGCAAAGGCTGTCGCCGTTTGCTGACGCAAGAACGGAGTCCTCGCTCCGATACAGCCTGACATCCAAAAGACAGCCCAGCCTTGAGTACCCGGCGGACATCCCCTCCGTGAGATAGTAGCTGTCGGGGAGGCTGTGGCTGTAGAAGCCTACAATCGCCATGACCGCAAGAGCCGCTGTCAGAAATACGGCGGCTGTCCCCTTTATTAGCCTTGACACTCTTTTCATTTATCCTAAATCCTCCAATTTTGCCTTAAACCTATAATTTCCATCCAAAATACCTGCACAGGCAAAGCGGTATATTCTGCCGCCGCAGGTCTTTAGCCTGTAGTATTTTTAGCAGTCTGCCGCAAAATAAACCTGGTAACAAAAAAGCATTATTTTCTTAGACCGCCATAGGACGATTTTTTATTTTTACTCCCCTGCGGTACTTGAATGTTGACCCTGCGGTATGATATAATAAATTCAAGCGCTGCGCTTTTGAATTTCTAGGCTTATTTGCAGGCACGGGCGGGGATTTCTGATGTATTTGGAATACCTTGATTTTTACAATTACGACGGGGACGGCTCGGGGACTTTAATACAATCTTTGGTACAGGATGGGGGAGTGGCGGATGGAAAACATCGCTGATTATATCTCTGCTGTCTGCGCTGTGGCTGCGGCGGCATTGTTTTTAAATGTCATGATAAGGGGAATCATAGGCACGGCAAAGGGAGGACGGGGAAAGGTTGAAACCGTCCGGGCGGAGCTGTGCGAAAAGCTTGACGGGGATAGCGGGTCAAAAACGCCGCCGACCTTGGTTTTTCGTATGGAGGACGGAAGTAAGTCTGTTCTTAGCGCCACCAAAAAGGAATACGACACGCTGAAGATAGGCTCGAAGGGAGTGCTTTCCCACAAAAATCACTGCCTTCTTGACTTTGAGATAAAGGACTCTTGGGAGGAGCAAAATGAGAAAGAATAACGAAGCTGCCGACAGGCCTGTTCAGACCGGCTACAAAAGATACTCCGACAATAAGCTCACAATCGGGATGAAGATACTTTTCAGCCTGGTATACGCCTGGTCCTGCTTTTTCTGGGGCGGAGTGACAGTAATCAATTTCTACTGGTTTATGCCTCAGGAGGCTCACCTTGCGTCCGGCTTTTTAATTGGAGACATCTTTATAACTCTGGGGCTTATAGCCTGCTGGTTTAGGTGCTACATCCTGCAATTTCCTTTGAATGTAATAGGCGGAAGCATATACCTTGTCAACGCCGGCGAGATGATAGATAATTCCGCAAAGACCGTCTTTACCCCCTCCTTCGAGCTTAGGTATATGCCGGTGGCGATTATTTTGATACTCTCGCTCTGCCTGCTGGTTTTGCAGCTTATAAGCTTCTTTGCAAAAAGGAGCCAAGCTAAGGAGGAGTACAACAACCGTCCGTCTGGGAGCATACTGGATTAGCGGCAGTATATATTTTATCGGGGATAATAAAATGTAGCGTGCAGGTTTTTTAGGGCGGGTAACCCTGCAAATTTCTTTGAAAAGGTGATTTCATGACAGACAGGCTTCGTCCCATAGGGGTTTTTGATTCCGGAGTCGGCGGGCTGACGACGGTAAGGGAGCTTACACGCCTTCTTCCGGGGGAGGATATAATATATCTCGGAGACACTGCAAGGGTGCCCTACGGCACCAAGAGCCGGGAGACTATAAAAAGGTACGCCAAGCAGGACTTTGAGTTTTTGAAGCGGTTTGATGTAAAGCTTATCGTCGCCGCCTGCGGAACGGTGTCCTCCACCGTCGAGCCGGGGGAGCTTGGCCAGGGGCTTTACACCGGGGTTATAGAGCCTGCGGTGGAGGCTGCCGTCAGGGCGACAGTCTCAAAAAGAATCGGGATAATCGGAACAAGCGCAACCATAAGGAGCGGGAGCTACTCAAGCCTTATAAAAAGGGAGCTTCCCGGAGCCGTGGTGGTGGAAAAGGCGTGCCCTATGTTCGTGCCGCTGGTGGAAAATGGCTATACCTCCAGGGACTGCCTTCCCTGCGTTGAGATAGCAAGGGAGTATCTTCTTCCGCTGAAGGAGGCGGGGGTCGACACTCTGATATTAGGCTGTACACATTATCCCATAATATCCGATGTTATATCGATGATTATGGGAAGCGAGGTCAAGCTTATCTCCTCAGGAGGGGAGGCGGGCCGCAGAGCGGTCAGGCTTCTTAGCGAGAACTCTCTTTTGAGCGATAAAAGGGAGGGCGGCAGGGTCACTCTTTACTGTACCGACAGTCCCGAGCTTTTCAGAGAGAACGCAAGGCACTTCCTGGAGGGACTTATGGACGCCGACATCATAGGCTGTAGTATAGAGTAGCAAAAATCGGTACGGCAGGCTAATGCGGAGCCGGGAAAGGAAATACAAATTGAAGGATGTAATTATTACCATGCTCTCCAGCGTCAAGGGGCCGATGGGAGAGGACAGCACCGAGCTTATAACCGACGGCTCCTACACAAAAAATCAGTGGGGCTGTGTGTTTGCCTACTCCGAGTCGGACGCAACCGGCTATGACGGCTCTGAAACGGTCGTCAGCGTCTGCCCGGGAGAGCGTTTGGAGCTTGTAAGGACTGGAAACGCCAGCACCGAGCTTCTAATCGAGACCGACGAAAGAAACTACTGCACCTATCGCACACCCTTCGGCGAGATGACCATAAGCACCCTTGCAAAAAGGGTGGAGGCCGACCTCGGCGAGGACTGGGCGGAGATTGCGGCGGATTATGTTCTTGACATCAACTCAGTCTCGGCGCGGGAGTACAGTCTTAAAATTTCAATAAGGCCGGACAATTCCGAAAAATCAATGTCAGCTGAGGGCTGCTCCTAGTAGCAATAGCCGTCAGGATGAATAACGACCTTTCTTTGAGATATAATATCCACAAGCTAGTTTGCTTGATTGGGCGGGCGGCGAGTCAAGCCGGCGGAGCTTTTCCTGCCGTGCGGTCCGCCCGGTTATATTCTTGAAAGGAAATAAAAGCCATGAAAAGATTTTTGCTATTTTCCATCGCCTGCGTGCTCTGTCTGGGACTGTTAGCCGGCTGTAACGACAGCGAGACCGGCCGTATTGACGGCTCCGAGCCGTCTATACAGCTCCCCGGCACGACTCCCAGCACTCCTACCGGCACCAACCCGTCGGTAAGCTCGGGCAGTATAAGCACGCCCACAGGCTCCGAGCCCTCCTCGTCGGCTCCTGGGACCGTCACCACTCCCGACACGGGCGTGACGCCCTCTCCCTCGCTGACCGAGGACGATGCAAGCGATTCCCGTGACGAAAGGAGCGGGTCGGACAGGCCGGACAGCTCGGGCGGCAGAAATGAAAGCGACAGGGAAGGCTCCGGCAATTCGGCGGACTGAGGTTAATACAGAGAGGGCAGGATGCGCTTTGCTTCCGCCCTCTTATTTTTTTCAAAAATTGCTTTTAGCTCTTGAAATAAAGGCTTGATTATAGTATACTTTAGCTTGACGGACCGTCAGGAAGGCGGTCAATAAAATAAGGGAGGATGATTGCTTGAAATATTACATAAACGGCGATAAATTCGGACTTACAGGTCGTATAGATATCAGCGAGCCGGACACCCCGGTGCTAATCTGGGCTGGCTCATACATCTCGTTTTGCTTCAAGGGGACCGGAGCCTCGCTTGAGCTTGAAAATCTCCAGGGCTGGGGATATAACTGCATAGGCTTCGTCGTGGACGGCGAGGAAAGGGTCATTAAAACCGAGAAGGGCAGGTCCTTAGTGACGCTCTGCGGCGGTCTTGCCGACAAGCCTCACGAGTGCTATATATACCGTGCCAACTCCGGCGGCTGCGGATATATAAAGCTCCACGGGCTAATTTTGGAGGACGGGGCGCAGCTTCTTGACCCTCCCAAAAAGCCGAAGAAGCGCATAGAATTTTACGGCGACTCGGTGACGGCAGGGGAGGTCGTCGACGCAGACGAATTTACCGGGCTTGCCGACCCCGAGGGCAACATCGGGCAGTATGACAACTCCTGGCACTCCTATGCCATGCGTGTGGGAAGAATGCTCCCCGCAGAGGTCCACAATGTCTCCCAGGGCGGAATTGCGATACTTGACGGCACGGGGTACTTCGAGATGCCGAAGATGATAGGCATGGAGAGCTGCTACGATAAGCTAAGATACTGCTCCTTCGACGAAAAAACGCCCTGGAGCTTTTCAAGGTTCAGACCTCATGTTATCGTCTTTGCGATAGGTCAAAACGACCACAACCCGAATCCCGACTGCATCTACGACAAGGTAAACTATCGCCGCAAGTGGGAGGACAGGTATATCTCGATGATAACCAAAATCCGCCACTACTCCCCTGATGCGGTAATAGTTCTTGCGCTCACCGTCTTAAACCACGATCCCGCATGGGACGAGGCCATAGCCGAGATAAAGGACCGCATGGGCGGCGAGAAAAACGGAGTTTATCATCTTGTATATTCAAGGTGCGGCAAGGCGACTCCCGGGCATCCAAGAAACCTTGAGCAGCAGGAGATGGCAAAGGAGCTTACCGATTTTCTTAACTCCCTGCCAAAAAGCACATGGAGATAGCTCTGAAAAATGATTCACAGGAGGCTAAGAGTATGAATATAACAAACGACATTAAATATATAGGCGTCAACGACCATGATATAGACCTCTTTGAGGGTCAGTACGCAGTCCCCAACGGCATGTCCTACAACTCTTATGTTATAGTAGATGAGAAAATAGCCGTTATGGACACCGTGGACATCCACTTCACCCAGGAGTGGCTGGGAAATCTTAGGGCTGCCTTGGGAGGGAAAAAGCCGGACTATCTGGTTGTTTCCCATATGGAGCCTGACCACTCCGCAAATATCGACAATTTTCTGGCTGAGTACCCTGAGGCTGTCGTCGTGGCGTCTAAGATGGCGTTTACCATGATGGGGCAGTTCTTCGGAACCGAGTACGAGAATAGGCGTATAATCGTGAAGGACGGAGACTCGCTCAGCCTGGGAAGCCATACCCTTGTTTTCTACACCGCTCCCATGGTCCACTGGCCGGAGGTCATAGTGACCTATGACAGCCATGACAAGGTTCTGTTCTCGGCGGACGGCTTCGGTAAGTTCGGAGCCATGGACATCAAGGAGGACTGGGTCTGCGAGGCAAGAAGATATTATATAGGAATAGTCGGCAAGTTCGGTCAGCCGGTTCAGGCTCTTTTGAAGAAGGCGTCAGCGCTTGATATCGACTACATCTGTCCGCTTCACGGCGAGATTTTAAGCGAGAATCTCGGCTACTATATCGGGCTTTACGACACCTGGTCGAGCTATCAGCCGGAGACAGACGGCGTATTTATCGCCTACACCTCGGTGTACGGTCACACACAGGAGGCTGCTGTTAGGCTCGCTGGAATGCTTGAGGACAGGGGAGTCTCCGTAGCGGTTGCAGACCTCGCAAGGTGCGACATGGCTGAGGCTGTGGAGGATGCCTTTAGGTACAGCAAAACCGTGCTTGCAACCACCACCTACAACACCGGGATATTCCCGCCGATGCAGGAGTTTTTGCACCATCTTACCGAAAGGTGCTTCCAAAACAGGCAGATAGGCATAATCGAGAACGGCTCCTGGGCGCCGATGGCTGCTAAGGTTATGCAAAAGGAGCTTTCCGGCTGCTGCAATTTAAGCATAATCCAGCCGGTCGTAACTATAAAATCCTCGCTCAGCCAAGGCTCGCTTGAAGCTCTTGAAAAGCTGGCGGACGCTCTTTGCGAGGGTCTTGAGGCATAAAATCAACGGGAGGGATAAGGTTGCCGGATAATGCAATAATGAAAATAGGCTACGGTCTATATATTATTACCAGCCGGAGCGGGGACAGGCATAACGCCATGATAGGAAACGCCGTCATGCAGGTGGGTCTTAACCCGGACAGGCTTGCGGTGAGCATAAGCAAGACCGCTTATTCGCACGATATCATCAGGTCGGACGGCAGGATGAACATCTGTATTCTTAGCGAGAGCGCTCCCTTCGAGGTTTTTGAGCGCTTTGGCTTCTCGAGCGGGAGGGACAGGGATAAGCTTGCAGGCGTGGAGCTTAGCACCTCGGAGAACTCCCTTGCCTACTTCCCGCAGTATTCAAACTCCTTTATATCTCTTGAGGTTGAGGATTATATCGACCTTGGGTCGCACGGGATGTTTATCTGCACCGTCACCGAGGAGAGGGTTATAAGCTCCGAGAGGACGATGACCTACTCCTATTATCATGAAAATGTAAAGCCTAAGCCTGCCGCCAAGCCGGGACCAAAGGGCTGGGTATGCAGCATCTGCGGCTATGTTTACGAGGGCGAGGAGCTTCCAGATGACTTTATCTGCCCATGGTGCAATCACGGAAAAGAGGCGTTTGAGCCTTTAAAATAGAAAGGAAGTGAAGTAATGGGCATTATAACCATTAAGGACGAGGCAATTTTATTTGAGCGCAGGGACGAGACCGTTCTCATTGAGCCTTACGGCGACGATTGCATAAGAGTAAGAGCCTCAAAAAATTCAAGACTCTCGGACGAGAGGTGGACTCTTCTGGAGCCGGTAAAAGCGGCGTCCTGCGAGATATCGGGAGACCAAAAAAGAGCCACGATGAAAAACGGCATGGTAAGCGTTACTGTGTCTACAACCAACGACTGGGGAGGAGAGCTTGTCTTTAAAAGAGAGGACAGGGTGATTCTTTCCACCAAGAACTACGGCGACTATGTAATGCGCTACCAGCACACCGAGGGCGACAATTACAGAATTCGCTACGCCTTCAACGCAAACCCCGGCGAGCATATCTACGGGCTTGGTCAGGAGCAGGAGGACGCCTTTGACCGCAAGGGAACAACAACCGAGCTGCAGCACTACAATACAAAGTCGGTAATACCCGTTTATTACTCCTCCTTAGGCTATGGCTTCATATGGAACAATCCCTCTCCGGGACGGTGCGAGACCACCCTCAATCATACCATGTGGGTGGCTGACAGCGCATATCAGGCGGACTATCTTGTCTTTGCCGGAAGGACTCCCAGGGATACCATGAAAATATATTCAAGGCTCACAGGCTTTGCTCCGATGATGCCGAGCTGGGCTGCCGGCTTCTGGCAGTGCAAATGCCGCTACGAGTCCCAGGACATACTCCTGAATGTCGCAAGGGAGTACAAAAAAAGAGGCATCCCGATAGACGCCATCGTCATTGATTTCTTCCACTGGACAGAGCAGGGCGACCTCAAATTCGACCCCAAATACTGGCCCGACCCCAAGTCGATGGTGGAGGAGCTCAGTCAAATGGGAATCGAGACTGTGGTTTCCGTCTGGCCGACAATAAGCCCCAGGAGCGAGAACTGGCGGATAATGAACGAGCGCAATATGCTGGTAAGGACCGAAAACGGTCAGTATCCCACCTTCGATTTCTTCGGGCTGATAACCTATATCGACCCAACCAATCCCGAGACTGCGAGCTTCTACTGGGATAAGGTCAGGAACAACTACTACAGCTACGGTATAAAGAACTTCTGGCTGGACGAGGCTGAGCCTGAGGTCCATCCACAGCAGTTTGCAAATCTGAAATTCTATGCCGGAAACGGCGCACAGACCGCACTGCTCTATCCTTATTACTATAATAAGATATTCTACGACGGACTCCGCTCCGAGGGCGAGACCGATATAATCTCTCTGACAAGAGCCGCCTACATCGGCAGCCAGAGGGTCGGCGCCTGCGTCTGGAACGGCGACATTATGTCAAGCTTCCACGCTCTAAAGCAGTCTATAACCAGCGGTCTTTCGATGGCTATGTGCGGAATCCCGTGGTGGAACAGCGACATAGGCGGCTTTATGTTCGGAGACACCGAGTCTGAAAGCTTTAGGGAGCTGATAGTCCGCTGGTTCCAGTTCGGTCTTTTCTGCCCGATAATGAGGCTTCACGGCACCAGGCTGAATCAGTCCTATTATGTTGACGAGGCTCCCGATGTCATGGTTAAGGGCGGAGGCTACAACGAGATATGGCATTTCGGCGAGGAGAACTACAGGACCATCGAGAAGCTCATTAACACCAGAATCAAGATGAGGGACTACACCCTGAGCCTTGCAAGGGACGCTCACGAAAACGGCGCTCCCATGATGAGACCGATGTTCTTCGAGTTCCCCGACGACCCCAAGTGCTACGAGCTTTGGGACCAGTATATGTACGGACCTGATATCCTGTTTGCTCCGATATACAACGAGCATCAGACCGACAGGGAGGTTTATCTCCCCGCAGGAGAGTGGGTCAGCGTGCTGGACGGCAGGATCTATCAGGGAGGAGCTTCAATTAGCGTCCATGCCGAGATAGACCAATACATTGCCTTTGTCAGAAAGGGTCAGGATGTCCTGAAGGTATTTTTTGACAACAACTAGCTGGATATCCGGCAGATAAAAAAGGGGCGCTGTCCCGTCCGCATGGGCTGGCAGCTCCCTTGTAAAATATTATATTCAGCCCTCCGAGCCTTCCTTTTTGGCGTCTAGGTGCAGCTTTCTGAACGCAAGGGGAGACATCCCTGTCACCGCCTTGAACTGCCGGCAAAAATGCTCGACATTCTGATAGCCGCATATCCCCGCAATTTTAAGCGAGGTAAAGTCGGTGTTTATCAGATGGGTCTTGGCGAGGTCTATCCTCTTGTCGACGACATCCTGCATACAGGAAACGCCGAACTGCTTTTTGTATATATTCTGAAGATACCCTGCGCTGACATGGAGGCGGTTTGCCATCGAGGAGACCGTCCAGGGATAATAGGGATGAAGCTGTATCTCGTACCTTAAATCAATGAGAGCTCTTTGCTGCTCTGTCATGGTATTGTCGCTTAAGGATTCCTTTATCTTTAGGAACATCATCCTCATTATCATCGAGATGGACTGCTGAGAATATGTAAATTTAAAGTAATTCTCCATCGACAGAAGCTCAAACAGCCACGCCATCGAGGAGGGCGAGCGAAGCAGTATCGGCGTCTCGAGAGGGATGTTTTCGTCGTATACAAAGCTCTCGTCGGTGTAGAAGCGGACATAGTCATTGATGTATTCTCCCTCGTGAGCCTGATAGAAGGCAAACGCCTTTGGAGGATAGAGGACGGCGCAGTTTGGCGGAGTGACCATATCTCCTGTGGAAAGATGGAAAAGCGCCGGGGTTTTCACAAACAGCAGGAGCCAGAAATCGTTTCTCAGACCGTATACAAAGTCGCTCGGATGGATCGCATTCAGCTGCATAAACTCAATATCTACCATATTATGACCTCCCTTTCAGTAAAGACTGACGCTCATGTAGCAAGGGATTGACAGATTGTAATAAAAACAGGGATAAATGCTCAGCCTGCTGATTACGATTAATCAATCACATACAGTATAACCCTTTTGAACGGGGTTGTCAATGGTAATGCGAGGTTTTTTGACCGGGATGTCGGCAAGAGAATTTTTTTCGGATTTTTTGCGATATAAGGTTGCATTATTTCCCAAAATGTGATAATCTTATATTTGTGGGAGCGTATAACCTTAGGGCGAAGGGAGGGCTCCTGCTAATAGCTTGTGCAGACGCTGATTAGTTCTGTACAGAAGGAGACTTTAATGAACAGCTTGAAGAAATTTGCAGCAATGCTGACCGCCCTTGTGCTCACGGCGACGATGCTTTTGTGCATGAGCGTAGGAATGTCTGCTGCGGGGTATATCGGACTTAAAAAGGTGAACGAGGTTTCAAAGGGCAGTACCTTCTCCCTAGAGCTCAGCCTGACCGACAATCCCGGAATTTCCTTTATCGTAATAAGAATCGGGTATGACAGCTCGCTTTTGTCCTATCGGTCGGTATCGCAGGGAAGTATCTTCCAGTCGTTTGGCTGCGCTGAGACGGATAGCTATCTGGAGCTGGTAATGTCCTCCGCTTCGGACAGCTTTTCGGACGGAAGGCTTGCGACCGTACACTTTTTGGCTCTTGAGGAGCTTGAGGGCGAGTCCTTAGTAACAGTATCGGTATACGACGCCAGAACGGCAAACGGAGGTATAGTCACCGTAGACGGCGCTACCGTCTCACTGTCGGACGGCTCTATGGGCTGGTCGGTTGTAGACAGCTCCGAGCTAGGAGTTGACGAGGGCGACCACGAGGTAGTTTTAGACGAGAACGCATCGACAGGGACGCCGGAGTCTTTAGAGGATGAAGCCTCCGAGACTACGACACGGCGCCCCTCCACAACGGTCACCACCACCCAGGAGACCACCCGTTCGACCACCACGGAGGCTACAACTACTACAAGAGCCACGACCACCACGGCAGCTACCACAACATCCGCAACGACTACTACCGAGGCGACTACCGCCCCTCCCGCCACCACGCCGGAGCTCGAGACTACCCTGCCACCGTCGGATACTATCGTATCGGAGAATGCTATTGAGGAGTCCGGGCTTCCAGGGGAGGACAGCGCCGCTGTCTTAGACAGCTTGGATGCGGAAAATGCTCAGAATCAGCCTCAGAGTGACAATCAGCAGGGGGATAATCTGGACGGCGTAGACGCCTTGGCGGACTCTGCCCAGGCGTCCAGTCCGATAGTGTTTATACTCATTCTTGCGGCAGCCGGAGTGATAGTATTTGTTGTAATTTCATACATGCTAAGAAACAGGAGATGACCTTGGGCTTACATCAACGCTCCCATAAAGGTCAATATAATTGCACCGAGCCGCCGCTAAAGTCGTTTTAAGCTATAGGAGCGCTCGGAGTGAAAGGCACAGGAGGAATTAATATGTCAAAGATACTAAACAAAAAGGTGATACTTACAGCAGTCGTTGTACTCGTGCTGGCGATAGTCGGCTTTTCCAGCCTCACTATAGTCGAGGCGGGACATACCGGAGTAGTCGTCACCCTGGGAAGGGTAGAGGAGAGAGTTTTGCAGGAGGGACTTCACCTAAAGCTCCCCTTTATACAGGAGGTCGTCAAGATTGACAACCGCATAACAAAGCGGGAAATCTCGACCGAGGCGTTCTCAAAGGACCTTCAGACCGTCGAGACCACCCTGGCGATAAACTACCGTGTTGACACCAGCATGTCCTACAGCATCTATAAGAATATCGGAAGAAACTATGAGACGGTTTTGATAGACCCCGCCGTCAACGAGGTCCTAAAGGCGACGACAGCGCTTTATACTGCGGAGGAGAGCGTCACCAACAGAACACTTGTCTCCGAGGGGCTTATAAAGGGTCTTAACGACAAGCTCAACGAAACCGGGCTTTATATCACCGATGTAAACATCATCAACTTTGACTTCTCGGAGGCATATGTCACCGCCATCGAGGAGAAGCAGGTCGCACAGCAGCAGCTTTTGAAGGCTGAGACTGAAAAGCAGACTAAAATCACCAACGCAGAGGCTGACGCCGAGGCTACAAAGATTCGTGCCGAGGCTGAGGCGGAGGCAAACAGGATTCTCGCCCAGTCGATTACAGACGCTCTGGTGGAGTACAACAAGATAGAAAAGTGGAACGGCGAGCTTCCCATCGTATCGGGAGGGGCAAGCTCCTTTGTGGACCTGACGGGCATTTTGGAGAGCGAGAAAAGCCAAGGCTTATCGGGGGAGGCATTTTCTGAATGAGAGCTTTAACAGAGCTGCGCCTTAAAAGAGCAACCGCCCTGCTATTGACCCTGGCAATCGTCTTTAGCTTCACCGGCTGTCAGCTCGCCGAGCTTTTTTCCGCCTACTGGCTCTATTCAAGGGCTGCAAAAAAGCTTGAAAGGGCGGGCGGCTACGAGGCTGACTGCAGCATGAGCATGAGCTTTGACATCCTTGGTGAGAGCATCGAGGCGGCTAACATCGAAATGAAGCTGATGCTTAATGACGGCAACTCCAAGACAGTAACCTACTTCAAAGACGAGACGGTTACAAGCACCGTGCTTGACGGATTTGTATATGTCGATTACGCAGGCGAAAAAATCAGATACACCGTTACAGACAGCGACTCTGACAGTGCGGACATATACTCCGGCATGGCTATAGCTCCCAAGCTTGAAAAGGAGGTCTTTGAGGAGGTCGAGGCTGTAAAGCTTGAAAACGGCGACCGCTCGATAACCGTCAACCTGAACGAGGAAAACGCCATGGAGCTTCTTGGAAGCTTTATGGAGGGCGTGGACAGCGTAAGCCTTAAGGACATAGCCTTCACCGTAGTCCTTACGCCAAAGGGGGAGATAAGGACCACCTCGGTCGACTGCAATGCGGTGATGGAGCTGCTCGGAATGGAGATAACCGGCAGAGTGTCGGCGGAGTACAGCTTTATAAACTTCGGAGAGGCTCCCGAAATCACCCTTGACAGCCCCGCAGAGGAGTATATAGACGGCGGCGAGTATCAGGGCTAGTCGCTTCGATACTATGGTTGACTTTTTAGCCTGCGGGGTATACAATAATCCTAAGGTCTAAAAAGAATTTGACCGTTTGGAGGTATTGTCATGGATATTTTAAAGAAGCTTTGGCCTATTCCGTTTAAGATTACTGAGAAGGATGTCACCTCGTTTGTGGTCCAGCTTGTCATCTTTATTCTTGTCTGCGCCGTCGCCGGCGTGCTGATAGGGATTTTGTCTCTTGTTCCCATCGTCGGGATTCTGGTGGGGATAGTCGGCAGCCTTGTCGAGCTTTACGGACTTATAGGAATCATACTCTGTATTCTGGTATTTTTGGGAGTTATAAAATAGCTCCGAGAGGGACTCCGACAGGCTGTGAAGGATTCTTACAGTCAAGCTGACCTACACTGGTAAACGAGCAGGATTAAGAAAAAGAGGGGGGATTAAACGAGGATTCCCCCTCTTTTTAATGACTATTATAGACCAGTCTCCCGATTTTATATTTTTGCTTGACATTTTAAGCTTAATGTGCTATCATAGCGTTTGGAATCACCACACATACGGAGAGGTATCGAAGCGGTCATAACGAGGCGGTCTTGAAAACCGTTTGGTCAAAAGCCACAAGGGTTCGAATCCCTTCCTCTCCGCCAAAAGCACCGCAATTTTGATACAAAGCGTATCAAGGTTGCGGTGCTTAATTTTTGCCTATTTTACGGACTTTTTCATCTTTTTTATACATTCGACCAAAGATAAATCCCTGCGATGACAGCTTCCAAGGTAGGGATTTTTTACTTTAGTTAGCGATTACGATTAAAGTAATCGTTAAAAGATATGGAACGGATAGGATTGATGAATAACATACAGGCTTGTGCAAGAGAGATTGTAAATCACGAAATAGATTTTATATAACACTAAATAACAGGGCTAAGATACTTTTTCGAGTATCTTAGCCCTGTTATTTTTCGCAAGTATGCCCTGTCCTGTTAGAATGATTAGTATATATTTATTAACGATAAACATTAAAAAATAGTTGACAAACATATCTTTGAAGTGTATACTAAAGCTATACCAACAGAGGAGGTAATATTTATGGATAAAATCATCAAGACATCCAAAACTATTCGAGCAATTCTCAAAGTTCTTTTTTGGGTGGTCGCCGTAGTAAGTGTAGTTATTTTGGCAGCTAACCTTGTTGCATTATTTATGAAAGGCGGTACAGCATTGGATGGTGGTTTTTCTATCACACTTGGGAACTATTCACTGCTTTTAAGTCAGGAGTATTCTTCGCAACAGCTTACACCGTTGTATTTTATGACATTTGCAAATGTTGCACTATTTGGAACATTGTCCTGTTACATCATTAGGGTACTTCTGAATGTATTTGAACCAATGTCTCAGGGGAAGCCTTTTAGCACAACTATAAGTGTTGCTTTGAAAAAGCTGGCGTATGCGATTCTAATTATGGGCATTATAAGCCTTGTTCTTCAGATTGCCACGAACTTGATATTCTACAATGTATTTGATATTCCGTCTCTATTCAACGCAGACAGGGTAGAGTCTTGTTCTATATCAATTGTGAGTGACGGGAGCTTTATTATTTGGTTCTTTATTCTTCGTTTGGTCGGTCACATCTTTAAATATGGGGAAACATTGCAACAATTATCGGATGAAACATTGTAAATTCAAACAGGAGGGAGATTATGCCAATTATTTTAAGATTGGATAGGGTTATGGCTGATAGAAAAATATCTCTCAACACATTGTCTGAGAAAGTTGGAATAGCCAATGTTAATTTATCAAAAATTAAAACAGGCAAAGTGAGTGCCATTCGTTTTTCAACATTAGAGGCAATTTGTGAAGCATTAGATTGTCAACCGGGTGACATTTTAGAATATCAACCGCCTATAACTGATGACAAATAAGTATCAATACAACTGGCATGTCATACGGTGGCCACTTGAGTTGCCGGCTGGTCTACAATAATTTGTCAAATGCACCCCATAATACAATGCACCCCCTAAAGCCAAAGGGGGTGCATTGTATCAAAATAAGGGTTATTAGCCAGCTCGGAACGAGTTACGCTCGTTCCGATTTTTTATGAAATAAAAAATCGGTCACCCGCTACGCTGCTTCTCCTTTTTCGTAAAAAGTCAGGCCCGGCTTGCCTGTTCGGCTGCAAGCGCCATCACAACGGCTCGCTGTCGCTTCCGGCTTTTTGCAAGACTCGGGGCCTAGCTCCCTTTCCCAAAAGCCAAAAATATCTTTTTATACAGCTTTTACAGAAAGCACCCCTTATCCTAAGGAGATAATCCTAGGATAAAGGGTGCTCTGGCTTTATATGTACGCTAATGGGAGTATTGCTGGGCTGGTCCTCCCTGAGGGAAGCTAGGCGTCCCGAAATTTAAGACAGTGTCAGGAAGCTATTCCCAGCCCATCTCTGCTTTTATGAACTCAGACAGCTCCACGGCGGCTTTGGTGTGGGTGGCGTCGCTTGGATGCCAGTCGGCTCCGTAGCCGTCCGCCCCGGACTGGGGAGTAAGCCTCAGGCAGGCGATGTTGCCGTCGCCGGTCAGGTCGGTGTAGCTTTTGGCGGCGGCTTCTACCGAGCCGTACAGTCCGTCGCCCATTACGCCGAGCACGCAGAAGATTTTTGAGCTGGGATTAAGCTCACGGACCCTTTTTAGGAACTCGACATAGCCGTTTTGAAACTGCTCGCATTTTGCGGGGTCGTTTCCTGTGTAGCTAAAGTCGTTTGTGCCTAGGTTGATAACTACGGCGTCGTGCTCCGTTGAGTCAAAGTCCCATTTTACAGAGTCGGGCAGGACTCCTCCGACAGCTCCTCCGCCGGAGCCGAAGCTCTCATAGTACTCTGGCATTACGCCCCAGCTCTGGATACTGCCGTCCCCCGAGTAGCCGGATATTATGCCGTGTCCGCTCTTGGAGACAAGGCTGTAGTCGGCGTCAAGAAGCTCTGCGGCCTTATATGCGTAGGACTTCGAGGCGTCCTCAGTTCTTGTAGAGAAGCTCTTGTTCTGGTCCTCGGCGTCGACTCCGTAGCCGCAGGTTATCGAGTCTCCTATAAACTCTATCGAGCGCTCCTTTTCGGGAGTGGGAGATATCGCTCCGTAGGCGCTTGCCTCTATGGAGCTGATAAGACAGGTGGAATTTCCCGTCTCGGACAGCTTAACTATTCTAACTGTATGCTCTGCCGGCTCACTCTCGTCAAGAACGGTAAAGACCTCAACAGGGTCGTCAAGCACGGCGTCCACGGCTCTTTCGCCGTCAAGGAATATTGCGATTCTGGGAAGGCTGTCAAAATCCTCGCTGTCTATGTAGTCGTCGCCCGACATGGTGACGCTGAGTCTGTTGCCGTTGAAGCTGAACTCTGCGCCGCTTCCCGAGTAGGCGAGCCACAGCCCGGAGTCGGTGACATGGGTCCTGCCAAGAGGCTTTACAAGGCTGTAATCAGGTAAAAAGCTGTTCACGCTAAGCACATCCTCATCTATGATTGTTTTTTTGTCCGAGCAGCCGATAAGCTGAACTAAGACCGCCGCCGCAGCAGCTACCGAGACTGCTCTTAAAGCTAAAGACCTAAATCTCATTTTATTTTAACCTCCATGCTGACGCTCTCGCACTCCCTTGGAAGGTCCTGCTCGGCTGATAGCCACAGGTGAGGGCTGCCGTCCGGCTTGAGCTGAACACGGCGTATGCCGTCGATTCTCTCGGAGTTTCCAAGGGTCTTATGACCGTGATAGGTTATGTAGATGTCGCCGTACTCGTCGGTAAAGAAGCCGTTGTGGCCGCAGCCAAGCTCTCCCTTTACAAAGTCGGACGCCAGCACAGGCCTTTGGGACTTCTCCCATGAGCGCATATCAAGGAGGTCAGAGCGCCTGTCGGCTGTCAGCATACCCAAGACATAGGTGTCTCCCGCCGCATTTCCGCCGGAGTAGACGATAAATATCTTATCCTCGGTGACAATCGGGTGGGGACCCTCGTTGTTGTCGGTACCGTCGATATTCTCCCAGCCGTACTCTGGTCTTGACATCAGGACAGGGAAGCTTTTTAGCATCCAGGGCTGGTCGGGGTCGGTCTTTGCAAACATCAGCATCGAGCCGCTGTCCGTTCCTGCCCAGGTCCTGAAGCTGAACGAGACATAGCCCTCGCCGTCCTGCTCGAAATAGGTCATGTCAAGGGTGATGCCGTTCTTGCCGTCTCCTAGGGGATTGGTTCCAAGAAATCTTCCGTCCGGCATGACGCACCTTTTTGGCTCCGACCAGTCGGCAGGATTTAGCATATCCCCGCCGTCTCTGAGGGTCATGACATGGGACTGAGGGTCAAAGCCACCCTTCCCCAGGGTGCAGAAGATTCTCATTTTTCCGCCGGCAATGTGAAGCTCGGGCGCCCAGAAGGTGGACTCGTACTTTCCGGGGGTGTAATCCAGTATCACCGAGCGCTCGGAGTCCTCGCTGAACAAAAGCTCTGGGCTGTCAGCCCGCCTTATCTCAAACATCTTGTTGCCGCCACGGTCATCTGTTCCGATGAAATAGTATTTTCCCTGATAGTATTTGACTATCGGGTCTCCCCACGGACGCTCCTCAACCGGGAAGTCAAACCGTCTGCACTGTATTTTACCCTCTATTTTATAGCTCCCGGGCCTTGAGGCGTCTAACCCGTCAAGCTCCCATCGAACTCTTTTTTGATGGCGTGAGCCGTCGGTGTAGATTATATCGGCTTTAACATTAGCTATCTCATCAACCGAGGAGACGGCAATTCTCTGCGGGAGGAGGGTTTTTGCGTATCTTGGCTCTATGTCGCCAATGGCGATAAGCTCGGCTAGCTGAGCAGGGATTGAAAGCTCGCAGGCGTCGCCGGAGTCTATTCCGAGATTCTCGGGGATTTTTCCCGGCCTTGCGCCCGTCGTGAGACAGGAGAAGCTGCTTTTTTCCTGGCAGAGCCTAGGCTCGGTGAATTTTATGAAGTCTTTAGTCCTCCACTCGACAAGGCAGCCGGTCTTTTCGGTCTCGAACGAGGTCATAAAGATTCCGTTTTTCACCTGATGGCGGATAACCTCCCTGCCAGTGATTATGTACTCGCCGTCAGAGGACAAGCACAGCTCAAGCTCTCTTACTCCCGCCGAGACTATGCCGTTTTCCTCGCTGAAGCGGCACTTGGCAAAGAGCATTCCGTAGTTCTTAAACAGTGGCGTATAGCTGCTGCCGCCGTCAAAGGACAGAGCAAAATGCACGCTTTCCCCTAAATATACGGAGTAGCCCGGCGACGGCGTTCTTATGTAGGCTAAAATTCGGCAGTCGTTATTGCAAAGATTCATGCTGATTCCTCCCAGTATTGATTTTAACTAAGCTAAGGTATATTATCTAGGTAAAAAGCCGGGACGGGCATAATTGTCCCGACATCCTTTATGATAACCTAAAAGCCTGAAAAAAGCAAGGGATAAGCCGCCGCTTTTTATGACTGAAGATAATAAATATGTTGATTATTGCTAAGACATAAAAGCCGGCGGGGACAGAAAAGGTCCTACCGCCGGATTAAATAAGCTATTTTTTAAGGAGCGCCTTGATTCTTTCCATAGCCTCCCTTGTGCTCTCGTGGGTGGAGAAGGAGGTCAGCCTTAAATATCCCTTGCCGTTTTCGCCGAAGCCCTCTCCGGGGGTGCCTACGACATTGGCACGCTCAAGCAGCATATCGAAAAACTCCCATGAGCCCATGCCGTCAGGACATTTCAGCCAGATATACGGAGAATTTTTGCCTCCGAAATACTTTATCCCGCAGGCGTCAAGAGCCTCCATGAGTATCCTCGAGTTTTCCTGATAGTAGGCTATGCTTTCCTTTATCTGTCTCTGACCCTCCGGGGTAAAGACGGCGTTCGCCCCGCACTGGATGATATAGGAGACGCCGTTGAACTTGGTGGACTGCCTTCTGAGCCATAGCTTGTTGAGGTCCTGACCGAGCTTAAGCTGCTTGGGGACTATGGTGTAGCCGCAGCGTGTGCCGGTGAAGCCGGCTGTCTTTGAAAGGGAGCATATCTCAATTACGCACTCCTTGGCTCCCTCCACCTCGTATGCCGTGTGGGGGACGGCAGGGTCGGTTATGAACGCCTCGTATGCGGCGTCAAGCAGGATGACTGCTCCCCTTGCCCTTGCATAGTCAATCCAGAGCTTGAGTTGGTCTCTGGTGTACGCCGCTCCCGTCGGGTTGTTGGGAGAGCAAAGGTATATTATGTCTGCGTCAACCGAATTATCAGGAAGCGGCAGGAAGTCGTTTTCCTCGGTTGCGGCGGCATATATGACATTTCTTCCAGCCATCAGGTTGGTGTCAACATAAACAGGGTACACAGGGTCGGTGACAAGCACGGTGTTGTCGTTGTCAAAGAGGTCTAGGATGTTTCCAAGGTCGCTCTTTGCGCCCTCAGAGACAAAGACCTCCTCACGCTCTATGTCCACGCCGAAGGATTTGTAGTAGCCCGCTATGCTGTCGCAGAGGAAGTCGTACCCACGGTACTCGCCGTAGCCCTTGAAGGTCTCCTTCACGCCCATCTCGCTGACAGCCTTGTGCATGGCGTCGATTACGGCAGGGCAGAGCGGCAGGGTGACATCTCCTATTCCCATCTTGATTATCTTGGCGTCGGGATGCTCCTTGGCGAATGCGGAGGTCCTCTGTGCAACCTCTGCAAACAGGTAGCTCTCCTTTATCCTTGAAAAGTTGTTATTTATCTTCATAGCTCAATCTCCCCCTCATAGGAAAATTCGGCAGATCCTCTCATGGTAATGCTGTAGTCCTCGGAGCAGGTTATGTAAAGCTCCCCGCCTAAAAGCCTTACGCATATCTCCTGGTTTTTCTGGCAGAGTCCGTTTCTGACAGCCGCCGCTACGGCGGCGCAGGCTCCCGTGCCGCAGGCTAGAGTCTCGCCGCTTCCACGCTCCCAGACCCTCATCTCAAGGGTGCTTTCGTCAAGCTGCCTTATAAACTCGGTGTTGACCCTCTCTGGGAACGCCTCGTGATTTTCAAAGTGCGGACCGATTCTGTCAAGCTCAAGCTCGGAAGGGCTGCACTCGGTAAATATCACGCAGTGCGGATTTCCCATCGAGACGCAGGTGACGGTGTACTCCCCGACAGGAGTTGAAAGCGGCTTCGAGATAACCTCGTCGCAGTCAAGAAGCACCGGGATTTCAGCCGCCCTGAACTCCGCCCTTCCCATGTCAACCGAGACGGTTTTGGTGACTCCGTTTTCCAAAAAGCAGCTAAGCGTTTTTATACCGCCGAGGGTTTCAAGGGTGAAGGTGGTCTTGTCTGTCAGCTTCTTGTCGTGGCAGTACTTTGCTACGCATCTTGCGCCGTTTCCGCACATCCTGCCCTCACTGCCGTCTGCGTTGAACATCCTCATGCGAAAGTCTGCGACATCGGAGGGGAGAATGATTATTATGCCGTCGCTCCCGACCCCGAAATGCCTCTCCGACAGCCTTATTGAAAGCTCTGCGGGATTTTTTATATCCTCCTTGAAGCCGTTTATGTAGATGTAGTCGTTTCCTAAGCCCTGCATCTTGGTAAATTTCATACTAAAGCCTCCTCAAAGGTCGTTGGCGGCAAGGTCGTCAAGAGTCTCACGGCGGATTACCAGCCTGTCTGAGCCGTTTTTAAGCATGACCATTGCGGGACGGGGGAGCCTGTTGTAGTTTGAAGCCATAGAATAATTATATGCTCCCGTAGTTAAAACCGCCACACGGTCTCCCCTTGATATATCCTTTGGCAGGGTGATGTCAGTCTGGATGATGTCGCCAGACTCGCAGCAGCGACCTACAAGGTCGCATTTAAAGCCGGGAGCCTCGGACTCGCCGACCGGCAGAACGGTGTAGCTGGAGCCGTAAAGAGCGTAGCGGGGATTGTCGGTCATGCCGCCGTCTATCGAGACATAGTTTTTGTAGCCGGTTATCCTCTTGACGGTGCCGACGGTGTATACCGTCATCCCGGCGTCCGCCACGATGCTTCTGCCAGGCTCTAAAAGAATCTTAGGAAGCTCGATTCCCAGCCTGCCGCAGCAGTCCTTGATATAGTCTCCCAAAAGCCTTATGTTCTCGGATATGCTGATTTTGGGCTGAGCCTCGACATACCTCACCCCGTAGCCTCCGCCGAGGTCAAGCTCCTTTGCGGTGTAGCCGTACTTTTTCTTCATATCGGCTATGAAGCCGAGCATTATTTCTGCGCTTCTTATAAAGACATCGGAGTCGAAAACCATCGAGCCGACATGGCAGTGAAAGCCCATAAGCTCTATTCCGTCAAGCCCTAGGGTATAGGCTAGGATGGATTCTGCCTGCCCTGTCTCTATGGCAGTGCCGAACTTTGAGTCCACCTTTCCAGTTGCCACCGCTGCGTAGGTGTGGGGGTCGATTCCGGGAGTCAGCCTAAGAAGGATTTTTTGCCTGATTCCTCTTTTTCTGGCTATCAGGTCGATTGCCTCGACCTCCTCTTTGTTGTCGCAGACGAAATAGCCGACCCCGCAGTCCATGGCGTACTCTATGTCCCAGTCGGTCTTGTTGTTTCCCTGGAAGTACGCCTTTTCCATCGGGAAGCCTGCTAGGACTGCCGTGTGTATCTCTCCGGGGGAGACTACATCGGCTCCAAGACCCTCCTCGGCAATTATGCCATAGATTGCCTTGAAGCTTGCCGCCTTGCTGGCGTAAAGAGCCATAGAGCCGCAGCCGAACACCTCGTCGAGGGCGGCTTTATACTCACGGCAGTTTTTCCTTATCCTGTCCTCGTCCATGAGGTAAAGGGGAGTTGAGTATTTGTCGGCCAGGCTGTCAACGCTCATTCCGGCGAAGTGCAGACTGCCGTCCTGCATGGTTACATTTTCAGAAAGAATGCAGCTCATCAGATAAGTCCCTCCTTGCTCATTAGTGAGTAGAGCCTGTCTGCCGCCGACGGCTCCATCGGGGTAAGAGGAAGCCTCAGCGTGTTCTCGCACAGCCCGAGCCTTGCCATAGCCGCCTTTACGGGTATGGGATTGACCTCGCTGAACAGAGCGTTAATCAGCGGGAGGTAGTGGAGCTGAAGCTCTCTTGCAGTCTTGATGTCGCCGCTTAGGAAGCTTTTGCAGATTTCGTTTGTCCTTCCCGGGAGGAGGTTTGAGAGCACCGATATTACGCCCTTTCCTCCTAGGGACATTATGGGGACTATCTGGTCGTCGTTTCCCGAGTAGATGTCAAGGCTGTCCCCGCAGATGGAGGCGAGCTCGGCTATCTGGGATATGCTGCCGCTGGCTTCCTTTATGGCGACGATGTTCTCTATCTCTGCAAGCCTCCTTGCGGTTGCGGGAAGTATGTTGCAGCCCGTCCTCGAGGGGACATTGTAGAGTATGCAGGGGAGATTACAGCAGTCGGCTACAGCCTTGAAGCTAAGGTATATGCCCTCCTGAGTCGCCTTGTTGTAGTATGGGGTTATGAGCAAAAGAGCGTCCGCTCCGGCTCTTACTGCGAATTTAGACAGCTCAACGGCGTAGGAGGTGTCGTTAGAGCCTGTCCCGGCAATTACAGGGACTCTTTTTGCGGTTTTCTCTACCGCAAAGCTGATGACATCCCTATGCTCGCCGTCGGTAAGGGTGGAGCCTTCGCCGGTGGTTCCTGCGATGACAAGAGCGCTTATCCCACCGGAAATCTGCTGCTCTATCAGCCTGCCCATGGCGTCATAGTCGACCTTGCCGCCGGAAAACGGAGTGATAAGGGCTGTAGCCGCTCCTGTGAAGATGGTTTTTTTCATATCAAGTCTCCTTTGCAAAGGGTGTAAAGCCTGTAAGCTTCTAAGAGGCGTGGTCAAGGGGAAAATAAAACAGGCCGCCATACGGCAGCCATCTGCAAAAAATCGCACCCACTGATACCCTGGGAATAAGGGTGTAAATCGCAGATAGCTCTCCGCACAGCCGTGCGACAGCAAAACGGCTGTTCACCGCATTGCCGGACCGCTCTTTAGCCGCAGAGCGTCCTCGGCAGCCACCCCTTTTGGCAGAATCAGTCTTGGCTGACCTTGCAATACTGCCTACTTTTGATGAGCTGCGCCTCTATCTTCTTAACAATTATAATACCCGCTGTCCGGCTTGTCAATAACCGCCCGAAACATTGTAGATATGCACAAAAAATAGCCATAGGAAAGGGCTTTATAGGATAAGCTGGCGGATTGCCGGCGGCGTTTGCCTGACGGCAGCTATACATCCCTCCCTTGGCTTGGCGGGGACTCCCCCTTTATGCAAAGGGAGCTGTCAGCGAGGCTGACCGAGGGATTGCCCTTGGGATTTCATAATAGCCTGACCCTAGAACGCCTCTAGGGAAGCTGCGGGAGGATTTTCCTGCGGCGAGAGTCAATCCCTTCGCCACGGCTGACGCCGTGGCGACTCCCTTTGCATAGGGGGGAGGCGTGCTCTACCGATAATACCCTTTTTATAAAATGAGCCGGCGAAGCTTCCCTCGCCGGCAGTGCGTTATTTATCCAAGTCGTGGTAAATGCGGGCTTAAGGCTCAAATCCCTGTCGAGACAGCCAAGGTCGCTCAAACCTAGTTATCTGAACGAAGCCTCGGCAATCGCATAAAAGGCGGGTTTAAGGCTCAAATCCCTGTCTATAAGCATAGCCGCATTCCTTCTCAGCTTAGGAGTGGTGTTGAGCCAGGAGTTCTCGTCGTCGGTTCCCCAGAACACGATGGCGTCGATGATGTCCTCGTCAACAAAGTCAAGGAACATATCCATAAGCTCGCCGTACTTTTCAGCCTGACGCTCAAAGTCCTCCTCGGTCCACTTCTTGAAGCCTCCGTCGGCGTCTGCACCGACAAACATATTCATGTCCAGCTCGGTTATCTGGACTCTGAACTCGCCCTTATGCTCGGGGAAGCACTCGTCGTAGACAGCCGCAAGACCGGCAATCTTCTCGATGTTCTGGCGGTACAGCTCGACATTGCAGTCTACCGAGATGTGGGACTGGAAGCCGACGCCGTCTACCCTTATGCCCTTTCTCATCATTCTCTCGACCATGTCGTACATAGCCTGGGTCTTTGAGTTCTGCCACTCCATGTTGAAGTCGTTTATCATCAGGAAGGCGTCCTCGTCTGCGGCTCTTGCGGTTTTGAAGGCAAGCTCGACATAATCGTCAAGATAGCCGTCGCCGTCAAGGTCGCCGATTATTTCAGCCCAGTAGGAATCGTCCGCCTTGGTTCTTATCGAGTTTGCGTTTAGCACCTCGTTGCAGACATCCCATATGTTGATATCGTCCTTGTATCTTGTTACGACATTGGTAATGTATGTGGTTATCCTCTCCTGGAGCTGCTCGCTTGTGGCAAGAGCGCCGGCGGCGTCGCACTCCTCAAGAGTTCTGGTGTCGGCAGGGTCAGCCTTGAACCACCAGTCGGGAACCTGGGAGTGCCAGAGCAGGGTATGTCCACGCAGGGCTGCGTTTGCCTGCTTTCCAACCTCGACAAAGTGGTCGGGGTCGTCGTAGTTAAAGACTCCCTCCGAGGGATTGATATAGGATGGCTTTAGCTCGTTGCCGAGAACATACATATTGTAATGCTTTAAAATGCCCATTCTTATGTTTTCGGCGGTGGGATCGGTGGACTCGACTATCTGGCTTGCTCCGAAGGCGACTCCGATGTAGACTCTGTCCTCGTAGTATTTATACAGTGCGGGGACATCATAGTCCTGAACATAATGAGGGCCGGATTCCTTAAGGGCGTTAAGCTCCTCGAGGGAGTAGGTGAGCGTCTGGTCTGTAAGCTCGGTCTTGTAGTCTATTGCCGGCTCCTCGCCGCAGGATACAAGCCCTAAGAGCATCGAGACGGCAAGAGCTATTGCGGCTGCCCTTTTAAGTAACAGTTTTTTCATGCTTAAAGCTTCCTTTCCTAACCTAATAAGAATTAAATCATTCGCTTTCAAGGACGGTCTTGACTATCGAATAGTAGCAGGGCTTGAGTTTGCTCTCGCTGTCGTAAATAGACGGCAAACCGTTGCCCCTGGCTATCCAGGAGTGAGCGTCGTCAGGACACCAGAATACCACTGCATCCAAAAGACCATCCTTGGCATAGCTCAAAAACAGCTCCATAAGCTCAGCGTAGACCTCTGCCTGCCTGCTGTGGTCCTCGTCGGTCCATCTGACGAAGTTCTTGTCGCTGTTGCTTCCGACAAACATGTTCATGTCAAGCTCGGTCACCTGCATTCTGAACCCGCCCTTGTGCTCGGGGAAGCACTCGTCATAGACCTTTGCAAGCTCGGCTATCCTGTCCATATTCCTTTTGACATCCTCGACATTGATTTCCACGCTGACATGGCACTGGAAGCCGACACCGTCGATTCTGGTGCCGTTTCTTAAAAAGCGCTCAACCATGTCGTACATCGCCTGGCTCTTTGAATCCTGCCACTCGATGTTGAAGTCGTTTATCATAAGAACGGCGTCCTCGTCGGCTGCTCTTGCGTACTGGAAGGCAAGCTCGACATAATCGTCCGCATAGCCGTTGCCGTCAAGGTCCCCGATAATCTCAGCCCAGTAGGACTGATCGTCGACGGTGCGTATCGAGTTTGCGTTTAGCACCTCGTTGCAGACATCCCAGTAGTCTATCTGACCCTTATATCTTGTGACTACGGTGGTTATGTACTCCTCCATCCTCTCGATAAGCTGCTCGGCTGACGCCAGCTCGCCGTCACGGTGGCAGGCTCCAAGGCTCTTTTCGTTGGTCGGGTCAGCCTTGAACCACCAGTCCGGCACCTGAGAGTGCCATACAAGCGTGTGACCCCTCAGCTTTGCGCCGGTTTTCTCGCCGAACTCGATAAACTTGTCGCAGGAGTCAAGGTTGTAGACCCCGGGAGCGGGGTTTATGCTGGAGGGCTTGTAGTCGTTTTCCATGGTGTAGATGTTAAAGTTCTTCATAAGACTTCTTGTCACCATGTCGGAGTCGTTGTCAAAATTCCACGAGTTTACTATGTTCCCGATGTACATATAGTCCTCGTAATACTTGTAAAGGGCAGGCACATCGTAGTCAAAGGAGTAATGCTCCCCGGCTTCAAGAGCCTCAAGCTCCTCTAGAGTGTAGACAAGCGACGGGTCGGTAAGCTCGTCCTTGATGCTAGGCGTCGCCTTTTCGGAGCAGGCGCTCATAGTCATCGTAATGGCAAGCGCAGACACTATAGATATAATTCTAACCATAATTCATTCCTTTCCGTACCGACGGCGAGAACACGGTACAAGGCTATTATAGCAGGTTTTAGGCTATCTTTATATAGGCATTTGGCACAACATATTTTACGCATTTTTGGTATTATGACCAACGCCGCCTCTATGGAGCCTATTCATAGATGAAATTGGAGAAGGCGGCGCTTCCGCCGGTCTGATTTCTTGAGTAGTTGAACAGCCCGACCCTTACGCCGACAAAATGCCTAAGGTCAAACTCAGGCTCGACCGCAATTCCCAAGGGCTTAAACTCCCCGCCGTCCAGATAGTAAAACTCCTCCCGGCTGGAGCCTAGGCTGAAGCTGCCCACGGCTCTTAAAACAGCGCTGCTTCCGTTAAGCGGGACTCTTGCGTACTCCTTGTCCATCATGACGCTGTGAGGGGAGCCTGTGTGCCTTTCGGTCTGTGCTCTCATTACGATGTAGAGCCTGTCGCCCTCCTTAGCTATGCCTATAAGACCGTACTTGCACTGAAGCATGCAGATTCCGGCGATGTCGCCGTTATTGAGCATACTGCCGTCTACGGTGGCGGTGCAGCAGGTGTTAGGATATTTTGTCCTCTGGGTGAGGGTGTTTCTTGCGTATTCAACGGTGGGGGAGAGCTTCTCGGTGGTAAGAATCAGCCTGCCGTCCGAGACCTTTACATACTTAAGCTTAGGATTGTGATTAAACTCCCAGACAGGGTCCAGGCTGAGCCTGCCGCTTTCGTCGGATGAGCTGTCAAAGCTGTCCGACTTAAAAAGGGGGGAGTAGCTGTAGCTCGGTCTTGTCGAGCTTGACTCAATCTCCTCAGACGGGGTTTCAAATACCGGGAAGCCGGTTTTGTCAAAGGTCATGGGGACAAGATTGGGAATCCTCCCCACTGCGCCCCTGTCTCCGAATATTACTCCGTACCAGCGTCCATCTGGAGTGTCGACTATCCCTCCCTGAGCTACGCCGGTGGTGTCCGGGAGGCGGTATCTTATGACATCCCCGCCCGTCCAGGGACCGTAGATGCTGTCCGCCATGAAGCAGGCCTCAATTCTAATCCATTCGTCCCTCGCCGAGTGTATGAGAAATACATAGTATTTCCCGTTTATCTTATAAAGATGTGCGCCCTCGTAGCCAAGAAAGGGTCCCGGCTCGTCCTTGATCACAACCCTGTCCGTCCCGGGGACAGGTCCTGAGAGGTCGGCTTTAAGCTCCGTGATGTGAAGCTCACGGTTGCCGTATATTATGTAGACCCTACCGTCGTCGTCAAAGAGGACGGAGCAGTCGTGATAAAAGCCCTCGACATAATCCTTTTTCCAGGGTCCCTCCGGGCTTTCGGCGGTGAAGTGATAGGTCTTTCTAGTGTCGTTGGCTATGAAAAATACATGATATATGCCGTTGTGATATCTTAGGCAGGGCGCCCACATTCCGTTGGCATAGGCGTTGTCCGTGCCGTCAAGATTCTGCCTGGGAGTGTCCTCCAGGGTATCGTAGATGTGAGAGCAAAGCTCCCAGTTTATAAGGTCGTAGGAGCGAAGCATAGCTCCTCCCGGCATGAAATACATCGTCGTCGAGCACATATAATAGGTATCGCCGACTCTTATGACATCCGGGTCGGGAAAATCCCCGCAGGTTATGGGGTTTCGCCCCTTGACTGTATTTGACATTTAAATCACCTCGCTTAGCATTATTTTATACAATAATAAGCTATCTAGTTTAAAATGTCAACAGATTTACAGGCGTTTTTATTTTCAAGCACTCATACGGTGGGAGTGTTAGCACTCAGAATAAAAGAGTGCTAATTTTCAGCATTTCATAACCGTTTCATCACAAAATCATCACAAAGCGGCTCTATACTCATAATTGTCAAAGGGATAAAGGCAGCGGGAGCTAAAAGGGTCCCATAAAAACGCCGGTTTCCCTTGGATTAAGAAAAGAGTGGTTAAGATGTAGCTGATTTATACTGAGAATAAATCCTTGGTATCATTCATCAAAAACTAGACAAACTAAGTAAAAATTATTTTATGGAGGCAATTATTATGTTACTACCCTATGTAAGAAGAAACAACACACTTTCCGCATTCGACCCCTTCAGAGAGCTTGACGAGCTTGAAAGAGCATTCTTCGGCGAGCCTAGAAGGACAAAGCTGGCTCCCTTCTCCACCGACATCAAGGACGAGGGCGACCATTACATGCTCGAGGCTGACCTCCCCGGAGTAAGCAAGGAGGACATCTCGCTGGATCTTACAGAGAATGTCCTGACCATCAAGGCGGAGCGTCACTCAGAGTATGAGAAGGAGGACAAGAAGCACAACTATGTAAGGTGCGAGCGCTCCTATGGCTGCTACGAGAGAAGCTTTGACACCTCGGGAATCGACACCGACGGCATCGAGGCTGAGTTCAAGGACGGCGTCCTAAGGCTCACCCTCCCCAAGATTAAGGAGGTCAAGCCCGAGACAAGAAAGCTCGAAATCAAGTAATTCCGAGCCTAAAGATTATAACATCGCCAAGAGCCGCCGCAGAGTTTACTCTGCGGCGGCTTTTACTGTCGGCAAAAACTATTCATATTAAGCTGCTCATAGCACCATAGTAAGAGTATACTTATGTGAGGTGCGACTTCATCCCGAGCGGTTTTGTCCGTCTCAAAAAGTGGTCTCATAAGCGCTTGTCTTACTTATAGGAGCTTTACTCCTGCCATCCTGCAGCCGTCTATTGTGTTTTTGTCCCAGATGGAAACCTGCACCTCGCCGATATGCGCCTTTTCAAGAAGGAGCATACAAAGCCTTGACTGCCCGATTCCGCCGCCTATTGTGAGAGGTAGCTGACCGGCAAGGAGCTGGCTGTGAAAATCAAGGCTGCACCTTTTTTGACAGCCGGATTTTTCAAGCTGCTCCGTTAGGGACTCGCTGTCCACCCTTATTCCCATCGAGGACAGCTCAAAGGCGCAGTCAAGGGTGTCGTTAAAGACCATGATGTCGCCGTTTAGCTTCCAGTCGTCGTAATCCGGCGCTCTGCCGTCATGCTTTTGCCCGGAGCGAAGAAGGTCGCCTATCTGCATTATAAACGCAGTCCTGTGCTGCCTTAGATACGCATCCTCCCTCTGCTTTGGAGTAAGCCCGGGGTAAAGGTCCTCAAGCTCCTGAGTGGTTATAAAGCTCACCTCACGGCTTATGCCGGGGCAGAGGCTGGGGTATGCCGCTCTGACCTCGTCAGCCGTGTCGCAGACGGCGTTTACTATCTTTACGACCGTCTCCTTAAGAAATTCCTGAGTCCTTTCCTCCCGGGAGATTATCCTCTCCCAGTCCCACTGGTCGACATACACGGAGTGCATATTGTCCATTTCCTCGTCACGGCGTATGGCGTTCATGTCGGTGTATATGCCCTCGCCGATATGAAAGCCGTAGTCTCTAAGAGCCATCCTCTTCCACTTTGCCAGGGAGTGAACGACCTCAGCCATCCCTCCCGTTTCCCTTATGTCGAATAAGACCGGCCTTTCGTAGCCGTTCAGGTTGTCGTTTATGCCCGAGAGGCTGTCTACAAACAAGGGCGCAGAGGCTCTTTTGAGGTTGAGAGCCTCGCTCAGGCTTTTTTCAAAGCTTCTTTTTATGAGACCTATCGCCATCTGCGTCTGATACGGGTCGAGGACGCTTTTATAGCCTGTGGGAATTGTCAGCTTGCTCATAGTTAAAGTTTCTCTCCTTGATTCAGTATAGATGTATTTTTACAAAGCGGCGGTCTGCGTCCGAAAACTCGGGGCGAAGCTCGTAGAAGCAGTCAAAGCCGGCTTCCCTTATAAGTCCTGCCGCCTCCCTGAAGCCGTAATCGAGATATCTTTTGTCGTGGCAGTCAGAGCTTATCGTCACCCTGCCGTTAAGACTTCTTATGTACTCAAGGGAGGAAAAGCTGGGATAGGGACAGTCCTTATACCCTCTTGCCATCGCCCCGGTGTTGACCTCGAATACGGCGTCCTGTGACGCAAGCCTTTTAATCGCCCGCCTTTTTTCCTCCTCGACGCTTCCTAAGGAATCGGTCTTAGAAAGCTCAGGACAGGCTCTTTCAAACTTTGTAATAAGGTCAAAATGCCCGACGATGTCGCAGCCGGTTACCTCCCTGACGCTTCCGACAAGCCGGTAGTATTCCAAAACGAACTCCTCGAGGTCACAGGAAAACAGCCTTCTGACCCCGTCGGATAAAAGCTCCGGGGTGTTGTCGACCGGGATGTACTCCTTGTCCCTAAGAACATAGTGGACGGAGCCTATAAGATAGTCAAGCCCGGGACGGGGGATGGGGGAGAATAGGTCCTGCTCAAGTCCAAGATAGATTCTAAGCCTTCCTAGGTAGCTCGCCTTAAGGCGAAGAATCCTTTTTCTGTACTCGTCCTCGTCCTTAAGACACGGCTCCAAATCAAAGGCGGTGTAGCTGTGAGAGCTAAAGCCAATTGAGTCAAACCCCATTTCAAGAGCCGCCGCCGCCATTTCCTCCGGGGAGTCCCTGCCGTCGCACAAGAGGCAGTGGGTGTGAAGATTCTGCATTAGGTCATCTTCTCCTGCTTTACCTTTTTGTCTATCACATGACGGGAGGCAAGCTCGCTTCTTATGTCCTCGAGCGAGATTCCCGCCTCGACCATAAGAACGGTCAGGTGATATATCAGGTCTGAAATTTCATATACGGTTTCCGGCTTATCCTCAGCCTTGGCGGCTATTATGACCTCGGTGGATTCCTCGCCCACCTTTTTAAGAATCTTGTCAAGACCCTTTTCAAACAGATAGGTGGTGTAGGAGCCCTCCTTTTTGTCCAGCTTTCTGCCCTTTATAAGCTCATAAAGCCCCTCGTAGTCAAAAAAGCTCCGCTCCCGGGAGGTGTAAAGCGTCTGCGTAAAGCAGGAGTCCGACCCGGTGTGGCAGGCGGGACCGTCCTTTTCGACCATGACCAAAAGAGCGTCACGGTCGCAGTCCGCCGTTATCGAGACGATATGCTGATAGCAGCCGCTTGTTTCGCCCTTGAGCCAAAGCTCTCCCCGTGAGCGGGACCAGAAGCAGGTAAGCTCCTTTTCGACAGATATTTTAAGGCTGTCCCTGTTCATGTATGCAAGGGTGAGGACGCTTTTTGTTTTAGCGTCCGCTATTATGGCGGGTATAAGTCCGTTTTCGTCGAATTTTAGCCCGTCCAAGTCAAACTGTAGCTGGTCTAGGTTTTCCATCAAACTAATCCTTTCCGTGAGTACCTTACGCTATGTGTAGTACGCTCTGCGTGTTACGCTATGCGGACATTGACTCCGTTTTCTGCAAGGTAAGCCTTTAGCTCCCTGATTTTTATCTCCCCGAAGTGAAATACCGATGCCGCAAGCCCGGCGTCGACTCTGGGGAGGGTGTTAAACAGCTTCAAAAAGTCCTCACGGCTGCCTGCGCCTCCAGAGGCTATGACGGGGATGCTGACCGCATTGGAGACAGCGTCAAGCATTTCGAGGTCGAAGCCGGTTTTCACTCCGTCTGCGTCCATGGAGTTAAGAACTATCTCTCCCGCTCCTAGGCCCTCGCCCTTTTTTATCCACTCAACGGCGTCAAGCCCGGTATCTATCCTTCCGCCGTTTTTAAAGACATGAAAATTATCCCCGACCCTCTTGGCGTCGACGCTCAAAACAACGCACTGCGAGCCGTAGAGCCTTGCCGCCTCTTCAATTATATCAGGCGAGTCAATAGCCCCCGAGTTTACGCTCACCTTGTCTGCTCCGCACTTTAAAACCCTGTCAAAGTCGGAAAGGGAGGATATGCCCCCGCCGACCGTCAGCGGGATAAAGACATTTTTAGCCGTCTCGGTGAGAATGTCGGTGAAAATCCTTCTTCCCTCTGCAGAGGCGGTGATGTCGTAGAACACCAGCTCGTCGGCTCCGCAGTCGGAGTAGTATTTTGCAAGGCTCACCGGGTCGGAGACATCGTTAAGACCCATGAAGTTTACGCCCTTTACCACCCTTGACGCCTTGACATCAAGGCAGGGGATTATCCTTTTAGTTATCATATTTCAAAGCCTCCTTGAGCTTTATAGCGCCGGTATAATATGCCTTTCCGATTATGCAGCCGTCCACCCCGGCGTCGCTAAGAGCCGCTATGTCCAGCATGCTGGACACCCCGCCGGAGGCTATAAGCTCGATATTATACTGCTCCTTCAGCCTTTTATAGAGCGGGATGTTGGTTCCCAGCATCGCCCCGTCTCTTGAGATATCGGTGCAGATTACCGTTTTTATCCCGCAGCCTGTCACCCTGTTTATAAGCTCGTCGAGGGTAAGCCCGGAATCGTCCCTCCAGCCCTTTATTTTGACCCTGCCGTCAAGAGCGTCCGCCCCGACGGCTATGCGGCTCCCGAAGAGCCTCGCCGAGTCCTCAAGAAGCCTAGGGTCGGTTATGGCGGCTGTGCCCAGAATCACCCGTGAGACTCCGCCGTCAAGATACTCCCTTATTCTTTCAAGGCTTCTTATCCCTCCTCCGACCTCGACAAACAGCCCTGTTTCTGAGGCTATTTTCGTAATCAGCCCAAGATTTGGAGCCTCGCCGGTCCTCGCTCCGTCAAGGTCGACTATGTGTATCCTTTTTGAGCCTTCCGCCAAAAAGTCAAGGGCAATATCAAGCGGGCTGCCGTAGGCGGTCTTTTTTTCGTAGTCGCCCCTTAAGAGCCTCACCGCCTGACCGTCTATTATATCAATAGCAGGATAGATGTTCATATTTCAGCTCCCCCTTACATTCAAGGTATAGCCTATAGCTCGGAGTATGCCCTGAGAATTTTAAGACCCACCTCGCCGCTCTTTTCTGGATGGAACTGACAGCCATAGATGCTGCCGTTCCAAACCGAGGCGGTGACAGGCACGCCGTACTCGCAGACGGCTGCAAGGCTTTCGTCGGCGCAGTCGCCGTAGAAGGAGTGCACGAAATAGACATACTCGCCGTCCGAGCTGTATTTAAATATCGGGCAGTCCGGACGGTTAAGGCTGAGGGCGTTCCAGCCCATCTGCGGGATTTTAAGCCCTGCGGGGAGGATTGAGGAAAGAGGTCTTACCGTCCCCTTTATAAGCCCAAGACCCCTGTGGACGCCGAACTCAAGGCTCCTGTCAAAAAGAAGCTGCATCCCTAGGCATATTCCCAAAATAGGCTTACCGCTTGAGGTCTCGCTGATAATCAGCTCAGCCAGCCCGGATTCAAAAAGCCTTCTTGATGCGTCCTCAAAGGCTCCAACTCCGGGAAGTATTATTTTGTCGGCAGCCCTTATAGCGCTCTTATCGCTCGTCAGGACCGCAGCTGCTCCGATTTTTTCAAGGCTTGCCTGAAGCGAAAACAGGTTTCCAACTCCGTAATCAATAATAGCAATCATTATAATGCACCCTTTGTAGACGGAATTTCGCCCATCAGCTCACGGTCGACTGCGACCGCCTGCCTAAGGCTTCTTGCCATGCTCTTAAACACACCTTCGATTATGTGATGGGTGTTGCTGCCGCTCAGCTGCCTTATGTGTACGGCTGCCTCAAGACTCCTTGCGAACGCCGCCCAGAACTCACAGCACAGCTCGGTGTCGAAATCCCCGACCTTGGGGGAGGGAAGGCTCAGCTCACAGCATAATATGCCACGCTGGGACAGGTCGACAGCCGAAAGAATCAGCGCCTCGTCCATGGGAAGTATCATATAGCCGTATCTTGCGATTCCAGCCTTGCTTCCAAGAGCCTCCTTTATGGCAAGCCCCAGGCATATCCCGACATCCTCGGTGGTGTGATGATAGTCGACCCCGGTGTCGCCGGCGCAGGTTATCTCAAGGTCGATTCTTGAGTGCGCTCCCAGGAGGGTAAGCATGTGGTCTAAAAAGCCGCAGCCGGTCTGTATGCTGGTTTTTCCGCTGCCGTCAAGCTCCACCCTGACAAAAACCTGAGTCTCACTCGTCTTTCTTTGAATCAGTCCGCTTCTCATCCTCAACTATCCTTTCTATTTCGGCGACCAGAGCCGCCATGTCGTTTTCCGTGCCGACGGTGATTCTAAGATACTCCCCGATTCTGGGAGCGTCGAACCTTCTCACAAGGATTCCTGCCGACCTGAGCCTCTCGAAAAGACGCTTTCCCGGCACCGAGTCCGATTTTGCAAAGATGAAATTAGCCCTTGATTCGGTGTGGCTAAAGCCAAGAGCCTCAAGCTCCTTGGTGGTTTTGTCCCTCTGCATAGCTATTCTTTTGCAGTTTTCCCTGTAGTAGTCCATCTCCTCGAGAGCCGCAATTCCCGCCTCGAGGCTCAGCCTGTTGACCGAGTAGGGATTTGTCGAGTATTTAATCCTCTCGAGGTCGGAAATCAGCTCGGGGTCCGCCATGGCAAAGCCGAGCCTCGCTCCCGCCATCGACATCGACTTTGAATAGGTCCTGGTGACGATGAGGTTTTTAAGCTCGCTTATAAGCGATACCGAGCTTTCCCCGCCGAAGTCTACATACGCCTCGTCGACTAGGACCACGCTGTCCTTATTTGAAAGGGCGATTTTCCTTATATCCTCGGCTGGGAGGGCGATTCCCGTGGGAGCGTTTGGATTTGCTATTACAATCAGTCCCGGCTCGAGGTCAAAATAGTCCCTGCAGCATATTGACAGGTCGTCCCCAAGCGAAATTACAGTGACCTTAGCTCTTTGAAGCTCGGCGAAAACCTTGTAAAAGCCGTAGGTGATGTCCGCAAAATATACCCTGCCTGAGCCGGCGCAGTATGCAGTGAAGGCGGCGCCCAGGACCTCGTCAGAGCTGTTCGAGACGAAGATGTTTTTGTAAGAAAGTCCGTATTCCCTTGCTAAAGCCTCCTTCAGCCTCTTGCAGGTGGGGTCGGGGTACAGCCTTAAAAGCTCAGCCTGGGAGCTGTTTATAACCCTTAGGACCGAGGGCGAGGGCGGGTAGGGGGACTCGTTTGTGTTAAGCTTGATGTAGCTTCTGTCCTGAGGCTGCTCTCCCGGGACATACGCCTCAAGACCGCTCAAAGCCCGGGAAAAAAATCTGCTCATATTCAATCATCCCTTGCTGGAGTTTTGTTGACCGTGAGTCGTCAAGGCTCCTCAAACCTTATCAGTGCGCTGTTTGCGTGAGCGTCGAGGCTCTCGGTCCTTGCAAAGTAGGCGACATCCCTGTAAACGTCCTTAAACGCCTCCTCGGTGTAGTAGGTGTACTGTGTCTTTTTTACAAAGTCGTCCACCGACAGGGGAGAGGAGAATCTCGCCGTGCCTCCCGTGGGGAGGGTGTGGTTAGAGCCGCTCAGATAGTCTCCTAAGGCCTCCGGGCAGTATCTTCCCATAAATACCGAGCCGGCGTTCTTGACGGCTCCAAGATAGTCAAACGGATTATCAACCATCAGCTCAAGGTGCTCTGGAGCTATCCCGTTTGCTATCTCGACCGCCCTTTTTATCGAGGAGGCAAGGATTATCCTGCCGTTTCTTTCTATCGAGGCGGCGGCTATTTCACGCCTTGGAAGCCTATTTAGCATTTCCTCTAGCTTTATTGAAACCGCCTGCGCAAGCTCCCTTGAGTCTGTTACCAGCACTGCGGAGGCGTTTTTGTCGTGCTCTGCCTGAGACAGAAGGTCGGCTGCGACATGGCTTGGGCTGCTCTTAGCGTCGGCCACTACAAGTATATCGCTGGGACCTGCTATCATGTCTATAGAGACTGTGCCGTAGACCTGCCTTTTTGCCTCGGCGACAAAGGCGTTTCCGGGACCCACAATCTTGTCTGTTCTCGGGACCGTCTCGGTGCCGTATGCCATTGCGGCTATCGCCTGCGCTCCGCCAAGCTTAAAGATTCTGTCGACCCCTGCTATCCTTGCGGCGGCGAGAATCGCAGGATTTATGCTCCCGTCCGGCGAGGGAGGGGTACACATTATTATGTTGGGACACCCGGCAAGCTTGGCGGGGACTGCTCCCATAAGCACCGTCGAGGGAAGCGGAGCGCTCCCTCCCGGGACATACAGCCCGACATACTCTATCGGGACTACCCTCTGCCCGCAGACAATGCCGTCGCTCTCGGATATCACATAGGAGCTTCTAATCTGGCGGCTGTGAAACCTTCTTATGTTGCAGGCGGCCTCGTTGAAAACTCTTATAAGCTCCTTGGGGACAAGCTCCATGGCGGCGTCTATCTCCTCATCGCTCACCTCAAGAGCCTCAAGCTCTGCCCTATCAAGCTCTTTTGTGTATTTTTTAAGAGCATTGTCGCCTTCTGTCCTGACGGCCTCTAAAATCTCGGAGACGGTTTTCTCAACTCCCGGACCGGGGTCTGATTTTTTGTATATCTCACTGTCGGGGGAGACCCCGTCAACAAGCAGCTTGATCATTTCATATACTTCCTTTCCTATCCTTTAGGGCAAGCACCAGCCTGCTTATTCCGTCCGCCTTGAACTTGGTGCTGGCCTTGTTTGCTATAAGCCTTGCCGAGATGTCTGTTATTGTGGTTATGACCTCGAGGTCGTTTTCCCTCAGGGTCGAGCCCGTCTCCACGATGTCGACTATGACATCAGAAAGCCCCAGTATCGGAGCAAGCTCTATCGAGCCGTTAAGCTTTATTATATCTATGCTCCTTGAGAGGGAGCGGTAGTAATCGGTCGCTATAGCCGGAAACTTGGTGGCGACTCTTAAGGTCCTTGCGGTGCTGTCATGATAACCCTTTTTTGCGGCGACGCACATCCGGCACTTACCTATCCTGAGGTCCATAAGCTCGTAGACCTCAGGGGAGTATTCAAGCAGGATGTCCTTGCCGGCGACTCCGATGTCAGCCGCTCCACGCTCTACATAGATTGCAACATCGGAGGGCTTCACCCAGAAGTAGCAGACTCCAGCCCCGGGGTTTTCAAATATCAGCCTTCTTGTCGAGGGGTCGGTCACGCCGGGACAGCCAAGCCCCGATTCCTCGAATATCCTGTACACCCTCTCGCCGAGCCTTCCCTTTGGCAGGGCGACATTAATAGTATCAGACATCTTATTCCCCCTCCAAAAGGACTACTCTGCCGAAGCTGCCCTTTTTCGGCATCACTGACGCCGCCATCACCCGGCTGCCATCGCCTGACAGCTCGTTTACCTTGGCCATCACCCTTTCCGCCGGGGAGTCCCCGTAGACAAGGAGAATATCGGCGTCTAGCGGGCTGTCGCCGTCAAGCATCCTTTCCAAAAGGCTCAGATTTATCGCAAAGCCCAAGGCCCCGCCTTTTTTGCCCATTCTTCGCATCAAAAGGTCGTACCTTCCGCCTGTCAGGACCTTTTCTGGCACGCCGTCGACAAAGCCCTGAAATACGACGCCGTTGTAGTAGCTAAGCTCTGAGGCAACGGAAAAATCAAGCCTTAGCCCCTCGAATTCTCCCAGAGCGCCGCAGATATCGCTGAGCTCTCCCGCCGCCGCATAAAGCTCGGGGCTGTCAGAAAGCTCTCTTAGCTCGCAGAGTCCGATTCCGGGTCTTGGGTCTATCGACAAAAGCCTTTCGAGCTTTTTCGCCCTGCCGCCGAGAAGAGAGGATATCTCGTGAAGATTTTTAGAGGCAATGAGTGGAAGCAGCAGGCTTCTTTCCTGCTCGCTCACCGAGGACTCGTTCAGCACTGCAAAGACTATCCCGGTGTGCGAAAGGTCAAAGGCGAATCTTTTTCCGAACCGCTCCAGGCTTTTCAGCGCCAGAGATATCACCTCACAGCTGCTGTATAGGTCTATATCCCCCATGCACTCAAGCCCCGCCTGAGTGATTTCTAAAAGCCTGCCGGAGCGAATCCTGTAGACATTTTCATTATAATACAGCTTTTCGCAGACTCCGTCAAGCTCCTTTGAGTTCTTGATTATCGACATTGTTACATCCGGCTTTAGAGCCATAAGCTCGCCGCTCGGGTCGGTAAAGGTGACGATGCCCTCCTTGGCAAGAAAGTCCTTGCTCTGGGCGTAGAGGTCGTACTCCTCGAATCTGCTCATCTTGAATCTTTTGTAGCCACGGCTCTTGTACAGCTCGCCGAGGGACAAAATGGCGAGGTCCCCGCCGTTAAGGGTATCAGCTGTCAGCATTATTGACCTCCTTCAGCTTTTTTATTACTGAAATGTAGCCGCCCTCGCCGTAGTTAAGGGCACGGCTTACACGGCTTATTGTTGCGGTGCTTGCTCCCGTTTTTGAGGCAATATCAGAGTAGAACATTCCCTTGTGCAAAAGCCCTGCGACCTCCAGCCTCATAGACATATCCTTTATCTCCTTGACGGTGCAAAGGTCTGTTAAAAACCTTAGGCACTCCTCCTTGTTATCAAGGGAGAGAAACGCCTGAATCAGAGCCTCGGTGCTTTTGTCAAAGAGCCGAAGCAGATGATGGTAATTCTCGCCGCCGTCGGCATCCGGGGCTTCGGGACTGTTTATGGAGTTTAGCTTGTTATTATCCTGCATAAGCCTTCCTTTCCGAGCCGGAGCAGGCTAAAATGCCCTCTTCTCAGCTGCTTCGCACTGTGATGTTACCATATTACCACATCACCGCAGTGAAGTCAACTGTGACAGTATACAAAAATAACCTGACATACCTAGGCCCTTTAGTGTAAATATTATGGCAGAATTTTAAAAAATGGCTCAATTATCATGTTGCAATTGCCGTCAAAATGTGCTACAATAACAAAAATGCTTTAAGCAGATGACATAGGCAAATTGCTATAAGCAAAATTGCTTTAGGCAGGCTTGCTTATGCGTACGGTTTGGGATGGGGTGTAACTTATGATAAAGGCTTCGCTTGAGGCCAAGAGCTTTAGGATATGGGTTTTCTGCATATGCGTTTTCATACTCGGGGTGCTTGTCTGTCTTCCGTTTCTGGGACTTTTGACCGAGGATATTCTTTACTCTGCCCTGCCCGGGCTTGACCTTGGGCTGAGGCTGTCCGGCGGCGGGCTTCCCTCATGGCTTACCGAAAACTTCAACTTTATAGTAAGCCTGACTGTAATCGGGCTGTTTGTCTGCCTTGCGGCAGTGACGGTCACGCTTGCCGTGACGCTTGTGCTTTATTCCCAGAGGAAAAGGGCTGCCGGGGTCCTCAAGCGAACAGGCTACTCCCAGGAGTATTTTGACCTCATCGAGAGAAAAAGGCGCAGGCTCTCAAGAAGCCCGCTTGCTCCCACAAACGACCTATGTGCGGTGAGCGAGTATATCGACGGCAGGAGATACGAGAGCGCCTTCGAGATACTAAGAAACATAAATGTCGACGATTTTGACATCCGGGACGCTACGGTCTACTACTCTCTTTATGCCTACTGCTTCATCCTCACCGGCGACCTTAAAAACGCCAGATTCGCCCTTGAGCTGGGCGAGCCGTTTGTCGAGAAGCAAAAGGGGAGCACCGACGCCGACTTTGTAAGGGCGCTGCTCATGTACGCAGAGCATGACTTTGAGGGCGCAAAGAGGGGCTTTCGCAGCGTGATAGACGGCAAAAACCACAGGCTTAGGGTCTGGTCGGGGATGTATCTTGCGCTGATACATCTAAGGCAGCACGATAAGGACAAGGCAAGGAAGCTGGCTGTTAAGCTCTCTTCAATGAAAAAGACTCCCCGCCAGAGCGAGGATATGCTAAAGCTCCTGAAAAAGATAGAGCAGGCGTATACTCTTGAGGCTGAGGAGGCGGCTCAGGCGGCAAGGGAGGAGTTTGTCGGCACCGGCGTCTAGCCGAAGCCTAGAATGCGGCATCTTAGCGGGACTTGGCAGGACTTAGCAGGTCGGCACAGTTCCGCTTTATTTTTATATTTATCATAAACAGGAGGTATTCTTCAGCCTGGCTTTTGTAGCTAAGCACAAACTTTTGGAAACGGTATTGTAAAAGCCGGACAATAGTATTAAAATATGAATATAAGCGTGGGTGCGGCTTTACGCATCCCTGACTGTAAGGCTTTTTGGAGGGTAAAAAGGTGATATTTACTGTTGATGTAGGAAATACAAATATTGTCCTCGGCGTCTTTGACGGCGACAGGCTTGTCCTTATGGCAAGAGTAGCTACCGAGAGTCAAAGAACGGAGGATGAATACGCCGTCACCTTCAACGAGCTTTTGGGACTCAACGGCATCACCAGGGACGGCTTTGAGGGTGCGGTGATTTCAAGCGTCGTGCCGCAGCTGATAATTCCCCTGAAGAACGCCGTCAAAAAGCTGTTCGGAGTCAAGGCTCTTATTGTCGGGCCCGGGATAAGGACAGGGCTTAACATAAGGCTTGACGACCCTGCCGTGCTTGGCGCAGACCTTGTCTGCGGGGCGGTGGGAGCGCTCTGCAGGTACAAGGCTCCGCTTATAATATTCGACTTCGGGACAGCCACCACCATCTCCGGGATAGACAAGAGCGGTGCGTTCCTTGGAGGCTCCATCGTCCCCGGAATAAATGTCTCGCTGAGGGCGCTTTCCTCCTCTGCGGCGCAGCTCAGGGACATCAACACCGACGCCGGCGAGATAATGGCTATAGGAACGAACACAATAGACTGTATGCGCTCGGGAGTTATCTTAGGAAACGCCTCCATGGTTGACGGCATGATAGCAAGATACCGTGACGAGCTTGGGCAGGACGCTTCTGTAATAGCAACTGGAGGGCTTGCCGCCAGCATAGTACCCTACTGCAAAACAGACGGGATAATTATCGACGAGGACCTCCTTCTTGACGGTATGCTCGCCATCTATCACAAAAACTGTCAGGGCTGACGGTTAAAGCGGCGCTTGCCGCAGGGAGGAATTATGTCTGACTGGAAGCCGTCGCTCTACCTGAAATTTGACAGGGAGCGCACACAGCCTGCTCTGGACCTCGCTCTGAGGGCAAAAGAGCTCATTTCAAATCCCAAGAGGATAGCCGACCTAGGCTGCGGTCCGGGAAACAGCACAAGGGTTTTGAGCAGGGTATTCCCCGGCTCTGGTATAACCGGGCTTGACAGCTCCCCGGACATGATAAAAAGAGCGAAAAGCGAGAATCCTGACATCGAGTTCAGGCTCTGCGACGCCCGCTCGGTCGAGGGCGGCTGCGACCTTATATTCTCGAACGCCTGTCTTCAGTGGATTGAGAGACATGACGAGCTTATACCCATGCTGATAAGCAGGCTGAATCCGGGAGGGGTGCTTGCCGTCCAGGTTCCCAATAACTCCGAGGAGCCGTTCTTTAAGCTCATAGAGGAGGCTGCCGCCGAGAAAAGATGGGGTCTTTCTGATGTGAGCGAGGACCGCAGAAACGGCGGAGTGCTTTCCCCTATGGAATATTACGACATCCTTGCCGGCGTATCCTCCGGCTTTGACATATGGGAGACTAAATATTACCACACCCTTTCCGACCATTCGGCGCTCGCCGAGTGGGCAAGGGGCACAAGACTCAGACCCTACCTCGAGCGCTTAGACGGGGATTCGGCAGATGAGTTTATAGAGGAGCTTACCCTTCGCTCAAGGGAGCTATACCCTCCCAAGAGGGACGGCTCGGTGGTATTATGCTTTAGGAGGCTTTTCTTCACTGCGGTGAAATAGTCCCCAATAACGGACATAACGGGATTTTTGGCTCACTTTAGGCCTTCCCGCTTAGTCATAAATTTAACTGCACTGTACCCATCCTGGGACGGTAGCACGGGTTCAAGTCCCGGAGGTGACATTATGTCAAGAATAGTATCAAACGACCACACAAGAATCAGAACCTTGACAGGCACAGCCATGCTGACGGCTATAATCATAGTCCTGCAGCTTATAGGCTCCTACATCAAGTTCGGGCAGTTTTCCATCTCCTTGGTGCTAATACCGATTGTACTCGGAGCGGCGCTTTTCGGAGTGGCGTCCGGCACATGGCTCGGTCTGGCATTCGGAATCGTGGTGCTGATAAGCGGCGATGCGGCGCTGTTTATGACAATAAACCCGATAGGAACGGTTATAACCGTGCTTTTAAAGGGCGTTCTTGCCGGAGCGGCGAGTGCTGCTGCCTATCGCCTTGTTGAGAAGAAGAGCCGCTTTGCGGCGGTGCTTTTGGCGTCCTTTGTCTGCCCGGTGGTCAACACCGGAGTGTTCCTTTTGGGCTGTCTTGTATTCTTCATGGACGCTATAAGAGACTTGGCGGGAGATAGCAATGTCCTTGTCTACATGATTGTATCTTTTGTAGGAATCAACTTTGTTATCGAGCTGGTAATCAACCTTGTTTTAAATCCTGCCATGGTTAGGCTGATTGAGATTGGCAGGAGGATGGGACCCGAAAAGGGCAGAAAGAGCAACGAAAGTGCCTCATAGGGCTGAGGCGACGGTAAGCCTATATCCCCGAGAGGCGATAAAAACTAATATTTGAGAGGATGGTTTTATGAAGGAGTATATCAAGGGCGCAAACCCCTATATGCCGCTTTGGGAGCATATCCCGGACGGCGAGCCTAGAGTATTTGAGCATGACGGCGAGAAAAGAGTGTATGTTTACGGCTCCCACGACACCGAAAGGACCTGCTACTGCGGCAAGGACCAGGTGGTTTGGAGCGCACCCGTCACCGACCTTACCGACTGGACCTGCCACGGAGTCTGCTACACGGCGACAAACGGCAGCATACTCTACGCTCCCGATGTCGTCAAGAAGGGGGACACCTATTATCTCTATGCCGCCGAGAACTGCGGAGGCAGAATAATGGTTGCAAGCTCAAAGACCCCCTGGGGACCGTTTGCCGACCCGGTTAAGACCGAGCTTGGCTTCGACCCCGGAATACTTGTCGACGACGACGGCAGGGTATACGCATACTGGGGCTTCTGCGGCTGCTACTGCGCCGAGCTTGAGGACGATATGGCTACCATAAAGCCGGGAACTCTCCATGAGCATCCCATGGGACACACAAAGGCTCCCTGGGCAAAGGAGGACGGTCACTTTGACGAGAACGATGCCTTCTTCGAGGCGTCCTCTCCCAGAAAGGTTATGGGAAAGTATGTATATATCTACTCGAAGAGATACTACACTCCCTGTCCTGAGCTTGGAGTATACACCGAGAACAACGGCTTCCTGTCCTACAAGCAGAGCGACAGTCCTCTTGAGGGCTACGAGCCGGGAGGGGATATAAGCTTCAACGGCGGAGAGATACTAAAAAATCCCGACGGTACCGGGACGATGACCTATCGCTGGGGAAACAACCACGGCAGCATAATCGAGATAGACGGCAAGTGGTATGTATTTTATCACCGTCACACCGGCACCGACGAGTTTGCCCGTCAGGCAATGCTTGAGCCTGTGGATGTTGCCATGGACAAAAACGGCAGGGTCTTTATCGGCAGCATAGACTATGAAAACGGCGAGCCGGTCTCCTCAAGGCCTGTGGAGATGACCTCCCAGGGCGCACATATAAACGGTCTTGACGGCTATAAGCTCATCTCTGCGGGCTACGCCTGCCACATCTACGGAGGAAGCCGTCAGGCGTATATAAGACCTGTTTACGATGTGACTCCCAATGTCTCCTCGCCGGTGGTGGACATAACAAGCGGCTGCACGGTCGGCTTTAGATATATTCAGCTTGGAAGCATACCCGCAAAGTCTGTTACCGCCGAGATTACAGCCCTTTGCGACCTAGGGGTCAACATAAGGCTTGACGATTACAGGGGCAGGGTTATAGCCTCGATGGAGCTTAAAAAGGGCGAGACCGAAAAGACCTGCCCCATAACCTCCGGCGTAATAGGGAAGCACGCTGTGTACTTTGAGTTTGTCTCCGACTCGGACGGAGCTATTGCCGAGTTCTCAAGATTCACCTTTGACAGATAGCCGGCGTATATTCTCCCGAATGAGTAAATGAGTGTTTAAAGCAAAAGCCAGTCTCATGACTGGCTTTATTTTTACTATTAGAAGCGGATCACAAGCCGGCCTGCCTACTCCCAGCCCTTCCATACCTCGGGATAATAGCCTGCGGTTGCCTGTCTGCCGTTTCGCACTATTGGGCTTTTAATCAGCGCAGGATTCTCAAGCAGTTTTTCAAGCCTCGCTCCGTCGCCGTCAAGGTACTTTAAGAGCAGGACATCCTCCTTTTTTGCCTTGGGATTGATAAGCGCCTCCACCGAGCCGACGGCTCTTGCGACGCTTTCAAGCTCGCCCCTTGACATCCCCTTGAAGTCAAGGTCAATCCTTTGGAGCCTTATCCCTCTTTCCTTGAACCACCGCTCCGCCTTCTTGGAGTCAAAGCACTTTGACCTGTAAAAAAGCTGTATATTCATCCTAGCACCCTCTTTCGGACTCGCAGGTCCTGTCCTCGTGCTTTTCGTAGTAGCCGATAAGCCTGCCCGAGCCGTCCCTCAGCGCAACCATATAGACATCCTTGTTTCTTTTCCTGTTGTAAAAGGTGTGCATGATGTTGTTCTCCTTAGACTCCCCGAACCATCCTACGACCTCGGTGATTTTCTCACAGGAGCGGCTGTTGTGACAGTCAAGGAGGCTTTTTCCCACAAGCTCGCCGCCTCCGTATTTTGAGTAGTTTTCCATAGCCGAGGGATTCATGTAGAGAATAATGTGCTCGAGGTCGCAGATGACGACAGGGGCACGGTCCTGCTCTATGACGCTCTTAAAGTACGGATTCAAATCCTTTATGCTGGCTTCCATAATAATACGCCCTCCTAAAATTATTCCAGTGAGACGGTAAACGGTCCGTCGTTTACAAGGCTAAGCTCCATCCTTGCGCCGAAAACGCCGGTCCTGACGGTAAGCCCAAGACCCTCAAGCTCGGAATTAAACCTTTCGTACAGCGATTTTGCCAGACCCGGCTCAGCCGCAAGGGTAAAGCTCGGTCTGTTTCCGTGGGAGCAGTCTGCTAATAGCGTGAACTGGGACACGCTCAGAATCTTGCCGCCGACATCCTTTATGGAAAGGTTTGTCTTGCCGTTTTCGTCCTCGAATATCCTAAGCCTTGACACCTTGGACGCAAGCCTGACGCAGTCCTCCGGGGTGTCGCCCTGTCCCGCTCCGAAGAGTATCAAAAGTCCGCAGCCGATTTCGCCAGTAACGCTTCCACCAACCTCTACCTTAGCCGAGCTGACTCTTTGTATTAAAAGCTTCATTTTATCCTCCGAATAATTAGTTTCTCGGTTTATTATAGCCGGAACTTGGGGACAGGTCAAGGGCTTTTGGCTGGTTTCGGGGGACGGCGGGAAAGAGCTAGTCAAGAGCACATCAAGATACGGATATGTATAAAATTATCAAAAATGCGGTTAAAAAACTGGTCAAAAAAGAAAATGTGAAATTATTTTTTGTGGGCACTTGCAAAATTCAACCGTTGTGATATACTGTATATTGCGATAAAGTATTAAAGCAAGAAAAAAGCTGTAAAATTTTAATTGGAGGACTGGATTATGACATTTAAGAATGCGTACCTTCAGAAGGTTTACGACGATGTATGTGCAAGAAACCCCGGCGAGAAGGAGTTTTTGCAGGCTGTAGGCGAGGTTTTGGAGAGCCTTGAGCCTGTCGTTGAGAAAAGACCCGACATCGTCGAGGCTGGAATAATTGACAGGATAGTAGAGCCTGAGAGGCAGATTATCTTCCGTGTACCGTGGGTTGACGACTCCGGAAAGGTCAGGGTCAACCGTGGCTTTAGGATGCAGTTCAACTCCGCAATCGGTCCCTACAAGGGCGGGCTGAGGCTTCACCCCTCCGTAAACGCCTCCGTAATCAAGTTTTTGGGCTTCGAGCAGATATTTAAGAACAGCCTGACCGGGCTTCCCATGGGCGGAGGAAAGGGCGGCTCAGATTTCGACCCCAAGGGCAAGTCGGACAATGAGGTAATGCGCTTCTGTCAGAGCTTTATGACCGAGCTTTCAAAGCATATCGGAGCCGATACAGATGTTCCCGCCGGAGATATCGGCGTAGGAGCTAGGGAGATAGGCTTCATGTTCGGTCAGTACAAGAGACTTAAAAACGAGTTTACCGGCGTTCTCACCGGCAAGGGTCTTTCCTACGGCGGCTCCCTTGTCAGGACGGAGGCTACCGGCTACGGACTCTGCTACTTCACCGAGGAGATGCTTAACTGCATGGCAAACGACTCCTTCAAGGGCAAGACGGTTGTCATCTCCGGCTCTGGAAATGTCGCCATCTACGCCACCGAGAAGGCTACTCAGCTTGGCGCAAAGGTAGTCGCTCTCAGCGATTCCTGCGGATACATCTACGATGAGAGCGGAATAAAGCTCGATGTCGTCAAGCAGATTAAGGAGGTCGAGAGGGCAAGAATCTCCGAGTATGCAAAGAGAGTTCCCGGCTCTGTCTACACCGAGGGCTGCAAGGGAATCTGGACCATCAAGTGCGACATCGCTCTTCCCTGCGCCACCCAGAACGAGCTGGACGGCGAGTCAGCTGACGCTCTTATCGCTAACGGCGTTAAGGCTGTATCCGAGGGCGCAAATATGCCCTCCACTCCCGATGCAGTCGCCAAGTTCCTGGACGCCGGAGTCCTGTTCGGTCCTGCGAAGGCTGCCAATGCCGGCGGAGTTGCAACCTCCGGCCTTGAGATGTCCCAGAACTCCGAGAGGCTCAGCTGGAGCTTTGAGGAGGTCGACAGCAAGCTCCACAAGATTATGGTCGGCATCTTCCACAACGCCTACAACGCCTCCAAGGAGTACGGTCATGAGGGCAACCTCGTGGTAGGCGCAAACATAGCAGGCTTCCTAAAGGTTGCAGACGCTATGAAGTGGCAGGGCGTTGCCTACTAGTCCGTAAGCAAACGAAAATATTGACGCATTTTACCCGCTCTCAGGGCTTTTTGCTCCCGGAGCGGGTTTGTTTTTACACTTTAAATTATTAAATAATTAAAAAGACTTGACAAACCGTGATGATGACATTATAATAGGTTCAGTGCTTTGCATCCAGGCTTATCGGGAGGATTTTGAGCTTTGGCCGGTGCCGGAAATTTTGCATACTGCAAGCTGCAAGGCTCCCGGCACGGACTACTCAGGCTGATGGCGTCTTCCCGGGATTATAGGGAAAAGAAAAAAGCCGTCCGGCGGGTGGGAATAATTCTCACGCCGGCCTTAGGAGATTATTATGAATAGCTCGAGAATATTCTTTTACAATGCATATTACTTTTACTTTACCGCTGCTTGAAAATCAGATGTAAGGGTAATTTGTGTTGCAAAAAAATTTGTCGCTGTTTAGGGGCTGCACAGGTTACATACCGTGCGGCTCTTTTGATTTTTTGAGATGATTATAATGAGAAGGAGTATTTTTATGGTAGTAGCGCTTAAAAGAAATGTCAGCGAGGAAAGAAGAAATCAGCTTATAGATTGGCTCAAGGGAATGGGAATCGGAGTCCACATCTCCCAGGGAGAGCAGCACACCGTCCTTGGCTTGATAGGGGACACCACCAAGGTCGACAAGGACCTGATTGAAAGCCTTGATATCGTGGAGTCGGTTACAAGGGTCACAGAGTCCTTCAAATGCTGCAACCGCAAGTTCCATCCCGAGGACACCGTCGTTGATGTAAAGGGCGTAAAAATCGGAGGCGGAAGCTTCTGCATGATAGCGGGTCCCTGCTCGGTCGAGAGCGAGGAGCAGATTGTCGCCGTGGCAAAGGCGGTAAAGGAGGCTGGCGCCGGGATGCTAAGAGGCGGAGCCTTCAAGCCAAGAACCTCTCCCTATGACTTCCAGGGTCTAAGAGGCGAGGGCATTGAGCTTCTCAAGATTGCAAGGAAGGAGACCGGGCTGCCCATAGTCACCGAGATAATGAGCGTAGCCGACCTTCCCCTGTTCGAGGATGTCGATGTCTTGCAGGTCGGAGCCAGAAATATGCAGAACTTTGACCTTCTAAAGGAGCTTGGAAGGACCAGAAAGGCCATACTCCTAAAAAGAGGTCTTGCCAACACCCTAAAGGAGCTGCTTATGAGCGCAGAGTACATCATGGCAAGCGGCAACGAGAACATAATCCTTTGCGAGAGGGGAATAAGGACCTACAGCGACTACACAAGAAACACCATGGATGTCTCCGCTATTCCGATGCTCAGGGAGCTTTCGCATCTGCCGGTAATAGCCGACCCCAGCCACGCCACCGGAATGTCAAGGCTTGTCCCGCCGATGGCTCTGGCTTCGGTTGCAGCAGGAGCCGACGGACTCATCATCGAGGTGCACAACGACCCGATTCACGCCCTCTGCGACGGCGCACAGTCTCTAAGACCTGAGGAGTACGCCTCGCTTGTCAAGAGGGTAAACGCTGTCAGAGAGGCGATAAAGCTCTGAATTTTCGGTCTGGAGGGATTAAAGTGACTGCGGGAATTGTCGGACTGGGGCTTATAGGCGGCTCGTTTGCAAAGGCGTACAGGCAAAAGGGTCACAGAGTGCTGGGCTGGAACAGAACAGGCTCCGTCACCGAGTACGCAATAATGAGCGGGGCTATAGACGGCGAGCTGACTAGGGATAATATATCCTCCTGCGATATTGTGCTTGTAAGCCTTTACCCCGAGGCGACAATCAGCTGGCTTAGGGATATGGGAGGCTACATAGGCAGTCGCCCGATAGTCATAGACTGCTGCGGCACGAAAAGAAGGGTCTGCGCCGAGGCGTTTAGAATAGCTAGGGAGTGCGGCTTTACCTTCATAGGCGGCCATCCGATGGCTGGAACGCAGTATTCCGGCTTAAAGCACGCCAGGGCGAATATGTACGAGAGGGCGCCGATGGTCATAGTCCCTCCCAGCTTTGATGATATCGAGCTTCTTTCAAGGGTAAAGGAGCTTTTGTCCCCGGCTGGCTTCGGCAGGATAACCGTAACCACCGCAGAAAAGCACGACGCCATGATAGCCTTCACCTCACAGCTTGCCCATGTGGTCTCGAACGCATATGTCAAAAGCCCGTCGGCACTTTCCCACAAGGGCTTTTCTGCCGGAAGCTACAAGGACCTGACAAGGGTTGCGTGGCTCAACGCCGGGATGTGGGCGGAGCTGTTTTTGGAGAACTCCGACTACCTTGAAAAAGAGCTTGACATTATAATTTCAAATCTGAGCGAGTACAGGTCTGCCATCCACGACGGCGATAAGGACAGGCTCACACAGCTTTTAGAGGATGGAAAGCGTCTGAAGGAGGAGATAGACGGATGAAAACTGTCAGAGTTGAGGCGTCCCGCTCTTATGATGTCATAATAGAAAACGGCGGCATCAACAGCTGCGGGGACTATATAGGAGGCGTCTTTAAGGGGAAAAGGCTGATGGTTGTAAGCGACGACATCGTTTTCCCCATATACGGCGAGAGGGTGATAAAAAGCCTTGAGGCAAGCGGCTTTACGGTTGAGAGCTTTGTCATCCCAAACGGCGAAGGCTCAAAATCCCTTAGCCGCTACGAGAGCCTGCTTGACTCCATGCTCATGTTCAGGATGACAAGAAGCGACGGTCTTGTTGCGCTGGGAGGGGGAGTCGTCGGGGATTTGACCGGCTTTGCGGCGGCGACCTATCAGCGTGGGATAGAGTTTTTCCAGCTTCCCACCACCCTTTTGGCTATGGTGGACTCCTCGGTGGGCGGAAAGACCGCAGTAAACCTTACCCACGGCAAGAATCAGGTGGGAGCGTTCTGGCAGCCCTCCTGTGTGGTCTGCGACCCGTCTGCGCTTGACACACTGCCGCAGGAGCAGCTTCTTTGCGGCTGTGCGGAGGTAATAAAGTACGCCGTATTGGGGGATGTCAGACTGTTTTGCCTTCTTGAGGACTGCATGAGAGACAGCTCGCTGTCTAAGAGCCTTGAGGACATAATCACCACCTGCGTAAACATAAAAAGGGATATAGTACATCGGGACGAGTTTGACCGTGGCGGCAGGATGGTATTAAACCTAGGTCACACCATAGGTCATGCGGTCGAGGCGCTAAGCGGCTTTAGGCAGCTTCACGGTCAGGCTGTTGCAATAGGTCTTGTGATGATATCCCGGGCGGCGATGAAAAGAGGTCTTTTGCCGGAATCCGACTTTGACAGGATTTTAGGGCTTGTAAAGGGCTTCGGGCTTCCCTATAGCACGGAGTATTCAAAGGAGGAGCTTTTCTTAGCTTCACTTTCCGACAAGAAGGCGGCAGGGGACAGCATAACGGTAGTAGTCCCTGTAGCTATAGGAAGGACAAGGCTTTTAAGGCTTCCCTGCTCTGAGCTGATAGACTGGATAGAGCCATAGTCAGAATGTGAAATAATAAAAACCCGGAGCGTGAAAAGGATGACTGTTTTCATAAAGGGAGGACAAAGGTGGGGAGAGGTCACGGTCCCTGCGTCAAAATCACAGGCGCACAGGGCGCTGATTCTTTCCGCCCTCGGTAAGACCCCCGTGGAGCTTTACTGCCGTGGTCTGTCAAGGGATATAAAGGCGACCGTGGACTGTCTTAACTCGCTGGGAGCCAGAATTACGGCAGACGGCGACAAAATATCGGTTATTCCGCTGCCAAGACCCTTTTTGGGCGGCGGGAGGGTATCCCTTAGCTGCGCTGAGAGCGGCTCGACGCTTAGATTTTTGCTCCCCGTTGCCGGAATGCTTGGAGTAAACGCTGAGTTTCTGCCCAAGGGTAGGCTGTACGAAAGGCCGATATCCCCGCTTGACGGCGTGCTGAGCGAGCACGGAGCAGAGGCTGTCAGGGAGGACGGCAGGATAAGACTGTCGGGAAGGCTGCGTCCCGGAGACTACCGCATCTCAGGCGAGGTCTCCTCGCAGTACATCTCCGGGCTTTTGATGGCTCTTCCCTTTATGGACGGCGATTCAAGCCTTGAGATAACCGGGAAAACCGAGTCGGCAGGATATATCAGGATGACAGAGGATATGCTCAGGCTCTGCGGGATAGCCTTTGAAAAATCCGGCAGACGCTATTTCATCCCAGGAGGGCAGACCTCCCGCCCGGAAAGCGGCATGGCAATAGAGGGCGACTATTCAAGCGCATCCTTCTTTTTGTGCATGGGCGCCCTTTCGGACAGGGGGATAACCGTCAGGGGACTGTTAAAGGACTCCTCCCAGGGGGACAGGCAGCTTCTTGAGATTCTTAAAGAATTTGGAGCCGAGGTAGAGATTAAGGAGGACGGAGCGGTCGCCGTCAGGAAAAGGGAGCTAAGGGGGATAACCCTTGACGCCGGGCAGATTCCCGACATCATCCCCCCGATAGCCGCTCTTTCCAGCGTAGCCTGCGGCAGGACGGTGATTAAAAACGCCTCCCGCCTTAGAATAAAGGAGTCTGACAGACTTAGCACCACCGCTGGGCTTCTTAGCTCTCTGGGGGCAAGGATTCAGGAGCTTGACGACGGCTTGATTATAGACGGAGTCAAGAGCCTTGCAGGAGGGACGGCAAGCTCCTGCGGGGACCACCGAATAGCGATGACGGCGGCTTTAGCCTCTCTTGCCTGCGACGGCGGCATCACCCTTTTAGGCGCTGAGGATGTCAATAAGTCCTATCCTGAGTTCTGGAGGGACTTTTCCGGGCTGTCAGAGGGATAAAATAATCCAAAAAAGGATGTGATATCATGAGCTCAAGCTACGGCGAGAATTATAGGCTGACGGTCTTTGGGCAGTCCCACTCCCCAGCCATCGGAGTGACTATCGAGGGACTCCCGGCAGGCTCTCATATAGACGCCGAGAGGCTTCATAGCTTTCTTGAAAGAAGGGCGCCGGGCAGGAACAAATACTCCACCGCAAGAAGCGAGGCGGACAGCTTCGAGCTTTTGTGCGGCGTGAAGGACGGCTATAGCTGCGGAACGCCGATAACCGCCATAATCAGAAACTCCGATACCCGCTCCGGGGACTATTCAAACCTTAAAACCCTTCCCCGTCCCGGTCATGCGGACTACACCGCCATGATAAAGTACGGCGGATACCAGGATTACGCCGGAGGGGGGCATTTTTCCGGCAGGCTGACGGCTCCCTTGTGCATAGCGGGAGGAATAGCCATTGAGCAGCTTGAGAGTCTTGGAATAAGTGTAATATCGAGGATTTACTCGGTAGGGGATGCTTACGACGAGGGCGAGCTTTTATCCTCCACCGCTCAAAACGAGTTCCCCACGGTAAGCCGTGAGGCGGGGAAAAGGATGATAGACCTAATAGCCATGGCAAGGGCTGAGGGCGACTCCCTGGGCGGAGTGATAGAGTGCCGTGTGACTGGGCTTCCGGCCGGTCTTGGGGACCCGATGTTTTCCGGGATGGAAAATAAAATTGCCTCGGCTGTTTTCGGAGTCCCGGCGGTAAAGGGGATTGAGTTCGGAGCCGGCTTTGCCTCGTCGAGGCTGAAGGGAAGCCAGAATAACGACAGCTTCATCCTGGAAAACGGCGAAATCAAGACCCTGACAAACAACTGCGGAGGGATACTGGGCGGAATCACAAACGGGATGCCTATAGTTTTCAGGGTGGCGATAAAGCCGACGCCCTCCATAGCAAAGCCTCAAAAAAGCGTGGATACCAGCTCCATGACCGAAAGGGAGCTCATCATAAAGGGCAGGCACGACCCCTGCATAGTGCCCAGGGCTGTCCCCTGCATAGAGTCCTGCGCCGCAATCGCCGTCTACGATGCGGTGCTGGCGAGAAAGAAAGAATTATAATCCAGAAAGGAAATTAGCACAATGACTGACATTACCGAGAAAAGCATCGAAAACATGGACAAGGAGCAGCTAAGAGGGCTGATAGACGAAATCGACGACAGGCTTGTGGGACTTTTTGCAAGCAGAATGTCGGTATGTGCCCAGATAGCAAGGTTCAAAAAGGAAAACGACCTCCCTGTAATGGACATGAAAAGGGAGCGTGAGAAGCTAAAGGCGGTTGTGGCAAGCTCCCCGGTCGAGATAAGGGAGTATTCCTCACTGCTCTATTCTCTTATGTTCGAGCTGAGCAGAAGCTATCAGAACAGCCTAATCGGCAAGGGCTCCGGGCTTGCAAAAAGGATAGAGGAAGCCGTTGAAAAGACTCCCAAGCTCTTTCCCGAGAGAAGCTCTGTAGCCTGTCAGGGAGTCGAGGGGGCGTACGCCCAGATAGCCTGTGACAAGCTCTTTAAATCGGCAAATGTCATGTATTTTTCAAGCTTTGAGTCGGTGTTCTCGGCGGTAGACAAGGGCTTTTGCAGGTACGGAGTCGTCCCGCTCGAAAACAGCACGGCAGGAACGGTAAACACCGTTTACGACCTGATGACAAAGTATAAATTCAGCATAGTCCGCTCGATTAGGCTAAAGGTCGACCATAACCTTCTTGCAAAGCCGGGAGCAAAGCTTGAGGACATCAGGGAGATTTACTCCCACCAGCAGGCTATAAGCCAGTGTGCGGGCTTTTTGTCCGGGCTGAAGGGGGTCAAGATAATCCCCTGCGAGAACACCGCAGTGGCGTCAAAGATGGTGGCTGAGTCTAACAGGACCGACATAGCCGCACTATCCAGCCGTGAGTGCATGAAGCTCTACGGTCTTTCCTGCATTTCCCAAAGCGTTCAGGACAAGGACAACAACTACACAAGATTCATTTGCATCTCAAAGGAGCTAGAAATATACCCCGGAGCCGACCGCACCAGCCTTATGGTAGTCCTCGAGGACAAGCCCGGCTCTTTGTACAAGCTTCTTTCGAGGCTTTACGCACTCGGCATAAATCTTTCAAAGCTGGAAAGCCGTCCGATACCGGAAAGGGAGTTCGAGTTCATGTTCTACTTTGACCTCAACACTCCGGTGTACTCTCCCGGATTTTTGCAGCTCATGAGCGAGCTTGGGGATATCTGCGAGGAGTTCAGCTACCTAGGAAGCTACAGCGAAGTAATATAGACCGGGGGATGCGGTATGTCTGACGGTAGAAAAAAGGTCATGGGGCTTTTGGGCAGGACGCTTGGTCACAGCTACTCCCCCGAAATACACCGATATCTCGGGGAGTATGAATACAGGCTGTTTGAAAAGTCCCCCGACGAGGTCGAGGATTTCATAAAAAACGGCTGCTGGCAGGGACTAAATGTCACTATACCCTATAAGAAGCGTGCGGCTGAGCTTTGCGACAGTCTGTCAAAGAGGGCAAGATTGCTTGGCAGCGTCAACACCCTTGTAAGGGGAGAGGACGGCGGCATCCACGGCTACAATACCGACTACGCCGGATTTATGAGCATGGTGCAAAGGCTCGGCGTCGGCGTGGAGGGGAAAAAGGCGCTGGTCCTTGGAAGCGGAGGAGCGAGCGTCACCTGCGTCAGGGTGCTAAAGGATTTAGGAGCCGTGCCGGTGGTAATCAGCCGAAGCGGGGAGGACAACTACGCAAATCTTTACCGCCATGAGGACGCCTCGGTCATAGTAAACGCCACCCCGGTGGGGATGTATCCCGACACTCAGCGCTCGCCGGTCGAGCTTACACGGTTTAAAGACTGCCGTGCCGTCCTCGACCTTATATACAACCCGCTCAGGACAAGACTGCTGCTTGAGGCGTCAAGCCTTAATATACCCTGCTCAAACGGGCTTCATATGCTTGTAGCCCAGGCGAGCGAGTCAAGCTTTTTGTTCACCGGCAAAAAAATACCTGGGGACAGGATTTTAGAGGTCGAAAGGCTGATAAAAACGGAGAAGGAGAATATCCTTCTTATCGGGATGCCCGGCTGCGGAAAGTCTGAAATCGCAGGGAGGCTGGGCATAGCTACCGGCAGGCGGGTCATAGAGTCTGACCGTGTTGTAGAGGAAATGGCAAAAATGCCGATACCTGAGATATTCGCCACGGCAGGCGAGGCTGGGTTCAGGGAGCTTGAGACAAGGGCGCTCGCCGAGATAACAAAACTCTCCGGGGTTATTATCTCGACGGGGGGAGGCTGTGTCACCCGGGAGGAAAACTATCCGCTTCTTCGCTCCAACAGCAAAATAGTCTATTTAAAGAGGGAGCTTGAGCATCTTTCCACCGAGCAAAGACCGCTCTCCCAGTCAAGGGGGACGGCGGCCCTTTACAGGGAGAGAAAGCCGCTTTACGAGGCTCTTGCCGATATAACCGTGTCGAATGACTCCACCCCGGAGGACGCCGCCAAGAGGATTTTATCTCTTATTTCAGCCTGGGAATGAGGTTGACAACCGTTTTTTGGCGTGTTATAGTAGCTCTTGAGGGGAAATTGCATTTTAATATATCTCTTATCTTTATCTGGAGGTTGTCGCCTTGAAAATACTTGTAATAAACGGTCCCAACATTAATATGCTGGGAATAAGGGAGCCTGATGTCTACGGCGAGGGGAGCTACTCCTCGCTCTGCCGGCTGATATCGGATGCCTGCCTGTCGGAGGGGCTTGAATGCGAGCTGTTCCAGTCAAACCACGAGGGAGCGATAGTCGATAAAATACAGTCGGCTCTTGGCTTTTTTGACGGCATAGTGATTAATCCCGCCGCATACACCCACACCAGCGTCGCAATTCTTGACGCTCTTAAGGCGGTCAGCCTTCCGGCGGTGGAGGTCCACATATCCGATGTGGCAAGCCGTGAGGATTTCAGGCAGATTTCCTACGCCGGGACGGCGTGCATAAAAACCTATATGGGACTCGGCTTCGAGGGCTATGTGAGGGCGATAAAGTATCTTAAAAATTATCTGGAGGACAAAGATGGCTGTAAGACTGATGTTTGATTCCGGCTCGGATGTACCCTATTCAAGAGCAAAGGAGAAGGGCTGGGTATACCTCCCGATGACGGTGACCTTTGGAAGCGAGCAGTTCAGGGACGGTATAGATATCGACACTAAGACCTTTTTTGACAAGCTGATTGAGTCAGACGAGCTTCCCTCCACCTCGCAGATATCCCCTGCCGACTTTGAGGAGGCAATTGAGAAGGCTCACAGCGAGGGTGATGTCCCGCTTATCATAACAATATCCTCAAAGCTCTCGGGTACATATCAGAGCGCAGTTATTGCGGCAGAGTCCGCAGGGGGCGAGGTCTATGTAGTGGACAGCCTCAACGCCACCCTTGGCGAGGCGATACTAATAGAGGAGGCTGGAAGGCTTATTGACAGCGGAGTCCCGGCGGCAAAAATCAAGGAGCATCTTGATGCAATAAAGCACAGAATTCGTCTGCTTGCGGTTTTGGGAACTCTTGAGTACCTTAAAAAGGGCGGCAGGATATCCTCCGCCGTCGCAATGGCAGGCTCGCTTTTGCAGATAAAGCCTGTTGTCAGCGTGGAGGACGGCGAGATAAAGCTGGTCGGCAAGGCAAGAGGCTCTAAAAACGGAAACAATCTTCTGGCCCAGCTGGTTATGGGCAGCAGCGGAATAGACTTTGAAAAGCCCTATTCGCTCGCCTATTCCGGGACGGACAGGTCGCTTCTTGACAAATATGTTGATGATTCCCGCTATCTTTGGGAGGGGCACACCGAAAACCTGCCGGTTATCTCTCTAGGAGCAACCATAGGCACTCATGTCGGTCCCGGGGCAATAGCCGTCGCCTTTTTCGAAAAGGATAAAAAGGACTGAGCGGTTTTTTAGCCATGGAGTTGGCATAATAGCTTGTAATAATGGCGGCGGGAGGCTGTCCGCCTGAAAGGGGAGGAATTATAATGAATCAGAACGATAAAATCCACGGCTTTACCGTGACCAGGATAAGACCCCTGCCAGAGCTAGAGGGCAGGCTTGTCGAGCTTGTCCACGACAGGACTGGGCTTTTGGCTCTGTGGATAGACAGGAAGGAGGAGAACAAAACCTTTGGCATTGCCTTTGAGACTCTTCCCTGGAACGACACGGGAGTTTTCCACATACTAGAGCATTCCGTTCTGGGAGGCTCTGAGAAGTATAGGGTCAAGGAGCCGTTCGTTGAGCTTATAAAGACCTCGATGAACACCTTTATAAACGCCATGACCTATCCTGATAAGACGGTTTACCCGGTCTGCAGCAGAAACCCCAAGGACTTTGTAAACCTTGTCAGGGTATATCTTGACGCTGTTTTCCATCCTTTAATCTACACTAAGCCGGAAATCTTCTATCAGGAGGGCTGGCATTACGAGCTTGACGAGTCCGGCACTCCCAGCTATAAGGGAGTAGTCTTTAACGAGATGAAGGGAGCCATGGCAGACCCCGACGAGCTTGCCGTAACTGCCATGAACAAGGCGCTGTTCCCCGACTCGCCCTACAGCTATGTCTCCGGCGGAGACCCCGCAAAAATCCCCGACCTTAGCTACGAGGAGTTTTTGGACAGCCACAGGAAGTTCTATTCTCCATCCAACGCCTATGTCTTTTTGGACGGCGAGATGGACATCGAGAATATACTTGGGATAATCAGCGAGGAGTACCTTTCGGGCTTCGAGAAAACAAAGAGGGTCCCGCCTCCTGAGTATCAGCCTCCTGTGAAGAGCGAAAGGGAGGAAATAGAGTTTGAGGTTTCCCAGTCGGAGGACAGCTCGAACAAGACAAGGCTTGCCTGGGGAAGCGTAGTCGGCGGCTTCGAGGACAGGCTCAGGCTGACGGCTGTCAGAGTGCTTCTTAGCGCACTGGCGGGAAGCAATCAGTCGCCGCTTTGCAGGGCTGTTTTGTCAAGCGGACTGGCTGAGGAGGTCACGCTGGACCTCTACGACGGCGTGCTCCAGCCCTGGACGGTGCTTTTAGTAAAGAATCTGGCGTATGAAAACGCCGATAAGGTCTCAAAAATAGTTACCGACGAGCTTACAAGGCTCTCTAAGGAGGGAATAGACCGCAGCCTGCTGGAGGCGTCTATGGCGCATCTTGAGTTTGTAATGAGGGAGCGGGACTACGGGTATTCTCCCTCCGGGCTGGTTTTGGGTCTTGGAACGCTGGAGACCTGGCTCTATGGCGGAGACCCCATTGACAATCTCGAGGTCGGCGACCTCTTTGTAAGGCTTAAAGCGCTTGTCGACGAGGGCTATTTCGAGAGGCTGATAGTCGAGCTGTTCCTAGACAATCCGCATAGCTGCTGCGTTCTTATGAAGCCCTCGCTTGAGCTGGGCGAGAAAAGGAGGCAGGCTGAGCTTGCAAGGCTCGACGCTGAGTCCTCTATGTGGACGGACGGTGAAAGGCAGGAGCTTTTAACCCGTCAGAGAAGCCTTGAGAGCTGGCAGAAGGAGGAAAATTCCAAGGAGGATATGGACGCTCTGCCCAAGCTGGGGATTGAGGACATCTCCACCGAGCCGGAGGCAATACCCACAAGGGAGCTTTTAGTAAACGGCGTCAGGGTGCTTGAGCATGATATAAACTGCAACGGAATAGTATATTATAGCCTCTACTTTGACGCCGGCAGTCTAGGCGAGGAGGAGCTAAAGCAGCTCGGCCTTATCTGCGAGCTGATAGGAGAGCTTGGCACCCGTTACCATTCCGAGGAGGAGATTATAAACCTCAAGAAGCTGCTTTTGGGAAGACTAAGCCTCGGCGTCAGCGGCTTTGACCCAGTCGACGGCGGAGATACCTCGGTTAAGCTGACGGTCGGCTTCAGTGCGCTAAGAGAAAACTCCAAAAAGGCTTTGGAGCTTGTCTGCGAGCTTATTTGCGACACCCTGTTTGACAGCGAAAGCTCGGTCAGGGATATTTTAAGACAGGCAAAGCTCAGGCTCTTCCAGAGCGCAGTTATGTCAGGAAACGGAATTGCGATTTCCAGACTTTCAGCACAGCTTTCAGCCTCTGGAGTGGTCGGGGAGTGCACCTCCGGCTTTGAGTTCTACAAGTGGCTCAAGGCAGCTGACGAGAGCTGGAGCTGGGAGGAGCTAAAGGCGTCCCTTAGCTCGCTTATGGGAAGGCTTATTACCTCCTGCGGCATGGTTTTAAGCGTCACGGGAGGAGACAGCGAGACCTCTAGCGAGGCGGCGGATATCCTTCTTTCGAGGCTTCCTAAGACCGAGGCGGCAGGCACCGGCGTCGCAGTAGCTCCCTGGGGAGCAAGAAGCGAGGGAATAATCATCCCCGCAGACATCTGCTTTGCCTGCGTCGGAGGAGACCTTACTAAAAACGGCGTCAGCTACAGCGGACAGCTTCAGCTTGCCGCAAGGATTGTAAGCTATTCATATCTTTGGAACGAGATAAGAGTCCAGGGCGGCGCATACGGCACCGGCATGAGGGTCACGCAGGACGGTCTTGCCTTCATCTATTCCTACAGAGACCCCAGCGCCTCGAGGTCGCTTGAGTGCTACTCAAGAATATCAGGCTTCATAAAGGAGTTTTCCGCCTCCCAGGAGGATTTGACCGGCTTCATAATAGGCACTGCAAACTCGCCTCTGCTCTCTCCCAAGCTAAAGGGAGCGGTTGCGGACTCCAGATATTTCAGAGGCATCACCCAGGAGCTGCGCCGCAGTCTCCTGAAACAGATAATCGAGTCCAGCCGTCAGGACCTTCTTGACATGGCGGACGGCATCCAGTCCACGCTTGACAGCGGCTGTGTGTGCGTATTAGCTCCCAAGGAGAAGCTTTTGGAGTGCAGACTTGAGAATATACAGAGCCTTTAATCTATTCCTGCCGGGGGTCAAGAGCTCCCGGCACGCCTTATAATTTGGGTCTGACAAAAAGGAGGGAGCAAATGGAAAAAAGACAGAAAAACGGCTCCCGCCGGTCGGGAAGAAGCCAAAGGTCACGCAAAATCGGCCGTCCCATCCCGGTGCTGTATCACGCCTATGTCCTGATTTCGGTGCTGGCGATGAGATTAAGGGGAGTCAGAATCAGCTTCGACAGGTCGGGTCTTGCCGGGATAACGGGACCTGCGCTTTTGGTCTGCCCGCATATCTCGATGAAGGACCATGTCATCGTGGCGTACTCCTTATTCCCAAAAAGACCCACCTTTGTCCTGAGCGAGCATTTTATCTTTAAGCCATTTCTTGGCTGGCCGCTGAAAAAGCTCGCAAGGGTGATAACAAAAAAGATGTTCTGCGCCGACGCCGGCACTATCCTTAACATCCTCCGTGCCAAAAAGGAGGATAACATAATAGTCTTGTTCCCGGAGGGCAGGCTCAATGCAGCTGCACACTCCCAGCCCGTCACCGAGGGGAGCGCAGCGCTTGTTAAAAAGCTCGGCGTGGATGTCTACACCGTCGCAGGAAGCGGGTCTGCGCTGGTCTATCCCAAATGGGGAGAAAGACCGAGAAAAGGGGAAATAACCGTCACAACGGCAAGGCTGGCGTCCGCCGATGAGATAAGCGGGATGTCCGAAAGGGATATAAGCGAGATGCTGGACAGGGCAATTTATCACGACGACGAAAAAGCCTGTCTTGGAAAAAGCTATAAATGCCGTGACACCTCAAGGGGACTTGACGGCATACTCTACAAATGCCCGGTATGTAATAAGGAGTTCAGCCTATATGCCGGGGGCTGCGAGATGGGCTGCACCGAGTGCGGCTTTAAGACAAGGCTTGGGTACGACTATCTTTTCGAGTCCGGGCCGATAAAGAGCGTCAACGGCTGGTTTTACTGGCAAAAGGAGAGCCTTGATATGAACGAGGTGCTCGAGGACGATGTCACCCTTGGTGCAGTCGGGAAAAAGGGAGTTATGGACTTTAACGCAGGGAGCGGCCATATTGTCATGACAAGGGAGCGCACCGTTCTTGACGGCGAGCTTTTCGGCAGCAGGCTTCATTACGAGCTTGCAACTCCAAGGATAGGCGGCACCCCGTATACTCCCATGCGTGAGTTCGATATCTACTGCGACAAAAGGCTTATTTACATCACTCCGCAGGACAGAAGAAGGATAATGAAGTATGTTCATATGGTAGACAGGACGGCGGATGAGCTAAGGGGGTCATAGTATGCCGTATATGAGCGAAAGCGAGCTTATAAAGGCTGTAAGAGCGGGAAAGGAGTTTCCTGCCGTTTACCTCTGGGGAAGGGACACCGCCGGCTGCGAGTCGCTTGCAAGGAGTCTTGCAAAAAGGCTCTGTCCTGAGGACGCCAGGGATTTAAACTACCACTTTTATCTCGGCTCACAGCTTCCAATGAGCGAGCTTGCGGATGTCGTGGAGGCTCTGCCCGTTCTTAGCGACAGGGTGCTCATAGTAATAAACGACCTTAACGCCGACAAAAGCTCCCAGGAGGAGATTAAGCGTCTTTGCGAGCTTATCTCCTCTATAGACCCGTCGACCACCTCGATGCTCATATACGCCACCGGCACCGACCCCGCAGCAGGCAAGAAGGCGCTCAGCGCAAAGAATAAAAAGCTTGCAGAGCATATTGTCAAGGCGGGCGGAGCGGTCGTAGAGCTTGGCTATAAGCGTCCTAAGGAGCTTGTCGGATATGTCAGGAAAAGGGCGGAGGCGGCAGGCTGCAGCATCTCGGACAGGCTTTGTGAGCGTCTTTGTGAGCTTCAGGGCTGCAATCTTTTGCTTATCAACAGCGAGCTTGACAAGCTCACGAGCTACTGCCATGGAGGCGAGATAACAGCTCAGATGATGGACGAGCTGGTCTCGGGCCAGCTTGAAACCGATGTCTACAAGCTGTCAAGGGCTGTTATCTCAAGAAAAAAGGGGGAGAGCTACAGGCTTTTGGACAGTCTTTACTCCCGTCAGCCCGAGGCTCTTTCGCTTTTGCACATTATAATAGGTGCGACTCTGGACATCTATAGAGCCAAGCTTGCCATGCTTAGCGGAGTGTCAGACAGGCAGGTCGCAGAGGATTTTTCCTACAGAGGAAGGGAATTTGCCGTCAAAAACGCCATGAGGGACAGCTCAGGCATCCCAATCGAGAGGATAAGGGAGTGCCTTGAGATTCTGTTTCACTGCGATGTCGACATGAAATCAAAGAGAACCGACTCCAGGGTGATGCTAGAAGAAGCGATAACTAAAATGCTTGAAAGCCTTTAAAGGAGGAAATATGCTGCATATTGAGGGCGCGGTGGTCGTCGAGGGGAGATACGACAAGGCTAGAGTCGCAAGGCTGGTCGACTGCCCGGTGATAGTAACAAACGGCTTTGGCATCTTTAATGACAAAAAGCTGGCGGATATAATAAGGTACTACGCCAGAAACGGAAAAATTATCATCCTCACCGACAGCGACAGCGCAGGCTTTAGGATAAGGGCAAAGATTAAGGGACTCGTAAGCGACGGAAAGGTGGAAAACGCCTACATACCTGACATTTTCGGTAAGGAGTCAAGAAAAAAGAGCTTCTCGGCTGAGGGCAAGCTCGGCGTCGAGGGGGTCAAGGACGAGTACATTTTAAAGGCACTTGCGCCGTTCGCATCCGGCAAGGACTCTGAAGGCTCTAAAAAAATCACCCTTTGCGACCTCTATAACGACGGCCTCACGGGATATCCCGGGGCGAACGGGCGCAGAGCATACATTTTAAAGAGGCTGGGGCTTCCCGAGAGGCTTCCTGCAAAGTCACTGCTTCAGGCTCTTAACGCCAGCGTTGATTATAATGAATATAAGTCTCTTATAAAAGAGACCGACGATAAAGGACTATAAGCTCCAATATTGTATATATTTAGTCAAATTCTCCGTCAAACTACCCATACACCCAAGTGAAAAATGGGGGTAATACTAAAAAAACCAAC
>DBPX01000019.1 GCA_002305045.1 Ruminococcus sp. UBA1409
GTCCACTTTTTTAGTATAGGTCCAATTTGTTACCGGAACGGGAGCAGTCAAGAAAGAAGCGATTACATACGACAGAGGGGTTTTGAGAACTAAAAAGGTTGATGATCGCCAAAGTATTCAAATTCCCGTTTGGGAGAAGTTTACGCTCACAATCGAAGAAGCTGCTGCCTACTTCCGCATTGGAGAGACAAAGCTTCGTCAGATTGTCAGCGAGAATCGAAATGCAGATTTTCTGCTTTGGAATGGCAATCGCCCACAGATCAAGCGAAAAAAGTTTGAAGCTTTGGTCGATGAACTACATAATATTTAACCCTTTGTCTTGAAAGATAGGAGAAAATATGCTACAATATTATACTACATATCGTAGTGTGCTCTTGTCGGGAAGGAGAACATAATGTCCGAGAAGAGACGCGACAGCAAGGGTAGAATATTACTGTCATGTGAGCGACAGCGCGGTGATGGTATGTACGAGTTCCGATATTTCGATAGGCAAGGGAAAAAGCACAGCGTATATAGTTGGAAGCTTGTTGCCACAGACAAGGTGCCACCTGGTAAGCGATGCAAGGAACCGCTCAGAGATATAGAGCGCAGAATTATGAGAGATCTGGAGGACGGTATTGACACCATTGAGGCATACCGCACCACTCTTAATCATTTCTTCGATGACTATATCGAAACGAAATATGAACTTAAGCAATCTACCCGAACAAACTACAAGTATATGTACAAAAAATATGTGCGTGATGATTTGGGGACAAAGAAAATCGCCAGCATCAAGTACAGCGATGTTAAGAAGTTCTATATCCATCTTATTAAAGATGTAGGGTTTAAGCCAAACAGCTTGGAAATCATCCACACCATTTTGCATCCTGTGTTTACCACGGCGGTCAGAGACGGTAAAATCAGAGTGAACCCAAGTGACGGTGTGATGGCAGAGATCAAACGAAGCCACGACTGGACAAAACCAAAGAGACACGCTTTAACAATCCCTCAACAAGAAGCGTTCGTTTCATTTTGTTCCAATAGCAGCCAATATTCTCATTGGATGCCGTTGTTTACGGTGTTGCTTGGAACAGGCTGCAGAGTTGGTGAAGTTATTGGTCTTCGATGGGAAGACTGCGATTTTGAGCAGAACCTTATCTCGGTCAATCATAACCTTATCTATCGGCAACAGGATAGCGGATCGTGTGAGTTCCACATTACCACACCAAAAACCAAAGCTGGTATAAGGATCATCCCATGTTCCAAGATGTTAAGAACGCCTTGACGCAAGAGTACGAAAGACAACAAGTTACTGGATTCAATCAGACGGAAATTGATGGCTACAGCGGCTTCATTTTCTCCAACCGTTATGGGTATGTACTTTCGCCACACAATATCAATCGAGCGATAGAGCGCATTGTTCGCGACCATAACAAACAGGAAGCAGAAGCAGCAGAGAAGGAACAGCGAGAGCCTGTATTGATCCCTCGTTTCTCCGTACACCAACTCAGACATACATTCTGTACGAGGTTCTGCGAGAACGAAAGAGACATCAAGGTCATTCAGGAAATCATGGGTCATGCCGATATTTCTACGACAATGGACATCTACAATGAAGCTACGATGGATAGGAAAAAGCAGAGTTTTGCAAGCCTTGAGGGCAAGATAAAAATCGTATAACAAGCCAATTTTCCTACCACTGATTTTACCACTTTTTCTACCACTTTTGGGCGCGAAGTAGTGGTAAGATATAAGAAGATATATTGAAGGAAAGTCCAAAAAACCCTGTAAGAATGAAGATGTAAGAAGATGTGAGAGCATATGAAAATATCCGGTTACACATCCCCACAATGAAGTCGTTAGACAAGTAAAACCCTTGCAAATACAGCGTTTTCGGGCTTTACGAACGGTGAAAAGGTGCGGTTTGACACCACTTTGACACCAAATGAATTTGAACTCAACATGGCTACCAAGAAACACCTTGCTTCGGCAGGGTGCTTTCTTTTGCCATTATACATATAAACTTATTACTGCAAAACTTTACAAACAAGTTAGGGCGGGTTTGGGAGTATATCTCTTTTTTCATCCCTAATACTTTACACAGAATTTACATTTGGGCGGTGACGGATTTGACACTCGGGAGCTATAATGGGCTTGTAATCAAACGAAAAGGAGAATTTAATATGAATATCAAAAGAAGATTACAGAGCGTTATGGCTGCCGTTATGGCAGGACTTATGATGGTGTCGGCGGCAGGCTGTGCCGGAAATGACGGAGGCACGATTGCTACCGACGGCTCGACCTCGATGGAGAAGGTGATAGGAATACTCAAGGAGACCTTTGAGGCGGCGAACGACGGCTACACGGTTACATACAACCCGACCGGCTCGGGAACGGGAATAACCGCAGTTTCCGAGGGCAGGTGCGATATCGGACTCTCCAGCAGATACCTAAAGGAGGACGAGAAGGAGGGAGGTCTCACCGAGACGATTCTAGCGTGGGACGGAATTGCAATTGTAGTTCATCCCGACAACCCGGTGTCCGAGCTTGACATCGCCACGATAGCCGCCATCTACACCGGCGAGATAACCAACTGGAGCGCCGTAGGCGGCAACGACGAGGAGATAGTTTTAATCGGCAGAGAGGCTGGAAGCGGCACCAGGGACGGCTTCGAGTCCATTACCGGGACAGAGGACATCTGCAAGTACCGTCAGGAGCTTACCTCCACGGGAGATGTAATAGTGTCGGTTTCCTCTAATCCCTCTGCCATCGGCTATGCCTCCTATGAGGCTGTGCAGGACAGCGTCAAGGCTCTAAGGGTCGACGGCGTTGCCCCCGGCGAGGACACTATAAAGGACGGCAGCTACGCAGTAAGGCGACCCTTCGTCCTTGTCACCAAGACCGACGAGCCGCTCTCTGAGGCAGCCCAGAGGTTCTTTGACTACGCCACCTCCTCCGAGGCTCATGACGCCATAAAGCAGGCGGGAGCCGTACCGGTGGAGTGATAACCCCTGATGCATCTCGGACATCAGGACCGGGACTCTGGCAAGGCTCAGGGTCCCGAGCCTGTGTCAGGGGCTTGGTCTTAAAAGGGTTTAAAAATGCGGCGGCTTGCTAATCAAGGAGGAACCGGCTGATGAAAAAAACTAGGAGGCTGGAAGGTATAATCCACGGATGCTTCCTGATACTGGGACTTATAACGGTGGGCTTTGTCCTTCTGATAACAGTATATCTGGTTATCTCGGGAATACCCGCCATAATAGAGATAGGGCCGAAGGAGTTTTTGTTCGGCAAAAGATGGGCGTCGACTGCGGCTGAGCCTGAGTACGGCATACTCCCCTTTATCCTCACCAGCATATACGGAACCTGCGGCGCCATTGCGATAGGAGTGCCTGTAGGCTTTTTGAGCGCAGTATACCTTTCAAAGCTGGCGGGCAGGAGGATAAGGACGGTTGCCGAGGAGGCTGTCAGCCTGCTGGCCGGAATACCCTCGGTGGTGTACGGTCTTGTGGGAATGATAATACTTGTTCCGGGGATAAGAAAGCTTTTCGATATCCCGGACGGCGCAAGCCTTCTTGCGGCGATGATAGTCCTTGCCATAATGATTCTGCCGTCGATAATCAAGGTGTCGATGACCTCGCTGGACGCTGTTCCAAAGGAATACGAGGACGCCTCGCTGGCTCTCGGAGCCACGCCTGTTGAGACATATTTTAAGGTCTCGGTGCCGGCGGCTAGAAGCGGGATAGCGGCAGCCGTGGTATTGGGAGTCGGAAGAGCGATAGGAGAGGCTATGGCGGTAATGATGGTCTCGGGAAACGCCGCAAATATGCCGGGGCTTTTTGAGAGCGTCAAGTTCTTAACGACTGCGGTAGCCAGCGAGATGTCCTACTCCGAGGGACTGCAAAGGCAGGCGCTTTTCTCGATTGCGCTGGTTTTGTATGTCTTTATCATGCTGATAAACGCATTGCTCAACGGAGTCCTAAAAAAGCGGGGAGAGAAGTAGTATGAATCGTCTTGCCGGGATAAGCAAAAAAAGAAGAGTCAAGATAGCCCTGCTCAAGGCGCTGATGCTCATAGCGGTGGCAATAGCCTCCGGGATAGTAATCTTTCTTGCGGTTTATGTTTTGGCAAGAGGCTTAAAGGGGATAAGCTGGGAGCTTTTAACCACCGAGCCTAGCTACATAAACGATACGATAGGAATACTTCCCGACATCCTTAACACCCTCTACATAATAATCGCCACGCTGTTTTTCGTGGTCCCGCTCAGCGTCGGTGCGGCTATATATCTGAACGAGTACGCAAAAAGCAGGAGGCTGGTGGCGGTGATAGAGTACGCCGCCGAGACCCTCTCGGGAATACCCTCGATAATCTACGGACTGGTGGGAATGCTTATATTCTGCGAGCTGTTCGGGTTTGAGACCTGCCTGCTCTCAGGAGCGCTCACCCTTGTCATAATGAATATACCCACCGTCATGAGGACGACTCAGGAGAGCTTAAAATCCGTCCCCGACAGCCTAAGAGAGGGCGCCTTTGGCTTGGGAGCCGGAAAGTGGAGGGTAATAAAGACGGTTGTCCTGCCCTGCTGTGTGGACGGAATTGTCACCGGGTGCATACTTGCGGTTGGAAGAATACTTGGAGAGTCGGCGGCGCTTTTGTTCACGGCAGGCTTTTCGCACGACCTAAACGGTCTTTTCGAGGGGCTTTTCAAGTCGGGAGCCACGCTGACGGTCGCTCTCTATGTATACACAAAGGAAAGAGCCGGTCTTGAGGTCGGCTTTGCGATAGCCGCCATGCTGATGCTTATGACCCTTGCCATAAATCTTCTGGCAGGAGCGGTCAAAAGGGGCTTTAAGAAAAGGAGAGATTTATGATTGACCAGGAAAACGGCGTTTTAGGCTCCGGCGGGGAGACTCCCTCAGGCGAGATAATATCCGCCGACAGGCTTTGCCTGTGGTATCAAAAGACGCAGGCTCTGAAGGATATAAGCATAAGCATCCCCGAAAGGAGCATAACTGCGCTTATAGGACCGTCGGGCTGCGGAAAGTCCACATTTTTAAAGACGCTCAACAGAATGAACGACCTTATCGACGGCGTAAGGATAACCGGGACGGTCAAATACGCCGGTCAGGACATCTTTGACAGGTCGGTGGATGTAAACGAGCTGAGAAGGAATATAGGCATGGTTTTTCAAAAGCCCAATCCCTTCCCGATGAGCATATACGACAACATAGCCTACGGTCCGAGGACTCACGGGATAAGGTCAAGGGCGAGGCTTGACGACATAGTTGAAAAATCGCTTCGCTCCGCCGCCATCTGGGATGAGGTCAAGGACAGGCTGAAAAAGAACGCCCTCGGGCTCTCCGGAGGACAGCAGCAGAGGCTCTGCATAGCTAGGGCGCTGGCGGTCGAGCCTAAGGTGCTTTTGATGGATGAGCCGACCTCCGCCCTTGACCCGATATCGACCCTTAGCATAGAGGAGCTTGCAATCAAGCTGAAGGAAAAGTACACAATAGTTATAGTAACTCACAATATGCAGCAGGCGGTGCGAATCTCCGACAGAACGGCGTTCTTCCTTTTAGGAGAGCTTGTCGAGTATTCGGGAACGGAAAAGCTGTTCTCTCAGCCAAAGGATAAGCGCACCGAGGATTACATCACGGGGAGGTTTGGATAATGAGACTAAGGTTTGACGAGCAGTTAGGGCTTTTGCACAGGGAGCTTATAGCGATGGGCGCATTGTGCGAGGACGCAATAGCCACTGCCGCCAAGGCTTTGGCTGAGGGCAGCAGGTCGCTTGCCATGAAGGCTCCCGAGCTTTCCTCGGAGATAGCTCACAGGGAGCGTCTTATAGAGAGCATGTGCATGAAGCTTCTTCTTTCCCAGCAGCCGGTCGCAAAGGATTTAAGGGTCATATCCTCCGCTCTTAAAATGGTCACCGACCTTGAGAGAATCGGGGACAATTCAGGAGACATCGCCGAGATAGTCGGGATGGCAAATATAGAGCCTACCGACAACACACATACCATCCAGGACATGGCAAGAGCCGCAATCAGGATGGTGACCGACAGCATAGACGCCTTTGTAAAAAGGGATGTCGCCCTTGCAAGGGTCGTAATAGAGTACGACGATGTGGTTGACGGTCTTTTCAACAGGGTAAAAGCCGAGCTAAAGGAGCAGCTGGCCGACAGGAGCCAGAACAGCGAAAAGGCATTAGACCTTCTTATGATAGCAAAATACTTTGAAAGAATAGGGGACCACGCCGTCGAGGTGGCAAGATGGGTGCTCTACTCGATAACCGGCAGCAGGGAATGATATATCGGAGGTTGTCAAGCGGGGCTTTGTCTGGTATAATTATCTAAGAGGGACCTGCCCGGCAGGGGAGGATTTTTGAAAGAGGGATACTATGATTTATCTTGTTGAGGACGACAGGGCTATAAGAGAGCTTATGATATACGCTCTTGGCTCGGCAGGACTTGAGGCTAAGGGCTTTGAGGACGGCGGCTCGCTTTTTTCGGAGATTGAAAAGATGCTCCCCGAGCTTATAATTTTGGACATCATGCTCCCCGGGGAGGACGGCATTTCCATCCTGAAAAGGCTCAGGGCAAATACTCTTACCTCACAGCTCCCTGTCATAATGGCGAGCGCCAAGGGCGAGGAGTACGACAAGGTGACGGGTCTTGACCTAGGGGCGGACGATTATCTTGCAAAGCCCTTTGGGATGATGGAGATGGTGTCAAGGGTAAGAGCGGTGCTAAGACGCTCAGGCAGAGGCTCAAGGGTGCTAAAGGCCGGTCTTTTGGAGCTTGACCCAGAGTGCCATACCGTATTTGCAAACGGAAAAAGGATTGAGCTTACTCTAAAGGAGTATCAGCTTTTAAAGCTGTTTATGAAGAATACCGGCAGGGTGTTTTCAAGGGATAAGCTCTTAAAGGAGATTTGGGACTCTGATTTTGTCGGCGAGACCAGGACGGTTGATGTCCACATCGGGACTCTTAGGACCAAGCTGGGCGAGCTGGGCGGGTATATAGAGACCGTGAGGGGAGTCGGCTACAGGATGGAGGCAAAGCTGTGACCAAAAGAATCTTTTATACGATTATGACAGTTGCGGTGAGCGTCATGCTGGCGTCCTCGCTTCTGTTTATGACGGCTCTTTACAGCTACTTTTCCAGGACGCATATGGCTCAGCTAAAACGTCAGACCGAGCTTTTTGCCGCCGGAATCGAGGCCATAGGAGCCGATTATCTTGATATAACCGACCTTCCCGGAGAGGAGGACTACAGAACCACCTGGATAGGCGTAGACGGCGGGGTGCTGTTTGACTCCCTTAAAAATCCCGGCGAGATGGAAAACCATCTTGAAAGGGAGGAGGTAAAAAGCGCACTTGCCACAGGCTACGGCGAGAGCCAGAGGTATTCCTCCACGCTGACTCAAAAGCTTCTCTACAGCGCAAAAAGGCTCTCAGACGGCACGGTGATAAGGCTGTCTGTAGCTCAAAGCTCTCTTTTGGCTCTGACTATGGGAATGGTCCAGCCGATACTCATAATCCTGCTTGCGGCGCTTTTAATATCGGTGCTGCTTGCCTCAAACCTCTCAAAAAGGATAGTCAAGCCGCTCAACGAGCTTGACCTCGACGACCCCCTTTCAAATCAGGGGTACGACGAGCTGTCCGGGCTGTTCCACCGCATAGACGCCCAGAAGAAGCAGATTAAAAGCCAGAGCGAGGAGCTGTCCCGCCGCCAGAGCGAGTTCGAGGCGGTGACGGGCGGAATGTCCGAGGGAATCGTGCTTATCGGTCACTCCGGCGAGATTCTTAGCATAAATCCCTCGGCAAGGAGGCTTCTTGGCTGTGACGAGATAGCTCCCGGAGCCAAAATGATAGAGATAAACCGAAGCGTCGGACTCACCGAGATACTTGAAAGAGCTGAGAGGGAAGGCTCCTCAGAGGGCACAATCAGGGTAAGGGACAGGATTTTAAGGCTTGACGCAAGCTCTGTTGTCTCTGAGGGAGTCAGCCTTGGCTGTGCGCTTTTGATACTCGATGTCACCGAGAGGGAAAAGGCGGAGGAACAGCGCAGGGAGTTTACCGCCAATGTCTCCCACGAGCTAAAGACCCCGCTTCAGACGATATCGGGAAGCGCAGAGCTTTTAGCCGGCGGACTGGTTAAAAGCGAGGATGTCCCCGGCTTTGCAAAAAGCATATACTCCGAGTCGAAAAGGCTTATCCAGCTTGTGGAGGACATCATCGGGCTGTCCAGGCTCGACGAGGGAGCGCCGGATATGGCTGTTAAGAGCGTGGAGCTTTTCTCGCAGACCAAAGCCGCCCTCTCAGGGCTTTATTCCAAGGCAGGGGAGCAGGGAGTCAGCGTAGAGCTGACCGGCGAAAGCGTATATATAAAGGGAGTCCCGCAGCTCACGCAGAGCATAGTGTATAATCTTGCAGACAATGCAATAAAGTACAACAGACGGGGCGGCTGGGTAAAAATCACAGTAGCTCCTGACGGCGACAGGGCGACCCTTTGCGTAGAGGACGGCGGCATAGGCATCCCCGAGAGCGAGCAGGAGCGCATATTTGAGAGGTTTTACAGGGTTGACAAGAGCCGCTCCAAGGAGATATCCGGCACGGGTCTTGGGCTCTCGATTGTAAAGCACTCGGCGAGGCTCCAGGGAGCAAGATTATCGCTTGACAGCGCCCCCGGAAGAGGCACTAGGATAACCGTCAGCTTTGTAAGGGACCTGGAGCCTGACAAAGGGCAGGATATGCAAAATATGTAGCAGATACGGCGCAGGCGTCCCGGGATATCCCTCGGGACGCTTCTTTGATTAAAAAAATAAATTTTACCGCTTATTTGGCTATTGATTTTTTCCTCGGCATGGTGTATAATTATCAGAACTAATGGTTATTATGCGCCCGGACCGGCAGGTCTGGACACTAGGGCTTGGTCTGCGGATTCTGTGGGCAGAACGCAGTTGTCAATGGAGGAATGTTATGAAAAGAATAGTAGCAGTGCTGCTTGCGGCTTTGCTGACGGCGGCTTGCCTGCCGCTTGGCGCCACAGCGGCTAACAGCGGAGTAGAGGTCGTCGTGACGGCTGATAAGAGCTTTGCAAAGCCCGGGGAGACGGTTTCGTTCACCGTTACCCTGAAGCAGACCGGGAGCTATACCGTCGGAGGCATGGCGTTCAGTCTTGAAATACCTGACGGGCTTACCTATGTAAAAGGCTCCGGCACGGTCCCCCAGGGGCTGAACGAGAAGCTAGGGCAGTATATGACCGCCTTTGAGGACTCCACCCTGGTGTTCGTATCGGGAGGAGCCGGAAGGTATCAGGGAACACACGATTTAGTCCTTCTCACCTTTAGCTGCACGGCGGACGAAAATGCCGACGGCGATTTTTCGGTCACCCTGTACAACAGCTACAGCAAGCTCAGCGGAAGCGTAGATATGGTCGCCCCGGTTGACAGCCAGGGGAACATCGCAACCATTCCCACCACGGTGACAGCCGCCTCTGTACGAGTCGGGACATATGTCTGCGGCGATGTCAACGGGGACGGAAAAATCAACGGCACCGACCTGATTCTTCTCGGAAGATATATTCTCGAGTGGAATCCCAGCGGTTTCATCGAGGCGGCGGCCGATGTCAACGGGGACGGAAGAATCAACGGCACCGATTTGATTGTCCTAGGAAGGCATCATCTCGGATGGAGAGGCTATGAAAGTCTGCCGTATACTGCGTCCTGACGGCGTTAATATAAAATTTGTGAAAGGAAGAGCGTGATTATGAAAAAGCTGCTTGTGATAATTACCGCACTCGTTATGGCTGCTGCGGTCTCGGCAAATCTTTTTGCCGTAGGCGATAGCCTTACTCTGTCGGTGTCGGTCGATAATAACACTCCCAACAGAGATGAAGAGATAACCCTTACTGTAAGCCTTGATAGCAACCCCGGACTTATTTATTTGGGCTTTGATTTTGAGTTTGACATAGCTGCGCTGGAATTTGTAAGCCTTGATAACGGCAACACCTTTGATTCAAAAGGACTGCTTTTTAACTATCAGCAATCCTCGGATAAGTCAAATCCGAGGGGAATGTTTAATTTTTACGACGCCAGCCAGAATCTTACAAATACAGGAACCCTCCTGACGATAAAGTTCAAGGTTCTCGACACTGCCGCCTTTAATAACACAGATATAAAATTCAATGTCAACGAGAGCTACAACTATGTTTTGAATTCGCTTACTGTTGACACGATTGACGCCGTCACCCTGACGGTATCCTGCGACCATGCGGCGGCAGCGCTTACCCCCGCCAAGGAAGCCGACTGCACCAACAAGGGCAACACCGCCTACTGGTCCTGCGCCACCTGCGGCAAGTTCTTCAGCGATAGTAACAACGCAGTAGGAAGCGAGATAGAAGAAAACTCCTGGGTTACCTCAGCTCTTGGGCATGACCTTACCAATCATCCCGAGGTCCCCGCAACCTGCCAGGCAACAGGCACTATAGAGTACTGGAGCTGTTCAAGATGCCGTAAGAACTTCTCTGACTCTGAGGGAAAAACCGAGGTCGATGACCTTACAATCCCTGTTGCTGACCACACTCACGACCACTATGAATATAGTGACGCCGAGCACTGGTCTGTATGTAAGGACTGCAATAGCGAAATCTTGGGCACAAGAGCCGCTCATGATACTGACGCCGTCACTCCCGGAAAGGAGCCTACCTGTACGGAGCCTGGCTTCAGCGAAGAAAAGAGCTGCTCTGTCTGCGGCAAGGTAGTCGAGGCTTCAAATCAGGTTCCGGCTAAAGGCCACTCGATGACCTTTACCCACGCTAAGGCGGCTACCTGCACCGAGGACGGCAACAAGGAATACTATGAGTGCCAGGTCTGCTCCGAGCTGTACTGGGATGATCAGGGCAGCAAGCCTATAACAGACAGCACCTACATAATAGGAAAGCTCGGCCATAATATGACCGCATACCCCGAGATCAAGCCCACCTGCTCTGTTGCAGGAAACAGCGCATACTGGCACTGCTCAAGATGCGATAAGTACTTCTCCGACGCTATGGGCAATACTGAAATCGCAAAGGACAGCTGGGTTATATCTGCTACCGGCGAGCATGTCGACGCTGACGGCGAGTGGGAGACTGACGCAGATTATCACTGGCACACCTGCGGCTGCGGAACCGAGTTTGACAAGGCTTCCCACTCAGGAGGAGAGGCTAACTGCAAAAATCCTGCTGTCTGCGAGACCTGCGGCAAGTCCTACGGAAGCGTAGACCCTGACAATCACGCAGGAAACACCTACCTTGTCGGTGAGAAGGAGGCTACCTGCATCGAAAAGGGCTACACAGGAGACACCTACTGCTCCGACTGCAACACCAAGCTTCAGGACGGCACTGAAATCGCAATGCTTGCGCATACCGAGAGCGACTGGATGACCGACGATAGCGAGCATTGGAAGGAGTGTACCGTCTGCCACAAGGACATCGACGGCACAAGGGGCGCTCACAACAAGGATCTAACCGTTCCCGGTCAGGCGCCCACCTGCACCGAGCCTGGCTTCAGCGAGGCTAAGAAGTGCTCTGTCTGCGACAAGATAGTCGAGGCTTCAAATCAGGTTTCGGCTACAGGCCACTCGATGACCTTTACCGACGCTAAGGCGGCTACCTGCACCGAGTACGGCAACAGCGCTTACTACTACTGCTCAAACTGCAGCAAGTATTTCTCCGACAACGCCGGAAATAACGAGATAGCGGCAAACTCCTGGGTTATAAACAAGCTCCCGCACAACTACCAGAACGGCTACTGCACCGTCTGCGGAGTCGCCGAGCCTAAAGATAACTATCCTCAGGCGTATATTTACCTCAACGACTCCTTCCACGGAATAGTCGGACTCGCAGGAGCCATGGTTCCTCAGCCCCATATCCAGGACGCTGTTGGAACATACAGGGACGCTCAGTATGAGTGGCATGTATGCTCGGTCTGCGGATATGTCTTTGGTAAGACCGAGATAGCAAACGAGGAGGTAATAATCACCGAGCCAGAGGAGATTGTAATCGAGGAGCCGGTACAGTCCGGCGACTCCGACGAGGACAGCTCCGCAGACTCTGCGCAGGATGTAACCGTCAGCGAGCCGAATCCCGTCACCTCCGTGACGGTCGGCGCAGGCTCACTGCTCGCAGCAATAGCCGGCCTCACCTTAATGGCGCTAAGAAAAAGGTCCAAATAATTTAAATTGAAATTTCTCCCTGCCCGAGGCGTCCAAGAGGCTCCCTGAGGCAGGGAGTGCATTAAGAGTATATTTTGATTTAGGTCAGGGCGGCTTTATGTCTTTCCTGCCCTTAATCTGCCCGGAGCCGTCAGGCGTCCGGGAGGCAAAACCCACCAAATGAGATTTACAGATGCTAAAAAGGCTTATTTCGGCTGCCGCAGCCCTCACGATGGAGCTCATCCTGACGGCTTCACTGCTAGGAGCGGATGCCGGCACAGGCGTTGTAGAGTCCACCGAGACCGTCACCGGCAGCTTTTCCTGCAGCTTTGTTGACAACGATTACGACACCAACCTCACCGGGGTGTCCGGCATCGGCACAAAAAACACCTGGGGGATGGATTTTCCCGTCATAGACGAGCTTGAGCTTCCGTCCTCTGTTAAGACCCTTAACTACAGGGTGCTTGCAAACTGCACCGGGCTTACAAAGCTTGTAGTCCCCGCATCGGTTACCTCGATAAACGAAAACGCCTTCGACTTCACAACAGGCGTCACGCTTCATGTATACTCCGGCTCCTACGCTCTTGACTGGGCGAAGTCGCACAGCGTGAGCTACTATCTTATAGACCCTCCCGCAGGGGACTCAAACCGTGACGGCGTGGTGGATTCATCCGAGCTTGAGAGGATTCTTATGCACATCCTCGGGCTGAGCCTTATATCCCAGCCTGACGGCGACCCGGCTGACGGCAACAGGGATGTCAGCATAGATATAAGAGACTTTAATCTTGCCTACTATGAAATGACAAGAGGATAGATTAAGACCTGCATGGCAAAAAGCTGTGCAGGTCGAAGCTTATATAGCCTCCCTCAGCTCCATCGGGAGGTGCGTGACTGCCTGCCTTTAGGAGGTCCCGAAGGCTACCCAAGTGCGACATCAAGGAGCATCATAAGAGAAAAGCCGAGGACGATTCCCATAGTTCCAAGATAGGGCGACCGGGAGCCATCCGACTCGCACTCCGGGATAAGCTCATGCACGGCGACGACTATCATAGCGCCCGCCGCAAAGGAAAGAGCAAAGGGCAAAAGGCTGCTCACCGCCGAGACTGCCGCTGCGCCGATTACTCCGGCTACAGGCTCGACCATGCCGGACGCCTGACCGATAAGAAAGCTTTTAGGCCTCGAAATGCCCTCCCGTCTTAACGGCAGGGAGACGGCGGCGCCCTCGGGAAAGTTCTGGACGGCTATTCCAAGAGCAAGGACGGTAGCTCCAGTGAGCGCCTCTGCGTCAAAGGACGCCCCGAGCGCTCCGAAGGCGACTCCAACCGCAAGCCCCTCCGGGATGTTGTGCAGGGTTATTGAGAGCACCATAAGCGAGGCTCTGTTCCCTTGCTTTTCGGAGCTGTGCCTTTTTCTCCGAAGGTATCCTGAGAGGCAGTCCATGGCGTACATAAACCCGGCTCCCGATAAAAAGCCTGCCGTGGCAATCAGCCAGGGAGCCGTCATCCCGCTCAGCCTTGCCCTCTCGACTGCGGGGCTTAAAAGCGACCAGAAGCTCGCCGATATCATAACTCCTGCGGCAAAGCCCAGAAGAAGCCGGGAGCTTTGGGCGTCCGCCTTTTTGTATATAAAAACCGCTGCGGCTCCGATGGCGGTGAAAAGCCATGTGACCGTGGTTGCCGCAAGAGCGTATAGGATATTGCTCAAATAAATCATTCCTCACCTAATTGTCTAGCTGCAAAATTTTCATCCGGCGAAATCGCATTCTCGGATAATATCTATTTTATTCAGAGCACGGCAATCTGTGAAAGGAGTATTCATGGAGTACAGCATTAAACCGATAGCGCATATAGAAAACGACTTTAGCTGCAAGTTTGGAATCCCGAGGCAGAGCGGAATCCTTGACACGCTTAACTCAAGGATAATTATGGAGCCGGAATTTAGAAGCCCGGAGGCGTTCAGAGGCATCGAAGAGTTTTCCCACCTCTGGCTTCTGTGGAGGATAACTCTTGACGAGTATCACGGCTTCAGGGCGACCGTCCGTCCGCCGAGACTGGGAGGGAACAAAAGGCTAGGAGTCTTTGCGACTAGGTCCCCCTACAGACCCAATTCAATAGGTCTTAGCTCGGTCAGGCTTGTCGGGGTGGAAATAGACTCCGGCAGGGGACCTATTCTGACAGTCGCCGGTGCCGACCTTGTAAGCGGCACCCCGATTCTTGACATCAAGCCCTACATTAGCTACACCGACTCCCACCCTGACGCTAGGTGCGGCTTCTCGGAGAGGGTAATGGGTCACGAGCTTGAGGTGATCATCCCCGAGGAGCTAAGAAAAATAATACCTCCCGACAGGCAGGGGGCGTTAATCAGCATATTAAAAAACGACCCAAGACCGGGCTATCACAAAGACCCCGAGAGGGTCTACAGCTTTGAATTTGCCGGTCTTGGGATAAGCTTTTATGTCAGCGGCGGGGTCCTGACGGTAATAAGGATTGCTCCTTTATCTTAGCTCGCTTACCGTCTCGGCGAGAAGCCTAATGCCCTTGTCTATTTCGCTGTCCGAGGGCATAGAGTAGTTTAGTCTGAAGGAGCGTGTAGGCTCGCTTTCGTCGGGCAGGAACGCCGTCCCCGGGACTACAAAGACATTTTTCTCGGCGGCGAGGCTGACAAAGTCGGAGAGCCTTATGCCCTCGGGGAGGGTACACCAAAGAAAGATTCCGCCCTCCGGCCTGGTGTAGCTGACATCCTTTGGCATATACCTGTCAAGAGCCTCCAGCATGACCGTCGCCTTATGTCGGTAAAGCTCCCTGATTTTGAGTATGTGCTTCTCCAAGTCGCACTCCTTTATGAATTTGGCGGTGACCATCTGGAAGAACACATTGGTGTGGACATCCTCGACCTGCTTAGCGACGACTATCTTTGAGACTATCTCTTTGTTGGCTGTAAGAGTGCCTATTCTTATTCCGGCGGAGAGTATCTTTGAGAACGACCCGCAGTAGACCACCCTGCCGTCCGAATCGAAGCTCTTATAGGTGGGGACATCCTCGCCGGTGAACCTTAAATCGCCGTAGGGATTGTCCTCTATGATTATGATATCATACCTTCTTGCAAGCTCGTAGACCGCCCTTCTGTTCTCGAGGGTGGAGGTTATTCCCGAGGGATTCTGGAAGGAGGGTATGGTGTAAAGGAGCTTCACCCTTTCATTCTCGCTGAGGATTTTTTCAAGAGCCGCAGTATCTATTCCGTTTTCGCAGAGCGGGACGCCCATAAGCCTAGCCCCTAGCGAGCGGAAGGCGTTAAGAGCGCCTATGAAGCTGGGATTCTCGCAGACTACAATGTCCCCCTCGGAGCAAAAGACCTTGCAGGTAAGCTCTATTCCCTGCTGACCGCCCGTCACGATGATGGTGTCGTCGTCACAGGAGCCAATCCCGTAGACGGTCTTTAGCCTCCTGGAGACAAGCTCCCTAAGCTCTGTATACCCCTCGGTGACGCCGTACTGAAGCGCAGTCACCGGCTGATTTGTGAGTATATCGTCCGTAAGCCTTTTAATGTCCGAAATCGGGAAGGACTCGGGGCTTGGGTTTCCTGCGGCAAAGCTTATCGAGCCGGGAGTCCCCAGGCTCTTGAAAATCTCCCTTATGGCGGAGGGCTTCATAACTCTTAGCTTCTCGCTGAAATTGTAGTTCATCTAAAACACATCCTTGCTGTCGGTTTTCGGGTCGCTTCCGGCCCTGCCGTATTATTTTATCCTACCATTATACCACCCGTCCTGCGATTTGTAAATACGCTTATGCGAAATGCGCCTATGCGAAATACGCCCATGCGATACTATTGCAAGAAAACTCGGGAGGGCGCCATAGCTTATGACTCCAACGGCATGAAGGAGGATAATTTTCCTATCCGATATTATGCCGTGAGGTGCCATGCCGGCGGATCTCATCCTAAAATCCCGTTTCACTGTTGAATGGGAACAAAAAAGCCCTTAAAGCTGTAATAATTCTTGACGTCCGCATTTTAAGATGGTATATTCATCTTAGCTGATATAACGCCCTGCCGCCATAAGTCCGGCGGAGGATGGTATCGCTACTAAATTAGACCACATCAAAATGTACATATGTCATTTGAAATGGCAAAAAAAGCAATCGACTTATATTTTTTAAATTCCGCTTATATAAAGCAAAAATCCATAAGCTTTTACGGTGGAGAACCATTACTTGAATTCGATTTAATTAAGCAATGTGTTGAGTATAGTTGCAGTAAATGTAGTAGCAATAATATCGAGTTTCATATGACTACTAATGCATCGCTGCTAACTGAAGATATGTTGAGATTTTTTCATAAACATAACTTTTATATTACTATTAGTATTGATGGACATGAAGAATATCACAATAAAAACCGGAAGTTTTATTAGACTACTAGGCTATTATCCCGGCGATAGCCTTAATTAACACTGCAACAAAGCTTAAGTGACCAATAACTTCAACTAACTAAGCAAATCTCACGTGAAAGAGGTGAGTCCAATGTTAGTAAAAATCCATTCTATTAGTTAATTAATGAACGAAAGGAAGAAAAACATGAAATTAATAAAAGAAATAATTGTAATACTACTTATTATTTTAATGTTATCAGGATGCCAAAATACAGATTCCGATATTAATGTGTTGCCTGATAACGAAAACAACAATGAAGTGTCAACAGAGTTGACTCCATCGGTAACAGAAAATGTAAACGAAGAAGATGAAGAAATCGCTACAGAACAAACGCAGGAAGAGCGGAAGTATTTTGAGGCGCAAATAATCAATAACCCTTCTTCAGGCGAACCGCAGAACTATGATGATCTTGTTAGTTATCTTGAAAACTATGATAATTTAACATTCATCTCATATGAGATTGTGTCAATCTATTCTCCTGAAGATGCATATGAATTGACCGAACTGGATTCTGTATTAAGAAATACAACTTTATATCAGGTACATGTATATTACGATCATATAAACGATTGTGAAACTGATTACTATATGAATTTGGCACATGCCGGAGATGCTGATACGCAATATTATGGTTATCCTGTATATGAAATTGGGCAGAAGTTTATGTCAGCTGTTTTTGGTTCTCATGATACTTGGCGTGTACCAGTCGGCGAACTGGAGTTTGTGTTATTAACAGAAGATGGCGAAGAAGTTGCCTACCATTTATATAGTAACAATATTGTTATATCAAGTGACTCATATGATGGTTTGCATTTGGAAATGGATGCAAATGAGACAACTTTATTAACAAGTACGATAAATAATCCAATGGTATTCACTCAAAAATCGTCGTCAAATGACTTATCAGATTTCATCAGACATGATTGGGATACAAGAGGATTGATTAGAGAGTCTGAATAACACAAACTTGGAGGAATTATGAAAAAATTATTTTCTATTTTTATATTCTTAATTTTAATGTTCGCCCTTTCATGTAATGTGTTAGCACACTCCGCGGAAACAGGGTATAGACATAGTAGTAGTGTGACAGGATGGGACATTTATGAAACCTCCGCACATTGGGGTAGTTATTTATCAACAATGACTATCGATTCTGGAGATTTTGTAGGCACTTCTTTTCAAGCGTGGATTGAAGATGCGGGAACAAAAAAGCCCGTAAAGCTGTAATAATTCTTGACATCCGCATTTTAAGATGGTATAATCATCTTAGCTGATATTACGCCCTGCCGCCATAAGTCCGGCGGAGGATGGTATCGCTACTAAATAGCTTAGGAGGGAAAATATGAACTCTTTTTCTGAGAACATGAAAACCGCCCTTTCGATTCTCAAGGGCAAGCCGTGGAAGCTTATCGGAATTATTCTTCTTGGCGAGCTTCTTCTGATTATTACGGATATTGTCTGCTCCCTGCCGATACTCTCCCTGCCGATAAGCTGGGTAATCAGCGCAGGAATAGCGGCAATAGCCCTGGGCACTGTAAGAAACGAGAAGGTCTACGAGACTAAGGACATCTTTAACGGCTTCTCCAGCTTTAAAAGGGTAGCCGGCGGAATCGCATGGGCAAAGCTCTGGGTATACATCTGGGTTATCGCTCCCGTTGCGATTTTACTGCTTTCCCTTGCCGAGGTTCTAACAGGCGGAATAGTCATGGCTGTAATCGGCGTGGTGCTGTTTGTAATCGCTATTATGGTATGCTCCGTCATCGCCTTCATCAAGAGCCTGTCCTACATATTCACACCCTATATTCTCATGACAAGGCCGGAGGTTGCCGCTCTTGACGCCGTAAAGGAGTCAAAGAGGATGACGATAGGTCTCAAGGGCGGAATATTCCTTTCCCTGTTCCTGCCGAATCTTGCCGTTGGAATCGTCTCGATGATTCTTATGCTCCTTGGAATGATTCCCTATATCGGGATACTCTTCTCGCTGGCAGGAGCGCTTTGGACAATCGCCGCATATGTTCTTCTGATGGTCTACAACGAGCTTGTCGTTGCAAGCTTCTATAACCGTGCAAACGCCAATGTTCCCTCTCCCAGCGCCGCCTATGCGTACTCCGTTATGGGAATGAATGCCGGTCAGCAGGCTCAGGCTTCTGCTCCCGCACCTGCTCCGGCACCTGCACCCGCACCCACACCCGCTCCTGCACCGGCTCCGGCACCCGCACCCGAGGAGTCAAACAGCTCCGCAGGCGAGCAGTAATTCCTACTGGATAAAAAGACAGCTAAGCCTAAATAAACACTGAGAAGGTGCGTCCCTGCCGATTCTGCCGGTATGCTTATTATCCGGCGGAGTATGGCGAAGGGGCGCTCCTTTCTTTTAAGGAAAAATCGGCTCAGGCGGTGAGTTTGTCCTGTTAATTTAAAATAATGTCTTTCAACCGGCGCTGAGATAGGGTATAATTGTCTATAATCACCATACTGAGCTTAAAATCAGGGTGATTTTTCGCCATTTAGCATTTTACAGCCATTAAGACTGTTTCGGGAAAGGAAGTCACTAATGAAGTTATCTAAAAGCCTTCGAGCCGTTTTGTCGTTAGCCGCAGCAGCCGTTTTTATCGTCACGGCGGCTGTGATTCCCGCCTGTGCCGAGGATTCGCTCAGCCTTAGTCTTGAGACCGACAAGAAGAGCTACTCAGCCGGGGAGGACATCATAGTTAGCCTTGAGGCTGACAACAACGGCATAGCGGACATCGGTGAGATTACCCTTAGGCATATTGCGCCGGAGGGCTACAGTCTCCCTGAGCAAAGCGAGCTTACGGGATATCTAAGCTCCGGCTCTAGACTCAGCCTGCGAGCGGTATACCCCGGCTCTGGAGGGGGACTTTCCGGGCTTCCTCTGACCGCTTTAATAATAGCGGTCGCCGCCGCTCTTGTCATAGCCGTCCTGGTCATAGCAGTCAAAAAGGGGAAGGGAAAGGGTCTTGGCTCTGCCGTTACCTGCCTTGCTCTTGCCGCCTTGATGGCGTCGGGACTGCTTCCGGGAGGGCTTGAGCTGTTCTCGGCGGACCTAGAAACCAAGGAGCTTAGCTGTACCGTGCTTGTTGACGGAAAGGAAACGACATTTAAAGCGGAGGTAACTCTAATGAAGTCTTATGAAAATTCAAAGCTGATAACCATCGCTGATACCGGCTGGGCTGCTCCCATATATGTAAACAGGGACAGCTCCGCCTACGACGGCTTATCGCTCATAGCCGAGGCGTATGCCGACGATATCGAGGCGCTCTGCGGCAGCCGCCCGGAGATAGTCTACTCCGAGCCTGAAAGCGGTCTTTACATAGCTCCCGGAGTGGTGGACGACGAGTATATGTCCTCCCAGGGGGTAAGCTTTAGAATCTCCCCCTCGAACGGCGACTTCAAGTCGGCGGACTGGGAAAGATACGAGATCAAGGTGGTAGAGGACGGCGGCAGGACAAAGGTCCTAATAGCCGGAGCTGACAAAAGAGGAGCAATATACGGAATCTTCCACATAACTCAGGACATCTTCGGCGTCAGCCCGTGGATATGGTGGGCGGATGTCAAGCCGGAGCACAGGGACGAGCTGAGCGTCAGCGTCTCGGAGCTTGAGACCCTTTCAAAGAGACCCTCGGTAAACTTCAGGGGATTTTTCATGAACGACGAGAATCCCTGCCTCAACGGCTTTGCGGACAGCCACTTCGGCGGTCTCAACTACATGTTCTACGATGAAATCTTCAAGCTGGTTTTAAGGCTCAAGGGCAACTATATGTGGCCTGCGATGTGGTCAAACAACTTCTCGAACGACGGCATGGAGGGCGTTACCGGCGAGTTTGCGGAGCTTGAAAAGGAGTATCACTACAAGCTTGGCGGGCTTATGTATGTCGACCAGCCCGGAAACGAGGGAGCCGCAAACAACCAGCCCGACACCAATATAGGGCAGGAGCCTGACAGGGTGCTGCAGCCCGGCGAGTACCCGATGACCCTTGCAAACGCCGTCCTCGCAGACAGGTACGGCATCACCGTGGGAGCCTCGCACCATGAGCCTATGGCGAGAAGCGGCGGCGAGTGGGGAAGCCTCCAGGCGTACTGGGGCGGAAGGATAACCTACACCGACCCCGAGATTTCCACCGAGCAGGGTCAGAAGGTCTGGAACTATCTGTTAAATCCTAACAACCTAGAGACCTTCTGGTCGGACGCCATATACAGAAACGGAAGCTTTGACAATCTCTTTACCATAGGAATGAGGGGAGAGAACGACTCCGCACTGGTAGACGACACGGGAAGGACCCTTACCACCGAGGAGAACATCGAGCTCTTAAAGGCTGTCCTTAGAACGCAGGACAGGATTCTCACCGAGCACGGTCTTGGCGACACTCCCTCGCTAATAGCAGTCTACAAGGAGGTCGAAAACTGCTGGTACGGCGGCTCTAGGAGCGACCCCGACTCCGCAAAGGGCAAGGGTCTTAGGGACGACCCCGAGGTCACAGAGCTTCTGGGAGCTGACACCAACAGAATAGTCATGCTCTGCGAGGACAACAACGGCTATCTTAGGACGATGCCCGAGCTTGACGAGAGGGACGAGTTCAACTGGGGACTTTACTACCATGTCGACTATGTGGGAAGCCCCAAGACCTCGATGTGGATTAACACCATGCCGCTTCAGAGGTCGTGGGAGAATCTCACCACCGCCTACGAGTACGGAGTGGACGACGCATGGATTTTAAATGTCGGCGACCTAAGACCGATGGAGCTTCCCCTGAGCTTCTTCATGGACCTTGCCTACGACTTTGAAAAGTACGGCAGCTCGAATCCCAACTGCGTTAAGGAGTATCAGCTCAACTGGGTCAGGAAGCAGTTTGCAGCCGAGAGCGTGCTTGAGGACGAGGACCTTGACACCATATCCCAGCTTCTTTACGACTACACCTGGCTCAACGGAAACTGCAAGCCGGAGACCCTTAAGGACAGCGGGGACACCTCCTACAGCATCCTTCACTACAACGACGCCGCAAACCAGCTCGCACTTGTTAACAGCATAATCGAAAGGGCAGACAGGCTTCTTGAAAAGCTTGGAGCCGACTCCCCGTGCTACATACCCTATTACCAGCTTGTATACTATCCTGCCGTTGCGTCCGCAAATGTAGTCAGGATCCAGATAATGTCCGGGATAAACAACCTCTACGCACAAAGAAGCAGTACCCTTGCAAACACCTACGAGAGGCTGATAAACCAGTATCTTGACTACGATGAGGAGCTTTCCGCCGCATACTGCTCGCTTGGCGAGGACCTCAACGGTCTTAACAAGTGGTACGGCATGATGATAGCCTCGCCGGATTATTGCAGACAGTATAAGGACCCTGTTTTGGGGAATGTAAAGGCTCAGGCGCACATGAACTATTCGAGCTGGAACGGAGAGTCCGCTGTTAAGATAGTCCCACAGCATGTCGAGGGCGAGAACGACTCCCTGATGATTCTTGACATCCCGACAGAAAAAAGAGGCTACAAGTCGGGAACGGCAGTCCTTGACGATTTTGAGTCCACCCAGAAGCAGAAGGTTGTCGTAAATCTTACCAACGGCGGAACTCTGCCGGTGGAGTACACCATAGAGTGCGATGAGGACTTCATCCTTATCGACGGCGAGAGAAGCGGCAGCTACGAGGTTTCTGCCAGCTTTGCCGTGAGCATCGACTGGGATAAGCTGGATAAGGACGCCTCGGGAGTCATAACCGTCAACGGCGGGGACAGAACGGTCAAGCTCGAGGTCAACGCCAAGGTGATAGACACCTCGTCGGCCAAGGGAGAAAAGGTGCATTTTGCCTCCAACGGAATAATCTCGATGAACTCATGCGACTACTCAGACAAAAGCTCCAGCGGCGGTGTGGACTGGACGGTGCTTGAGGGGTACGGAAAGTCAAGGTCCTCGGTAAAGATGCTTCCAAGCTGCACCAAGAGCTTTATGTCCGGCGAGGGTCCGTGGATTGAGTACAGCTTTGTAACAGACGAGCCGGGCAATTATAAGCTGATAGTATACGCCGGTCAGGGAAACAATGTCTCCTTCGACGAGGGAACTCACCTGAACGCCGGATTCTCGGTGGACGGCGGGGAGCCGCTCGTCCTAAACATCCAGGGAGAGGGCTATGTCTCGGGAGTCAGCGGCGGCTGGTACGCTGCTATTGAGCAGGGCGGACGGCGCTGCGAGACTTCGCTTGCCTTAGAGCCGGGACAGCACACTATAAGGGTCTACGGAATGGACCAGAACCTTGTCATAAACAAGCTGGTGCTGCTTCCTGCCGACGAGACGCTCAAGGCGTCCCTCATAGGTCCGCTTCCGACATACAACACCTCGTTAGGGGAGGTTTCTCAGGCCGAGGCTCTTCCGCTTATAATTACAGACTGATTTTTTGGGAGGAGGGCGCACCGCCTTCCTCCCCGGCTTAGCATTAAGGACTTGATTTATATGAGGAAAATAGTTGACTGTCACTGCCATGTATATCCTGAAAAGATAGCTCTTAAGGCGTCTCGGGCGATAGGCAGCTTTTACGACGCCCCTATGCGCTACGACGGCAGGGTTGAAACCGTCATTAAGGCGTCAGCCGGGGCGGGGATATCAAAATGCATAATATTCTCGGTGGCGACAAAGCCCTCCCAGACCGAATCGATAAACCGCTTCATAGCCTCGACGGTCGAAAAATCCCCGGAGCTTTTTGTGGGTCTGGGGACGCTTCACCCCGACAGCGAGAGCCTGGAGGAGGATATTGCCGGCATCATCGCTCTTGGACTCAGGGGAGTGAAGCTCCACCCAGACATCCAGGGCTTCAAGGCGGACGATTACCGCTGGCTTAGGATATACGAGCTGTGCGAGAAAAACAGGCTTCCCGTCCTGATTCACTGCGGGGACAACCGCTTCGACATGGACAATCCCAACAGAATCCGTCCCATACTGGACATTTACACCAATCTTACGGTAATTGGAGCGCACCTTGGCGGCTACACCGTCTGGGAGGAGGCGGTAAAGGCGTTTAAGGACTGCCCAAACTTCTATACCGACTGCTCCTCAAGCCTTAGCTTCATGGAGCCTGACAGGGCAAGGGATATTATCCGTGAGTACGGAGCAAATAAGGTGCTCTTCGGGACCGATTTTCCGATGTGGGACGCAAGCGAGGAGCTGTCTAGGCTTTATTCTCTTGGTCTTGACGGCGGGGAGCTTGAGCTCATTCTTTACAAAAATGCCAGCAGGCTTTTCGGTCTCGGACTGGAATAATGCACAAAACAGGCGATACATGATTGACAAAAATTATAAAAACCGTGGCTTGACACAGAGCTTATGCTGATGGTATAATCAGTTTCAACAAATGCGATGACGAAGACGGAGAGTTCCAAGAGGGCATTTCAAGCGAGTCGGGTATGGTGAGAGCCGATAAACGCCGGGAGCTTTTCCCATCACTTCCGAGCAGAAGTCCTGAGCGCCTTGTGCGGTTAGGGGCTTCCGTGAAGCTGCGTTAATGCATAGGGCTTGTCAGAGCCTGAAGCGGCTGCATAACCCCTTGGGGGCTGCGGCAATTTGAGTGGTACCGCGGGTCAGTTTATATTCGGCTCGTCTCAAGAATGCTTGGGGCGGGCTTTTTTGTCGTCCCGAATAAGAAAGGAGATTATTATGACCGAAAATTCACAGGCCCAGCTTCTTGACATCGCCTTCCGTATCAGGGAGATGCGTGAGATAATGGGCTGGACGACGGAGGAAATGGCAAAAAGGACCGAGGTATCAAACGAGCAGTATATAAGCTACGAGTCCGCCAAGACAGACCTTCCCTTTACATTCATCCACAAGTGCGCTCTTGCCTTTGAAATCGACCTTACCGACCTTCTTGAGGGCAACAACGCCGCAAGGCTCAGCTCCTACACCATTACAAGAAAGGGAATGGGTCAGGTTACGGCGAGAGAGCCTGGAATCGATATAGCAAACCTCGCTCCGATGTTCAGAAACAAGATTGCGGAGCCTTACTGGGTCACCTATTCCTACTCGGCAGCACAGCAGAATCAGCCGATTCACCTTACCACCCACTCCGGGCAGGAGTTTGACCTTGTCATCTCAGGAAAGCTCAAGGTCCAGGTCGGAAGCCATGTCGAGGTTCTAAGCGAGGGAGACAGCATCTATTACAACTCCGCCACCCCTCACGGCATGATAGCCGTAGACGGCGAGGACTGCACCTTCCTAGCAGTAGTCCTCCCCGGCGAGGAGGTCAAGGAGGAGACCGTCCGCCAGAATCTCATCCAGGCTGGCAAATCCCAGAAGCTTGTCGTCGAGGACAGGTTTGTCGACTGCGTGGAGGACGAGTACGGCGGACTCAAGAGCATCAGCTTTAAGAACACCGAGAGCTTCAACTTCGGCTTCGATATCGTAGACGAGCTGGCAAGCAGGTATCCCGACAAGCTCGCCATGCTCCATGTAGACAAGAATCATGTTGAAAGAAGCTTTAGCTTCAAGGACATAAGAAGAGCCTCCAACCAGACGGCAAACTACTTCAAATCCCTCGGCATAAAGCGGGGAGACAGGGTAATGCTGGTTTTGAAGAGGCACTATCAGTTCTGGTACTGCATGGTTGCCCTTCACAAGCTGGGAGCAATAGCTATTCCTGCGACCAATCAGCTGAAGGAGCATGACTTTGAGTACAGATTCAACGCCGCCGGAGTCAAAGCGATAGTCTGCACCGCCGACGGCGACACGGCGGAGATAGCGAGGTCCGCCGCCGCAAAGTGCCCGAGCGTCGAGCTTATGATAATGGTAAACGGCTGCCGTGACGGCTGGAGGGACTTCAATAACGAGTACTGCCTGTTCTCGGGAAGCTTTGAAAGGCCTGATGACTGCTCCTGCGGCGAGGAGTCCGCTCTTATGTTCTTCACCTCCGGCACCACAGGAAACCCCAAGATGGCGGAGCACAGGCACACCTACGCTCTAGGGCATTATGTCACGGCGAGGTACTGGCACTGCTGTCAGAGGGACGGACTTCATCTTACCATATCCGACACCGGCTGGGGAAAATCCCTCTGGGGCAAGCTCTACGGGCAGTGGATGTGCGAGGGAGCGGTATTTGTCTACGACTTTGACAGGTTTGACGCTCACGACATCCTCCCGATGTTCGCAAAATACCAGATAACAACCTTCTGTGCGCCTCCTACGATGCTCAGAATGATGATAAAGGAGGATTTGTCGAAGTACGACCTGTCCTCAATAAAGCACATGACCACCGCCGGCGAGGCTCTAAACCCCGAGGTCGCCAAGAAGTTCAAGGAGTACACCGGCCTTGAGATAATGGAGGGCTTCGGCCAGACCGAGACCACCCTCATCATAGGAAACCTCATGGGAAGCGTTCCAAAGCTCGGCTCTATGGGCAGGCCAACTCCCCAGTTCGATGTCGACATAGTGGACCAGGACGGCAACTCCTGTGCGGCTGGAGAGGTCGGCGAGATAGTTATAAGAACGGACAAAAACACCCCCTGCGGACTCTTCAAGGGCTACTACCGTGACGAGGGACTCACAGGCGACTGCTGGCATGACGGAATGTATCACACCTGCGACACCGCCTGGAGGGATGAGGACGGCTACTACTACTATGTTTCAAGGATAGACGATGTAATTAAGTCCTCCGGCTACCGCATAGGTCCGTTCGAGATTGAAAGCGTGCTTATGGAGCTTCCCTATATACTTGAGTGCGGAGTCTCCGGCGTCCCCGACGAGATAAGGGGTCAGGTCGTAAAGGCGAGCATAGTTTTAACCAAGGGGGCAACCCCCTCCGAGGAGCTTAAAAAGGAGATTCAGCAGTATGTAAAGAGCCATACCGCTCCCTACAAGTACCCAAGGATTATCGAGTTCAGGGAGGAGCTTCCCAAGACCATAAGCGGAAAGATTCAAAGAAACAAGCTGTGATTATTCGCAGAATGACGGATATTTTTCCCGGACGGTTGATTTTAGAAGAAAAAAGAGTTATATTTATAGGTGTTCCTATTAATAGAGGCAGCTATATAATAGAGTGTTCTGTTAGCAGGAGAGTCCATTTATAGAGGTATCTATGTCAAAAGCACTTGAAGCCCCAAAGAGAATAACAATATTTGCCGGTCACTACGGCAGCGGAAAGACGAACATCGCCGTCAACTACGCCGAGAGGCTCGCCCTTCTTGGGAAAAGGACGGTTATCGCCGACCTCGACATAGTAAATCCCTATTTTCGCACCAAGGACAGCCTTGAAAGGCTCCAGGGACTTGGCATAAGGGTGATATCGCCGGAGTTCGCAAATTCAAATGTCGACCTCCCGGCGCTCCCCTCCTCGCTGTACGGAGTCGTCGAGTTGAGGGATTCCTGGGCGGTGCTGGATGTCGGAGGGGACGATAGGGGAGCCTACGCCCTGGGAAGATTCACCCCGTACATCCTCGAGGAGAATAACTACGAGATGGTATATGTCGTGAACTTCTCAAGACCTCTAACAGCCGACCCGGAAGGCGCCGTCGAGATAATGAGGGAGATAGAGTCAGCCTGCGGAATGGCGTTTACCGCCATAGCAAACAACACAAACCTAGGGCGTGAGACGGATGTCGCAACGCTGAGGCGTGGAATGGAGCTGGCGTCGCAGCTCTCACGGCTGACGGGACTAGGAATTATCTTCACCTCGGCGGAAAAGGGTCTTGCAGACAGCGTCCCCGGCGAGGAGCTTTTTGGTCTCGAGCTTCAAAAGAGGTATTTTGATATAAACTGAGTTGAAGGAGTATCCGCAAGGGGCTTTTTGGGATTAATCGGGAGTCCCTTGATTATGAAGGGTGGTATTTTATGGCTATGGTCAGATTTAACGAGGATTTGTGCAAGGGCTGCGGGCTGTGCGTCGACGCCTGTCCCAGAAAGCTTCTTGCAATCGACGGCTCTAAGATTAACATCAAGGGTCATTCCCCTGCCGTCATTACAGACCAGTCGAAATGCATAGGCTGCGCCTTTTGCGCCACGATGTGTCCCGACTGCGTAATTACCGTTGAAAAGTAAGGGAGGATGCCAAGATGTCAGAAAAGGTGCTCATGAAGGGAAACGAGGCGATAGCGGAGGCTGCCATAAGGGCGGGCTGCCGTCATTACTTCGGATATCCCATAACCCCTCAGACCGAGGTGGCGGCGTACATGGCAAAGAGGATGCCTAAAATCGGCGGAACCTTTTTGCAGGCGGAGAGCGAGATAGCGGCGATTAATATGGTATACGGAGTGTCGGCTGCCGGTCTTAGGGTCATGACCTCCTCCTCCAGCCCCGGAATATCCCTCAAGCAGGAGGGTATATCCTATCTTGCAGGCTCTGACCTCCCGGCGCTGATTGTAAATGTCCAAAGAGGCGGTCCCGGTCTGGGAGGAATACAGCCCTCTCAGTCCGACTATTTCCAGGCTACAAAGGGCGGAGGACACGGCGACTATCACCTGATAGTTTTGGCTCCCGCCTCGGTTCAGGAGATGGCTGATTTGACCGTTAAGGCGTTCGAGCTCGCCGACAGGTACAGAATGCCCGCCATGATTTTGGCTGACGGAACTATGGGTCAGATGATGGAGCCTGTCGTCCTGCCGGAGGAGAGCGGCGTGACCGTGGAAAAGCCCTGGGCGCTCACCGGCACCAAGAATCAAAGAAGCCACAACATAGTAAACTCGCTTTATCTTGTCCCCGAGAAGCTTGAGAGCATAAACCTCGAGAGATATAAAAGATATGAAGCTATAATGAAGAACGAGCCTTCCTGCGAGAGCTATTTAATGGAGGACGCCGAGATATGCATAGTGGCGTTCGGAATAGCCGCAAGGGTCGCAAAGAACGCAATAACTGCGGCAAGGGCGAAGGGAATAAGGGTAGGACTTATCCGTCCGATAACTCTGTGGCCCTTCCCGTCAGAGGCTGTGGCTGAGGCTGCGAAAAGGGTGAAGGCGTTTATCTCAGTGGAGCTTTCGATGGGTCAGATGATAGAGGATGTAAGGCTTGCACAGAGCTGTCAAAGACCCGTATACCTTTGCAGCCGCACCGGCGGAATGATACCCTCTCCAGAGGATGTAATGGAATCTATTGAAAAGCTGACTGGAGGTGAGCTTTGATGGTTGTATTCAATAAGCCTAAGGCTCTTACTGACGCACCGCTGCACTACTGCCCCGGCTGTACTCACGGAATAATTCACCGACTTGTCGCAGAGGCGATAGACGATTTGGGAATACTGGGCGACACGGTAGGAGTGGCTCCCGTAGGCTGTGCGGTCATGGCTTACGACTACTTCAGCTGCGACATGATAGAGGCTGCCCACGGAAGGGCGCCCGCAGTCGCAACCGGGCTTAAAAGGGCAAGACCCGAGAACATAGTGTTTACCTATCAGGGGGACGGTGACCTGGCTGCCATTGGTACGGCGGAAATTGTCCATGCCGGNNGTGACCTTGCCTCGATAGGCATGGCGGAGACTGTGCACGCCGCCACAAGAAACGAAAACATCACCGTGATTTTCGTGAACAACGCAATATACGGCATGACGGGAGGGCAGATGGCTCCTACCTCGCTTCCCGGTCAGGTCACGCAGACCTCCCCTTACGGCAGGGATGTCAGCACCGTCGGCTATCCTATAAAGATATGCGAGCTTCTTTCCTCGCTTGACGGTCCTGAGTACATCGAAAGAGTGGCTGTAAACAGCGTCAAGAATGTAATGGCTGCCAAAAAGGCTATCAAAAAGGCGTTTAAGAACCAGGTGGAGGGCAAGGGCTTCTCCTTGGTAGAGGTCATATCCTCCTGCCCTACGAACTGGGGAATGACTCCTAAGAAGGCGCTCGAGTGGATTGACGAGAGGATGATTCCTTACTATCCTCTCGGGGTGTATAAGGACAGAACAGGCCAAGGGGAGGTGAGGTAGGATGTACACGCAGATCCTCATAGCCGGCTTCGGAGGTCAGGGAATACTCTTTGCCGGAAAGTTTTTAGCCTATCAGGGTCTTATAGAGGGCAGGCAGATAAGCTGGCTACCCTCCTACGGTCCTGAGATGCGTGGAGGAACGGCAAACTGCTCGGTAATAGTGGCGGACACTCCGGTCGGCTCTCCGATAGTCTCCAAGCCGGACATTCTGGCTGTAATGAATCTTCCCTCCCTTGACAGGTACGAGAGCGAGGCCGTCCCCGGTGCGAAGGTGTTTGTAGACTCCACTCTTGTTGAAAGAAGGCTTGAAAGAGAGGATGTAACTCCCTATTACATCCCGGCGACAAAGCTCGCCAAGGACTCGGGAATGCCTTCTCTTGCCAACATGATACTGATGGGCAAGCTGATAAGGGAGACGGGCATAGTAAGCTTCAAAGATATAAGAAGGGGTCTTGAAAAGGTCGTCTCGGTGAGGCATCAGGACCTTCTTGAGCTTAATCTCAAGGCTCTTAGCATGGGCTATGACTATAAGCCCGGGACTGCATACCAGCTTAATCCATAATAAAATACAGGAGTTGATTTTATGCTTAACATCAGAGTAGAGAAAACCGCAAATCCCAAGAAAAAGCCGGTAAAGGGCGAGAAGCTCGGCTTCGGGCATATCTTCACCGACCATATGTTCATAATGAACTACGACGAGGGGCAGGGCTGGCACGACCCGAGAGTCGTCCCTTTTTCTGACATCACCCTCTCGCCCGCCGCAATGGTATTTCACTACGGGCAGACGATGTTCGAGGGCTTAAAGGCGTACAGAGGCGCAAACGGCGAGATATACCTCTTCAGACCCGATATGAACGCAAAAAGAGCCAACAACTCTAACGACCGCCTCTGCATCCCCAGAATCCCGGAGGAGGACTTTGTTCAGGCGGTAAACGCAGTCGTAGATGTCGACAGGGACTGGGTCCCCAGCGAGCCGGGCACCTCGCTGTATATAAGACCGTTTATAATCTCCACAGAGGCTCACCTCGGCGTCGCTCCGTCTGGCAGCTATCTTTTCATGGTGATACTGTCCCCCTCGGGAGCCTATTATGAGAGCGGTCTTGCTCCTGTAGGTATTTGGATAGAGGACGAGTATGTAAGAGCGGTCAGGGGAGGAATCGGCTACGCCAAGACAGGCGGAAACTACGCCGCCTCTCTAAAGGCCCAGGTAAAGGCTCACGACGACGGCTACTCGCAGGTGCTCTGGCTGGACGGCGTGGAGAGAAAGTATATCGAAGAGGTCGGAGCTATGAATATCGTCTTTAAGATAGACGGCAGGATAGTTACTCCGATGCTGAACGGCTCAATCCTCCCCGGAATCACAAGAGACTCTGTTTTGGAGCTTTGCAGAAGCTGGGGCTATACCGTAGAGGAAAGAAGGATATCCGTAGACGAGCTTATTGAGGCTGCTCACAGCGGAGCTCTCGAGGAGGTATTCGGAACTGGAACTGCGGCCGTTGTATCGCCTGTCGGAAAGCTCCGCTATGTAAACGAGGTCTTTGAGATAGGCGACGGCGGCATCGGCGAGCTTACCCAGAGGCTTTATGACGAGCTTACCGGCATCCAGTGGGGAACAAGGGAGGATACAAGAGGCTGGAGGCATACAGTCGTTCCGGAGGTCAAGTGATGGATAAAACCGAAAAAAGGATAGAAACCACCTGCGTTCAGGGAGGCTACACTCCCAAAAACGGCGAGCCGAGGCAGATACCCATAATCCAGTCGACGACCTTTAAGTACGACACCAGCGAGGATATGGGAAGGCTCTTTGACCTCGAGGCGGAGGGCTACTTCTACTCAAGGCTTCAAAACCCCACCTGCGACACCGTCGCAAGAAAGATATGCGAGCTTGAGGGCGGAACGGCAGCCATGCTGACCTCCTCGGGACAGGCGGCAAACTTCTTCGCAGTATTTAATATAGCCGGCTGCGGCGACCATATAGTCTCTGAGTCCTCGATATACGGAGGGACCTTTAACCTGTTCTCTGTCACAATGAAGAAGATGGGAATAGATGTCACCTTTGTGGCTCCAGACTGCTCCGACGAGGAGCTTGAGGCTGCCTTTAAGCCGAACACCAAGGCTGTTTTCGGAGAGACGATAGCCAATCCCGCACTCAGGGTGCTTGACATACAGAGATTTGCCGCCGCAGCGCACTCCCACGGAGTCCCGCTTATAGTCGACAATACCTTTGCAACGCCGGTAAACTGCCGTCCGATAGAGTGGGGAGCGGATATCGTCACCCACTCCACGACCAAGTATATGGACGGTCACGGAGCGGTGGTCGGAGGTGCGATTGTAGACTCCGGCAGATTCGACTGGACCGCCAATGCCGATAAGTTCCCGGGTCTTACCACCCCGGACGAGAGCTATCACGGCATAACCTACACCGAAAGATTCGGACAGGCAGGGGCGTATATCACCAAGGCTACGGCTCAGCTGATGAGGGACCTGGGTCCTGTACAGTCAGCCACGGCTGCGTATATGCTGAACCTCGGGCTGGAGAGCCTTCATGTCAGGATGCAAAGGCACTGCCAGAACGCCCTGGAGATTGCAAGGTTTTTAGAGTCGGACCCAAGGATAGGCTGGGTATTCTACCCTGACCTTGAGGGCAACCCCGACCACGAGCTTGCTAAAAAATACCTTCCCAACGGCTCCTGCGGAGTAGTCAGCTTCGGGGTCAAGGGAGGGCGTCCCGCTGCGGAGAGCTTTATGAAGCATCTTAGGGTCTTTTCGATAGAGACCCATGTGGCTGACGCCAGAAGCTGCTGTCTGCATCCGGCGAGCGCAACACACCGTCAGATGAACGACGAGGAGCTAAGAGCCGCCGGAGTCGGCCCCGACCTTGTCAGGCTGTCCTGCGGCATAGAGAATGTAAAGGACCTTATCGGGGACATCAAAAACGCCCTTGACGAGATTGAGGATGTTTAAAAATTTGCAAGGAAGTCCGCCGGAGCCACCCCCGGCGGATTTTTGACTTGAAATCCTAGTCACGCTGTGCTATAATCGGGTCAATACGATTTTTTCAGGAAAGGGAGCGTCGTCTTGCCTATAAAGATACCCAACTCGCTGCCGGCTGCGAGGATTTTAACCCAGGAGAACATATTTGTCATGACCGAGACAAGGGCTGTGACTCAGGATATCCGCCCTCTCAGGATTCTTATACTCAATCTCATGCCGACTAAGGTCGACACCGAGACCCAGCTTATACGCCTGATAAGCAACACTCCTCTTCAGGTCGAGGTCGAGCTTCTGCACACAGCCAGCTATGAGTCAAAAAACACCTCCTACGAGCATCTTGCCGCCTTTTACAAGACCTTCGACGAGATTAAGGACAGAAGATACGACGGCATGATAATCACAGGTGCGCCGGTAGAGCAGCTTGAGTTTGAGGATGTCGTCTACTGGGAGGAGCTGTCCAGAATCTTCGAGTGGACAAAGACCCATGTTCACTCCACCTTCCACATCTGCTGGGGAGCGCAGGCAGGGCTTTACTATCACTTCGGGATAAAAAAGAGACTCCTTAAGGAAAAGCTGTTCGGAGTATTCCCGCACACCGTCGACTATAAGAATCCGATACTTTTCAGAGGGTCGGACGATGTTTTCTACGCCCCTCATTCAAGAAACTCCACCATCGATATCGAGGATGTCGAGGCTGTAGGGAAGCTGAAAATCCTTGCGACAAGCCCTCAGGCTGGAGTTTACGCCTGCATGACCGCCGAGGGCAGGCAGATTTTCGTCACGGGACATTCTGAGTACGACGCCGGCACCCTCGCTAAGGAGTATTTTAGGGACAAGGAGCGTGGGCTTGACATCAAGGTGCCGATAAACTACTTCCCCGACGACGACCCGCAAAAGCAGCCTGTCGTCAGGTGGAGGGCGCACGCCAATCTTCTGTTTTCAAACTGGCTGAACTACTTCGTCTACCAGACAACGCCCTATGATGTGGACAAGATTCAGTAGCCGTCCGTAAAGAAAAATAAGGTATATTTTGCTTTCCGTGGGGGACAATAGGGGCATCTTACTAAAAAGGAGATGCTTTTTATGAATCTTACCCAGAAGGAAACAGGACTGCTCAAGGATTTAAGGGACCAGGAGAAGCTCTGCGTTGAGAAATACACAAGATACTCCTGCGACGCCTGCTCCACCGAGCTGAAGGAGCTTTTTAAGGAGATTGCAAAGACTGAGCAGAACCACTACAACACTGTCTCGGCGATGCTCACCGGGACTGTTCCGGCCGTCACCGGGACTCCGCTTCAGAACGAGAAGAATCAGTGGTGCAAAAAGGTCAGCTACGCCGACCAGCGCTCAAGGGATATCGACAGATTCCTTGCAAGCGATATGCTCTCTACTGAGAAGCATGTCTCCTCACTCTATGATGTCAGCGTGTTTGAGTTCTCCGACCCCAACGCAAGGAGGGTTTTAAACCACATCCAGGCAGAGGAGCAGCAGCACGGCGAGAGCCTTTACGCCTTTATGTCCTGCAACGGGCTGTACGGCTCGCAGGGATAGGGCCTTATTATCCGCTCAAGATACGGGGGCTGCCTCTTTTTGGACAGCTCCCTTTTTATTACTGAATTTTCCTTCAGACGGTAAAATGTTTACATGCTAAAATATTAAAGCCGGGAAGCTGCCCTGACGCTCTATTTTCCCTGATAATGCGATAAAATGCTAAAGCGATAAAAGAATATTAAACCTGCTGTCATGGATGGAAAATCCTATTAGCCGCATTGCGGCGGGGTCAAAAGAGGCTTTGTTATTTCTGACAATAAAACAAGAAAAAATCAGTAGGATTTGCGTAGAACGATAGAATAATTTGAGCAAAATGGCTTTTTCGCTTGACATATAGTCACAATGTGATATAATTAATGTGTATTTCAGGGCGGGCTAGGGTGATTTGCCCACATCGGAGGGATTTCCTTTCCGGCGGTGTCCGCAGGCTGAATATTACAAAATCCCGGTTTACCTAACGCCCCTGTTTGGATGGGCGCCGGGAAAAATCTGTAAAGGAGATTTGCAAAATGAAGGTAAAAAAGCTTTTGGCGCTCATTCTTGCTGCCTGCATGGTGCTGACGGTTGTAGCCGGCTGCGGCGATACCACCAACCAGCCCTCTAATAGCGGCGACGACAGCGGTGCCAATAACGACGGCGAGGTCAACGATGACGGCGGCGAGGTAGTCGAGCCTACATATGTTGACAAGTATGCCGAGATGTCTCATGCTGAGGCTTCAGAGGCTCTCTACGATGCGGTTCTGGGCGGCTTCTATGAGTATTACCAGCTCGCTAAGGACCCCTCGATATCCACCTCCGAGAAGTTTGCTCTTTCTGCTATAGCAGAGGCTAAGCTCCTCGAGCAGGGAGTTCTGCTCCCCTCTACCGCAAACGGCGGTAACTACGCTATCTCAAGAGTTATCCCCAGGACTGTGACCACCACCTACTGGGGCACCGATACGTACAGGTATCACAATGCTCTTATAATAGACGGCGACCCGCTCACCGCTGCTGAGAGAACTGAGCTTACCGCTCTTTGGAACGAGCTCAGAGGAACCGGCACCTACGAGCAGGCAGCTAAGGACTGGGCAGCTGCTAAGGGCTACACCCTTACCGATACCTACACCCTTGGCTACGTCAGCGACCCTGTAACCTGGGACGCTCAGAACACCTACCTCGCCCCCGACCATGAGGCTATTGTAAACACCGTCGACGGACTTCTTGAGTACAACTGCGAGAATGTTCAGGTTCCCGCTCTTGCAACCTCCTACGAGGTTTCCGAGGATGGCCTTACCTACACCTTCCACATCCGTGAGGGCGTTAACTGGGTCAACCAGCAGGGCGTTATAATCGAGCCTCTGACCGCTGACAGCTTTGTTGCCGGCTTCCAGCATCTTCTTGACGCTCAGGGCGGCACCGAGTACCTTGTCGACGGTATCGTAAAGAACGCTACTGAGTACATGGAAGGTACCTGCGGCTTCGAGGAGGTCGGATGTGTAGCTGTTGACGACTACACCCTCGTCTACACCCTCGAGAACCCCACCTCCTACTTCATCACCATGCTGAGCTACAACTGCTTCCAGCCCCTTTCAAGGTCCTTCTTCCTCGCACAGGGCGGCGCCTTCGGTCTTGACGCTTACGCTGAGGCTTCCGCTTCTGAGAGCTACACCTACGGTCTCACTCCTGAGAACATCGCTTACTGCGGTCCGTACCTTGTAACCTCCTACACTGCCAGCAACTCTATCGTCTTTGACGCTAACCCCGAGTACTGGAACAAGGACAACATCAACATCAAGAAGATCACCTGGAGATTTATCGACGGTCAGAACCCCACCGAGAGCTATGACCTTATGATGGAGGGCGTATTCGCCGGAGCAGGTCTTGGAACACAGGCCACTCAGAAGGCTAAGGAGGACGGTATGTTCGATACCTACGCCTATGTATCCAGCCTTGACGCTTCTTCCTTCCCTATATTCCTCAATGTTTACAGAAAGCAGTACGAGAACTTCAACGACGCCACCATCGCTGTTTCCGAGCTTTCCGAGAACGACCGCAACAAGTCCAACCTTGCAATGCAGAACCAGCACTTCCGTCTTGCTATCTGCTTCGCACTTGACAGAGGCGCCTACAACGCAACAACCACTGGCGACGAGCTCAAGTACAACAGCCTTGTTAACTCCTACAGCCCCGGTGACTTCGTATACCTGAGCGAGGAGGTAACCGTTGATATCAACGGAACTGCAACCACCTTCCCTGCAGGAACCTACTACGGTCAGATTATGCAGGCTCAGCTTGACGCTGACGGATACCCGATAACCGTATGGAATCCCGAGGCTAACGACGGCATCGGCGGCTCTGTCGGCTACGACGGATGGTACAACCCCGATGAGGCTAAGGCGCAGCTCGAGCTTGCTATCGAGGAGCTTTCCGCTTCTGATGGCATGATAATCGACGCTGAGCATCCCGTTTATCTCGACCTTCCCTACTACGACATCAACGAGACCTCCTCCAACAGAGCTAACGCTCTCAAGCAGTCCATCGAGGCTTCTCTCGAGGGCAAGGTAATCATCAACCTGGTTAAGACCGGCGGCTCCAACGCCCTTAACTGGTACAACGCCGCCTACTATCCTGCAACCGGCGACCAGATGAACTTCCACCTGTCTGACGCGTCCGGCTGGTCACCTGACTACGGTGATCCGTTCACCTACCTTGATACCATGCTTCCTCAGGGCGGCGGAATGGCTAAGAATCTCGGTCTGTTCTAAGCGATTATTCCTGATAACCTGCGGCGGGTCCTCCGCCGCAGGGAATCTTGCTTTTCCAGCTTTAGAGCTTTAAATAAGCCGAGCAAAAACAATTATTCAGAGCATAGGGGATAGCTTCCTATCCCCTATTGTGATTGATAATGGGGAGTGATTATGACTTATGAGTAAATACCTGTTAAAAAGAATTCTCCACGGTATTGTATCGGTCGTAATCGTCGTTGCAATAGTTATGCTGCTTGTGTATTCACTGATGAACAGAGAGCTGATTTTTGCCAAGGATGTTGCGTTCACCAAAAAAAGCAATAACGACAGAGAAATTTATAAATACTCGCAGTGGGAAAAGTTCGGCTATCTGGACTATGTAACCTACAACGAGTATCTGAGGACCTTGGTTACCTCCGGGGAGCTTGACGAGGCTTCGCTTGCCGACGCCGCCGCCATAGCAAGAACCCCCGACCTTGACAGCGATATAACAAAAACCTATGTCGAAAAATTCACCGAGCATTACGAGTCGCAGGGCTACACCGTAGTCAGGCTGGACGCTGTTATGCTCACAGGAAGAAAGGTCGACACCGGCGGGAGACAGCAGCTCTTCGCCTATAAGGACCGGCCTCTTCTTGGCAGGCTTGCAAGCTTCTTCGCCGGAGTAGTCACTATCGACAATATTCATTATGTCGACGAGAGCGTTGATATCGGCGAGAGAAAGCTCACCTTTACCGCATACGACCCCTTGTACGGGGGAGAGAAATTCTCGCCTGCAATCATAGGAAACGGCACAAGGCATAAGTATCTTATGTACTTTGATGACCAGTTCCCTTACTTCCATCAGAATGTTATCACCATAAAGCTGGGAATGTCCTACTCTATTAATAAGGGTATAGATGTTTTTGACACCATGTCCACCAGCCAGGGTGCGTATATAAGAAGGACTGTGACCTATCCCACAGGCCTTGTCGAGGAGAGCGCCGACGACCTTCACACGGCGGTCTACAGTCAGGGCTCGAGGGACGCCGCAGCAATGTATTCCGACAGGTATGTTGACGATTATACCTCCGTCACCACCTACAAGGGCAACAAGTCCAAGACGGGATACTCCTTCACAATAGGTATTATCTCAACTCTTGCAGCCTATGTTCTTGCAGTTCCGCTGGGAATCACCATGGCAAGAAAGAAGGACAAGCTTTTGGACAAGCTCGGAACTCTGTACATAGTATTCATCATGGCGGTGCCGTCCTTGGCATACATCTTCATGTTCAAGGCGATAGGCGGAAAGCTGGGGCTTCCAACCACCTTCAATATGGACGGCGAAACAGCCCTTATGTACGCTCTGCCGATAATCTCGCTCGCCCTGCCCTCGATAGCAAACCTTATGAAGTGGCTGAGGCGCTACATGATTGACCAGATGAACTCCGACTATGTCAAGTTTGCGAGGTCCGGCGGTCTCTCCGAGAACGAGATTTTCTCCAAGCACATCCTTAAAAATGCTGCGATACCGATTATCCACGGTATTCCGGGAAGCGTCCTCGGCGCACTGACCGGCGCTATCATCACCGAGCGTGTTTACCTCGTCCCCGGCGCCGGAAATCTTCTCACCAACGCAATCAATAACTACGATAATGGTGTAATCGTAGGACTGACGCTGTTCTACGCAACCCTCTCTATCGTCTCGATAATCCTGGGCGACATTCTGATGGCTCTTGTCGACCCGAGAATCAACTTCACCTCGAAGGCACGCTAAGGAAAGGGGGCAGCTTAAATGAACGAATATAATGAGCTTATAGCTCTTGACGAGTTCGGGCTCAGCGATGAGGAGCTATTTTCCAGATTTGAGCACGGCGAGGCCGAGGCTGAAAAGATTACCGCTCCCAGATACTCCTACTGGAGGTCTGTTCTGAGGGTGTTCTTCAAGAAAAAGATTAACATAGTAGTTTTGAGCCTGCTGGCTGTACTGGTGCTCTTTGCCTACATCTACCCCGAGTTCTCAAACTACGACAAGTATGCAAACCTCATGGTCGAGGGAGCAAAGCACCTTGGACCCTCTGCCGCCATGGAGAAGTTCGGCAAGAACATCCACTGGATATTCGGCAGCGGCGGAGTCGGACAGTCCACCTTTGACGCTCTTTGGAGCGGCGCAAGGATTTCCCTGACGCTTGCCTTTGTCTGTGCTCTTATCAACATGACGGTCGGCGTCGTAATAGGAGCGGTCTGGGGCTTCTCCAAGAGGGTGGACATCTTCATGACCGAGGTCTACAACATAGTAGGAAATGTTCCCTACATCCTTTTAATCTCGGTAGTAGTAATGATACTCTCCGCCAGCTTCTGGTCGCTGGTCTTTGCGCTGACGATAACCGGCTGGCTGGGAATAGCATATTTCATAAGAACTCAGGTCGTCATCATAAGAGACCGTGAGTACAATCTCGCCTCGAGATGTCTTGGCACCTCCACCTTCAAAATCGCTCTTAAAAACATCCTTCCCTTTATGGTCTCGGTCATAGTGACGGTTGCCGCAACCGAGATTCCCTCCTATATCTCCTACGAGGTATTCCTTAGCTATATCGGTCTTTCGATGTCCGACATGTCGCTGGGAAGGCTTATCTACGAGGCTGAAGGCTCCATGTTCACTCCCGGCTTCGAGTTCGAGTTCTGGTGCCCCGTTGTGGTCGCATCAATCATCACAATCGTTTTGTATGTCGTCGGTCAGAACCTGGGCGACGCCTCCGACCCGAGAACACATATGTAGCAGGGAGGCTTTGATATGGACGATAAAAAGGTACTGCTGTCCGTCAAGGACCTTGAGGTTAAATTCAGGGTGAGGGGAAGAATCCTCACAGCGATTAGAAACATCTCCCTGGACATCTACGAAAACGAATCAATAGCGATAGTCGGCGAGTCCGGCTCCGGCAAGTCGGTCTTTACAAAGACCTTTGCGGGCATGCTTGACGAAAACGGCTTTATCGACAACGGAGAGATTATCTTCAGCGACGATGAGCTTGCCGACACCTACGCAGGCTACGGCTTCATGCAAAGGCAGCTTATCTTGTTTGTCAAGAGCAAGCTTGATAAATACTCACGCTTAGAGTTCGGCGGCGAGGTATACGGCAAGATGCAGGAGCTAAAGTCCAAGAGGCTTGCAAGCGCCGGCATCGACCCGCAGCTCAAAAAGTCCCTTGAGGACGAGCTGTCCGAGCTGAGATACCGCCGCACCGAGGCGTATAACCTCAAGCAGACTCTTGACCCCAAGTCGGATAAGCAAAAAATTAAGGAGGTCGGCGTCAGCATCAAGGACTTCGACCGTAAAATCAAGGAGCATATGGCTGAAATCGCCAGCCAGACCAAAAAGGCAAAGCAAAAGCTCAAAAACGACGCCGGGCTTCTAGACGAGTATAAGACTCAGCTTTCAAAGCTGCAGCAGGAGTATCAGGGGCTGATAAGCGGCGAGATATCCGACGCCACGAGGGAAAGAAACCTCATTCTGGCAAAGGAGGTCTGCCTCTCGGTAGACAGGTACGGAAGCGTCAAGGGAATGAGGCTTGCCAAGGGTCTTTTGAGGGTGCTAAAGGAAGCCATGAGGGACGGTCTTGACCTTAACGACGATAATACAAGAAACCGTGTCTTTGACAAGGTTGCCTTTAGGGTAAGGTATCTAGACGAAACCGAGGACAGGCTCCACGGCACCTGCATACTAAATCTTGCCAACATCAAGTTCTCCAAGGACTGGAACAAGATAAGAGGCCGCAGGATTGCCACCGTATTCCAGGACCCTATGACCTCGCTCAACCCGATAATTACAATAGGCAAGCAGATAACCTCGGTTATAATCAAGCACCAGGGCTGCTCGCTGGCTGAGGCGAGGGAGAGAGCGCTGATTCTAATGAAGAAGGTCGGCATCCCCAACGCCGAAAAGAGGTTTGACGACTATCCCTTCCAGTATTCCGGCGGAATGAGGCAAAGAATAGTAATAGCCATAGCCCTTTCCTGCCAGCCCAAAATCCTAATCTGCGACGAGCCTACAACCGCCCTTGATGTCACCATCCAGGCGCAGATTCTGAAGCTCTTGAAGGACCTCCAGAAGGAGTTTGGATACACTATAGTATTCATTACCCACGACCTGGGAGTCGTTGCAAACATTGCGGACAGGGTTGCGGTGCTCTACGCCGGGCAGATAGTCGAGCTTGCCACCGTAGACGAGATATTCTACGACCCAAGGCACCCCTACACCTGGGCGCTGCTGTCCTCGCTTCCCCAGCTCGCACAGCGCAACACCAAGCTTTACTCAATCTTCGGAACGCCGCCGTCGCTCTACAACAAGATAATCGGCGACCCGTTCGCTCCCAGAAATCCCTACTGCCTCAAGATAGACACGCTCAAGGAGGCTCCCATGTTCAAGGTGAGCGACACTCACTATGCAAAGACATGGCTTTTAGACCCAAGAGCGCCCAAGCTTGAGAAGCCGGAGATAATAAGGGACATCCATGGAACGCTTCTTCGCTCGTTCAACATTTAGAGGAGGGTAAGGCATGGCTGAAATAAAAATGAAAAACGGCTCCTCCAATCATCTTCCCGAGCACGGACCGATAGATGAAAACGGAAGAGAGATACTTGTCTCCCTCAGAAATGTTGACATCACCTTCGGCAAGGGAGATAACGCAGTAAAGGCGGTCAAGAACGCCAGCTTCGACATCTACAGGGGAGAGACCTTCTCTCTGGTCGGCGAGTCCGGCTCCGGCAAGACGACTATAGGCAGAGCCGTCATAAGGGTTAATCCCTGCGCCTCGGGAGAGATTTTGTACAAGGGTGTCAGGATCTCCGGCAAGATACCAAAGTCATTAGACCGTGAGGTAATAAGAAACATTCAGATGGTTTTCCAGGACCCGGCAGCCTCCCTCAACGAGAGAGCTACGGTGGATTATATCATCTCCGAGGGACTTTACAACTTCCACCTCTTTAAAAACGAGGCGGACAGGGTTAAAAAGGTCGAGAGCATAATAAATGAGGTAGGACTCCTGCCTGAGCATCTTACCCGCTATCCCCATGAGTTTTCAGGCGGGCAGAGGCAAAGAATCGGTCTTGCAAGAGCTATGGTCATGAGACCTGAGCTTGTCGTTGCCGACGAGCCGATTTCCGCACTCGATGTATCAATAAGAGCGCAGGTCTTGAATCTGTTAAAGAAGTTCCAGCAGGAGCAGAACACTACATACCTCTTTATAGCTCATGACCTCTCGATAGTAAGATTCATATCCGACCGAATAGGAGTTATCTACAAGGGAGATATCGTGGAGATTGCGGACGCCGAGGAGCTGTTTGACTATCCTCTGCACCCCTACACCCGCTCGCTTTTGTCTGCGATACCGATACCCGACCCTCAGCTCGAAAAGAACAAGGTGCTTTACACCTACGACCCGAGCATACACGACTACTCCACCGACAAGCCGGAGCTTGTCAACATCGGGCACGACCACTATATCCTCGGAAACAAGAAGGAAATAGAGGAGTATACTAAAATCCGTGAAAAGGGAGTCCCGCTCAAGTCGATAACAATAAGGGAGGAAGGCTCCCAGGAGGATGAGAGCGAGCGCATGGATGACGAGCTTCTTATGCAGCACGAGCACATCCTTGAGACCCCGGTACACGACACGGGAAGCGTTTTGTACCTTGTGCTCTCCTTCCTGCTGCCGATTCTGGGAGTCCCGGCGTGGCTGATATTCAGGCACTTCAACTACATGAGAAACGCCAGAATGTGCAAAAGAGGCTCTCTTGCCGGACTGGCGGTAATAGGTGCGCTTTTGGCTCTGTTTGTCCTCGGCGTGCTTCTGGCGACAATCTAAAAAAATGTCCAGGATGGCAAGAGAATCAAGAAAAAGAAGTACAGGCCTGCCAAGACTTCCAAAGCCTGTTGAGACCATCGAGCTGGACGAAGGAAATTCAAGCCGCAGATTGTGGATTATCTGCGGCTTGCTGGCTCTTTCGGCGGCTCTTATATTCTACGCTGTCAGCACCCTCCTGCGGGGAGAGAGCGGCTACAGCGTGATAGAGCCCAGCTGTGAGGAGCCTGGAGCCGGTCAGGAGCTGACTCTGAACTACTGCTTAGGGATGTCCGGCAGCTCGCCAAGGCTCGAGTCCAGGGAGATAGCCTTAATATATTCCACCGCTTGCGACTATATATACAGGCTCCTAGACCCCTCCCAGGAATACGGGAGCGTGAAAAACCTCGCTCTTTTAAACAATAATCCGAATGAGACGGTCAGCGTCGACCCCGAGCTGTACTCGGTGCTGGAGCTTATCGAAGCCAGCGGGACAAGAAGCGTCTACCTGTCCCCGCTTCTGATTGACTACTACAATCTTTTTGCCTCCTCCTGGGACTATGAGGCGATGGAGTTCGACCCCGCCTTCAGCAGCTCGCAGGAGGGCTACTTCAGCGAGGCGGCGTCCTATATAAACAGCCGGGAGCATATACGGCTTGAGCTTGAGGGCGAGGGAAGAGTGAGGCTCCTTGTCAGCGAGGAGTACCTTGACTTCGCAGAGCAAAACGGCATAGACGAGTACATCGACCTCTATCAGCTTAAAAACGCCTTCACGCTTGATTATCTTGCCGGTATTCTAAGGAACGCCGGATATACCTACGGCTACATAACATCAAGCGAGGGATACATTATAAATCTCGACGACCGCTCCGGCGAGCCGTACAGCATAAGCCTTATCGACTACGAGGAGGGCGCAATAAAGGGAGCTGCGACTGTAAGCTACAGCTCGCCCGTCTGCGGGCTTTATCTTAGGAGCTTTCCCTCCGGCGAGCTTGACGGTATGCGCTTTTACGAGTACGAGAACGGCGAAATAAGAACGCCGTACATAAACCCGGCGACGGGGCTCTGCTCGGATGAAATAAGCGGAATAATCCTTGGCTCGAGGGAAAAAAGCTGCTCTGAGCTTGCAATTGCTGCTCTTGAGCTTCTCTCAGGCGGGACCGCCGGCGAGGACGCTTACAGTGGCTCCTTCTTTGGCGAGGACGGCATGATAATCCTGTCGGGAAGCAAAATAGAGCTTTACGGCGGGATATTTGAAATCGGCACGGTGACGGAGGGCTACAGCTTAGAGGAAGTGAAGTAGCTTCTTGGTGAAGCCGGCGCAGTGCCGGAGGGGGAAGGCGTCCCAGCCTGAGGCAGCATAGTGTGGCGGGTTCTTGCCAAGGCAAGCCCGTGTGCGGGCATGGGGCGAAAAGCCAGAAAAAACCCGGCTGATTGGCGAAGCCGGTCAGTCAGGGAGTGGATAAGAGCGTGTCAAAAGCAGCCCCATGCCCTGTACACGGTAAGGCTCCCCCCGCAGGGGGGAGCCTTAACCCGCCGCATCTATGCTGCTCTTCGCCGCATGAATCTTTTAAGGGTTTAAGGTATTCATGCGGCGAGAAGGCGCCTTCGGCGCTGTCAGGCTGGGACGCTCTCCGTGGA
>DBPX01000014.1 GCA_002305045.1 Ruminococcus sp. UBA1409
TCCGTACAAATTGGGGCAGTTCAAGTCGGAGGCGGGCTTTTTGCATAGGACATTTGTTTTCTGCATATTCCAATAAATCAATCATTTGATATGAATAAATTATTGACAAGCTGACCTTGGCGGAGTTAAAATCATATAAAAAGGCAGAGTCTGCCTAGCTTTGGAGGGTAGCTATGAAATTAACGGCTAAGATTGTTTCGGCGCTTCTGGCGGCGGTTATTTTTGTCACCGCAGCCTGCCAGCTCATGGCGGAGGACGCCGACATAAAGATAGATATGTCCACAACATATCAGACTATCGACGGCTTCGGTGCGTCCTACACCTGGTACAGCGACTGGCTCACAACAAACCAGAACGCCGAGCAGGGCTATGACTGGATATTTAACGACGCCGAGTTCAACATCCTAAGATTCAGGGATTTGCACGATGTAACCAGCGAGGGCGACAGCCAGCTTGCGCTCGACGGATACCCTGCCTACAAGGCGTACTATGATGCCGCAGTAGAGAGGGGAATAGACCCTATTGTCCTGGTGACGAGCTGGGGTCAGTACCGCAGGGACCTGCCCTTTGTCGCCTTCACCGAGCTTGATGATAACGGCTACACCTACTATACCCTCGCTAAGGACGAAAACGGCGAGTATATGTATGACGAGCTTGCCGATTTCTGCGTAGAGTCTATAAGGCTCTTCTTCGAGGCCGGAATACCCGTTCACTACTTCTCTATCTCAAACGAGACCGAGCTTCAGGGTCTTGGCCGTGACGAGCAGGGCAACGCCAGAGATGAGGCGGGCTTCTACTTCGGCGAGGATGAGGACGAGTATCACTGTGCCTACTGGAAGGCTCACATAGCGGTCTACGAGGCGTTCCAGGAGGCGTTCGGCGAGTGGGCGCCCAGCATAACCGGCGCCGAGGTCATGGCTGACTGGGTGGATGTCATCTCAAGATACACCGACCCCCTCATCGAAAACGCACCCGACAGCTTCGAGGTAATAGCTCACCACCTCTACGGAAGCGAGAACACTCCCAGAAGCTATAAGCAGGTCGGAGACAAGTTCTACGGGCAGTACAGGCTCTGGCAGACTGAGTGGTACTATAATGAATACATCAATCATGCCGAGAAGATGGCAAACGAGTTTATCTACGAGAATGTAAACGCCTATCTCTACTGGAACGGCGTCTGGATTATGGATACGGGAAACTGCCTCATTGAAATAGGCGGCCCAGAGGAGACGGCTGAGATAACAAGAATGGGAAATCATTACATAATGATGCATTTCTCGAAGTATGTAAAGCCGGGCTACCAGAGGGTGGAGGTGGTTAACGACTCCGACACAACGGTAGTTGCCTTCAAGGCGCCGGATTCCAGCAGGCTTGTAATAGTCGCCGTGAACAATACCGACGGCGAGAGGACGCTTAACTTCGACCTCGGCGGAGCGGAGCCTATTGACTCGATGGCCTTCCAGACCATAGGAAACGAAAACAGGTTCAGATATCAGTATTGGCTGGACGCCGGCAAGTACGAGTCTGACGGCAATGTCGTACCCGCACAGAGCGTCACGACCTATGTTATAGACCTCCCCGCAGACCCTGACTATGTCGAGCCTGTGGCAGAGACTAAGGTAAATCCCTTTGTAAAGACTCCCGGTCCCGAGCTTGACACCACCATGATAATCGTTGCGGCGGTCTGCGTCGCTGCGGCTGTGATTTTGGTCATAGTCGGAGTTGTCCTTGGCAAAAGAAGGAAGTCGGGCAAGAGCAAGCAGGAGTCATAGCTAAAGGTATAGCTGTAAACTAAAAGCGGCACGCCATCCCCAGCGTGCCGTTTTTTTGCAAAAAGCCATCTCCCTCTTGTCTTGAGGCAGTCTTAGACCTCATAATATAAAATTTACGCTTATTTTGTTGACATGATATTAAAGCAGTGATATCCTAGAGCTAAGGGAATTTTTAATAGCCTAAAAGCAGGTTGGAGGGATTTTTGTGAAGCTTAATGTAAAGCAGACCGTATTGATAGGTCTTTCCTTTGCGTCGATACTGGCATTCTGGCAGTTCTACGACCATATGATACCGATAATACTTGAAAATCACTATCGGGTGTCGACTCTGGCGACAAACTTCATCATGTCTATTGACAATATTCTGGCGGTGTTTATGCTTCCGTTTTTCGGAGCGCTTTCGGATAATGTAAGGACTCCTTTAGGAAAGAGGACCCCATTTATTCTCGGAGGGACGGTTGCGGCGGTTTTGCTGATGACCTTGCTTGCCTTTGTCACCGAGAGCGCAGGGATAGCCGTTTTCATAGTCCTTTTGATGCTCCTTTTGGTGACCATGAGCGTATATCGCTCGCCGGCTGTTGCATATATGCCCGATGTCACCCCGAAGCCCCTGCGTTCTAAGGGAAACGCAGTTATAAACCTTGTCGGCTATGTCGGAGGGATATTCTCAACAATTGCCATATCTCTGATGGTAACGCAGACCGTGGACGCTGACGGCGCTGTTCACTACGGAAGCTTTATTCCGATTTTCCTGACCGTCGCCTGCTTCATGCTGGTAACCGTTTTGGTGATGGTGCTTACCGTCAACGAAAACAGGGCGGTAAGCTCCTCCGGGGTAGACAGGGAGGACGGCGAAAAGAGCGTCGAAAAGAAAGGAAAGCTCGACAGGGGAGTTAAGCTAAGCCTCGGACTGATTTTAGTCTCTTCGTTTTTGTGGTTTTGCGCCTACAACGGGGTCACAACCTCGTTTTCCAGGTACTTTGAGTACAGGTTCGAGCTGGGAGCCGGCTCCTCCTCGATATTTCTGACGGTTGCCACGGTTGCGGCGATAATCTCCTTTGTTCCTCTTGGCTTTGTCTCGGGAGTCCTGGGCAGGAAAAAGACGGTCCTGCTCGGCATAGTCTTGATGACGGTGTGCTATATTTCGCTGATATTCATCAGCTCTCCCGGCTGGATACTTTATCTTTTGTTCTCTGTTGTGGGAGTCGGCTGGGCGGCAATTAATGTAAACTCCTTCCCCATGGTGGTTGAGATGTGCTCGAGCGGGGATATAGGCAGATTCACCGGGCTTTACTACGCCTTTACGATGTCCGCCCAGATAGTCACTCCGCTGCTCTCCGGGCTTTTGATAGACGAAAACGCCATAGGTCTTGGCTACGGCGCACTCTTCCCGTATGCGACGGCGTTTTCCTGCGCCTCGCTTATCACGATGCTCCTTGTCAGACACGGGGACAGCCGTCCGCAGAAAAAGGATTCCATCCTAGAGAGCTTCGAGGAGCTGTAAGAGCCTATCAAAAATTAATTCGATAAATTATTTTTAAAATTCTGCAATATATCCGGCTCGGCGCTTGTATTGTTAATAGCAGCTTTTGCAGTCGTGCTGTGGGCGAAGGATTGATTGGGAATATTAATTAAGATTTAATTAAGCTTACTATTTTTCGTTGACTGCAAACTATATATATGTTATAATTGACTGGACGGGTGAATAGCCTAGTTATAAAAGCGTTTGCCTCAAATACGCCGCATAAGACCCACGGCGGCAGGAAAGGAGAGCTCTTGATGTGGACAATATTGGCAGCATAAAAAATACCGGCAGGACTAAAAGCGGCGGCGAGCACAGTCTGGACAGTGCTAAAACCGCCCTTAACGAGCTTTTAAGCCGTCAGGACATGGAGACTCCCCCGATGGCGGAGGGAGACCCCGTAAGGTCTATCCCGGTGGAGACTGCCGGGGATTCCTTTGACGAGTCTTTAGATGACAGAAGCGTAGACCCTGACTTTCTTGTCGGTCTGGGGCTGAAAAAAGAGGTCGCCCCGGCTACCTTTGTTCCTGCGGACGGCGAGTCTAATGTGCCGGCTCCTTTATCCGCCGAGGATGACGCCGTTCCCGAAAGGACGGCTGAAGCTCCCTTGAAAAAAGGCTCAAAAGAGCAAGGCTCCATAGAGCAAAGCTCTACAGAGCCGGTCATAAGGATAAGAAACCTCTCAAAGATATTCGTTTTGGGAAGGGAAAAGGTAAAGGCTCTTTCGGGAGTCAGCCTTGATATCTACAAAAACGAGATTGTCTGCCTTCTTGGAACCTCAGGCTCTGGAAAGTCGACGCTTCTGAACATGATGGCGGGGCTTGAGAAGCCGACAAAGGGCAGCATCACGATATACGGGCAAAGAGTCGACCTTATGAGCGAGCGCAAGCTGGCAATGTTCAGGCAGAAAACGATGGGCTTTGTCTTTCAGGCGTACAACCTTCTTCCAAATCTAAACGCCATAGACAATGTGAGTATGCCCCTTATGTTCTCCGGAGTCAAAAGAAGGGTAAGAAACGCACAGGCTAAGAAGATGCTAAAGATGTGCGGCCTTGGAAAGAGAATGAGGCATAAGCCCACCCAGATGTCAGGAGGACAGCAGCAAAGAGTCGGCATAGCAAGGGCGTTTGTCGGCAGACCCAAGATAGTCTTTGCCGACGAGCCGACCGGCAACCTTGACACCAGGACGACAATCGAGATTATGGAGATGATGGTCTCGATGGCGAGGGAGAATCATCAGACTCTTGTAATAGTCACCCATGATGTGGAGATAGCCGCCTATGCGGACAGAATCTATCACATAATCGACGGTGAGATTTCCTCCGTCGAGGACAATTCCAAAAAGCAGATATCCGTAGGCTCTGAGGAGGCTGCCGAGATAGTCAGGGCGGCTGAATCTGTATGAAGTTTATCGTAAAGGAGTAAAGACCATGAAAAAAGTAATTGCGGCAGTAATAAGCGTAATCCTGCTTGTGAGCGCCTTCCCGCTGGGCGTTTTCGCAGATGAATCCGGGGAGGGCGGCGAGCCTGTCAATATCATAAAGTACCTTGATATTGTCAATCCCAGCGTCAGCAGGAGCGAGGTCCTGGCAGGAGAGAGCTTTAACATTTCCTTTACGGTAAGCCCGGTCGGGATATTTGCCACCCAGATATCTCTAAGCATAAGCGGCAACGGCTTCAGTCTTGACAGTCAGCTTGCCACGGTAAACGGAATGGCTGGCTACAACACGCTTACTATCGTCTCGGACGACACGCTGGACTCCGGCAGATACCCTCTTACCGTGAGGGCGGAGTGCCGTGATTTCAGCTCCGGGGAGACCTATGTGGCTGAGTACAGCTTTAACATCAAGGTCGAGGCTTCTCAGGTGATTCTTGACAACGAGACCTCGGATGGAATCGACTTCACACTTGTCTCTGCCTCTATTCCCGAGGGTAAGGGAAAGTCGGAGCTTTCCACCAAGCTCGAGGTAAGCCTTAAAAACAGCTCCGGCATCACTGCAAGGGATGTTAAGCTCGTCATTGAGAATCTTGGCGACATAGTCCTCAATACATATACCGACACCATCGAGATAGGAACAGTTCCCGGCGGGGAGACGGTTAGCGGAAGCTTCCCGATAAAGTTCCCTGAGTTTCCTAACGCCCAGTCAACCGTTTTGGTTTCCGTAAGGTATAAGGATTCCTTGGGCGCTGAGCACAGCGAGAACTTCAATGTCTATCTTCAGGCGAGGGAGAAGGCAAAGGACGAGGAGCTTTCCGACACTGCGTCCCTTACTCCCAAGGTAATAGTATCCAACTACACCACCGACCTCGAGAAGATAAACTCCGGCGACGAGTTTGAGCTTACCTTCGTCCTGAAGAACACCAGCCAGGACAAGGATGTAAAGAACATGACGGTCAATGTCGTCCCCGGTACGGACGGCTCGGCAAACTCAACCTCCGGGACGATTTTCAGCCCTATAGACGGCACTACCTCCTTCTACACCGAGGTTTTGCCCAAGGACGGCGAGCTTGAGTATAAGATAAGGCTTAAAACAAGCGCCTCGGCTGGAGCCAGGTCCTATCCCATCACGATAAGCTTTGATTTCGAGTACGAAAACGGAGCCTCCTATTCAAACGGCAACGGCTCGATGGATATAAACCTCCCCGTTTTCCAGCCGATAAAGTTCGAGCTTATGGAGTGGTATCCTCCGACAGAGTGCTCTGTCGACGGCACCATGATAAGCTTCCAGTATTTCAACAAGTCCAAGAACCCGATGACCAACCTCTCTATAAGCGTCGAGGGCGACTTTGTGATGTCCACTCAGTATGTCGGAACGCTTAACGCCTCCAGCTACGACTTCTTCTCCGGGACGATAACCCCTGCCGACCCCACGGCAATAGGCGAGACCAAGACGGGAGTTTTGGTATTCACCTTTGAGGACGCCTCCTACAACGAGCAAAGGGTGGAGTATCCTATAGAGGCTGTCATAACCGAGTCCTCGATGGGCGGAATCGTTGAAGACCCCTCCATCGGCGGCGGCATGGATGTGGGAATAGATATGCCGGTATATGACGATGTAATCGGCGGCGAGGTCGGCGAGGAGACCAGCGGCGGCTTCCTTAGCGGACTTCCCCAGGCTGCAAGGCTTTCGATATTCATAGGCGTTCCCGCTCTTGTTGTAATAATAGCGGCGGTTGTCATAGCCACGGCGATAAGAAAGAAGAAGGCTAAGCTTTACGACGATGACGAGGACTATGAGTAGGCTGCATCCTTGAAAGGACAGGTAAGATGAGAAATTCTGATGTTATACGCTTTGCAGGGAGCAACTTCCTTAGGCGAAAGGCAAGAAGTGCGCTTACCGTGCTCGGAGTCGTAATTGGAACTGCGGCTGTAGTTATAATGCTCTCCATCGGAGTCGGAATGAATAAGGGCTTCGAGGACCAGGTAAATTCCTACGGTGATATTCGTCAGATAAGCGTGTATGAAAAATACGGCCAGGTAAACGAGGAGACCGGCGAGTGGGAGCAGAACACAAGCCGTGTCCCTCTTGACGACATAACCGTAGAGGAGCTAAGAGCGATTGAAAATGTCTCTGCCGTTTCGCCCTCGGGAAATTACTGGGGCACCATGGTTATGGACGGCAACATGAAGTGGGCGAACGCCAACATATACGGCATTGACGCAAGCTCGATGGAGGACTTTGGCTACGAGGTGCTCTACGGCAGGCTTCTCGATGAGAGCGATAAGGGCACCACAAACTTTGTCATGTGCTACAACATCCCCTTTTACTTCTATGAGATGAGAAAGAGCGAGCAGATATACTGGGTCGATGTCGCTGAGGGCGAGGAGCTTCCCTTTGACCCAATCGACGACCACAGGTACCAGTTTACCTGGTATTGGAACTATGGCGAGGGCGCCGTCGATACCTCAAGACCCAGAATCATCCTCGAGGATATGAACTGCGTCGGAATCCTTGTGCAGAAAAAGGGCGGCGATTATTCCCAGGAAATATACATGGACATCGATGGTATGCTGGAGCTTCAAAAGAGGATGGACGAGAATCAGAACAAGTATTACGGCATTATAGAAGGTCAGGGCGCCTATACCAATATAATTGTCGGCGGTGTGGTAGAGGAAAGCCTATCCCAGACAGAGGACGGCAGGACCTCGAAGTACAACAACATAACCGTAATCTGTGAGGATTCAAAGTATGTCCAGGCAGTCGAGAAGCAGATAAGGGAGATGGGCTTTGAGACAAGCTCAAACATGGAGTGGCTGACCTCGATGCAGGACCAGACCAAATTCCTGCGCTCGATTTTAGGAGCTATAGGAGTGGTTGCCTTCTTCGTAGCGGCGATAAGCATAGCCAATACCATGGTAATGTCGATTTACGAGCGTACCCGTGAGATAGGAATTATGAAGGTGCTTGGCTGCAAGCTCTCCGACATAAGAGGAATGTTTCTTATAGAGTCGGCGATAATAGGAGTAGTCGGAGGAATTTTAGGCATAGGTCTTAGCTACATAGCCTCCTACGCCGTAAACATCCTCGCCGCAAACGGAGGAATGTCGATGCTAGGAATCGACGCCGCAACCTCCAAGCTCTCAATTATCCCTATATGGCTCAACTTTGCCGCCGTCGTCCTAGCGACGGTTGTAGGAGTAGTCTCCGGGCTTTACCCCGCCATAAGGGCGACAAGGCTCTCAGCTCTCGAGGCTATCAAAAACGAATAGGCGGTATGAAATACAAGGACCTCCCGAAAATTATCCGGAAGGTCCTTTCAATTCACCTAATTATTACTTCGAGAGAAGCTTCGACTTTTTTATGCAGGCGGCGACGGCTTCCTTTATTATGCCCTCCAGACCCAGCCGGTTAAATACATCCACAGCCTCGATGGTGGTGCCTCCGGGAGAGCAGACATTGATTCTTAGCTGCTCGACGGATTCGCTGGAGGAGAGCACCATCTGGGCGGCTCCCTTGACGGTCTGGGCGGAAAACAGCCTTGCCTCCTCCTCGCTCATGCCGTTTTCGATTCCCGCCTTCATAAGCCCCTCTATGAACATATAGACATACGCAGGTCCCGAGCCGCTGATTCCGGTAACACAGTCCATAAGCTCCTCCCTGACTATTCCGGCAAGACCGAAGCCGGATAGAAGCTCCCTTACTCCGTCAAGCTCGCTGTCTGTGACATTTTCATTCCCGCAAAGCCCGCTCATCCCGCAGCCGACAAGCGCAGGAGTATTCGGCATAACCCGAACGATTTTCCTCTTGTCTCCAAAGAAGCCCTCTAGGGCTTTTGTAGTCTTTCCCGCCAGTATCGAGACGATAAGAGCGTCCTCTTCTATAAACTGCGATATCTCGCCGGCAAGAGACTCAAGCGCATTTGGCTTCACGGCGAGGATTACGGTGTCTGCGCCCTTAACGGCGTCCCTGGCGTCAAAAAAGGTCCTAACCCCCAGCAATTTTGCACGCTCAAGGGACTTCTCAATCCTATCCGCACAGGTGATGTCCTCCTTTTTGAAGCCTTCGTTCTTTAACAATCCGCACAGAAGCGCATATCCCATATTTCCGCAGCCGATAACAGCTATATTTTTCATGACCCAGACCGCCTTTCAAGAATTTTAACTGAAGCTATTTTAGCACATCCTCCCTTAAAAATAAAGAGGGCTGCACTTTTTTGTTTTCACCCATTGACATTAATATTACTATCTAGTAAAATTATTTTAGGGTGCTGCCTTCTAGCTTGTCACCTACTACTAAACGAAAGGACATCTGCTTATGGAGATTTATAAGGACAGCTCAAGGTCCTGCGAGGAAAGAGCCAAGGACCTTGTTTCAAGAATGACTATACTGGAGAGGTGCGAGCAGCTAAAGTATGACGCTCCCGCCATTGAGAGGCTGGGAGTGCCGGCATATAACTGGTGGAATGAGGGGCTTCACGGAGTTGCAAGAGCGGGAACCGCAACCATGTTCCCACAGGCGATAGGAATGGCGGCGTCCTTTGACGATAAGCTTCTTTTTGATATCGCAAATGTGATTTCCGTAGAGGCAAGGGCAAAGTACAACGAGTATTCCTCCAGAAACGACAGGGATATCTACAAGGGTCTTACCCTTTGGTCCCCCAACATCAACATCTTCCGTGACCCAAGATGGGGAAGAGGCCATGAGACCTACGGTGAGGACCCGTATCTTACATCCAGACTGGGAGTCGCATTTGTCAAGGGCCTGCAGGGAGACGGCAAGGTCATGAGGGCGGCGGCATGTGCCAAGCACTTCGCAGTACACTCCGGGCCGGAGGATATAAGGCATGAGTTTAACGCTGAGGCAGACGCTAAGGACCTCGAGGAGACCTATCTTCCCGCCTTTGAGGCTCTTGTCAAGGAGGCTAAGGTCGAGTCGGTCATGGGCGCATACAACCGCACAAACGGCGAGCCCTGCTGCGGAAGCAGCTATCTGAACGGCAAGCTCAAGGAGTGGGGCTTTGACGGCTATTTCGTCTCCGACTGCTGGGCTATAGCCGACTTCCATATGCATCACCATGTTACGGCGACGGCAACCGAGTCGGTAGCCCTTGCGCTCAAAAACGGCTGTGATGTCAACTGCGGTAATACATATCTGCATATGTATAAGGCTTACGAGGAGGGTCTTATCACCGAGGAGGAGATAACAACCGCCTGCGAGCATCTTTTCAGGACAAGAATGAGGCTCGGAATGTTCGACTCCACCGAGTATGACAGCCTTTGCTACAAGGATGTCGAGACAAAGGAGCATCTTGCCCTTTCCAGGAAGGCAGCCGAGACCGCCTGCGTGCTTTTGAAGAACGACGGCATTCTCCCTCTTGACATGAATAAGATTGACACAATAGGAGTAATAGGTCCCAACGCCCAGAGCATCGGCGCACTCAGGGGCAACTACTACGGCACCGCCTCCAGATACGAAACCATCCTGATGGGAATACAGGATAAGTTCAGCGGCAGAGTGCTCTACTCCGAGGGCTGCGACATAGTAAAGGACAAGCCGGACGGACTCTCGCTGCCGATGCACAGAATCGCAGAGGCTCAGGCTGTAGCCGATAATTCAGATGTTGTCATCCTCTGCGTAGGACTCGACGAGGGTCTTGAGGGCGAGGAGGGCGACCAGAGCAACGAGTACGGCTCCGGCGACAAGAGAAGCCTTCTTCTTCCCAGATGCCAGCAGCAGCTCATAGAGGCTGTTTTGGACAGAGGAAAGCCCACCGTCATAATTTTGGCTTCCGGCTCCTCCCTTAATGTCAATACCGACAGGGAGAACGCTCTCATTCAGGCATTCTATCCCGGCTCTGAGGGCGGAAAGGCTGTCGCAGATATCCTGTTCGGCACAGTATCGCCGTCAGGAAAGCTCCCCGTCACCTTCTACAAGCATATGGAGGACCTGCCCGAGTTTACCGATTACTGCATGAGGAGCAGGACCTATCGCTACGACGATTACTCCAAGGACCAGATACTCTATCCCTTTGGCTACGGCTTGACCTATTCTGACATCTCGGTCGGCGATGTTAAGCTCACCGACGAGGGGGATAAGCTGATTGCCGACATCACCCTTTCAAACAGCGGTATGACCGGCGAGGATGTAGTAGAGGTATACTTTAAGTCGGAGTCTACGGACGCTGTAAAGAATCACGCTCTTTGCGCCTTCAAGAGGGTAAGGCTTGAAAAGGGCGAGACAAGCGAGCTAAGGCTTGAGATACTCAAAAAGAACCTCACCGTGGTAAGCGACGAGGGAGTAAGATATCTTGACAGCTCAGCTCCTGTCACGCTTTACTTCGGCACCTCTCAGCCGGATGAGCTTAGCTGCAGGCTGACCGGCAAGAGCGCCGTAGCTAAAAGGATAACCCTTTGATATGATTTTTCCTGCGCTTCGGGTCTCCCGGGGCGCAGCTTTTTATAAATAAGCCGGTATTATCCTCTTGGGCTGACGGATGAATACTCCTTGAATATCAACTCCTTTTCGCTGTAGGAAGGATGTCAGTCCTTTTTGAGTATATGCCCATTTTTATAGCTCTTGGGGACTCTTAGCTTAGATTAAGATAACGCCGGCGCCGGCGGTCTTATCTTGACAGCAGGCTAAAAGCATGTTAAAATTAAGGCTGTAATCTGCGGCTTTGCCCCTATATCACAGGAAAGGAGCTAACTATGCTAAATTGCGGCTTCGCAAAAAGGACTATTGGCTTATATCTGACTGTTGGCATAGTGATAGTTATGCTTTTTTGCTCCTGCGCTCCAAAGAGCGACTTTGTCGAGCTTCCCGACTCCGAGGGCTGGTGCCGCACATGGGGGACGGTTATGAGCCCCGACGAGGAGGAGGGACAGTCATCCGCGGCGTCTGCTATAAGAAACGCCACCTGCCGCCAGGTGATAAGAAGCTCGATAGGCGGAAGCAGGATAAGGCTGACCTTTTCAAACGAATACGGGGATATCCCGCTGGTGATAGAAAGGGCTTCGATTGCAAGGCTTGTAAACCCCGGAAGCCCAGAGCTTGAGGCTGAAGGCGGCAGCGCAGCGATAACCTTTTACGGGAGCGAGAGCGTAACAGTCCCGGCAGGGGAGACCGTTGTCTCCGACGAGATATTTTTCGAGGTGGAGGCGCTTGAGAGCCTCGCTGTGAGCATTTATGTCGGGGATTATACCGGCGGCACAGTCACCCTGCATGACGGAGCGGACACTACCTCCTGGATAGTCAAGGGCGACTGCGTAGACGACGGTCAGCTCTACGGAGTGAAGCTATCAAGCAGCTGGTACTATCTTTCCGGGCTTGACATCTGGTCAAAGGAGGGTACAAGGGCGGTTGCCGTTATAGGGGACTCTATCTCAGCCGGAGAGCTGACCTCGATAGACAGGTATATGTCCTGGCCTTGCCAGCTGAGCGGGCTTATAAATCAGGGAGAATACTCGGGCAGGCTGTCTTTAGTGAATCTTAGCGGCTTTGAAACGCTGACCGAAAACGGCAAGCTTAGCCAAAGGATAAAGGAGCAGCTTCTTTCGGTTCCGGGGCTTAGGTATGTGATACTCAGCGTTGGGATAAACGACATAGGCTCGGCTCAGGCGGATATCTCCCAGAGCATGATAGAAGCCTACGGCGAGCTTGTTTCGCTCTGCCACCAAAACGGCATCAGGGTTTACTGTCAGACGCTTACGCCGGTCGGAGGGAATTTTTACTATTCAGAGCTTCACGAGAAGATTCGTGGGACAATAAATCGCTTCATAAGGGACGAGACCTCGCCCTTTGACGGCGTTTTGGACTTTGCGGCGGTTTTATCCTCCGAGGAGGACAGCTCTAGAATCAGGGATGAATACAATCCCTCAGCCCCCGATTATCTTCACCCCGGGGACGCAGGGCATACCGCAATGTCTGAATACGCCTACTCGTCGCTTTTGTCCTTCATATCGGAGGCCTCCGATGCGGAGAGCGAGGAATAAGCATAAAAGGTTTACGGGCGCTTTAGCTTAAGGGCTTGATTTGTATAAACACTCCCGGCGTCGGCACGGCTTTTTGCTCGCCGGGCCTTAGTGGAAAAGGCATTTTAGGGGGATGGACATGGGACTAAAGAAGGATTTAAAGCTGATTGCAGATTTTATCGACAATCCGTATGACGCCAAGGAAAGGCCGGAAAAGCAGCTGCGAAGGCTGACTATAGGGCTGATGATAGCCCTGCCGATATTCATAGGCTGCTGTCACGGCTTTGGGATACTCGTCGCCGGACCTCTCTCGATATACTGGGCAATAATGTATCTTAGGTGCCGTGAGGGCTGGAAGGCTATGAAATGGAGGACTCTGTGGCTCTATCTCATGACCGTGGCGTCGATTGCCCTGGGGGTGTATTTTCTTATCTTCAACCTTGTTTTCGGTGCGCTTCAGGCGTTTTTCAGCCTGCTGGGCTTCAAGGTATAGTCATAGATAACAGGAGCTGTAATAATGTTCAAGGTTTTATCGGTAGAGGGCTCCGCCAGGAGAGGGCGGCTTGAGACTGTTCACGGTGTCATCCAGACGCCTGTTTTCATGAATGTGGGGACTGCCGCCGCAATCAAGGGCGGCATTTCCTCTGTAGACCTTATGGGGCTTAAATGCCAGGTCGAGCTTTGCAACACCTATCATCTTCACATAAGACCCACCGACGAGGTGATTTACAGGCTGGGAGGGCTTCACAGGTTCATGAACTGGAGCCGTCCCATTCTCACCGACTCCGGCGGCTTTCAGGTATTTTCGCTTGCCAAGCTGCGTAGGATTAAGGAGGAGGGAGTTTATTTTAACTCCCATGTCGACGGCAGGCGGATTTTCATGGGACCCGAGCAGAGCATGAGGATACAGTCAAACCTAGGCTCCACCATAGCCATGGCGTTTGACGAGTGTGTGGAAAATCCCGCTCCCAGGAGCTATTCAAGGGCGTCCTGCGAGCGCACCACGAGATGGCTGCATCGCTGTGCAGCCGAGCTTAAAAGGCTCAATTCCCTTGAGGGCACAATCAACAAAAATCAGCTTCTTTTCGGCATAAATCAGGGCTGTACCTATGACGACATCAGAATCGAGCATATGAAAAGGATAACAGAGCTTGAGCTCGACGGCTATGCGATAGGCGGTCTTGCGGTGGGAGAGCCTACAGATGTCATGTACAGGATAATAGAGAGCGTCGAGCCGTATATGCCAAAGGATAAGCCAAGGTATCTTATGGGCGTCGGAACGCCGTCTAACATAATCGAGGCGGTGTACAGGGGAGTTGACTTCTTTGACTGCGTAATGCCCTCACGGAACGCCCGCCATGCCACAATATTCACCTGGAACGGCATAATGCATCTTACAAACGCAAGGTATCAGCTTGACGAAAGACCGATAGACCCGGAGTGCGACTGCCCGACCTGCAAAAGCTTCTCAAGAGCCTACATAAGGCATCTTTTCAAGGCGGACGAGCAGCTTGCGGGACGGCTTGCCGTCACCCACAACCTCTACTTCTACAACACCCTGATGGAGAGGATAAGAGACGCTCTTGACAGCGGGAGCTTTGGCGCCTTCAGAAATAAATACTCGCAGCGTCTTGCGGATAAGTGCTGCGATTAGTATAAGCTTTATTTGGGGGATTTTCAGTGTCATATTTAGAGATATGCCTAATAGGTCTCGGACTGTCTATGGACGCATTTGCCGTCGCAGTCACGAACGGCATGACAAAGAAAAACATCGGCATAGGAATGGCTGCCGGGATAGGTCTTTGCTTCGGACTCTTTCAGGGGCTTATGCCGTCGGCTGGCTTTGCGCTTGGAAGCACCTTCTCCTCCTATATACAGGCGTTTGACCATGTCATAGCCCTTTTGCTCCTAGGCTTTATCGGCGGCAGGATGGTCTATGACGGCATAAAGGGCGAAAAGGACAGTCAGGACGGCTCCAGGCTGACCCTTGGCGTCCTAATAGCCCAGGGCGTCGCCACAAGCATAGACGCTCTGGCGGTTGGAGTATCCTTTGCGGCGGTATTCAAGAGCCCTATGACAATGCTTGCGGCTGCCGGAATAATAGCGGGACTCACATTCTCACTTAGCTTTATAGGAGTGTACATAGGAAAGAAATCCGGCGACTTCTTAAACAGCAAGGCGCAGATAGTCGGTGGACTGATACTTATAGGAATAGGAGTGAAGATATTTGTCGAGCATGTTTTCTTCCAGTAAAAGCGGCGCCACGGTCGCAGGACTTATAACCCTCGACCTCGACGGTACACTGGTAAATACCATATACGACCTTGGAGCGAGCGTGGACTATGCGCTTTCAAGCTTGGGATACCCGAAAAGGAGCATAGAGGAGTACACCCGCTTCGTCGGAAACGGCACGCTAAAGCTAATCGAGAGGTCCCTGCCTGACGGCGTAAAGGATGATAAGGATATAGTCAGCAAGGCTCACGACATATTCAGCAGCCATTATTCAAAGCATTACCTCGACCTCTCAAGACCATATCCCGGGATTATGGAGCTTCTTTTAGGGCTTAAGGACCTAGGCTTTGTCCTGTGCGTGTCTACAAACAAGCCGGACGCCTTTGCCAGGAGCATCGCAAAAAGCCTCTTCCCGGAGGATATGTTTTATATCGTTAGGGGAGCCGTCGACGGCGTCAGGAAAAAGCCCGACCCGCAGTCTGAAAACGAAATTATAACCTCCTGCCTTGAGCGCTTCGGGAAGGGGATAAAGAGCCTGATTATACATGTAGGCGACTCTGATGTCGATGTCCTGACAGCAAAAAATGCCGGAATTATCAGTATAGGCTGTAGCTGGGGATACCGTCCTAAGGAATCGCTTTTGGCGTCGGGAGCAGATTACCTTGCCGACAGCCCCTGCGATGTTATGACGGCGGTTAGAAGCCTTCTTCCGAAAGTATAAAAACATTCTAAAAAGCACTTGACAATTTCTCCACGATATATTATAATATACTCGTTGTCCTGAGCCTCGGCGGATGGATTTTTGAACGGGCAGATTATCACACTATGGAGAAATACCCAAGTGGTGAAGGGGCTCCCNNCCCTGCTAAGGGAGTAGGTCGGGATTACCGGCGCGAGGGTTCAAATCCCTCTTTCTCCGCCAGCTTTGAAACGATAATCCGTTTCCGGAAGGTCTCGATTTTTTCGGGACCTTTCGTTTTTGTGCTTATTTCCAGTGAGCCGTAATTAATATATCGACGGCTGTATAGCCGTATTATCTTGCCGGGAGGCTTTATCCCAGCCTTCAAGGATTCCCGGCGGCTTCTGAGGTGGATGTCAGATGACCGTATTCAAAAATAGACTGATGAAAAACAGCTCTATTATCGCCACGCTTCTGCTAATAATATTGATAGCTACCGCCTCCTTCCTCTCCGGCAGGAAGATATACAGCATGGAAAGGCAAAGAAACCTCGAGCTTTTGCATAACGAGGCTGAGGATTTGGTGCTGCAAATCGAGAATCAGGCAAAGGGAGACCGTGAGCAGCTTTTAATGCTTGCGACGGTTGCCGCCGATTTCCATTTAGGGAAATGGCGCTTGCTATCATGGGAAACAGAGAATAGCAAGCACAGCAGGTGTAGCTACACTCTGCATTTTGATGCCAGCAAGCACAGCCGATGTCCGTACACACCGACTTGGCAAGCAGGGCACGGCGGTACCCACTTTGCATACTTGCCATTATGTTAAAAACATACTTGGCAAGCAATGCACGTGTGGACACACATCGTGCGTTTTGCAAATTCCAGCGGTGCTGCCTTTTGCAAAAACTTGTTGGGCAACATCCCAAACCCTTTAACGATTTTTTCAAAATCGGCTACGCTCCTGCGGAGCTGAACATCACTCTATCTTTGAAAGTGAAGTAAGGATTTTTTGGATTCCCTCGTAAATTTCTTCCTGGTTCTTTTTGATTTCTTCAATGTCCGCTTCGTAGATATTGCCGGTGGAATTGACACGCTTGGCAATTTGGTTTTCGCTGTTGGAGATGCTTTTCATCTTGAGGGTCAACTCACGAAGTTCGGGCAAGTCCAACTTTACAACGTATCCGTCAATTACCATTTTGCGGATGTAGGCACTCATGTTCTCAATGCCTGCCTGTTCCATTTTCTTTTTTATCAGAGCTTGCTCTTTTTCATCTACGAAGAACTTTACCTGTATCGGTCTTTTTCGATTTCTGTTATCTGGCATGAAATAACTCCTCTTTACTTTTGCAGATGGCTCTCAATCCATTTCAACAAATATGGTCTATCATTATTCGCCGGAACTTCAAACCATTGCGAACACATTCTGTAACTTTTACCTCGAATGAAAATCGGTTTGGTGTAATATCTGACGTGTTCAAATTCTGAGTTTTCCTCTGCCAAAAGGGGATACTGCAAATCAAAATTCTGTTTGCTGTATTCTGGTGTTTGCATTGCAGCGATTTCTTCATCGGTTGCATAACCATCACTTAACATACGACCCAAAACTTTTTGAGCAAGCTGTCCGATTTTCAATTCTTTATATAAATCTGCTTCGGTGTAGTCAACTCCGTCAACAGGTGCTTTAGAGGTAGTCGCTCTTACTCTTGGCGTTCTACCGCTTGTTTCACCGGAGAACATTTTGTACATTTGATAACTGCGCAAAAACAGTTCAGAAGTATCTGCGACTCCATCACTTGCCAACAAGATGGGTTTCAATACCAAATCATTGTATTCTTCGTTTGCAATAATACGGAAATTATAATCGTACCCATTTTCTCTGAACATGGTATTCATTTCTTCGATACAAGGTTCGAGGTCAGAAAGAACTGACGGGTTAATCTTTGGTGATGCGAAAATAATCTCCGCTTCATTAGTTGCCATATATCCATGAAGGCAAAATGCTGTCCTTGCACATTTTTCAAGAACTTTCATCACCGTTGTATCACGGCTGCCATAATTCAATCCCGCTTCGTGAAAAGCCACATCAATGGCGTAATATGTAGTTTCTTCGGGTTGGATAGACACGCCCAAAACATCGCACTCGCCCTGTTGTAGCAGTTGTGATAACGATGAATTTTTCTTGAAGATGGCATAACCATATTTCTGCGTGTAATGGTTATCAACGATCTTCATCATTCGCTCTAATTCATCGGCATCCGATAACGACCATTGCGATGATACTTTCCAGTTTGTTTGCACTATTTGACACTCTTTCACATGACGGAGCCAAGAATAAAAGAGCGATTCTCCCATTTCAATTTTCATATTCAACCTCCGAATATCGCTTACTTACTGTATTACCAATTCCACCATCTGCGTCCGGCACATCTATCCTCATATCTCGACCAAATGAACGAGATAAAAATTGCGAGTAATCCGAGAACCGCAAAAGTCTGCTCCCAAAAATCGGGGAAGATAATCCGTGTTACCAAAAAGAATAAAATATATCCTGCGTTCAAAACCGAGAACGCCCATTGACCAATCGAAACCTTGGCTTTGCTCTTTATCTGCTTGATATGTACAACAACACAAAAGATGGCAACCAGCAAATAGAGCCATGCAAGTATCAACGGGAATGTATGAAATAAAAATGTAAAGAGCTTAAACATAATCAACCAACCTTACCCTAAAATGATTTCATGGCAAAAATCGTTTCTGCCCCACTTCTGCACCGTAGAGTAGCAAACTCGCTCAAATGTGGCTTTGTCGCTCTCGTGCAAAAACATAAAATAGAAACGATTTGTGTACTTAGGAAACTCTAACAGCTTCACGCAATCTGCAAACAAGTATTTTTTTTGAAAGAACATAACACTTTCAATGCACTTTTCCTTTGTGGTCATCTGAGGACGATGTTGATATAGGATTACATTTTGTCCCCTTGTGTAGTAGTCTTTCAGCTCCGTCCATTTAACGTGCTTCTCCGTAGCGCCGCCTGTTTGATACATCTTGGCAGTTTCCAATCCGTTGTCGGGATCGAGGAAAACTACTTTTGCATTTTGGGTTTGCTCCAGAGCTTGATTGTGCCATGCCTTTCTGTTTGCCCCTAACGGCTCGGAAAAGTAAATCGCAGGAAATAAGTTCTCTTGTTCGACACGCTCAATGCGCCGATCCTGCTCATGTAACACAATCTTGTACAAAGCATCGAACATGACAGGGTCATATTCTCTATAAATCTGGGGCATAGACAGATAGCTTATGTATTTGCCATCATCTTGCTTTCCGGCTTTCGTGGGAACTACTTTGTACCAGTTTACAGACAAGGACATAGCCGCCGCACAGACTTCTCGCAGCAATCCATATTTGCCGTAATCACCAATGTCTCCGATATAGCTATCCTGCATAGCGACACCTCCTCGTTTGTGTGTACACACATTATTATACATTGTTTTTGCCGTTTTTTCAATACGATGCAGAAAATTTATCACGTTAAAGTGTAACTTTTTTGAAAACACGCCCCAAGATGACCTTGGGGCGTTAGAAAATCAATCAAGTGGTTTGTATTCTGTTACTGCCTTTAGGTAGGCTTCGGGATTGCCGTTGAGTATCAGATCGGCGTATGCAATTGGGTCATTGTAGATGAGATAGTCAAGCTCTGACCGCTGATACATATTGTTTGCCACCTCATTTTCGACCGCAATGGTATCAATGGCAATCATAGTGCCGTCTGAGAACTTCAGCTCCACACAGACCGTATCAAAGTTAAACTCGCATGATATTAGATGTTTCATGGTAAAACCTCCGTAATTTCAAGGATTTTGAGATAGAAAAAGAACGATGTTAAGTCTTTCGACTCGACATCGTTCTTTTCATAGTTGTTTTTCCAACCCTGTCAGACAGATGCCGTAAAATAGCAATTTTTTAGAATTACTGTCTTACGAGCACCCGTCTAAAAGCAGGGATTTTTCAGTCTGTCGATAATAGACTCAGTTCGTAGGGAGCTGCTATTTTACTTTGTCAGCTCTTACTCCTATCCTCTTTTCCCGAC
>DBPX01000020.1 GCA_002305045.1 Ruminococcus sp. UBA1409
TTTTGGGGCAGGGTCTTATTTTTTTCTATCACGCCCAAAATAAATCATTGGAGGTAATGGAAAATGAAAACGGCATTCAAAAGAACTATTGGTATCTTACTAGCGGCGACTATGGCTCTGGGACTGTTTGGCTGCGGAGCCTCCGACAACGACGACGGCTACACAATCGGCATATGCAACTATGTCGACGACGCCTCGCTCAACCAGATAGCCGAGAACATCCAGTCGAGGCTTGCTGAGCTTGCGCAGGAGAACGGAGTCACCATCAATGTCGATTACGACAACCCCAACGCTGACGCCGTGGTTATGAATCAGATAATCGAGAACTACATCATGTCCGATGTCGATGTCCTTGTCGGAATCGCAACTCCCGTTGCCATGGCAATGCAGACTGCGGCAGAGGATACTGGAATCCCGGTTGTTTTCTCCGCAGTTTCCGACCCTGTTGCCGCCGGACTGGTCGACAGCCTAGAGGCTCCCGGCTCCTATCTCACGGGAACAAGCGACTATCTTGACACCAACGCCATCATGAACCTCATCTTCACAATAGACCCCGAGGCTAAAAAGATTGGTCTTTTGTACGACCAGGGACAGGAATCCTCCACCACTGCAATCGCCCAGGCGAAGGAGTACCTTACCTCTAAGGGCGTTGAGGTTGTAGAGCGCACCGGGACCAACAACGAGGAGGTCATACTTGCGGCTCAGGCACTCGTGTCCGACGGCGTGGACGCTGTGTTCACACCCTCTGACAACACCATCATGAAGGCTCAGCTTGCCATCTACGAGATATTCATGGAGGCTAAGATTCCTCACTACGGCGGAGCTGATTCCTTTGCTCTGAACGGCGCCTTCCTGGGCTACGGAGTTGACTATGCAAACCTTGGCAGACAGACCGCCGACATGATTTACGAGATAGCCGTAAACGGCAAGGCTCCCCAGGACCTTCCCGTAATGACCTTCGACAACGGTACGGCAACTATAAACACCGAGGTCTCATCGGCTCTTGGCTACGACTACGACCAGCTTGCGGAGCTTATCGGTCCGCACTGCCTAAAGGTCCAGCCGATTGCAACCGGCGAGAGCTTCTAAATAAAGCCAGGACTTAACTTAGCTTCCGAGAGGGATTTTTTGATATGGATTTTGGTACCTTGCTGGGTCTTGCCCAGTCCGCCGCCGAGCTTGGCCTGATATGCTCGCTGACTGCGCTGTCGCTGTATCTGAGCTACAGTATGCTAAATGTCTGCGACCTGTCAACCGACGGCTGCTTCACCCTAGGCGCTGTCGTAGGGGCAAATGTCTCGCTGAACGGGCATCCGTTCTTGGCTCTGCCCGCCGCAATGCTGGCCGGTATGCTCTCCGGCTTTGTGACCGGCTTTTTGCAGACCAAGATGGGCGTGAACTCACTGCTTGCGGGAATTATAGTAAATACCGCTCTATACTCTGTGAATGTCGCTGCGATGGACGGAGCCTCGCTGATACCCCTTAACAAGGCTGACACTGTTTTTACAAAGGCAAAGGGGCTTTTGGAGGGCAGCTTTATCGAGGAGCAGTATAAGCTTTTGGCGGTCTTGGTGATAGTCGCCGCCGCTGTTGCGGTGCTGGTAGCGTTTTTAAAGACCAAGCTGGGGATGTCGATTCGCTGTGCGGGAGACAATCCCGACATGGTTAGGTCCTCCTCGATAAACATCGTCCACATGACGATAATCGGGCTGTGCGCCTCAAACGCTCTCACCGGGCTGTCTGGCTGCCTGATGGCACAGGCGCAGAAGTCTGTTGACATCAACCTGGGAAACGGTATGCTGACGATTGCGCTGGCGTCGCTTCTAATCGGCAGGACGCTTATGGGCAGGGGAGGGCTTGCTCTGGGCGGAGTCGGAGTCGTTGTGGGAGCGGTGATATTCCGCCTTGTATACGCCGCCGCTCTGAGACTGGATATGCCCGCCTTTATGCTCAAGGCTGTCTCGTCGGTGATAGTAGTAGCTGCCATCTCACTGCCATATCTTAAAGCCTCCTGGGAGGTACTTCTTAGAAAAATCAGGCATAAAAGGAGGGGACCGGCGGATGCTTAGGCTTGAAAACATCGAAAAGACCTTTAACCCCGGCACTCCCAATGCCAAGACTGCGATAAGGGGTCTGTCGCTCCATCTTGAAAAGGGGGACTTCGTTACGATAATCGGCTCTAACGGAGCCGGAAAGTCCACCCTTTTCGGAGCTATAGCCGGCAGCTTCCTAACCGACAGCGGCTCGATATATCTTGACGGCAGGGATATCACCTTCGACCCCGAGCATAAGCGTGCCAAGCAGATAGGAAGGCTGTTTCAGGACCCGTTAAGAGGCTCTGCGCCAAACATGACGATAGAGGAGAATCTGTTCCTGGCCTCCAGAAAGGGCGGAGCGATGTCGAGAATCGGCAGGGCGGACAGGGAGATGTTCAAGGAGCGTCTTAGGCTTCTTGACATGGGGCTTGAAAGCAGGCTGACGAGCAAGGTCGGGCTTTTGTCCGGCGGTCAGCGTCAGGCGCTCACCCTTCTTATGGCTACTATGGTCACCCCCAAGCTTTTGCTGCTTGATGAGCACACTGCGGCTCTTGACCCCGGCACTGCCGAAAAGGTCCTTAAGCTCACAAGGTCTATCGTCGAAAATAGCGGGATAACCTGCCTCATGGTTACTCATAATATGCACCAGGCGTTAGAGCTTGGCAACAGGACGCTTATGATGGCTGATGGGGGGATAGTCCTTGACATTAAGGGCGAGTCAAGAAGCAGCCTGACGGTAAACGATCTTCTTGAGATGTTCAAAAAGGAGGTCGGACAGGGGCTTGACAACGATAGGATGCTTCTGTCCTAGAGAAGCAGAATGCGGTGTTTCGTTTAGGAAAATTTTTTCTAACCGAAGCACCGCTTTTTCTTATGAAATTCGGGAAACTATGGGGCTATTTAAAGGATTATCGACTGTTTTTCAGGCTGAAAGCCGGCTGTTTTTGTACAACCTGCAAAAGCTCGGGGGAGGTATTTTTCAAAAAATTTGTCTTTGTGGAAATGATTTTTTTGGAAAAAACCCTTGACATTTCTCAGCTTCTGTGGCACAATTAACATTAATAAAGTAGTCCTTGCGAGGTTAGTCCTTGCGAGGTTAGTCCTTGCGAGGTTAGTCCTTGCGAGGTTAGTCCTTGCGAGGTTAGTCCCTCGATAAATTTGATATGTCCGCCTTTTGTTAAGACGGGTATTTTTTGCTCTGTTTTCTTATTTCGTCATCATTTTGTAGGATTTAAGGAGATGTCATAAAGTCTGTGAAGAAATTAGCTTGGACCGATATTTCACAGCAGGAATTTGTTGAGAGCGCTGTGAGCGTAAACCGTCCGCTGCTGCGGGCAGGTGCAATATTCGGCATTGTTGTCGAGGCAATAGGAATGTTAAGAGTCCTGTTCCTTTCACAGTCGGGACTCGGCACGCTTAATAACCGCATCTATTTCAGCTTCTATCTTATCCTGTTTTTATCCTCCCTTGGCTATCTCGTCTTTGACCGTGTGAAGAGCCTTTCCACCGCCGCACTTTACAGGCTCCAGCTCGGCGGGGGAATTTTTCTCATCGCCTGGCACACGGTATTTAACATCTACGACATATCCCGCTCGAATGCCGTCGGGAGCTTCACCTTTATCAGCGCACTGTTTTTTTATTCCTCGCTCTTAATATTCAAGCCGTGGCATACGCTGTCGGTTATATTTGTCTGCTCACTGTCGTTTTTTGTCTGCCTCGCCCATAACTTCAGCTCCGGCGAGCTGATAAACCTGTCGATAACGGTGGGTCTTTGCGTTATTATACATCTTACAAGATTTAACAGCATAGTCAATCAGGTCAGGAAGGACAAGGCCTTAATAGACGCCAGGCAGGAGCTTAGCGACGCAAGGCGTGACTTCAGCCTTTCGATAGAGCAGTACCGTCTGATAAGGCAGAGCGACAACAACATAACCTTCGAGTGGGACATAAAAGAGGACCGTATGCGCTTCTCCAAGGAGTGGACATACTACTTTGACACTCCCAAGGACATCGACGGCTTCACAGGCTTCGTAGAGAGCACCGAATTAATCGTCGAGAAACAGAAAAATATCCTCAGGGAGGCTATGAAAAATGTCAGGGCGGGAGCGGCGTATCAGAACTGCGAGATGAGTCTGCCGCTTAAAACCGGCGAGCCCGGCTGGTTCGAGATTAGCATAATCACCCAAAGGGACACTGCGGGCGAGCCTAAGTGTGCGATAGGAATGCTTGAGGATGTCACCGAGAGCCGCAACAAGCTCAACCAGATGGAAATAGATGTCCAGATGGATATGTTTACCGGCGTATGGAATAAGGACGCCATCGAGCGCTACGGCAGGAGGAAGCTGGGCGAGCTTACAGACGGGCAGTATCTTGCCGCACTCATTTTGGATATGGACGGCTTTAAGAATATAAACGATGTCTACGGTCATCCTGCGGGGGACTACTTCCTTAAGGAGGTAGCAAGGCTTATGAAGCGAAGCGCTCCCAAGGGCGCAAGGGTCGGAAGAATCGGAGGAGACGAGTTTATCGTCCTTCATGCGACCCACGACATCGAGGGCTTTAAAAACTACGCCGAGCATCTTATGAGCGTGGTTCCGCTTATCGAGCTGGGAGGAAATATCCCCGGCTGTGCGTGCAGCATAGGCCTTACGGCGGTCGATGGAAGCGTCCAGCACTACCATATGCTGTATCAGATGGCGGACGACGCTCTGTACGAGGCTAAAAGAAACGGAAAGGGAAGGCTCCATGTCAGCATACCGGCTCTTGACATCGAGACGGTTTGAGTGTATAATACACCTTGAAGCTGCAAACTAAGCTATAATATAGGTTAGCAAAGCCGTTGAAAGACGGCGACGCAAAGCTGTGAGTCTACGGCAGGGAATCTGCTAGGATAGTCAAGCTGCAATCGGTCCGAGGCGATGCCCTTTGGCTTATTGCAGCTTAATTTTTTAGGGAGAAAAGCTATGAATGAGGTACTCAGGCAGGAAAAGAAGTACTTTATGAATACCGTCGACATGAAGCGGCTGTCCGGAAGGCTTGAAAAGGTCATGATATCCGACGAGCACAACGGCGCAGAGGGCTACATAATCCGCTCTCTTTACTTCGACACCCTAGACGACGGCGACTACGAGGCTAAAATCGACGGTCTGGAGCTTAGAAGAAAGATACGGCTAAGAATCTACGACCCAAGCGCAGACTTTGCCATGCTCGAGATGAAGCAAAAGGAAGGCTCGTATCAGAAAAAGAGGTCCTTAAGGGTCTCAAGGGCGGACGCCGTAGAGCTTACCCACGGCGTATACGACAGCCTGCTTAAATATCCCGACCCGTTTGCCGCCGAGTGCTACTCGCTAATGCATATGCAGCTGTACCGTCCCAAGACGATAGTGCAGTACAAGAGGAAGGCGTATATCGCCAAGGAGAACAAAATAAGGATAACCTTCGACTCTGACCTTCGGGCGACCGAGACGGACATGGAGCTGTTTTCCGACAGGCTGAACATGACTCCCGTTCTGGACCCGTTCAACAGCGTTCTGGAGGTCAAATACAACGGCTTTCTTTTAAGCTACATAAAGAAGCTAGTCAACGAGGCGGACAGGTCGGAGCTGTCGGTCAGCAAATACTGCCTGGCAAGATGGGCGACCCTGAAATTTGGATTGTAAAGGACTGATACCATGAGACAGATGATTCTTGAGATGTTTGAAAACAGCGGCCAGCTCGACACCGGGACGATAGTCCTAAGGCTTGTCGCAGCGACTATAATAGCGGCGTTCATTTTCCTGTCGTATGCGATATCGCACTCCGGGAGCATATACAGCCGCAAGTTCAATGTATCGCTGGCGGCGCTGACGGTCATAACCACCGTAGTAATGATAGTCATAGGAAACAACATAGCGCTGTCGCTGGGAATGGTCGGTGCGCTGTCTATAGTAAGATTCAGGACAGCCATCAAGGACTCCAGGGACACTATATACATCTTCTGGGCGATAGTAGTAGGAATCTGCTGCGGAGCGGGCGACTACCTAGTCGGAGCGATAGGCAGCGTATTTGCGTTTTTGGTGCTGTTAATCTTCGGGAGAATCAAAAACGACAACAGGGTGCTTTTGGTTATACGCTCCACCAGAATCAACGAGGACAGGATAGAGGCTCTAGTGTTCCAGTATTTCCAGCGAAAGGCTAACATGAGGGTCAAGAACACCACCGAGACCTATGTAGAGTACATCTACGAGCTGTCAAAGAGCCTGTTAGAAAAGAAAAAGCGCAGCGAGATACCCGGCGACAGCGAGAAAAAGAGCATAACCGACGCTCTTTACGAGCTTGGGTGCATCGAATACTGCAACATAGTAATGCAAAACGACGAGATAAGCAGCTAAACTCCCGGGAGAACAGTATGAAATACCGCATAATCGGGATATCGGCGGCAGCAGTCCTAATGGTGCTGACGGCAGTGCTTTTAAAGCTGGATTCCGCCAATCCCAAAAACCGCATACACCAGCACCTCACCGCCCGCCAGCCCGACGCCGGCTGCGACTGCGACGACAGTGAGCTTTGCACCCACCTCCCGCTCGTGATAATTGATACGGAGGGGCAGGAGATTCCGGGGGAGAATATCGAGGAGAGCATAGTTCCTGAAACCGGTGAATACAACGAGTTTACACTTGGACCGGATGGTAGCTCCACGATTCCATGCTCAATTAAGGTAATGGATTCTTCCGTATCCAATAATCATCCGTCTGATGAGGCGGAGCTGGAGAGCTACGGGCGAATAAGGATTCGTGGCAACACATCTAGGCTATTTGACAAAAAAGGGTATCTGCTTATCACCACAAAAGAGGATTATCAAACAAGCCAAGACTTGCAAATGCTAGGGATGAGTTCTCATCATGAATGGGCACTTCACGGACCATTTATGGATAAGTCCCTTATACGCAATTATATGTGGTATAATATCTCTGGCGAGATAATGGATTACGCCCCTAATGTGCGATTCTGTGAGGTTATCTTGAATGGGGAATATCTCGGACTTTATGTGATGGTGGAAACCATTACAAACGGAGAAGGCGGCAGGCTGAATATGACTTTGCCTGACAATGATTACCAGACACAGATTAGCTATGCAATCCGATTGGATCGTGGAAGCAGCAATCCCATCAAAAATGTCGATACATTTACAACCTACGCTTATCGCAACCAGCATGTACTAGAAATTGTATATCCCGGAGCCGGAGGGCTGTCGACCGAGCGGGTGGACTTCATTACGAATGATTTTTCAAGCTTTGAAAAGAGCCTGTATTCCTACGACTACGATACAGAGCCATACGCATATTGGAACTATGCTGATATGGACTCCTTTGCGGAATATTTCATCCTAAATGAGTTTATATGCAATTATGAGGTGGGCGCCAGATCGACCTACATTTACAAAGACCTAAAAGGCAAATTCAAGATGTGCATGTGGGATTTAAATACTGTTTGTGGTAACATGGTGGCAGATACAACTATGCACTTTGAAATGCAGTATCTTACATGGTTTTACATGCTCTGCAAGGATGAAAAATTTGTTGACAGAATCATTGACCGATACCGGGAGCTTCGGCAGACATACCTCAGTGACGAATATCTGCTCGGCTACATTGACGATGTAATAGAGTATCTAGGTCCTGCGATTGACAGAAATTTTGAGGTCTGGGGCTACACCTTTGAGGAGTATCTTCCTCTTATACCAGAGGAAAGAAACCCTGAGGATTATGAAGAAGCGGTAAACCAGATGAAGGATTTTATCGTAGAGCGTGGGGCATGGATGGATGAAAATATAGAAATATTAAAGCAGTATTGTCATGAATCAAAGGTCAAGAAGTTTAATCACTAGGCACAAAAGGAGGGCGACTGCTTGAAAAAGTTTATAATTATCGCCATTTGTGCAGTAGTTTTGTATGTCGGATGGCATACGGCGCACTACCGTCTGGGAGTGTACATAGATTTTCACCCTGACGCTCCGATTACCACCTTTATGAAAACCGACGAGCAGTACATCTACATGGAAAGAAACGGCGAGTATGAGCAGTTTGAAATAAGAGGGGTTAATATGGGAGTCGGAATCCCCGGCGAGTGGGCGACCGACTATGCAATAGACAAGGAGACCTATATCAGGTGGTTTGGCTATATTCAGGAGCTTGGAGCAAACACGCTCAGAGTTTACACCATCCTGCATGACGATTTTTACAACGCCTTTTACGAATACAACACCGCCCGTGAGGAGGCGGGATTAGAGCCGCTCTGGCTGATTCACGGAGTTTGGGTCAACGATTATATCCATAACTCCCATCGTGACGCTTACGACGACGATTTCAGGCAGACACTTATTGACGATTGCCGAACAATTGTCGATATTCTTCACGGCAAGAAAAATCTAAGCCTCGGCTACGGTCTTGGCTCGGGCAGCTATCGAAGGGATGTCTCCAGCTGGGTAATAGCATATATTCTTGGAGTAGAATGGGAGGATGTTACAGTTGTTTACACTAACAACAAATATCCCGAAAGAAACTCCTATCAGGGCAAGTATATGTATACAACGGAGGACGCTACTCCGTTTGAAGCCATGCTCTGCGAGGTCGGCGACAAGATTATAGAGTACGAATCCGAAAGGTACAAGCAGCAGAGGCTGGTGGCTTTTTCTAACTGGCCCACAACCGACCCGTTTACCTACCCGACTGATATTACCTATTTTTTTATGAAATGCGCCGCTGTGGATGTTGAACACATCCAGACTACCGATGCTTTCCAGTCTGGTCATTTTGCATCGTACCATGTGTACCCATATTACCCTGACTATCTTAATTACATACACAATACAGTGGAAATTGACAGCTATCCATTTTTCGATGCTGAGAATGTCTACGGCTTGCGGGATATCGGTCCGTCAATTGAGGATTACCTTCCTGATGGCGAAGATACTGATTTTCTGGACGAAAAAGGGCGAGTCAACACCTACTATACTTATCTCCAAGTTTTGAATAATTACCACACTATCCCTATAGTTATATCAGAGTACGGCGTTTCAACCGGCAGAGGAATGGCACAGAAGGATTATAATACCAACCGCAACCAGGGTCATACTAATGAGCAGGAACAGGGCTATGCTATAATAGAATGTTACGAGGATATAATGAACGCCGGCTGTGCGGGTAGCTGTGTATTCACTTGGCAGGACGAATGGTTTAAAAGAACATGGAATACCATGGCGAACATCGACCTGCTTAACACCCCATACTGGAGCGATTATCAGACCAACGAGCAGTATTTCGGGCTTTTGACCTTCGACCCCGGGGAGGAGGAAAGCATCTCATATGTAGACGGCGATCCCTCGGAGTGGACAGAGGAGGATATAGTCGCTAAAAACGGCGATATCACCCTCTCGATGAAATACGATGAGAAGTTTATCTATTTCATGGTGGATAAAAAGGACTTCGACCCGGACAACGATGTCTTTTATATCCCTATAGACACAAATCCCAAGGTTGGCTCTACATACTGTGAAAGATATGATATAGTCTTTGACAGAGCGTGTGATTTTGTCATATATATTGACGGCAAGAGCAGCAGCCGTGTGGTTGTTCAGGAGAGATACGAGGCTATGCGTGCCATGTTCTACCACGAAACCCATGACATGGACGCTTACCTCAACCCGGTTGACAGGGACACCGCCGTTTTCAAGAATATTGACCTGCTCTTGCAGACGGCAACTCCGCTGCTTACCGGCATTTGGAGTTCCTCTTCGGAGACCTACGAAACCGGCAGCTTGAGGTACGGCAACGCCAATCCCGACAGCGAGGATTTTGATTCGCTGGCGGATTATATCTTCACCGACAGCGGAGTCGAGATAAGAATACCGTGGCAGCTTCTGAACTTCTCGAATCCCTCCGAGATGATGATACACGACGATTACTACGAGCATTACGGCATCGAGAATCTTCATATTGATAATATGTGGGTGGGCGTTTCGGACGGCGAGAACCGTGAGTACAGGATAAGCCTTAGCTCCTTCGAGCTAAAGGGCTGGGGGAAGTCGGTAACCTATCACGAGCGGCTCAAGAGGTCGTACTACATCCTTAAGGAATACTGGACCGGGAGCTGAAAGGAGTCTGGACAATGGGCGTAGAGCTGATGATTTATATGTACGGTGCTGTCTGCGTCGCAATGATAATCTTTAACATTGTCTATAATTTCATATCCAAATCGCAAAGGCCCCGTCTTAACAGGAGGGCTAAAAAGCTAACATACAGGATTAAGCCGCAGCTTGAAAGGCTAAAGGACGGTAAAAGGCTGGAGCAGGAGCATCTTGACTGGCTCTTTAAAAAGCTTAAAAGGATAGGCTGGCTTTTGGCTCTTGAGAGCGTGCTTGACTCAGCCTGGCTTGAGGACTCCGAGCTTTACGAGCTTCGGGAGCATATTGACAGCTATCTTATCGCCATCCAGCCGGTTATGCTGTATCTTGCCGGGGAGTATATTGACTCAAAGCCGCTTCATTCCGGGTATTTTACATATTTTCTGTCAAGACACGGCGTCCCCAGGCAGAACGAGATTGAATCCCTCCAGGGGATTCTGCTGGAGTACCTAAAAAAGGAGAATTTTTACTGTCGTGTGAACTCGCTAAAGGCTCTTTATCGGTTTGCAAGCGCTGAGAATGTCGTCAGGGCGATTTTAACTCAGGACGACGGCAGGGTCTTTTTGCACGAGAAGATTCTCACAGAGGGGCTTCTTAGCTTCACCGGCAATCACGACGAGCTGATAAAGGGTCTTTGGAGGAGCTTTGAGAGGCTCTCGGAGCGGAGTCAGCTTGCGGTTTTGAATTACATAAGGTTTAAGTCCCCGGACTTCAAGGAGCAGATGTACGGCATAATGCAGGACAAAAGCCGTCCCAAGGAGCTAAGGCTGAGCGCTGTAAGGTATCTTGGAAAGTACAGCTACGCTCCTGCGCTGGAGCCTCTTATTGCGATGCTGGGCGACAAGGACCTCGAAAATTGGGAGTATGCCACGGTTGCGGCGTCCAGTCTGGCGGGATACAGCGGCTTAAGCGTCATCGAGGCGCTTAAGGACGCTTTGTTCAGCGGCAACTGGTATATAAGGCTTGCGTCGGCGTCCAGCCTTGAAAGGCTCGGGGTGGAGTATGCGGATGTCATAGACATCATGTCTGGGAGCGACCGCTACGCCCGTGAGATGATGTCCTACAGGCTGGAGACAAGAAAGCTGCAAAGGACGGGGGTGGAGTAGCTATGGACGGTTTTAAGCTGTTTTTTGACATAGTAGGAGTATTCTTTGTAGCCTACATGATAGGTTACTCCAGTTTTTTGTTCCTCTCGGTGACGGTGGGGTCCTCCACGCTTTATCACTCCAAGCTAAGAAACAGGCTAAAGAGCGAGCTGTCCGGGGAGTATTACATCCCGGTGTCGATAGTCATCCCGGCGTACAACGAGGAGGTCACGATAGAGCAGAGCATAAAATCGCTGCTGGCTCTTGAGTATAAGCTGTACGAGATAGTAATAGTCGACGACGGCTCCAAGGACGATACCTCCAAGGTGGTAGTCGAGGCGTTTAACATGCACAGGATAAACCGTCCCATTCAGAGAAGAATAGCCTGCCAGCCGGAGGAGATGATTTATGAGAGCCTTGACTTCAAGGTTCCTATAACCCTTATAAGGAAGAAAAACGGCGGCAAGGCGGACGCCTTAAACATGGGCATCAACGCCTCCAAGTACCCCTATTTTATCTGTATGGACGCCGACTCGGTGCTCCAGTACGACTCGCTGGAGAAGATAGTCCGCCCTGTGCTGGAGGAGGGCGATGTCGTAGCCGTGGGAGGGACTGTGAGACCTTGCAACGGCGCAAAGATAGAAAACGGCAGGGTTGTCTCCTATCATATGCCCAACAGGATACTTCCCTGTATGCAGGTTTTGGAGTACGACCGCTCCTTCCTTGCGGCAAGGATACTCTTTGACAAGTTCAACGGAAGCATTATTATCTCGGGAGCCTTCGGTCTGTTCAAAAAGAGCGTTGTAATCGACGCCGGAGGGTACGACTCCACCACCATGGGTGAGGACATGGAGCTTGTCGTAAAGCTTCACGAGTTTTGCAGGGAGCATAACTACAAGTACAGGATACGCTACGCCACAGACGCCGTATGCTGGACTCAGGCGCCGGAGCGTCTTGGCGATTTGTGCAAGCAGAGAAGGCGGTGGCACATCGGTCTTTTCCAGAGCATGACAAGGCATAGAAAGCTTCTGGCAAACCCCAAATACGGTCTGGTGGGTACGATATCCTACATCTATTTTCTGATATACGAGCTGTTCTCGCCGTATATCGAGATTTTCGGAGTGGTGACGATGGTGCTGGCTTCCTTTGTCGACCTTCTAAACATACCGTTCATGATTTTATTCCTGCTGATATACATCGTGTATTCCGCCATTCTGTCGCTGACGGCGTTCTTCGCACGAATACACACCATCGACCTCAAGCTGAAATTCACCGATGTCCTCAAGGCGATACTGCTTTGCATCCTGGAGGTATCCTGCCTGAGGTTCATGCTCGCCTTTGTAAGGGCAAAAGCCCTCATTGGATATAAAAAGAAGAAGCATTCCTGGGGAAGAATCGAAAGGAAAAAGATTGAGCTTAATTAATTCGGAGGTGCAAATTTATGAATCCAGGCAAGCTAAGGAGCGGACTTTTCGGCTTTAAGAAGTCGAGCGTCTATCAGTACATTTCGGAGATCGAGCAGGACTATTCCGCCAAGCTGGTGCAAAGAAACGACCAGGCGGCCAGGGAGTCCGACGAGCATCTTAGGAGGATTTCTCAGCTCGAGGCGGAGCTTGAGGAGCAAAAGCACAGCAACGAGGCTATAAAGAGCGAAAAGGAGCTTATAGCCCTTGCGCTTATCGATGCCAGAAGGTACGCCGAGACGGTGAAAAAGGAGGCTGACGATAAGGCGGCTGAGGAGAGGAAAAAGCTCGAGGCAGAGCTTGATGAGAGAAAGGCAGAGCTTGATAGGTATCATGAGCAGATTGTCGCTGTCAGGGAGATGTTCCAGAAGCTTCTTCGCTCGATGAACGAGCACGCCTACAGCTTCGAGCAGCAGGTAAAGACCGCAGGAGAGGCGGCTCCCGAGAGGAATATGAGCCTCTTTGAGAGGAAAGCCGGCTCCGGGAAATAGAGGACGGTCGTGGAGGAAAAGATTGTCATATTTGCAGCCGGCAGCCCCTCGGCATACCCTCTTGAATACTACAACCCCGAGACGAAGAGCTTCGAGGGCGTCATCCCCGAGCTGTATAAGGGGTTTTCAAGCAAAAGTAAGTTCGAGATAGTATACTACATGGCTGACGGCAGCGACCGCCGGGAGGAGCTTCTTAAAAACACTCAGGTGGACCTTGTGTCGTCCTATCCGGGCGAGGAGGGCTATGAGGACTGCGAGAGGCTCACCGTCCTTTCGGCGGAGGAAGCCGACGGGCTGAGCGAATACACGGTTTATCTTACCAAGGCGGCTCCCGAGGACTTTAAAGAGGAGCTTTACGAATATATCTCCGGCGTAGGGCAGGAGAGGGTCAGCGGGCTTCTTATCGAGGCGTCAAGGGAGGTCCCGAGGGACAATACTCCCGTGATTGTCGCCGTAGCTATAGCTGTTGCGGCGGCGGTGATAATCACCGTGCTGTCGGTACTTCTGCATAGGTACAGAAAGAGGCTGAGAAAAGCCCTTGAGGATAAGGAAAAGGACAGCGTCACAGGCCTTGGAAACATCGACTATCTGAAAAGATACGCAAAGCAGTTTATCAACGACAAGAACAGGCCTCTTTACCAGCTCATGTATATGTATGTCGACATCGACCATATCAGGCGTGTCGGAGGGAGCCAGGAGGCTGACGATTTTATGCGTCACTGCGCCGTCACACTTCAGGATTACACCTCGGACAGCGACATACTCTCAAGAGTCTCAGACCACGGCTTTGTCATTATGAAGCTCTCGCTTGACAGCGGCAAGGCGGGCGACTGGCTGTCTGAGATGCTGGACAGGGTAAGGGCATACAGCAAAACCTACAGCAAGCCCTATGACACCGAGATGCATGTCGGCATATTCCCGATGAAAAAGGATTCCAAGAATCTTGACGAGGCTGTTTTCAGCGCATCGCAGGCGGCAATCTATGCAAGCGACATGAATCAGGAATACTGCTTCTGCTCCGACGAGATGCTAAGCGCCCTTGTCAGGGATAAGCAGCTTCAGGCGGGAATCGAAAGAGGCTTTGAGAACAAGGAGTTCGAGCTGTACATCCAGTTCTATGTCGACTGCGACACCGAGAGTATTGTCGGCGGAGAGGCTCTTTCCAGGTGGAATCATCCGCAAAGGGGGCTTTTGGCTCCGGCGGTGTTCGTCCCCCTTATGGAAAGGGAGGGAATGATAAGCCGGCTGGATTACTACTGCCTCGAGAAGGTCTGCTTCTTCCTAGAGGGTCTTAGCGCAAAGGGAGTAAAGAGCTTTTTTGTCTCCTGCAACTTCTCAAGAGAGACCTTTGCCTCGCTTGACTTTGCACAGAGGGCGGGCGCAATAATAAGAAGATTCTCCTTCCCCAAGGAGCTTTTGATTCTCGAGATAACCGAGAGTCAGTCGGTAAGAAATGTATCCCAGATACGAAAGAACATCCTGGAGCTTAAAAAGCTCGGGATAAGCATGATGCTGGACGATTTCGGAGAGGGCTTTACCTCCTTCTACGACCTCCAGAAGTACCCGATAAACGGAATAAAGCTGGACAAAAACCTAGTCGACCATATCATGACTCAGAGCGGAGCTACCATTCTCAGAGTTATGATACAGGTAGGACATGAGCTTGGCATGACGATTCTTGCCGAGGGAGTAGAGAGCCGTGAGCAGGTCGAGGCGTTAAAGCAGATGAACTGTGATGTAATCCAGGGCTTTAGCTTCTACCGGCCCATCCCCGAGTGGGAGGCTGAGAATATTCTGACCCAGCGCTAGCGGCTGGAAAAAGGAGGCGGCATGGACGAGAGCAGATTAAGAAGCCGTATGGTAAGGCTGACTGCGGCGGTAATAGCGGGGAGCATAGCTTTATGCATAGCAACCGGCTGTATATTGGCGTATATACTTGGCGCCGCTCACGATGCGGACCATGCTCAGCTTTTGGTCGAGGTCGACGAGTACAAGAGCCGCATCCTAAAGCAGCTTGACAAGAATCTCGAGATTCTTTCGATGCTCTCCGGCGCACTCGAGACGACCGGCTCCAAGGAGGACATAGCAGCCTGCCTTGAAAACGGCATTGATAAAATATCAGACTCCGGCCCGTTTGTCAGCCTTGCGTACTTCTCTGACAGCGGCGAGGGGATAATCTGCGCTCCCGGCGTCGGAGTCCGGGAAATGCTTTTAGGCGAGTGCAGCCCGGAGGCAAGGGAAGCCGTCATGTCGGCGATGATGGGCGAAAGCTCGGTGTCAAGGCTGTTTGACAGCCTGATTTATGATGAAAAGGTGTTTGTCTACAGCGTCCCTGTCTACAGCGAGGGCAGGGTCGTCGGCGTTTTGGCGGGAGGGGACAGCTTGGAGCTGTTCGAGGACCTTGTAAACGGCGACACCGTAATGGGCGGAAAGGGGTACATCCACCTTCTTGGGCAGGACGGCAGCTTTATCGTCCGCTCCAAAAACACCCTTGTAAAGGAAAACCCGGCGACCATTTTTGACGGTCCCTATCTTTCCGACAACACCAAGGTCAACGCCTACTACGCCCTGGCCTCAGGCGAGGGCATGTACGGCGATTTCAGCTACAGAGGCAAGCTCTGCCACTTTTACATGGAGCCTGTCGGGATAAACGGCTGGCAGCTCTTTTGCGTAAACCTTCTCTGGGGCACCTCGATGTCCTTTGGCAGGGTGCTTGTAATCGTGGGGATAGTGCTGTTTGCGGCGCTGATAATAATGCTTGCAATCCTCTACACGAGCTATCACAGATTCAGAAAATACACCCAGGAGCTTTTAAAGCTGGCATACCGTGACCCGGTGACAGGCTGCAACAACATCTTTAAGTTTGATAAGCAGTTTAAGGAGCTGACCGCCGTAAGCAAGAATTATACCGTGGCGGCGCTCAATATCCACAACTTCAAGGGTGTAAACGACCTCTTCGGCAGGGCAAGGGGAGACGGCATACTTACTATAATCAAGGGCGCAATCGAGGACGGGCTTCTGCCTGACGAGTTTTTCTGCCGTGACTCTGCCGACATCTTCTATATTTTATTCAGGGAGACGGACGAGGGAGTCGTCAGGGAGAGGATAAGGTCTATAACAAGAAACGCAGCCCAGTCGTCTATGGAGTACGGCTCCTACAGGTACGAAATCTCCTTCTACTCGGGAGCGGCGGTCTGCGGGAGCTGCGAGCAGGCTCTTGTCGCCATGCAGAGCATAAAAAGGGTTCACTATACTGATATCGCCTTCTATAACGACAGGCTCCGTGAGGATGTCGTCAAGCGAAGCCGCATAGAGGGCAGAATGCAGACCGCTCTTGCCGGCAGGGAGTTCAAGCTGTTTCTGCAGCCAAAGTTCGAGCTTAAAACCGGCAGGCTGACCGGCGCAGAGGCTCTTGTGCGCTGGCAGAATCAGGACGGCTCATATATCTATCCCAACGAGTTCATCCCCTTGTTCGAGGAAAACGGCTTTTGCATGAAGCTGGATATGTATATGGTGGAGCGTGTCTGCGAGCTTATAAGAAGCTGGCTTGACGCCGGGATTGAGCCGATACCGATATCCGTAAACCAGACAAAGCTTCTTTTCCGTGACCAGGGCTATCCCAACAGCCTAGAGCAGCTCCTTTTGAGCTATAATGTCCCGCCGAGGCTGGTTATTTTAGAGCTTTTAGAGGACATCGCCGCCGAGAATCTAAAGCAGATAGACAGCCAGATAAAGACCCTTCATGCAAAGGGCTTCAGGGTGTCTATGGACGATTTCGGCAGTGGGTACTCCTCTCTTAACATGCTTTACCATCTTGAGGTTGACGAGATAAAGCTGGACAGGGGCTTTATGAGCAAAACCGGCGGCGAGGACGACAGCAGGAAAAAGGTCATTTTAGAGCATGTAATACTGCTTGCCAAGGAGCTTGGAATCGCCACCATAGCCGAGGGAATAGAGACAAGGGAGGATGTCGAGGACATGCTTAGGCTCTCCTGCGACTGCGGTCAGGGGTACTACTACGAGGCTCCCATGGAGTGGAGGGAGTTTTGCAAAAAGTACATATCCGGGCATGAGCCTGCTAAGGATAAGGCTGACGGCTCTGTCACCACCCGTCAGCCCTAGATAAGCGTTAAGGCTAAGCCCCGTATTCTCAGGCACAAATATATCAGGGAAAAGCGGTTTCCCGAAATTAAGCTATGCGGAGGAAAATATGTCCGAGTTTTGGTGGACGGCGTCTACCTTTTTAGAGGTATACGGCAGGTCGGTTACAAGGTTTAAAATCTTTTCATGGCAGCATCTTTTATGGCTTGCGCTGGCGGCGGTGCTGATAGGCGGCTCGCTGGCTGTGTTCAGGCGTCTGGGCGAAAAGGGGAGAAGAAGGATGCTGATAGCGGTTACAGTGCTCCTTCTTTGCGACGAGCTTTTAAAGTACAGCTTTACAGCCCTGACATCCCAGTTTGAGGTGCAGTTTCTTCCGTTTCACCTCTGCTCGGTCAACATCTTCACGGCGCTTGCCAACACCCTCCGTCCGACACGGATAGCTAAAAACATCCTTTATGCCCTTTGCCTCCCGGGAGCGCTTATAGCTCTTACGGTGCCCTCCTGGACGGCTCTGCCGCAGTGGAACATGATGTTTTTGCACTCGGAGTCTGTGCATATGCTTCTGGTGCTTTATCCCTGTATGCTTTTAGCGTCCGGCTTCAGGCCCGATTACAGGACCCTGCCGTGGGTAGCTCTTTTCCTAGCGGGAGTATCCGTCCCCGCCGTGCTTCTTAATGCGATTTACGACACCAACTTTTTGTTCCTCAACGGAACCATAGGCAATCCCGTTCTGGAGCTTTGCAGAGCGGTGTTCGGGGATGTCTACCAGATAGGCCTTGTAATCCTCCTCATGCTGGTATGGCTCGTCCTTTACGCTCCCTGGTCGCTAAAGGCTTTAAGAGGGAAAAAGGGCATGGCATAGCCGAGCTGACAAGAGGCTCTGATCTAAAAAGGATACAGCCCCGTATAGTGCGGGGCTTTTTGCGGTCACGGACGGGTCAAAATCGCTGAATAATTTATCGGATTCGGCAAATAATAGCAGGGCAAAAGCTTTTTTGAAAGGAATGAAGCCAAATGAAGGCGACCGGAATTGTCCGCAGGATTGACGACCTTGGAAGGGTAGTCATACCCAAGGAGATACGCCGCACCATGAGAATTAGAGAGGGTGACCCTCTGGAAATATATACAAACAGTCAGGGAGAGGTAATTTTCAAAAAATACTCTCCGATAAACGAGATGTCGGAGAGCGCAGGCTCCACCGCCGAGGTGATACACAAGCTCGGAGCCGCACCCGTAGTCATCTTTGACCGTGACCATGTGGTTGCGGTATCTGGAGCGCAGAAGAAGGAGTATGCCGAAAGACGGATATCTCAGGGACTGGAGGAGCTTCTTGACTCCAGAAGAAGCTGGCTCTACGAGGGGGAGGGCAGGCAGCTTTTCCCTGTCGAGGGGATATCAAAGGCGGCGATAGCCGTCGCCCCTATAATCGCCTCCGGGGATATAGCGGGAGCTGTCTGTCTACTTGCCTCGGAGCAGTCCTCTAAGGGAAGCCAGCTGCAGCTCACACTGGCGCAGACGGCGGCGATGATTCTAGGAAAGCAGCTGGAGGAATGAGGACGGTTTAGATGGGCGTGATCCCTCCCATCTGCCGGTCGAAGCCCTGCCTGCTGATTTCTCAGCAGGCAGGCTGGGCTCCCCGGCTCGGGCAGGGCTGTCCCGGCGTCGCCGGGACAGCCCTATGCCACATCATTCATCCAGTTAAAAGATGGCGCATAGGGCTTGCTGAGCTGACGCTCAGCAAGCCCTGCCCGAGCCGGGGAGCCTTCGACCGGCAGAGGGCGGTGTCTGCGACAGGTAAAGCCATGCGCCTAAAGCTATGCACAAGCAGCCGATAGAAAATCCCCCCCCCCGGATAAGGCAGCCCTTGTCCGAGGGGGTGTTTTATGATGACAGCATTTCCCGTGACGGCTCTGCCGCAGGAGGGTCACTGACCGTTTTTCTTTGCCAGCTTTGCCTTTTCCTCCTCGAGCATTCTCATAAGCTCGTCTATTCTTGAGGAGCTGCTGACGCTAGGTCTTGGAGCCTCGGGAGCCGTTTTGACTGCGGGAGTCTGCCTGACTGCAGGGGCTGTACCCTCCTGAGCCTTAGGCGGCGCAGCTGGGGCTTCCGAAGCCGCAGCTCTGCCTGGAGTCATAGCCTCCGGCTGTGTAGAGACGCTATTGTAATATTCTGACAAATCGGAGTCCTGCGACTTGGGAGCCGAAGCTTGTGAGGGGGAGTCCTTTTTTGTCTTGGGGACGCTGAATTCAAACTGAGCGGTGGATTTTTCGCCTCCCGAGCCGCCGGAGGGCGTCCCGAAGTCAAAGCCGGAGAACTCCGCAGGCACCTTTCTTGCGGCGGGAGCCTTTTTCTCGTGCGTGGAGCTGTCAGAATCTGCGATTTTGTCCTCATGCTCGCTCTTGGAGACCCGCCTTGCCCGTGACTCCGCCCCCTTTGCGGACCTTCTGCCAAACTCAAGAGCCGTATCCTCCTGGCTGTAGGAGTCCTCGTAGCCGTAGGAGCTGTCGGCTGACCTTGCAAGCCTTTTTTTCTTGGCTGAGATGATGAGCATCACTACCTCGTAAATCACCAAAAGCGCACAGGGGACTATCACGATGACGAGCATCCCGTTTTTCGAGGAGGCAAACCTTATCAGCCCTCCCAGGAAGCTGTCGTAGGTTGTAGCGATTCCGATGATGTCCTCCTCGCTGACCGAGAAGGCGTCAAGCTCGGAGGCGGCGTCCGTTTTAACTATATAAACCTGCCTGACCTCGCCGCTCGGCAGGGTGACATCGCACAGCTCGATAAAGCTGACAAGAGCCAGACTGTCCTCCACCTCGCAGAGAATAACCGTGCCCGAGGTCTGGGGAAGCTCGCCCTCCTTTACAAAGACCGCAGAGCCTTGCTCGATTCTCGGCTCCATGCTGTCGCTGTTCATAAGGTATATCCTTCTGCCGAAAAAGGAGGGAGCAGAGTTGGCGTCCTTGAACACTCCGTAGATTATAAAGGTGCTGACGATAAGAACTATCAGCAAAAGGATAAGAGCAATGGAGATTATCTCTCCTGCCCGGCGCTTTTTGGATGTCTCCTGAAACATTTTGACACAACCCTTTCTGGCAGAAATTTAAATCTAAACAAGCTTTATCATTTTATTGGAAAACATGCCTCACCCGCCGAGGCTCCAAGGGCTTAGGACCTCCCCCAAAGCCAGGCCATCAAGCGGATACAAGGTAATTATAGCACAATGATTCGATAATAGCAATTATTTTTAGAGCAATTTCTTTTTCTTTTTCATAATAGCTTAAAATGCCCCGGGAGGATAATCTCTAGTCTTAAATCCATATTCTTACTAAAAAATGCTCCGGCTAAAATTTAAAAAAATCGCTTGACAACGCCCTTTTCATCTGATATAATCACTTTGTTATCCTTGTCTGCACAAAGAGGCAGACTAAATCCAAAAGGAGGTGCAATAATGGCAAAGCTTACAGAAAGATATGAAGCCTTGATAGTCTTTTCCGTAAAACCCGGAGACGAGGCTGTTGCTGCTGCCGTTGAGAAGGTAAAGAATTACATCGAGGAGAACGCAACCGAGGTCGAGGTTGACGAGTGGGGAAAGCGCAAGCTGGCGTACGATATCAACAGGGAGTTTGAGGGTCACTATGTTGTGTTCACCTTCAGCTCAGAGCCTAGCTTCCCGGTGGAGCTAAATCGTGTTCTTGGAATCAACGAGATGGTGCTTCGTAACCTTATAACCCTAAAGGGCGACTGCAAATAGCGCTCTTAGTACCGGATTCCTCGGCCTTGCGCCGATTACCGACAATGAGCTATGGGAGGTTTGCCAATGCTTAACAGAGTCATTTTAATGGGCAGGATTACACAGGACCTTGAGGTCAGGCAGACGCCTAGCGGAGTATCCGTGCTTTCCTTTACAGTAGCCGTCGACAGGAGCTTCGTCCGTCAGGGCGAGGATCGTCAGACCGACTTTATAAACTGCGTCGCCTGGAGAAATCAGGCTGAGTTTATCGGAAAGTATTTCTCAAAGGGAAGGCTTATAGCGCTCGAGGGCAACCTCAGGACTCGCAATTATGATGATAAAAACGGCGTAAAGCACTATGTCACCGAGGTATTTGTCGACAGTGTTTCCTTCACCGGCGAGCGTGCCTCGCAGGGACAGGACTCTGCCTACAGCTACTCAGGGAGCCGCACACAGCAGTCCCAGAGCCAGCAGCCCGCCTATAACGAGCAGTCCTCGGGACCGATAGCGATAGGGAATCTGGATGATTTTGAGGAGATATTAAGCGACGACGGAATACCGTTTTGACCGGTGAATTTTTGAAAGGAGAAGCAGGATGGAAAAGGCTGCTAACAAGCCCCTGAAGAGGCATCACAAGAAGGTTTGCATGTTCTGCGTTGACAGAGCTGAGACCATTGACTATAAGGATACCGCAAAGCTTAGAAAGTGCTTGACCGAAAGAGCCAAGATTCTTCCCAGGCGTGTGACAGGTACCTGTGCATACCATCAGAGAGAGCTTACCAAGGCTGTAAAAAGAGCCAGATATGTCGCTCTTCTGCCCTACTCTGCTGACTGATTCGGTCGGCTGACATCGGGTAAAGCCGGGGATTCAGCCTCGGCGCATCTTTAATATTTTGCGGACGGCATTACTGCTGTCCGCATTTTTTGTCCCCATTTTTACGGGTATGCTGCGGTACGCCGTTCCAAGAATAAAGCCTACAGAGCGGCGAAGGCTGCAAAGCCCCAAAACGCCGCCCTGAAAAAGCTCCGGGAAGGCTTACCCCCGCCCTTGTTAGAGCCGGCGGCTTATCCTCCCCGGGAAAACGGCTACGACGCTGATTTTAGAGCCGCCTGCCAGGAGACTAAGCGCTCCCCGGGACGGCAGACTAATTGCCGCTAAGACGCTTTTTCACCTCGTCAAAGGAGACGCCGAAGCGCTTGTATATCGTCTGAGCGTAGCCCACCTCGAGAGGTGCGCTTCTTGTTATCTTATAAAGCCTTCTGTTGTCGTCGGTGGTGTCGACCGTTGTGATTATGCTGACCAGCTTTGTATCGCCCTCAACCTCCTCGTTTAGCCTGTCTAGGCTCTTTGCAAGCTCCAGAAGATGGGTAGCGTATACTCCTCTTATCCCTATGCAGCGGAATATTTTAGTCAGCTCGGTGGCGATGATTACGCACTCCGTCGGAGTGGTGGACTGTATCGACTCGTTTAGAAGCAGCATAGAGTAGCGGGTGGCGTTATCCACCGTGACCTTGAACTGCTTGCATTCCTGAGTAAAGCGGGAGGTGTTGAGTCCGACCTCCTCCTCCTTGGGAAAGTGGGTAAAGATAAAGTCGACGGGGCTTATCTCGCAGCTCTCGCAGGGGACATATATTCCCGCCTGAGCCAGCACCTGGATTATTCCTATAGCTCTTGTGTAGGTGGTCTTTCCGCCGTTGTTCGCACCTGTGAGGACATAGAATCTTCCGTCGTCGTCCATGGTGCAGTCGTTTGTTATGATTTTGCCCTTGAGACTGCCCATGGGGTCCTGGGAGACCATCTGGGTGTAGAAGCTGAGGTCGAACACTCCCTTGGCTCTTAAAGCCCTGTCCTCCATGGGAAGGTATTTCGGTCTGCACATATCAAGACCTCTTGCCCTTACCGCCTCGATGATTCTCTTTGCTCCTATATAGAAGCTCATCTGGCTCTCAAAGGTGAGAATATCCTCGGTGCTCTTTTTAAAGTAGGCTCTTATCGCCCTGTCAAGATGGGTTATATACTCCGAGTTTATCTCTTTTAGCTCCCTGAAAAGCGGAGCCTCGAGGTCGTTGGTGCCGCCGTTTTCGTTGTAGAGCGAGTGAGTCCTTCCGATAGCCCTTGCCGAGTCGCCGTCTAGGTGCCTGAATATCCAGTCAAAGCGTCCCTTTTTCTTTATGCTGTCGGTGGACACCGACAGAAGCATAGCCTCCACCGGTCTCATCATGTCGTCGAAGTTGATTCCGACGGTGACGCTCTTGACTCCCTTTGCAAGAACTCTGAGACATTCGTCCGTTTCACGCTTTACCTCGTCGAAGTATTCGGAGTTATACACCGAGGCAAAGTATTCGCTAAGACCGATCAGCGCCTGCGAGTTAAAGCGGTCCTTAAACCTCTGGCAGAACTCATGGCAGCTGGTAATGCACTCTATAAAGGTTTTAAGAGAGCCGAGCCTTGTGTTCAGGGCATAAAAGCTGTCCGCAAGGCCGAGCTTCTGGATGTTTACATGCTCGTTGATGTAAAGCTTGTGGACATTTTCATAAAGCACCGCCTCAAGCTGCGGGACATTCAAAAAGTCCTCCAGAATGTCAAGACGGTAGTTTAAGACCTCCGGGTCGGTGGAGAGCTGGGTCAGCACTCTTAGGGCGTTGAGAGAGTTCTCCGGGCATATAAGCCTTGAAAGAAGCTCAAGCTCGAGATTTTGGACATAGTCCTGCGGCAGCTTGGCGATAGCCGACCCTCTTTCTATAGACCTCTGGCGCTTCCCCTCGTCTGGGTATAAAAGGTCGACAAGGTGCGGCGAGCTGCTGACGGTTGTTTCTTCCTGTGAAGTCTTTGCCATGATAGCTCCTTTCCTCCCGAAGATATAAATCGGGGCTTTTAATGTATTGATGATAGAAAATTTCAAGCCGTGGGCTTTTTAGCCTATTATATCACGGCCTACCCTTAAAAGCAATACCGGCTTTCGGCAGGGGATTTGCAAAAGCTGACCCCTTTGGCTATTGCAATACAGGAAAAGATGTGCTATAATGAGCTAAGATGCAAAGCCTTTGAGCTTTAGCTTGTCGAAAAAGTCCAGCCCCTGCTAGACTTTTTTGAATAAATTAGAGGCGGCAATTGATATTTTAATGAGGAGGTTGTATTATGAAGCATGTATGCGATGTTTGCGGCTGGGTTTATGACGAGGCTGAGGGCTACCCCGAGGGCGGAATCGCTCCCGGCACCAAGTGGGAGGATATCCCTGAGGACTTTGTCTGCCCGCTCTGCGGAGCCGGCAAGGAGATGTTCTCCGAGGAGTAATTAAGAATATTAGAGCAAGGAAAGGTCTTGCTTACCTGAAAGGATGTTGACTATGAAACAGAGATTTTATATCTGCCCGCACTGCAAGAAGATAGTCGCCATAGTTAGAGATACCGCAGCTCCGCTTATCTGCTGCGGCGAGAGGATGACCCTTATCGAGCCTGGCACCACCGATGCCGCCGTCGAGAAGCATGTTCCCGTCATCAGGCAGGAGGGCGGCATGGTCTATGTAACCGTCGGCTCTGTGGAGCATCCGATGACTGCGGAGCATTACATAGAGTGGGTGTCTTTGCAAACCGCTCAGGGCAACCAGAGAAAGCAGCTTAATCCCGGCGACAAGCCCGAGGTATGCTTTGCCATCTGTCCTGACGATACCGTCGAGGCGGCGTATGCGTACTGCAATCTTCACAGCCTCTGGGCAGGAAAGCCGGAGTGATTTCGGTAAGGCATATATAGTATGTCAAGACCCTGATAACCCTGATAAAGGGAAATATTTGTAGCATCAATCCGCTCGGACAGACCCGGGCGGATTTTATTTTGCGGTCTGCCTGCAAGCCCAGCCTCATTTTAAACGCACGCTTATCCAGACATCCTCGCTGTACGCCCTTGCGCCGCCGTCCCGGCGTATCACCGCCACGCCGTCGAAGAAAAAGGCAAGCTCGCTATCTCCCGGGGACCAGCCCCTTCTTACCGTCAGGGAGTCCCTGCCGTCCGAGATTTTGACGCAGTCCCTGTAAAAATAAAGCTCAAGACCGAACGCTTCGGCAAAGCCCTCCTGACCTATTGATATAACAGGCTCTGAGGCTGCCGGCGAGCAGGACATGTAGACGGTATCGCAGCTGCTTTTAAGCTCTCCCGGGGAGAACTGGCCGTCCGAAACCACCGCCGCAAGGAGAATGTTGTCTATCCCGAGGCTGTAAAGACGCCTTTGAAGAGCAGCGTCAAGCCCTCCTCCCGACGCCACGGCGACGCAGCTGTTTCCCTGCCTTAGCACCAGTAAAAACTCTCCGTCATGCCCGATTAAATCAAGCCGCACGGCATTAAAGCCTGCAAGCGTGGATATAAAGGCGGCAAGCACTGTGGCTCCCGACAGAAAAAGGCTTAATATCACGGCTTTTCTTTTGCTCAGGGTTAGGATGTAGTAAAGCGTCGTGATAAGGGCGGCGGCTACGGTCCCCAGAATAAGCCCGGGACTGCATGGAAGGTAAAACAGCCTGCAGGAGCCGAGCCACTCGCACAGCCTTATTACAGCGAGGCTATAAGCCCCGCAAGCTTTATAAGTGGAAGAAGAAAGGAAGAGCCTCCCATAAGAGAGTAGAGCATGGAAAGAATCAGTATCACCGGGCAAAGCGGAAGTATCACGGCGTTTGCCAAGGGTGCTATCAGCGACAGCTCGTCAAAGAATACGGCTATGCCGGGAGCCGAGCCTAGTGAAGCAAAAAGCGAGAGTATCAGCGCCTTTTTGACCCTCCCCGAGACCCCAAGCGCTCTTATTGCAAGGGGAGCCAGATATCCTGCGCCTATGACTCCAGAGGCGGAAAGAAGAAGCGACGGGTCGCAGCAGGAGTAGGGCATAAGAATAAGCAGGGCTGTGACGCTAAATCCCAGCGAGGAGGTAAGAGTGTACTCCCTTCCCAAAGCCCTGCCGATAAGGTATACAAATATCATAAAAAGCGCTCTCAGGGAGGATATTCTCAGCCCGGTGAGCGCTATGTAGAGGCTCATTGAGGTCATGGTTATGCACAGCGTCAGCCATTTGCCGGCTCTTAGTATAGACATTAGCCCTATCAATGCGCCCGAGAGTATCGAGACATGAAGCCCCGAGACGGCAAGAATATGCCCGACTCCCGAGCGGTTCATGCTTATCCTTAAATCATCGGGGAGGTATTCTGTGTCGCCTGTAAGCATGGCGTTAATAAGCCTGCCGCTTTTAAAGGGAAGCTCACGCATAACCGTGTCGGTTATTGCCTGCCTAAGCTCGGATGTCATAAAATACCCCTTTGAGACTATCCCGCCGGGAAGAAGCCTAGCGTCACCCTCCTTAGACAGCACCGCAAGTATCCCCTTATGGCGGTAGTAGCTGTTGTCAGAAGCTGCCTTAAGCTCTCCCGATACCAAAATTACGCTCCCGGGAGGCAGACCCTCCTCGGTGTAGAATATGTATTTTCCCACAACTCCCTCCGCCGAGCCGTATACCGTGACAAGCGAGCGGTCGTCTGTGCTGGAGGAAAGAACCATCCCTTTAAGCGTCACCGTTTTGTGCGAAGCCGAAAGCCCGGCTATTTTCGACTCGGTGAGGGATATATAAATACTGCCGTAGGACAGCGCCGAAAGCATCGAAAGAAGAATCAAAAGAACGGCTCTAAGACGAAAAGAGCCGCTCCGTCCCGAAGCCCTTATCATAATGATAATCGAAGTAGCTAAAGCCGCCGTGAGGACAAAAATCCCCAGTCTTATAGGGACGCTGTTATTGCCTCCTGTCATGTAGGCTGCTAGGAGTCCTGCTAAAAAGCCGAAGGCTGTAAGCTCGGCACGGTGTCTTTTTGGCATTTTAGTCCTCTTGATGGGTCGAAGTTTGTCGAGTTAATATATTAAAATATTACATGATTATAAGCGCAGAGTCAACCCGTTCAAGAAATTTTTCAAAAATCCGTCCCTAGACTCGGGGAACAGAGAGCGTTTAAAATTGTAACTGTTTAGTAATTGAATTTTGCCCTTAAATCGGTTATATTATTTATAGAGGCGACATGATTCGACATCTTAAAGCCCGATGAAGAAAATACCTCTTATATTTCATCCTGGGCTGCACAGATTATTTTTGCACGGAATGTGCCCGGGCGTATAAAAACCGTCATATGCCCGGAGTCGGCAAGCAGGGGAATTGATTATGAGATTAAAAGCATTAGCGGCAGCTACAGCTCTTGTCCTGGCGGCAGGCTGTCTTATGGGCTGCACTAAAATTGAAAGCGGATATTATGAGTATGGCTCGGGAATAGGCGCCGTCACCGGGGATATCCCAGAGGGAATACCCTCCCAGCCCAGCAGCACACTGCCGGTTGAGGATATCCCGAATGTAATTTTGGACAGCGGCGACCAGTCCGTCTTGGAGGATATCCCGCTGGCTACCGAGGGCGGCGAGCCTGCGGCTGAGGCCAGCACGACGCTCGACCTTAGCACGCTGATAGAGCCTCTTGCGCTGGGAGGTCCGTGGGACCACAGCACCCTCAGCACCGAGGGAGACGGCTACGGTCAGGGAACCCACTTTGACGAGCTTAACCGTCCGAGAGGGGCTATAAGGTTCAACGAGGAATACTCCAAGTACAACGCCAAGGCGATAGATATCACCGAGGCAAAGGTCATAACCCTCACCTTTGACCAGGGCTATGAAAACGGCTACACAGCCAAGATTCTTGACACCCTAAAGGAAAAGGGAGTAAAGGCGACCTTCTTTTTAGTCATGGACTACGCCGAAAGGCAGCCGGAGCTGGTCAAGAGGATGATAGACGAGGGTCACACCGTCGGCAACCACTCCTGGCACCACTACTCTATGCCGGAGCTGTCCGAGGAGGACGCCAGAAGCGAGATAATGGAGCTTCATGACTATATGCTTGAGAACTACGGCGTCCTTATGAACAAGTTTCGTCCTCCAAAGGGAGAATATTCCGAGCTCAGTCTGGCTGTGACAGGGGAGCTTGGCTATACCACCGTGCTCTGGAGCTTTGCCTATGCCGATTGGGACACCGACAATCAGCCCGACCCCGAGGCGTCCCTGCAGAAGCTCATAGACAGAGCGCATCCCGGCGCAATATACCTTTTGCACTCGGTTTCCGAGACAAACGCCGAGATACTGGGGGCTTTTATAGATGAAATGCTCGCCCAGGGCTATAGCTTTATAGCCTGATTCTAAAAAGCATCGATGCCGTCTGCAGCTCCTGCGGGCGGCATTCTTTCGGCGTTCTTACCATGCAAACGGAGCCGCCCTCCCCAAATCTGTGCAAAAGCCGGCAAATCCGCCTCCCCTACGCAAAGCGAGCCGTCACGGCGTCAGCCGTGACGAAATGATTGCCGGGCAGATAGAAAAAAGCCTCCTGCAACCCCCTCGGGGAGGCGACTAGGATAAGGCTTATGCGAAGCTCTAACCGGCAATCACTCGGTCAGCATCGCTGACAGCTCGCTTTGCGTAGGGGAGGCGTCCTCTTTATCAAGCTGCCAAGAAAGAACGCCGCCTGCCGTCAGGCAATGCCGCCATCCTTTCGCATACTTTAAGTCACGATAGGAGGACATCACCGTCAGACATCTGTACTGCGAGGGGGCTGTTGATAAGAGCGCCTGTCGCAGCTCTTACAAGCCCTTTTTGAGCCTTCCCTTATACCCGGAGGGCGTGATCCCGTAATACGCCTTAAACGCCGAGGAAAAGTGAGAGCTTGAGGAATAGCCCAGCCTTTGTGCGGCGTCCTCGATGCTCATGTCCTCCCTTAAAAGAGTGACGGCGGCGTTCATCCTTGCCTCCTCCTTTTTGCGGCGGAAGCTCTTGGAGTAGTGACGCATCAAAAGCCTCTCGGTCTGACGCTTGCTAAGCCCCAGACGCCCCGCCAGCGACTCCAGCGTGAGGCTGCTGTAGTCGTATAAAAACGCCTCCTCTATCGCAAGGTAGTTAGGCTCTGCGCCGATTCCGCCGTCTTGCTCGGGACGGTCGGTTCCCTTGCTCCTTTGATACAGCCTTACCATGCTGACGACAAGCTGGGTCATTATGGCAATGATTATCTGCTCCCTTCCGGGGAGACTGCTTCTAAGCTCGGAAAAAAGCGAGAGCATCAGCTTGTGGACGCTGCCGTCGTCGTACCCGAACCAGAAAGCCGTCCTTATGAACCGGGAGGCAATGTCTCCCGGCGGCTCCTTAGAGCCTCCCGACGCTTTAAGATAGACGCAGTATTCGGTAAACTGGCTTGAGGGGGAGGCAAGCTGCTCATGCTCGACTCCCGGTCCTGTCATAAACAGGCAGCCGGGACGGATTTGGTACTCCCTGCCCTCGCATACAAGGACCCCGCTCCCCGACGGCACATAGTGAAGCTCGAAGCTGTTTTTGCTGTGCGAGTGCTTCGGCATCGGGGAAAGGTGCTTCTCAAGAGAAATATTCTGCACCGTAAACCGTGAATCGTCTATTTTAAAGCTTATTCCAAGCTCCCGGTATTTCATAGTCCTTAACCTCCCGCCTATAAGCTCAATTTTAGCTCCATGGCGGCAGGGTGTCAAGCCGCTCAAGGAAAAAATATCGAAAATGCGACATCACAATCAAAAATATGTCAGGTATAGGGCTTGAATAGCTCGGTATATTGTTATACAATGTATATTGTTATACAATTAGGGAAAAGGCAGGAGGTAACGCTATGATTGTCAAGGGTACATATTTTCAGAACGACCCCGACAGACCGATAGTCTACGGCGATGTCGAGATTTCAGACATAAAAAGGCAGAGGCTGCGTGGCGAGCCCGAAAAGGAGGGAGTTCTCTGCGAGCCTGTCCTGGTGGGCTTCTGCGGGACGGATTACGAGCTTATGCACATGGGCGAGCGTTTAGAGCTGGGACCTAAGTTCCCTCAGGGGAAGGCCAGGCTTATAAACGGTCACGAGGGGATAGTCTGGGTGCCGTCCCAGAACCGCTTTGCAATCGTCCTGATAAGGGGAGGGGACAGCTGCGACCCCACAAGATACACCGAGGACGAGAGCTACTTTGAGTACGGCTGCGACAGGGCGGACGGGCTGTTTGCCGACAAGCAGTATTTCAACCCGGATATGCTGCTTAAAATTCCCGACGGCTATGTCAGGGACGGCAGGCTGGACCTGGAATTTGCCAAGAAAATGGTATTTCCCGACCCCTACGGCTGTATGCTCTTCCAGCTTGAGAGGATGGAGGACCTAGGAAGCGCACATCTTTTCAGGGTGATAATGGCAAGAGAGCGCTGCGGGGAGGAAAGAGCCAGGGAGCTTGCCAAGGACGAGGTCTTTAAGAGGACGGTAATCTTCGGCCTAGGGACCACCGGGATGTTTATGGGAGACCTTATAAGGAGGCACCATCCCGACGCTAAAATACTCTTTGTCGCAAGAAGCCCGGAGGACTCTAAAAAGGTGCGCTTTGCCGTCCAGGAGGCGGACGCCGAATATCTAAGAAGCGATTTTCCTGACGAAAAGGAGCTTTCAAGGAATATAGTAGAGCGTCTTGGAGGCAGGGCGAGCATGTTTATCGGCGTGAGCGGCTCGAATGTAGAGCACAGGGTGGCGTTTTCTCACGGGGTGCTGGGCTGCAACGGCGTTTACAACAGCTTCTCGCTTGGGCCCAGGGTGGAGTATGACAGTATGCCGTTCGGCTTTGAAAACCACCTTATATTCGGCTCGATAAACTTCCGCCAGTGCCACATGGAAAGGGCGATAGAGCTTCTGGCAGGCTCGAGGTACAACGAGATTGTCAGCCTTATCGACAAGGAGGAGTTCATAAAGGACCCGGTGGACGCCTACAGGAATAAAATATATTCAAAGGCGGCTCCTATGAAAACAGCCGTCATCTGGAACAAAAAATATATCAACGCATAAATAGCTGAAGCGAGGTAGTTTAAAATGAAAACCGTACTCATAAACAAGCCCTACGAAATCGCCGTGACCGACACGGCTATGCCCTCCCCGTCAGAGGGCGAGGCGCTTTTAAAGGTCATGTACTGCGGCATATGCGGAGCCGATGTCGCAAGCTATACAGGAAACCAGCCCTTTACCACATATCCAAGGATTCCGGGGCATGAGTTTTCCGCAAAGGTTATAAGCATCCCCGAAAACGAGCTTGGAATCAAGCCGGGGGACATAGTGACCGCAAATCCTTACTTTAACTGCGGACACTGCTACTCCTGCGAGAGGGGACATCTTAACTGCTGCACAGATAATCGCACCATGGGAGTCCAGCGGGACGGCAGCTTCTGCGAGTACATTTCAATGCCGGTGGAAAGAATCTATCCCGGAAAGGGTCTTGGCGCAAAGCAGCTTGCCCTAGTCGAGCCGTTTACTATAAGCTATCACGCCGTAAACAGGGGAGACATCCGTCCGAACGACAAGGTGCTTGTAATAGGAGCGGGACCTATCGGGCTTTTTGCCGTCATATCCGCAATCAAAAAGGGAGCTACTGTCTACGCCGCCGACATCTTAGACGGAAGGCTTAATAAGGCTTTGGAGCTTGGAGCCGCAGGGGTAATAAACTCCTCACGCTCTGATATTGTCAAGGAGACCGAAAGAATAACCGGCGGAAACGGCTTTGACTGCTGTATAGAGGCTTGCGGACGGCCGGAGACCTTCCTAAACTGCATCGACTGCGCCGCCTTTGCCGGAAAGGTCATCCTAATAGGAAACGGAAAGAAGGAGACCACCTTCCTGCACTCTATCCTTTTGAAAAAGGAGCTTAGCGTCTTTGGCTCCAGAAACTCGCTGAAGGCTGATTTTACCGAGGTAATAGACATAATAGCCTCCGGCAGCGTGGATGTCCTGGAGCTTGTGAGCGGGATATATCCAATCGAGAGGGCGGACGAGGCTTTCAAGGCGCTGGCGTCCAACACAGGAGAGCTTTGCAAGCTGCTTGTCAACATAGGCGACAGGGACTGATGGGAAAGGAGTCAAAATGAGGGAGAGAATCATCCAGTTCGGCGAGGGAGGCTTTTTAAGAAGCTTCTTTGACATGTTCGTTCATATCATGAACGCCAAGGGGCTTTTTGACGGCAAGGTAGTAGTCGTCCAGCCGATTGAAAAGGGTCTTATAGATGTAATAAACCAGCAGCACGGAGTCTATCACCAGTATCTAAGAGGGATTGAGAACGGCAGAGTGGTAAACGAGGTCACTGCGGTGGAGTCAATATCAAGGGGAGTCGACCCCTATAAGGACTATTTGGGATATCTGGAGCTTGCAAAAAATCCCGACATGAGGTTTATAGTCTCCAACACCACCGAGGCGGGAATAGAGTATCTCGGGACGGAGAGCCTAAGCGACGCTCCTCCGAAATCATTTCCCGCAAAGCTCACCGCCCTTCTTTACGAGAGGTTTAAGTTGGGGCTTCCCGGCTTTATAATCCTTTGCTGTGAGCTTATCGACCGCAACGCCGACCTTTTAAGGGAGTATGTCGTAAGGTACGCAGAGCTTTGGAAGCTTGGCAGGGAGTTTATAGACTGGCTGGAAAATGAAAACCGATTCGTAAACACCCTTGTCGACAGGATATGCACAGGCTATCCCAAGGACGAGGCTAAAGCCCTTCTTTCGGAGCTAGGCTGTGAGGACAGGCTTCTAAACACCGCAGAGATATTCCATCTTTGGGTAATAGAGGGCGACTATGAGAGCGAGCTTCCCCTAAAGCAGGCTGGGATAAATGTAATCTGGACCGATGATGTCACTCCGTACAAAAAGCGCAAGGTCAGAATCCTAAACGGAGCGCACACTTCGATGGTGCTTGCGGCGAGGCTTTTAGGGCTTAGCACCGTCGGCGAGTGCCTTGAAAACGAGCAGGTTTTGGGTATGCTCAAAAGGACTCTCTTTGAGGAGATAATCCCCACCCTTGGCTCTAAGGAGGAGGACATAGCCTTCGGGAACGCTGTTTTGGAAAGATTTGCAAATCCCTTTGTCAAGCATCAGCTTTTGAGCATAGCTCTCAACTCGGTCAGCAAGCTAAGGGCAAGGGTGCTTCCCACAATTTTAGAGTACAGGGACAAATACGGCAGCCTGCCCAAATGCCTTACCATGTCTGTAGCCGCACTCATAGCCTTCTACCGCACCGACGAGGCAAACGACAGCCCCGAGATTATGGAGTTTATGAAAAAGGCAACGGTCGGGGAGATTCTTTCAAGGGTGGATTACTGGGGCTGTGAGCTTAGCTTCATGCAGGAGGCTGTGGAAAAGACCCTTGAGATTATCAAGACCGGCGGAATGACAGGATATTACGGGGAAGCACTGTCATGACCGGGCTGATAAAAATAAACCCGGCGGACAATGTGGCTGTCGACCCCGCCACAGGACACAAGACCGCCCTCAATGAGATAAAAAAGGGCGGCAGGGTGATAAAATACGGCTACCCGATAGGAGTCGCAACCAGGGATATCTCCCCCGGGGAAACAGTACATACCGACTCCCTTGCGACCCTGCTGTCAGGCAAGCTTGAGTACAGCTACGAAAAAAGCCTAAAGCCGCTTCCTAGCCTCCCTGATGACTACTTCATGGGATATCTTAGGGAGAACGGCGAGGTGGGGATAAGAAACGACATCTTTATTATACCCACCGTCGGCTGCGTCAACGGAGTGGCTAGGGAGGCTGCCCAAAGAACGGGAGCTATCGCCCTGACCCATCCCTACGGCTGCTCTCAGCTAGGAGACGACCAGCTAATCACCCAAAGGGTTCTCTGCGGGCTAATAAACAGCCCCAACGCCGCCGGAGTGCTTGTTCTGGGGCTTGGCTGCGAGAACAACGGAATCGGGCAGATGAAGCGGGTGCTGGGGGAGTATAACCCTAAAAGGGTCAGGTTTTTAAACGCTCAGGAGGCGCAGGACGATGTCGGAGCCGCCGTGGAGCTAATAAACGAGCTAAAGAGCTACGCAAACAGCTTTAAAAGGTCAAGACAGCCTGTTTCAAGCCTTAGAATAGGTCTTAAATGCGGAGGGTCGGACGGTCTTTCCGGCATAACCGCCAATCCCCTGATAGGAAGGCTCTGCGACCGCATAGTCTCCATGGGCGGGGGCTGTGTTTTGACCGAGGTCCCCGAGATGTTCGGAGCAGAGACGATACTCATGCAAAGATGCGTAAGCCGTGAGGTCTTTGACAAAACCGTGCTTTTGATAAACTCCTTCAAGGACTATTTCACCCGGCACAATCAGGCGGTCTATGAAAACCCCTCTCCCGGCAACAAGGAGGGCGGGATAACCACCCTTGAGGAGAAGTCCCTGGGCTGCATCCAAAAGGGAGGAAGCTCGCAGGTCGTGGATGTCCTTGACTACGGGGACAGGGTAAGCCTTCCCGGGCTCAGCCTTTTAAACGGTCCCGGAAACGACATGGTTGCAGTTACAAACCTTGCCGCCTGCGGCTGTCAGCTCATACTCTTCTCTACGGGACGGGGGACCCCTCTGGGGACGGTCGTGCCGACTATAAAAATCTCGACCAACACGGCTCTTGCCTCACGCAAGCCGGGCTGGATAGATTTTGACGCCGGAGGAATAATCAACGGCGAGGAGCTTGACGGGGACTTCTACAGATATATAATCTCAGTTGCCGAGGGCAGGCTCTGCGCCAACGAGAAAAACAATCAAAGAGAAATAGCTATATTTAAGGACGGTGTTACCCTTTGAGTATTTTGAACAGAGAGGGGCTTGTCATAATCGACGCCCATGCCCACCTTTGGGAGGAGCAAAGGGGAAGCGTAGGCGGTCTGCCGGTCTATCACACCCAAAACGGCATAAGCATGTTTTTAGGCGAGAGAAGGCAGATGATGCCGCCATATATGGAGGACGGCAGAAATACCGCCGAGAGGCTTATTGCAAATATGGACTACGCCGGAGTGAACGGAGCCGTCCTCACGCAGGAGTATATGGACGGCTGTCAGGACGGCTACTATCTTTCGGTCAAGGAAAGGTATCCCGGCAGGATAAAAATCTGCTCGCTTTACAGTGAGCGGCAGGATTACAGCACCGAGGGCTTCGACGGCATAAAGGTCTGCGCCTCCAGACTGAAGGACCCCGACCTGAAAAGGCTTCTTCCCCTGTTTTGCGACGCCGAGCAGAGGGGAATGTTTATCTCCATTGACCTTGCCGACGGCGACAGTCAGACTAGGGATATGGAGTATCTAATCGAGCGCTGTCCCGGCCTTAGGATTGCAATAGGCCATTTCGGGATGGTCACGACTAAAAATTGGCAGGCCCAGATAGCTCTTGCTAAAAACGAGAATGTCTATATCGAGTCGGGAGGGCTGACATGGCTGTTTAATTCCGAGTTTTACCCGTTTAAGGGCGCCGTCAGGGCGATAAGGGAGGCTATCGGGATATGCGGAGCCGGCAAGCTGATGTGGGGAAGTGACTATCCCAGGACAATGACCGAGATAACCTATCCCATGTCCATAAGGTTCATACTTGAATCGGACGAGCTTGACGACCACGAGAAGAAGGCTTTCTTAGGCGAAAACGCCGCAGCCTTCTACGGCTTCAACGGGCTTGAGCCTATCGAGCCGATTAAAAATATGCTTTAAGGAGATGACTGTATGCTAAAGGGAATTCCGAAAATCATTCCTCCGCTTCTTCTCAAGCTTTTAAGCGAGATGGGACACGGCGACACTCTTGTAATAGCCGACGGCAACTTCCCCTCCGAGTCGGTGGGGAAGGGCTCGGCAGTCGTGAGGCTGGACGGGCACGGCGTCCCCGAGGTGCTTGACGCCGTCATAAGCCTTATGCCGCTTGACCAGTATGTAGAGCAGCCTGTAGCTCTTATGGAAAGGTGCCCGGGAGACGATGCCGACATCTCAATATGGCAGACCTACTATGAGATTTTAAAAAGGCATGAGGGCAGGGGACCCGAGGACTGCCGGCTTCTCGAGCGGTTTGAGTTCTACGAGGAGGCAAAAAAGGCGTACTGCATAATCGCAACCACCGAAAAAAGCCAGTACGCAAACCTCATCCTGAAAAAGGGCTGCATAATCGAAGGCAACGGCTAGCTCCGATTTTTTCAGCTTCCAGGAAATATGCTTGACAACGCTTCATAGGAGTGATATCATAAAGATATCACTTTCTGGAGGGAGTATTTATGCTTAAAATCGAACATCTTACCAAAAGCTACGGCGAAAAGGTTGCCGTACGGGACATAAGCCTTAGCATAAGCCCAGGGCAGATTTACGCCTTTATAGGTCACAACGGAGCGGGCAAGACCACGGTCATAAAGTCCTGCTGCGGACTGCTTCAGTTTGACAGCGGGGAGATTTACATCGACGGCATATCGGTAAAGAGCGAGCCTGTCGAGTGCAAGAAGAGGCTTGCGTATCTTCCCGACAATCCCGACCTCTACGAATTTATGACCGGCGGAAGGTATATTAACTTCGTCTCGGACATCTTCGGAGTTTCCTCCCAGAGGCGAAGGGAGCTGACCCAAAAATACGCCGGGCTTATGGGCATCGAGGGCGAGCTGTCCCAGCCGATATCCTCCTACTCCCACGGTATGAAGCAAAAGCTTGCCATAGTCTCCGCACTTGTCCACGAGCCTAAGCTTCTTATCATGGATGAGCCGTTTGTCGGTCTTGACCCCATAGCCGCACACTCCCTAAAGGAGATAATGAGGCAGATATGCGACCAGGGCGGTGCGATATTCTTCTCCACTCATGTGCTTGAGGTCGCACAAAAGCTCTGCGACAGGGTCGCCATCATACGGCAGGGAAGCATAGTTGCGGACGGTAGCATGGAGGATATAAGCGGCGAAGGCTCCCTTGAGGAGGTATTCCTCGAGCTTTCGGAGGACTTTGTACATGCAGCAGGCGAGGACTCCGGGAAGGAGGGAGCTTAAGTTGCTTAAAACTCTTATAGCAGCAAATATCCAGGCGTTTTTGCTCTCGGGAGGGACCGCCTCTGGAAAAAGAGGCTCCCGGGGGAAAAGGGCAGTCAAGAGCGTGGCTGGAGTTGCGGCGGTGTTCATAGTCAGCCTTTTGTTCTGCTCCTTGTATTTCGGGATGCTGTTTATATCCCTTGCCTCGTTTGAGGAGCATGGCTACGGCTGGGTCTACTTTGCAGTAAGCACCATACTTGGACTGCTGTTTCTTATCATAGGCTCCGCCTCGATATCAAAGGCGATGATATTCGAGGCAAAGGACAACAGTATGCTCCTTTCGATGCCGATAAAAAGCTTCCATATAGTCGCCTCCAGAGTTGCGGCTCTTTTGGCTATGAATTTAGCCTATCTTTCCTCCGTCATGCTTCCTGCGGCGATAATCTGGCAGATCCGCTGCGGCTTCAGCCCGGCGTCCTTTGTCAGCTTTTTGCTGTTTTTAATAGGCCTATTGTGCTTCGGGACCTCGCTCGGAGTAATCATGGGCTATGTTATCTCGATGATTGCAAGGCGTTCAAGGCACAAAACCGCAGTCACTACCGTTCTCAGCTTTGTTTTCTTTGGAGCGTATATGGCTGTGATAATCGGCGGACAGAGCTACATAATGGAGGCTCTTGAAAACAAGGAGCTTCTCGCCGGAGGACTAAAGGGCGTCTTGCCCCTTTACATTATCTCAAGCGCTGTCAGCGACGGCAGCATAGGCGTCTCGCTGATGGCTATGGCGGCGGAGCTGGGAATCTTCGCTCTATCGGTTTTACTCATCTCGAGGAGCTTTAACAGCATTGTTGCAGGCTCCAGCGAGGTAAGAAGAAAAAAGACCTCACCGGTCGAGTTCAGGTCAAGAGGCCTAATGCCGGCGCTCGTCCTCAAGGAGGCAAGACACCTTGGCAGCAACGCACTCTACAGCATGAACTCTACGATGGGAGCCTTCATGACAATACTGGCGGCGGGATTTGCCGTAATAAAGAGGGAGTCGCTCCAGGAGGCGCTGTCCCTGTTTTCCGCAAGCCCGGAGTATCTGTGCATAATCATAGCCACGGCGTCGACATTCATAATAGGCATGAACACCCTCAGCGGAGTCATCCTCTCCGTGGAGGGAGACAGGCTGTGGATTCTTAAAAGCTCTCCGATAAAAAGCATAGACATACTAAAATCAAAGCTTTATATGCACGAGATTATAAGCCTGCCGCCTGCCGTAATATTCTGGGCGGTGACCGTCATATTGGTAAAGCCCGACATAGCGACTGCTGCTTTGTCCCTTGCGGCTGTGACGCTCTACTGCGTGCTGACGGCGAATCTCGGACTGTGGATAAATCTTTTAAGACCCTCCCTGGACTGGACGAACGGGGCTGCCGCAATCAAGGGGATGAACGCCCTTTTAGTGATGCTTCTTAATATGGCGGTATCCACCGTCCTGGTAATCCTAGGATCGCTCCTTCCCTCCGCCGTCGGGAGCATACCTGCGCTCTTAATAATCACTGCGGCTCTGCTTCTCGGAACGGCGCTCAGCTATCTTTGGATAAAGAGGCGAGGCGTCAGGAGGCTTGAAAGAATTTAGGGGGCAAAATGTCGGGACGGGATAAAACGCTTTGCCGCTGCAAGACGGCTTGCCGCCTCGCCGGTGAGCCATCCTTGCCGTGCTGCAGATGCAAAAAGGAGCCGTAATATATATGGTAAATGGAGTTGAAAATAATGCAGGAATTATTAATATTTTTATGGCTATTAGCTTTATTATTTTTCTTCCCAAGTCTCCTTAGTCCGATATTAATAATATTTACTATTATTTTTATAGTAAAATACACCAAATATAAGAAAAGCGCATATTATCAAATTACCAAGCAACCTTATTTTTCACTTAGACGCAACTCAGGAAAATATGGCGAATATCTTATATACAAATGCTTGAAGCATTTTGAAAAGAATGGTGCGAAATTTTTATTTAATATATATGTACCGAAAGAGAGGGATGAAACATCCGAAATTGATGTGCTGATGATATGTAAAAAAGGATTATTTGTTTTTGAAAGCAAAAATTATAGTGGTTGGATTTTCGGCAGCGAGAATCGAAAGAACTGGTATCAAACTTTACCTACTGGAAGAGGTCGTTGTAATAAAGTGAGTTTTTACAATCCTATTATGCAAAACAGCTCACATATCAGATACTTGAAAGCATTTATTGGAAGGAGAGCCCCGATAAAATCAATAATTGTATTCTCTGATAAATGTACATTAAAAGATGTTCAAATTCGCAGCAATGATGTAAGGGTTATAAATCGTTATAATGTTGCGTCAGTTGTATCCGATATCTGTAATCAGATTTCTGGGGATTTACTTACTGATAACGATATAACAGAGATTTTTGATAAATTATTTCCCTATACACAAGTTGATGAAGCCGTTAAAAAGCAACATATATCCAACATTCATAATACTTTAAACCCACAACCTATTCAACGGGTTAATGAGGCAACAGCTCAAGTAGCTCCACAAATTCATACGGAAACATTTATAGAACAGCCAGAAGTAGTCAATGTTGATACAACAGCAACAGTAGATGATCCAATAGTATTAAATAATACTGAACCTATGTCAACAGACAAGCCCGAACAAGCGGCATTACAATGCCCTATGTGCAACAGCGATTTGGTTTTAAGAACTGCAACAAAAGGAGTAAATGCCGGAAAGCAGTTCTATGTTTGCTCAAATTACCCTAAATGTAAATACATACAGGCTATTGCAGAACAAAAAATAGTTTTAAACCCTCCTGAAGCATAGAAAATTCTATGCTTGTCATGGCCTGAAACGAAATTAAAAGCTGTGTAGAAAATTTCCACACAGCTTTTATATTTTCCCACCCATCCCTGTAACGGAGCGGCTTACCCAACAGCCTCCTCCATTATCAGCGAGGAATCGTCCTCCTCGAGCTTGAAGGTTATCTCGAACTCCAAAAAGCCGTCCTGGGTGATTCTTGTGACCTGCGCCGTGATGGTGTCTCCTGCCTTCATGTCCTCGAGGATTTTATAGACATCGTCGCTTGTGCGGACCGGGATTCCGTTGAAGCCGGTTATCACATCGTCTATTTGAAGCTCGGTGTTGTAGACATCGCAGTCCTCTAGTATACCGGCGATGTGAAGCCCTGCGGGTACGCCGTAGAGCATGGCGGCGGAGTCGGAGACCTCGTAGAAGGATATTCCGATTCTGGGTCTGCCTAGGACGGAGCCGTTTTCGATAAGCTCCTCAAGAATCGGTCTTGCGGCGTTAATTGAAATCGCAAAGCCGATGTTGTCGTACTCAATCGAGTCCATCTTGGAGGAGGTTATTCCGACCACCTGTCCCCACATATTAAAGAGCGCACCGCCTGAGTTGCCGGGATTGATGGCGGCGTCTATCTGCACGCACTCCATTGAGACATTGTTCTCGTTAACCCTTATCATTCGGTTCAGCCCGGAGACTATTCCTGTGGTCACACTTGCCTCGAAGCCGGCGGGAGAGCCTATTACCGTCACCTGCTCGCCCATGCGCAGCTGGTCGGAGTCTCCGAACTGTGCGGCGCTAAGCCCTGTGGCGTTGATTTTCAAAACGGCAAGGTCCGACTTTATGTCCTGCCCGATGACCTTGGCGTTGTAGTCCGAGCCGTCCTTGAGCCTTACAATAACGGCAAGGCTCGCTCCGTCTATGACATGGGCGTTTGTGATGATGTAGCCGTCCTCGGTCATGATGATTCCCGAGCCTTGACCGTAGGGGAAGTATGCGCCGCTGTTTGAATAAATCTCGATGGTGACAACCGATTCTGAGCAGGCGCCGTATATCCCCTCGACGGTGTATCGTCCGTCCTCGGTGTAATACTCCTCCGACAGCTCGGGGTGGGTAGCCGTCGGGATGGTAAAGCTCATCCTGCCGGTATCGCCCGATATGAGGTTTTTAATCCAGCCCTTGCCGAATACTCCTCTTGCGGTGATAAAAAACAGTATTGCGAACAGCAAAATAAAGACTGCCAAGAGCCTTGGAAGAAGCTTCTTTGCCGGCCGAACCCTTGTTATCTGCCTTGGAAGATAGGGAAGCTCTCCTGCCTCGGCATAGGCAAGCTCCCTAAGCTCTCTCTTTATCGCCTCACGCTCAGCCTCCAGCCTATTAATCCTCTGCGCCCTCTGCTCAAGTATAAGTCTATCATAGTCCTCGGACCCGCCGTTCGAGTCGGATGAAGTGCTGTCAGCGGCGCTGTATTCATTTTCTAAAGACGCCCCCTCCAGGGACTCCTTACCCTTATCAGTGGGCAGGCTAATCTCCGGGCTGCCGTCCTCCTTAGGAAGAGAAGGACCCGCCGGGACGCTGCCTGAAGCGTCATTTTGGCTGTTTAAAGGCGATAAAGCCCTTTTATCTTGATTCATAGCATCACTTTCCATAAATTAGCGTAGTTAAGACGCTTATATAGCCTGTATATTATATAATGTATATAAGCGCTCCTTAATTGCCCTGAAATAGGCTATCTGCCCTTTTTCCCAAGGAGCCTTACAGCCGCAACTGTGGCGGCAATGGCGGCGCCCGCCTTGAGTAGCGAGCGTGTGCTGACGGTTATCTCCCCAGAGCCATTATGCCTTCTTTTTGCGGGAGGAGAGGGCTTTTTGTAAAGCCCCGGGTACTTGTAGGCGGGAGTTTCCTCCTCCGCAAAGTACCTTTCGTCATACTCATAGGAGAAGCCGTCCTCCTGCGCCTCGTCGGAGTCGGACAAGGACTCCACGCACTCAGAATTATCGCTGACGGAGGCGTCCTTAACCGAGTCAAGCATCTTTTCGAGCCTTTGAATGTCGGTAAGAAGCCCGCTGGCGATGATATCGGGGGACTCATGACTCTTGCCGGATTCCTCGGAGCCATCCATGCTGTAGGCATTTACAAGCTTATTCGCACCGTCGTCAAAGTAGTCGTTGTTATCCTCGGAGTAATCCTCGGCTATGGGAAGCTCCTCGGGAGCTTTGGAAGTACCCTCATCAGAGAGGGCTGTGCCGGAAGCCTCGCAGATGTCCTCGGACGGCTCAGAGGCAAGGTCAAGGGGAGGAATATTTAGATTATTATCAGCTAATTGGGAGTCCCTTGCCGCTTCATTATCATAAGAGGCCAGGCCTGAGGGAAAGCTTTCGTCCTCCTGCTTGGAGGGAGCCGGCTCTATTTTGCTATCAGACGACAAGGCAGACTGAGCGATAAAATCCTCAAAGGGGTTGGTGATTGCTTCGTCCCTTGCCGCCAGGACCTCCTGACGGTCTGCTGCGACAGGCTCCTTTATCGGGTCAGGCTGTAAAGCCTCGCCGGAGGACTCGGGAGGATTATTTTCCTTCTCGGACGGGCTATCCTCCCCATAGGACAGCGGGGCTTCGTCCTCCTTATTATTTTGAGCCTCGGCAAGACTTTTTTCCTCCTCAAGCTGCCGGTCACGCTCCTCCTGCTTTTTGCTCAGAGGAAAATACTCGTCAAAGAAATCTATCATTTTACAGTCCTTTCCTGAGCACCGGCGTCCTTGACGGCGTCGGTCACCTCAAACTTATAGCCTACGCTCCAAACAGTCCTCAGCGCCCACTGCGGCGAGACGCCGTTTAGCTTCTCTCTCAGCCTTTTTATATGGACATCGATCGTCCTCGAGCCTCCGTAATACTCAAAGCCCCACACCTCGTCTAGGAGCTGGTCCCTGTTGAACACGATGTTGGGATGCGAGGCAAGGTGATACAAAAGCTCCAGCTCCTTAGGAGGGGTGTCAAGCACCTTCCCCCTGACGATAAGCTCGTACCTTGTCATATTGATGTCAAGACCATCATAGTGTATCTCACGGCGGTCAGAGTCCGGCAGTGACGCCGCCGCCCTTCTCAGGACAGCCTTCACCCTTGCCACGACCTCCTTGACATCAAAGGGCTTGACTATGTAATCGTCAGCCCCAAGCTCCAGCCCCAGCACCTTGTCAAAAATCTCCGACTTGGAGGTGATGTATATCAGCGGGACCTCCGACTTTTTTCTTATCTCACGGCAAATCTGCCAGCCGTCCGTCCCCGGGAGGACGACATCCAAAAGTATGATGTCCGGTCTCAGGGCGGAGAACTTAACAAGCCCCTCCTCCCCGTCGTTAGAGAGGATTACGCTGTAGCCGTCCTTTTCCAAGCACATTCTAAGAAGCTCGCAGATATTCCTGTCGCTGTCGATAATCAACACTCTGCCGCTCACGCTTTAAGCCTCCTTTTTAAAACCTTTTAGCCTTACCCTTGCATTATAATACATTATAATGTTTTTTTCAAGCGGTTTTAATCATTTTTATTGCTAAAGAGTTAAGAAATTGTTAAAGAGAAGGGCTTTGTTAATTATTTGGAAATAAAATGCCAATATATTCTCAAGTTATCACAATCATAGTCCCGGCGTTTGTAGGATTTTTGTGCATACCTCCGAAAATTAAACCCTGTGACAATAATTGCTTGATTTTTTTTAGAATCATGCTACAATATATTTAGCACTTGAAAGACAAGAGTGCTAAAAAGATTGTAAATTCTTTTTACTTTATAAAGGAGGCTTTTTTATCATGACTCTCAAGCCACTGTTTGACCGTGTGGTCCTAAAGATGACCGAGGCTGAGGAAACCACCAAGGGAGGAATCATCCTGGCAGGCTCTGCAAAGGAGAAGCCGCAGCTTGCGGAGGTCGTAGCCGTAGGAGACGGCAGCCCGAGGGACGGCAAGACCACCGAGATAAAGGTCAAGGTAGGGGACAAGGTTCTTATGTCCAAGTATTCCGGGACAGAGGTCAAGGTTGACGGACAGGAGTACCTCATTGTCAGCATGGGCGATATTTTGGCTATCGCCGAGTGATTTAACTTTAAGGAGTGATTTTATATGGCTAAGGAAATTATTTACGGAGAGGAAGCAAGAAAGGCTCTCCAGGCTGGAATAGACAAGCTTGCCAACACTGTAAAGATAACCCTTGGACCCAAGGGAAGAAATGTCGTGCTTGACAGGACCTACGGGCTTCCGCTGATTACAAACGACGGCGTCACGATTGCCAAGGAGGTCGAGCTTGAGGATGTCTTTGAGAACATGGGCGCTCAGCTCATAAGAGAGGTTGCCACCAAGACAAACGACGCCGCAGGAGACGGCACCACCACGGCTACCCTTTTGGCTCAGGCTCTTGTCCGTGAGGGAATGAAGAATATCGCTGCAGGTGCAAACCCGATGATTCTCAAGAAGGGAATCAAGAAGGCTGTAGACGCCGCAACTGAGGCTATTTTGGAGAATTCCAAGGCTGTCTCTGGAAGCGCCGACATCGAAAGAGTAGCTACCGTTTCCTCAGGAGACGAGAATGTAGGAAAGCTTATTGCCGAGGCTATGGAGAAGGTCACCTCTGACGGAGTTATCACCATCGAGGAGTCCAAGACCGCCGAGACCTACAGCGAGGTCGTCGAGGGAATGCAGTTTGACAGGGGCTACATCACCCCCTATATGGTCACCGATACCGACAAGATGGAGGCTGTTCTGGACGACGCCTGCATACTTGTCACCGACAAGAAGATCTCCTCCATCCAGGATATCCTGCCGCTTCTCGAGGAGATAGTAAAGTCGGGAAGAAAGCTTTTGATAATCGCTGAGGACCTCGAGGGCGAGGCTCTTTCCACCATCCTGATAAACAAGCTAAGAGGCACCTTCACCTGCGTAGCGGTTAAGGCTCCCGGCTTCGGAGACAGAAGGAAGGAGATGCTCAGGGATATTGCCACCCTCACCGGCACCGATGTAATAAGCGAGGAGCTTGGCTACGAGCTTAAGGACACCACCGTAAACGACCTCGGTCATGCAAGGCAGGTAGTCGTCACCAAGGAGAACACCATCATTGTCGACGGCGCCGGCGATCCCGCCGAGATTAAGGCAAGGGTACAGCAGATAAGGACCGAAATCGAGAACACCACCTCCGATTACGACAGGGAGAAGCTCCAGGAGAGGCTTGCAAAGCTCGCCGGAGGAGTAGCCGTGCTCAAGGTCGGAGCCGCAACCGAGGCTGAGATGAAGGAGAAGAAGCTAAGAGTCGAGGACGCTCTTTCCGCAACCAAGGCAGCCGTCGAGGAGGGCATAGTCGCCGGAGGAGGAACCGCTCTTATCAACGCCATACCCGCAGTAGAGAAGATAATTCCCGCTCTTGACGGCGACGAGAGAACGGGAGCCAAGATAGTTCTCAAGGCTCTTGAGGAGCCTGTAAGGCAGATTGCCGCCAACGCCGGACTGGACGGAAGCGTCATCATCGACAAGATTCGCCGCTCCAGAAAGGTAGGCTACGGCTTCGACGCCTACAACGAGGTCTACACCGACATGATTTCAGCCGGAATCGTCGACCCCACAAAGGTAACCCGCTCCGCACTCATGAACGCATCCTCCTGCGCCGCAATGGTCCTCACCACCGAGAGCCTGGTCGGAAACAAGAAGGAGGAGAACCCTGCTCAGCCCGCAGCTCCTGCCGGAATGGGCGGAATGTACTAATCCGGGCGTCTAAAAAGCCATTTACAGATAAAACACTGTTTTGCCGCCGGCACTCACAGAGGTTGTGGGTGCCGGCACTGTTATTATAGATGACTAGGCGGAGTTTTTGACAGACAGGAGGAGCGCCGGGAAACATACGCAGATAGAGAAGATTTCAGAATTTTGTAGCCAGTGTGCTTATCGGGACGCTATGTTGACTTTTTAAGTAAAGTCGACTATAGCACTATCATAAGCAGCGTCATAGGATTTGTAGGGATTGCTTATGTGTTCTGCGACTTCTGCAATTTTCAGCTCGGGATTTTCAAATTTGGCAAGGTTCCGTGGCTGCTGGGGATTATAATCTCGGTTGCTGCCTTTGCTGCTTACTATCATATGATTCTTAATAAGTTTCTGGCAAGGGTGCTTAGCATTGATGTATTCTAAGAATCCGGCATCCATGCATATGTATGAATATATAAAATATTACACACTGATTGAAGTAATTTAATTATATCCTCATATTCGGTTTGTATAAATCGACCATGATACCATTTGTAATGAGAAATTCAAGATGTAATTTGCACAAAATACTATATAAGTTTTGTCTATTGTGCTAATGGAAATGGCGAAATGAAAATGCTATAATGTTAATGTCAATTTAATTAGGAGGTTATCTTAATGAAAAAGTTTTTAAGCATTTTGACTGTCGCTTTGGCTCTTTGCCTCTGCATGACAGTTGCGTCATTTGCTGCCACTGCTGATATCGTACACCAGTCGGTTGAAGGCACCGCAGTCATTGACGGTGAAAAGGACGACGCTTATGCCAACGCTCTGGCTCTTCCATTCATTGAGAAGGGTGTGAACAACAGCTCCGGCGAGCCCTTTGACACAGCTCAGGCAACCGCTTACATCATTAACGACGCAGAGTGGGTCTATGTATACTTTGATGTATACGACACCTCTCTGGACAACACCAGCGCCAACACCTACGAGCAGGACTCCGTAGAGGTATTCTGGATGGCTGACAACGCCAAGAACCAGATTAGATACCACTACCATCAGGACGAAAGCGGCAACGATGTTGTTGACGTCGACTCCGGCACACCCTCCGAGTCTAAGGTAAAGATTACCGACACCGGCTACGCTGTAGAGCTTAAGTTCCCGATAACCGATGTTAAGAGCAATCAGATTGAGATGTGCCTTCAGGTTAACGCCTGCACCGACGGCGCCCGTGACTGCACCATCTACATAGAGGGCAATGCAGACGCTGACAACGCCTACCAGAGAACTAACCGTCAGTCCGAGTATGACTGCTGGTGGACCCTTACCCTCGCCGGCGAGTTTGCCGACACCAGAGTAGACCCTGAGGAGAAGCCTCTTGACTACAGCCTCAAGGCTTGGAACAACATCAAGGCTGCTCAGATTTCCGCTTCCATCCACGCTCAGAACAATGTCGACTGGTCTGACTGGGCAACGTGGACCACCGAGACCATCAACGTCCCGATAGGACAGACCGTTGATATTGCTTGGGAGATGTTCAACAAGTCAGAGTTCAACGCTGAAAACACCAACAACTTCACCGTTGTTCCTCAGTTCTCCCTCGACATCAGCGACGCCTCCGGCTACCTCACCATCAAGGACGGCGCAGTTGAGGGCGACAAGGGCGACAAGGCTAAGTATCGCTACACCTACAGCGACATCACCATCACCTCTGAGGGCTACGACGACATCGTAATCCCCGGCGCATCTGTTGCTCAGACCTGGGAAATCTATGTTCCCTCTTGGGGCGGAACTGCCGGTAACGGCGGAAATATCGACATGTCCGGTGCTCTTGTAAGCGCTGGCTACACCGTTGAGCAGGTAGTCGACATAATGGCTAACCTCACTGCGGTTAAGCTCTCGCTCACCTTCGAGTCTATCGACCTGGTTGACACCGCTCTTCTTGCCGAGTGGGATGCTCTTTACGAGGCTGAGGATACCGCTAAGATTGCTGAGCTCCAGGAGTACATCGACAGAGTTGAGGCTGCTAAGGCTGTTATAGCTGACGAGGCTGCTGACATCACCGCCAAGGAAGAGGCTGTTGACGACGCTAGCAAGGCTGCCAACAGAGCTACCAAGGAGGCTGAGGGCTACACTCAGGCTACCGCTAAGGCAGGCGAGCTTACCGCTGCCGTTGAAGAGATGACAGCTACCCTCGAGGAGCTTAAGGCTGCCGCTGCCGAGCCTGAGGAGCCTGCTCCTGCCGAGGACGAGACTCCCGCTCCCGCAGAGGACAATGCTCCCGCTGCTTCTGCCTCCTCTGATTCCGGCTCGAGCACCGGCCTTGTAGTAGGTATCGTTATTGCGGTTGTAGTTATCATAATCATAGTTGCTGTTGTCCTCTCCAAGAAAAAGAAGGCTTAATCGCCCTAAGGAGACGGCATAGCCGCAAAACCTGAAAATTTAAATACGGCGCACCAAGTCGGTGTGCCGTATTTTTATAGAGGCTGATTAGAATACATCAATGATTTAATGATAATAATTCATTAATTAGCCGACTAATTTATGTATAATATAAGTATAACTAACGCCTCCAACCGGCATGGCAGGAATAGACAAGGCATTGAAAGGAGAGAGCAGAATGCTCAGAGTAGTAAAAACCGAAAACGGAATCGTAAGGGGAATAGAGGCGGCAGACCCCAGAATCACCGCCTTCAAGGGAGTCCCGTTTGCCGCTCCGCCGGTGGGGGAAAACCGCTGGAGAGCGCCTCAGCCCGCAGAAAGCTGGGAGGGCGTCCTCGACTGCTCGAGGTTTAAAAGCATCTCAATGCAGGACACTCCCGGACTCGGGACGGATATCTACTGCCGTGAATGGCATGTCGACCCCGAAATACCGATGGGGGAGGACTGCCTGTATCTAAACATCTGGACTCCGGCGAAAACCGGGGAGGAAGCCCTGCCGGTGCTTGTCTGGTACTTCGGAGGGGGACTTCAGTGGGGCTACACCAGCGAGATGGAGTTTGACGGCGAGCGCATGGCAAGGCGTGGGATAGTCGTAGTCACGGTAAACTACCGACTTGGAGTATTCGGATTTTTGGCTCATCCACAGCTTACAAGCGAGCAGCCCGACGCTCCTACAAACTTCGGAAGCCTTGACCAGCAGGCAGGGCTTAACTGGGTCAGGCGGAACATAAGGGCGTTCGGAGGGGACCCTGACTGCATTACCATCGCCGGGCAGTCTGCCGGCGGAGGCTCGGTTATGTCCCAGATAACCTGCCCCAAGAACAAGGGACTGATAAAAAGAGCGATAGTCCAGAGCGGAATCATCCGCTCCCCATATATGCCGGACGGCTTCGGCAGACCGGGAGGAATGAAGGCTGTCGAGGAAAACGGCAGGATATTCCTTGAGGAGTATCTTGGAGTGGACACCATCGAAAGGGCAAGGCAGCTAGATGCGTTTTATATCAGGGACAAGTACGGCGAGTACGCCTCAAAGCACCCGAGATTCTTTACAAATATGGACGGCAGCTTCGCCGTGGGAGACCCTGTTTCCCTCTGTGCGGCGGGAGACTGTCTGGATGTCGACATCATGGCAGGAAACACCGTCGACGAGTTCAGGAGCTTTATCCCGGCGGCTGACGATAAGGAGCTTTCAGCCAAGGCAGAGGGCATCTTCGGGGAGAAGGCAGAAAAGTTTTTAGCCCTCCCGGGAGCAAGGGAGTCGGACGGTCACGGGCGCTACGCCTCGGTCAGCGGAATCGAGGTCACGGCTAAGGCGATGTTCTCAAGGCTCAAGGAGCATTTCCCCGACAAGCGTTATTACTACTACAGATTCAACCCCGATATCCCCGGCGAGGACAATCCGGGAAGCTTCCACTCCTGCGAGCTGTGGTTCATGTTCGAGACGCTTGCCAAGTGCTCAAGACCGTATGTCGGCAGGCATTATGACCTGGCAAGGCAGATGTGCAACTACTGGTGCAACTTCATTAAGACCGGCGACCCCAACGGCAGGGACGCAGACGGAAGTCAGATGCCCCTCTGGGAGGAGTATACCGACGGCAGTCACTCCGGCATGACCTTTGTCAGCGAGGGAAGCGTCCCCGAGGGAAGCGACGGCGAGCTTGTAGCCTTCCTGACAGAGCATGTAAAAAATAAAATATAGTAAAAGGGCTATCCAGAAGCCCGTGCAAATATATAAAGAAAGATAAGCTCACATTTTATGGTGCATGGGCTTTAACCCACTCCGGCAAGGGAAAATTCAGCATTTTTTGCGATGCGCAGGGTTTTATAAACAGACTAAAGGAGGCTGGCGGCATATGCTGTCAGCCTCCCTTATTATTGCACGCCACGGCCCTCAGAGAATAAGCTCAAGCTGGCAGTCAAACGGCTCCCTGCTTACATGATAGAGGCTGTATTCGCTTGCCTCCACACAGCCTAGGCTTTTATAAAACGCCTGACTCTCGACGGCTGAATGAGCGGAAATGTAGAGCTTTTCCGCCTTTTTGCAAGACGCCCAGCTCCTTGCGAGATTAAAAAGCTCCCTTCCGATTCCCATTCTTCTCATCTCGCTCGACACATAGATATTGGTAAGGTCAAGATACTGCCCCTGCGAGCCGAGCGGAGCTGCCGACACCGAGACAAAGCCCTTTAGCCTGCCGTCAAGGAAGGCTCCTGCCGCAAAGCCTCCCGAGCTAAGCGTGCTTTTAAGCTCGTTTACAAGATTCTGATAGTCAGACTCGCTCCAGTCGTCAATAAACGGGTCGCTTTTTATCACCCAGACGCCGACCTTGCAGACCTGCGTTTGAGTGGCGATATGATTGAACTATTGAAAAGCGGGTTGGTGGACAATTCTCTTTTGTGCGAGTTAGCGACACACCCGGATTTTCCCCGGCTCATGGCTGACCTTGAAATTTATGTGAATGGCGTGGCAGGAAAACAGGTGCAGAGCGCAAACGCCATTGTGGACGCTGTGAGTGCAACAATTATGAAACAACACAATCCCGGCTTGACTGACCCGCAGTTAAGGCAGCTTATCGCCGCCCATATTGACGACGACAGCTTTTGCCGCTATGTGATACAGCAGGACATAAACAAGATAGCCCTCGACCTGCGGGAAGCCCATAAAGACGATTTTTTCAGTGTCCCGGAGGACAACCCACTGGAAGATTTCTTACAGACCGCCGAGGAAACCGCCAGTCCGGACAGCGACCCGGAGCAAGCGTCACTGGCATTTATCTGCAAACGGCTCCGGCTGAATTACAGGAAGCTATCCGAGGAAGAAAAGAAATGGCTCAAAAAGATTTCGGAGAAGTCCGACTTGCTGAAAAATCCAAATCCCCAGCGAGGTAGGAAATGAGAGAACGACAAATGGGAATTTGAGGAGGTAACATGAGATTACTGTTTGAGATGGATAAGAAAGATTACGGGAAATGTACACACGCATTTGTTCGCAATTCTGCCAGAAGTATTATTATCGTAAACAACAAGATTGCTATGATTCACAGCTTGAAATATGACTACTATAAGTTCCCCGGCGGAGGCATAGAAAGCGGTGAGAATCCCATAGATGCTATGATACGGGAAACCCGTGAGGAATCAGGGCTGGTAGTTAAACCCGAAACGATAAAAGAATATGGGTATGTCCACCGCATTCAGAAAAGTGATTCGGACGAGACGGAATGCTTTGTTCAGGATAATTATTATTATCTTTGTGAAGCAGATAAATATGTGGTTGCGCAAAACTTAGATGAGTATGAATTTGCAGAAACATATACTTTAGAATTTGTTGATCCTGAAACTGCGATAAGAAAGAATCGTAATGTAGCACAAACCCCTTATAATCAGGCCATGTTTGAGAGAGAAGCAAGAGTTCTTGAGCTATTGATGGCCGAAGGATTATTAGGTTGACAACCTCCAGCTTGTCGTAGAAATAGCAAAGCCAGCCGAGCCAGTCAACGGTCAAGATGAACGGCGCATAAATGCGCCGCCGTTGACAGTCCCGCCCGTCTTTGCTAAAGGGTAATCAAGGCGGGAAAGCCCTAAAATGGCTTCACACCTATTTCAATAATTGGAGGAGATAAAAATGAGATCAGAAAAGGAAGTTTATGATATTGTTTTGAATTTTGCAAAAACAGACAAACGCATTCGCATGGTTACTTTGGAAGGATCTAGAACAAATACAAATATTCCGCCTGATGATTTTCAGGATTTTGATATTACTTTTTTTGTTACGGATATGGACAGCTTCACAAGTGATGATAAATGGCTAGATATATTTGGTGAAAGGTTGATTCTGCAAAAGCCGGAAGATATGGAATTATTTCCAGCTGTAGAAAAGGGATTTTCATATTTAATGCTGTTTACTGATGATGTTAAGATAGATTTAACTTTGCTGCCGCTGGAACTGATAGACGAGTATTTTACATGGGATAAACTGGTAAAGTTACTGTTGGATAAAGACAACCGTATCGTAAAGCCGCCAATACCAACGGATATAGACTACCACTTGCAGAAGCCTACTCAAAGAATGTTTGACGATTGCTGTAATGAATTTTGGAATACTACAACATATGTAGTAAAGGGCTTATGCCGCAAAGAAATTCTTTTTGCTATTGACCATATGAATGATATAGTACGAAAAGAATTGCTTCGCATGATTTCCTGGCTGATTGGTATCAAACAGGGATTTCATTTCAGTTTGGGAAAAAACTATAAATTTATGAAGCAATATGTCCCAGAGGAATTGTGGGAACGACTTATGTCCACTTATAATATGGATTCCTATCCCCATATGTGGGAATCCTTTGAACAATGTATGGCATTGTTCCGGGAGGTTTCGTCAGAAGTGGCATGCCAGTTGGATTACCAGTATCCACTATATGATGAAAAAATCAGTAATTATGTGATTCGGCAAAAGAAAAAATATGGCATTGAAGATGATAACAAATAAAATTTTTTCATAGGATGAAAAAGTGTAGGAGTACAATAGATATTGGACAGTTCATAAAAAAGAATGAAGGATAAGGTCTCATCGGTTATAGTTGAAGTTGCAGACAACAACATAATGAGAGGAGGCCATATCCTTCATGAGTAAGAGTATAACGCAGGACATGGTGTGTAATCCCTAATAAAATATGCGGAGAAATGCGGCGTGAGCCGCGCTAGCTCAAAGTATAATAAAAGCCGGTCGTACATCAATTTCTGGAAGGCTCGCTGAGACGGGGGAGCAATCCTTAACCTGTCAGTCCCGGTAGCCCCACAGCCGTCCCAACCAGCAGCTGTCCACAACACTGCTCCAACAACTTTCCTATGAGACCACTACACTGACTCTCTTCCTTAGAGTTCACCGTCCAATATGTTTGACAAACCTACACCCTCGCTTCTTCCTAGGATAAAAAAGGCACTTGACTTCGAGTGTACTGGAAGGGTTATACTTTTTATGCGTGTTAAGATTTCAAGTGTTATGCCCTCAACACAACGAAAGGATGATACAATTATGGAAAAATCCACCGTTTATTTTACGGATTTCCGCTGTCCTGTGGGTACCAGCCAGCTGGATAAGCTCAAACGCCTCTGCATTGCGGCGGGAATCAAGAACCTGGATATGGACGGAAAGTTTGTAGCCATTAAAATGCATTTCGGCGAGCTGGGAAATCTCGCATTTCTGCGTCCCAACTATGCCAAGGCTGTGGCGGATCTCTGCAAAGAGCAGGGCGGACTTCCCTTTTTGACCGACTGCAATACCCTGTATCCCGGAAGCCGTAAAAACGCTCTGGAGCATATGGATTGCGCCAACCTCAATGGATTTAACACCATCTCCACCGGATGCCAGATTATCATCGGCGACGGACTGCGGGGAACCGATGAGGTGGAGGTGCCGGTGGTCAACGGCGAATATTGCCCTACCGCAAAGATTGGACGGGCCATTATGGATGCGGATGTCTTCATCAGCCTGACCCACTTCAAAGGACATGAGGCCACCGGTTTTGGCGGCGCCATCAAGAATATTGGTATGGGCTGCGGAAGCCGTGCCGGTAAGATGGAGCAGCACAAGAGCGGAAAGCCCGCCATTGACGAGGAACTCTGCCGCGGCTGCCGCCGCTGCGCCCATGAGTGCGGCAGCGACGCCATCTCCTACGTAGGCGGCAAAGCGGTCATCGATTACGATCTGTGCAAGGGCTGCGGGCGCTGCATCGGTGCCTGTAACTTTGACGCGGTGTACAATCCCAACGACAGCGCCAACGAGCTGCTGGACCGCAAGATGGCGGAATATGCTCAGGCCGTCTGCCATGGACGTCCCTGCTTCCACATCTCCCTGGTGCAGGATATCAGCCCCAACTGTGATTGCCATGGGGAGAACGATGCGCCCATTCTGCCGGATATCGGTATGTTTGCAAGCTTTGATCCGGTGGCGCTGGATCAGGCCTGTGCCGATGCCTGCCTGAAGGCGACCCCCATTGCGGACAGCCAGTTGGGAGAAAATCTGGCAAAACCCGGTTGGGAATGCCATCACGATCATTTTATGGATTCCAATCCCAACATTGAGTGGAAAGCTACGCTGGACCAGGGTGAGAAGATCGGACTGGGAACCCGGCAGTACATCCTGAAGAAGATTTAACGGGAAATCGTTGTTTTCTATCACATCCCGCATCCGGTACAAAACACCGGATGCGGGATTTTTTTGAATCCTTCCAGAGATACCAAAAGGAAGAAGAGTTCTTACATTTGGTTTCTTTTTCAGAGAAACTGGACCATTACAAATGCGTGGGAAAATGATAGGATAAAAACCAGAGGGCGATTTCCGAAAAAGCTGCTTGCAAATTGGCAAGCGATAGAGAAGCCATTGCCGCGTATATGCTTGAAAGGAGGATTTGAGAATGCATCAAAAGCCAAACCTGGTTTATATTTTGGCAGATGATATGGGATACGGAGACGTCTCCTATCTGAATCCACAAAGCGCATTTAGGACCCCCAATCTGGACCGGTTGGGACGGGAGGGACTGTGTTTTACCGATGCACACGCTACCTCAGCAGTTTGCACCCCATCCCGCTATGGAATTTTGACCGGGATGTATAATTGGCGCTCTCCTCTCAAACAGGGGGTGTTGAGCGGGTATTCTCCTGCACTGATTTCCCCGGGAACCCAGACAGTAGCATCCATGCTCCGTCATCAGGGCTATGATACCGCCTGCATTGGAAAATGGCATTTGGGTATGGATTGGCAGACAACGGACGGTCAGCCGATACAACAGCGCAGCGGTTCACTGGCACCGGGAAATGTGGATTATCAGGCGTCCATTGGACGTTCCCCCAATACGTTTGGATTTGATTATTTTTATGGAATCAGTGCTTCCTTGGATATGCCTCCCTATGTCTACATTGAAAACGATCATGTGACTCAGCTTCCGGACCATGAAGATCCGGGAAAGGCCAATCCACCGGACGGTTTTGCGCCGGATTTTCATCGTCCAGGACCATGTGCACCGGATTTCCGGCATGAAGATGTGTTGCCGCATCTGTGCGAGAAGGCGGTGGAATATATCACCGGGCAACGGGAAAAACCATTTTTCCTGTATTTCCCGTTGCCTGCGCCCCATACCCCCATTGTGCCCACCGCTCCCTATATCGGATGTTCCGCAACCAATTTATATGGGGATTTTTGTGTAATGTGCGATGGGGTTGTCGGGAAGGTGATGGATGCCCTGCAAAGCAGCGGACAGGCTGAAAATACCATTTTGATCTTTGCTTCCGACAACGGATGTTCTCCTCAGGCAGATTTTTCCCAGTTGGCCCAGTTGGGACATTTCCCCAGCTATCATTTCAGAGGATACAAGGCAGATATCTATGAGGGAGGGCATCGCATTCCGCTGCTGATTCGTTGGCCGCAGATGATTGCGCCGGGGCGCAGCTGTGATGAGGTGGTATGTCTTTGTGATTTGATGGCCACAATGGCCGAGATTTTGGATGTTCCGCTTGCTCCGGATATGGGGGTGGACAGTGTCAGCAATCTGCCGGTATGGCGCGGGGAAGCCTATCAAACCCCGCTGCGGGAAGCTACGGTACACCAGAGCATCGACGGCTCTCTCTCCATTCGAAAGGGAAAATACAAACTGGAAATGTGTCCCGGTTCCGGTGGATGGAGTTATCCGCGCCCCAACCGGGACGATACCTCCCATCTTCCCTCCATTCAGCTCTATGATCTCTCCGAAGATCTGGGAGAAAAACACAATCTGGCTGAGCAGCTGCCAGAGGTGGTACAGCAGCTCAAGACACTGCTGGTTTCTTATGTGCGCAATGGACGCAGTACGCCGGGACCCAAACAGCCCAATCAAGGAGCAGAGATTTGGGAATCGGTGAAATGGCTGGAGCAGATTTGATGCAGAAAAAGGGCCGTATTGGAAGCGTTGGCTTTCCAATACGGCCTTTGCGTTGGTTTATTTCAAAGAATCGGTTTGCTTTTTCAGGCGCAGCGTAGCAAAAATAGGATAATGATCTGACACAAAATCGCCGTCCACCTTGGCGCTGGCGATCTCCACATCCATCACCTCAAAGTCGTCCGAGACAAAGATATAGTCGATGGGGCTTTTGCCGCTGTTGCGTTTGCCGCGAAAGCCGTGGTAGGTATTGTTGAGCTGGTTTTCCTCGAGGATGGAATAGACGTCGTTGAGATGTACGTTGGCGTAGCTGTGCAGATTTTCCCGCAGGATGCGGATGGGACGGCTGTTGCGTTTGCAGTTCATATCTCCCATCAGGATGGTGGGAAGAGGGTCAAGACTGTTAAAACGGCTCATATATTCCAGGATGATTCTTACCCCCAAAGTTCTGGCTGGACCACAGATGTGGTCAAAGTGGGTGTTAAATACACGGATGCGCTGGGAAGAATCCTTACAGCGCAGCTCCGCCACCGTGCAGATACGGGGGAAAAAGGAAAAATAAGCTCTGGTACTGCCCTCTTCCGGCCGTTTGGAAAGCCAGAAGGTTTTATAAAAGGAAACACTCATGTCCGCATTATTCACGATGATGTCGGAATGTTCATCGCTGGAAGGCTTGGCACCCTGATATCGTCCCCACCCGATGATGCTGTAGTTGCGCAGCAGCTGTTTGAAGTCCTCTTTCATACGGGGGAGCAGTTCCTGCACCCCAACAATGGATGCCCCCGACTGCAAAATCAGCTGAGCAGCGCCCTGACGGCGATCAATCCAGCGGTGTTTATGACGCAGCGGGGAATCACATTTCATATTGAAAGAGGCCACTTTTATCACGGAAGCGTCTGTAACCATGGGAATCAACTCCATCCAATCGTTGTAAAGGCAAGATCAATCGGTCGGTGAAAAGCGTATTGAAAGATACGCTACATTATCAGTGTACCACGTTTCCCGCAGATTTGTAAAGAGAATGGAGCAGGTTTTCAGTTTTGGTCTCTCCGGTTACGGTCTGCGCTTTTTCATCAGCGCACCCACCTTTTCTTTAGCCTTCTGGGCATTCTGGATCAGGGTGTAGGCGGTAGGGTTAATAATATAATCAAATTCTCCGGCGTATTCCACCAGCTCCCCGTTTTTGAAGCTGCGCTTAAACATATAGACGCCGTACAGATGCTCATCCTCCGCAGGATCGATGGTGACCCCCTGGAAATCATAGATGGAGCATCCGGCATGGAAAGCCCATTTGATCATCTCCCACTGCATCAGGTAGTTGGCGTTGAGATCCCGATGGGCATTGGAGGTTGCGCCATAGACATGGCAGGTTTTGCCGGCATATTGTACCGTGATGGCTCCGGTGATGGGTTCGCCCTGATAATAGGTGATATAAAGGCGGACATCTTCCCCGAAGGCGTCCAGAAACCGCTGAAGATATTCTTTGGGACGCACCGAAAAGTTGTCCCGCTCCCCGGTAGAGCAGTAGATGCGGTAGAAATCGTCGATGCCGGCCTTTTTGTCACAGATGCGGCATTCCACCCCGTTTTTGATGGCGTAGCGCACACAGTAGCGGGACTTTCTCCCGATGGTCATAAACAGATCGTCCTCACTGCCGGATTGGGGAAGGCGGATCAGATAGTTATGACGGGTCTGGATGGTCTCATGGTGTTTGGCGCCGGGGGTGAAGGAAAATCCCAGACCAGTGAGGGCGCTGATAGCCTGCTGGTCGTCGGCCATCACACAGGGGTCCCACTTGAGGATGTAGCCGTTATACCGCCGCGCCACCTCCAAACCGCCGTCCAGCAGGTCTTTCAGGGTTTGGGTGTCGTGGTAATCGCATACCGGTCCTCTGGGGCAGTAGAGCAGGGAAGCGGAGAGCACCGGCATCTTCATAATCAGGATCAGCATAGCACCCCGCAGCGTCCCGTCCGGATTGCGGGAGGCCACCACTTCATACTGCCAGTTGTTTTTGACTTTGGTCCAGTTGAGGGACTGGGTGAATCCGCCGTTGGGATGGATGCGGACAAACTCTTCATATTCGGGATACTGTTCCCGCTGTAAAATTTCCATAGGCCTCTCCTTTCGTCAGTGGTTCTGGGGAGCATCAGAGTTTTTTCCCCCGTTATCGTTTGCGGCTGCGGTGGCTGTGGGATGGGCGCGCTTTTCCGTTTTTTGATGCAGCCAGCGCCGGAAATCATAATATCTCCGGCGGCTTTCCTGTGCGGTACGGAATAGACGAAAGAAGCCGGGTTTGAAAAGATAATCAAATTCTCCGGCATACCCTACCGCACGGCCGTTGAAACCTTTTTTGAAGCGGTAAACACCATACATGGGGCTGTTGGGATCACAGTTGACCGGAATCCCCAGAAAATCATAGATATAACAGTTTCCCTCCAGCGCCCAGTTGATCATCTCCCACTGCATCAGGTAGTTGGGCATTACGTTGCGGTATTTGCTGTCGGAAGCGCCAAAGATATAGTTGGTTTTCCCTGCATACCGGCAGCACATGGCGCCGGAGAGAGGAATCCCTTCATAATAACACAGGTACAGCCGCATATCTTCCCCGAAAGCGTCCAGCATTTTGGCGTAATACGCTTTGGAGCGGTCGGTAAAGTTGTCCCGTTCCGCTGTGATGTGGGAAAGCATCACAAAATCATCCAGTCCTTCCTTGCCGCACACACGGCACTCCACCCCGTGACGCTTGGCTACCCGGATGTTGTAACGGGTTTTCTGGCTGAAGGAGGCGATTACCTCGTCCGGTGTTTTGCCCTGGATATCCGGCAGAATATAGTTAAAGCGGCGCTGTACCGTTTCGCTCTCGGCAGCGCCCTCCTTGATCTGATAACCCAGGGAGCGGAACATCTGGATGACCGCCTGGTCGGTTTCCTCCACCATAGGGTCACACTTAAAGAATATGGCGTTGTGTTTTTGGGCCAGCTCCCGGATACCCTCCAGCAGCTGTGCCATCACCGGCTGTTCCAGATAGTCACAGACCGGCCCTCTGGGAGCATAGAGCATCGAAAATCCCAGCGGCATCCGTTTGATCAGCACCAGCACCCCTCCGGCAATGGCTCCGTCCTCCCGGCGCACCACCAAAACCTCATGACCCCAGTTGTTTTTGACCTGGGTCCAGTGGATGGACTGCATGAAACTGCCGTATCGATGGCTTTTGACAAATGCCTCGTATTCCCCATATTGCTGCGGGGAAAGAATCTCATGAGATAAAATTCCCAACTGTGACACAACCTTTTCTATCCAATTGTTGTTTGTTGTTCGTTTTGTAGTATGGACCTGACCGATGAAAACTATCTATTTTATGATGGTATCCTTCAAAAGTATAGAAGGTTCCCGCTGTAAAGTCAACCAAATAGAGCCAATCCATGCCGATTTCCCGGGTTTAACCTGTTCAGGAGGATATCTGAATGAAATTTGTTAGGTTTCCATACAAAAAGCTGCCTGTCCCGAAGCGTTTGTCCCGGGACAGGCAGCCTGTTCATCTGCTGAAATTATTTGTAGTAATCCACCGCACCGCGGAAGATCTTCTGATCCTTATCGCCCTGTACATTGCGATATACGCTGTCGCCAAACCGTTCGCTGTGTCCCATCTTGCCCAGCACACGGCCGTCGGGGGAGGTGATGCCCTCGATGGCTGCGTCGGAGGCGTTGGGATTAAAGCGGATGTCCAGTGTGGGGGCGCCGCTCAGATCCACATACTGGGTAGCAATCTGTCCGTTGGCAGCCAGTGTGGCAATCAGCTCATCGCTGGCCACAAAGCGGCCTTCGCCGTGGGAGATGGCAACGGTATGGATTTCACCCACCTGGGAGTGCATCAGCCAGGGAGACAGATTGGATGCCACTCTGGTACGCACCAGGGAGGACTGATGACGGCCAATCCGGTTGAAGGTCAGGGTGGCACAAGTTTCATCCATATCCCGGATCTCACCATAAGGAACCAGTCCCAGCTTGATCAGCGCCTGGAAGCCGTTGCAGATACCGCACATCAGGCCATCCCGCTCTTTGAGCAGCTGGTGTACCGCCTCTTTGATGGCGGGATTGCGGAAGAAGGCGGTGATAAATTTACCGGAACCGTCCGGCTCATCGCCGCCGGAGAAACCGCCGGGGATGGCGATGATCTGGCTTTCTGCAATGCGTTTTTCAAACGCTTCCACCGATTCTGCCAGATCTGAGCTGGTCAGATTGCGGATGACAAAGATTTCCGGCTGTGCCCCGGCCAGTTCAAAGACTCGGGCGGTGTCATACTCACAGTTGCTGCCGGGGAATACCGGAATCAGCACTCTGGGTTTGGCAACCTTATGTTTGGCGGTGAGAACCGTCTTTTTCTCATAGGAGAAGGTAGGAACGGCAACTCTGGGAGTAGGCATCAGATAGGGGAATACCGGTTGCAGTTTTTGCTCCCAAACCTTTTGCAGCTCGTCCATCGATACCGTCTGAGGACCGCAGACGATGGAGTATTCAGGGATGGTGCAGCCGATCTTTTGTGCGGTGGTTTGAATGCCGTCCTCAGCTTCAAAGAGGAATCCGCCGTAAACCGGGTGATACATTACCTTGTCCGGCAGCACGGCGTCAAAGGCAAAGCCGATGCGGTTGCCAAAGCCCATCTTGGCAATTCCCTCGGCAACGCCGCCGAAGGAGGAGGCCCAAACTGATTTTACCTTGCCGGAAGCAATCAGCTGTTCCATCTCATCAAACACGGCCCGCACGCTCTCAAAGCAGGGAAGCCCGTTTTCATCGTAGCTGGGATTGAGCATATAAACGGTGCTGCCGGCAGCTTTGAACTCGGGAGAGAGGATATTTCCGGTTTTTGCCACCGAAACCGCAAAGGATACCAGGGTGGGGGGCACGTCGATATCCTCAAAGGTACCGGACATGGAATCCTTGCCGCCGATGGCGCCGCAGTGGAGCTCCAGCTGGGATTCCAGCGCGCCCAGCAGCGCGGAGAGGGGTTTACCCCAGCGTTCCGGCTGGTTTTTGGTGCGCTCAAAATATTCCTGGAAGGTGAGCCAGCATTTGTGCCAGCTGCCGCCTGCCGCAATGATCTTGGAAACCGACTCAATCACCGCCATCATGGCGCCGTGATAGGGGCTCTGCTGGGAGAGATAGGGGTTAAAGCCCCAGCCCATCAGGGAACAGGTGGTGGTGTCGCCGTGAAGCATGGGGATCTTGGCAACCATCGCCTGGGTGGGGGTCATCTGGTGTTTGCCACCGAAAGGCATCAGCACGGTATTGGCGCCGATGGTGGAGTCAAAACGCTCCACCAAACCTTTCTGGGAGCAGATGTTGAGGTCCGACAGATGTGCCGCCAGCTTCTCCTTGAGGGATTTTCCGGGGATCTCCTGGGTCTGGGGAGCTTGGGGGGCTTGGGGGGCAGGGATGCGGATATCGGTATGTTTTTCCGCGCCGTTGGAGTTTAAAAATTCTCTGGACAGATTTACAATGGCCTTATCGTTCCAGCGGATGACCAGACGGGGTTTCTCGGTAACCTGGGCAACGATGCTGGCTTCCAGATTCTCTTTTCTGGCCTCGGCAATGAATTTTTCCACATCTTCCTTGGCCACAACGACTGCCATACGCTCCTGGGATTCGGAGATGGCAAGCTCAGTGCCGTCCAGGCCATCGTATTTTTTGGGCACGGCATTGAGGTTGATGTCCAGCCCATCGGCCAACTCGCCGATGGCAACCGATACGCCGCCGGCGCCAAAGTCGTTGCAGCGCTTGATCATCCGGGTGACTTCCCCGTTGCGGAACAGCCGCTGCAATTTCCGTTCTTCCGGCGCATTGCCCTTTTGCACCTCGGCGCCGCAGTGTTCCAGCGATTCCAGCGTATGGCTCTTGGAGGAGCCGGTGGCTCCGCCGCAGCCGTCACGACCGGTACGGCCGCCCAGCAAAATCACGATATCAGAAGGTTCCGGGCGTTTGCGCACCACATTCTCCATGGGTGCCGCAGCAATCACCGCGCCGATTTCCATTCTCTTGGCCACATATCCGGGATGATAAACCTCCGCCACATGACCGGTGGCCAGACCGATCTGGTTGCCGTAGGAGCTGTAACCGGCGGCGGCGGTGGTGACGATCTTTCTCTGGGGAAGTTTACCCTTGAGGGTCTGTTCCACCGGCACCAGAGGATCGGATGCGCCGGTGACACGCATGGCCTGATAGACATAGCTGCGCCCGGACAGCGGATCGCGGATGGCTCCGCCCAGACAGGTGGCCGCGCCACCGAAAGGTTCGATCTCGGTGGGATGGTTATGGGTTTCGTTTTTGAACATCAGCAGCCACTGGCTCTCTTTTCCATCGTTGTCCACGGTGATGCGCACCGAACAGGCGTTGATCTCCTCCGACTCGTCCAGGTCCTTCAGATATCCCTGGGCCTTGAGGGCTTTTGCGCCGATGGTGGCCAGATCCATCAGGCAGATGGGCTTTTTCTCCCGGCCCAGCTTAGCCCGGATGGCCAGATATTTGTTGTAGCTGTCCTGGATGTAGGGAGCCTCAATCTCCACATGGTCCACAATGGTGCCAAAGGTGGTGTGACGGCAGTGATCCGACCAGTAGGTATCGATCATCTTGATTTCGGTGATGGTGGGGTCCCGTTTTTCGGTATCTCTAAAGTAGGCCTGGCAGAAGGCGATGTCGTCCTCATCCATGGCAAGACCGTTGTCCACAATAAACTGGGCAAGCCCTTCCTTGTTGAGCTGGGTAAATCCATCCAGCGTTGCAACGGTGGTGGGGATGGCGTAGCTGGTCTCCAGCGTTTCGGGCTTTTCCAGAGAAGCTTCCCGGCTTTCCACAGGGTTGATGAGATAATGTTTGATGGCCTCAAACTCTTGGTCGCTGATCTGACCGGTGAGCAGATAAACCCGTGCGGTGCGTACCAGCGGTTTTTCCTTCAGGGTAGAGATCTGGATACACTGGGCGCAGGAATCCGCCCGCTGATCAAACTGTCCCGGCAGATACTCGCTGGCAAATACCCGGACATTTTCTTCGATCTCAGGAAGCTGGTCATAGGTGACATCCACCTGGGGTTCCGAGAAGATGGTGTTTCTTGCGGCATCGAAATCCTGCTCCGAGAGTCCCTCCACATCGTACCGGTTGAGCAGACGGACCTTTGTAATCCCGTCGATCATCAGCGCGGTTCGGATGTCAGAAAGGACGCCGCTTGCCTCCACGGCAAAATCGGCTTTCTTTTCCACATAGATACGTTTGACTGCCATGTTCCACACTCCTGTATGATAAGATAAAACCGTTATGGGGGAATCTGTTTTGACAAACCGTTTACATATCCATGATAACATGAATCAGGCGGTAAATCCATAGCTTTTCCCGGCGGGGATTTGAGAAAAAAGGGGAGATGTGTCACAGTGATTTGTCATAAGTGACGGATTTTGGAAAAGCTGCTGGCAAAATTTCAAAATTGTGCTACAATAACCGTTGCATCCTCCTATCTGGAGGATATCTCAGAAGAAAGAAAGGAAGAATGCAGATGCAAAAACATAAAATTGGGATCGCAGTAACCGTTCTCGCGGCGGCGATGGTGCTATTTGGGGTGGTATTTTGGCTCAACCGGCCTGTTGGCGCTCAGGGGGAAAAGACCATTGCGGTGCAGATCGTTGCGGCGGACCAAAGCGATAAGACTTATACCATCACCACACAGGAGGAATTTTTGCGGGGCGCTTTGGAGCAGGAATCTTTGATTGCAGGGGAGGAAAGTCAGTATGGACTGTTTGTAAAGACGGTGGACGGCGTGACGGCGGACGATAGCCTGCAACAGTGGTGGTGTTTTACCAAGGACGGCGTTTCGCTGGAAACCGGAGTGGATACTACCCCCATCGCGGATGGGGATCATTTTGAGATCACACTAACCACCGGATATTGATAGGCACGCGGTATGAAAAGAATACGCACCCTGGTATTTTCCGCACTGCTCGGAGCACTGCTGCTGGTGGTGCAGGTCGTGCTGGCTCCTCTTCCCAACGTGGAGCTGGTGTCGCTGCTGGTGCTGCTGTATACGCTGGAATTTCCTCGCCAGACCCCAGGCGCTATCGGGGTGTTTGTGGTGTTGGAAGGGCTGGCGTACGGTTTTGGTCTATGGTGGGTGATGTATCTGTACCTTTGGCCGTTGCTGGCGTTGGTGGTTTGGCTGCTGCGAAAAAACACGTCGGTGCTGCTGTGGGCGGTGGTGCTGGGCGGCTTTGGGCTTTGTTTTGGGATGCTCTGCGCCATCCCCTATGCTTTGGCCGGAGGGATTGCCGCCGGTATCGCCTATTGGATCAGCGGTATCCCCTTTGATCTTGCCCACTGTGTGGGAAATTTTCTTTTGACGCTGGCGCTGTACCGTCCGATGCGTTCGGCATTGCAGCAGATTCGAAAAAATCTTGGGTAACAAATAGGGCGGGCCACAGGTTTTTCTGTGGTCCGCCCTATTGGGTATCAAAGGCGATTTATTCCATAAGGTTGCCCCCGTATACCGAGACAGCGGTTTTGAGAAGGAAACGGTAGATGGGTTTGAGCAGCAGCAGGTCCTGCGCCACCTTCTGTGCCAGATGGTCGGAGAACAGCAGCTCGGCGTCGGTGCTCTCGGTGGAAACGGAGATGTTGCGCAGATCCAGCCATTTTTGCAGTTTTGCAGGCTGATCGGGATAGTGGGGGCGTTTATAGCGCTCCCCATCCAGCTGATAGAGGGATTGGGCTTCGTAGCAGTCCACCGCCTCCACCGCCTCCGGGCTTCCCGCCAGAATGGACCTGCGCAGAGCGTCCATATATTCGGTGGAAGCGCTGTAAAAACCGGCGCCATAGCCAAAGTTGTCCGGGGAAATTTCAAAATAGATTCCAGGCGCGTCGGTACCGTACATACGAGGGCCGCGCTTAAAAATGATCCACATATGTTCCCGATAGATCCGCTTGTCCTTGGAAAAACGGGTATCCCGCCGGATTCTCGAGATGGTTTTTCCTACCTTTGCCTCGGTGACCACAAGAGGGTCCAGCATCAGGGCGGTATCCGCTAATTGTGTCACCAGCTCCTCCAGCGGTTCCAGAACATATTGCTGATACTGTTTTTTATGTTGATCGAACCAGTCTTTGCTGTCCTGAAGACGGTTTTCAAAGAGAAAGTCCAGTGTTTTTTCGGAAAACGGCATAATGATCCCTCCGGTACGGTAGATTTACGGTTGCTGCGACGAAGCGAGCACAACGGCGCATATCCTCATTATATCATCCGTCCAAGAAAAAAACAAAGGGTTCCTCTCCTCAATCGGTGAGAGAAACCCTCTGCTTGATTTTTGCTGTTGTTTTCATTGCTGTAATTTTACTTTACGATAAAGGGCTTAACTTCCTCCAGGAAAGCAGCGCAGTCGTCATCGTGTACTTCCATCTCGATGGCCTTGGAGAGATCCAGGCTGAAGATACCCATAATGGACTTCGCATCAACGGCATAACGGCCGGAGATCAGATCTACATCAAAGCTATACTTGGAGACGGTGTTGACAAAGCTCTTTACATCGTTGATGGTGTTCAGCATGATAGATACTTTTTTCATAATCGTTGTTCCTCCTTCGATAACTATGTGTTTGTTTTTACGGAAAGACGAGGGATCGATTCTTTGGAGACCATCGTTTGTACCGGTGATTTTCCAAACCTTCCCTTTCTTTCCTCTAACACTATACCATCCCTTTTGCAAGAAGTCAACTATAATTCTTCGCGTTTTTTCAGTTTCAGTGTTTTATACAAAAAGAAACGAAAAAAGCAAGTGTTTTATTGTCCTAAAATTATAAAAGATTTTTGTGCAGAATGTCAAACTCTTATCAATTTGGTCCAAACAAAGAACAATTTATGAATATAATCCTTCTTGTTATTTATAGATTAAAATCTTCAAGATACAAAAGTTCCATCGGTGCATCCGGCTGAGAAAGGATGCGCTTGGACTGACGCAGGATGGCTTTTTCCACCAGATTGCGGGCCATGCGTCCATTGCCGTTTTCCCGCGCGTTTTCCGTCTGCTTGCGCGTGAAATAGGTGAGCAGAGGTTGTATGCAGCCTTCGTCCAGACGGTATCCCTTTTGGGATACCAGAAGCTTGGTGATGTCCAGCAGTTGTTGGGCAGTATAATCCGGAAATTCGATGATGTTGGGGAAACGGGAACGCAGGCCGGAATTGGCGGTGAGAAACTGCTGCATCTCTCTGGAATATCCGGCCAAAACTACCACCAGATCTTCCCGGTTATCCTCCATCCCTTTGACCAGCGTGTCGATGGCTTCCAGACCGAAGGAATCGTCCTGTCCGCGATAGAGGGAGTAGGCTTCGTCGATAAAAAGTACTCCACCCAGAGCGGATTGAATGACCTGTGTGGTCAGGGGCGCAGTATGCCCCACATATCTGCCGACCAGGTCGGCGCGGCTTACTTCCACCAGCTGTCCGCCGGAGAGGGCGCCAATGGCCTTGAGATACCGCGCCATCAGTCGGGCAATGGTGGTTTTGCCGGTACCGGGATTGCCGGTAAAGATCATATGCATGGAAGGGACGGAGGAGGAAAGTCCTTTCTCCCGGCGCAGCGAGAGCACTCGATAATGATTTTCCAGTGCCAGGACATATTCTTTCACCTGTTCCAGGCCTACGATCTCCCGCAGTTGGGACTTTACCCGCTCTAACTCGCCCTGGTATTCTTTGGGCAGCAGTGCAAAGAGGGGACGGGGTTGGGGCTGATCAAACCATATCATCGGTTCTGGAGAGCCAGGCAGCACAGAGAGGGGACATGGGACCGGCAGATCCTCCCGCAGACGGTATTCTGCCAGCGCCCGATGACAGCGCTGCGCTGCCTGGGACAGACTGTGAACTCCCTGAGAGAGGGTGAAGGTGGTCAGCAGATATTGGGCCAAGTATTGGGTGGAGATCTCATCCATGCAAAATCCTAAGGACTTTTCTGCTCGCTCCTGAAGCTGGCGGGCCATTTTTTGAGCAATCTGTTCCAGCGCTTCACGGGAGAGGGAGGTGGTTGCGCACCGGTCGTCCATGGCGTTGAGAAAGGAGGCGCCCATCACGTCCGCCACCTTTTCTTCCCCCCAGCCGCCCTGGAAGAGAAATACCAGATATTTTCCCGCTGGGGTCAGAGTTCCTACAGCGCCGGGGGTCAGAGCGCTGCCTGCCTCCACCAGTATGCCGTTTTGTTCCACATAGCGTTTGTCCAGACGAAGGATTCCTTCCCGCACCAGACGGGTTACCATGCTGCGAACCGCAGGGTGGCAGCTTTCCAGATGTTCCATCAGCAGCACCGAGGATTTTTGCTGGAGCGCCCGATAGAGATCCTGTAGAAATAGTCGGGTATCCTCCTGTTCGCCATACAGGGAAAGGTCCAGTGTCTCAATCTGTCCACTGGGAAGCACTCCTCGCAGTGCCAGCTGCTGTACCATGGCGTTAAGTCCTTCGTGACGCCCGCTGCCATTGGGACCGGTGATCATCAGCTGTCCCATAGCACGGTCCTTGCTGCGCTCCATCACAAAAGGGCGTTTGAAGGCGATCACCAGTCCCTGCAGATACTCCTCCTGCCCGATTACCTGGGGTTGTATCGCCTGCACCAGACCGGAAAACGCAGCCAATCGTTTGGCGGTATACTCCTGCTGCCACAGATGTTTGACGTTGGGATGGAAGGAAACGGCACTCTGTCCCACTGTGCTGTCTTGGATCAAATGGCTGCGGATCTCCTCCAGCTGTGCCTGGGTATCTCGGATGACGGCGTTGAGAGAATCCTTCTTCTGCTGTTGCAGGGAGGATGATGAGGTGGAGGGCTGGTCCCGTTGAATATGGCGGATGGCCTTGGCATTTTCTTGTTCCAATGTTTCCATACGGCGGCGAATTCGCTGTTTCTCCTCCTGGGAGACCGCATCAGGGTTGGCTTTCGGCTTTTCATCATCGCCGGTATCAAAAAATATCGAACGCATCAAAGCGTCAAAGTCATTGTTCATGGATGTTCCCTCTTTGGATTGTGGTGTTACCGAAAAACCGCTTTGGCGGTGTCCGGCCGGATTCAAACGAAAAAATACCTATGATACAGATATTCTATCACGGTTACCCTTTTTCCGCCAGCCCTGCAATGGAAATCGACAGCGAAATATGCTATAATCTGCTTGTATGTATCCTTGCCGTCTGGCAGAGAAGGAGCGGATGCCTCCTTTCTAGTTTTACACTGCTGTGCCCTTTTTATCACAGGGGCTGTGGATGGATGCAAAAGAAATTTTGGACGCAATTTTTCCGGAAAGGATTTTTCTTTTATGAGAGCTGCTTTTTATACCCTTGGCTGTAAGGTCAATCAGTATGAGACACAGATTTTACAGCAATATTTTTCCGCGGAGGGCTTTGATATTGTGGAGCCGGAGGACGACGCGGACGTGTATGTGGTCAATTCCTGTACCGTGACGGCGTCGGGAGACAAAAAATCCCGTCAGGCGCTGCGGCATTTTAAACGTCAAAACCCCGCGGCGGTGACGGTTCTTACCGGCTGCTTTCCCCAGGCGTTTCCCGATGCCGCCCAGCAGATTCCGGAGGCGGATGTGATTACCGGTTCCTACAACCGTGCCTCGGTGCTGGAGGCGGTGAAACAGCGGCTGGCGACAGGGGAGCGGGTGGTGCGCATCACTCCACATCCCCAGGGCGTCCACCGGCGGGAAGCCTCCTTTGAGCAGATGAAAGCCACCGCCATGCATGAGCGCACCCGCGCTTTTGTCAAGATTCAGGACGGCTGCGACCGTTTCTGTTCCTACTGTATCATTCCTATGGCTCGAGGTCCGGTGCGCTCCAAACCTTTGGAGGAGATTCGGGAGGAGCTTACCGCTTTGGCCAAGGCGGGCTACCGGGAGGTGGTGCTGGTGGGCATCAATCTTCCCTGCTATGGTTCGGATTTGGGGCTTCGGCTGTTGGATGCGGTCTCGCTGGCCTGCAATATTCCCGGTATCTCCCGGGTACGTCTGGGTTCCCTGGAGCCGGAACTGCTCACCCCGGAGGATATCGCCGCTATGGCGGCAATGCCCAGCTTTTGCCCACAGTTCCATCTGTCGCTGCAAAGCGGATGCGATGCGACGCTGCGGCGGATGAACCGCCATTACGATACCGCCGAATACCGGCGGATTGTGGAAAATCTCCGGGCAGCTTTCCCCAATCCCTCCATCACCACCGACATTATGGTTGGCTTTGCCGGGGAAACGGAGGAGGAGTTTGCCCAGTCTCTGGACTTCGCCCGGGAGATTGGGTTTGCCAAAGCCCATGTTTTTGCCTATTCCATCCGCCCGGGAACCCGCGCCGCGTCGATGCCGGGACAGCTGACCAACGCCTGCAAGGAACAGCGCAGCGCGGCTATGATCGCCGTCACCGACGCCACCAGGAAAGAGTTTTTGCAGCGCCAGGTCGGTTTGGTGGAGGAGGTACTGTTTGAGACCAGCACGGCTGGCGGAATGTACCACGGATATACCCCCAACTACACCCCGGTGGCGGTTGCGTCGCTGGAAAATCTCTGCGGCCGGCTCTGTAACGTGCGGATTACCGGTCTCAGCCAGGATGGAGATGGCTGTGTGGGAACGGTGGAAATGTAAAAAAGATTCTGTGTACCGCTTTTCCGTCGGCGTTGTTCCCATGGTGTTCTGATGAATCGCTTCACCAAATCTTGAATAACAGAATTTTTCCGGCAGACGTCTGGCCTTTCAGGTAGACTGTCTGCCGGGATTTTTTTCGCTCGGAAGAAAAGGGTGGGAGAGAAGGAAAAAATTTTTTGTAAAGTTGGACAGGTGGAAAAATAGGGATAAAAAAAGGGCTCTCCCCCAATGGGAAGAGCCCAAGTTTGCCTTCTTTACTTTGAAGAATGGCCGCAGGAACAGCTTTTAGAGCCGCACGATTTGGCTGCCGGGCAGCCAATGCATTTGGCGCCGGATTTTTTGGCTTTATAGACATACCTTGCAGCGGCAGCCAAAATGATGACAATCACGGCAATCGCAATCCAGTTTGTCATGCTTACTTCACCCCGCTCAAAGCATATTCACGTTTCAGATCCTTTTCCGCTTTGGTGCACAGATAGATCACAATAGCGGCAAAAACGATCACAGCTACCAAACCGGGGAAGAATCCAGCACCTACCGAACCGGTGGTGATCATTGTGCCAATCTGGTATACCAGATATCCTACCGTATAACCGGTACCCAGCTGCAATCCGATACCACCCCAAAGCCACTTGGCGCTTTTCATCTCCGCATTCATGGCGCCGATGGCGGCAAAGCAGGGAGGGGTATACAGGTTAAACATCATATATGCCAGTGCGGCAACTTTGGTGATGGCCATAATTCCGGCAACCTCTGCACCGCTGCCTTCCAGCAGTGCCAATTCTTCGGTGTCGATGAGGTTTTCCAGTCCCACAAAGCAGACCGCCAGGGTACCTACCACATTTTCTTTGGCGATAAAGCCGGTGACAGCGGCGGCAGCCAGCTGCCAGGAGAGAACCCCCACAATGGGGATGAGCAAATAGGCAAAGGGACCAGCGATGGAGGCGAGGATGGAACTGTCCGCCGTCTCGGCGATCTGGAAGTTCCAGCTAAAGGTCTGCATAATCTGTACGGCGGTGTTACACAGCAGGATGATGGTGGCAGCTTTTACAATGTAAGCCCAGCCCCGGCTGCACATGGAGAGGAAGGCACGGGGGAGGGAAGGCACCTTATATTCCGGCAGCTCGATGATAAAGAAGGATTTTCGGGATTTGTATCCGGCGATTTTATTGACCAGCAGCGCTCCCAAGAAGATCAGCACAATGCCGGAGAGATACGCTACGGTGCTGACCCAACCCGCATTGTCGAAAAATGCGCCGGCAAACAGGGCGATCACCGGGATTTTGGCTCCGCAGGGCATAAAGGGCGCCAGCATGGCAGTAGCTCTGCGTTCCCGCTCGTTGCGGATGGTACGGGTGGCCATAACGCCGGGTACCGCGCAGCCCACAGTGATGACAAACGGAATCACCGATTTTCCCGAAAGTCCAACCTTTTTGAAGATCGGGTCCAGCACCACCGAGACGCGGGCCATATAACCGCAGTCCTCCAGCAGCGCGATGAGGAAATACATCACCATCACCAGCGGCAGGAAACCGATTACCGCAATCACACCGCCGATCATACCATCCACCAGCAGCGCGGAGAGCAGGGGGGAGGCGCCCTCCATCTGTGCTCCTACCCATCCCTGGAAGGTTTCCAGCCAGCCGACCAGCGTATCGGCCACCAAAGGCCCTACCCAAACCTGAGAGATCTGGAATACAAAGAACATGACCACAGCAAAGATGGGGATGCCAAGAATTTTGTTGGTGAGGATGGCGTCAATCTGATCTCCGGTACCTTTATCCTTGGTCAAGATTTTGCGTTGTTCCACCTGGGAAACCAGCTTATTGACAAACGCAAAACGTCTGCGGTCAGCCGCTTCCACAGCATGTTTATCGGTCAGGTCAATTTCCCCCTGAACATAGGGAGCCGGTTGGTATTCTCCCTGAAGGGAGACGGCGGCGTTGACCACCTCTTGTAGACCGCTGGCAGAGGTGGAAACGGTTTCTATCACCGGACATCCCAGCTTTTGGGATAGGGCTTGCACATCGATAACGGTTTCCTTTTTGGTGTTGATATCGCTTTTGTTCAGCGCAACCACCACAGGAATCCCCAGTTCCAACAGCTGGGTGGTGAAAAACAGGCTGCGGCTCAGGTTGGTGGCGTCCACAATATTGATGATAACGTCCGGCTTTTCGTTTCTGACATAGGAGCTGGTAATGCTTTCCTCAGAGGTAAAAGGGGACATGGAGTAGGCGCCGGGGAGATCTACTGCTATGAGTTCTTCCGCCGTATTGCTATAAGTTTTTTTAATAGGGTGTTCTTTGCGCTCCACCGTAACGCCTGCCCAGTTTCCCACCTTTTCATTGCGCCCCGTCAATGCATTGTACATGGTGGTCTTTCCGGAGTTTGGGTTACCTGTCAAAGCAATTCTCATATTGGTTCCTCCTTTATCCGAAAAAAATTTCGGTTTGTTACAAATATCCCGTACGGTTATCATATGCTAACCGTACGGCAAAAAAGGAAGGCATTCCCAAATACAGGAGCCTTGCCTTTTCTATCATATCTCAATAGCCTCCGCCAGTTGGTTGTCGATGTTGTAACGTCCATCCTTGATGGAGACAACACAGCTACCTTTTAGGTGGGATACCACCGTAATCGGTTCCCCGCTGTAACATCCCAGGGAGAAAAGGAATGCGTTTAATTCCTCATCGTCTGTGGCAATGGTACGGATGGTGTACTCTTTTCCCTCCAAAGCATGGGTTAAATTCATTTGTCTCACCTACCTTTTTGTATCAGGGTCCTATTTCAGTTAGCTCTGGGTAACTTATGGCGCAACAAAACGGTTAGCATTAACTAACCACACATATAATACCTTGTTATTTTCTGTTTGTCAAGCATTTCCAGAGAATATTTTTTTGGCCTGACGGTCAACCGGCCCCTTTTTAGAAGGGAGCTTGACACAACAAGGTCCCGCACTTTCGTGCAGGACCAATGTGATGTATGTTTTAGGGCAGCTGAAGGGTCAATCCTTGGGATAAGACGGAAAGCTGTTCTGGGGAGAGAAATCCGCTGTGCAGGATGATTTCTATAAAGTATGGCATGACTGTCCAGTCATATCCCAGCAGACAGTCCTTATGCTGCCACGGGACAGAGGCGGCAGCATCGCCGGTGCGCAGATCCTGCCATACATACTGTGCAGTGGCAGTCGCGCCAGTGTCGGAGAAAGCTTGCACCTGATAGGCTTCATATCCGGCATGGTTGGCCAGTGCGACGGTGGAGAAGATCTGCATGGGAAGGGTGTTGGCCGCCGTATCGATGCCCTCAAGAATTTGCGGGTCGTTGGTGCCAAAGGGATACAGCTGTATGGTACCAACGGTTGTAGATCCGTCGAGAATATCCAGAGCGGGAAGTCCGTAGGCGGATTGCGCCGATGGGGTCAGCGTCAGTTGTGCGGGCAGTGGCAGGGAGACGGCTGCCTGTGTTGCATCTGAAAAGGTGTAGAGTAAAACCGTTTTGTTTTCCTGCTGCTGTACCGCAACCGATGCAGGGGTATACCCCGCCGGCTGTTCATAGGAGAAGGGAGCGGTAAGCTTCAGAAAATCGGCGGCATATTGCTGATAGGTATTGTCACCCGTTTGGGTCATAAAGGCCACCCGCAGCATCAGTTCGTTCAGCGTTCCTCTTTGGCTTTCCAGTGTTCCCCGGTAGCTTTCCCCGGGAACCCAATCGGTTTCCCGGTCCAGCAGCCGCTGGACCGAATAGGTGGCGGGATCGGTCTCAAAGGTGGCGTTTAGGGAGATGGTCAGCTGGGTATTTTCATCCTGGGAAACTGGAATGGTGTCAGGCAATGCAAAGGAGACGGTTTGGTCGCTGTGCAGGGTCAAAGTTGCCAGGGTCTGGGCGATGAAGTCCGCCGCTGTTTCCGGTGTCAGCGTCGGGTCAGAGGAAAGGGTTGTCTGCGCTGTGATGGCAAAAGCGTTTCCCTCCCACTGTGCCAGATAGGATCGAAGGGTACCAGCGGCGTTGTCATATTGGGCAAAGGTGAAGCTGTCGGTACCCACCTGCTCAAACAAAGGGGAGAAGGTGTGACCGCTGACCATCAAAGGCTGCCCAGGGGTGAGGACCGACAAATTTCCGTCTTCATCCACCGAGAACAGCATACAGCTGCTGGCATTGCTGGACGCCCATTGTGCCAGTGCGAAATCCTGCTGGCCGTCTCCGTTGTAGTCTGCGAGGGAGAAGGAAAACCCCGGTGCAAAGTTGAGGGTATCTCCATCCAAACTCATAGGCAGAAGCTGGTCATTTTCCAGTGTGGAGAGAAGCGTTTCTCCCCGATATACCGAAAGTTCGTATTCCCCTCGGTAGTTTTCATCGTAAACGCCTCCTCCTGGGGCGGTTTCCTCCTGGGAGAAGTGGTATCCGTTCAGCAGTATCAATCGCAGCTGCATACCGTTTCCAATGTTGTGCTCAGAGATGGTCAGATTTTCCACCGGCTCCCCAATCTCTGCTGATTCATTGCTGGCAGAATCCAGGGATTGAGCGGATTCCAGGGCAAGGGAAACAGCGTTTTCATAGCTGTCCCGCTGGGTGCGGTACCAGCGGATATCCTCATGGTACGCAACCTTGGCCAAACGGGATTTTTGGTAGATGGTAATCCGATAGGAATCGGAGAGGACAAACTCAATGGAACCCGGACTGGGCAGGGTAGTATCCCATGGTTCTCCCCGTCTTTGCCACTGGGCTGTGTCCAGATAGTTTGCCACGTCGCTTCCCCGAACCTCCCCAATTTTAATCAGCCCGTCGGCGTTATCTTCGGCAGAGGGGTAATAGATCACCGTCAGGGAGGATTGGGAAGCGGCAACACTGACAGCATTTTGATAATTTAGGAACGACAAATCGGGTGTTTCTTCGGCGGGATTGGTCAGAAAGCAGACCGCCACAGTGATACACACCATCAGCGCCAGCAGAATCATCCAAAAAGCCGGCTTGCGGTACCGGAGTACCGATTGGATTCTCTTTTTCACCGATCCTTCTCCAAAGGCCAGCGGGCAGGCAGCGATGGATTTGTGCTGCACACTACAGCAGAGCAGTGCCTGAGAGTAGTCGGCTCGCTGCGCTGGGGTAAGGTTTCGGATCACTTTTTGGTCGCAGGCCAGCTCGATGTCCCGGCATAGCAGGATATAGGCAAGCCAAATCAGGGGATTAAACCAGTGAACGGTCAGCAGCAGAAATCCCAGCGGTTTCCACCAGTGGTCTTTCCGGCGGATGTGGGTTTGTTCGTGGGTGATGACCGGGAGCAGGTATTGCTGCTCCAAGCGAAAGGGAAGATAGATTTTCGGGCGAAAGATTCCCAAAACGAAAGGGGTCTGTATCTGTTCGCTCTGAAAAATATTATCCTGCAACAGCACGGCGGTACCGATTTTTCTATGCAGATGCCAGCAGCTCAGCGCCATATAGCAGAGCATCAGTACCATCCCCGCTCCCCAGATCAACGAGAGAACCGGCAGGATCACCTGTAATGGGTTGGCGCTGGCGGCCGGGGAGGGGGCAAAGGAGTGGGTGATGACCGGATTCACAGCGTTGTTTATGGCTGGAATGCCGGTTTGCAGGGAGGGGTTGGGGTCCAGCATAATGTCAGGACTGACGGTTTCACCGCTGGGAATCAGGCTCAGAGCACTTTGGATGGAGAGAGGGCAGAGCAGCCGCAGCGCTACCAGTCCCCACAGCAGAACCTTGACCCAATGGGGAAATTTTGCCAGCAGCGGTCGAAGTATCACCACAGCCAGTACCATCCAGCCGGCGGATATGCTCATATTCACAATCTTGATAAACCAGTCGGTCATATCAGCGCTCCTTTCTGAACCGGTCGATCATGCTTTGCAGCGCATCAATCTCTTTTTGGGTCATGCTGCGATGTTTGGTAAAAGCAGCCACAAACGCGGGCAGGGAGCCTTCAAACTTTTTCTCCACCAGCTCGTCGATTTCCGCCGCCTGTACCGCATCCTTGGAAACCAGGGAGCGCACCACCGAATGTTCGTTTTGCAGTATGCCCCGCTGAGAAAGGCGCTTGATCACCGTATAGGTGGTGGAAGGCTTCCATCCCAGTTTTTCTCTGCAAAGATTGACCAGCTCCCCGCTGGAGATGGGCTCGTTTTCCCATAAGATCAGACAAAAACGATATTCGCTCTCAAATACTTTTGGGGTATCCATCTGTCCTGCCTCACTTTCGTCTAATGCATTAGAGTACACACATAGTCTAACGCATTAGACTATACTTGTCAATGGCTCAACAACAGTTTTGAGGAAAAAATAAGCCGTCCGCAGATTTTGAATACCTGCGGACGGCAAAAATAAGATACCGATATGCTTTTTGGTTGTGGTTGTTCTGCATCTATGGGTTGGATATTATTCAGAACGGGAGCGTCTGTCATATTCCTTTCTGCTGTAATGGTCGCGTTTGTGCTGATACATAAGGGCATCAGCCTCCTCAAGCTGTTCTTGTATATGGATACCGCTCTGAGCAGGTCTCCACGAAATTCCAACAGAACAGCTGATCTGATTTTTCGCCATACCCTCTTCCACAGCTGCAACGGCAGAGCGAAAGGTATTTTCATCCGTGGTATCATCCATCACCACAAATTCATCTCCGCCAATTCGGTATACCTTGTCCTGAAAGATCTGTTGCAGCTCCTTTGCGGCACTACGGATTAAATCATCGCCGGTGCTATGTCCATAACGGTCATTTGCTTTCTTCAGTCCATTGAGATCAAAACAGGCAATCCCGATTCCACTCCCGCTACAGCTCAACAGAGTATCCATTACCTGATGAAATTTGTTGCGGTTATACAGCCCTGTCAGTGAATCTTCATAGCTCATTCGTTCCAGTGCGGCTATCTGTGCCGCAATTTGTTTCTTTTGAATCTCAATTTGTTCTTGCAGATATTGATAGGATTGGTTGGCCATTTTTGTGGGAAAACCGACATCTCCCTCCATCATTTCACTGTAAGGGTTGGAAATATGAATGTGACAACAGAGAAAACGCTGCTCAGACCAGCGAAAAACGGTGGTAATGCGCTGATGTACCCGTAGGCTGATTTGGGTAGAGGCATCAGTGGCAATCCACAGCCTACCACTGCATAGATAGGTGTCGGGAGAAATCTGTAGCGTATGGTACTGTTCGTCGGTGATATTGCATTTGGGTACCTGTCCGATAAACTGTCGGAAGATCTTGGATACTGTTTTTAGACCCGCCGCGTATTCCTCTTCGCCGGTACCCAGCCAAACAATATCCTCATCCAGCAGTTGTATCACAGCTTCTACATCGTTTTCGCCGTAATATTTGTGTAACATAAAACTGGTGAGATTCATGGCTTGCTGTTGTGCCGACGATTTTGCATCCGAA
>DBPX01000007.1 GCA_002305045.1 Ruminococcus sp. UBA1409
TCTTTTCTGTGGCGAGTTTCAGCTGCCAGTACGCAGGGCGATGTTTTTCCGTTCCTGCTCTGCAACGAACATCAAAAGGGAACGATAGATGTTGGCGAAATCGTCTCCCTCTGAAAAATGCTCCTCTATTATCGAGATAGAGTGGCCCTCGTTGGCTATTGATTTGAGCACCGTCCGCCCCGTGGTGCCAAGACCTATTATCACTATCCTCATGCTCTGGCCTCCGAAATTCAGCCAAAGAAGCTATCAGCTAGCTGTGCATACCGGCATACGCCTGTGCGATATTTAGTATATGGTCGCCGATTCTTTCAAAGTCGGTTAAAAGCTCGGAGTAGAGTATGCAAGCCTCCTCCGAGCACTCGCCCCGCCTCATCCTTTCAAGATGGCACTCACGGTAGGCTCTTGTCATATCGTCCATTCTCTGCTCCATTGCGGCAATCCTTGAGAGCCATTTTGCGCTGTCCGACTCACGGACAAGAAGCCTCTCGACCGCCTCAAGGGTTATGCTCCTCATACAAGACAGCTCCTCCCTTGCCATTTCGGAGAAAACGATTGATTTTTTACTCATCGTCTCGGTATAGCCGGCGATGTTTGTGGCATGGTCGCCGATTCTCTCGGCGTTGCCGGTGATAAGAAACAGCCGCTCGATGTCCTGCACGCTCTCGGTGTTGGTATTGTTGATGAGAATCTTGGAGATATACTGGGATATCTCCTTATTCATGGTGTCTATGACCTCCTCGGTGTCGTTTACAAGCTGCAAAAGCTCAGAGTCGGGATTTAGCACCGAGTCAAAGGCTCTTGCCAGATTCTCGCCGGAGAGGGATATCATCTTTTTAATCTCCTGGGACAAAAGGTCGGTATGTACGGCGGAGAGTCCAAGGCTTGTCCCTCCTCTTCTGAACTCCTCGGTTATCGAGTAGAGGGAGGTTACATGGCCGTCCTCCTTCTCGCTTGCCCTCTCGGGAAGGAGCCTTTCGGCAAGGTCAGCCAAAAGCCCGCCCACGGGCAGAAGGAGCAGAGTCGTCGTGACATTGAAGATGGTGTGCATATTGGCTATCTGAGCTATAGGCCGTCCCGGGGTCAGCCCGCCTACAAGCTGTGTAACCGGCAGGGTAAGACATAAAACGGTGAACACCGCAGTTCCTATGATGTTGAACATGAGGTGTATTATAGTAGTTCTCTTGGCGGCACGGTTTGTCCCTATGGACGCCAAAACCGCCGTGATGCAGGTGCCTATGTTCGAGCCGAACAGCACATATACAGCGCTCGAAAAGGGAATAAGCCCGCTCTGGGCCAGAGTCTGGAGTATTCCGACCGCCGCAGAGGAGGACTGGATAACCGCAGTGAATATAGTTCCCGCAAGGATTCCTATAATCGGGTTCTCAAAGTTTGTCATCAGCGAGATAAAAGCCTCGCTGCTCTCTAGAGGCTCCATGGCGGCGCTCATGGTGTCCATACCTATAAACAGCACTCCGAAGCCGGCAAGAATCTTTCCGATGTGCTGGACCTTAGGCTCCTTCACGAATACAACCATCGCAACGCCCAAAAAGGCAAGCAGCGGAGCCATCATCCCGACATCCAGGGTTATAAGCTGCGCCGTGACTGTAGTTCCGATGTTAGCTCCCATGATTATCCAGACAGCCTGCCTCAGAGTCATCATCCCGGAATTGACAAAGCCGACCACCATTACCGTAGTTGCGGAGGAGGACTGGATAACCGCAGTTATCCCCATCCCCACCAGAACACCTAGAATACGGTTGGAGGTCAGCCTTTCGAGTATTCTTTTCATACGGTTGCCTGCTGCGCCCTCGAGTCCGGAGCTCATCATCTGCATACCGTAGAGGAAGAGGGCGAGTCCGCCCAAGAGCCTTGAAATGTCAGCCAGTCCCATATTTACCCTCCTTAAAGCTTAAATAGACGGTGTCTGCCTTAACAGCAGCTTATCCTGCCCGGCGAAGGAATCCGCCGGGCTGTGCCGGGCTTGGGTATGGATATTAAATTTTCAGTCTATCCTGTAGCAGTCGACCCTCACGCCGCTGCCGGTAGGAGTGACTATCGTTCTTAAGCTCTCGGTCTGCCAGTGGGAAAGAGCCTCGCTGTCGGTTATGATTGTCGGGGTGCACATATCAAGGGCGTCTCCGTTGTTCTCTATGAAGATGGAGCACTCCCTGCCGGTGTAGTCCTTCCCCTTCAGCAGGTACCTCGCCGAGAACGCCGGGCTGCCGCTTATCCCCCATTTCTGAGTGTCGCAGCCTGTTCCCTGAATCTCGCCGGTGAAGTAGTATCCCTGGGAGCTTCCCGTAAAGGGTATCATGTTGACAGTCCCCGCAGAGGAGCTGACTCCGTAGCCCTGCTGGGTGTATACATCGACAGACATGAGGTACTCAAGCACCTCTACGCCGTCTTTAAGCTCCTTGGCACGGTCAAGAGCCGCCTCCCTTGTCATAAGGGGGGACGCCTGCGAGCCGTCTCCTTTCTCATCGCTTCCCGTGTGAGGGGAGTAAAATACCCTCTCGAGCGCTGCGCCGCTGACGCTGTCCGAAGCCTCCATGCCGTCCTCCAAAGAATCTAAGGTAATATTTTCCTTATCATTATTTACATCCCTAGAGCCTGCCCCGGAGCCTCCAAGAGAGTAGCCTACAGCCAGTCCCGAGACTAAAGCTATTATCACCGCCGAGACGGTAACCGCCGCCATAAGACCGCTCTTTTTTGCCTTAGCAGGCTTTTCCTGTGATTCCATAAAGACTACTCCTACTCAAGCTCGAACGCCCCGGTGTAAAGCTGATAATACTGACCCCTGGCGTCGATAAGCTCCTGATGGCTTCCTCTTTCGATGATCTGTCCGTGGTCCAAAACTATTATGACATCCGAGTTTTTGACGGTGGACAGCCTGTGAGCTATTACAAATACCGTTCTTCCGACCATCAGAGCGTCCATTCCACGCTGGACTATAGCCTCCGTCCTTGTGTCTATCGAGCTTGTCGCCTCGTCAAGAATCATGACCGGCGGGTCGGCGACGGCGACTCTTGCTATCGAGATAAGCTGCCTTTGTCCCTGGGAGAGGTTGGAGCCGTTTTCTAAGAGCATGGTGGAATAGCCGTCAGGCAGTCTTTGAATAAAATCGTCCGCCCCGGAGAGCCTGGCCGCAGCCATGCACTCCTCGTCGGTAGCGTCAAGCCTGCCGTACCTTATGTTGTCCATAACCGTCCCGGTGAAAAGGTTGGTGTCCTGAAGGACTATTCCAAGAGAACGCCTTAAATCGTCCTTTTTAATCTTGTTGATGTTTATGCCGTCGTAGCGGATCTTACCGTCCGCAATGTCGTAAAAGCGGTTTATAAGGTTGGTAATCGTGGTCTTTCCGGCTCCAGTCGCTCCGACGAAGGCGACCTTCTGTCCCGGCTTGGCATATAGGCTTATGCCCTTTAGGACAGGCTTGCCCTCCTCGTACTCGAAGTCGACATCAAACATCCTGACATCGCCCTTAAGCGGAGTATAGGTGACGCTGCCGTCCGCCGAGTGAGGATGCTTCCACGCCCAGCTCGAGGTGCGCTCGCTTGTCTCGGTGACGCTCCCGTCAGCAGCCTCGACCGAGTTTACAAGCCTTACATAGCCGTCGTCGACCTCGTGGGGCTGGTCCATAAGCTCAAAGATTCGCTTTGTTCCCGCAAGTCCCATGATGACGGCGTTTATCTGGTGGGAGACCTGGTTTATATTTCCCGTGAACTGCTTTGTCATGTTTAAAAAGGGGACTACTATGCTTATAGAGAACGCCGCTCCCTTTAAGCTCAGATTCGGCATCCCGCTTATCAGGAAGATTCCGCCGACGATGGCGATTATTACATAGAGTATATTTCCGATGTTGTAAAGAAGAGGTCCTAGTGTGTTGGCGTATTTATTTGCACGGTTGGAGTCGTTAAACAGCCTGCCGTTAAGCCTGTCGAAGTCCTTTATAGACTCCTCCTCGTGGCAGAACACCTTTACAACCTTCTGACCGTTCATTATCTCCTCGGCAAAGCCCTCAAGCCTTCCTAAAGAGCGCTGCTGCCTGACAAAGTATTTAGAGGAGCCGCCGCCTATCTTCCTTATAAAAACGGTCATGAGTACGACTCCCAGCACAACAACCGCCGTCAGCGGCACGCTGAAGTATATCATTATGAAAAACAGCACCAGAACGCAGGTCGCAGACATCAGTATCTGCGGGAGGCTCTGGGATATCATCTGCCTCAGAGCGTCTATATCGTTGGTGTAGTGGCTCATGATGTCGCCGTGGTCGTTGGTGTCAAAATACTTGATCGGGAGCCTTTGCATATTCTCAAACATCTTCTGACGAAGCTTCTTGAGGGTGTTCTGGGTGATAATCGCCATAAGCTGGTAGAAAACTACATCCGCCGCCAGCGACAAAATGTATAATATCACCAGGACACCGACCATGCCGAGGATTTTACCTCCCACCGAGGACCAGTCCTGATTGCTGCTCTCCTCGATTAGCTGGATGATATTCTGCATGAACAGCGAGGGTATGCTCCTTATGATTGAGTTGAATACTATGAGGAATACTGCTACCGGCGCCATCACCGGGAAGAAGGAGAACACCAGCTTCAAAAGCCTTATCAAAAGCCCGCTTCTTTTAGCCTTTGTTTCCCGTGGAACATTTACAGCCATCAGTCAGCACCCTCCTTTACCATATTTTCGGCAAGGCTCTCGTCCACCGAGGACTTGTTCTGAGAGATGTAAATCCCCCTGTAAATCTCGGAGCTGCCAAGGAGCTGCTCGTGGCTTCCTATGGCTGAGATTCTGCCGTTCTCCATTACTATTATCCTGTCAGCGTCCTCCACAGAGGCGGTGCGCTGGGCTATTATTATCTTAGTAGTCTCAGGTATGTACCTCTTTAAGGCCGCTCTAATCTTAGCGTCGGTCTTGGTGTCGACTGCGCTGGTGGAATCGTCGAATATGATTATCTTGGGCTTTTTGAGAAGCGCCCTTGCTATGCACAGCCTTTGCTTCTGACCGCCGGAGACATTGGCTCCGCCCTGCTCGATGTGGGTGTCGTAGCCGTCCGGGAAGCTGTCTATAAACTCGTCTGCACAAGCCATTTTGCAGGCGGCTATAAGCTCCTCGTCGCTGGCCTCCTTATTTCCCCAGCGAAGATTCTCCTTAATCGTCCCGGAGAACAAAAGATTCTTCTGCAAAACAACCGCAACGCTGTTTCTCAGAGTGTCAAGGTCGTAGCTTCTTACATCCTCCCCGCCGACAAAAACGCTTCCCTCGGTGACATCGTAAAGCCTCGGGATAAGCTGGACAAGCGAGGATTTCGAGGAGCCTGTGCCTCCGATTATTCCTATAGTCTCGCCCGAGCGAATCTTCAGCTCGATATGCTCAAGGGCGTTTCTTTTAGCCTTCTTAGAGTATTTGAAGGAGACGCCTCTAAACTCAACCGAGCCGTCCTTGACCTCATAAAGAGGGCTTTCAGGGCTTGACAGGGTAGGCTCCTCCCTTAAAACCTCGCAGACACGCTTGCAGGACTCGTCGGCAAGGGTTATCATTACAAAAATCATCGAAAGCATCATAAGGCTGTTTAGCATCATGAAGCCGTAGGTCAGAAACGCCGAGAGCTGACCGACATCGAACCTTGTCCCGCCGGTGGTGACTATCATATAGGAGCCGACGGTGAGGTTAAGCACCATGACGGCATAGAGACAGAACTGCATCAGGGGAGCGTCCAGCGAGACGATTCTTTCGGCAATGGTGAAGTCCCTTGCGATATCGGAGGCCGCTGCTCCGAACTTTTTATTCTCATAGTCCTCCCTGACGAACGACTTTACTACCCTTATTCCCTTGATGTTCTCCTGGATGGAGGCGTTGAGCCTGTCGTACTTTTTGAACACCGAGCGGAATCTCGGCATCGCCTTTTTGATTATCAAAAACAAGCCTCCGCCTAAGACCGGGACTACAAACACAAATATCCATGCCATGCTTCCGCCCATGATAAACGCCATTATAAAGGCAAAGATCAGCATAAGGGGGGACCTTATCGCCGTCCTTATAATCATCATGTAGGCGTCCTGTATGTAGGTTACATCTGTTGTTAGCCTCGTCACAAGACTGGAGGTGGTAAACCTGTCGATATTTTCAAATGAAAAGCTCTGGATTCTTGCAAACATATCCGCCCTCAGGTTTTTTGCAAAGCCACAGGCGGCGTCCGAGCAGGTATGGGCGGCACAGATGCCGAATATCAGGGACAAAACAGCCATCACGGCCAGAACAGCCCCCGATTTTAGAATGTCGTTTAAATCTCCGCCGTCCTTGATGACATTGACAAGCTCCGCTATTATAAAAGGTATTATACAGTCCAAAATGACCTCGATAATAACGAATACCGGCGTTAAAAGAGCAGGCTTTTTATACTCTCTGATGCTCTTTGCCAAGGTTTTTAGCATTTTTTTCTCCTTTCCTTATTCCTCCCGGCTGGACTGTCAGCCCGGGATGGCGAAATCACAGGTAAATTAACAGGAGGTTTTTAGCTCCGTTATTTATGCAGACACTTTTATTTTAACTCTAACTTATGTTATTGTCAAGCGGTTTTTGAGTATAAGCGAGAATTAGTGCGAAATAAAGAAAATATTGACATCGGCAAGGAGTTTATGTATAATGAAATAAATAAATCGGGCTTATGGCAGTCATATGCCGCCCGAAGGATGAAGGGATGAAGCTTTATGAACTCTACTTTACTTATACTGGCAGCCGGTCTCGGCTCGAGATTCGGCGGAAACAAGCAGATATCCAATGTCGGACCTAACGGTGAAATCCTGATGGAATACTCCATCCACGACGCTATCAAGGCGGGCTTTAAAAAGGTGGTTTTCGTCCTCAAGGAGGAGATGATAGAAAGCGTTAAGGCTACCGTCGGCGAGAAATTCAAGGACAGGGTGGAGCTTTGCTACGCCGTGCAGGACTATTCCTCGCTTCCTAGCTTCTACAGCCTCCCTCCCGAGAGGACAAAGCCGTTCGGAACGGTACACGCCGTGCTCTCGGCGAAGGAGTACCTCACAGAGCCGTTTGTCACCGTCAACGCTGACGACTACTACGGAGTCTCATGCTTCAAGCTTATGCAGGGTCTTTTGGACAGGATAAGCTCGGGCAGCGAGGCGGCTATCGTCACATACATCCTAAAAAATACCCTCAGCGACAACGGCGGAGTCACAAGAGGAGTCTGCACGGTTTCAGACGGCGAGCTTGTAAGGGTCGACGAGACCGGCGGCATCCAGCTTAAGGACGGCGTCCTTGCCGGAGAGAACGGACCCGTCCCGGAGGACAGCCAGGTGTCCATGAATCTCTGGGGCTTCTCAAACCTCACGCTTTCAAGGATGGAGGAGTATTTCAACAGCTTCCTGTCCTCGCTCAAGCCGGAGGAAATCAAGGCGGAGTGCCTTCTTCCCACCATGGTAAACGATATGCTCTCCTCGGGCGAGCTTAAGGTATACGCCGCACAGTCCGGCGACAGGTGGTTTGGCATCACCTACAAGGCGGACAAGGAGGATGTCGAGTCAAAGCTTAAGGAGCTCCATAAAAGCGGAGTCTATCCTGATACGCTTTAAAATCACAAATGCATTTGCATGGCATCTGCACATGCATTTGCATATGCATCTGCATAGCAACTGCCCCGTCCCTTTTTAGAGACGGGGTTTTTTCCTAAGAAGCAGTACTGACGGCTCCCGGAGGTCCCGCCGGGGAGGACGCCGACCCTTCGGGGATTTCATCCCCTCCTGCCGCCTTCCTGCGGTAGGTCACAGGGGTAAGGTGACATAAGAGAAAAAAAGCCCTCGCCTAAGCGAGGGCTTTATGCTTTATATCTAGACCCCCCCGCAGGCAGGCGGCGGTTAAAGCCGCCGGGCGTGGGGTCTTATGGGGCTTTTAGGGCGAAAACTACGCTTGGTGTCCCGCAGATATGTTTGGCGGGGCGAAAATGCCCGGCGGATTTTTAGGGTCGGCGGGGGAGGCTGCACAAGGTGCGACTTCCTCTCAAGCTGCAAAATGGGCTTCACGGCTCCTTTTCCTCACTCGCCGTCAGGCGAGTCCTCGCCCTCCTCTGCGGCTTCAAGCCTTCTTAGCTCGTTCTCGTCAGGCTCCGGCTCCTGAGGAAGCTCGACCTCGCCGTGCTCAGCCTCGTCGTCACGCTCGGCAGAGGTAAACGCCGCCACCACCCTGTCGGGGATGTCCTTAGTACGCATTATCGTGACGCCGGAGCTGTATCTGCTCATGACCCCGATGTCGCTTGCACGGACCCTTATGATTATGCCGTCGTTTGATATTAGGATGATGTCCTCGTCGTCCTTGACCATCCTGATTCCGCAGACTCTGCCGGTCTTTTCGGATATCCTGTAGTTTAGGACCCCCGTTCCGCCTCTTGACTGGAGCCTGTAGCTCTCCGGGCTTACCCTTCTGCCGTACCCCTTTTCGGAGACGGTTAGAACGGTTGCGCCCTCCTTAATCGCCTGAAGTGAGACGACCTCGTCGTCCTGACGCAGAGTTATAGCCCTTACGCCGTGGGCGGACCTTGCCAGAGGACGGAGCTGGGTCTCGCTGAATCTTATCGCCCTGCCGTTTCTGGTGGCGGCTATAAGCTCCTCGGAGCCGTCGGTGAGGAGCACTCCCCTAATCTCGTCGCCGGGGTCGAGTCCGATGGCTATAAGCCCTGACTTTCTCACATTCTGGTACTTTGAAAGATGGGTCCTCTTTATCTTTCCGTTTTTAGTAATCATTATGACATACTTGTCAACCCCGAAGTCCTCGCAGTGTATCATGGCGGCAATCTTCTCGTCCTGGGACAGCGGTAAAAGATTGACTATATTAGTACCTCTTGACGCCTTGGAGCCTTCAGCCAGCTCAAAGCATTTCAGCTTGAACATTATGCCCCTGTCAGAGATAAAGAGGATGTTGTCGTGGGTGGAGCAGATAAGCATCTCCGAGACGAAATCCTCCTCCCTTTGCCTCATGCCGTTGACGCCTCTGCCGCCACGCCTCTGGACAGAATACTCAGACGAGCTGGTGCGCTTGATGTAGCCGTTGTTTGTGAGGGCTACTATGTTTGTATCCTCGGGAATCAAATCCTCGATGTCAACCTCGCCGCTTACTGCCTGAATCTCGGTGCGCCTGTCGTCCCCGAATTTCCTGCTGATATCCTCGATTTCGGTGACGATGATTTCAAGGACTCTGGAGTGGCTGTTAAGGATGTCCTCATAGTCCTTAATCCTTGCCTCAAGCTCGCTCAGCTCGTCGTATATCTTCTGGCGCTCAAGGCCGGTAAGCTGAATCAGCCTCATGTTGGCGATATACTCAGCCTGAATCTCGGTGATGCCGAATCTTTCTATGAGCCTTGCTTTTGCCTCCTGCGAGGTCTGGCTCGACCTTATTATCCTTATAACCTCGTCGATAAAGTCAAGAGCTATTACAAGGCCCTGTAAAATATGCTCCCTCTCCTTGGCTTTTTTGAGGTTATACCTTGTGCGGCGGGTTATTACCTCGACCTGGAAGTCAAGGTACTCGTTTAAAATCTCCTTGAGGTTTAATATCTTGGGGACGCCGTTGACAAGCGCAAGCATGATAACTCCCACGGTGTCCTGAAGCTGGGTATAGCTAAAGAGCCTGTTTAATACTATCTGGGGATTAGCGTCCTTTTTAAGCTCTATTACAATTCTCATGCCGGAGCGGTCGGACTCGTCCCTGAGGGTATGGATGCCGTCCACCCTTTTATCCCTTACAAGCTGGGATATCGACTCCAAAAGCCTTGCCTTGTTCACCATATAGGGTATCTCGGTGACTACGATGGCGTTCCTGCCGTCTATCTCCTCGATTTCGGTCCGTGAGCGAAGGGTAATTTTTCCTCTGCCGGTGGCGTATGCCGCCCTGATGCCGGCTCTGCCCATTATGATTCCGCCGGTGGGAAAATCAGGACCCTTTATTACCTCCATGAGGCTTTCTAAGCTGCAGTCCGGGTCCTCGGCTAAAAGCTTGATGCCGTCTATTACCTCTCTAAGATTATGCGGAGGGATATTAGTAGCCATTCCGACGGCGATTCCAACCGAGCCGTTTACCAGGATATTAGGAAATCTTGAGGGCAGGACCTCCGGCTCCTTGAGCCTGTCGTCAAAGTTGGGGACAAACTCAACCGTGTCCTTGTCGATATCGGTGAGCATGTTGAGGGCGATTTTCGCCATCCTAGACTCGGTGTACCTGTAGGCGGCAGGCGGGTCGCCGTCTATCGAGCCGAAGTTTCCGTGACCGTCAACCAAGGGGTATCTCAGGGAAAAGCTCTGTGCGAGCCTTACCAGGGCGTCGTAAACCGAGGCGTCGCCGTGGGGATGGTATCTTCCCAGACAGTCTCCAACGGTAGTGGCGCACTTTAGGTATTTCTTGTCAGGGGTGAGACCGTCCTCATGCATTGTATATAGGATTCTTCTGTGTACAGGCTTTAAGCCGTCCCTTACATCGGGGAGCGCTCTTTGTATTATAACCGACATCGAGTACGCTAAGAACGAGGAGCGCATTTCGTCGTTAAGGTCGGTCAGCTTTATATTTTCATTCTCTTGAAGCAAATTGTTCACACTCTTTTCTATTGTCTGCTTTTTAAGGTCCGGCTAGAAGTCAAGATTATCTGCAAACCTGGCGTTCTTCTCGATAAATTCTCTTCTTGGATTTACCTTGTCGCCCATTAGTATGCTAAAGGTCTCGTCAGCCATGACTGCGTCGTCAAGGGTGATTTTAACCATGGACCTTGTTTCGGGGTTCATAGTAGTCTCCCAGAGCTGCTCGGGGTCCATCTCTCCAAGACCCTTGTATCTTTGGACATCCGGCTTCGACCTGCCGTCAGCCGAGGTCAGCTCTGCGATGTATTCGTCCCTTTCCTCGTCGGAAAAGGCGTATCTTACCTGCTTGCCCCTTGAGACCTTGAAAAGCGGAGGCTGAGCGATGTATATATGCCCGTTGTCGATGAGGGGACGCATAAACCTGAAGAAGAAGGTTAGAAGCAGCGTTCTTATGTGGCAGCCGTCGACATCGGCGTCAGCCATTATTATGACCTTGCCGTAGCGAAGCTTGGACAAATCAAAATCCTCGCCTATCGAGGTTCCAAGAGCCGTCACCACAGGGGTGAGCTTCTCGTTTCCGTAGACCTTGTCGATTCTGGCCTTTTCGACATTGAGCATCTTTCCCCAGAGCGGCAGTATCGCCTGATACTTTCTTTCCCTGCCCTCCTTGGCGGAGCCTCCAGCAGAGTCTCCCTCGACTATGAAAATCTCGGTGAGCGAAGGGTCCCTCTCCTGGCAGTCAGCCAGCTTTCCGGGAAGATTTGCAGAGTCAAGAGCCGACTTCCTTCTTGTTAGGTCTCTTGCCCTTTTTGCAGCCTCCCTCGCCCTTTGAGCCTGCAGCGACTTTTCAAATATCGCCTTGGCGACGGCAGGGTTTTCCTCGAGATAGTTCATAAGCTTCTCGTATACGATCTTCTCGATAAACGGCCTTATCTCGGGATTGCCAAGCCTTCCCTTGGTCTGACCCTCGAACTCGCAGTTGGTGAGCTTAACCGAAACTATGGCGGTAATCCCCTCCCTGACATCGTCTCCTAATAGCTTTTCCTCCTTTTTTATGAGGTTAAACTTCCTGCCGTAGTCGTTTATAACCTTGGTGAGGGCGTTTTTAAAGCCTGTCTCATGGGTTCCGCCGTCCGGCGTGTGGACATTGTTAGCAAAGGAGAGTATCAGCTCGTTGTAGCTGTCGTTGTACTGAAGGGCAATCTCGGCGGTATAATCCTCCTTCATGCCGCTAAGATATATTACCTCCTGCCCGATGCTCTCAAGACCCCTTGTATTGTGGATATGGGTGACAAACTCCCTTATTCCTCCCGTGTAGCACAAATCGACCTCGCTGTCAAGCTCGCCACGGCGGTCTGTAAAGACTATTCTGACGCCTGCGTTCAAAAACGCCTGCTCTCTGAGCATCTTTAAAAGGGTGTCGTAGTCGTACTCGGTGGACTCCTGGAAAATCTCGGGGTCAGCCTTGAACATGACAACGGTGCCGGTGCGGTCAGTCTCGCCTATAATCTTGATTTCCTCGGAGTAGCCGCCTCTGTCAAAGTGCTGGAAGTGGATGTTTTTTCCGTCGTAGACCGTCAGCTCCAGCCATTCGGAGAGGGCGTTTACAACCGAGGCTCCGACTCCGTGGAGTCCTCCTGCGACCTTGTAGCCGCCTCCGCCGAACTTTCCTCCGGCGTGGAGCACAGTATATACTACCGTTGCGGCAGATATTCCCTCCTTAGGATGTACTCCGGTGGGAATGCCTCTTCCGTTGTCGCTTACCCTTACTATGCCGCCCTTTAGAAGCTCGACCTCGATTTTTGTGCAGTAGCCGGCAAGAGCCTCGTCTATGGCGTTTGTGACTATCTCATAGACAAGATGGTGAAGCCCCTTGGGACCTGTTGAGCCTATATACATTCCGGGACGCTTTCTTACCGCCTCGAGACCCTCCAGCACCTGAATTTCACTAGCGTCGTACTTATTATCCTTGTCGACGGCTGTTGCGCCGTCCCTGATATCCTCAAATTCGCTCAAGCTAAAACCTCCTGAAAATATTATTACTGTATTTTGTATTTATAGCTGTGCTTTCATCCTGTCTCTTAATACCGCCGGAGACAGCGGGGAGATATAAACCCTCTCGCTAAGCTCCTCGTCAAGAGCGACAACGAAGCTCTTTGGCATATCATCCGAGCAGTATATAACCCAGCCGGACTTTCCGGCAAGGCTCAGATACTCCCTTGTTATCCTCGAGGTCGAGGAACGCTCGATATCGAATATCGCAATCACATTTTTTTTCGGCACCGAGACGCCGTTTCCAAGATGCAAGAGCATAAAATCCTACTCCCCGGCTAAAAATCCCGTTTAAGCCTCCCGCCGGACATCAGATGGCAGCCTCGCTTGGCCTTCGGCTCGTCGCAGCAGGTTATGAATATCTGAGCGCCCTCTATAGCCCTCTTGACGAAAAATCTCCTGTCAGAGTCAAGCTCGCTCATGACATCGTCGAGCAAAATCACGGGAAACTCCTTTTTCTCCTTCTTTATCAGCTCAGCCTCCGCCAGCTTTAGGCAAAGGGCGCAGGAGCGGTTCTGACCCTGTGAGCCGTAGTCCTTGACCGATAAGCCGTCAAGCTCGATTATAAGGTCGTCCCTGTGGACTCCAAGCTGGGTGTAGCCCAGCCGCAAATCCTCTTTTCTTGAGGAAAGGAGCCTTTTGTGATAGTCAAGAGCCATAAGCTTGCCGTCTTTTACCTCAAGCTCGCTGGGAATTTTGTCGAATACCGTGGAATAATAGCTTATTTTAAGCTCCTCCTTTTCCCCAGAGAGCCTTTTATACATCGAGCCTGCCGCCTCCTGAAGCTTAGAGACGCTCACCGCCCTGAAAACGCTCATATACGCTCCCATTCTTGAGAGCTGCTCGTCCCAGATGTCAAGCTGACCCTCGTTCAGACTCTTTTTGTCCATCACCTTGAGGGCGGCGTTTCTTTGCTCTAGAATTTTATCGTACTTTGCAAGAATCCTGCTGTACATCGGATGGATAAGAGAGATGGTGCGGTCCAAAAAGCTCCGCCTTACCTCCGGCGAGCCTCTTGTGAGCTGTAAATCCTCGGGAGTGAAAACCACCGTGTAAAGGCTCCCTATAAGCTCTGAGGCTGATTTAAGCGGCACTCCGTTTTTAAAGAGCCTTTTGTCTTTGGGAGTTTTTCCAAGCTCTAGGCTTATAGTCTGACTCCTTACGCTGTCGCAGTATCTAAGCTCAATTTTTCCCGACTGCCTGCCAAAGCCCAAAAGCTCCTTATCCCTTGCGCCACGGAAGCTTTTCTGCCCCGACATTATAAATATAGCCTCCAAAAGATTGGTTTTTCCCTGGGCATTGTCGCCGTAGATGATATTTGTCCCCGCCATGGGATACATGTCTATATCCCTTAGGTTCCTTATCCCGTCTATCCTTAGCTCTGTAATAGTCATATTTTAGCGGATAATTATCTTTACTCTTCTGCCTCTTACCGTAATCTTATCCTGCGGCTGGACAACATACTCAGGATATACGCACACCCTGTCGTTTAAGAGCACCCTGCGGTTAAGTATCAAGTCTGCGCTCTCTTCAAAGTCCTCGGTGACTCCGGCGGCATACAAGGCGCCGTAGAGCTTAATCTTTCTATCTCTTTTTTCGGGTGAATAAAGATTTACCGTCCTGCTTTTTATCTTAATCCTGTTAGCTGCCAATTTTAATTCCCCTTTATACTATTTTAGTCCTTTAGTCTGACCGGCAGGACAAGATAGGTATACCTCTCGCCCTCGAGGGGGACTATCTTCATGGGAAGCGTCCCGCCGTTCATCATAATCCTGCAGGAGTCCTCCCCGATTACCTTTAGGGGGTCGGAAAGATATTTGCAGTTGAAGCCTATTTCCATCTTAGGACCTGTTATGTCAGCCTTGATTTCGTCGCTTATCTTTCCTATCTGAGTCTTACAAAATGTCTTTAGACAGCCGTTGTCGAATATGCACCTTACGGGACTCTTTATCTTCTCGTTTACAAGAAGCGACGCCCTGTCAAGACAGCTTAAAAGCTCCTTTCTGTCTATAATGACCTCGGTGACGGCGGTTTTGGGTATCGAGCCGGAGTAGTTGTGGAACTCGCCCTCTAGCAGCCTTGAAAATACCGTGAAGCCGGAGAAGTCAAACACCGCCTGCTTTTTCGACACGCTTATCTTGCAGAGCTGGCTGTCGTCGTCTTTAAGCATCCTTGAGACCTCGTTTAGGGTCCTCGCCGGGACTACGAATTTAAGGTCGCACTCGCTCATTACAGGCTCCTGCCTTATTGCAAGCCTGAAGCCGTCTATGGCAACCATGGTGAGGCTTCCGCCCGTGACCTCGAAAAGCTCTCCCTTTAGTATCGGCTTGATGTCGCTCTGGGATACGGCAAAGATTGTCTCGTTTATCATCGCCTTTAAAACCGGCTGGGGGACGGTGAGGCTGCTCTCACTGTCAAAATCAGGCAGCGAGGGGTACTCCGAGGCGGATATAAGGTTAATCGAATACTCTGTAGCGCCGCCCTGTATCTTCATGGCGTAGCTTTCGTCCATCGTGAAGGTTATCCTGTCCGAGGGCATCTTTCTTATAATGTCCAAAAACAGCTTGGAGTTTACTATAAAGGAGGCGCTGTCCTCAGACTCGACCTCTATAGTAGTCCTTATGCCGATTTCAAGGTCGTAGCCTATCAGGGTAAGCTCGTTTTTTTCAAGGCTGAGCTTGATACCCTCCAGAGCCTGTATCGAGGACTTATCAGCCGCCGCTCTCGATACGCTGCTTAGAGCCTCCGATAAATCCTGCCTTGAGCATATAAATTTCATGTTGAATATTCCTCGCTTTCGGATGTTTTTTTCGTGATAGATAAATAAATATAATATTTAAATTTTTAGTATTAGTAGTAGAGGGCGTTGAAAGGTTGAAAAGCAGGTCAAGCCCTTTATTTAAGCCGGAATACGGCTCAACAGAGTTTCAACGGAAAAATCTTGAAATGTTGAAACAGGTCATAGGCTGTTGAAAGTGTTAAAAGCTCTTGGTTGAAAGTTAGAAACTGATTGAAAACCCGTGTTTTCAACCGTTAGGGTTAAAAGCCCTGCTGAAAATAGGACGATGTCAAAAGTAAATAATTTACTTTTAGCCGGGAAGCCCGATAAATACTAGGGACCTCGCCTTGAAAATATTTATAAAAATGTAGCCGCAAATTAAAAAATGTTGAAAACTCCGTTGAAAGTTTGAAAGTTCAGCTATTCGAACATCCTGAGGTTTTTTATGATATCGGTTATAGTATCCCTCAGGTCGGCGTTATGCTCCATAGCCTCGTGGATATCGCTGTAGGATATCGAGATGGTGGAGTGATTTCTGTTCAGCTCCCTTGCTATCTCGTTGAAGGGAGTGCCCTTGACCTCCCTTATTACATAGATTGCCGCCTTTCTCGCCTGGGATATCTGGGCGTTTCTTTTGGAGGACTTAATATCGTCCGCCGCTACTGAGAAGGCGACGCCGACATCGTTTAGTATCCTGTCAATCGTGACCTCGTTGGGAGTGGAGTCTATAAGAGTTTCCTTTATAACCCTTTGAGCCATCGAGAGTGAGGGAGTCTCGTTTGAAAACATGGTAAGCCCCTTCATCTTGTTGACTGCGCCCTCAAGCTGCCTTATGTTCTTTTTAATCCTCTCGCTTACGACCCTTGCCACATTGTCGGGGATGTTGAGGTCTAAAAGCTCCGCCTTCCTTTTTACTATGGCGAGCCTAGTCTCAAAGTCCGGCGGCTGGACATCCGCCTGGACTCCCAGGGTGAATCTGGTCTTTATCCTGTCCTCCAGCTGCCTTATGCGGTTAGGGGAGATATCCGAGGTCAAAACAATCTGCCTTCCTGCGTTGTAAAGCTCGTTGAAGGTGTGGAAGAACTCCTCCTGGGTCATCTCCTTGCCGGCTATGAACTGGATATCGTCCACGAGCAGGAAATCGCATCTGCGGTACTTGTCGTGAAACTCTGCGGTTTTCTGCTGGGTGATAGCCTTTAGAAGCTCGTTTGTGAAGTTTTCGCCGGTGGTGTAGATTATGTTAAGGTCGGGATGGTTTTTTCTGACCTCGTTTTCTATAGCCTTTAAAAGGTGGGTTTTGCCAAGCCCGGAGTCCCCGTAGATGAACAAGGGGTTGAACATCGACTTTTTCATCTGGCTGGTGACATTGTTTTTCCCGCTGACGGCTATGCAGTAGGCGTATGCCAGCTCGTTTGACTTACCCTTGATGAAGTTCTCAAAGGTGAGGTCATAGTCGCTTCTTTTGTGACGGTTTATCATATCGTCCATTCTCTGCTTGATATCCTCGATGCCGTCAAACTCTCCGGGAGCCTTCTTCGCCTGAGGGTCCTCCTCCTTTATGGCAAAGACAACCTCCGTCCTAAAGCCTAAAATCTCCTCGAAGGCAGCCTCGAAAACATCGCCGTATATCTCCCTTGTGGTCCTGCACATAAAGTCGTTTGGGGCAAAAAGCGTGACCCTGTTGCCGTCAAGCTTGCCAGGCTCCATAGCCTTTATCCAGCGGTTGAAGCCTATCTCACTCACCTTAGGATGCTGACGGCAGACTCTTAGAACATTATCGTATAGCTCCTTGAACGAATCCATTTCTATTTCCCTTTCATAAAAACTGTCAGGCAAAGCCGCCCTGAAGCAGAAGGCGGCGATATTACACCTATTATTAATATCTATAATAGCACAAAGACTTAAAATTTTCAAGCCTTTTATAAATAGTAATACCGAAAAATAAGGGTATAAGCCGGTCCGGGACAAAAAATATCCCTCTTTTTTTAGAAAATCCTCTTTTACCCCTTGACAAGCGGCAAGAATCTATTATATAATACCAAATTGCAGGGGTATTGAGATATTCCATTTGCCGTAAGCCCTTAGCTATGGCATGGCGGTATATAATCTTGTGGAGGTAGCGCTTGTTGCTTTGAGCCTACCCGAATCAGCCCATAACTATAGGACAAGGAGGCGTTTTGATGCAGATTAAAAGAACCTATCAGCCCAAGAAAATCCACAGAAAGAAGGAGCATGGGTTTTTCAAGAGAATGGCTACCAAAAACGGTCGTAAGGTTTTAGCTCGCAGAAGAGCAAAGGGTAGAGCAAGGCTCACTTACTAATTCTAAAGGACCACAGGCATTTGTGGTCCATTATTTTTAGATTCCGTCTTAGAAGGAGGCTGCCATGCAAACTACCCTCTCATTAAAGGACAGAAGGGCTTTTTCCAGGCTCTACGGGAGGGGGAGGTTCGTCTCCTGCCGGGAGGTCACGGTCTACTATCTTAAAAACAGGCAGGGGCTTACCCGCCTGGGAGTCACCGCAGGAAAAAGGGTGGGAAACGCCGTCAAAAGAAACCGTGCCAAAAGGATAATTAAAAGCGCCTACAGGCTCTGCGAGGGCATAATTCCCAAGGGGTACGACTATGTTTTCGTCGCAAGACCTGATATCGACGGAAAAAAATCCACCCACATCGAGGAGTTTATAAGAAAAAGACTGGTTAAGGAGATTCTGAGCTCACAAAAGGAGCTAAGGGGTCGCAACGCTTCTGGCGGTCACAGGAAGAAAGGGTCAAATGAAAAAAATAGCTGAGCTTCTTATCACCCTTTACAAGAGGCTTATTTCACCGCTTAAGCCTCGCTGCTGCAGATACTATCCCAGCTGCTCGACCTATGCTCTGGAGGCTGTAAGGCTTCACGGAGTCATAAAGGGCGGGATACTTGCCGTCTGGCGGATATTAAGGTGCAATCCCTACAGCAGGGGAGGAATAGACTATGTCCCAAAGAGCTTTAATCTTCTCTCGCTCAAAACAGGAGTCCCAAGAAGGCTTCACTCAGAAGCACGGCGTAAAAAAGGACTCTGACGGTAAAATTAACTAAACTGTAGAAAATCCCGGTCAGCCGGACTGATGGTATATATTATCTGAAAGGAATGTAACTATGGGGATTATTGCATGGCCGTTTGGCAAGCTGCTCTGGCTCTGTTATGAAATTATAAGCAACTACGGATGGGCGCTGTTTCTGTTTTCGCTTCTTATAAAGCTGATTATGCTGCCCTCCTCCTGCAAGCAGCAGCTATCTATGGCTAAGACCCAGAAGCTGGGTCCCAAGCTCGAGCAGCTAAAGAAAAAGTACGCCAACAACAAGGAGAAGCTCAACGAGGCAACCATGGAGCTTTACAATCAGGAGAATGTCAACCCGATGGGAAGCTGTCTGCCGATGGTGCTGACGATGGTAATCCTTTTTGCCGTCGCCGAGGTTGTATACGCTCCTCTTTCCTATATAAGCGGGCTTCCCAAAGAAAAGATAGAGTCTGCTCAGACGGTGGTATATGATGTCTACACCGTCAGCTCTGCTGTAAAGAGCTATACCCAGTCTGAGGACGGCGCTAACACCGCCACGGTAGCAGGTCTTACCGCAGAGGGCAGGGATATCTACGAGGTCCTGACCGAGATTAAGGCGGATTCCTCCAAGGGAAAGGCCCTCCAGGATTACTCCGACGAGAGGCTCAGGGAGCTTTCCGATATACTTACCTCAAATCCCGGGATAGACGAGTATTTTACAAATCCCGAGAAGGTCTCCCAGAGGCTCCTTGCCGGAGGGGACAGCACAAGGCTTCAGCTCCTTATAATGTCCGCCTCGCAGGACTATCCCGCTATATTCGACCCCGAGGTCACCGAGTTCTGCTCCGAGTTTGACTATATCTTCCTTGGGGTTAATCTAGGGAGATATCCCAGCTGGAATTCGATTCTTGTGCTGATTCCGATAGTTTCGCTTGTTTTACAGCTGGCTATTACAGTTCTTTCACAGTATTATAGTAAGAAGAACGGGGGAGTTGTGCAAAAGGGCGCAATGGGAGCCATGCTCTACATCAGTCCGCTTATCTCCTTCTGGATAGCCTTTAGCTTCCCGGCAGGAATCGGTATCTACTGGATATTCCAGAGCATCCTGTCACTTTTGCAGACGGTGCTTTTAAACCTTTACTACAATCCTAAGAGGGTTGAGAGGCTTCTTGCCAAGGCGGAGTCCAAGGCGAAAAGAAAGCCCTCGCTCTATCAGATGGCCCTGGAGCAGCAAAGAAGTCAAGGCTCCAATCAGACTCTTAAGGAGGGTCCTGACGGCGAGGAGCCGAAGCTCTCCCGTGCGGAAAAGAAGGAGGCGCAAAGGCTTACTCTAAACGAGGCAAGGCGCCGCTATTCTGAAAAATACGGGGACGGCGAGATTTTAGAGGATACTAAAGCTCCTGACCAGAGCGACGGGGATGACGCCGTTTTGGAGGAGGCTAGGCGCCGCTACGCCGAAAAGTACGGGGACGCTCCCAAGCAGTAGCCTCAGGCAGCCTATAAGGCCCTTTAATCTGTGAATAAACGGCGGGAAGCGACCTCATTACATCTTCTCAATCTTACGCCGTATAATAAAGGAGAGTTAAGAAATGAAAGAGACTTTTACAGCCAAAACCGTAAACGAGGCTAAGGAGCTTGCAGCCGCTAGGTTCGGCGTGCCTCAGGAGAAAATCAGCTTTACTACGCTGGAGGAGCCTAAGAGGGGACTCTTCGGGGGTCTCAAGGGAGAGGCGGTCGTAGAGGCGGTTTACGAGATGTCCAAGCCGGAGCTTGCGGCAGACTATGTCAAAAGAGTTATCAAGGCGATGTCCGGCTCTGAGCCTAGCGTCGAAATAAGCGATATCGAGGGCGGCTCGCTGCTTGAAATCGACCCGTCCGCCGCAGATGTCATAATAGGCCGCCGTGGCGAGACTATAGACGCTATGCAGTACCTTGCCTCCCTAGTCGCTAACAAGCACGACAAGGAGTATTACAGGCTCGCCCTTGACTGCGACGGCTTCAGGGACAGAAGAAAGGCTCAGCTTGAGGAGCTTGCAAAAAGGATGGCTCAGAAGGCAAAGAGAACCGGCAGAACGGTCTCCTTGGAGCCTATGAATCCCTACGAGAGAAGAATTATCCACTCGGTCGTCACCGATATGGAGGGCGTAACCTCCAGGTCTATAGGGGACGAGCCGTACAGAAAGGTGCTCATAAGCTCCACCGAGAAAAGACCCTACAGGTCGGACTCTAAGGACCGTCAGGACAGGTCAAGAGGCGGCAGAAGGGGCAATCAGGGACGGCGCAGGGACTTCAAGGCAAGAAGCCTTGATATCTCCTCCTCCTTTGAGAAGGACTACAGAAAGCCCAAGCCGGAGGATGAGCTGGGCAGCGGACTCTATTCAAAGATTGAGTTTTAACCCCGTGCGAGATTGCCAGACCCGGCAGTCTCGCACATTTTGCACTAATTACCTTGGAGGTGCCACGATGTCAGACTACAGGGCGGTCATTGCGGCTATAAGCACTCCGCCGGCTCCTGGAGGGCTTGCCGTCATAAGACTCTCCGGCGAGGGCTGCTTCGAGCTTTCCGACAGGCTCTTTAAGCCTGCAAAAAGCCGTGAAAGAGGCGGAAGGCTGCCGTCTCAGATGGAGGGCTATAGCTGTCAGTACGGCTATGTTGTGTGCGAGGGACGGACAATTGATGATGTAATCCTCACCGCCTTTAAGGCTCCCGAGAGCTATACCGGCGAGGACACAATTGAAATATCCTGCCATGGGGGACTATACCTTGCCCGCAGGATTTTAAGGCTCGCCGTATCCCTGGGGGCAAGCCCTGCCCAGCCGGGGGAGTTTACAAGAAGGGCGCTTCTAAACGGAAAGCTGAGCCTTACGCAGGCGGAGGCTGTCATGGATATAATCGGAGCCGACGGCGAGGCAGCCCTAAGCAGCGCAAGGCTTATGCACTCGGGGGAGCTTGCAAAAAGGGTCGGAAAAATTAAGGATAGAATAGTATCGATTCTTTCCTCCCTTGCTGCCTGGTGCGACTATCCCGATGAGGACATACCGCTTCTTAGCAGGGAGTCGCTTGAAAAAAGCGTCGGGGAGGCGTCGGGTGAGATTAGCCAAATCCTTAATGACTACGACAACGGCAAAATGTTAAAGGACGGTATTACAACTGTAATCGCAGGCAGACCGAATGTCGGGAAGTCCACACTTATGAACGCCCTTTTGGGCTACGAGAGAGCTATTGTCACCCCCTCGGCTGGGACTACCAGGGATGTTATCGAGGAGACTCTTGCCCTTGACGGGCTCAAGCTTCGGCTTACCGACACCGCCGGGCTCCGCCAGACTGAGGACCCGGCTGAGAGCATCGGGATAAAAATGGCTAAGGACCGCCTTACCAGCGCTGAGCTTGTTTTAGCAGTTATTGACGGCTCCTCCCCCCTCACTCAGGAGGATAAGGACATCCTGGCAGAGCTTAAAACCCGTCCCGCAGTCGTCATAGTAAACAAGTCTGACCTCCCCTGCGAGGTAGACAAAGAGTATTTTAGCGGTGAAAATATACTCTTTGTATCAGCAAAGGCCGGCGAAGGACTCGAGCGCCTCCCCGATGTAATTCGGAAGCAGCTGAGTCTGCCAACCGTCGGAGCGAGGGACGGCTCGGTCATCTATGTAAACGAAAGGCAGAGAAACCAGCTTGTGGAGGCTCAGAGACAGCTGGGAGCCGCACTTCAAGCTCTTTCACAGGGTGAAACCCTCGACGCTGTCGGCATCTGCCTGGACCTTGCCGCAGAGGCTCTTTTGATTCTTAGCGGCGAAAGGGTCACAGATTCTGTGGTTGACGAGGTTTTTTCGAGGTTCTGCGTGGGGAAGTAGCGTATACTCTCTGTTATATCTCGCTGAATTATACTCAGAGTTTCCCATTCTCTTAATTTGTAACTTTACTATTTGAAATATTCTTTGATATTATACAGATTGTTTATTTTATGGCGTATTACTGTTTGTATTTTCTGGCTTGATTTATCTATTTGTAATATCCCGTACATCCTATATATAAAGAGAGGATTTCGCCCTTCTCCTTGAGCGGATATTACAAACTGTGTTATTTCGCTTGGTTATACTAATTGTAAAGGTGGTCTTAGCTTATATGGTTCTTGACAGCTTTGATGTGGTTGTTATCGGTGCGGGTCACGCCGGCGTGGAGGCGGCTCTTGCCAGTGCCAGGCTTGGTCTTAGGACGGCGGTCTTTACTATCTCGCTCGACCAGATTGCCAATATGCCCTGCAACCCCTCCATCGG
>DBPX01000016.1:0-79381 GCA_002305045.1 Ruminococcus sp. UBA1409
TCCGTACAAATTGGGGCAGTTCAAAAGGGAGGAAATAACGGCGAGCCCCACAATCACAACGATATAGGAAGCTTTCAGTATATATTTAGCGGTAATAATATTGTTCTGGACATCGGAGCAGGGGAGTACACTGGGGACTATTTCGGAAAAAACAGGTATCAGACTCTTTGCTGTCGCTCCTTAGGACACAGCGTTCCTATCATCAACGGCAGCGAGCAGCTTCCAGGAGCTAATCACTGTGCCACCTTGTTTGAGGCTGACGGCAGGGGAAGAACTGTAATAGGTCTTGAAAGGGCATATAAGCTTTCTAAGGGGGACAGGGTAAGAAGAATACTTGATTTTGACCTTTTAAGCGGCAGGCTTAGAATCACCGATGATTTTTCTATCAGTAAAGGAGGAAGCATAACAGAAAATCTTGTTCTTGCATACCCTCCTGAGATTCTTTCGGACGGCTTTTTGGTCGAGGCTCCGTCCTGCGTTATCAGAATAAAATGCGAAAACGGCAGGGATTTTAGGATAGTGGAAAAATCCTATACCGACCATTTCGGTAAAAATGCAGTTGTATGGCTGGCGCAGTGGAGCCTAACCGAGAATAGGGCTGTTATATGCTTTGACCCGGAGGCTTTATAAAAAGATAAGCTTGTATTTATGCAAAAAAACCGGGAGACGGAGCCTTTTAGACAGTCCGTATCCCGGCTTTGCTATAAAGTAGGAAAGCTGTTTCCTTATATTATTTTACGCTTGTAGTGTCAAATTCTCTTAGAGTCATTACCACATCGAGGTTGCCGTTTCTTGTTCTGATTTCATCAAGAAGCTGCCGCCTGTCAGAGCCGTCAGGCAGGATGATGTTGTATCTAAGCTCATAGATAGAGCCAAAATCTGCGGTGCGGATTTCCTTTAGAGTGTACTCAAGGGTGTGGGCTTTAAGAATATCGTCAAATGCGCCCTCGAAGTTAAGGTCCTCCGGCACGGAGATTCTAAGAAGCATATGCCGGTTTCCCGGGACTCCGAAATTAAACGCTCCCAGCACCGCCATCACGGCGCATAGCACCACGGTCATAACAATGGTGACGCCGTAAAAGCCGGTTCCGCAGCCGATTCCTATTATTAAGGAGAAAAGCAGGCTGATAATATCAGAGGTGTCCTTTGGATGGCTTCTTATCCTGAGAAGTGCGAGCGCTCCCCCAAGGGAGATAGCCGTCGCCACATTTGAGTTTATGATAATAGTAACTCCTGCCATCAGCGGAGCTAGAATCACCATGGCGGCTGGAAAGCCGGAGATATAGCCCTTTCTTCTGTGTGATATGATGTAGCAAAGGCTGAGTATAAAGCCAAGAGCCAGCGACACGGCGAGGCTTGTCAGCATGACAGCAATTGAAATCTCGGACTCCTGCGTGGAGGGGAAAAGAAAAGCTTTTATAAGTTCCATAATTAATGCTCCTTGGTAATCAAATCGTAGTATATAGCCAGGGGTCTGTCCCTGAAATGCAAAAACTCGTGACCCATCCTTCTTTGGTACTCGTTTCCGTACTTAGAAAAGCCGGACATATACGCTTTTTCCTCGGTCAGGATGTCTGAAAACCACTTTGGTATTGCCCCGGAAATCTTAATTTCCATGAGAATCTCATCATCGTATAGAAGCTTCTCGCCGTAGGGGCCTTTTGAAAGCTCGAGGTCGTACCTTCTTGTTGTTATGTTTTTGTCGAAGGTTATCCTAAAGTGAGGGTCGCCGCTGTCGAACATGGCGATTCTGTCATAGCTTAGGTAAACGGCGGGTCTTGCATTGGTTATATGTAAATAGTAGCTAATCTCCTTGAGGACCTGGCATACAAGCCTGTCCTTAGACTGTGGCATTATGCCATCCATTAGAAAGCCTATAGCGTCATTATAGCTAAGACCGGCTCTTCTTTTGACTACGATGCCGTTTATCTTCCGCTTTAGCTCTAGGTAGACCTCCTCATCGCCGCTTTTTGGGACGGTGTAGGAGCGGAGCCTGAACTTTTCCTTGAATCTAGGATGGCTCACCGACCGTCTTATCACCGTGTTGTTATCATTGTCAAAGTATATGTTATATATAGAGTATATATTGCCATCCTTACAGTGGCTGTCATACCTCATGCCGTGCTGGAGGATTTTTCTAAGTATGCTGTTATACTGTTCAAGGCTTAAAAGGAACTTTTTTTCACGCCTTTTGAATATAAGCTCGGGCATTTTACACCGCCTCTCATTTTTTCAAAAGCCTGTAGCAGCGATTTTCGCTTTGTAAAATATCCTTAACATTTTAGCACATTTGCGGGGAAAAGACAATAGCTTTTTCAAATAATTTCGCATTTTAATTGTAGTATCAAACTTATAAATTGATTGATAGAAAATGTTTTTTTCACAGGGGATTTTTCTCGGAGGACTAAAGAAGCGACTCGCCAAATTTTAAATACTGATTTCATAATTTGTCCTGTCAACTTGGGGATTTGTCTTGAAAAGTGGCTGTGGTATTTAGTATTATGTTTAAAATAATCTATTCCTGGGAGGGCAGTTATGAGTAAACTAGACAATATAAGGCTCTATGCCTTTACGGATGAGGCGGGCGTCGAGATTGACAGTCAGATAGCCGCCGCAAAGAGAAACGGGCTTGACGGCATCGAGCTAAGAGGGTCGGAGTTTGGAAATGTCTCCGATTTGTCCTTCGTGGCAGCCTGCTGTATAAGCAAGAAGCTAAAGGACGCCGGTCTTAGCGTATGGAGCCTTGGCTCGCCGCTCGGAAAAATCGGCATAGAGGACGAATTTACTCCTCACCTTGAAAAGCTTAGAAACACCTTAGAGCTGTGCCGGGTTTTCGGAACAAAAAATATAAGGATGTTTTCCTTTTATATTCCGAGAGGCAAAAACCCCGACGATTATAAGAATAAGGTCATCGACCGGCTCGGAAGGATGCTGGAGATGTCAAAGAGCTACGGCGTAACCCTCTGCCACGAGAACGAAAAGGGAATCTACGGCGAGGACGCTTTAAGGTGTCTTGAGATTATCAAGGCTCTTCCCGACATCAAGGCGGTCTTTGACCCTGCCAACTTTATACAGTGCGGAGTCGACACCCTTTCTGCATGGGAACTTTTAAAGCCGTATGTAAAGTACATGCACATAAAGGACGCTCTGTCAAACGGCAGAGTAGTGCCTGCTGGAAAGGGCGAGGGCAATGTAAAAAGTATTGCTCTTGAGTTTATTAGAGCGGGAGGAAGCGACTTCACGATAGAGCCTCACCTAGCCGTTTTCGAGGGTCTTTCCTCGCTTGAAAGGGAGGGCGAGAGGTCGGGCGTCGGCGAGGAATACACCTATCCAGACTCAGACGCAGCCTTTGACACCGCCTGCGGCTCCTTCAAGGAGCTTTTACGGGAGGATAGCTGATGAGCGGCATGAGAATTGGAGCACAGCTGTATACCGTCAGGGACTTTTGCAGGGAGCTTGACGGCTTTGAGAGGACTCTGGGGAGGATTTCGGATATCGGGTACAGATTCGTCCAGGTCTCGGGGACCTGCGCCTTTGAGCCTGATTGGCTTGCCGAGAGGCTGAAAAGGTATGGTCTTAGCTGTACCCTTACCCACACTCCGGGGGACAGGATAGTAAGCGACCCCGAGGGTGTTGCAAAAGAGCATGACATATTCGGATGTAAGTATATAGGTCTTGGCTGGAATGCCTTTAACCTAGAAGAAAACGATACTCCCGAGGAGTTTATAAAGAGGTATACTTCCCCGGCTAAAAGGCTCAAGGAGTGCGGCAAATACTTCATGTACCACAATCATGACCAGGAGTTTAAGCGCTGCGGGGAGGAAATAATCCTCTCGATGCTCCAAAAGGGCTTCGAGCCGAAGGACATGGGCTTTATTATAGACACCTTCTGGGTCACAGCCGGAGGCGCAGACCCTGCCGAGTGGATTTATAGGCTCAGAGGAAGAGTCCCCTGCATACATCTTAAGGACTTCGCCTACGGAAGAAGTATGGCTGTGATAGGCGAGGGCAACATCAACTTCTCGAGGGTTTTTGAGCAGTCGGAGGCGGCAGGAGTGGAGTATATGTTCGTCGAGCAGGACGACTGCTACGGCGAGGACCCCTTTGACTGCCTAAGACGAAGCTATGAATATCTCAAGGCTAACGGCTTTGAATGACAGGATTTGATAACGGAGGATAAATTTATGGAGGATAAAAAACTAAGACTTGGCATTATAGGCATAGGAAACATGGGGTCCGGGCACGCAAAAAGCGTTGTCAACGGAAGCTGTCCTGACCTTACGCTTGCCGCAGTCTGCGATATTAACCCCAGCCGCCTTGAATGGGCGTCAGCCGAGCTGCCGGGTGCTATGCGCTTTGATAACGCAGAGGCTATGCTTGACTCAGGGGAGATAGACTGCTGTATGGTCTGCGTCCCGCATTACGACCACCCCAGGTATGTCATAGAGTGCCTAAAAAGGGGTATTCATGTTCTTTGCGAGAAGCCGGCAGGAGTTTATACCCTTGCGGTAAGGGAGATGAACGAGGAGGCAAAAAAGCATCCCGAGACTGTTTTCGGTATGATGTTCAACCAGAGGACAAACTGCGTCTACAGAAAGATGAAGGAGCTTGTCGACTCCGGGGATTACGGTCAGATAAGGCGTGTCAACTGGATAATCACCGACTGGTACCGTCCCCAGGCGTATTACGATTCCGGGAACTGGAGAGCTACCTGGTCCGGCGAGGGCGGAGGAGTGCTTTTAAACCAGTGTCCGCATCAGCTTGACCTTTTGCAGTGGATATGCGGTATGCCTAAGAGCGTGGAGGCTCACCTACATTACGGAAAATGGCATGATATAGAGGTCGAGGATGATGTCACGGCGTATCTTGAGTACGAAAACGGAGCTACGGGAGTGTTTATAACCTCTACCGGCGACGCAAGAGGAACAAATCGCTTTGAGATTCAGCTTGACAGGGCAAAGATGGTCGCAGAGTACGGAAGCCTTAGGGTCATTGAGTACGCCATGACCGAGCAGGAGTTCTCAGCGACAAACAAAAGCCCGTTCGGCTCTATCGAGTCAAAGGAGGTAAAGCCGGAGCTTGACGGCATGAATTTGCAGCATGTCGGAGTTATAAACGCCTGGGCTGGCGCAATCCTAAGAGGCGAGAGTCTGGTGGCTTCCGGCGAGGAGGGTATAAACGGTCTTATGCTCTCAAACGCCATGCACCTTTCCTCCTTCCTCGGCAAAAAGGTTACAATACCCTTTGACGAGCAGCTTTTCAAGGACGAGCTACTGAAGAGGGCGGCAGGCTCCAGAAGAAAGGCTGATACAACAGCGGTCTTTGCCGATACCCAAGGCACCTACGGGGGAGCGAAATAGATGGAATCTTCGGAAATTAGCGTAGGAGTAATCGGTATAGGCCATATCGGGACAGCTCACGCAGCTCTTATTTACAAGGGAGAGGTCCCGGGATTAAGGCTTGCTGCCGTCTGCGATGTAGACCCTGCCAGGCTGTCCTACGCTGAAAGCGAGCTTCCAGGAGCTGCTGTGTTTGATGATTGGCGTAAGCTTATTAATAGCGGTGAGGTTGACGCTGTGATAGTCGCTACTCCTCATCCTCTTCACGCCGAGATATCCGCCTGCTCGCTTCAGGCAGGGCTTCATGTCCTAACCGAAAAGCCGCAGGATATAAGGCTCAGCAGCGCACAAAGGGCTAATCAAGCGGCGGACGGGAGTGGCTGCGTCTACGCAATAATGTTTAATCAGAGGACAAATCCGCTCTTTATAAGGCTTAGGGAGCTTGTTAGAAGCGGGACTCTCGGCAGGATAAAGTCCTCCTCATGGATAGTCACCAACTGGTACAGGACTCAGCACTACTACGACGAGGGCGGCTGGCGTGCCACCTGGTCCGGCGAGGGCGGGGGAGTGCTGATGAATCAGGCTGTCCACAATCTTGACATCTGGCAGTGGATATGCGGAATGCCCAGCAGGATAACGGCGTTCTGCGGCATAGGCAGGTATCACGACATCGAGGTCGAGGACAGCGCAGTCATATATTCTGAATACCCTGACGGCTCTACAGGCTGCTTCATAACCTCCACAGGGGAATGTCCTGGGACAAACCGTCTGGAGATATGCGGGAGCATGGGCAAGGCGGTAATCGAGGGCGGAGTGCTCAGGCTCTGGCTTCTGCCCTGCGACGAGGAGCTGTTAAGGAAAAACGCCAAAACAGCCTGGGTTGACCCTAAGCTTAGCTACTCGGAGTATTCCCCCGAAGACGGCGGACCGGCTCACAGGGGAGTGCTTGAGGCGTTTGCCGGAGCTATTTTAAATGGAACTCCCTTAGTAGCCGACGGCAAGGAGGGCGTCTGCGAGCTTGAAATAGCGAACGCCGCATATATGTCGAGCTGGCTGGGAGGCGTTCCAGTCAGTCTGCCTATTGACCGTGAAAAATACGACTCGCTTCTTAGCTCTATGCAGAGCGGCTCAGCCGAGCTTGGCTCAAGGGGCAGGAACATAACAGGGGAATATTCAAAAAGATGGAGTGTCAAGTGGTGAAGCTTTACACCTAGTTGTCAAAAACAAGAGGTCGAACATTGTCCGACCTCTTTTCATATTCCGATATTCTTCTAATAACCAAGGCTGAGGCTTAAATACAGGGCTAGTTCATATTAATATTTTAAACAGCTGGCGTCAGCTCAAACAGCCTCATGATATCCTCCTTTTTGGCTAGGCCGGGAGAAAATGCCGTTGCTCCTCCTGCGGCTGTCGCAAGCAAAAGAGCCTTTTTCCTGTCGCCGTTGAAGATAGTAAGTCCTGCTGTAAAGCCTGCCACCATGGAATCCCCGGCTCCTACCGAGTTTACAAGACTCCCCTTGTGGGCAGGCAGGATTATAGCGTCGCCCTTTTCGGGGACTAAAACAGCTCCTTTCTCTGCCAGTGAGACAAGTATTTCCCTGGCGCCTGAGGACTGAAGCTCACGGCAGCAGGAAATAATACTGCCTATATCGCAAAGCCTTCTTCCAGACAGCTCCTCAAGCTCGGAGAGGTTTGGCTTAATGAGGCTGGGAGACTCGCATATTGCCAAGGATAACGCCTCCCCGGAGGCATCAAGAACGGAGTATATCTCTTTGCTCCTAAGAAGCTCGAGGATATTTTTGTATATGCTTTTTGGAACTGAGCTAGGGACGCTTCCCGAGAGGATTATTGTGTCGCCGTCACGAAGCTCGGCAAGCTGTTTTAAAAGGAGAGAAAGGGCGCTGTCCGGTATTATAGGGCCGTCTGCATTGAGGTCTGTCTCGCCCTGAGACCTTATTTTTATGTTGACCCTCGAAAAACCGCTTTCAAGCCTTACAAAGGAGGTCTTTATCCCAAGAGAGGATACGGCGTCGTTGATGGCGTCGCCTGTAAAGCCGGCGATAAAGCCGGTTGCAACAGAGTCGATTCCAAGCTCCTTTAGCACAATGGATACATTTATTCCCTTGCCGCCGAAGTAAAGCTCCTCACTGTCAAGCCGGTTTATGCCTCCGGCGCAGATGCTTTTTGCATGGACAACGCAGTCCACGGCAGGATTTAGGGTGAGGGTGTAAATCATCTGGCTATCCTCATTTCTTTAATTAGTTTATCAAATAATATGGTTTATTGTTTACCGATACCTTAAATTATGATAAAATGAAATGTAAATTTGCTCTAAGCTAGCAGGGAGGCTTATTCATGGACTTTAACGATAGTATCTTTAACAGAAACGAGAGCTGCCTGGAGCTTCCCGACGGCATGGAGGATAAAATCCGCTCATATCTTAAAAGGTCTGAGGAAAACTGCCTGCTTGCTGTGGATGCTCTTGCCGACAGCGATTGCAAAGAGGAGTATTACAGAGCCAAGGAGATTCTAAAGAGTTTAAGATGGTGCCTTGGCGAGCTTGCCAACTCCGAGGAGCTAAAGCGTATTGCGAAATACTCTCCTGAAAGAGTCAATCTTTACACCTATTTTGAGCAGCTCTTTGACGCATGCAGAGAGCAGATGTCAGAGTACGGAATTTTAATGTCCTTCGACTGTGAGGAGGATATTGATGTCTTTGTAGATGTCGACAGACTGACGGTTTGTCTTTTGAATCTTATCGTCAACGCCGTACAGAACACAGACTATACCGCTGAAGAGGCGTTTATCAGGATAGAAGCCAACGCCCTTGAGGATGAGGTAATAATCGACTTTATAGATAACGGCTACGGAATGGGCGAGGAGGAGCTTGAAAGAGTCATGAGCTTTGAAGGTCCCAAGGGAGGTCTTTATGTAGTCAACAGGTTCTGCAAAAGAGCAGGCTCCGGGCTGAAGCTGTCCTCAGCGGTTGACGAGGGCTTTACAGCCTCCTTCGGTCTGCCTCTGGCAAAGGGAGCGGACAGGATTCTGGCAAGTGAAAAGCGCCTCGTCAAGTCCGGGAAAAATTCCTTGGTAGCTATGTATATCTCAAAGCTTGACGACCCGATGTTTAACGATATGTGATAAGGCTTCTTATAAACAGATGTTAATGCGTCCGTATTACTACGGACGCCTTTATTTTTGCCTAGTCTAAGACTCCGACAAGGTAGTCATACGCTACCTCGCCCATCTTAAGATAGCCTGCCTCGCTTGGATGGAGGTAATCGTTCCAGTTGCCAAGAGCAAATTCATCCGAGAGCTTTTCGGGGTCGGCAGGATCTCTAAGAGCGGCATCGAAGTCTATAAAGCCGTCGAAGCCGGAGCTATCGGAGCGGATAAACTCATTGAGAGCCTGTCTTGTCTGCTCGTGAAGCTCAGAGTAGTAGCCGCTCCCCTTGATGGGAGTCAGGGTTCCGGCGTAGATTTTGATTCCACGCTCATGACAGCTGTCTATCATGACCTTGTACTCGTCAATTATGCTCTGGGATATCTCCTCGCCGGCATAGCCTATGTCGTTTATTCCAATCATCAAAACGCAGTAGCGTGCCCCGGGGACCTCTAGGACATCCCTGGCGAATCTGTCCTTGCAGGCAGTACCGAGTCCGCCAAAGACGGCGTTTCCACCTATCCCCTTTGCAACTACAGAGTAGCCTGCGGTGGCTTCGTTTTCCTGAAGCCTTCTTGCAAGCTCGTCGGAGTATCTTGCAAAGCTTCCTGTTTTAGAGCCTGCGCCGTCGGTTATCGAGTCGCCTATAACGACTATCGCCTTTGTCCCTGCCTCAGCCCAGACATCAAGCCCGGATATGAAATACCAGCTTGTCATAGTCTTTTCAGGTGTAAAGCTCTCATCCTTTACATGGTCTCCCGAGATAATCCAGGTGGAGCATCTTGCGGCTGTATGGCTGGTTATCGAGGAGCCGCCTGCGAATTTGCCGAACTTGGTTGTTATTGCGAGGTCCTCAAGAGCCTGATAGCTAAAATCTATCTCGTCGGAGACTATAGTAGCTCCCGGCTCGATGTCGACGCTTTCGGAGCCGCCAAAGGTTATTACGGTGTCAGTAGAGGTGTCAATAGCAGGGTCCTCTGCGTTTACAAGCTTTGCTATGTGCAAGGACTCGATTTTTACGGGGATGTCGCCGTACTCGTTTGAGAGGGTGAGTCTTATCTTATCTCCGCCTATTGAGGGTCTTATCTGCTGACGGCAGGTGTTCTCCTTTAAGCCGGGATTAATGGGTGTCTCGTCAGCTCCTGCAACCAGCGGAGCCGTGCCCCATGCGCACACCCAGCCGTCCTCCTCGGGGACATCGGCTAGCGGAGCAGCCTTTTCTCCGCACCCGAAAAGGCTAAGCGCTAAAACAGCGCAAAGACAAATTGCAAGAAGCCTTTTAATATTAATAGATGACCTTTTCATATTCCAAGCCGCCTTCTTTATTTATTTTTAAAATCGCCGGTGAAGTATTCGTAAACAGTCTTTCCAATCAGCTTGTAGCCTGAATCGTTAAAGTGCAGGTAATCGTTCCAGACCGAGACATACTGAATGTGTATCTTTTCGGGGTCGCTCTTTGAAGCCACGACGCTCGAAATGTCGATTGCGCCGTCAAACCCGGAGTCCTCGGACAGGATAAAGTCGTTTATCTTGTGTCTTGTGTTGTTTCTGGCTTCTGTGTAGTAGCCGTCGTTTCCTTTAAATGGTGTTATGGTCAGACCTATGACCTCGATGCCGTTTTTGTGGCATCTTTCGATAATCGACTTATACTCCTTGATTATGTTGTCTGAGATATCCGTCGAGGACGCTCCGATATCGTTAATCCCCATCAAGAGGACGCAGTATTTGACTCCCGGAACGCCCAAAACATCTCTGTTGGCACGGTTAGTTCCCGCTATATTTCCGCCGTAGATGTAAAGAGCGGTCGCTCCTATTCCCATGTTGACAACCGAAAGCTCAGGATAGTCGCCGTCCTTGTTAAGCAGCCTTGCAAGCTCGTCGGTGTATCTCGAGAAGCCGTTTGTAGTCACGCTTGCGCCGTCTGTCAGCGAGTCTCCCAGGCAGACGATTACTCCGCCCTCCTCTGAAACAAGGGTGTCAAGCTCTGCTAGGAAGTACCATGAGGTCATCTCAAGGCAGCCGGCAAAGCCGTTATCGCTCACATGGTCGCCCTTTATTATCCAGGTCGAGCACCTTGAGGCGGTGTGACAGGTGAGGGTAGAGGGGACATCGCTTAGCATCATCGAGACTGCTATGTCGCAAAGTGCCTCAAACTCGAAGTCTATGACATCTGTTGTTATTCTCTTCCCAGCCGGGACGCTGAATGAGGTTTTTCCGTTATAGGTTACAGCCGTTTCGGTGTCAAGCTCGACCTTATAGCTCTTGGGGGAGGTGAGCATGGCTATTGTCATAGAGTCTATCTTGAGGGGAGTGCTGCCGTACTCGTTGGAAATAACGAGCCTTAGCTTCTCGCCGCCGACGGTAGGTCTTATCTGCTGACGGAGAGTGCTTCCCTTCAAAGAGGGATTTTTAGGTATCTCATTCTCTCCCGGGGTGAGCATCGCACATCCCCAGGAGGCTATCCACTTTGTTTTTTCACTTGAGCTAAGATTGCTCATGCTGCTTTCCTCCTCGCTGCTTGCCGCCGTGACTGTGACCTCAGGCTCAGGCATTCTGTCCTGAAGGTATTTTCCGCTCACAAAGGCGTCGCCGCCCTTGAACGCTATTTTGTACCAGCCGTTTTCGCTGATTGCCGATGCGCTGACCTCATCGCCCCTGTCAAGATGTCCAAGCCTTTCATAGCCGGTTCCCGGTCCGCTTCTTACATTTACAGAATCCGAGGCGTACATTGTCCTTGGCTCGGAAAAGACCTCGCTTAATACTATTTCCGCCTCAGATGACGCAGCTGTACTGCTCGCTGAGGACGCCGGCTCATCCCCGCTTGGCAATGTGGTGACGGCAGGGGAGTCCTCGCTTGCAAGGCTTTCTGGGGATGAAGAGGTCTCGCTTGATAAAGACTCCGACTCGGAAGCCTCCGACAGACTTTCGCTTTGACCCGTAGACTCCACGGGGTCGGTCAGCTCCGGCTCGGAGGACTCAGTATTAGATTCATCTGAGTCAAAATCCTGCGGCAGGGTGACAGCTTCACCGTCCGCCGTGCCTGGCGGGGAGAGCCTATCATCACTGCGGGTCTGCGAGCAGCCTGCAAGAAGATTAGCTGCCAATACCGCCGAAAGAAGCAGTGCTGCCGCTCTTTTAAAAGCGGAAAGTCCTGGGCGCAATTTAGTATATTTATTCATCTTATATCCTCTCTTAAAAGACGGTTAAGAGTTGAACTCTAGGAACTTCTCGTATGCAAGCTCTCCCATTACATCGTAGCCGGCAACTCCGGGATGCAGGAAATCTCCCCATGAGCAGTTGTATTCGTCCTTCATCTGGGAGGGATCGTCCTCTCTGGCGATTGCCGAGGAGAAGTCCACAACTCCGTCAAAGCCGTTGTCCTCTGACAGAAGGAACTCGTTGCAGTTAACTCGTATTGTCTCGTGAAGCTCGGAGTAATAGCCGCTTCCCTTTATCGGAGTCATAGAGCAGGCGTATACCTTGATTCCCGCCTCATGACAGCGCTCTAGGATTTCCTTGTAGTCCGCAATAAGCCTGTCGGTAATGTCCTCGGTGGAGCCTCCGATATCGTTTATTCCTATCAGCAAGAAGCAGTGGGTGACTCCTGGGATGCTCAAAACATCACGCTCAAGCCTAGATTTGACTCCCCAGTCGCCGGATAGGATGTTTCCGCTGATTCCCATGTTTATAACCGAGGTGTTCTGTCCCAAAAGATGGGAGGAAAGATAGTCCGGCCAGGAGGTGTTGTTGTCGTACGCCGCTCCTACGCCGTCGGTAATAGAGTCTCCAAGACATACAATCGTGTTTGCCTCGGCGTCCGCCCAGACATCAAGACCCGTTATAAAGTACCAGCAGCTCTTTGTCTCACCCTGAGGCATAGTCTCGTCGCTGACATGGTCTCCCTCGGCAATCCAGCAGGTTGTGTTGGCGGTTGAGTGGCAGGTGATGCCGCCGCCGGTGTACTTTCCGAACTTGATGGTGACCGCAAGAGGCTCAAGCGAGCTGACGCTGAAGCTAAGCTCGTCGCTGGTCATTCTCACTCCCGGCTCGATTGTAACCGAGCTGCTTCCCGAGAAGCTCAAAACAGTGTCCGTAGAGGTATCTATCTTAGAGCTTCCAAGTCCGTCAGCCTTTGCTATGTGTACCTCGTCGATTATCATCGGAATCGAGCCGTACTCGTTTGAGATGGTCAGCCTCAGCTTATCTCCTCCTAAGGTCGGAGTAATAAGCTGACGGAGAGTGTTTTCCTTGAGCGAGACGGTGGTGGGTATTTCCGAATCTCCCGCCTGCTGTGCAGCCATTCCCCATGAGGCGTGCCAGCCCTCCGTTCTCTCGGGAGCCTTTTCACAGCCTCCCATAACAGTCAAAAGAAGCGAAAAAGCCGTCAAAATCAGGGCAAGCCGTTTAAGCCCCGAGCCAGCCCTGGACCCGCTTTTCCAGCCTTTTTTATGGTAAAAAGTGTTGATACTGGTCATATTCTTTGTTCCTTTCAAAAAATGATTAGCCAGTTTGCATAAGGCAAGTTTATTATATCACTTTTACAGAGTGCTGTAAATAGCTGTTCTGACAAACTATCTGGACATATTTATAAATTGAGTAGACAAATTAATGCTTTTTGTGCGAAAACGGCTGTTGACGGCAGGAATTAGTTGTGCTATAATACACAGGCGTGCCAAAATGCTTTGGAAGCGGCACAACAGCATGCAAAAAGGATGCTTGGAGGAGATAAAGATGAGCATTAAAGACTAGAATCCTATGGTTGATAAATAGTCAGTCATAGGATAGGGCCTCGGCCTATCTCGGCTTGGAGCCGAGAGGCGGTTTTATTACCGCATAATATCCAAGGAAAGGAACTTTTGCAGACGCAAAAGAAGTGAAAGGTATGACTGAACTAATAGAAAATATTGACGAATTGCCAAAGGTGATGCTTGTTTCGGTAGACACAGGGGAGTACGATGTCGAGCATTCGCTTGAGGAGCTGACCGAGCTTTGCAGGACTGCCGGAGCCGAGGTTGAGGCTGTAGCAACGCAGAAAAGACCTGCCTATGACTCTTCCACCTGCGTAGGAGCGGGCAGGCTTGAGGAGATAGCTCAAATCTGTAAGGACCTTGCTATCGACCAGGTGATATTTGACTGCGAGCTTTCCGCAGCACAGATAAGAAACATAGAAAAGGTGCTTGATGTCAACACTATAGACAGAACGATGCTCATTTTAGACATCTTTGCAAAGCACGCCAAGACAAGGGAGGGTAAGCTTCAGGTGGAGCTTGCTCAGCACCGCTACAGGCTCCCGAGGCTTGCAGGAATGGGCACGGCTCTGTCAAGACTTGGCGGAGGTATAGGCACAAGAGGTCCCGGAGAGACAAAGCTTGAAACCGACCGCCGTCATATCCGTCAGCGGATTCAAAGGCTTGAGGAGGAGCTAAAGGAGATAGTCTCAAGAAGGGATATAGCGAGGAAAAGAAGACAAAAGGACGGAGTTCTCTGCGCCGCCATCGTCGGCTATACCAACGCCGGGAAATCCACTCTTATGAACGCTCTGACCGATGCCGGGGTGCTTGCCGAGAATAAGCTATTTGCGACTCTTGAAACGACCTCGAGGGCGCTCGCCCTGCCGGACGGAAGAAGCGTTCTTCTTACCGATACCGTAGGCCTTATATCAAGGCTTCCTCACCATCTGGTAGAGGCGTTTAAGTCCACCCTTGAGGAGGCTTCAAGCGCAGATGTCATTATAATGCTGCTTGACGCCTCGAGCAAGCAGGTAAAGGATGAGGAGGAGGTCGTGAGCGAGCTGTTAAGCTCACTAGGCTGTCAGGGGATACCGACAGTAACGGTCATGAACAAGTGCGACCTTCTGGACGACGGCGGACAGTCCCTTATCCGTCACGGACGGGTTGTAATCTCCGCAAAGAATAAAACCGGGCTTTCTAGGCTTTTAGAGGCGGTCAGCAAGGCTCTTCCCGAGACGGCAAGAAGACAAAGGCTGCTCATTCCCTTTTCGGATATAGGCTTTGCCTCTAAAATCCGTGAGGAGGGCAGGGTGTTTAGCGAGGAATACCGTGAAAACGGACTTTTCCTTGACGCCCTGGTAGATATAAAGCTTATCACAGCCGCATCGAAATATCTGATTGAATAAATGAAAGCAGGACGGGGATAGCTCCCTGTCCTGCGTTATTTTTAAAGCTGTAAAGCTTATAGCTGTAAAGCTTATAGCTGTAAAGCTTATAGCTGTAAAGCGCCCGGTCTAGTCGAGGGCTTTTCCCTTATCCAGATGCCTTTTGAGCTTTTGCTTTGCGTAGTCCTCCTTGATTACCTGGGTGCCACGCTCGATTGCGAGCGCTCCGTCCGGGACATCCTTTGTTATCGTGCTTCCTGCCGCAGTGTAGGCCGCCTCTCCGATTTTAACGGGTGCCACAAGGTTTGTGTTGCAGCCGATAAAGGCGTTGTCACCGATTTCACACCTTGATTTTACAGAGCCGTCGTAGTTTACCGTCACAGTTCCGCAGCCGAAGTTGACATTTTTCCCAACATCGCTGTCTCCAATATATGTCAGGTGCGACACCGAGCTGCCCTTTCCTATAGCGGAGTTTTTAATCTCTACAAAATTGCCTATATGCGCCTTGTCGGCTATCACACTTCCCGGTCTTAGCTGGACGAAGGGACCTATTTTAGCGTCGCTTCCGACCCTTGAGTCGGTAGCTACTACATTATCCAGCGTGGAGCGCTCTCCGACGGTTACATTTAAAAGCCTTGTGTTAGGACCTATTACCGAGTCCCTGCCGATGATTGTTTTTCCCATGAGCATAGAGCCGGGCAGGATTTTCGCTCCGGGAGCTATTTTTACATCGGGCGAGATGGTTACAGCGTCTGTGGATATAAGCTCGACTCCCGCCTCTAAGTGCTTAAATATTACTTTCATCCTTGCGATATCGTTCAGCTTTAAAAGACCTGCCCTGTCGTTTGCGCCTAGAACAGAGTCCTGATTGTCGCTTAAATACGCCTGAGCCACGCATCCGTCGCTCTTTAGAATACTTATTGTGTCGGTGAGGTAATACTCTCCCTGAGAGTTATTTCTTTGAAGCCTTGGAAGAGCCTCGAGCAGCTTTTTTGTGTTGAACCAGTAGCAGCCGGAGGATATCTCGTTTATTTTCCTCTGAGAGTCGGAGCAGTCCTTCTCCTCGACGATTCCCTCTATGCCGTCCTCAGAGCGGATAATCCTGCCGTAGCCCCTTGGATTGTCAAGACAGGCTGTTATGACCGTGACGGCGCTTTTTGAGGCTATGTGAAGCTCAAGAGAGCTTTTTATGGTTTCCGGGTCGATAAAAGGGGAGTCGCCGCAGGCTATCAGGGTGTTGCCGTCGGAAAACTCCTCCAAAAAGCAGGAGGCGCAGCTCACCGCATGACCTGTTCCAAGACGCTCAGGCTGCAAAACCGTCCTGAGACTGCCCAAAAGGTATTCATCAAGCATATCAGCACCGTAGCCCTTGACTACGCATATATTTGATATTCCGGCGTCATTGCAGGCGTCTATTACCCACTGCAGCATCGGCTTTCCCAAGACCTCAAGTAGGACCTTAGGCTTGTCGGACTTCATTCTTTTGCCCATCCCTCCGGCTAGGATAACGGCGTTGTTCATCAGTTATTACCTCTTTTCCTGTGACGGTGTGTTTTGACAGACATTATTATAAATCATCTCTGTCTGCATTTCAAGTGGCTGAATGTATTTAAGGACATTTAAAGGTGAAATTCCATCTGCAATAGATTTGCAAATGAAAAATGCCGACCCTTTCGGACCGGCATCATTTAATCATATTCTAGCTTTTCTTAGGCGTCGCCTTCCGCCTGACTGTCAGTCTGCTCTTCTGAAGGCTCCTCGCCGACGGCGATTTTAGCGTCGTCGATGTAGAAGCTGTTTGTTCCGCTGTCCGTCTCGACATACAGAAGAAGCCCAGAGGCTCCGTCCGGGATGACAAAGGAGGCGTTTGAAAGCTCAGCCCATTCGCCCCTTGAGGCGGTGACCTCTGCTATGCCGGCATAGTCTGTCTGACCGTTTGCGGTGTACTGAAGCGTCAGCTTAAAGATTTCCTCGTCCACAGAGTCCTGCATTGCAAAAACGCTGAAGCTAAAGACCTCGCCGGGCTTGAAGGTTGAGGCTGCAAGAGACCTTCCAGCACCGTTCCAGGACTCCCTTCTTCCCTTAACTAAAAGGCTTGAGTCTCCGCTTTTGGCAGCCGCAGAGGAAAGCTCCACCGAGCAGTCGCCCCTTGCCTGCCAGGAGTCCTCGCTCTGTTCAAAGACAGCCTCCTCGTAGACTCCGTTCTCGTCAGGCTCCATGGGACCCGCTCCCTTTGGAATCTCGGGAACCGAGTCGCTTATGGTAATCTCGTTCTTGTTGACCCTTGCATAGCCCTTTGACTGATATCCCTCTACAGTCAGGGAAGCCTCGTAGAATTTTCCGAGCTTCATTCCGAGGGACTCCCATGCTGTAAAGACATCGCCGACCTTTATTGTGCCGCTGGAGGATTTCTCCTGCCTTACAGCCCAGTACTGCTGGAAGGTTGTGTTTCCGTCTATGGAGGGGGCATTGTATCTTGTCGTCTCGTAGATGTCGTAGAGTGCGCCGTCAACGGTTATGGTGGCTGTTGGAACGCCTCCCGGCGGTCTCCAGTTTCCCCAGGATTCAACGATATAATACTCGACAAGAGGCTCTCTTGTCCAGCCGTAAAGGGCAAGATACGAGTTGCCGTCCGGCCGGTAATCTACATCGTATTCTATCTGGATGTTTCCGATTTCCTGCCATGTCTGTGTGCAGTCGTACTTTCTGCCGGTCCTGAAAAGGGCGTTGTTGATGTTCTCCCACTCGCACTCAAAGACGCCGTCCTCGTATATGCTCATGGTGGTATCGCCGCTGTCCTTCCAAAGCTCGTAGCTGTAGCCGTCATATTCGCCGATTTCATAGTCGGTTATGGTTTTCCACGGCTCGCTGTCACCGCTTGCACAGCAGGTGAGACAAAGCATGAGGGCAATCGCCGGGGCGAGCAGCTTTAAAAATGCTTTACGCAAAAAATAGTCACCTCTTTATTATAATTATATATCTAATATATTAGCACTTTAAACGGACTCTGTCAATATGAATAAGGCTAAAACCCGTCGCTTTGGGACTCAAAGGTCAAGAAACAGTTATCTTGCACAATAATTTGCAAATGTTTTTGTTATATTTTTTCCACAAAAGATATGGAAAAAAGTCCATGTGTCTGATATAATGTATGTAAGTCCGTTTATAGCTGAAAATAGGTAAATATTCGGAAATAGTATTGGAGGTAAAAAAAGATGAGCAAAAAGTATTGTTACCTTTTTACTGAGGGCAACGCAACCATGCGTAATCTCCTCGGCGGAAAGGGCGCAAATCTCGCTGAGATGACCAATATCGGTCTTCCGGTTCCTCAGGGCTTCACCATCTCTACAGAGGCATGCACTCAGTACTATGAGGACGGCCGTCAGATTAATCCTGAGATTAAGGCTGAAATCATGGAGTACATCGAGAAGATGGAGACCATAACCGGCAAGAAGTTTGGCGACAAGGAAAATCCTCTTTTAGTTTCGGTTCGTTCAGGCGCAAGAGCTTCAATGCCCGGAATGATGGACACTATTTTGAATCTCGGTCTTAACGAGGATGTTGTTAATGTAATTGCTGCTAAGTCCGGCAATCCCCGCTGGGCTTGGGACTGCTACAGAAGATTTATCCAGATGTTCTCCGATGTCGTTATGGAGGTCGGAAAGAAGTACTTTGAGAAGCTTATCGACAAGATGAAGGAGGAGAAGGGCGTTACTCAGGATGTTGAGCTTGACGCTGACGACCTACACAGGCTTGCCGACCAGTTCAAGGCTGAGTATAAGGCTCAGCTCGGCAAGGACTTCCCGACAGACCCCAAGGAGCAGCTCTTTGAGGCTATCAAGGCTGTTTTCCGCTCATGGGACAACCCCAGAGCAAACATCTACCGTATGGACCATGACATTCCCTATTCCTGGGGTACTGCCGTCAATGTCCAGATGATGGCATTCGGCAACATGGGTGACAACTGCGGTACAGGCGTTGCCTTCACCCGTAACCCTGCCACCGGCGAGAAGGGTCTTATGGGCGAGTTCTTAACCAACGCTCAGGGCGAGGATGTCGTTGCCGGCGTAAGGACTCCTATGCCTATATCCAAGATGGCAGAGGTATTCCCCGAGGTTTACAAGCAGTTCCAGGAGGTCTGCAAGATACTCGAGGACCATTACAGAGATATGCAGGATATGGAGTTCACCGTTGAGAACGAGAAGCTCTACATGCTCCAGACCAGAAACGGCAAGAGAACTGCCGCCGCCGCTATCAAGATTGCCTGCGACCTTATCGACGAGGGCATGATTACCGAGGAGGAGGCGCTTATGCAGATAGACGCCAAGTCTTTGGACATGCTTCTTCACCCCACCTTCGACCCCGCCGCTCTTAAGAAGGCTGAGCCGATAGGAAAGGGTATCGCAGCCTCTCCCGGAGCAGCTGCCGGTACCGTTGTATTCACCGCTGAGGATGCTGTCATCCACGGCAAGAACAAGGAAAAGGTAGTTTTAGTAAGACTTGAGACCTCTCCTGAGGATATCGAGGGTATGAAGTACTCTCAGGGTATACTCACCGTCAGAGGCGGACAGACCTCTCACGCTGCCGTTGTAGCCCGTGGAATGGGTACCTGCTGCGTATCCGGCTGCGGCGACATCAAGATGGACGAGGAGAACAAGTGCTTCACCCTCGGCGGAAAGACCTATCACGAGGGCGACGCTATCTCTCTTGACGGCTCTACCGGTAACATCTACGGCGAGCTTATCCCCACCATCCCCGCTGACCCCAACTCCGGCTACTTCGGAAGAATCATGGAGCTTGCCGACAAGTATAAGAAGCTCGGCGTAAGAACCAATGCAGATACTCCCGAAGACGCAAAGCAGGCAGCTGCCTTCGGCGCACAGGGAATCGGTCTTTGCCGTACCGAGCACATGTTCTTTGACCCTGCAAGAATCGGCGCCTTCAGAGAGATGATTTGCGCTGAGACCGTTGAGGAGAGAGAGGCTGCTCTTGCAAAGATTGAGCCTATGCAGCAGGCTGACTTCGAGGGTCTGTTCGAGGCTCTCGGCGGATATCCTGTTACCATCCGCTTCCTCGATCCTCCGCTTCACGAGTTCGTTCCCACCGACGAGGCTGACATCGAGGCTCTTGCAAAGGCTCAGGGCAAGACCGTAACCTACATCAAGCAGGTTATCGACTCCCTGCACGAGTTCAACCCGATGATGGGTCACCGTGGCTGCCGTCTTACCGTAACCTATCCCGAGATTGCCGTTATGCAGACCAAGGCTGTCATCAAGGCTGCAATCTCCGTTAAGTCAAAGCATCCCGACTGGGATATCGTTCCCGAGATTATGATTCCTCTTGTCGGAGAGGTTAAGGAGCTTAAGTTCGTAAAGGATGTCGTTGTCAAGACTGCCGACGAGATTATCGCAGCAGCAGGCTCTGACCTCAAGTATGAGGTAGGAACCATGATTGAGATTCCGAGAGCTGCTCTCACTGCCGATGATATCGCTAAGGAGGCTGAGTTCTTCTGCTTCGGTACTAACGACCTCACCCAGATGACCTTCGGCTTCAGCCGTGACGACGCCGGAAAGTTCCTTCCTTCCTACTACGCCAACAAGATTTACGAGTTCGACCCGTTCGCCCGTCTTGACACTGTCGGTGTCGGCAGGCTGATGGACATGGCTGTAAAGCTTGGCAAGAAGGCAAGACCCGACATCCACTGCGGAATCTGCGGAGAGCACGGCGGCGACCCGTCCTCCATTGAGTTCTGCCATAACATCGGTCTCGACTATGTATCCTGCTCACCCTTCAGAGTCCCGATAGCAAGGCTTGCGGCTGCACAAGCGGCTATATCCGAGAAGAAGAAATAATTTGTGCTCTGGCTTTGAGCAAAGCTTTAGCGTCAGGGCTGTAATTGAGTCAAGACCACCGGCTTACGGTGGTCTTGATTTTTAAAAGAGAAAGGAGCGAGATTATGGATTTGACAGTCAGAAGGCTTACGACCGACGATGCAAAGGACATCTATGAAATGCTCCAGGAGTTGCCGGCTGATGAAAACGGCTTCATAAATCCCGTACACGGCAAGACCTACGATGAGTATAAGCTGTGGCTCAAAAAAGCATATGACGACTCTGTTCAGACCGGCATCATTGACGGCTGGAAGGTCCCTGGAACCGTTTTCTGGCTCTTTGAGGACGGCAAGCCTGTAGGCTTCGGCAAGCTCCGCCATTTTCTTACCGAAAAGCTCCTTGATGCCGGCGGGAATATCGGCTATTCAATACGCCCATCAGAAAGAAAAAGGGGACTAGGCAAAAGGTTTGTCGCTAAATTGATTGAAGAGGGTAAAATAATAGGCATCGAGAGACTTCTTTTTACCATTAATAACAATAACACCCCTTCAATAAGGGTGGCGCTGGCGAACGGCGGCGTGATTGAAAGGGTCACGGAAGAACGCCATTATATAAGCATTGTGCTAAAGAATGAGTAGAGGAACGGATGTAGTGTAAGAGCTTTTGAAATAGTCGCAAAAATAAGCTTGCTCCCCATCACTTAAGTGAAAGGGAGCATTTTAATGATGCGGTATAAATGAGCGTCTGATTAATTCTTACAGTAACTTCTAGAAAATGTTTTAATCCGGCGTTGTTCATTTCAATTTCGTTTAACTTTTCTATTGTATCATAATACTTGCCAGGATATTCTGTGTATTCTACCAGCAGACTTAAATCGTCAGGAGACTCATTATATTTATCCATATATTTGCAGTATTCATCAAAAAGCCCTCATAGCTGTCAAGAGCTTCCTTGAATTCAGGCCGTATACCATCGCCGTTTATTCGTGCATTGGGGGTTACTTTACTTTTTAGATAGGATATTGTATAATAGAAATATAGGCAGTATATTTTATAAACAGAATTTACGGAGGCAAGAAAGATGAAACGCAAAGTAAAGCTAACGGTTTTAGACAAGAAATTATTACTGCCACTTGCTTTGGGCGTGAGAGTCAATTGCCGCTGGCTGTAGTATAAAGTTCATATAAATTTTACATTTTATATATTGACAATTATTAAATGTAATGATAGTATTACAGTGTACACTGGCGGATGTTATGCAGCTTTATCGTTTTATTTTAGGATAGGAAAAAATTGCGGCATACATTCACACTTATAATAATAGGGGGTTATGATTGTTATGATGGACAACAACAGGCCTAAGAAGAAGCTGTTTACATCTGAGCTTCGAGTTATGAATGTTCTTTGGAAGAACGGAAATATGACTGCAAAGGCTATTTCGGATGTATTAAAGGAGAAGGTGGGCTGGAACATAAACACTACCTACACGGTTATCAAGAAGTGTATAGCCAAGGGTGCTGTTGAGCGTACCGAGCCTAACTTCATGTGCCACAGCATAGTTACTAAGGACGCTGTTCAGAAGGCTGAGTGCGAGGAGCTTGTTGAGAAGCTGTTTGACGGCCGTCCTGAGCTTTTGGTTGCTACTCTTATCAGCAGTTGCGAGCTTTCCAAGGAGCAGAAGGATTCTCTTCGTGAGATGGTAAACAATTTAGAGGATTAAAAAGGGGAAAACAATTGTCACTGCTGTTAGCAAGTACAATGACCAGCTCCATACTTATTGTCTTGGTGATGCTTGTGCGTCGGTTGTGTTTTGACAGGCTTCCCAAGACAATATTTTTTTGGGCATGGGTATTTTTATCCGTCAGTCTGGTCATTCCGATTTTTACAATGCTCAGCCTGCCGGTTGAGTATATTATTTACAAGGGAGCCGAGAAGCCGGTTGAAATTGGAGTGGAGAGCTACTTTTCCGGCTACAGCTATGTCGGTCCGGGGGAGGAGGCAGTTAATTCTGGCTCCTTTGAAGCCTTTATCCGCTTCCTGCCGGCGTCTGCTGTCGGACTTCTTTACGGAGTTTGGATAATTGGCGTGGCAGTAAGCGCTATCCGTTTAATTAAAAGCAATCTTGCCATGACCGGCAGTCTTAAAAAATATCTCATAGAGGCTGACCCAAGAGTTAAGGCGTGGGTTGAGGCAAACGGACCTAAGCTTAGGAGGCCGTCTGTATATGTCCTTAAAAAGCTGAAGTCGCCATTTACATATGGGGTGCTAAGACCGAGGATTATTATTTCCGAGGAGGACCAAAAGCTTCCTGACAGTCAGCTTTCCTGCCTTTTGCTCCACGAGATGACCCACATAAAGCGTCTTGATGTTCTTACTAAGTACATCCTTGCGGCGGCTATGTGCATACACTGGTACAATCCGCTTGTGCGCTGGGCTTATAAGGTGTCTATGCAGGATATCGAGTATTCCTGCGACGAGGCAGTTTTAAGGAAGCTTCCATCCATGAAGAAGACCTATGCCGAGCTTCTTGTCACAAAGCTGGAGCAGTCCTGCAATCAGGCTGTTGCTAGATTTTCAGACTGCTTGGTGGCATCAAGGGTAGCAAGCATTGTTAACGGAAAAAGGCTCAGCCGCAGGTCGTTCACAGTCTGCCTTGTTATGGTGCTTTTATTTGCCTTTGCTGCCATCTCCATCTCCCTTTGGCTCAATACCTTTAGCTTCCCTGAGAAAAGGATTGCTGTGGAAAGCGAGATAGAAAAATGGTCTCCTGCCTACAGCGAGCAGCTAAAGGATTTCAGCAGCTTTGGCTACAAGCTTACTGGCGACGAGCTAACAGGTCTTTCTAAAAGGGATTTTGAAGCGTGGGAATACTCAGCCTGCAATGCGGATGAGGACAGCCCTATGCTTGAATATTCCAAGGCGCAGATGCTCTGCGTAGACGGCAGAACAGTTATCTGTGACGATACGGGAAAACCCTTTAAGCTCACTTTTGGGACTAATGACAGCCTGTTTGTAAGGGTGCTCGTCGACAGGGCAAACTCCTCTGACGCCAGACTCAAGGTCAGCCTTTTGTTCCCTGAAAGCGGTGAGACGGTCTGTTTGCTGCGGGGGTATACCGTTGACGACAGTGGAATGTCAGGAGCTAGTTACAACTGCGAGGAATCAGCCGAGTTTTATCTTGTTCTGGAGTCCGAAGGTCCCGTTTATGTCAAAATGGTGGAGCTTAACTCCTTCTTTAGAGCTGCTACAGTCTATGTAGGTGAGGGGGACATTTTCTCACACGGGATTTCGCCCTATGAAACGCTTGAGTGCTGTATTGAGCTTGAGGCAGGCACAAGCATAAAAACCAAGGGAAAGCTTGATATCTCAGACATGGTAAATTCGTCCTGGTCTATTAATCTGATTCTCCTTCATGAAAAGGGGAAGGATGTCAAGGATATTCCTGTGGACTATGTCTTTGGCAGGGATGGCTCGGCGGAGGGTGAATTTGTGGCACCTGTGACCGGCAGCTATAAGCTTACATTTACATATCAGCTTGCACTGCCGTATGAAATCCACTCTTTTGATGTCTACTGGGAGGATAGCGAGCTGTCCCTGATATAGGGCTTAGTCTCAGCAACCAGAATTATCTTTTACAGTTTATAGGAGGTCAGCTATGAAAAAAATTATACTAATCCTAACCGCTATTTTAATGCTATCAGCGATGCCATTAAGCCTGTATGCCGAAAGCGCAGGGGCGTCCGGCTCCTACTATGTTCCTGAGGAGAACGCAGTATATCTTTACCCTGATAATGAAGTGATGCCGATGGACTCGCAGTCGGACAGCAATACCTACTCATTATACTCCTTCGGTCAGCTCTCGGTGCGCTCTTCCGCAGATGAGGACGGCTATTTTAACACAACGCCCGGAGGAACCTGCACCCTGACATTCGCTTCAGACTCGCAGAGCATGACTTCCGCCAGAATTACCATAGGCGGAGTTCAGTACAACCCTGATTCGAGCAGCTGCTCTCTTAGGTATGACGGCAGATACCAGCTCACCTTTAGCTGGACGGTCAGCACCGCAACACCCTATACGCTGACAATATTCAACAGCAGCCCGTACACTGTCAGCGTTTCTAACATTCATGTCACCTACTAGGTGACAGCATATGCTGGTCTTAGAGCCTAGGCTCTCAAAATGAGAACTAAAAGGTAAGATAGGAAAGACAGTGTGATTTTCCCCCATGCTTACAAGCAAGTCGCACTGAATAGTGTACCCTTCATCACGGACAGACCTGCAGAGGCGTGTAGCAGTTACCGTTGATAAGCTAAAAAGGGGACTCCTGGCAGATGAATCGGTGATTTAAGAAAATCATAATAAAGGGGTATGCCTAGGACATACCCCTTTTTCAAGCCCCCAGCCGCTTTTAAGTTTTAGGTATTTGATTCAAATTTTTCATTTGACATTTTAGGCTGAGTGTGATATAATACTCAGGACGGCAGCGAAGTTATGTGTCTTGACCGGCGACTTCCCAGCCATTTAATAATATGCGGGTGTGGCGGAATTGGCAGACGCGCCAGATTTAGGTTCTGGTGGCATCCCCGTGCAGGTTCAAGTCCTGTCACCCGCACCAACACATAATATCCCGGGAGTTTAGCCTCTCGGGCTTTTTATGTTACTAAAAATACCCGACTCTCATTTTAATCATATCAGCCGGGACAAATAGGCGGTCAGATTGGCATGTCTGACCGTTTTTTGCATACCTTGTTCTCGTCTTATATTATTTTAGATTTTCTTAGAACACTTTTAAAGCCAAGAAATCTTACAGCAGGCTCAAAATTCTTTATGTAAGCACCAAGGATTTGCTTCTTTTAAAACGGTATTGAATTTGCCGATGTTTTGTACTATAATAAATCCTGTGAGGTGGATAAAGATGAGATTGCTTATTGCAGAGGACGAAAAGGACTTAAACAGGATAATGACTCACAAGCTTAGCGACGAGGGCTACAGCGTTGACAGCTGCTTTGACGGCAGGTCCGCTCTTGACTTTGCTCTTTCAGCTGAGTATGATGCGATAATACTTGATATCATGATGCCGGGGCTTGACGGTCTTGAGGTCCTTAAAAGGCTAAGAGCCGAAAAAAGCGCCGTCCCGATACTCCTTCTTACTGCGAGGGACTCTATTTTAGACAGGGTGACAGGTCTTGACCTTGGTGCAAACGACTACCTTACAAAGCCGTTTTCCTTCGAGGAGCTTTGCGCAAGGATACGGGCAATGACAAGAAACAGCTATGGCTACAGCTCAAGCGTTCTTAGCTGTGATACTCTGACCCTTGATACGGCTACAAAGAGGGTCATGCGTGGCAACAGAGTTATAAACCTTTCCGCCAAGGAATTTTCGCTTTTAGAATATATGCTTTTAAATAAAGGTATTGTTTTGTCGAGAGAGAAGATAGAGGACCATGTCTGGAACTATGATTACGAGGGCGGTACGAATGTTGTAGCCGTCTACATAAACTATCTAAGAGACAAGGTTGACAAGGACGAGAGGGTTAAGCTTATCCATACCGTAAGAGGGATAGGCTATGTAATCCGTGAGGAGTAGTGCAAAATGAAGCGCATTTCGATTAGACTCAAGCTGACCCTGTGGTTTTCCTCGGTGCTGATTGTGATGTCCGCCGCCGCAATATGGGGGATTTTGCATATCAATTCAAGGGTTGATATAAACAGGCTTACAAGCCTTCTTATTCAGGAGGTTGATTTAAGCCTTTCCGAGATTGTATATGCAAAGGAGCCGCAGGGAGGTCCTATAGGCAGCTACTGGCTATATCACGGAGGGGGATACATCGCTCTTAATGAGAGCCTTCTTGTCACCCAGAACGAGGTCAGGCTTGCCATGTACAGCTTGGACGGCAGTCTCCTCTACGGCGAGAATCCCATATCCTCTGTGACGGACAGCTCCGGCTTTTCAGATGCCACGCTGACAAGCCATTCCTACGAAGGCTCGGTGTATTACAGCTACGACAGGCTTTTATCTGTAGATGGTCTTGACAGCATATGGATAAGAGGCGTGGTGTCCTCCTACGCAGAGGACTTTCAGCTCTCGATGACTATAAGGGCGGTTATGCTTTCTTTGCCGATGTTTGTAGTTGTTGCGGTTGTCGGAGGTTATTTAATAGCCGGACAGGTGCTTCGTCCCATAAAGAAGATATCTGAGGCTGCCTCTGGAATAGAGCAGGGCGGGGATTTGAAAAAGAGAATTGAGCTTGGCGAGGGCAAGGATGAGCTTCACAGTCTGGCGTCCTCGATTAACTCGATGATTTCAAGGCTTGACAGAGCCTTCGAGACTGAAAAGCAGTTTGCCTCTGACGCCTCACACGAGCTAAGGACTCCAATTTCGGTGATACTTGCACAGTGCGAGTATTCACTCGAAAAAACAAGGACGGAGACGGAATATATTGAGGCGATGGAGGTCATAAGGCGGCAGTCCGACAAGATGGCTGGAATAATCTCTGACATGCTTGATTTTACTAGGCTTGAAACCACGCCGGAAAGATATATAATGGAAAGGCTGGAGCTTTCTGAGCTTGTCAGTCTTAGCTGCCTTGATTTTGAGCATCTTTCAGACAGCGATAAAAAGGGGATAAAGCTTGTTAGCGATATTCAGCCGGGAATCAGGGTGTACGGCTCCTATCAGCTTTTGACAAGGCTTGTCACCAATCTGATATCAAACGCCTTCAGATACGGCAAAGAGGGCGGCAATGTCTGGGTTGAGCTAAGAGCCGCAGATAATAAGGCTTTTCTTAGCGTCAGGGACGACGGAATCGGAATCTCAAGCGAGCACCAGCCAAGAGTATTCGACAGGTTTTATCAGGTAGACAGCTCAAGAAGCGGCGAGGGAACAGGTCTGGGACTTGCCATTTCCAAGGAAATTGCTAAGCTCCATGGCGGAGACATCGAGCTTAAAAGCAGTCTGGGAGAAGGCTCCGAGTTTATTTTCTGGATGAAGCTGTCTGTATGACCTTATTCCGGGCAGAATCCCGGGGCTGAAATGAGTAAATAAAAAACTTTTTGATTCTAATGATCCTCTAATATTTGCAGGTTATCATATAGACAAGATAAAGAAAAGGAGATGTCTGTATGAGTATCATGAATAGTATAAAGACCTTTGTTTCAGGACATAAAAAGGCTGTAATAGCCGCCGTATCAGCCATAGGAGCTGTAGCGGTAGTTTCAGGCGTGGTATTTGCCGGATATGTGATCAAGGAGAGGTCCTCGCTGATAGGCACCGGCGAGGCTGAAAGAATAGCTCTTTTGGATTCCGGGGTGGAGCTTTCTAATGCCAGGTTTACAAAGACCGAGCTTGATTTTGACGACGGAGGCTATGTCTACGAGGTTGAGTTCTACACCGACGACTGCGAGTATGAGTATAAGGTTTCCGCAAAGGACGGCAGAATCCTTGAAAAGGAGACCGATGGCTACAGGATTAATCAGTCACAGCCCAGCCCGAGTCAAACGGCAGGGGAGACGCTGGACAATACTCCTGCTTTTACCGCTCAGGAGCCTTGGCCTGCTGTCAGTCCTGACGATGGCGTAAATCAAAGCCAGGAAATTAATGGAAGCCAAGAAATCGAGCCGGCAGTAACCGTGAGCGCTCCCGCAGCCTCTGACAGCGCCCCGGCAGCCGATTCCTCAGCCTCCGCCGGCTCGCAGACCGCAAGCTCCAATGTAAGCCTTGATTATGCCAAGGAGGTAGCGCTTGCCGACTGCGGATTAACGGCAGGTCAGGTGACCTTTACCAAGGCAAAGCTTGACTACGACGACGGCATAGCGGTCTACGATGTCGAGTTCTACACCGATGATGTCAAGTACGAGTATGAGGTCGCCGCCCAGGGCGGGGATATAGTCAAATCCGAGTATAAGCTAAGAGGCAGTATTTCAAGCTCGGGCGGCACGGCTATCGGGCTTGACAGGGCAAAGGAGATAGCTCTTGCGGATTCCGGCGAGGACGCTCTCTCGGTCGTCTGGACGGAAACCGAGACCGACTATGACGACGGCGTTATGGTCTACGAGCTTGAGTTCTACTGCAACGACAACAAGCACGAATACTGCATCCACTCCACCTCCGGCGTGATTCTGGAAAGAAAGCATGAGCGCCATTCATCAAGCGGCTCTCACCACAGTCACAGCTCCACAAATCAGACAGGCACAGGCGTTCAGTCGGCTGATTTAGAGCTTGCAAAGTCCTCTGCGCTCTTAGACGCCGGTCTTTCGTCGGCTGGCTCAGGCGTTAGCTTCACAAAGGCTACCTTATCAAGGGACGACGGCAGACGGGTATATGAGATAGAGTTTTACGATTCTGATTACAAGTACGAGTACAAGCTGGACGCCGAGGCTTCAGGCGGAATCTACCCGGTAATAGAGGCTGAGTACGAGAGATTTTCAAGGCTCTCAAACGGCTCCGAGATAACCTATGACCAGGCTAAAGCCATAGCCGCCGGATATTCGGGCTACTCGGTGTCCGAGCTGAGCTTTGAGGAGGTCGAGCTTGATTATGACGACGGAGTAAGGCTGTATGAAATAAAGTTCTACTCGCCGGAATACGAGTTTGAGTGCGAGATAAGTCAGAACGGCGGCGAGCTTATCAGTCTCGAGAAGGAGGCTCTTAGGTAGAGTCAGAATTGGCTTATTAAATAGTCAAGAGAGGCTTTATAAGTCTCTCTTTTGAAAAGGGGTATTAAGATGGACAAAGCCTCGCAGGACAAAAGACAGAGGAGCGTTGACAATCTTGCCGTTCCCTTGAGCCGCACCGAAAGAACCGTTTTGATTATTGCAGCCGCCATGTTCCTGATAGGAGCGATAGGTCTATACATCCTGAGAACGGCTGACAGCGGTCATAATATTGAGGTTTTTATAACGCCGTCAGCCTATCTTGACCCCGAGGTCATAAACAATGCGACAATAGATGAGCTTATGGAGGTCAGCGGCATAGGCGAGGTTAAAGCCACTCAGATACACGGCTTTGTCCACTCGCTGGGCGGAGTGAAGGATGTCAGGTCGATTCTAAGCCTTGACGGGATATCGGACGCTACCTTCAACAACCTGATAAAGCATTTCTACGGCGAGAGCTACAGCTATGAGGACGGAATTATCTATGATTCCTCGACGAAAGAAGGGTAAAAGCGAATATCCTCTTTGCTCCCAGCTCTTTAAGAAGCTCAGAACAGCTTGCAAGCGTGCTCCCCGAGGTTATTACATCGTCGCACAGCAGGACGGTGCAGCCGTCAATCCTTTTAGCGCCCCTTTTTAGATAATATGAGCTGCCGGCATGGAGCTGTCTTTGCCGGTAGCTTTTTAGCTTGTGCTGGCTCAAAAGTCTGCCTCTTTTGCAGATTGCGTCATAAAGAATCGGCTTTGAAAGCTCGCCTGCAATATGCTTCGCAATAAGCTCAGCCTGATTGAAGCCTCTTTTGGACTCCCTGCCTCTGCTCATAGGAACAAAGGCTATGTAATCAATTTTCCCGTCAAGCCCTTTTTCTTTAATTTTATCTATGAGCGTAATACTAAGGTATTTTATTACATTCGCAGCCGGAGAGTCCTTTAGCCTTAGAACTCCTCTTCTTGCATGGCCGGAGTATATCCCGGCGTACATTAGAAGCTCTATAGGCTTTTCACCCGGAATGTCCTTGGGCTTGCCGATATAGTAATCAAGTCTCAGCTTTCCTGCGCACTCATGGCAGATAAGCTTATCTTTTGAAATCCCTGCGCCGCAGAAGCCGCATTTATTCGGATAGATTATTTCAAGAATAAGACTCATTATTCCCATAGCATCACCGCCAAGATGTTCAATATAATTATATTATATATGGAATAATAGCCCGTGTCAAATGCACACAGGCTAAATATTTTATATTAAAGTGAATATTTAAGTCTTGAAATCGGATAAAGAAAGTGATATCATTATAAGACACTTTTCAGGAGGTAGCTTATGAATTTGGCTGAATCTGGCGAGATGTATCTCGAAACGATATATATTCTTTCCAAAAAAACCGGGTCGGTCCGCTCGCTTGACATAGCGGAGCATATGGGCTTTTCAAAGCCCAGCGTAAGCCGTGCGGTTGCGCTGCTCAAGGCAGGTGAGTTTATTGTAGTTGACCCCCATGGCTATATCGAGCTGACAGAGCTTGGTCTTGAGGTAGCTAAGAGAATCTACGAGAGGCACATTATTCTGACCTCGCTGCTGGAGCGGCTAGGAGTCGATTCCAAGACAGCGGCGGAGGACGCCTGCAAGATGGAGCATATCATAAGCGAGGAGTCCTTTAAAGCTATTAAGCAGCACTTTTTAGAGCACGGGGGAATCGATTGACCTATGGAAGAAAACACTCTTACAAATTTAGACCTTAGAGCAGGGTATAAGAAAACGATACCCTGTTCATATGTTGGTTACATAACGCAGGCCATTGTAAACATCTTTGTTCCGCTTCTTTTTGTAACCTTTACAGACGAATTTGGGGTATCCCTGAGCGAGATAACCCTACTTACGACGCTTAATTTCCTGACTCAGCTTATTGTCGACCTAGCAGGAGCCGCATTTGTAGACAAAATAGGCTACAGAAAATGCATTGTCATGGCTCATCTGTTTTCTGCAGCGGGACTTTTGGGTCTGTCGTTTATCCCCAGCCTTCTTGGCAGTCCGTATATAGGACTTTTAATCTGCGTAGTTTTGTATGCCGTAGGAGGAGGGCTTATCGAGGTGCTTATAAGCCCGATTGTCGAGGCGTGTCCTACCGATGATAAGGCGTCAGCCATGAGTTTGCTTCACTCCTTTTACTGCTGGGGCTCTGCGGCGGTTATTCTTATCTCTACAGCCTTTTTTGCCTTGTTTGGCAGAGAGAGCTGGCGTATTATGTCCTGCATATGGGCGGTAATACCTGCTGTAAATGCTTTTTGCTTTATGCGTGTCCCGATAAATACCCTTACGGAAAAGGGAGAGAGCATGAGCATAAGGGGACTATTCTCGGCTAAAATCTTCTGGATTCTAGCCGCTATGATGCTATGTGCAGGCGCCAGTGAGCTTTCTATGAGCCAGTGGGCGTCGGCTTTTGCCGAGAGCGGGCTGGGAGTCACAAAGAGCATAGGCGACCTAGCAGGACCGTTCCTGTTCTCTATACTTATGGGCTCCTCAAGGGTGTTCTACTCGAAATATTCCGACAAAATCCCTCTTGATAAATTCATAGCCGGAAGCTCTGTTCTTTGTATTGCGGCGTATCTTCTGACCGTATTCTCGCCTATACCGGCGCTCTCGCTTGTCGGATGCTCGCTCTGCGGACTCTCAGTGGGAATAATGTGGCCGGGAGTATTCAGCATAGCCTCCGCAAAAATGCCTAAGGGAGGCACGGCTATGTTTGCAATTCTGGCTTTAGCAGGGGATTTGGGCTGCTGCAGCGGGCCTACGCTGGTTGGCTTTGTCTCGGGAGCGGCAGGCGATTCGCTTCTTACGGGACTTCTTGCCGCCGCAGTATTTCCTATCCTGATGATAATAATGCTTATACTTTTGAGCGGCTGCTCCAGGTCTGAAAAAGTCTAATCGCAATTAAGCCGTTTCTCCTAGGGATAAGTAATAGTTTGTCTTTTATAAAAATATAATCTATTATGATTACCCTAAATGTAAAAGGCGTAAGGCTGACGGTCAGCTTTGGGTTTTTATTTCTTGTCGGGATATATTCCGCCGGGAACGACGATATAACCCTTTGCTGTTTGCTCTTTAGCCTGATTCACGAGCTGGCGCATATTTCCTCGATGCTCCTAGTCGGGACAAGAGTGAGCGGCATAGATTTCTACGGCGGAGGGATAAGAATCCTGGCAGAGGATATTTCTGAGCTGTCAAAGCCCTGCCGAATGCTTATATATCTCTCCGGCTGCCTTATGAATTTATTTTTATTTACAGCGCTTTATCTTCTTGGGTACGACCAGCTGGCATACATTAATCTTATTATACTCTTGTTTAATATCATGCCGGTTTCCTACTTTGACGGTGGGAGGGCGGCAGCGTTGCTTCTTGGCGAGAATTCACCGGTCGCTAAATGCCTGTCACATATATTTGTCCTAATTATCCTTGCAGGGGCAGGAGCGGCTTTTATAAGCTATTTAAGCCTTGAAAAGCCCTTGATACCGCTGTCGACTATATTGACGGGCGTCTTTATCGGCGTCTCGGAGCTTCTTGACAATGAAATTAATTTGTAGCAAAGTTATAGCCATATAGCGTAAGCCTTTGAGTGCAAGGGGACCTTAGGGAAGCTTATAAAAATCATAACTCACTTCTATTTAAGCGTGACGACTAATATATATTAGTAAAACGCAAATAGGAGTGAGCTTATGACGGAAATACCGAAGGACCGTGAACGCCCGGTCATCCTAGGCGAATACATAATCGAGCATAAGGCGACCGTAAGGCAGACAGCAAGGCAGTTCGGAATAAGCAAATCAACGGTGCATAAGGATGTCAGTGAGCGCCTAAAGACAGTAAAGCCGTCGCTTTATAAAGAGGTAAAGGTAATATTGGATATAAATAAGCAGGAAAGACACATAAGGGGAGGGGAGGCGACTAAAAGAAAATACGAGCTGGCAGGCTCGAGAGAAAGATAAGGGGCGCTAATCTGCTAAACTATAATAAAAGTGAAAATCATCAATGGGACCGCTTAATAAAATAAGCGGTCCTTTAAATTTTCAAAGGATATGCCACGCATAAATTTGCAAAGGATATGCCACGCAAAAAATAAATTCACGAGAAGTAAAAAACTAGCCAAGCCGAAGAAAAAGACTCAAATAAATCTGAAATCTAAAGCTCGGAGTATGCCTTAACAAGAAAGAGCATTGTGAAAAGAGCAAGGCGGCAGAGACAGCCCAGCAGGTTAGGCGGGCTGAAGGGGGGGAAAGTATGGGCATTGAAATGAAAAAGAAAGTGTAGGCATCGGAATAAAAAATACGAAATATAACATACAAGCAATTTCACTAAATAAAAATTTAGCGTAGTTCAGGGGAGCAAAAACCTGGAGCTAAGCACTAGCCAAACACGGTTATAAGAGATAAACACTTATAAGTGCTAAACATGGTCGTAAACCATCGTAGACCCATCCATCGTAGCCCTACCCATTGTAGACCAAATCTTTATATGTATAAGCTTGCCTTTACAAAAATCTTTGTATACAGTCTTTGAGTTTTCAACAGTTAAGTCCTTATACGCATAAGCTAAGTTGTAAAGGCTCATTCGCTGTGATAGCTTGACCTGAGTGCTTGTTACAGTGTTCAGCTTTTCTAGATTTGCTTACATACTTTTTTCATATGAAATTTGAGCCGTCTTTTGTTAAATAAAATTTTATTTTCATTAAAAAACAATAGACTTTTTTATTTTTATGTGCTACAATGATAATCAAGGATTATTTTTTAGCCTAGCTTTAATTCGGAGATGGTTTGATGGGTGTAGATTATAAGGCTGATTGCCCTGATTATCTTCTTGATTATCTTGTTTATGTCGGGTCGGTTGCCAGCAGGAGTAGGCGCACTGTCGAGGCATACTATCTTGATTTAAGGGTATTTCTTCGATATCTTCGTATTATACATAACGATATCGACACAAGCACTCCCTTTGATGAGATTACTATTTCCTCTGTCCCGTTTGAGTATATAAGGTCCTTTGAGCTGTCAGATGCCTACCTTTACATGAACTATTTGACAGCTGAGAGGCATAATTCAAATAAAACCCGTGCCAGAAAGACCTCCTCTCTTAAAAAATTTTTTAATTACCTTTATATAAAGAAAAGCCTGCTGTCGGTAAATCCCTTGGAGCATCTTGAGGGTCCGAAGCTTGGAAAGCCGCTTCCTAAGTTTCTCGACCTTGACCAGAGCGTCAGTCTTTTAGAGAGCATTGACGGCGCTAATAAGGTCCGTGACTACTGCATAATAACACTTTTTTTAAACTGCGGAATGCGTCTTAGCGAGCTTGCGGGACTTAATCTTTCCAGCTACAGCAAGGGCTCTAGGACCCTACGAGTTGTCGGCAAGGGCAACAAGGACCGTATTCTTTATCTCAATGACGCCTGTGTTAAGGCTCTAGAGGATTATCTTAAGGTCCGTCCTAGGGATTCGGTCGATAAAAACGCTGTTTTTCTATCCTCCAGACTCCGCACACATCCTAGAATGTCCACAAGGCGTATTCAGCAGGTCGTTGAGGAGCAGCTAAGGCGTGCGGGACTCGGGAATCTCGGAATTTCCGTTCATAAGCTAAGACACACCTGTGCGACGCTTTTATATGAGTACGGAAATGTCGACCTTTTAGTGCTTAGGGACACTCTGGGTCATGAAAATCTCTCAACAACCGAGATTTACACCCATCTTTCAGATGCAGACCGCAGGCGTGCCGCAAACGCTTCACCTCTTTCCGGTGAAAGGCTTGCTGACTCCCAAGGCTCCTCGCAGGACGGCGGTTCTAAGGCTGAAAGCCCTGATATATCCGATAATAACGAGTCTTAGCCTATCTTTTAAGAAGCTTTTTAGCCGATAAAAGGCTTCTTGATTAATAAAAAGCGCATCTCCCCTGCCCTTTTATCCATAGCAGGGGAGTCACGGATAAATTTTTACGAGTAGTATCTATGCCCGCAAGTTCTTTATTTCCTCTATGAGGCGGTTAGCCCTTTTTGTTACCTCGTCAAAGTCCATAGCTCTTATATAATAGGATTCAAGCTCGTCATGGACAGCCTTTGCCGATTTAAGCGCCTGTACCGCCTCGTTTATAAATTCTGCGGCTATCCCTCTGTCAAAGAGTATCCTGCCCTTCTTTTCCTTCAGCGCCCATTTGTCGTAGAATCTAAGAGCGTTTATCTTTGCGGCAGACTCATGCTTGCCGTTTATAAAGGCAGTTTTAAGCTCGGGGATAATCAGCTCCTTGTAGACCTCACCGCCGTGGAACACGCTTGTTCCCACCGTTACATCGTAGCCACATTCCGTCGCCCTTTTTGAAATCGCTTTAAGGAGCCTGTCGGAAACCGAGAATAGAGCATCATCCACTGCATAGACGCTCATGCCCTCAAAGGACTGGCTAAGGGTGAGCACCCCCTCAGGAGTGACAGAGGATATCTGCTTATAGAATGTCTCGCCGGCAGTCTTGGATTTTTGGCTTTTTTTGCAAAGTAGCTTCTGAGCCAATCTTTCACAGTAGCTATCAAGCTTTTCTATGTTCATGCAGCTCTCCCCTATTGACATGAGGTCCTCATTTAGGGAGGCTATGACCTTTAGATATCTTCTTACAAGAGCATGATATTTTAGATTCCTCCTAGTTGCGCTGATTATATCCCTCTTGCTCTCCTTGAGCAGCTCTGGCTTCCAGCACTCGCCGAGATTAACAATTGACTGACTGGCTCCAGGATACTCAGGCTCAACGACATGAGGAGCTGTCCCGTCGATAATAATCACCTTGAGTCTTGGGAAGATTACTGCGTCAAGCGAACCGGGGTCGGAGGAGCAAAAGTACAGCTCGGGCTTGTCAAGCTCTTTAAGGCTTGACGCCGACAGCTTCATGAGGGAGGATTTTCCCGTTCCAGGTCCGCCCTTTATGATGTAAGTAAAATAACCCTCCGAGGCTATCAGGCTGTGTATGTTTGTGACAAAGCCGTCCTGCGTGGGACATCCCAGGAAGAAAGAAATATACTCTTGGCTTTTAGTGGTAATAGGACAATCTGACATATAATGAACCCTCCAGTTCTTTTTATGTAATATTATATGGCTTTACGCTCAGGCGGGTGCATAATGCCGGGTGCTGTCCTTTATTTAAAAAAATAAACTTAATTTTACGGGAGGAATGTTTATGCATATTTTTATCCAGACCCTGTTTTTATATATGGGTGAGGGTAGCAATGATATCATCATAAGAAGAAGGTACAGCGCCTTTATTTATTGCGCCTCGACATACCTAGAAAGGCTTAGCGTTCCAAGGCGTTATCTGGGACACATCTATCTTCTTAACATCCTAACAAATATCTATATCGCCAAGAAGTTTAACAGCGAGCTATTAGATAAGTTCTACCTTGACACCGCCACAAAGTTTGAAACCACCGTAGAAAGAGTCAAAAGAAGAGTGGATGTCTGCATTGAAAAGGTATGGGATGAGGCTCACAGCGCCGAAAAGAGAGCGATTGTCGAGGGCATTGTCAGCGACGAGTACTCCGTACCGAGCAGGCTTGTCTTTATCCGTGGCGTAATGCGCAACATCATGGAGGAGGACCTCTACAGCGAAGAGGACTGATTGCCTATAGTTAGTCCTATTTAAGTCTTTTGCACCCTAGCTACCGTCCCGCCGGCTTGTAAAAGCTCTTGTTCAACAAAGCATATATTGCTGCTTTTATTAGGAGCGGAGCAAATAGAAAAATCCCCAGCCTTGAGCTTTCTCAAAGCCGGGGATTTTTAATTGAGGTATTGGTGGGGGTAAACTCCTCCCTAACCATAAACGAAATCAGCGCAGAGTGCGGTTACAACGACCCCAACTTCTTCATAAGGACCTTCAAGCGGCAGGAGGGCATGACTCCCGGCGAATTTAGAAGAAAGTGGTAGCTAGGCGTTAGAGCAGTCGGCGGTAATGAGCCGTGAGTCGGTCAGGGCGGTTATTTTTGAATAAATTCCGGCAGGGATAAACACTGTCGAGCCGGGAATAAGGTCTATGCTATTATCTAAGGAGTCATGCTCGAGTCTAGCGCTACCTGAAAGAAGGGTGACGCTGACAAATGAATCCTTGGCTCCAAGGATGAGCTCTGCTTCTGCATCGAGACGATAAGCTGCTGCATTGAAGTATTGGCAGCTTGCCAAGTCTCTTACGCTCACTCCGGGAGACAGGCTGTTATATTCTCCAGCCTTTTCATCCAGCCGGCTTTCAGATAGCTTCATAACCTCAAGAGCCTTGTCTATGTGCAGTGCTCTTGGCTTGCCGTCGGCTCCAAGTCTGCCGTAGTCGGAGACTCTGTAGGTTACATTGGAGCTTTGCTGTATTTCCGCAATCAGTATTCCCTTTCCTATTGCGTGGACGGTTCCTGCGGGAATGAAAAAGGCGTCGTCCTTTTTGACATCCACATAGTTTAAAATCTCGTCAAGGGTGTTGCTCTCGATTCTGGCCTTGACCTCCTCCTTTGTCACGGTCCTGTTAAAGCCGTAGACCAGCCTTGCGTCAGGGTCGCAATCGATTATATACCACATCTCGGTCTTTCCGTTGTCGTTTTCGTATTTTTGAGCATAGGCGTCGTCCGGGTGGACCTGAACCGAGAGCTTGTCCTTAGCGTCTATGAGCTTCACAAGAATCGGGAAGGAGGCGTTTTTCTCAGCCGAGGAGCCGACAGCCTCGCTTCCCCAGAGGCTTATTGCCTGGCTGAGCGAGCTGCCCTTTAGCTCACCGTTTAAAATCTGGCATCTGCCGTCGGGATGGCAGGACAGGACCCATGCCTCGGCGGCACGCTCAAGCTCGGTTTTAAATCCGAAGTCAGTTTTGAGTCTTGTGCCTCCCCAGATGTAGTCCTTTATTGGCGGGTCGAGCAGCAAAGGATACATTTTTTTCATATATAAGCTCCTTTCAAATGCGTTTTCTTATTATCGAGCCTTCGGGAAGGGGCGTTGGATATGGCATGGACAGCTTCATGGTAGCTATGTTTGCCACCTCGACAGCCTCCCCAGTCTCGTTTAGAATCTCGCAGGCGCTGTAGCTTATCGGCTCTTTTCCGGGGACTAGAATTTCAAGCAGGTCGTTTTTATAGAATCTGTTTCTTTGGGTGCAGTAGAGCCTTCCCTCGCTCCAGGAGTCGACAACTGCAACAACATCATAGTCTCTTACATATCCGCTGGTTTTGTAATACTGAGAGTTATCCTGTCTGCCGAAATAGAAGCCGGTTGAATACTCCCTATGAGAGACCTTCATGACCTCCTCCTTTATCCATTCGGGAAGGATAAAGCTGTCGGCGTTTTCAAAAAGATAGTCTGTAGCAAGCCTGTAGGCGTTTGTCACCACCGAGACATAGTAAGCCGACTTCGCCCTGCCCTCTATCTTGAAGCTGTTGACTCCTGCTGATGCAAGCTTGTCAAGATACCCAATCATGCAAAGGTCCTTTGCGTTAAGGATATATGTTCCCCTGTCGTCCTCTACAACGGGATAATACTCGCCGGGTCTTTTTTCCTCGACAAGGCTGTAGCTCCAGCGGCAAGGCTGAGCACATTCTCCCCTGTTTGCATCCCTGCCTATAAGGTACTGCGACAGAAGGCATCTTCCCGAGAAGGACACGCACATCGCACCGTGAACAAAGCACTCGATGTCAAGCTCCTTTGGAGTCTTTGCTCTTATTTCGTGTATGTCCTCAATGGAAAGCTCCCTGGCAAGGACAACTCTTTTAGCTCCCATGCTGTAAAACTCTCTTGCCGAGGCGTAATTTACTATTCCCGCCTGCGTTGAGATGTGAAGCTCCAGCTCGGGACAGGCTCTTTTTATTATGGACATAACCCCTATGTCGTTTACTATGGCGGCGTCGATTCCGGCGGCATAGGCGGATTTTATAAACTCCTCGAAGCCGTCTATCTCACGGTTTGTAGGAAGCGTATTGCAGGTAAGATATACCTTGACGCCGCTTTTATGGGCAAGCTCGCAGCCAATGGACAGCTCCTCTTGCGTGAAGTTGGACGGACCCTGTCTCATGCCGTAGCTCCTGCCGCCGAGGTAAACAGCGTCAGCTCCGAAAAGTATTGCCGCTCTCAGCCTTTCAATATCCCCTGCCGGAGCTAGGACCTCCGGCTTTGTTAGCAATTTACTCATCTAGCTAAGACCTGCCGTTTCAAGATTTTCTAGATGCTCGGAATAGGTCTGTGCGAAGTAGGTCTCCCTGGTTTCGAGATTGGAGCAGAAATAGTAGTAATCGGTGTCCTCGGGATTTAAAACGGCTTCAATAGCCGAAAGCCCAGGACTGCATATTGCGCCGACAGGAAGTCCCGTGCAGACATAGGTGTCATAAGCGTCGTACATTTCCTGATACTCAACCGTCAGCACCTTTTTTATAACATTCTCAATATAGGAATTGCTGGTGTCGGACTGAAGCCTTGGGTATTCCTCTGAGTTATTAAGCCTGTTTATAAACACCGAGGCTATTGTTTTCATCTCCTCCTCGGAGGCTGCCTCCTTCTGGATAATGGAGGCAAGTATCACGACCTGGTCGATAGTAAAGCCCTTTGAGGCGGCTTCAGAGATGACCTCGGCTGAGAGTATCTCGTTTGTCCTGGTCTTAATCTTCTTGACGACATTGTAGGCGGAGTCGCCGGTGTAGAACTCGTAGGTATCTGGGAACAGGTATCCCTCGTACTTATATAGCTTTAGAGTGGAGGAAAGGACATACTTCTCATACTCGAAGCCGAAAACTGAGGAGTTAAAGGTGTAGATAAAATCATCTGCGCCACAGACTCCGTTCTCCTCGAGAAGCCTTGCCGCCTCTATAAGGGTGATGCCCTCCGGGAAGGTGATTCTTGCAGTCTCCCTTGCGAGCCTCGCCTCCATAAGGCTGTCTATAATGTCGGAGTAGCTCATATTGTAGGCGACATCTATATCACCCGGGTACATATTTCCGTCGGCATTTTTTAGCCGTGCAATGGCTATAAAGACCTCCTTGTACTGTATAACACCCTCGTCGTAAAGCTGCTGAGCGATGTCGGCGGTGGTGGAGCCTGTCGGAATGTATATTGTGAACTCGTTGCTGTTGCTCTCTATTCCTAAAACATCCCTGCCGACGACAATAACAAACAAAGACAGAAGCACCGATACGCAGACGACAAGCGCCGCAAGGATTATCCCTGCGTAGGCGGAGTAATTCTTTCTTCTTCTTTTCGGTTTTTTCTTTGGAGCGGGCTTTTTTGCGGACGATGCCCTGTGAGCGTCGTAGAGCCGTGTTATATCCTTGTCGGAGATGGTTATTGTTGCCTCCTCGTCAAGGCTGTCGTTAAAGCTCTTTTTGTCGTCTGACTCAGACCTCGGAGTCAAATCCGAAATGTCGGTTCCGCTCCCGTCATGGGTATACCGCTTAATACCGCTTTCCTTGTTTTCATCAAACATAATGTCATCCTTTCGGGAAAGAAGGGCTATCTTCTTATGCAAAGCGTTTTGAGCAGCCTGTCAGCCCTCTCTTTGCCTAAAAGCCTGGTTATGATTGCGTGCGAAAAATCAAGCGCTGCGCCCATTCCGCAGGCGGTTATGATATTGCCGTCTACGGCAACAGGTCTGTCTAATAAAACCCTTGCGCCTAAAAGCTCCTCCTCAAAGCCGGGATAGCAGACAGCCTCCCTGTTTTCAAGTATTCCCTTGTGTCCTAGAATGGAGGGAGCGGCGCATATGGCGGCTATGGGTATGCCGTTTTCCATGCAGTAATCAATCGCCGACTGGACAAAGCTGCTCTTTTCAAGATTCAGCGTCCCGGGCATCCCTCCGGGGAGAATTATCATCTCTATGGCGCTTGAAAGCTTGAGCTCGTTTTCCTCAATGTCCGCAAAGACAGGAATGCCGTGTGAGCCTCTTATTATCGAGCCTCCGACTCCTACGGTTATTACCTCCTTTTCGCATCTTCTAAGGCAGTCAACGGGGGTAAGAGCCTCTATTTCCTCAAAGCCCTCGGCTAAAAAGCATAAAATCATTTTGGGTCTCCTTTCATGACATTTCTTAGCTGCTCCTCGGCGTCCATAAGGACGGTGTCGGTAATATTGTCCCCTCCGAGGATTCTGGCTATTTCGTATTTTCTTTCCTCGAATGCAAGCGGCTTGACCGTGGTTGAGGTCCTGCCGTCCTCCGAGCTTTTTTCTATCAAAAGATGTCGGTCCGCCATTATGGCTATCTGCGCTAGATGAGTAACGCAGATTATCTGGTGCTGTCCTGATAGCTCCTTTAGCTTGATTCCAATCTTCTGGGCGGCACGGCCGCTCACCCCGGAATCAATCTCGTCAAATATCATTGTGTCTATCGAGTCCCTGTCGGCAAGAACCGCCTTGATTGCAAGCATTATCCTTGAAAGCTCTCCGCCGGAGGCTATTTTTGATATCGGCTTGGGAGACTCCCCCTTGTTGGCTGATATCAAAAGCTCAAGCTTATCCATGCCGTCATGTGTGAGCTTGCCCTGCTGAATGTCAAAGGCTATCCTGACATCCGGCATATTCAAAAAGGACAGCTCTGATGATACCTCGCTTGAAAACCTCTCGCAGGCTTTTTTCCTGAATTGGGAGAGACTTTCCGCCTTTTTTGTTACCTCCAGAAGAAGCCTGGATTTTTTCCCTTCAAGCTCTGAAATCCTGTCCTCGAAGGATTCGCTTAATGTAAGCTCCTGCGAGGCATCATTATAGAGCTTTATAATCTCGTTTATATCAAGCCGGTACTTTCTTTTTAGCTTTAAAAGCTCGCTGCGGCGCAAGGAGAGCCTTTGATACTCGTTGTCGTCTATATCCAGCGAGGCTTTAAGGCTTGAAAGCTCGTGAGCTATGTCTGAAAGCTCGATGCCAGCATCCATAAGCCTCTTTGAGTACTCCGAAAGACCGGGAAGAAGCTCAGAATATGCCTCAAGCTCGGAATATGCCGAGGATGTCAGCTCGGTAGCGGATAAAAAGCTATCCCCTGCGTCGTCCCCGGTGAGCGAGGTTATGGCTCTTCCAATAGCCTCTATGATGGAAACGCTGTTTTCAAGAAGCCTAAACCTTGCTTCAAGCTCCTCGTCCTCGTTTTCCTTAAGGTTAAGCGGAGCGACATCCTCTATTATCTCCCTTAGATACTCTGTTCTTGCGGAGCTTTTTGTCTCAAGCTGCCTTAGCTCTTTTATGCTTCTTGCGGTAGCCTGAAGCTCCTTGAAGGAGCCAAGATAATCCTCTATAAGAGGTCGGGATTCAGCATAGCTGTCAAGCAACTCAAGATGACTTTCGGGGTCGAGAAGAAGCTGACTGTCATGCTGACCGTGGATATTTACAAGCAGCTCGCCGACCTCTTTAACCACGGCGAGGCTGGCTGGCTTTGAATTAATCCTTGATGAGCTTTTGCCGTCCTTGGTTATTTCCCTGGAAATGATAAGCTCGTCCTCCAAGGAAAAGCCGTTTTCCAAAAGCAAATCCTCAGCCCGTTTCGGGATATCGTCAAAAACGGCATAGACGCTTGCCTTATCGGTGCCGGACCTGACGATGTCCCTGTATATCCTTTTTCCCAAAATAGCGTTGATTCCGCCTATCAGTATTGACTTTCCGGCGCCCGTCTCTCCTGTAAAGATGTTCAGGCGGCTGTCAAATTCTATCTCCGCCCTCTCTATGACGGCAAGATTTTCTATAAATAGCCTTTTGAGCGTTTTTATCACTCCCTTGCAGGTAGGTCACATGAGCCTTTTAAGAGTTTCAAGCATCCTTTCAGCGTCCTCCTCGGAGCGCATAAGAAGGAATATGGTATCGTCCCCGGCTATCGTCCCGACTATCTCCTGATAGCCTGCGGTGTCCAGCTTGGAGCAGACGGCGTTTGCCATCCCGGTGAAGCATTTTACCACGACAATGTTCATCGCCCTGTCAACAGATACGGCGGAGTCCTGAAAAATTGCCGAGAAGGATGTCCTGGCAGTGCTTTCAATCGTCTTATGAGGAAGAGCGTATTTGTAGCTGCCGTTTATCCCCATAGTTTTAAAGAGCCCAAGCTCCTTGACATCCCTAGAGATAGTAGCCTGCGTCACGGTGAAGCCCTTATCCAAGAGCAGAGCCTGAAGCGTCTCCTGAGTGTCCACCTCGTACTTTGATACAATATCTATTATAGCCTTTTTCCTGTCACTTTTCAAAGCTGCTCCTCCTCAGTTTTTTATTTTGCCGGCTGCATGAGCTTAGAGCCAATGGACTTAAAATAGTTATCCCCGGTGATGTCGATAAGGTCAAGCCTGTAGGGAGACCTCCCTATGCTTATTATATCATTTTTTGTCAAGGGGTCAGGGTCGGAGCCGTCCGAGCTGATTCCAATCTCGCCGTCAGCCTCGAATCTAACGGTCAGCACCTTGTCGGCAGAGAGTATCATCGATCTGGCAAAAAGCGAATGCGGGCATATCTGGGTGAACTCGATGCAGTCAAGAGTCGGCTCGATAAGCGGACCTCCCGCAGAAAGCGAGTACGCAGACGCTCCCGTAGGCGTTGAGAATATAAGCCCGTCCGCACGCAGGGAGGATATTTTTATATCGTCCGCCATGACGGTAAAATCGTTCATATTGTAGTTAAAGCCGTGAGTTATAACGATGTCGTTGAGTGCGGTGTAGCTTGATACCACTCCGTCACGCCTTGTTACGCTGGCGCTTAGCATCATCCTGCTCTCGGTGGTGTACTCCCCGGTGCAGAGCTTTCCAAGCTTATCTAGATCCTCCGCCTCCATCGACGCCATGAAGCCCAGTCTGCCGCAGTTTATACCAAGGAGCTTTCTTTTCTCCCTGGCGGCAAGCTCGGCGATGTTCAAAATAGTGCCGTCTCCGCCGATGGTGACTATAATGTCGCAGAGGGTAACCGCCTCTTTTATCGAGCCTGAAATTATAGCGTTATCTGTAAGCTCCCCTGGGACGCTGTCGGTGAAGATAATCCCGCACCCGAGCCCGCTTAAAAGCCTGGAGGCGTTTTTTGTAAGCTCCCATGCGTGGGGCTTTTCAAGATTCGGATATATAAAGACCCTGAGCATATAATCTACGACCTCGCTTTAGTTTAGGGAATTGCCGCCAAGAAAGGCGGAATCGACAGTCTTTTTATAATCAGGCAGACAGGGCTTTAAAGGCTTTGTCCTGCTAAGAAGGATGAGGTATTCTATGTTGCCGTCTCCTCCCTTTATCGGAGATGGAATCAGTCCCTCTATATAAAAACCGATTTCCAGCGCATTATCTGAAACTTTTTTAAGCACCTCGATATGGGCTGCTCTGTCCCTGACGATTCCTCCCTTGGACAGAAACTCCCTCCCAGCTTCAAACTGCGGCTTAATAAGAAATACTCCCCTTGCGCTGTCCTTCATAAGGGTAAACGCAGCTCTCAGAGCATACAAAACCGAGATAAAGGATAGGTCCGCCGTGACGATATCCGGCTTCTCAGGGATTATATCAGGGCTTAAATCCTTGACATTGACTCCCTCGATGCTAATAACCCTTTTATCCTCGGCGAGCTTGCGGGAAAGCTGCCCATGCCCGACATCCACGGCGTATACCCTCATGGCGCCGCTTTGCAAAAGGCAGTCGGTAAAGCCCCCGGTTGAGGCTCCTATATCGAGGCAGACAAGCCCTTTTACATCAAGCGAAAAGCTGTTTATAGCAGCCTCAAGCTTTAAGCCTCCACGGCTCACATACCTCTCGCCAAAGCCAAGATATTTTACGGTATCGCCCTCGCCGACCTCGTCGGAGGGCTTCCTTGCCACCGCACCGTTCACAGTGACAAGCCCGTCTTTTATATACCCCTTTGCCTTCTCACGGCTTGGAGCGATGCCGGATGTAACTAAGTAGATATCAAGCCTCATCCCGGTTCTCCCCGCTAAGAGCTTTTACAATACATTCCTCGGAAAGACCGCAGAGGCTGACAGCCTCCCGCCTTGTCATATGGTCAAGATAGTCCCTTATTGCATATGCGCTCAGCCTGTGGCATACCGACATCAGCTTCTCTCCGATAGAGCCGCTGTAGTAGCTCTCCTCGAAGATATAGCTTTGTCTGTAGCTGTTGATTATATTTTTAACCTGCTCGCTTATAGGCCAGACCCTTAAAAGCCTGATGAAGTCGTATCCAAGCCTTATGGCGGCGTGATAGGCCTCGGAAGCCTCCGCACCGTAGGATATAATCAGCCTGTCGGAGCCGCAGGAATGATAGTAATAGTCACAGCCGCCCTCGCAGACGGGAAGCTCTTTATTTCCCATGCAGCCTTTAGGAAGCCTGATTGCTACAATCCCGGAGTCGTCATAGAGCGCCCTTTTCAGACAGGCGTCAACCTCACCGTAAACCGAGGGAGAATATATTGTGACATTTTGGATGGTGGTAAGAAACGGGACATCAAAAAGTCCCTGATGGGTCACTCCGTCCTCGCTGACGATTCCGCTGTTGCACACCGCTATAACGCAGTGAAGCCCTGATATCGAGAGGTCGTGGATTAGCTGGTCGTAGCATCTTTGCAAAAAGGAGGAGTACACAGCGAAAACAGGCTTTAGCCCCTCGCTGGACATTCCCGCACAGAAGGTCACGGCGCTTGACTCGGCAATTCCGACATCAAAGAATCTATCTGGAAAGCTCTTGTAAAATAGGTCAAGCCCTGTGCCGTACTTCATGGCGGCGGTTACAGCTATAATGCTTTTATCCTTCTTAGCTAGGCTGACAAGCTCACTGCCGAACCTTTGTACAAAGCCGGGCTGAGCCTTGGGCTTTTCCCCGGTGAGAGGCTCAAAGCCCGTTACGCCGTGATACTCCCCGGGATTTGACTCCGCCGGCGGATAGCCCTTCCCCTTTACGGTGTTGACCTGCACAAGAACAGGTCCTTTGAGGGTTTTTGCGTACTCAAAAGCCCTTTCAAGAGCTGAAAGGTCGTGACCGTCGACAGGTCCTATAAACTCAAACCCCAGATACTCAAAAAGCGTGCTGTGAAAAAGCTTCCCCTTTAGGACATCCAAAAATGTCCTTATCCACCTGTAGACTCTTTGACCTATGAAAGGGACTGCTAAAACAACCTTTTTGGTTCCTCTTTTGAATATATTATAGGATTTTTTTATTCTTAGCTTTGAAAGATACTCCGAGATGGCGCCGATGTTTTTGGATATAGACATCTCGTTGTAGTTGACGACAACGATAATGTTTGCTTTGCTCTTTCCCGCCTTGTTAAGACCCTCATATGCAAGACCGCCGGTCAGAGCACCGTCTCCTATCACGGCGATGGCGTGATGCTCGCTGTCTCCCTTTAGCCTCATAGCCTCTGCGATTCCAAGAGCGGAGGATATCGAGGTGGAGCTGTGCCCGCTTACGACAGGGTCGTGGCAGGACTCGTCCGGCCTTGCAAAGCCGCTCAGTCCTCCCCTTTTCCTAAGGGTCGAAAACCTGTCAAGGCGGCCTGTCAGGAGCTTGTGAGTGTAGCTTTGATGACCGACATCGAAGATTATTTTGTCCTTAGGGGAGGAAAATGTCCTGTGGAGCGAAACGCTAAGCTCAACCACTCCGAGGTTTGAGGAAAGATGCCCTCCGTTCTCCGAGACGGTATTTATTATTTTATTTCGAATTTCCTGACAGAGGGTGACAAGCTCCTCGTGGCTTAGCTTCTTTATGTCCTCCGGCAGTGAGATGGTTCCAAGAAGACCCTTATCCAAGTTTACTTCGTCCTTTTTATTTATTTCTTGACATTAAATCCTGTGCAAGCTGGCATAAAAGCTCCGAGCCTTCATACGAGGCTATTGCGCTTACAGCCTGATCGGTGTATTTTTTAGCCAGCTTCATTGCGCCGTCTATTCCCAAAACTGCCGCAAAGGTATTTTTGTTCCGCCTTTTATCGCTTCCTATCGGCTTTCCAAGAAGCTTCTCATCGCCGATTATATCAAGCACATCGTCTACAATCTGGAAGGCAAGGCCCACTCCTGCTGCGTATCTCGAGGCAGCCTCCTCCTCTTTTTTTGAGGCTCCGGCGAGAATCGCACCGAAAACCGCTGACGCCTTTAAGAGACAGCCGGTTTTAAGCTCGGACATTTTAATAAGATAATCAAGGTCGCAGTCGATGCCCTCGGAGTGGATATCAAGAGCCTGTCCCATTATCATGCCCCTAGAGCCTGCCGCCGAAGCAAGTGTTCCCATCAGCCGAACAGCCCTTTCGGGGTCTATGGACCTGTTTTCGCATAATTTTGGGATTATCTCAAAGGGAAGAAGGCTAAGGCCGTCCCCTGCCAGAAGGGCTGTATTCTGTCCGAACTTCACATGGGTCGAGGGCTTGCCTCTTCTTACCGGGTCGTTGTCCATCTCAGGCATATCGTCGTGTATAAGGGAAAAGGCGTGGATGTACTCCAGGCAGGCGGCGACATCATAGCAGCAATCTGCTATCCTGCCTCCGAAAAGCCGGTTTAATTCTACGCACAGCGCAGCTCTTATCCTCTTTCCTCCAGCCAAAAGAGAATAGCTCTCGGCTTTTATTACAAGCTCTCCCGGGGTGTCGGAGTATGAAAGCTCACCGCACCGGCTTATCGCCTCATTGACAAGCCGTACATCCTCGTCAAGAATCCTTTTGTACTCCTCATTCATCCTTTTCAGCCCGTCCCTCGCTATCAATTTCGCTTCTGATGGAGGCTATCGCCTGAAGGCACTCGTCAGACAGAGCCATCCCCTCCTTGTACAGGCTTACGGTTTCCTCCAGCGAGGAGGACCCGAGCGATAATAGCCTGCAAATTTCCTTTAGCCTTGACATCTTTTCTTCAAAATTCATATTATCAGTCCTTATCCCCGTTATCAGTAATTACCGCATGAACAAAGCCGTCTCTCATTCTTATTTTTATGCTGTCGTCTGTTTTAAGGAGCGAGGAATCCGCTACTATGCCGTCTCTTCGCTCGATGATGGCATACCCTCTTGAAAGAACATTGTAGGGATTTAGGCTTTTAAGCGTCCTTGTATACCCAAGAGCCTCTGCCTCCAGCTTTGAAAGACGGCTCAAAAGCAGTCCCGGAAGGACGGAGCGGCTGTATAAAGCGTCCTTTTTTAAAGCCTCAAGCCTGTTTCCGGGCGAGTATGCCTTAATAATGCTCACCATTCCGGCTATAAGGCTTTCGGCATGAGAGAGCCTTTTTGCTGTCTCGCCGGCGACAGAGCTTCTAAGAGCCGTTATCTCACGCTCTAAAGCCTTGATGTCGGGTGTTGCAAGCTCTGCGGCGGCTGTCGGCGTAGCGGCACGCATATCTGCGGCAAGGTCGCAAAGAGTAGTGTCAATCTCGTGACCTATGGCAGAGATTACTGGGGTTGTGCAGCTATAAACCGCCATTACAGCCTCTTTTGTGTTGAAGCAGCTAAGATCCTCGTTTGAGCCTCCGCCTCGTGTCAGTATTATTACATCTGCGCCACTGCTGTCGGCACTGTGCATGGCTTCCTTTATGCTAAGCGGAGCCGAGGCTCCCTGAACTACAGCCGGGTAAAGAGTTATCACAGCACAGGGAAATCTTCTTTTTACCACGCTTTTTATATCATGTATAGCCGCACCTGCGGGCGAGGTTACGACTGCTATTTGTCTTGGATATGCCGGGAGCTGCTTTTTTGGCTTTGAGAATATGCCCTTTGCCGCAAGCTCCTCCTTGAGAAGCTTCAGCCTCATGGCGTCAGAGCCTGAGCCGTCCGGGACGAGCTGAGTGCAGTTTAGCTGATAAACCCCGCCACGCTGGTATACATCTATTCCTCCGAAGGCGATTACAGACATGCCCTTCTCAAGGTAAAAGCCAAGCCTTGACAGGCTCCTTTCAAACATTACGCATCTAAGCGAGGAAGACTCGTCGCAAAGAGTAAAGTACATAACCCCGGAGAGGCTCACGCTAATGTCTGAGATTTCACCCTTGACGGCAATACCCCTTAGCTTGGGGTCGTTTTTTAGCTTAAAGGAGACTAAAGTATTTACTGCTAGGACGGAAAGTATTGCGCTCAAAGCCTCTCACCTCTTTTGATTGCGGCGAAAAGTGCGACTCCAGCCGCATTGTCGCAGGAAAACTCCGGCTCGCTAAAATGAGCGTCGAAGTTCTCTGAAAGCCGTTTTCTTATAAGCCTGTCGGACATTACCCCGCCGGCATATATAACCGGGAGGCTAGAGTCTCCCAGGCTGTTTAAGGCGTGCTCGGTCATTTTGTATATTGCAGCCTCTATGTACGAAAGGCAAAAGCCTGCAATATCGCAGTAAGGCTCACCGTCCCCAAGCATTCTTTTGCATATATTTTCAGCTCCAGAAAAAGAAATGCTGCCGTCCCGTGAAAAGGGCTTGGGAGAGAAGCTTTTAGAGGACGCTGCTGCAAGACTCTCAAGCTCCTTGCCGCACGGAAAGCTAAGTCCCAGCATAAGCCCCACCCTGTCGACAAGCTGACCCGCCTTTAGATCAAGGGAGGCTGAAAGCCTGCTAATTTTGAGGATATCATCCCTGTCAGGCTCGGCTAGGAGGCAGTCAGTCGTCCCTCCGCTTACATGAAAGGCAAGAAATCTTTTTTCCCTCTCGATAAGCCATAGCATCCCAGAGGAATAAAGCGCTGAAAGTATGTGCCCAAGCTGATGGGAGGCTTTATAAACCGGGACAGAGCTTACCGAGGATATTATCTCTGCCGCACAGACCCCGGCAAGAAAGCAGGGCATATAAGAGCCGTCCTCGCTTCGTGGCTTTTCAGAGACTCCCACTGCGCTTATTTTCTCAAATGAGCCTAGCCCAAGCTCCCTTATAACCGTAGGAAGCTGCTTTGTATGATGAAACAGAGCGTCGGACTGCCTTAGCCCAAGCTCACCCTCCCTCACAGGAAGAAGCAGCCTAGAGCCTACAATGCTTTTTGCTTCAGAGTCATAAACAGCCGAGGAGGTGGTATAATTGCTGGTGTCTATCCCCAAATATACCGACATTACCTGCCTTCCTCCAGGCTTCTTGAATATGCCCCCAGAACGCCGTTTACAAAGGAAACATCAGCGTCCTGAGCGTATTTTTTGACAAGCCCGACAGCCTCGTTTATAACCGCCCTGACGGGAGCCTTGTCCGGCTTGTACAAAATCTCATATATGGCGAGCCTGAGAGCGCTAAGATTTATCCTTGGTATTCTTTGTATGCTTCTTTTTGAGCTAAAGCGGGAGATTATCCCGTCAAGCTCCTCAAGATGCTCGTACACTCCCTCGACGGTGGTCCTTACCTCGTCGTTTACGGTAATGGCTTCGTTGTCCTGCGAAAGCTCCAGAAGCTCCAAAACAGATTCGCTTCTGAAGGATTTTTCAAATATGATTAAAAATTCCGACTCTCGTATGTCATGACGAGTCACGCCCATTTTTTAACATCCCCTCTCTGCCTCAAAAAGCCAGAGCAAGCCAAGCCCCTGTTAAAGAGCTTGGCATATGCTTTATTTATCGCTTATGAGTTTTCCTCTGCCGAGCCTGCGGGAAAGTCCACATCTACAACCGAGACATTGACCTTAGATACCGTAACCCCGGTCATCGACTGCACCGCCGACTTGACCTTCTCCTGAATCTGCTCGCAGACAGACATCACATTGTAGCCGCTCAGAACGACTATAGACAAGGATATCTTCGCCACGCCGTCAAGCATCTCTATATTAATCAGGCTGTTGTCGAGCTTGCTTGAAAAGAGCTTCATGATGTCAAGCGACCTTACAGCTATTCTGGAAACTCCCTCGACCTCAAGAGCGGCGTTTTTGGTGATAGTAATTATCACATTCTGCGAAACACGAAGCGTTCCCTTTTTTGCCTTTTCAATATCCATAATGAATTAAGCCTCCCTTTAACATCCTCAAGGTGCAGCAGGGGTCTGCATGCCTTAACTTAACATGACCCGCCGGCATTATGTGAAGATCCAAAAACCCATAATCTTCCGGCTCCCTGACTGCTTATTCATATACAGTATAGCACAAATATTGCAAATACACAACTACCTTATCCCTAAAATTCTTATATTTTCGTTTTGAATATCAATATAAGAACGGACGGTTTACCTTATCGGTCAATAAATAGCTCAATACAGGCTGAAGCTCAGCAATAAAGGCTATGATTTTTTTAAGAAAGAGGCTTAAAATCTAGGATTCTAAGCCGCTCCTTCAGACTGCCCTCTTGAAGATTTATGCATATTCACATTATAGCACAAAGTCCTCGGGCAGACAACTATTTTACCTCAAATATTCTTATGTTTTCGTTTAAGACCTCAACCTCAGAGAGAAGAATATCCTTAATCTGTGCCGCCTGAGCGGGAGTCAGCCCGGAGGATTTTACAACTATGCTGGCGTTATCGTCGTCGAGATAGACAACGCAGTCCTCAAACCCGGTCGCCTTTATCATATCCTCTATCTTTGACTCGCTCTCGATTCTTGAGGACAGCGCCATTGCGTCCTCAGTATAAACAGCCATCTCCTCAGAGGTTATATCCTTGCCTCCCAAAACGGTTTTAAGAGTCTCCACAGCCTCGTCTCTTGATGTCAGCTTGTTGAGCCTTGCCTGGGTGAAGTAGTCGTCGGCGGTGGGAATGCTAAGCTCAGTGCCGTTTACATACTGGATTCCTCCGTACATCTCGCTCATATCTATGCTGTCGATTATGTCGGTTGTATCAAGCTGGCTCTTTGAGAGCGAATAGTTTGCATATACCGCTATGCCTAAAAGAAGGGTAAGGCAGGCAAGGATAATATGCTTTTTGGTCAGCTTGAGGTTGAGCTTTACTTTTTTGTGAGTTGTCATGACTATCTCTCCTTTATTCTGTTTGTGACATAAACTTTGCTTGAGGATATATTTAAAACGGTCGAAACCGCATTGATTACCCTTTCCTTTACCGCTACGCTTCCACCTCCGTCACATACTATCAATACGCCGGTCACCTCCGGGTAGACTGTCTCCTTGAGTATCGCCTCCTTGTTTCCGATAATAACCGTCTTTTCGGTTTTTGAAAGCTCCTCCTTGCTTACATCTGTCTGAAACTCGCTTACCATACTGCCTCTAAAGGTCAGCATGACATCGGCGTTTCCGACTCCCTCAATCTTAGACACGATGTATTCAAGCTCGTCAGAGAGTCTTTTTGTGTACTCCGCCGCCGGGTCCGACATGATGTCCTTTGACTCAATATCTTCCTTTTCCGAGCCTGAGGAGCCTATGATAAAAAGGAGCAGTGCGGATAACAGGGCTACTCCTATGTACAGAAGCTGTCTTTTTGAAAGCCCCGCTCGTTGGATTATGCTATCCCTCAGAGTTTTGAGTGTCATCACTTTCTAAAAACACCATATTGGTGCTTATGTCTCCTATCCTTGATTTTACAAGCTCATAAAGCCTTGCCTCGTAATCCTCTTTTGAACCGGCGACGCTTACCGTCAGCTCACTAATAGATATGCAGTTGTCCCCGTCAATATTAGTTTTTACCGATACATTTTCTGCCGGGATGCCGTTTTCGTTTATAAGCTTGGCAATTTCCTCCTCCAGCCTTTTTTCAAGCTCCAAAACGACCATGCCGTTTATCCCGCTTCCTCCTTGGTATGAGCCGCCAAGTCCGTCAAGCTCAAGCTCTATTCCCTTAGATCCGGACAAAAACGCCGAGCATATGGCAGCCGCTGTAATTACAGACATTACCCCCTGAAGCTGATTTTTGTATCTCTCGGGAGAAATGAGCATGACCAAGGTGTACGCCACCGAGGCTATGCAGATGCTGTAGCTCAGGGTTATAAGGGTGCTAATGTCAGACCGCCTCACTTCCAAACAGCATTATAAATCCTGTGGATATGATGAACATCATCGCATATATAATCAAAAAGGTTATTATAAGCGAGTAGACATTTGCTATACCTCTTGCAAGCGAGGCAATAGGCTCCGAGCCGGTAAGCCGGCAAAGCCACTCCCCTGCCGATATAGCAAGGCGACAGCTAAAAAGCGAGATTATCGGTACGCTCATTATAAGCACCATGATGACAATCCCAAGACCCCCGGTTGAGCTTTTGATTGCGCTTATGCTCAGCCTGACTGTTTTATAGGATTCGGACAGCGACATCCCTATAATCGGCACAAAGCTAGAAACAAGATATTTTCCCGCCCTTAGGATTATCTCGCTGCCTGTCCGGCCTATGGCTGTTTGAAGTCCGATTATCCCTACAAAAACCGTCATCACCGTTCCCAAAATGGCACTGAAAAGCCTTCTTAGGCTATAGGTGATGTCTGGGAGCTGAGGACATATCGACTGAGTGCAGGATAAAACCAGCATACAGGTCAAAAACGGCTTTAGTATTCCTCCTGCAATCAGTCCAGCAGTTTCCGAGGCGTAAAACACAAGGGCGTTATAGGAGCCTGCCGCCATCGCATTCCCCGAGGCAAGCGTGATTCCCGCAAAGATGGGTATATAAGCGGTCATGAACGCCTGCTGTGAGGAAACCGCAGAGAAGGCTGTCTCAAGCGAGGAGCTTATAAAGGGATAGATGAGCAAAAAGGCTGCAATCGCAGTCATCTTATCGACTCCGGGCTTGCCGCTTGGGATAATCACGCTCAAAAACCCCATCCCCGCAAGTATTATAAGCATACTTGCAGGAGCCTTCAGCGAGGCTTTAAATATATCTATGAAGTGACTTATTAGCGAGCCGGCGTCTAAATTCCTGACTGTTTCTGGGTCTGAGGTAAGTATTCCGTTATTTTCTAAAAAATCCTTAGCCGTGCCTGTTTCAAGCTCTGTAAGCCCGTCGGTATAGTCTATTACTTCGGCTGCTAAGCAGGAATATAAGCAGGAATATGAAAGGGCGGCTATTAGGGTCAGCGTTAGAAGAAAATTGCACAGTCTTTTCATTTAAAGCTCCAAAATCGACCTGACAGAGCTTATAAAGCCTTCTATCAGCGGAAAACAGATTATGGCTATCGTCAGCCGCCCGGAGATATCAATTACGCTGGCAAGCGCACTCTCACCGCAGTCACGGCAGCAGGAGGAGGATATGTCGCAGACATAGCATATGCTTATAGCCTTCATTGAAATCATTATGTACCCAGACTCAATCTCGGAGCCGCTTAGTATGCTCTCGAGGCTGAAAAGGGTGTCCTTAAGCCCGAGGATTATCAAAAATGCCGCCGATACCGCAGTGGCTATTGATAATGCAGCAGCCATATCGCTGTTTGACGGCTGGATAACCTTGGCTATAATTGCAGTGATTACGCATATTGCGGATATCTCAAGAATGTTCATTTTATCCTTGTCTTTTTCATTGGCAGACTTTTTAGGCTAGAAGCCGAAGCTGCTTTTTATCGTGTCAAAAAGCCTTGATATCTCGCTGACCAGCATCAGCATTACGATTACAAGCCCTGCTATGGTTATCATAAGAGCCTGCTCGTCCCGCTCCGAGCGTTTAAGAAGCTGACTTAAAACAGCTACTATTATGCCGACTCCGGCTATCTTGAAAATGAGGTCAATATCCAAGATTTAATGTCCTCCCATCAGATAAGGGTGATGATTATCATTAGCCCGAAAAATGCTCCAAGGCAGAGGTAAAGCTTTTTTAAGGGTCTTAGCTCCTTTGTAAGAGCCTCTCCACGGCTTCTAAGACGGTCCTCCAGGACCGACAGCCTTTGAAGCTGGGATTCAAGGTCCATCTGCCCTAAAACGCTTCCAGCCTCCAGGATAACAGAATAAGCCTCCCTTGACACAGGGTAGACAGCTTTCAGGCAGCAGGACCTCCAGCCGAGGGAAAAGTCTCCGCTTATCCTTCTGAACGGCTCCAAGCTAAAGCCCATCCTATCCGTCATTGCGGCGGCAGACAGCTCGTAGACATCCTTTGACTGAAACCTTAGAAGCGCCTTGATGTAGGATAGCGAGTCGGCGAGAACTAAAAAGATTTCAGCCTCCCGCCATCTTTTCTTATACGCCTCCATGGAAGAAAGCGTTGACATCAAAAGAATTGTCGCAAAAAGACAGTATCTAATCAATCCTGATTATCCTATACTCATAGCCGTCGGTAAGCTCGGCGGCGTATTTAAATGCTCCAAGCTCTAAAAGCCTTTTTACGCAGTCCTTTTTTGACGCCTCCTTAAAGCCCTCGCCGTGTACTGCGCTCACAAGGCAAACTCCTGAATGAAGGGCGTACTCCAAGGAGTGAAGGTCCTCCTCGGTGCCTATTTCGTCGACTATTACCGCCCTTGGAGACATTGCCCGCACGGCAGTTCTTATCCCCTCGTGCTTTGGATAGCCGACGAAAACATCTGTGAGCCGTCCTATGTCATGGCTGGGGATTCCCTTTACGCTGGAGGAAAGCTCGTCAAGCTCGTCTATAAGGGATATCCTAGCCTTATCTCCCAAAAGCCTCGCCACATCCCTTAAAAGGGTCGTCTTACCCGATGCGGGAGGTCCTACAATGATAACCCCGCACAGCGAGCCGTTAAGACATCTTTCAAACAGCCTAAGCCCGAAGCCGGTTATTTCGTGGGCGATTCTTATATTTATTGAGGATATGTACTTTACCGACTCCACCTCTCCCGGCTTATTAAGGGCGGTGACGGCTGTCCCGCATAAGCCTACTCTGTTTCCTCCAGAGGAGGTTATAAATCCGCTTGAAAGCTCCCTTGAATAGCTGTGAAGCGAGTAGGAGAACGCAGATTTAAAGGCGTATTCGATGTCCTCCTCGGTGCAGATAATCCCGCCGTCGGGACTCTCGCTTAGACTCCCAGAGCTGTTTATATACATATCCCTTCCCAGAAAGACAGCGCTTGCGTACCTTCTTAGCCTCAGCCTAAGCTCGGTGATGCCGTCGGGGTGTTCCTGTATTATATTCTCGAGCGCAAGTCTTAGCCTGCCGGTGAGAAGCTCCACGGCCTGTCTGATTCCTGACTTCATTTTTAAGACCTCCTTTTTGTTTGTCCAAGGACTTAATATTTGTCCACACCAAATTATTATGCCGTAAGAGGGAGGTCTATTCTTATCTTGGCTTTGTTTTTTTGGTGTTTACCCCGACGACTCCGCCTGCGGCTCCCATTATAACCGAAGCCGCTCCCTTTATAAGCATATAGTCGGACAGGTAGCCGTTTACGGCACAGCTTATGACTGTCGCCGGGATTATAGGTAAAAGTCCGCAGATTATTCCCTGCAAAAGCCCACGGCTTCTATATATCTGCGTGGATATATAGGCGGATAGGTAGGAAAAAACAGACAGCACCGCTAAGGACATCGCCATTATAACACCGTCTGACGGGCTTAGCAAAACAATTATGAGTGAAAACAGCATTAAAACAAGCGCCGTGACAAAAAGGCTTAATGCCGTCCCCTTGAAAATAGCCCTCATAAAGCTTTTTAGCTCCGAGTCTGAATCGTTTTTATGATGATATCCCAGCATAAAAAATCCCCCGAGTACCGTTTTATAAAACGATATTCGGGGCTTGTGACATTTAGAAGTATATATTTTTTGTAAGAGCAGCTCAAAAGTCGAAGCCTCACCGGGACTTTTTAATGAGGACAAGGGCTAAGGCACCCAAAGTAAGGATTGCTATTCCAAATGGAATTGCAAATAAAAAGGCTGTGTATGCCGGTGCGCTGCTGCCATCTGCGGCTCCACGAAGAAGGCTGTAGTAACTGACTCCTACAACAATCAGCATGAGCACAAATAAAACAGCACATGCGGCAAATAGGATATATCCAAGTCGCTTCATTTTTGACTCCTTAGCTCAAAAGGGGTTTAATGGGACAATAGGTCCAAGGGCTAGTCCTTCTTTTCAATCTCCACAGGCTCTTCATCAGACTTTTTGCCCTTTTTGCGCTTTTTCTCCTCGGCGGCAGACTGAGCAAGGGCGGCTTTTTCCTCCATAGACTTCTTTGCGGCAGCCTCCTTCTCAGCCTCTGCTGTGAGATTCTGAGCTACAGACCAGCGGGCGATTCTTATCCTGCTTCTGTCTCCGCCGGTCTCGATTACAAGGGTATTGTCCTCAAGCTTGCAGACAATTCCGACAATTCCTCCAGCCGCTATTACCTCGTCGCCAAGTGAGATGTTTTTACGCATCTCGGCGTCCTTTTTCTCCTTCTTGCGCTGAGGATGTATAAGAATGAAGTAAAATGCCATTAACAGAACAACCATCCAGATAATGGACATCATTCCGCCAAGACCTGCGCCGGAGGCGTCGGCAGCAGTTAAAACAATCCAGCTAAAATCCATTTGTTGTTTCCTCCAAAATACGAAAATATCATTTAAAATTAAAATGCCCTCTGATTATAGCACATCCTTATCCGGATTTCAAGGGAAAGCTTAAAAATCAAAGGATTTTTAGGCAAAACAGGCTATTTGCCCTCTCCCCTTAGGTATTCGTCAATAGACTTAGCCGCCGTTTTTCCGGCTCCCATAGCCAAAATAACGGTGGCCGCACCTGTTACGGCGTCCCCTCCTGCGTAGACTCCCTGCTTGGTTGTGAGCATTCCCTCGTCAACTATCAGACAGCCTCTTTTATTCACCTCAAGACCGGATGTCGTGGAGCGGATAAGCGGATTCGGAGAGGTTCCAATCGCCATGATACAGCAATCAATATCAATGTCGTACTCAGAGCCTTCTATCGGGCTTACAGAGCGCCTGCCGTCTTTTCCGGGCTCCCCCAGAGACATCCTCTGGCATCTTATCGCTCTGACTGCTCCGCTGTCGTCGCCCAGTATCTCTATGGGATTTGTTAAGTATACGAACTCGATGCCCTCCTCCTTGGCGTGATGTATTTCCTCACGCCTTGCAGGCATCTCAGCCTCCGACCTGCGGTAAATTACATATACATTATCGGCTCCAAGCCTCATGGCGCACCTTGCGGCGTCCATGGCGACATTTCCTCCGCCGACGACCGCCACAGAGCGATATCTCTTGACAGGAGTATCGTACTCGTCAAGATACGCCTTCATAAGATTGATTCTTGTAAGATACTCGTTTGCCGAGAAAACTCCGACAAGACCCTCTCCCTCTATTTCCATGAAGTTGGGAAGTCCTGCGCCTGTTCCTACAAATACTGCCTTGTAGCCCATATCCATGATTTCATCAATTGACAAAATCTTTCCTATGACCATGTCGGTTTTGATCTCGACGCCGAGCGCCTTGAGATTGTCAATCTCATGCATGACGGTAGCTTTGGGAAGCCTGAACTCCGGGATTCCGTACATAAGAACACCGCCGGCGGTGTGAAACGCCTCAAAGACGGTTACCGAGTAGCCAAGCTTTGCAAGGTCGGATGCACAGGTAAGCCCGGAGGGCCCAGAGCCTATTATCGCAACCTTGATTCCGTTGGGAGCTATTTTCTCGGGAGCGGTCGTCTTATTCATCATATAGTCGGCGACAAAGCGCTCTAGCCTTCCTATTCCGACAGGCTCTCCCTTTATACCTCTTACGCATTTTCCCTCGCACTGGCTCTCCTGAGGGCAGACTCTGCCGCAGACGGCGGGAAGTCCGTTAGTCGTGGTTATTATCCTGTAAGCGCCCTCAAAGTCGCCCTCGCTGACTTTTGAGATAAACTCAGGTATTCTTACTCCTACCGGGCAGCCGCTGACGCAGGGCTTGTTTTTGCAGTTAAGACAGCGCTTAGCCTCGTTTACAGCCTCCTCTGGGGTGTAGCCGCAGCAAACCTCCTCGAAGTTTCTGGCCCTGATTTTAGGGTCCTGCTCCTTTATGGGAGTCTTGGTTGGCTGCATATTAGCCATGTCTAACACCTCCAGTGAGCCTGCATATGTGAGTCTTGGACTCGTTCTCCTGATTCTTATATGCAGAGTTTCTCCTCATAAGCTCGTCAAAATCGACCTTGAAGCCGTCAAAATCTGGACCGTCTACACAGGCGTATTTTGTCTTGCCGTCTACTTTGACACGGCAGCCGCCGCACATCCCGGTGCCGTCAATCATGATGGGGTTAAGGGAGACTATCGTCTTGATGTCATGAGGTTTAGTGACCTCGCAGACAAACTTCATCATCGGCACAGGACCTATGGCAACTACAAGGTCATAATCTGCGCCTGAGTCTATAAGCTCAGAGAGCTTGTTTGTGACAAAGCCCTTTGTGCCGTAGCTTCCGTCGTCTGTGGTGATGTAAAGGTTTTTGGAGACCGCTCTCATCTCATCCTCCAGGATGACAATGTCCTTGCTTCTAAAGCCTGCTATGATGTCGACCTTGACTCCCATATTGTTTAGGGCCTTTGCCGATGGATAGGCAATAGCGCAGCCGACTCCCCCGCCTACTACGGCGGCACGCTTTATGTCGGTTCCAAAATGAGTCGGGACTCCGAGCGGTCCTACGACATCGAGTATACTGTCGCCCTCCTCCATGGAGCCAAGCTGGATGGTGGATTTTCCGACCTTCTGGAATATGATGGTGATAGAGCCTTTTTCTCTGTCATAGTCGGCTATAGTGAGCGGGATTCTCTCGCCCAGCTCGTCCGTCCTGAAGATTATAAACTGTCCCGCAAGAGCCTTTTTTGCAATCAGCGGAGCGTCAAGCTCCATCAGGGTAACCTGCTCGTTAAGCTCACGCTTTTTCAGTATCTTAAACACAAAATTCCTCCCCAAAGCTTTTTTGTCAGTATGTCATTATACAATAATGTGCTATCAATTTCAAGTATTAAAGCAGCTTTTTGGCAAAATGCAGAAATAGCCGGACTTTGTTTGACTAATTTCTTGCAAAGTACTGTATAACCGCCTGAGTTATAGCCTGTGCAAGACCCTCCTGTACAGATGAGCTGTTAAGAGCCATCGCCTCCTCGTAGTTTGTGACAAAGCCACATTCTACGAGTATTGACGGAAACTCCTGCTCAAGAGTCACGGCAAAGTAGTTGTATTTAGCGCCACGGTTTCTGTTCTTGCTGTCGCCGTACACATAGCTGTTGTAGTAGTCCGCCATGTTCTTAGACACCAGCGACGCCAGCGGCTGCGAGAACGGTGTGAAGTAGTACGCCTCTACGCCCTGAACGCTCTCTCCGCCCTTGTTGACGCTGTTGCAGTGTATCGAGATGAAAAGGTCGGGGCTGTATCTTCTTGCGTACTCGCTTCTTTCGTAGAGGTTTATATACTGCGTGTCGGTGGGAAGCATATAAACCGTGGCTCCCGCCGCTGTTAAAGCGCTTGTCAGCTTCTTTGATATGGCGATGTTAATCGTCTGCTCAAGGACATGACCTACCGCTCCCGGGTCGAAGGTGGTTGCACTCTTGTTGTAGCCGTGTCCCGGGTCTATTACAATTACCGAGCCGTAGATGCTGGAGCGGTAGCCGTTAAAGCGCAGGGTCAGGTTGCCGTTTCCGTCGTAGCTGGAGCTGTAGCCTGCGAATACTCCCCTCTTTCTGAGCTTCAGCCTTAGCTGCATCTTGTCCTCGCCGTTGACGCTGACTCTTTCCCATTCTGCGCTTGTAAAGAGCGAATCGGAGCTAAACTGCGGTATACCCTGTGCGCCGTCTACATAGTCGAAGGTTATGAGCAGATACTCAGGCTGGAAGCTTTCGATATAGTAGTTCTGGCTTTGAGTATTTGAATAGCTTATAGGAGAGTAGGATATCTTAAACGGCGTCTGATATCCAAGACTGAGGCTTAAAACTGTATCGGTGTCGCTGACATAGGCGTTATTGAGCGTCACGGTGTTGTTTACTACGGTGTAGCCGTCCGCCGTGTTGCAGTCTGAGGCCTTGACTCTAAGCCCGGAGGCTGTCAGATAGTAGGTCACGCTCTGGTTTACGCCCTCGGAGGAAACGCTGTAGGTTACAACATTAGTTATTACATCGACCGTTCCAGCAGGGAGCCTCGGCATGTCCGGGGTTGCGACATTATCGGTTGTATAGTAATCGTAGGTTATGGTGTTGTCATTTTTAATAATGAGGAGGTCTGCGTCCTCGGAGAACGGCGATACTGCGTTGATTATAACTCTAGCGCCGTACATGCTCTCGTAGCAGATATCCCTATAGTTGCCGTTTACAGTGATTATTCCTAAGTCCTGCTCCTCGTTGACTATTCCGTCAGGAGCGGTAAAGTAGCCTGTAAAGCGAGCGTAGTTGGTGTTGGAGTCCAGCTCGTCCGACCTTGCGTCCTCCTCCTCTAGGGTAATAGTCCGCCCGTTTAGGGTAGCTGTAACCTCGGAGCCGGAATAGGCTACAACGCTTACCGATATTTTGGTCTTGCCCTCGACTCTAAGCTCGGTGCCGTCCTCCGGCTCGACTGTCTGCAAAACCTTGATTCGTCTTGTGATTTTATAGGTGACTGTTTTGGCTTTGTTTTTAAAGGTGAAGGTATTAAGCCCTATCTCAAGGTCCTCCTCGAAGAAGAAGCTTCCCGCCTCGTTGAGGGTTATCTTCTCGTCGTTAAAGTAGACATCAAAATTCTGGTCAAAGGAGCCTTGGAATTTTACGGTAGGCTCATAGGTTGTAAAGGTTGTCTGCTTGGGAAGAACCATCGATAGCTCTGTATAGAGCGAGTTGGTGTCTATAAGACCGTCAAAGTATCTTCTGAGAGCATCGGTGCTTGTTCCGACATTTTGCATAAGCGACTCATAGGAGCGAAAGACGCTTCCCTTGTAGGAGGAATAGTTCCTGCACTCCTCAAGCTGCTTTAGTATCTGACCTGCGTCCCAGGAGGAGTCCGATTCGCTTATTCTCTCGTTTGCATGGCTGATAAACATCGGGATTCCTGCGCTGGAGGCAAGGCTGTCCCACCATGAAACAATACTCTTAAAGCTAAGCTCTACAGACTCAAGACCTCCGTAGCAGGTTACAATCATGAAGTCTGCGTAGCCCTTTTCTATGTACGCCTTGGTATCGGAATAGCCGTCGGTGAGAGCCTCAAAATCGTCCTTGGTATCCGACCCGCTTTCATCGGTAGAGCTGTTGAGCCATGCGTTTAGTATGTCTATTCCAACCGGCACGGTGCTGCTGGTAGAGCGAATTGCGCTGCTTACAAGCCTGAAAACATAGCCGCTGTTATCCCTCAGCCAGTTTTCAAAGCCTATCCCAGAGCCGTTTTTTAGGTACTCCTTATAGCTGGTCTGCGAGCTGCCGGAGTAATACCCGGTCAGAATAATACCGTCTATCAGATACTTATTTGTCAGCTTGTGGGCACAAAGCGAGAGATAGTCGATTTTTTCCTTTAGGCTTACAATGCTCTTACTGCTTATGGCGTCCTCAAGGTCTAGGGTTATGTAGACAAAGAAGCTGTGCTGTCTTGCCGCCTCGATAAGCATATCAAGCGGCGAGCCGTTCAGATAAAGCTTAGAGTCTATCTCGTAGTATATTCTTCCCTCATAGCTGGTGTTGATAATAATTGTATTAAAGCCGTAGCTCTCAAGATTCGAGAAAATTGTAGCTATTTCGTCAAGAGTGGTGGCAGCAGACTGATTAACATCCGTAAAAAGGTCCTTGCCTATTGTGATATTAGTAGCCCTCATGCTGTCAGGAAAGGCGTAGTCGTAATAAATCTCGGAGGACTCGGGGCTGGGAGCCGACAAGTCGTCCTCTTCGGCATTTAATGAAATCGGCGCAAAGGGAATGAGCGTGGTAATGGCTATATAAAAAGCCATGAAGCAGGAAAAAAGTTTAAAAAAAGCCTTCATTTTGTTAAATCCTTTTAGTTAAACGAGTTTATAGCAGCTAAGAGCGAGTCGAATTCCTTTTCCATGTACGAGCCTGTCGGGAACAGCGAGCCGTATCTGTAGTATGCACAGCCAGAGTACCGTGAAAGCGAGTCGATGTATGCCGTCTGCGAGCTTAGAATACTGCCGGACCTCCATTCCTTGGTGGAGCCGACCTTATAGGCGGCAAAGCCGCAGACAAGCGAAACCGACGGATTTGTCACAAGGCTCTGCCATTCCTGGGCGGCTGCGTCAAAGGGAAGCGAGCCCTCGTAGCCGTAGTACAGCTGAGGGACTACATAGTCAAGATAGCCGTAGCTTGAGCACCATAGGTCTATGTCGGCGTAGAGCTTATTTCTGTTGTTCTCGGTGTTTCCCTGCGGGGAGACTCCGAATAAAACGGTTGGATTAACTGCCTTGACAGTGTCGTAAATGCTCTTTACAAGCTGGCTGACGGCGTTTTTCCTCCACGAGGAAAGGTCGCTCCAGCCGCTCACGGAAAAGGCGGCGCTGTCAAAGGAGGCGTCTGTTGTCGGGTAGAAGTAGTCGTCAATGTGTATGCCGTCGACCTGATAGCTTGAGACTATCTCGGCTATCCCGGAAGAGATAAGCTCCCTGACCGCAGTGTAGGCTGGACTGAGCCAGTAATAGCCGCTGTCGCTGTCGTAGACGAGATAGGTGCCGTTGGTGCTGTCAAGATTGTACCACTGCTTTAAAATATAGCTGTCCGGCATCTGGGAGAAGCGGGCCTTGTCGGTTGTACGCATAGGATTCACCCAGGCATGGAAGGAAAGCCCCAGAGAGTGAGCCTCCTCTATCATGATTTCAAGAGGGTCATAATCGGGAGACACGCCGACAGTGCCGGAGTACGCCGCAGTGAAGGGATAGATAAAGGAGTGATAGTAAGCGTCCCCGAATGCCCTGACATGGACATATACCGTGTTGCAGCCCATCGCTCTAACATTTGAGAAGGCAGTTTTTATCCTCTCTCTGAACTCGTCTGAATCCGCTCCCAGCAGCCAGCCGTCAATGTCAAGATATGCAAACCAGACAGCCTTTTGCGTCTGGTAGTTTAAAGCCTGATAGCCCGAGGTGTTCCCCACCTCGGGAAGCTCAACCGAGTCCTCGCCGGGAGCAAGCTCGGTTTGTTCGCTGTCTGAAGAGCTTAGAGCAGCGCTTGATGTGCCGGTTGATGGCAGCGTCTCGCTTGCAGGAGGCTCGCTTGTCTTGGCAGTAGCCTTTTCCTCGCTCAGATATCTTCCGTTTACAAAGCCTATTCCGCCCTCGAACTCGATTCGATACCAGCCGTTAGAGACTATGCCGGTGACATTTGCGGCTTCGTCTTTGTCAAGATGACCAAGCCTTCTGCTGCTAGCGTCAGGCTCGCTTCTTACATTGACATCGGCATTTGCATACATAACCGAGCTGTGCGGGGTTATATCATAGGACGCAGAATCAGAGGCGGCACTTATATCCGATGAGAAGGCAGGCTCTGAGGCTGTGGGAGCCTCGCTTGCTTCACCTATGCTTTCTGTTATGGTGTACTGAAAGGTCGGCTCTGTCTGAGGCGGGGTAACATAGGACGGCGGCTCAGGTTCAATGGACGGCTCTTCTGTCTTGGCTGAGCCAAAGGTCTCAATGGTTATTTCATTTGCGCCGGACGAAATACTCCCCTTTGCTCTTTTATCGCAGGAGGAAAGCGTAATAAGGAGGATAACCACGGCTGTTATAGATGCTAAAAGTCTTTTAAAGTCTAAGACGCACCGCCTGTTATGCCTAAGCATACGCAAATCCCTCCCATCTATAACTGCATACAAGCCTCATCCTGATTTTATTGCAGGGAGGACACATCTAATTGTAGCATTTTGCCGTGATTAATACAAGAGGAAAATGCTTCTTGGATAATATACTTAAATAATTTTTACCTTACGGATAGGCTTTATACCGAAAGCTTTAGGTCCTGAGGCTTTATAAGCTTGATTGCCTTAAAGCCCTCGCAAAGCCCAAAGCAGAGTATACCGGGAGCTATAAAATGCATTAGGACAATCTCGATTACTGCCGCTGCCGGCGAGACTCCAGAGCTTACCATAGCGTCATAGCCCATAAGCTGTCCTACAAGACCTGCCGTACCCATCCCGGAGCCGGAGGGATTGTTTACCATCTTTAAAAGGCAGGTAGAAACAGGTCCGAGTATTGCGCTGGTAATAATCGGAGGCAGCCAGATAAACGGATTTTTAATTATATTCGGCATCTGGAGCATAGATGTCCCAATTCCCTGGGATATAAGTCCTCCCCACTTGTTCTCCTTAAAGCTCATGCAGGCAAAGCCTATCATCTGGGAGCAGCAGCCAACTGCGGCAGCGCCAGCCGCAATTCCGCTAAGACCCAGCGAAATGCCTATCGCCGCCGAGCTTATCGGCAGAGTCAGAGCCATTCCCATCAGGACGGAAACCACAACTCCCATCACAAACGGCTGAGCCTCAACTCCGTAGTTTATAAGCTCTCCTATCCACTTCATAAAGGCGGATATCGGCGGACTAAGCAGAATCCCAGCCGCACATCCCGACAAAACGGTAACCGCAGGGACTGCAATTATATCAATCTTAGTCCTTCCCGATAAACAGGAGCCAAGCTCGATTCCTATAAGTGCGGCGATAAAGGCTCCTAAAGGCTCTCCCGGACCCAAAAGCCGGATTCCGGCGGACAGCTCAGACAAATCTACGCTCCCGGCAAAGGCTCCCACCATTCCGCATACCGCCGCCGACACTGCAACAAGGGTGTGGCTTTTAAACTTGGAGGCAACTCCTATTCCTATTCCGGCGCCTGTAATGGCTTTAGAATAGCCGGATATAACCAAAAGCCAGGAGGCTATCCTTCCGTCAAAGAGTCCTGCAAGCTGCTCTAGGATTGTGCCTATGATGAGCGTTGCAAAAAGCCCAATGGCCATGCCGGACAGCCCGTCTATAAATATATGGTCAAGAATGCCCCTTATTTTTTTCAAACGCTACTCCCCCATATCAAAATGCTATAGGAATTATTATATTCCATAAACTCACTCAGTGTCAAGGAGAATAAGTATTTTTCTGCGTTTTAACCGATTAGAGCTAAAATTAACCGATAAATTATCCGGGATAATATATAAATCCTTTTATTGCTTGACAATTTCAGCTTTTTCTGATATCATCATTATAGCCGGCTTATAAAGTCGTCCGTAGAGCAATGTGTATTTTGGCTTCGTTATGATTATCGGCTTTAGCCGAGACATAAAATAATTTTAAAAAGGAGATAAGAACATGGCTGAACTCAAGGGAACAAAAACCGAGCAGAATCTTATGACTGCGTTTGCCGGAGAATCTCAGGCAAGGAACAAATATACCTACTTTGCTTCTGTTGCAAAGAAGGAGGGCTATGAGCAGATAGCGGAAATCTTCCTAAAGACTGCCGACAACGAGAAGGAGCACGCCAAGCTCTGGCTCAAGCACCTGGGCGGAATCAACGAGACCGCACAGAACCTTGCCGCCGCCGCTGAGGGCGAGAATTACGAGTGGACGGATATGTACGACACCTTCGCCAAGGAGGCTGAGGAGGAGGGCTTTGCTCAGATTGCATATCAGTTCAGGGCTGTTGCCGCAATCGAGAAGGCTCACGAGGAGAGATACCGTGCTCTGCTGTCTAATGTAGAGATGAAGAAGGTCTTTGAGAAGAGCGAGGAGACCATGTGGGAGTGCCGCAACTGCGGACATCTTGTAATGGGCAAGAAGGCTCCTGCCGTCTGTCCCGTATGCGCTCATCCCGGCAGCTACTTCGAGGTAAGAAAGGAAAACTACTGATTTGCCGGTAATTAATCGGTGAGCTTTCTTTAGCTTTCGTTTGTTTGCTTCTCCGCCATGCAGATTTATGTATGGCGGATTTTTTATCCTGTCCCATTTTTGAGAATGATTTTGGGTTGAAATAAGCCGGTCGGTATGATATAATAGCCACAGGCGCTAAGCATGAGCTTTTTGAGGGTTTTATCCTTAGGTGCGGGAGGATATTTGCCGCATAGCTAAGGTCTTGATAGGCTCAAAAAGCCTAAAATCTCACACGGCGAGGGTAAATCCGGGCTGATTTTGCCCTCTTACATATAAAAAGGATTGGTGTATTATGCCTTGCGTATATATCGAAAGGAAAAACAGGTGCTTTAGCTTTCCCTGCTACATAGCCGACAGCTATCTAAAGCTTGCCGACGGTCCGTCCCTCAAGCTGATAATCTATCTTCTTGGAAGCGACTCGGACGAGCTTGACATCGAGGCTGCTGCTAGGAGCCTCGGGCTTACCCGTCAGGAGGTTCTTGACGCTATTTTGTTCTGGGAGCAGCTTGGCGTCCTGTTTGACAAGGACCCAAGGTCCTGTCAGGAGGTTAATGACAGTACGCCTCAAGGCATGGTAAAGAGCCTTCCCCAAGATACAAGGGTCTTAACCAAAAGAAGCTACACAGCAAGCCATATCTCCCAGCTTTTAGATACCGACTCCGAGCTTAGAGAGCTTTTTTCTGAGGCTGAAAGAAGCTTTGGCAGGGTCCTAAAGCACTCGGAGCATGAGCTTTTGATAAGTCTTAGGGATTATTACGGCTTCAGCGTGCAGTCCTGCATACTTATAATCGAATACTGCCAGAGTCTTGATAAAAGCTCGGTGAGGTACATTGAGTCGGTCGCAAGGGACTTTTCGGAGAAAAACATACTGGGCTTTAGCGAAATCGAGGCTGAGCTTGAAAGAAGAAAGGAGCAGTCACTGCTTGAGGGAAGGGTTGCCAGAAGCTTCGGGATGAACACCTCGCTCACAAAAAAGCAGACTGAATTTGTCAACGGCTGGAAAGAGCTTGGCTTTGGCCTTGAAATGATGACCCTTGCCAGGGACAGATGCGTTGATTCCATCAATAAGCTCTCGTTCGGATATATCGACAAGGTTTTAAAAAGCTGGGCTGACAAGGGCATTTTCACTCCCGAGGCGGCAAGTCTTGAGAAAAAGCCGTCCGCCTCAGAGCCTGATAAGGACCACTCCATCAACCTTGATAGATGGGATGATTTTACTCTAGGCGGCATATCCGACGAGGAAGGGAGAGATAAAAAGTGAGGTACACCCCGTCTGCCGTTCAGAGGGCGTTTGAGGAGCTTAAAAGGCGAAGGGAGACGGCAGTTTCTCTGCAAAATGAGCACATCGAGACGGTTAAAAACAATCTCCCCGAGGTTTACAGCATCTACAGGTCTATAAAAAGCACAGCCTCAAGGCTCGCTCAAGCCGTTTTCTCGGGAGACAAGGACTCTAAAGAGCTTGTCGAAGGGATAAAAAGAGATAATCTTTACAGTCAGAAAAGGCTCTCCGAGATGCTTTTGGCTCTTGGCTATCCTGAAAACTATCTTAGCTGTAACTACTATTGCAAGAGCTGCTGTGACACCGGCGTCAGCATGGGAAACAGATGCTCATGTCTTACAGAGCTTATGCGAAAATATACAATAGAAGAGCTTAACTCCCAGTGTAAAATCAAGCTGAGGAGCTTTAGCGAGTTCAGAACGGATTACTATCCCGAGAGCCTGAGGTCCGGCGGCAGGGAGATAAGGTGCCGTGAGCTGATGGAAAAGAATCTTAGCTACTGCATTGAATACTGCAAAAGCTTCACCACCGAGTCAAGCGGCATCTTCATGCACGGAGCTACAGGTCTTGGAAAGACCCTTCTTTCCTCCTGCATAGCCTCTGAGCTTCTGAAAAAGGGATACAGCGTAGCCTTTGATTCTGTCCAGAACTACCTAAGAGCTGTAGAAAGAGAGCACTTCGGCAGGAGCGAGGGCGACACCATGGAGACGCTTCTTTCAGCCGACCTTTTGATTCTCGACGATTTGGGAGCCGAGTTTGAGTCCAGCTTTAACACGGCTACGGTTTACAATCTTATCAATTCAAGGTGCAGCATGGGCAAGCCTACAATAGTTTCGACCAATATGCCGATAAATCGTCTCATGGAAAGATATGACGACAGGATAGTTTCAAGGCTCATAGGAGAGCTTAAAACACTGAGGTTCATTGGAGAGGATATCCGACAGCTTAGGATGGAAAGAGCTGCTATGGAGTAAAAAAATATGCCCGGCTTTGACCGGGCATAGCTGTTATTTCTCAGCCAAGGCTATGGCTGATTTTTTTATAAGCCTTACAATCTGCTTTTTACCCTTTTTGATGATTGCCGGAGAGGACAGCTCCAAAACAGCAGAGGTATCAAGCAGCTTTTCATCATTGACGGTTACTCCGCCCTGCTGAATCAGCCTTCTTGCCTCGCCCTTGGAGGGAGCAAGCTTGCAAAGCGTCATCGCGTCAAGAATGCCTATGCTCTCGCCCTCATACTCAAAGGTCGGCATGTTTTCGCTCGAGCCTGCGCCGCCGAAAACCTCCCTGGCGGTGTCAAGAGCCTTTTTAGCCTCCTCCTCGCCGTGGACAAGCTTTGTAAGCTCATATGCTAAAATCTCCTTCGCCTTGTTCAAGGCGGAGCCTTCCCACTTCTCCATGCTCTTAATCTCGTCAAGCGGCAGGAAGGTTAGCATCTTTATACATTTCATGACATCCTCGTCGGCTACATTACGCCAGTACTGGAAGAAGTCGTAGGGAGTGGTCTTGTTAGCGTCAAGCCAGACGGCGTTTCCGGCAGTCTTACCCATCTTCATGCCGTTAGAGTCGGTTAGAATAGTTATAGTCATTGCGCTGGCGTCCTTTCCGAGCTTTTTCCTTATCAGCTCTGTGCCGCCAAGCATATTAGACCACTGGTCGTCTCCGCCGAACTGCAGGTTGCAGTCGTAATTCTTGAACAGGTAGTAGAAGTCATAAGACTGCATTATCATGTAGTTGAACTCAAGGAAGGAAAGACCCTTTTCCATCCTCTGCTTGTAGCACTCGGCACGAAGCATATTGTTGACCGAGAAGCAGGCTCCTACCTCCCTAAGAAGGTCGATGTAGTTAAGGTCAAGAAGCCAGTCGGCGTTGTTTACCATCATCGCCTTGCCCTCGCCGAACTCTATAAACCTCGACATCTGCTTCTTAAAGCACTCAGCGTTATGCTCGATATCCTGCTTTGTGAGCATCTTTCGCATATCCGTCCTGCCGGAGGGGTCGCCTATCATTGTAGTCCCTCCGCCTATGAGCGCTATCGGACGGTTTCCTGCCATCTGAAGCCTCTTCATAAGCGTAAGAGCCATAAAGTGACCGGCTGTCAGGCTGTCTGCCGTGCAGTCAAAGCCGATATAAAATGTAGCCTTTCCGTTATTGATAAGCTCTCTTATAAGAGGCTCGTCCGTGACCTGAGCTATAAGACCTCTTTCCTGCAGCTCTTCGTAAATTCCCACTAAAATCATCCTTTCACATTAAAAAATCCTCTGACATAATTGTCAGAGGACGATTAAAACCGTGGTACCACCTCAATTTACCGTTTGACGCAAAAAGCCCTAAAGCAGGAAAAAGGATGCGCCAGGCGGCCTTTGGGCGATATAACGCTCGCCACTCCGCATTCCCCTACTAAAGGTTCAGGGAACGGACTCCGGGATGTATTCGACACGCCCCTCAACGCTTTCTCACACCAGCCGAAAGCTCTCTTTGCAATCAGGACGGGCTACTTCTTCCCATCAAGGTCGATACCGCATTATAGCATGATAATTTTAGCTTGTCAACCCCTACACGCTTGATTTTATCCTTGTAAGGGCGTTTTTTTCGAGCCTTGAGACCTGAGCCTGGGATATTCCTATTTCGTTTGCGACCTCCACCTGGGTCTTTCCCTGATAGAATCTAAGGTATAAAATGTTCTTTTCCCTGTCGGAAAGTGTCTTGATTGCCTCCTTTAAAAGGAGCTCGTCTATCCAGCCCTCGTCGCTGGAGGAATCGCCTAGCTGGTCTAGCACATATACGGCGTCGCCGGAGCTGGAATAGACGGGCTCGTATATAGAAACAGGCTCGCTTATGGACTCGAGCGCAAGAACGACATCGGACTGCTTTGCGCCTATTTCCTTGGATATCTCCTTGGCTGTAGGCTCGGTGTTGTTTTTGTTTATAAGCCGCTCCCTTGCCTGCATCGCTTTATAGGCAAGGTCTCTTGTCGACCTTGACACCCGTATTGAATTGTTATCTCTAAGATACCGTCTTAGCTCGCCGGAAATCATCGGGACTGCATAGGTGGAGAATTTCACCTCCAGCTTGACATCGAAGTTGTCAATTGCCTTGATAAGTCCAACAACACCCACCTGAAAGAGGTCGTCTGCGGGCGCTCCTCTTGACATAAACTTCTGTATTACGCTCAGAACAAGCCTGAGATTGCCCTTTATAAGCTCCTCCCTTGCCGCTCTGTCGCCTGACTTCGTCCTTTTTAAAAGCTCCGTTTTTTCGCTTTCTGTCAGCACCGACAGCTTTGAGGTATTAACTCCGCTAATTTCAACCTTATTGTACTGCATATCGCATATTACTCTCCGGCACATCAGATTCTATCTAATTATTGCCGGATAGCAGTCGCCGTATTCAATATGCCTATATGCACTTTCTGGAAATCAGGTTATAGCCTCAAGCTCCTTTTTAAGCTCTCTTAAAATTCTCTTTTCAAGTCTTGAGATATAGGACTGAGATATCCCAACCACATCCGCAACCTCCTTCTGAGTCATCTCCTTTCTGCCTCCAAGTCCGAATCTTAGCTGCATTATCAGCCTTTCTCTCCCCTTTAAGCCCTCGACGGCACGGTTTAGAAGCAGCTTTTCCGTCTCGCTCTCAAGGTGCTGGCAGACCTCGTTGGAGTCGGTCCCTATTACATCGGACAGAAGCAGCTCGTTGCCGTCCCAGTCAACATTTAGCGGCTCGTCTATAGAGATTTCGTTTCGTTGCTGGGCCGTCTTTCTAAGATACATGAGAATCTCGTTTTCTATGCACCTCGAGGCATAGGTTGCAAGCTTTATGTTCTTGTCCTGATTGAAGGTATTTACAGCCTTGATAAGCCCTATTGTGCCTATTGAAACAAGGTCCTCAATCCCGATTCCCGTTGCCTCAAACTTCTTTGATATGTAAACAACCAGCCTTAGATTGTGAGTGATAAGAAGCTCCCTTGCCCTTTTCGGCTCCGACTCAAGCATCAAAAGCACCCTTTTTTCCTCCTCCTGACCAAGCGGCGGAGGGAGGGTTTTTGAGCCGTTTATGTAATCAAGGGTTGCATCCTTTGAGATAAGCCGTCTTATAAGGCTCTTTATTTTCTTAAAGAGATTAAATGGTCTAAACATACAGCTCGCCTCTTAATATTTTAGTATAGAAGGATTGAAAATAGCCCTTTTTGCGCCCTCTTTTTTGAAGGCTACAAGGCAGGAGGGCTGGCTCCTTTCTCCCCTGTCGCTTCTAATCAGGACGCTGTCAGGCTTGAAGGCGTATAAAAGTCCCTCGCCCGATACCGTGTTGTACGGGACTGGATAAAGCCTTGTGCAGTCCGAGCTGGGAGGGCTAACGCCGGTGCAGACGACCACAGGTCTTCCTGTAAAGACATCTCTAACATTGTTGCCGGTGTCGGCTATTCCCTCAAAGCCGTACATCCTTCCTTCTATTTCGACAAAAACATGATAGCAGGAAAGTGCAAGCTCTCTTTTTGACCGTATATAGCCTGCTGCTAAAAGTATTATGTATATTATCCCGGTGAGAATTATCAACTCCACCACCGAAACCTCTATATATAAATATGCTCCGAAAACGAGAATTTTATCGCTCCCCGATATGGATTTTAGGCAAAACGCCGCTCCTCCCAGAAGAATATTAAGTGCGATATACTCCGCTCCTGCCGTAAAAAGGGTTGCTATACGCACGCCCCTTTTGTAAAACGCCACGGCTATTATTGCGGCAAGGGAAAATGCTCCGACGGCTGTTATAATCAGCCTGCCTGATAGGGTCTTATTGTCTGCTAGGACTGCAAGCGAGGATATTCCTCCTATGAGCGAGCATAAAGCCGTCCTTGAGGAGGATATCTCCACTCTTATTAGCCTTCCTGTGAGCGAAATAAGGAGCCAGCAGATGTAGGCGTTGATAAGAATCAGTATGTCAATATATATCGTCATGAGCATCACCGATTCTGAGTATAGCCCTGCTTGGCAAAAATAAATGTCAAAAGAGGACTCCTGAAAAAAATTTGCTAGAATAAAAATGCTGCCGACACAATGCCGACAGCATATTAAACATATTATGGTAAAACCCGACTAGTTTTTAATAAAGGCGGAAAAGCCCTTATAAGCCATGTAGACATCGAGCTTTGAGGTGACCTCATACGGAGCGTGCATACTCAGCACCGGGACTCCGACATCCACAACCTCCATGCCAAGATTTGCAACATATGCGGCGACTGTTCCTCCTCCGCCGCCGTCAACCTTGCCAAGCTCGCCTGTCTGCCAGATGACATCGTTTGAATCAAAGACGCTTCTTACATAGGACAAAAACTCGGCATTGGCGTCGTTGCAGCCTCCCTTTCCTCTTGAGCCGGTGTATTTGCACATAGTCACGCCGTAGTTGCAGTAGGCTGTATTTAGCTGCTCGCAGACCTCGGGGAAGGTGGGGTCAAAGGCGACGCTTACATCGGCGGAAAGGCATTTTGAATTTTCAAGAACGGTGGGAAGCTCGGCGCCCTCGCTTCTTGCAACTAAGTGTATAAAATGCTTGAAATACTCGCCGGAAAGCCCGGTATTTCCTACGCTTCCTATTTCCTCCTTATCGGTAAGAACGGTTATGCAGGTGGTTTTAGGCGCAGACCCTTCGTCAAGGTCTAAGGTCGCCTTTAAAGCCGTATATGCACATACCCTGTCATCCTGACCGTAGGCGCCTATAAGTCCCCTGTCAAAGCCGACATCCTTTGCCTTGAATGCAGGTACGACCTCAAGCTCTGCCGAGATAAAATCGTCCTCAACTATTCCGTACTTGTCAAACAGGCAGGAAAGAATACCTAGCTTTACCTTCTCTGAGACCTCGTCGTCGTTAAAGGGTCTTGAGCCGATGAGGACATTAAGCTCCTCTCCTCTTATGCCATCCCCAAGAGACCTTTTTGCCTGCTCCTGACCGAGATGCGGCAGGAGGTCAGTGATTACAAATACAGGGTCGCAATCGTCCTCGCCTATATTAACCTCGACCATTTCGCCGTCGCTCTTGTAGATGACTCCGTGTAAAGAAAGCGGCATAGCTGTCCACTGATATTTCTTTATGCCGCCGTAGTAGTGAGTCTTAAACAGGCATAGATCGCTTGCCTCGTAAACAGGGTGCTGCTTTAAATCAAGCCTGGGAGAATCTATGTGAGCGGCAAGAATATTTGCTCCCTTTTCAATAGGCTCACTGCCGAACACGCATAAAATTACGCACTTGCCCCTGACATTTGAATACACCCTGTCGCCGGGAGAGTATTTTTTGCTCGGGTCGTACTCGCTGAAGCCGCAGGAGGTAGCCAGCTCGATGCTCGCCTTTGCAGCCTCCCTTTCGGTCTTGCCGTCGTCTAGGAATGACTTATAGCCCTCACAAAAGCTGTCGATAGCCTCAAGCTCGCCGTCCTTCAGTCTTAAAATACCGTTTTTTCTCTTGGCAAAAAGCTTTTCCTGCAAAAGCTTTCCCTTGGATTTCTCCAAAGAATTGTTTGACATAATGTCATGACCTTCCTTCAATCTCTAAATATTTATCATATGCCCGCATGATTTTGCCGACATAATGTCTTGTGTTGCTGCCCTGAAAATCGGCAGTATCGGGACTGCTTTTGTCAACTGTCCCGCTTGATATCCAGCTGTCTACCTCGCCCATGCCGGAGTGATATGCCGCCGCCGCAAGCTCATAGCTGCCGTACCTTTCGTACAGAAAGCCGAGCATAAAGCAGCCGTACCTAATGCTGTTTTCGGGTATGAACATATCGTTAAAGCAAAGCTCATCCTCGCCCAGCCTTTTTGAAACCCAGTCGAAGGAGTCCTCGATTATCTGCATAAGACCTATGGCTCCGGCGTCGCTGACTGCGTTGGGGTCAAAATGTGACTCCGTTCTTATTACCGCATAGACAAACGCACTGTCTATCCCGTATTCCTCGCTGTATCTATTAACAGCCTCGGAGTATTCCAAGGGATAGCTCTCGTTTTTAAACCAATACGGCATGTAGACAAGTAAAAACGCTCCCAAAAAGACCACAAAGCAGATTAGAAGCAAAAACGCAGCTATTCTTTTAAGCATCGAACCGCTCCCTGACTGCCAAGGCTACCTCCTCGGTGCTCTTTACAAGCTCCGAATAGGAAAGGTTGTTGTTGATAAGATAGTCTGAGGACGCTCTGAAAAACTCCTCAGATTTTTGGCTCTCTAGCCTTGCAACGGCAAGCTCACGGCTTACAGAGTCTCTCGCCATTATCCTTTCAACAAGCGTGCAATACGGCGCAACAACGCTGATTACAGCCTCGCAGACGGAATCAAGGCCGCTTTCAAAAAGCGTCGGAGCGTCAAAAACGACTATTCCCGGCGAGGTCCTTGAAAGGCGGTAAAGCTCCTCGAAGCAAAGCCTTGTTATATACGGAAAGATTATCGAGGTGTATTTTTCCTTGGCGCTTTTGTCGCCAAAGATAAGCTCTGCGGCAGCCCTTCTGTCAAGCCTCCCGCCGTCAACGCATCTAGGAAAGCTCTTTTTAAGCTCCTCAAGAAAGTCCTCAATAGAAGCCGCTCTGTGCGAAACCTTATCAGCGTCGACTATGTTAAAGCCGAGGTCTTTAAGTATTCCGGCAACGCTTGACTTCCCGGCGCCGCTCTGTCCCGTGAGACCTATTATAGTAATGTCCTTAAACAGCTTCATACCATCACCATGCTATAGCTTGACTATGTTAAACCCGGAGGACCTCAAAATCCTGTTATAAACCGCAAGCCCCACTCCGTCCTGGGAGGGACATCTTGCAAAAATTGTAGCTGCGCCCAGCTCGTCAAACTGCCTGAGCCGTTCAAAAAGAAGGTGCGCCTGAGTCTCGCCGTCCGCTCCGTATGTAAGATACGGCATACCCTCTATCGCCTCGCCGTCCGAAAAAAGAAGGCAATAGCTTCCCTCGGTGCTGTTTTTTTGAACATAGCTCCTAAACGCCTCAAGGTCGGATTCTATAAGAATAACTCTTGCTTTTGGAGCATAGTGCCTGTATTTCATGCCCGGAGAGGCGGCTGGCTTGTCGTTATCCACCTTTTGGGTGACTCCGCTGTCTATGATTACCCTTTTGGCGACGGCTAAAAGGTCGTCGTAGGAGATTCTGCCCGGTCTTAGAATCCTTACAGAGTCCCCCTCGAAGGAGATTACCGTCGATTCAAGACCTACCATAGACTCCCCGCCGTCGACTATGGCTGAGATTCTTCCGTTCATATCCTCGTAGACTCTTTTGGCGTTTGTAGGACTGGGACTCCCTGAGAGATTCGCAGAGGGAGCAGCCAGCGGAAAGCCGCACTCGGATATTATGCTCTGGCAGATCCTGTCGGAGGGAAATCTAATCCCGACAGTTTCAAGCCCTCCGCTTGTGACATAGGGTATCTCCCGCCTTTTAGGAAGCACCATCGTAAGAGGACCCGGCCAAAAGGCGTCTGCACAGGCGATTGCAGTTCTTGGCAAGGAGATTGCCGCCATTTTAAGCATATCCAAAGACGATATGTGGACTATCAATGGATTGTCACAGGGACGCATCTTTGCCGAAAAAATTTTCCTAACGGCAGCCTCGTCGAAGGCGTTTGCGGCAAGACCGTAAACCGTCTCGGTGGGGACGGCGACAACCTCCCCCGCTTTTAAAAGAGACGCAGCCTCGATTATATCCCTTCTTGAGGTGCCAAGCAGCTTAGTTTCCAATTATCACATACCCTCCTGCTTAGCAAGCCTGTCTGCCTGGTCCTTGGTTGCAAGAGGGTCTATAAGCATATCAAGCGAGCCGTTCATAATGCTGTCAATCTTGTAAAGGGTGAGACCTATCCTGTGGTCGCTGACCCTGCCGTCCGGGAAGTTATAGGTCCTTATTCTCTCCGACCTGTCCCCCGTTCCTATCTGGGAGCGCCTCTCGCCGGCAATAGCTGCCTCCTGCTCACGCTGCTTAAGCTCTAAAAGCCTTGACCTCAGAACAAGCATCGCCTTCTCACGGTTTTGCTGCTGACTCCTTTGGTCCTGACACTCGACTACCAGTCCCGTCGGAAAGTGGGTTATCCTGACGGCGGATTCGGTTTTGTTTATATGCTGTCCTCCTGCTCCTGAGGCTCTGAAAACATCTATTCTTAGGTCCTTTTCGTCGATGTAAAGCTCGACATCCTCAGCCTCGGGAAGAACGGCAACCGTTACGGTGGAGGTCTGTATCCTTCCCTGGGACTCTGTCTCCGGGACTCTTTGCACCCTGTGAACTCCGCTCTCATATTTGAGCCTTGAATATGCTCCGCTTCCCGAAACGGTAAAGGAGACCTCCTTTATTCCGCCAAGCTCTGTTCTGTTTATGCTCAGAATCTCGGTTTTCCAGCGCTTAGACTCAGCGTACATTGTGTACATCCTGCAAAGGGAATTTGCAAACAGCGCAGCCTCCTCGCCTCCTGCGCCAGCCCGTATCTCGATGATGACATTCTTATCGTCGTTGGGGTCCTTAGGAAGCAAAAGAAGCCTTAGCTCCTCGGAAAGCCTTGAGACCTCCGCCTTTGACTCCTGGTACTGCTCCTCCGCCATCTTCCTTATGTCCGGGTCGCTCTCGGTTTTTAAAAGCTCCTCAGCCTCCTCCTGATTAGCCGCCGCTCTCTGGCAGCTCCTTAATACCTCGATTATGGGGGTGAGCTGTGAGTATTCCTTCATAAGCTCGCTGTAGAGCTTTGAATCGTTAATAGTTTCCGGCTGGACAAGACGCTCGTTAATTTCGTTGTACCTGTCGTCCAACGCTTTTAGCTTATCTAGCATTATATATCAATTCCTTTTCAGTAGAATAATAGTCATTTTAGATGTTAATTTATAACAGCCTTTAATGCATATTTTCACGCCCGCTCATATCAACTGCTTTAATATTTTTTTCCGCCTTGAGCCTTGGTATCATATACTCATGACCGCAGCCAAGACATCTTAGCTTAAAATCCATCCCCGAGCGAAGAACAAGCATTTTGTTGCTCCCGCAGGGGTGAGTTTTTTTCATTGTAAGTATGTCTCCCTTGGCTATATCCATATGAACCAACCTCACAAACAAAGCTAATTACAGGGAAACCTGCCGCCAAAACCCAGTCCCGGCTCTTATACGCAGCAAGGCGTCCTTAAAGACATTATACCAGATTATTTTCAATCATGCAACACCCATACCTTATTTTTGGACTCTCCTGAGGATTTAGGGAATATGAAAAGGCTGTTTCTCATAGAATAAACCAGTCTTTAAATTATGAAAGGAACGGTGTGAGAAATGATATATCCGCCCGAGGGCATAATTATAAATTCCGCCTCCAACAGAGCCTATCTTAAAAGCCCGGACGACCTTGAAAGAGCCTACAGGGACAGCGCAGTCCTGGAGTCGATAGCCGAAGTATGCACGCAGTCGCATGATTTGATAACAGCCATTCCCAAAATGAGAGGAATAATGCCCAGGGAGGAGGTCTCAATAGGCATAAGGGAGGGTACTACTAAGGAGATAGCGATTATATCAAGGGTCGGCCGCCCTGTATGCTTTACAATAGAGGGCTTTGAGCTTTTAGGCGGAGAAAGGGTCGCTATGCTCTCAAGAAGAAGGGCTCAGAAAAGGTGTATAGACGAATACCTCTTACCCCTTAGAAGCGGCGAGGTAATAGATGCTGCGGTAACTCATATCGAGAGGTTCGGATGCTTTGTTGATATCGGGCTTGGAATACCCTCAATGATTCCAATAAACGAAATCTCAATATCAAGGATATCCTCCCCCACCGACAGATTCGCCGTAGGAGACAGAATAAAAGTAATCTATAAGGGCTATAGGGATGGCAAGTTCTACATAGGTCACAAGGAGCTTTTGGGGACATGGCTTGAAAATGCAGAGCTTTTCTCTCCCGGGGAGACGGTTAAGGGAATTGTCAGAAGCGTCGAGGAGTACGGAGTTTTTGTTGAGCTTATGCCTAACCTTGCGGGTCTTGCCGAGCCGGACGGAAAGATAAGCTCCGAAAGCCTAAGCCCGGGACAGCCGGTCAGCGTATACATCAAATCCATCAATCCAGAAAAAATGAAGGTAAAGCTGATCATCGTAGCAGCAGGAGAAGCTGTCGAGGACAAAAGCGCAGGTAAAGATTTTTTAGATAGGACAAGAGGGGGCTATTTTATCACAAGCGGGAGAATAAAAAGCTGGAGATACTCCCCCGCAGGCTGTCAAAGGCTCATTATGAGCGCCTTTGACGACAAGACAGAGGCCTAGGATTAGGCGAAGAATTTATCGCTTTAATTTATTAAACGGTACAGCATATAAGGCTGTACCGTTCAGCTTGTCAAAAAATATTTTTCGACAAGCTGGGGATGCCGAGAAACGTACGCAGACAAGGAAGAAGCCTCGATAGTCGTACTGATGTACTACGAGAGGCTTTTGACGCTGTAAGCAAAAATCAATTCACAGAGCCGTCTTTCGGCTCTGTGAACAACACAATCATTTAGCTACCTAATGAAAACTAATAGACAGATAAGCCTGCATTTTGCGCTGCGTGTGTAGAAACACACACAAA
>DBPX01000016.1:79444-329910 GCA_002305045.1 Ruminococcus sp. UBA1409
ACTGCATTTTTGCGGTGCGTGTGTTTCTAGGCAGTCTGAAACGGTACAGCATATAAGGCTGTACCGTTTTATATTCTATCCTGCTTTTTTCTTGTCAGAGTCCTTTCTTATAACCTCTGGGGCTGTGCCGCTTGTTATGCACTCGGGATGGATTATAACCTTCTCGATTCCGGGGTCGGAGGGAAGGCTGTACATCGAGTCGAGAAGAAGATTCTCGATAATCGAGCGAAGTCCTCTGGCCCCTGTTTTTTGAGCTATGGCGACTCTTGCAATCTCCTTTTTGGCCTCCTCGGTTATGATAAGCTCGATTCCGTCATAGCCAAAGAGCTTCTTGTACTGCTTCTCAAGGGAGTTTTTAGGCTCTGTAAGAATTGAGATAAGAGCGTCCTCGTTCAGGGGAGAGAGTACAGAGACGATAGGAAGTCTGCCTATCAGCTCGGGGATTATGCCGTACTTGACGATATCCTCGGGTATGACGCTCTTTAAAACCTCCTCGGAGTCGGTTTTTTGCTTTGTAACCGAGCCAAAGCCAATAGAGGAGGTATCCGTTCTCTTTCTTATGATAGGCTCTATGCCGTCAAAGGCTCCTCCGCAGATAAAGAGTATGTTTTTGGTATTTATCTGGATAAACTCCTGATTTGGATGCTTTCTACCGCCCTGGGGAGGAACATTTGATACAGTTCCCTCGACGATTTTAAGAAGCGCCTGCTGGACGCCCTCGCCGCTTACATCCCTTGTAATCGAGACATTTTCAGACTTTCTTGCAATTTTGTCAATCTCGTCTATAAAGATGATTCCGTGCTCTGCCGACTCCACATCGTAATTTGCCGCCTGCAAAAGCCTAACAAGGACATTTTCAACATCGTCGCCGACATAGCCTGCCTCGGTAAGAGTAGTAGCGTCCGCAATTGCAAAGGGTACATTAAGAGCCTTAGCAAGTGTCTGAGCCAAAAGAGTCTTTCCGACGCCGGTAGGTCCTAAAAGCAGGACATTCGACTTTTGAATCTCGACATCGTCAGAGCTTTCATTGGATATAATACGCTTGTAGTGGTTGTATACAGCGACAGAAAGTGTCTTTTTAGCCTCGTCCTGACCGATTACATACTGGTCAAGCTCAGCCTTTATCTCTGCCGGCTTGATAAGCCTTAGCTTTAGCGAGGAATTGTCATTTTCTCTGCCGGAGTCGTTACTAGGCTTGGGAGGGATTAGGTTTCTCTCCTCCAAAATTTCATAGCAGAAGATAACACATTCGTCGCATATATGAACATCGTCAGCCGAAAAGAGGTTTCTAACCCTTGTTTCCGGCTTGCCGCAGAAATCGCACCTGTTTATTCCCTTGTCATTTCCCGGCATAAAATCATTCCTTTCGTAATTTTAGTAGGATTCCTAAAGTCATAGAGCGGCTCCAAGGCTTCGGGAAAATCACACAGCGGGCCGCCTTCAGACATATATCGACTGACGGCAGCCCGTTAGCAAACAATTATTTACTGCTGCTTTGTTATGACCTTATCAATGATACCGTACTCGACAGCCTCCTGGGCGGACATATAATTATCCCTATCGGTGTCCCTTGCTATCTCCTCGACGGTTTTTCCTGTATTCTCAGAGAGTATCCTGTTGATATTATCCCTCATCCTTACAAGATGGTCGGAGTGAATCTTGATGTCTGTGCACTGCCCGGAGAGTCCGCCGCCTATAAGCGGCTGATGAATCAAGACCTCGCTGTTAGGGAGTGCGACTCTTTTGCCCTTTGCTCCGCCGGAGAGCAGCACAGACGCCATAGAGGCAGCCATTCCTACGCAGATGGTTGAAACATCGCACTTGACATACTGCATGGTGTCGTATATAGCCATGCCGGCAGTTATCGAGCCCCCGGGGCTGTTGATGTAAAGATATATGTCCTTCTCGGAATCCTGGCTTTCAAGGAAGAGAAGCTGGGCTACGACAATGCTGGCGGTTGCGTCGTTGATTTCGTCTGACAGTACGATTATTCTGTCGCTCAGAAGCCTTGAGAAGATATCATAAAATCTCTCGCCGTGACTTGTCTGTTCGATTACATTTGGAACAAGTGCCATATAAAATCCTCCGTATAAAGTTATGTGTTGCGTTTTGTCTTAAAACCGAGGCTAAGACTACTCTATAACTGCGCTCTCCTTGACAAGCTCGGCAGCCTTTCCGACTGCGGTGTCAAGGCTTATATCCTCGGCTCTTAGGTACTGCTTGACATTCTCAACGCTCATCTGATACTGCTGTGCTATAGTCTCAAATTCCTTCTCGATATCCTCGTCAGAGGGAACTATATTCTCAAGCTCCGCTATCTTCTCCAGAGCAAGCCTTAGCTTGACCTGCTTTGTAGCCTGCTCAAGATAGGTGGTCCTAAGAGACTCCATTGTCATGCCGGTGAAGGAAAGATAGGTCTCAAGCTTGATTCCCTGATGGGAAAGCCTGTGAGAGAGGTCGTCAATCATCTCGTTGACCTTGTTTTCATACATTACCTCGGGAATCTCGCCCTCGAGCTTTGAAATTACAGCCTCTAGAATATCTGTCTCGACCTGAGAGTCAGCCTGCTTTGAAGCAGCCTCCTCGAGATTCTTTCTTATGTCAGCTCTTAGCTCGTCTACAGTGTTGAAATCGGTGGTATCCTTGACAAAGTCGTCGTCAAGCTCGGGAAGCTCTGTTACGCTAATCTCGTGGAGCTTAATCTTAAATACTACCGGGGCGCCGGCAAGGGATTTCTCCTGATAATCCTCCGGGAAGGTTACATTTATGTCAAACTCGTCGCCTATGCTGTGACCTACAACCTGGTCCTCAAAGCCTGGGATGAACTGACCGCTTCCCAGCTTTAGGCTGAACTTCTCAGCCTTTCCGCCGTCGAAGGGAACGCCGTCCTTGAAGCCCTCGAAGTCGATTACAACGAGGTCGCCGTTCTGGCATGCTCTGTCGTCTATGCTGACGGTTCTTGAAGCCTTCTCGAGCCTGTGGCCTATCTCATGCTCTACCTGCTCGTCTGTAACAGCATTGACGGTTTTTGTGACCTTTATTCCCTTGTAGTCCTTTATGTCAACAACCGGCTTTGTGATGCAGGTGACCTTGAACTTGACTCCGTTTTCCTTGGAGACATCGGTTACCTCGGCGTCGGGAGCGGCAACAAGGGTAAGCTCAGCCTCCTTGACAGCCTCCTCAACGGCAGGACCGTAAAGAGCGTTTACAGCGTCCTCATAGAAAACGCCCTCGCCGTACTCCTTTTCGATAATCTTTCTGGGAGCCTTTCCGGGACGGAAGCCGGCAACGGTAATCTTAGACTTGTTTTTAAGGTATACGCTCTGAATAGCCTCCTCAAAGGCCTCGGCGGAAACCTCTATCTCAAGCTCGTACTTATTAGTTTCAACCAAATTCTTGGATTTCAACATATTAAACATCCTCCAGTATAATAGAATAATACACGCTAAAAGATTATAGCACAACCAGAATGATTTTTCTATACAAAAACTATTTTTTGGCAGATTGCACAATCAAAGAGATATCTAAAGGCTTAAACTGTAGATAATCACTTGAAACAAGCCAAAAATTAATCCCAAAACGCTTTTTAGGAGCGTATTTATGAGCCTCCTGACCGTGAAGATGGCCATAAAAGCACAGGCTTATATCATATCTCAGCATGACCTCGAGCATTTCCGAATTTACAAGGCTTCCATAAACAGGCGGATAGTGCAGAAAGACCGCCGGATAAAGCCCTGCCTCTTTGCACAGAAGAATCGAGCGCTCTAAGCGCATGGCCTCCCTTTTTATCACCTTGGCGTCAGCCGGCTCGCTGCCGTCGTTAATCCAGCCTCTGGTGCCGCATATGCCGATGTCGCCGTAGCTGTAGAAGTTGTTGTTTAGAATCTCGATGGAGCTTATTTCGTTTTCCCTAAGCACCCTGTCAGCCTTGGATTTAGTCGACCACCAGTAGTCGTGATTTCCCTTTAGGATAATCTTTTTGCCGTTTAAGGAGTCTATAAACCTGAAGTCAGGAAGAGCCTCCTCAAGACTCATCCCCCACGAGATATCGCCCGGGATGACTACGGTGTCCTCCCTGTCTACGGTTTTCTGCCAGTTTTCCCTAAGACGGCTGGCGTGATTCTCCCAGCCGGGAAAGATATCCATCGGCTTTGAGCCTGAAAGCGACAGGTGCAGGTCGGCTATTGTAAAAAGGGACAATGAAAAACCTCCCGAAAGAATAATTGTTAGGACTGCGGGCAGAATAATCCGGCAAGGCCAAATATCTAAATACTTTATTTGTGCCGGAAAGGAAAAAGCTATGGAGCATGATAAGATTTACGGAGTAAAATGCGGTGTGTCAAGCTGTGTTTACAACAGGGACTCCAGGGAGTGCGTAGCCGGGAAGATTGATGTCTGCAACTGCGGCTGCGAAAAGCCCAACTGCCCTGCCCAGACAGAGTGCAAGACCTTTAAGCCAAGAAATATCTAGCCAAAAAGCATTAATTCTTTGAATGATTCTGACTGATTCCTTATTTTTGCGGAATCCCGAAGCTGCCGTCGGACCGAACCGGCGGCAGCCTGCGGCAGCGGTACATAATTACAGCATGTCTAGTCCATATCCCCCGCCCCGGCTTATTTATACAGCCTGAGAGCTACTATTTATTTATCCCAAGGAAGCCAAGGACCGCCTTTTCCATATCCTCCTTTTGAATACTGCCGGAGAATCTTACGCTCTTAGACCTTAGCTCGGACAGCGCCTTTGGAACGGGCATACCGCAAGCGCTCTCTAGCTCGCAGGTTAAGCCGAACTCGTCAAGACCCTCTACATTTTTTCCTAAAGCCTTTAGGACTGAGGATGAGAATTTGTAGGGGCTTGCGGTGGAGGCAATAACCGTCTTTGTTCTGTCGCCGGTTCTTTTCAGATAATCCTCGTACACCCTCTGAGCTACCGCTGTGTGGGTATCCATGGTATAGGAGTGCTTCTCGTATACCGAGCGGATTGCCATCATGGTCTCCCAGTCAGAGCAGAAGCCGCAGTCAAACTCGGCCTTTAGCAGGGATTTTATCTCGTCGCTGACCTCGAATCTTCCAGTCTTAGAAAGCGAGGCATAAAGCTCCTTTACATATTCGTCGTTCATCCCGCTGAGGATATAAATAAGCCTTTCAAGGTTTGAGGAAATGAGTATGTCCATTGAGGGCGAGATTGTGGTGTAGAACTGCCTGTTTCTGTCGTACACGCCGGTGTTTATAAAGTCGGTGAGGACATTGTTGGAGTTAGAGGCGCAGATAAGCTTGTTTACCGGGACTCCCATCCTCTTTGCGTAATACGCCGCAAGTATGTTTCCGAAGTTTCCTGTAGGAACGCAGATGTTTATCCTCTCCCCGAGGCTTATATCCCCTCTTTTGACAAGCTCGGCATAGGAGGAGACATAATAAATTATCTGAGGCACAAGCCTTCCCCAGTTTATTGAATTTGCGCTCGAGAACATCATGCCGTTCTCGCTGAGGATTTCGCCTACGCTCCTGTCGACAAAGATTTTCTTAACGCCGGTCTGAGCGTCGTCAAAGTTGCCCTCTATGGCGCAGACAAAGACATTTTCGCCGTCCTGAGTGGTCATCTGCAGCTTTTGCATCGAGCTCACGCCCTCTGCGGGATAAAATACCATTATGCTTGTTCCGGGGACATCCTTAAAGCCCTCAAGAGCAGCCTTGCCTGTGTCTCCCGAGGTTGCAACCAGGATAACAACCTTTTTATCCACTCCCAGCTTTTTTACCGAGGAGGTGAGAAGGTATGGCAGAATCTGAAGAGCCATGTCCTTAAAGGCGCAGGTGGGACCGTGCCACAGCTCCAGCATATAGCTCTGCTCGCCAAGCCGCACAAGCTCCATTATGTTTTCGGTGTCAAAGCTTCCCGAGCTGTACGCTCCGTCGACGCAGTAATAGATTTCGTCCTCGGAAAAATCCGTCAAGAATTTAGAAAGCACCAAAAAGGCACGCTCTCTGTAGCTCATTTTGCCAAGAGAGCCAATCTCCTCTAGGGTCAGCTCTGGTATTTTTTCGGGAACAAAAAGACCGCCGTCCTCAGATATTCCCGTAGCTATTGCCTGCGAGGACAAAACCCTCACTGCGCTGTTTCTTGTACTTAGATAATACATAGATATCCTCCTTATGAAAACGGGCTACTCGCAGAATGCCCGCTGAATATACTCAAAGCCTGTTACCCTGCCAAGGCTGACCTCGACAAGGGCTACATCGAATACGCTTGAAAGCTCTATGCCGTTTTGGCAGATGTAGCTTTTTGCCGCATGGATTATTCTTGCGATTTTTGCAGGCGTTATAGCCTCTCCCCCGGTGGTAAGCGGATTTTTCTTTCTTGTCTTGACCTCTACAAAGTGGATTATATTCCCCTTTTGAGCGATAATATCTATCTCTCCGCCCCTTACGGTGTAGTTTCTTTCAAGGATTTTAGCTCCCCTTGATACAAGGAAGGAGGCTGTATAATCCTCGCCCAAATTTCCAATTTCCCTGCTCGTCATTTTGTGCCCCAGCTTCCCCCGGAGCTTTTTAAAAAGCTTTTTCTGTGTACGGGTGTGGGACCGTATTTTCTAAGAGCCTCATAGTGCTTTTTAGTCCCGTAGCCCTTATGGGAGCTAAAGCCGTACTCAGGATAGCGTAAATCAAGCTCGGAAATATATCTGTCCCTTGAGACCTTTGCAAGAATCGAGGCGGCGGCTATCGACTGCGAAAGAGAATCCCCCTTTACAACCGAAAACGACGGCAAATCAAGCTTAGGAGCTCTGTTTCCGTCAACAAAGACGGCGTTAGGTTTCATTTTTAGACCAGAAACCGCCCTTAGCATAGCAAGCATAGTCGCTTCCAGGATGTTAAGCGAGTCTATTTCCTCCGGGGAAGCGGTGGCTATGGAATAATCCAGCGCACTGCTTATTATAATGTCATAAAGCGCCTCTCTTTTCTTCTCGGTGAGCTTCTTGGAGTCGTTGACGCCCTCGATTACTGTCCTGCTGTCAAATATGACGGCTGCGGCATAGACATCGCCGGCAAGAGGTCCTCTTCCTGCCTCGTCAACTCCTGCAAAAACAGGATACCTGCCAAAAAGCTCTAAATCATACTCATAAAGCGTCATCGTACGGCTCCTCCAGCGTTATTCTTCCAAGCCTGCCGGAGCGAAACTCATCTAAAAGGACTGCCGCCGCCCTCTCGGTGTTGACAGCTCCTCCCGACGCCAAAAATCCTCTGCTCTTTCCGACTGCCTCCAAAAGCTCGTAATCCGAGAGGCTTTCAAGGCTTTTTGGCTCTAGCCTGTACCTTGCGGCAAAGGAATTAGGGGATACCCTTTTTAGGCAGTTAATAAGCTCGCAGGAGAGCGACTCAATGTCCATTATATCGTCCTTGATTGCTCCTGTAAAGGCAAGTGCGAGTCCTGTTTTGCGGCTCTCGAACTTAGGCCAAAGTATTCCGGGCATATCCAAAAGCTCGGCGTCGCTTGAAATCATCACCCACTGACCTCCCCTTGTGACTCCGGGGCGGTCCTCTACCTTTGCTCTTTTAGAGCCGGCAAGGCTGTTTATAAGCGAGGACTTCCCGACATTCGGTATTCCCACAACCATCAGCCTTATTCCTCTGCCGGTGTAGCCCTTATTAGCCCACCGCTCAAGCTGCTCTGAAAGAGCCTGTCTTGCGACAGGAATAAGCCTTTTGGCATTCTTTTGATACCTTGAGTCCATCGAGAGAGCATAGCTTCCGTTCTTTTTGAAAAACTCTATCCATCTGGAGGTCGCATTTTCGTCCGCCATGTCGCTTTTGTTTAGGACTATAATCCTTGGCTTTGAGGCTGTAAGCTCGTCAAGCTCGGGATTTCGGCTTGATATGGGTATCCTTGCGTCTATGACCTCGACCACGGCGTCTACAAGCTTCACACTGTTTTTTATAAGCCTTTTCGCCTTTGCCATATGCCCGGGAAACCACTGGATATTTAGGCTGTTAATATTGTCGCTAATTGTTATCAATCCCTTATTTATTGTATTAATTCTTTAGAATACGGTTATGCTGTTAAAGGGGTAAATCCTTAAAACTGCCTTTCCTAGAATGTCCTCTCTTTCTATGAAGCCGACTTTTGCGTCCCTTGAATCTGTCGAGTGCTGACGGTTATCCCCCATACAGAAGTAACTGCCCTCGGGTACGGTCACGGGATAGCTAAAGCCGCCCTCGTCGTTTATAGTAGCGTTCTTTATATACGGCTCATTTAGCGCCTCGCCGTCTACATAGACTGTGCCGGTGGAAAAATCAATGTCTACCGTCTGCCCGCCGACGGCAATTACACGCTTGACTATAACCTCGCCATCGGGACGGTTAAGCCCCATACAGTTTGCAGCCACGATGTCCCCCTGCTTGGGACTGTAAAACAGGCTCCAGAGTACCAAAAAGTCCCTTTCAAAGAGGGTGTTCTCCATAGAACGGCCATGGACAATAGCCGTCTTTGCGACAAAGGTGAATATAAGAACAACCACCGCTATAGTTACAGCTATGGTTTTAAGCCAGTCCAAAAGGTCGGCTATAAAGCCTGTTCGCTCCTTTTTAAGACTCCTGCCGTCATCCTGACTGCCGTTTATTTTAATCTCTGACTCCATATTATCGTCCTCCCCGAGAGTCGGTGCTTTGTTGTATCAATCTTAATTATTCTATCAGATTTTCTTTAACTTTGCAATAGCTTTTAGTCAAAAAGAGGCGAGGTTAAATTTATTAATATTGAATCAATTAGCACTCTATGCTATAATCATTAAAAAGTGGCGGGGTCAAGGCTTTAGCGGCTTTGCCCCTTTAGCTGTCAGATAGCTCGGCTAAAAAGCTTCTTAAAGTCAAGATGCTTATGCTGCCAACTATAAATATAATACTGATTATCGGAGGATACCCCAATGGAGATTACCTACAAAAGCATCCATGATTTTAGCGAGGAGGAGCTAAGGGACCTGTTTTTATCTGTAAAATGGTCCTCTGGACACTATCCCGAGAAGCTGGTCGCTGCGATGAAGAATTACGAGACGGTCTATTCCGCCTGGGACGGCGACAGGCTCATAGGTCTTTTGAGCGCCCTTGACGACGGAGTTATGACCGCATATGTTCACTACCTTTTAGTCAACCCGGAGTATCAAAGGCTTGGAATCGGCAAAAGGCTTGTCGAGCTGGCTAAGGAGAAATACAAGGACTATCTAAAAATTATTCTTGTTTCCTACGACGAGGGAGTAGGCTTCTACCAGTCCTGCGGCTTTAAAAAGGGCGAGGGCGAGTGCCCGATGCTTCTTACCTCGCTCTGGACATAATGCAGATTGTATTAGCCTTCCCCGGCTGCTCATTTTTTAAATCTAAACACTGTTTGACTAAAACAAGAAGCACCGAACAGGTATTCGGTGCTTCGTATTTTGCATACTCAATATTACTTGATAGCGTCCTTGGTCTTGGCAGCCTTACCGACTCTTGAGCGAAGATAGTAGAGCTTAGCTCTTCTAACCTTGGCGAGTCTTACAACCTCGACCTTCTCGACGACAGGCGAATGAACGGGGAATACCCTTTCAACAGCGCAGCCGTGAGCTATTCTGCGGACGGTGAAGGTTTCGCTGACTCCGCCGTGCTTCTTGGCGATAACGGTACCCTCAAAGACCTGGATTCTGGACTTGTCGCCCTCCTGAATCCTTACATGCACCCTTACGGTATCACCGACGGTGATTACGGGAACATTCTCCTTTAAGCTTGAGCTTGCAATGATTTTTAAAGCGTCCACTTTAAAACCCTCCTATTTTTTTCAGACATTCATACGCTTCTATCGACCCGTCAGAGCCGCCTTGCAAAGCCAGAGGACTATCCGCTTTAATGCTTGTTCCTTGCGAACTGCACTAACCCCCATCCTGCTCGGAATACAGGACGGAATCCAAATGCCTAAATATTATATCACATATATTCTTCATTGGCAACCTGCGATTATTTAAAATCTTCACCGTTAATTGAGAGTATATTTGTGCGATTTATACATACCCTGTCAAACTCAAAGCCGCAGAAGCTCTCAAAGGCGGATGTCACTGAAACAACATTCAGGCTTTTATTTATTCCCGCAGGAAGTCTAAGGCCTATGTCAAGGGAGCGCTCCCCCTCCGAAACGCTCATAAGCTCGATGTCCGGCTTGATATCGACGGGAAGAACGGTTTTTTTCATGTTGACCTTGCATCTTTTCTCGATGATTATTTTGTCCTGAGAAATAAAGCTCTCAAAAAGCTTTTTTATCTCAGCCGGAGGTCTATCTGAGTAAAACTCCGCCGTATATGTGCAGGAGCCAATCTCGGTGTGCCTCATTACTGGGCTGCGAAGCTCCAGAATCCTTATCCCCTCGGGTAAAACGGCGTTCATCCTTCTTTTTATATCCTCGTAGTCAGGCTCGCCGCCAAGGATGTCCATGCCGAAGTCCATAATTTCGCACCGGCTGGCGACTCCCAGCGAAAGCGGAAGATGGAAAAGAAGATAAATATGCGGGTTGTAGCCCTTTGTAAACCATACCGGGAGCCTTGCACGCTTAAAGGTCCTCTGCATAAGCCGCATAAGGTCAAGGTGGGAGATATACACGGCTCTGTCTGTCTTGGAAAAAACAGCTCTTACATCATAGTAGTCCTTTGTCAACTGTACGACCTCCTTAGCCTCTGCCGCCGCAATAGGTGCCTCCGCACTCCTTCATTACTCCGCAGCCTGAGCATTTCTCACGGCAGCTTGGAGTGGTTATACCCATCTTAGCCTTTTTATTCTCAGATATAAGAAAGCTCTTGGAGATGAAGTAGTCAAGATGCTCCCAGGGGTTCTTCTCCTCATACTCACGCTGACGGCAGGCGTAAAACTCGGGCTCAAGCTTGCACTCCTCAAACGCCTCAAGCCAGCTCTCAAACTTAAAATGCTCGTCCCAGCTGTCAAAGGTGCAGCCCTTTTTCCATGCAGAATATATAACCTGCCCGAGTCGTCTGTCTCCCCTTGCCAAAACAGCCTCCAGAATGCTTACATTGTAGTCGTGATAGGACAGCTTTATATGCTTGCTTTTCAGGCTGGAGGAAAGAATTGCCTGCCTCTTGACTATTTCCTCCTTGGTTATCTGAGCCTCAAACTCAAACGGAGTAAAGGGCTTTGGCACAAAGGTGGCGCAGGAGACATGGATGCTCAAAAACCTTCCCTTGACTCCCTTGTTTACCGAGTAAAACAGGTCGGATATCCTCCTGACAAGAAGGACTATCCCCATGACATCCTCCTCGGTTTCGGTGGGAAGTCCCAGCATGAAATATAGCTTTACCGTCGAGTATCCGGCGGCAAATGCAATGGCGCAGGTAGAAAGTATCTCATCCTCGGTTATGTTTTTGTTTATGACATCCCTAAGCCTCTGAGTTCCCGCCTCAGCTGCAAAGGTTAGCCCTGATTTTCTCACACGGTTAATCTTCTCGATTATCTCCTCGCTGAAGCTGTCAACCCTTAAGGACGGCAGTGAAAGGCTTATCTTTTCCGACTCGGTATAATCTACAAGACGGCTTAAAAGCTCCTCAATCTTGGGATGGTCGCTTGTCGAAAGCGAGGAAAGGGATATCTCCTCATACCCGGTCTGCTCGCAAAGAGCCTTAGCCTCGCCGGCTATGGAGTCGATGCTCTTTTCCCTGAACGGACGGTAGATGTATCCCGCCTGACAGAAGCGGCAGCCCCTTATGCAGCCCCTTAATACCTCGACAACCGCCCTGTCGTGGACTATGTCGGTAAACGGAACGACAAAATAGTCTGGATAGTATACGCTGTCAAGGTCCTTTATGACCCTTTTCCTGATAGGAAGCGGCGCACCCTGCGGCGAGACTATATTTTTAACCCTGCCGTCCTCATGATAGCTCACCTCGTAGAGGCTTGGAACATAGATGCCCTCGATTTTGCTGGCAGAGCTTAAAAACTCCGACTTCTTAAAGCCACGCTTTTTCATGTCGGCGTATAGGTCCATAAGCTCAAGGTTGACCTCCTCGCCCTCTCCTAAAATGAAAAGGTCGAAAAAGTCGGCTAACGGCTCGGGATTGCAGACGCACGGACCTCCCGCAACCACTATTGGGTCGTTCTCGCTTCTGTCCCTTGCGTAAACCTCAAGACCTGCCAAGTCAAGCATATTGAGGACATTTGTATAGCTAAGCTCGTACTGCATTGTAAAGCCGATAAAGTCAAACTCTCTTATCGGGTCGAGGCTCTCGAGTGCGTAAAGAGGGATGTTATTTTGCCTCATTGCATCTTCAAAATCCTTTTCAGGAGCAAAGACCCTCTCGCACCAGAACTCCGGGCGGGCGTTTTTAAGTCCGTAAAGTATCTTCATCCCGAGATGGCTCATTCCGACCTCGTAGGTGTCGGGAAAGCAAAAAGCAAACCTGACGGTGACTCCGGACTTGTCCTTTACCACGCTGCCGACCTCTCCGCCTATATATCTTGACGGCTTGTTTGAGCGCAGTGCAAGCCGTTCTATCCTGTCCCTCAGCTGGGAGGAGGGAATATTGTCATTAAGCATAAAAACTCCTAACCGCAGGACGCAAGCCGCCTGCGACTTTATTATCTTCCTGCTAATTCTATCACCGGAAGCAGCTTATGTCAACCTAAAGAAAAAAGCAGTTTCCTTATCTAGGCTTGAATTTGATAAAAAAGCATGTATAATAAAGGCATACATTTAATGATTCATAGCTTGGCTCACGGCTTTTGTTGTTTTATGGCTGGATAAAGCCGGGCTTTTAAGCATATTAAAATTTGCAGAGGATTTTTCTGCACAGTAATCAAGCAAGAGGGGTGTACTCTAATGAAGGAGCGAAGTTATCTGGCAATCGACCTAAAAAGCTTTTATGCCTCGGTGGAGTGCATAGAGCGTGGTCTTGACCCGCTGGATACAAACCTTGTCGTGGCTGACGAAAGAAGAACGGATAAAACCGTCTGCCTTGCCGTCACTCCCTCCCTAAAGGAGTACGGCATATCTGGCAGGAGCAGGCTGTTCGAGGTCAAAAGCAGGATTGCCGAGGTCAACTCAGGAAGAAGGCACGACGCTCCAAAAAGGATGCTAAGAGGCTCCTCCTGCTTTTCCTCCGAGCTTAGATTAGACCCATCCTTAATGATTGATTTTATCATCGCACCTCCGAGAATGGCTTACTATATGGAGTACAGCACAAGGATATACGAGGTGTACATGAAATATATAGCTCCTGAGGACATCATAGTGTACTCGATAGACGAGGTTTTCATGGATGTGACAGACTATCTTCCGGCATACGGGCTTACAGCTAAGGAGCTTGCCATGACAATAATCCTGGATGTTCTAGGCTCCACCGGGATAACCGCAACGGCTGGAATCGGCACTAATCTGTATCTTTGCAAGATAGCCATGGACATCATGGCAAAGCATATCCCGGCGGACAAAAACGGAGTAAGGATAGCTATGCTTGACGAGGCAAGCTATCGCAGGGAGCTGTGGAGCCATCAGCCACTGACCGATTTCTGGAGGGTCGGAAAGGGCTATGCGAAAAAGCTGGAGGAAAACGGAATGTTCACAATGGGAGATGTCGCAAGGTGCTCTATTGACAACGAGGACAGGCTCTACAGTCTTTTTGGCAAAAACGCCGAGCTTCTTATAGACCACGCCTGGGGCTGGGAGCCGTGTACCGTTGAGGCTGTCAAGGCGTACCGACCGGCGTCAAGCAGCCTAAGTACAGGTCAGATACTCCATCAGCCCTACGAGTCGGACAAGGCAAGGCTTGTCTTAAGGGAGATGGCAGACAGTCTTTCGATGGAGCTTCTTGAAAAGGGTCTTTTGACCGACCAGCTCGTACTCACGATAAGCTACGACGCTTTAAATCTAACCGACAGCGAGCGTAAAAGCGAGTACAGCGGCGAGATTATCAGCGACCGCTACGGAAGAAGCATCCCCAAGCACTCTCACGGCACGGCAAATCTTAATGAGCACAGCTCCTCCTCAAAGATTATAACGGAGTGTGCCGCAGGGCTTTTCGACGGTATCGTCCAAAAAAAGCTCCTTATAAGAAAGCTCAGCATATCGGCAAATCATGTCATAAAGGAGTCCTCCTATAAAAAGAAGGAGGACTTCACACAGCTTGATATGTTTACCGACTATGAAGCGCTTATAAGGAGTGAAGCCCGCAAAAAAGCCGAGCTTGAGAAGGAAAAGATAATGCGAAGAGCGGTTCTCAGAATCAAAAAGCGGTTCGGGAAGAACTCAATCCTCAAGGGAATCAGCCTTGAGGAGGGAGCGACCGCACGAGACAGAAACGAGCAGATAGGCGGGCATAAGGCATGAGCGATTTAAATAAGTACGAGGACATTATAAACCTGCCGCATAAGCAGTCGGAAAAAAGGCAGCACATGACGCTCAGCGAGCGTGCGGCGCAGTTTTCTCCCTTTGCAGCCCTTACAGGCTTCGACGACGCAATAGAGGAGACGGGCAGACTCACCGAGGACTGGCTGGAGCATGGTGAAAGCGGGCTTTATTTTCTGAATCTTGCCCTTAGAAGGGCGATAGACGAGGCGGGAAGCGATAAGTCTGTAAGTATATGCTACTTCGAGCCTGACTCCAAAAAATCGGGAGGACGGTATCTAACCGTCACCGGCAGCATAAAAAGATTTGACGAGTACGAAAGGCTTATCATCCTCTCCGACGGCAGGAAAATCCCTGTTGATAATATTATGTCCCTTGAAAATATCGGGGAGGAGATTTAAAGCGTAAAAGGTGGGAGAAAATAGCCTCTCCCACCTTTTTAATTTAGCAAATATACCCTCCGCTTACTCAACGGTTACGCTTTTTGCTAGGTTTCTTGGCTTGTCGACATCAAGACCCCTGGCTACGCTTAGATAGTAGCCCATTAGCTGTAAGGGGACGACTGCCAGGCTTGCGGTGAAGTGCTCGTCGGTCTTTGGGATGTAGACGGTGAAGTTTGAGGTGTCCTCAATGCTGTAGTTGCCGTAGCAGGTAAGACCCATTATATATGCTCCCCTGCTCTTGACCTCGACCATGTTGCTTATCATCTTTTCGTACAGCTTAGGCTGGGTCAGCACGGATATTACAAGAGTACCCTGCTCGATTAGGCTTATCGTGCCGTGCTTTAGCTCTCCTGCGGCGTACGCCTCGCTGTGGATATAGCTAATCTCCTTCATCTTCAGGCTACCCTCAAGACAGATTGCATAGTCTATGCCCCGTCCTATGAAGAAAACATCGTGAGAGGCGGCAAACTTAGAGGCAAACCACTGAATCCTCTCCTTATCGGAAAGAAGGGTAGCTATCTTGTCTGGAAGCTTTAAAAGCTCATCTATAAGCCTTGAATACTCGCTGCCGTCAATCATATTCCTTGAGTACGCAAGCTCGGTAGCGAGGATATAGGTGGCGGCAAGCTGTGCGCTGTACGCCTTTGTTGTCGCTACGGCAATTTCAGGCCCCGCCATGGTGTAAAATACCATATCAGCCTCTCTTGCTATAGTGCTTCCGACAACATTGACTATAGCGAGGGTTTTGACTCCCCTCTCCTTTGCCTCACGCAGAGCGGCAAGGCTGTCAGCAGTTTCGCCGGACTGACTGATGATGATTACCAAATCGTTTTTGTCAAGGAGCGGGCTTCTGTACCTAAACTCAGACGCAAGCTCCACCCTGACGGGGATTTTTGCTATATCCTCAAAAACATACTGGGCGTTTACTCCGACATGGTATGCCGAGCCACAGGCTACTATATGAATATTATTGCAGTCCTTTATATTCTCAAGGCTGATTCCGGCAAGCTCAAGGTTAATCCTGCCGTCTGCGATTACCGATAGGAGCGTATCCTTGACGGCCCTTGGCTGCTCGTGTATCTCCTTTATCATGAAATGCTCGAAGCCGCCCTTTTCAGCCGCCTCTGAGTCCCAGGTTATGTTGGTTATCTCCTTTTGGATAGGCTCGCAGTCAAGATTATAGAAGCAAACGCCGCCGTTGGCAAGCCGTGCCAGCTCCATGTTCCCTATGTAGTAAACGCTTCTTGTATATTTTAAAATCGCAGGGACATCGGAGGCAAGATAGCACTGACCGTCCTTAACGCCTATAATCATCGGACTGTCCTTTCTTGCAACATATATCTCTGCGGGATAGTCCTTAAACATGACCGCAAGAGCATAGGAGCCTCTTACCCTTATTATCGCCTTGGAGATAGCCTCAATCGGTCCGCAGGACTCCTGCCTGTAGTAGTAATCAATGAGCTTTGTTATGACCTCGGTGTCGGTCTGGGAGTAAAAGCTGTAGCCCTTTTTCAAAAGAGTGTCCTTTAGCTCCAGGTAGTTTTCTATTATACCGTTATGAACGGCTATGACATTCTTATCGTCGCTGTAATGAGGGTGGGCGTTAATCTCCGACGGCTCGCCGTGGGTTGCCCATCTTGTATGACCGATTCCGCAGCAGCCCTCGACGGCTGTGCCGTAGGCGGTCTTTTCAAGAAGTATCCTAAGTCTTCCCTTTGCCTTAATTATCTCAGGCTCCTCTGAGCCGTTTCTGACTGCGACTCCGGCAGAGTCGTAGCCCCTGTATTCAAGCTTTGACAGACCGTCCAAAAGAATCGGAGCCGCCTGCATATCTCCCGTAAAGCCAACTATTCCGCACATTCTGCGTCCTCCCTTAAAGTGAAATAATTACCTTGCCTCGTAGCCCCTTGCTCTTATCACGCCGACAATCATATCGACGCAGGACTGGCAAAGCTCATAGGTTTCAGCCTCAGCCATAACCCTGATAAGCGGCTCGGTGCCCGACTCCCTTACAAGTATCCGTCCCCTAGTGCCTAAAAGCTCGGACGCCTCGCTTACCGCCCTTGAAACCTCAGGGTCACTGTTAACCTCTTGCTTGCTTTTTACCCTCACATTAACCAGTATCTGAGGGTATATTTTAAGCGGCGAGCAGAGCTCGCTCAGGCTCTTTTTGGAGTCTATAACAGCCTGCATAACCTTTAGGCTTGTCAAAATACCGTCTCCCGTCGAGGCGTACTTTGAGAAAATTATATGCCCGGACTGCTCTCCGCCCAGCTTGTAGCCGTGCTTTGCCATGCACTCGTAGACATACTTGTCGCCGACGGCTGTCTTTTCGTACTCGATTCCAAGCTCGTCAAACGCCTTGTAAAGTCCGAAGTTCGACATCACCGTGGTTACAACCTTGCCATCAAGCAGCACTCCTCTCTCCTTCATATACCTTGCGTAGATGTAAAGAATATGATCTCCTGTGATGATATTTCCCTTTTCGTCTACGCAAAGACACCGGTCAGCGTCGCCGTCGAAGGCAAAGCCGATATCAAGCTGCTTTTCAAGAACAAGCCTTTTTAAGCCCTCAATATGCGTGGAGCCGGAGTCCTTGTTTATATTAAAGCCGTTTGGCTCAGCGTTTATAACATATGTAGTAGCTCCCAGAGCGTCAAATACAGCCTTTGCTATAGACCAGGCGCTTCCGTTTGCGCAGTCAAGACCTACCCTCATGCCCTTGAAGGAGAACATTCCAAGGGATATAAGATAGCCGATATACCTGTTTCGTCCCGACACATAGTCTATCGTTCTGCCGATATTTTCTCCTGTTGCAAATGGAATTTCGTCCCAGCTTCTTCCGAAAACGGCGAGCCTGCCGTCGATATAATCCTCGATATACGAGATGGTATCATCATCCATCTTCTCGCCGGTCCCGCTTATGAGCTTAATGCCGTTGTCGTAGTAGGGATTGTGGCTGGCGGATATCATTATTCCGCAGTCAAAGGCGTCCACCCTGGTTATGTAGGATACAGACGGCGTGGTTGTGACATGGAGCATATAAGCGTCCGCCCCGGAAGCCACTATCCCGCTGATAAGAGAATATTCAAACATATAGCTTGAGCGGCGGGTGTCCTTTCCTATCACTATTCTTGCGGGACCCTTAGCCTCTGAGCCGGATCTTAATTGATTGTAGTACCAGCCTATGAACCTTCCAACCTTATACGCCTTGTCGGCTGTGAGTATGACATTGGCCTCTCCCCTGAAGCCATCCGTTCCGAAATATCTCCCCATAGGTTGTTTCGCTCCCTCCGAGTCAGCCCGGGAATATCCCAAGGGAGGCAAACTCTTAGATATATTAAATTATTAAATAGGTAAACCGTTCCCCGCCGGAATAATCCTGCAAGAGCGGAAGTAATTGTTAGTCGGCAGTAGTGCATATATCGCCGTAAGGCACGCCCGACCGTCATGCTTTGTCAATTATCACCCGAGCTTATTATATCACAAAAGCTAATAATGTCAATAATATTGATTCCTTTTACACGCTTTATTGATAAATTCTGAGCCGATTGTCGGTATTTAAGAGCTTAATCTGTAAATAAATGAAAGCATATAAATTCAAAATACCGCCCTTTAGATACTCTATTTTATGCTTAAAGCCTGCCGTTTGTTAAAAAGTCGATGTCTGCCCGGCTTTTTGTGATTTAAAGCAGTTAAATGTTTGCGTATTTTTGCTTGCTTTTTTTTGCCCTTAGTGGTATACTTATAAAAATCAACTAACCAATATGACGGAGGTTTCTATGCAGATTCTAGCAGCAATGGCACTAAGGAGCAGGTTTGCCCCGCTTCCCACCCAGGTACACATCCTTTTCTGTATTCTGGCTACGGTGCTTTTTATAACCCTATACCTATATCAAAGGAAGCTAAAGGACCTTCTTTGGCTCTTGGTTTGCGACCTTCCCCTTATCCTGCAGTTTTACGGGGATGAGGTAACTGCGCTTGTCGTCGGCGTGTGCGAGATACTTCTTCTTGTTATGATATTCTTAGAGTATACAAAAGAAAGAAAGCTAAGCAGGGAGTCTGCTCCTTCCGGCGAGAGCGTATCCGGGGAGGACTCTAAGGAGGCTTCCTCCGACAGCGGTCTTTCCGATTTAGAAAAGGCTGTAGCCTTAGAAAGAAGCAAGCTTGCCGGAAAGACGGACGATATAATCTCCCAGGCCTTTGACGGGGAGGAGCCGGGAGCATGAGAAGCTGTGTGATTCTTGACGCTGATACCGTCACAAACGGAGACATATCCTTTGAGCCGATATCCTCCCTTGTCGACGCAAGGCTTATAGGTCTTACCGTCGAGGGCGAGGTCGCAGATAACATTGCAGACGCCGAGCTTGTCATAACCAACAAGGTTAAGATTACCGACGAGGTGATGAGCCGCTGCAAAAATCTTAAATACATCGGTCTATTTGCAACCGGCTACAATAATATCGACATTGAGGCGGCTAAAAAAAGAGGGATAGTAGTCTCAAATGTGCCGGGATACTCGACAAGCTCTGTGGCACAGCATACCTTCGCTCTTATACTTCACTACTTTTCAAGCGCCGCCGAGTACGGCAGGACGGTCAAAAACGGCGACTGGTGCTATTCAAAGCTCTTTTCCTATTTCAACATTCCCTTCTTTGAGCTGTCCGGGAAGACTATCGGCATAATAGGCTACGGAGCAATAGGCAGGGCTGTTGCTAAAATTGCAAGGGCATTTGATATGAGGGTTTTAGTATACACAAGAACTCCCCCTAAGGACGAGGATGGAATCATCATATCAGGACTTGACGAGCTTTTGTCCGAGTCAGACATAGTGACTCTACACTGCCCTCTTACCGAAGCGACACGCTCCCTTATAAACGAAAGAACGCTAGGACTTATGAAAAGCTCTGCGATTCTTGTAAATACCTCAAGAGGCGCAGTTATTGACGAAAGTGCCCTCCTAAAGGCTCTTTCCGAGGGAAAAATTGCCTTTGCCGGTCTTGATGTCCTCACGGAGGAGCCTATGAGGGAGGACTGCCCTTTAAAAAACGCTCCAAACTGCCTTATAACCCCGCATATAGCTTGGGCGCCGCTTGAGACAAGGAAGCGGCTGATAGGTCTTGTAGCAGATAATATCAAGGCGTATCTTGACGGCTCGCCGAAAAATAATGTTGCGATTTGAGGAAAAGCTATGAACACTTCCAGCATAAAAAGAATTGTTATAAAGGTCGGGACCTCAACCCTTACACACCCCTCCGGCCAGCTAAACATAAGACTGGTTGAGGAGCTTGTAAAGGTTATATCCGATATTAAAAACGCCGGTCACGATATTGCGCTTGTCTCCTCGGGAGCAATCGGCTTAGGAGCCGCAAAGCTTGGACTTAAAAAAAGGCCCTCGGACACTCCCTCTAAGCAGGCGTGCGCTGCCGTAGGTCAGTGCGAGCTGATGAATATGTACGACAAGCTCTTTAACGAGTACAGAATCACAGCGGCTCAGGTGCTTTTGACAAAGTATGTCCTAACCGACGAGAGACGGGTCAATGTAGAAAACACTCTTGAAACTCTTTTGTCCATGGGAGCCGTCCCGATAATAAACGAAAACGATGTCGTTGCCATAGACGAGCTGGAGCTTGAGGTCGGCGAGAACGACTCCTTAGCCGCAATGGTCGCCTGCATCATTAAGGCTGACCTTTTGATAATAATGTCGGACATTGACGGAATGTATGACAAAAATCCAAAGCTTTACGATAACGCAAGGCTCATTCCTAGGATTACAGCCTTAACAGACGAGCTGTGGGCGGCTGCCGGAGACGCCGGCTCCGCTCTTGGCACCGGAGGGATGACAACCAAGCTTCATGCCGCAGGCATTGCCATGGAGCACGGCATTGATATGCTTATAATAAACGGCGACCGTCCCAAGAATCTTTATGATGTCTTTGACGGGAAGGAAATAGGAACTCTGTTTGTAGGAGGTAGATAGCTATGGCAAGCTTCAGAATAATCGGAGAGAATGCGTGTAAGGCTAAAAATGAGATTGCGGCGTCTAGCTCGGGCGTAAGAAACTCGGCGCTAGAGGAAATCGCCAAGGCTCTTGACAAGCACAGACGAAATATCCTTGACCAAAACAGGATTGATGTTAAAAACGCCGACGCAATGGGGATAAAATCCTCCCTTGTCGACAGGGTCTATCTCAACGAGAAGCGAATTGACGGCATGATTGACGGAGTTAATAAGCTAATATCCCTTGAGGACCCTATAGGAGTTATCGAGGGCGGCGTAATCCGTCCCAATGGGCTTAGAATAGTCAAAAAGAGAGTCCCGATGGGCGTAATCGGAATAATATATGAGTCAAGGCCCAATGTCACCGTGGACGCCGCCTCGCTTTGCATTAAGTCAGGGAATGCCGTTATACTAAGAGGCGGCAAGGAGGCAATCTACTCTAATACAGTTATGGTCGAGATAATGAGAGAGGCTGTTTCCAAGGCGGGACTTCCAAGAGACTCTATACAGCTTATCACCGACACCACTAGGGACTCCGCCGTATCTATGATGAAGGCAAACGGCGTTATCGACCTGCTCATTCCAAGAGGTGGCGCAGGGCTTATTAACTCGGTCGTCCAGAACGCCACCGTCCCGGTAATTGAGACGGGCGTCGGAAACTGCCATATTTATGTCGACAGCGACGCAAATATAGGAATGGCTATCGACATTATAGACAACGCCAAAACCTCAAGACCCGGAGTCTGCAACGCCGCCGAGACTCTTATAGTCCACAAGAGCGTAGCCGAGGAGCTTCTTCCCGCACTTAAAAAGAGGCTGGATAAATCAAATGTCCAGCTAAGGGGCTGTGAGCTTACGAGGATGATTTTAGGCGATATAATTATCCCTGCAGCCGAGTCCGACTACAAGGAGGAGTTTCTTGACTATATCCTTGCCGTCCGTGTCGTAGACAATATCTACGATGCAATAGAGCATATAAGAAGGTACTCAACAGGTCACTCCGAGTGCATAGTAACCGACAATATCCATGCCGCTGAGCTTTTCCAGAACAGCATTGACGCCGCCGCTGTATATGTTAACGCCTCAACCAGGTTTACAGACGGCTTTGAGTTCGGTCTCGGTGCGGAAATCGGAATCTCCACCCAAAAGCTTCATGCAAGAGGTCCGATGGGTATTAAGGAGCTTACAACCTATAAGTATCTTATAAACGGCAACGGGCAGATAAGAGAGTAAATGCTCCCTTTTATAAAATCCTTTGTTAAAGGAGGCGATAAAATGACCGATATAAACTCAAGGGATATAAACAATTCTTCCGACTCAGAGGCGTCTATGAGCACCGTTGAAGCAAGGCCTGAGAGCGTAAAAAAGCCGGACGGCTCTATAGCAAGAAGGAAAAGGAACAAAAAAGAAGGCTCTAGTGACTCCTCTGCAGCCCAAAGCGGCGCTCACAAAGCCCAAAAGGATGAAGGCGTTTTGCCGTCTTATGAGTCTCAGGACGGCAATAAGGACCAAAAAAAGGCTAAAAAGCTCACCCATATCACCGAGCTTGACGACCAGGTCAAGGAGGTCATAGACGACGCTCTTGACGAATCCGCAGACGCTCTGGGGCTTTATGAGGACAGTCGTGAGGTAAGCGGCATTAGTCTTGCACACGCTGCCAGGATTTTATTCGGCGTATTTGTTTTAGTCTTTGCCGCAATAGGAATTATCGCCTGCGTAAACTATATAAAAGAGCAGGTAGAGCTTAAAAATGCCAATCTTGAAAGAATTAGCTACTTTGAGACACTCATCATGCCGATTTCAGCAAGCGATATGCCGACCTTTGAGGATGTCTCCGCTTTAAACAACGATGTAATAATCACCGCAGCCTGCTGGGACATCATACTGTCACCCTCCGCCTCGTATACCGTTGAAAACGGAATGTACCGTGTTTCCTATCTTGAGATCGAGTCAAGGGTAAACAAGCTGTTCGGAAGAGGCGTTTCCTGCCAGCATACCTCGGTAGGAGACGAGGAGCTTATGTTCGAGTATGACGAAGCCGCCGGGATGTATCTAATACCCTATTCCCCGAGGTCGATAGCCTATTACGCAACCGTTGACCAAATCGATGAGATTGAAAACGGCTACAGACTTACAGTGAGCTATCATCTTCCGATTTCGAACTGGATAACCATTGATGTCAGTCCGGAGAAGATAATGCTCTTTGAATTGACCTCGAACGGAATATATTACAATATCTCCTCCCTCAATATAAGCGAGATTATAAATAAGCAGGGAGTTTAAGCGAGTCCTGTCACGATTAGGCCATCCCTTAAAATACATCAATGCTTGTCCCGGGGAAGAAATGCAAAAGGAGCTCCTTGTAGCTCATCCCCTCCCCTGCCATCTTGTTAGCTCCGTAGTGAGAAAGCCCCATTAATCCGCCGGAGCCGCTGACTCTGAAGGAAAACCTGTCAAGCTCGCTTGAATAGCTTATCTCAAACCTGGCGGACGACAGGGAAAGCATTTTTGAAAGCTCAGCTCCCGTAAAATAGCTATACTCTCCCACTTTTGCAAGCTTGACATAGCCGGTGCCGGTTATGTCAAGTATTTTTATCCAGTCAGATGGGTCGCCCTCCAGCGTTATCGGAGACTCCGCCATTGCAAATATCGAAAAAAGCTCGTCCGAGGTATATACAGCCTCGGTTATGTATTCGCTGTCCTCTAAAGACTCCACACTCTTAAGATACGGCAGGCTCTCACCAATAATATCCTCTGCGCTCTCAGTAACGCCTCCAGACGAATAGCAGTACGCAGGCAATATCGGCACACCCTCAAAGCTTAGATATTCCCCCTTAGTAGCCTTGACAGCATCCCTGACCGCCGAATAAAACTCCTCAAGACCTTTTCCTGCTTCGTCCCCGCCGTATACTGCTTCAAGCTCTGTTTCGGTGGCTAGATAGGTAAACTGCCCGTTTAGCTGTTCGGATTTTATTATAAGAGCGCCGTTTTCGCCTTTGCTTTGATTTTGCCCCAGCAAAAATGTGTAGACAAGCACTGACTGCGCCTTGATAAGCTCAGGCTCGGCATCCGGCGGGAGAGAGCCAAGCACTGCTCTTTCTATGTACTCCTCAGGTGACAGCTCAGCTCCCCCATCGCCTATAATAATCCTCTCAAGAGGCTTTAGGGAGTCCTCAGCAGGCTCTGAGTAAGCGCTGTCGTCAGAATAGCCAGGCGAGTATGCATAAACTGCCTCCTCGGAGGCGGCATTTGCCAGAATATAGACCAAGTACGGTATCCCGGAGAGAAGCGCCATGCACACCGTAACCGCCGCTATACCCTTTATAAAGTTTCTTTTGTCTATATTATCCATATTTTTTATCCTTTCCGTCTGGCAATCCTTAAACGGCTCCCCAAAAAGCAAGCCTTAGCCGACTGTGTTTTCTCACGGCGGCGTCTTATAGGAAGATTATAGTCATCTTACTCAAATTAATTTGTCGAACTTCGGATATTTTTTTACTAAATTTATTTGCCTTTGCTATTGATTTTTAGATTGTTTTGTTGTATAATATACAAGGTCTTATCGCCAAGACCTCGATTATTGGATGTTTCCGTAGCTCAGTAGGATAGAGCGGCCGCCTCCTAAGCGGCAGGCCGGAGGTTCGAATCCTCTCGGGAACGCCAAATAAGACGCAGAAAGTCTGATTTTCAGACCTTCTGCGTTTTTATTTTTCCGGGAAATCAACGGGGTGCGATGATATGCTTTAAAATACCCTGAGCAAATATAAATAAAAAGGACCGCCTACTAGGTGTAATCGGTCCTTGAAATTTAAGGGTTAGTCCTGCAAGACGGTATTTGTTTATCTGTCCTTCTCCATAACAAAATTAGTAAGAAAAATACCCCGTCTTTCAACTTCCTGCTTCCTTACAACTCTATATCCCCGTTTTTCAAAAAACGGTTTTGCTGTAATAGAAGCATGAGTTGTAATTTTACCTTCGACTGCTTGTTCAAGCTGCTTACAAATAGCTGTTGCAATCCCCTTTCGCTGATAATCTGCATGAACATACAGGCGGTCAAGATAACCGTCCTTATCTATGTCTCCAAAGCCTACTATAATTTCGTTGTCAACAGCAACTACACTATAATGCCCTTGAAGCGATTGATTCCATTTTTCTAAATCTACTTCTTGTGTTGCCCATACATCAAGCTGCTCTTTTGTGTAATCCTTTGCATTGATAATGTGAACAGTGTTATAAAATAGCTCTGCTACCTCCTTGCAATCCGAGGATTCATACCTTCTAAGCTCCATGTTTCTATTCCTCCAAATCCTGATTTAAACTAAAGAGCAGAATTTCTGCCAGCGGTTTTAAATGCCCTTATTCATCGACGCTCCAATTATATATCAAACATGCCGTTAATTCAATAGAAGCCGCCTATCAAGCTCTGAACCGGGCAAAAGGCGGCTTACCAGTATGGACAAAAGCGTCTTTCTAGGCGTAAACAGCTTCTTACCTCGTGGCTTCATTCATCTTTGTCGTGACCTAGGCGTTTCCTATTAAAAAGCAAGCCCGTCAGAATACCGATTGCAGAGATTATTGCTCCTGACAGAACCATTCCCAATTCGGGAGCGTTCAGCCTATCAAAGGCTATGCTGTTTGCCGCCTTGAATGTGCCGTATTCTGCAAGCATATACATTATTCCGAAGAAAAGCGTAAGCAGCCATTTCCATTTCCCGAAAAGTTTGTTTTTACCGATAACGACGGACAAAATAAATGTAGTAACGGGAAGTAGAATCCAAAGGAACATCAGGCTATAGCCCATAGCGTCGCTTCCGCCTGTAAAGAACCAGAACACAATCATAGAAAACGCCCATATTAGAAGATATACGGCGATTATTATAATCTGCGTAAGATTTCTTTTGCTCCTTACCGTATCGGTGCTCTCTTTTAGATAATTAAGATAGTCTGACATGGGCTTTTCCTCCTTTAAAAGATTGTCAAGACTTACGTTATACAAATCGCTGAGCTTAACAACGCTGATTATATCAGGATAGGTCTTGCCCGTTTCCCGCACTTAAAGATATTGGTTATGTATGAGTGCCTACGCCTACTTGCATAGGCACTCATATGCAGGAATGTATCCTGCGTTCTCATTCCACCTTCTGCATCCGATAGCCCACGCCAATGTGGGTTTGGATATATTGCGGAGAGCCGGGTGCTGTCTCCAGCTTTTTTCGCAGTGTTGCCATAAACACACGAAGGGTACCAACATCATTTTCCCAACTGCTTCCCCACACATTCTGTAAAATAAATTTGTGAGTAAGCACTCTGCCTGTGTTTCTCGCCAAAAGACATAGGAGCTTATATTCCATGGGCGTCATACGCAATTCTTCTTCGCCCATCCAAGCGCATCCGGCAGAATAATCAATCTTTAGAGCTCCGTTCTGATAGATCGCCTGCTCATTGCCGATGCTTTGCATCAAGGCGATCCTGCGCTGCGTAACACGCAGTCGGGCAAGAAGCTCATCAACAGAAAATGGTTTCGTAAGATAGTCATCCGCCCCCGCATCCAATGCATCAATTTTGTCACTGTCCTCACTACGGGCGCTGATTACAATGATAGGGACATTCGACCAACTGCGAATGCGCCGAATAACCTCCACACCATCAATATCAGGCAGCCCCAAGTCCAGCAAAATAATATCCGGATTGTGTGATGCGGTTTCTGACACAGCAGATTCACCGCTTCCGGCAGTAATAAAGCGATAGTTATTCGCCCTTAATGTGGTGGTGATCAGGTTGCGTACAGGCGCATCGTCCTCAACAACCAATATTTGAAATTTATTCATGGTAAACAACCTCCTCCAGCGGAAGAGTAAAGCTAAAGACAGCACCCTGCGGCTGATTGTCTTCAACACGAATTGTTCCTCCATGTGCCTCGACAATTGCCTTGCAGAGATACAGTCCCAAGCCAAGACTGCGACGGTTATCCGCTATTTTATTTTTGCCACAGTAAAATTTATCAAAAACTTTCCGCTTTTCTTCATCTGAAAGACCTCTGCCTGTATCTGCGATCCTGATCTCCGCCATGTCGTCTGTCTTTTTTGCCGTCAGCGTAATAGCAGTGTCGGCAGGCGTGTATTTCAACGCATTATCTACAATATTAGTGATGACTTGAACAATCAGCTTGGGATCAGCTTTGACCAGCAGGATCTCATTCTCTTGAACCACCCTGATCGGACGGGCCGCTGCTTTCCTGCCGATGTGCTGCATCGCTTCTTCTATCATTTCGCTGAGCAGCTCAGTAGATGTCTGCAGCATCATACACCCATCTTCGATTCGTGTGGCATATAACAGGTTTTCAACCAGATCGGTCAACCACATGGAATCATTATAAATATCAGCGTATATCTGTTGCTTTGTCTCTTGATCGAAATATTCCGCATTATTGAGCAGATTACTGGCATTGCCGGAAATGGTAGTCAACGGAGTACGTAGATCGTGGGAGATCGTTCTGAGCAGATTTGCACGAAGCTGTTCACTTTCCGCTAAAATGGCAGCGGCTTCTTTTTCACGAGCATTTCGATTGTTTTCCAAAGCCAGTGCGGTTTCACCGAGGATTGAAAGAAGAACATCATGCTCAGACGCATCAATTTCCCCGGCAGAAGCATCAATTCCAATTACACCGTATACCCGTTCATTAACCCGAATCGCAAGATATAGATAGTGACTCTCAGGGAACAATTCCGTTGTGGCACCGGCAGCATGATTGTTTTTCAATGCCCACTCCGCAGCCTTCTGTTCTTTTTCCCAATCATATGTCTTGTCTGTTTTTGTATGGAATAGGATCGGCTCTGACAACCGTCCGCTCAGATTGTCAAAAATTACAATGCTTCGTCCCAACAGTTTCATAATTTGTTCAGCAGCCACATGAATGATCTCATTTCGTCCATGTGCCTTGGAAAGCATCTGATCCGTATCAAACAGAATCTTTGTGCGGCGTGCGATCTTCGTGGACTCTCGTGCCTGCTCCTTATAACGAATGGCAAACGTACCGGTAATATAAGCAGTTAGAAACATAACCACAAAGGTGATCGGATAACCGGTTTTATAAGCCGTCAGTGAAAAACGAGGCTCCGTAAACAGGTAATTGAAAACAAACACACTGGCAACAGAAGATATCAAACTATATATCTGATGTGATGTGGCGACAGAGGTCAAGAGAACCCCAAGAATGTAGACCATGATGATATTAGGGTTCGTAAAGCCGACCTCATGAAAAAGCAGACTTAATAGCGTTGCAAAAAGCAAAATGAGCAGACTTGTGAATGCATTTTTCAGTACACGCAGATTATGATGCTTTTTTCTCGCTCTTTTGGGGTAATATGTGGTGTCAACGGTTTTATCCGGAATAATATGTATGTCGATATCCGGAGCGTAGGTCAGGAGCAATTCTGTCAAAGTCGGCTTTCCAAACAGATAGCGGCGGGTAACAGCACTACGTCCAAGAACGATTCTTGTAATACCCGAAATGCGTGCAAACTCCGCAATCTGATATGGGATGTCTTCGCCATACACGGTTTCAATATTAGCTCCAAGTTGTTCTGCCAGCTTCCGGTTTTCCTGCAAACGTTCTTTGTTTTCTTTCGAAGCAACAGAAAAATCCGGTGTTTCCACAAACAACGCAGTAAACTGGCTGTCAAAGGCATTTGCCATTCGTGCCGCAGTTCGGATGATTTTTGCGTTGGAGGGTGCGGAAGAAAGGCAAGCAAGGATGTGCTCATTCGAATCCATTCTTTTTTGTTCCTGTATGTTCTGTGGCATCATCCTCACCTCCTCTTTAATATTTTATCACAAAGAATTTCTTTTTTCCACCGGTCAGATGTAAACAATCACTCCAGATAATCCGCATATCCGCATTTCAGTGAACAATACTCTGCTTCTATGGCAAATAATACACGGTCACGAGATTTGGACTGTATCGATTTATTCCATACAACGAAAGCCCATTTTTCTTCATCAATACTTTCGACAGATAAACCAAGTGCTGTAGATAAAACTTCTCCTGTTCGACATGGAATCCGAAACATTAAATAGTTTTCATTCAAAGAAAGATTGTTATCTTCTGCCAGAATTGCGATATCCAATGTGCCGTCCATGAGTTTTTGCAAGATGCGCTCTGCTTTTCCCGAACTCAGAAAAAACTCGACAAATGGGTTGGCACGAGAATACGATGTGAGCTGTACTGAAATCGAATCCAGAAGCATCGGAGACTCTGCGGCAATACGGATGTGCGCTCTGTTTTGTCTGTTTTCCGCATGGATCAGGCGGCGGTTTTCCTCTATGAAGCTGTCAATCTTCGCCATCACAAAATAACCAAAGACAAATACTGCCAGCATGATGGGAATCAAGAATAAGTCTTTCATCAGGAACACCTCCTCCACCTTTTATCGGGATTTTTATCAAATGCGAAAACACTTGTGAACTGCTTTTTCTTGACCAAGTACCAAAACAGATGTGCCATGTCCAAACACTGTGTTTGGAGTAATGTTCATATTCAGTTTTCCATTTGTTCTGACTCCGAGGATGTTGATACCATATTTTTTTCGAATATCCAGTTCCAGAATACTTTTGCCGCTCCAATCGGATGGTATCTCCAACTCAAAAATGGCATACTCATCATCCAGCTCGATGTACTCCAGAATATGTTCAGAGGAACAACGGATCGCTGTCCATGCTGCCAGCTGCTTCTCCGGATAAACCACTTCGTCAGCACCGTTTCGCAGGAGAAACTTCTCCTGCATTTCCTTTGATGCTCTGGCAATGATTTTTCTTGCGCCAAGTTCTTTTAGAAGATATGTAGTTTCCAGCGAATTTTGAAAATTATCGCCAATCGTTACGATACAGGCATCGTAGTTTCCAACGCCAAGAGCCGCAAGAAATTCTTCGTTTGTGCTGTCACCAATCTGTGCATTTGTTACAAAGGGCAGCAACGCATTTACACGTTCCTCATTGTAATCAATAGCCATCACCTGATGGTTCAAAGCGTTCAGCTTTAGGGCGATGTGTCTGCCAAAACGACCAAGCCCAATTAATAATATGGATTTCATAGGTACCTCCTTAGCCAACCGTTATCTTTTCCTGCGGCGGCCGTGCCGCATTTCCTTGATTCCCTGAGAGAGCCGAGAAGATCAGTGTTAGTCCTCCCACTCTGCCAATGTACATTAAGACAATCAGAATGATCTGAGATGCAATTCCAAGATCTGGTGTAATGCCGAGAGTTAATCCGACCGTTCCGATTGCGGACGCTGTTTCGTACAAGCAGGTAAGCAACGGAAGACTTTCAATACGACTAATCAAGAACCCGCCTGTCAGGAACAGGATGACATACATCATCAGAATTGTTGCTGCATTTCTGATAGTATCGTCATTCACTCTGCGCCCGAAAAAGTGTGTATGCTCCCTGCGTCTGAATACAGAGATTGCGGTAGAAAACAATACAGCGAGTGTTGTGGTTTTCATACCGCCTGCCGTTGAGCCGGGGGAACCGCCGATAAGCATCAGCATGGTAGTGATTGCTGTACCTGTTTCGCTGATCTGCGTCAAGTCTGCGGTGTTGAATCCTGCAGTCCTTGGCGTAACGGACTGGAATAAGGAACTCCAAATGCGTTCGCCCATCGGTTTGTCTCCAAACTCAAATAAGAAAAAGTACAGAGCTGGAAGTGAAATCAGAAGTACAGTAGTTATCAGGATAACCTTGCTTTGCATCCTGTATTTTCGAACATGGTGCTTATTTACCTTAATGTCATCCCACGTCATGAATCCAATACCGCCAATTATGATTAACGACATGATTACAAAATTGATGACCGGATTATCTACAAAATATGTAAGAGAGGAATACGGTGTTTTTGCGCCCATCAAATCAAATCCGGCATTACAAAATGCGGAAATGGAGTGGAATACGGCATACCATATTCCTTTCAGCACGCCGAACTCCTTACAGAATGTCGGAGCCATGATGACAGCACCAAGAAGTTCAAAGATAATCGTCATCTTAATGATAAATCCGGTTAGTCGGACGATCCCGCCCACTTTATGGGCAGATATAGCTTCCTGCATTGTGCTGCGCTGTTTCAGACTGATTTGCCTTCCAGAGAAGGATGAAATGGCAATAGCAACGGTGACAACACCCATACCGCCAATTTGAATCAACGCAATAATTACTGCCTGCCCGAATGTGCTCCAATAGGTTGCCGTATCCTGTACTACCAGTCCGGTAACACAGACAGCGGATGTTGCGGTAAACAAAGCATCTGAAAACAAAGCACCATGCCCATCCCGAGTAGAAAAAGGAAGCGTCAGGAGAATGCTACCAAACAAAATAACACCGGCAAACCCGAGAATAATAATTTGTGATGAAGATAATCGTTTTTTTATCGTAATCATGCCCATCCCTCCATTGGGAGTATTCAGTATTTATTATCGCACGTCATCCATGAAATGGGCATTAACGTATAAAAATTGGCATTAAATCTGTATTAAGACGAAAGAAAGCCGCTCTCTATTAATCAAGAGATTTATATTCAGTTACTGTTTTCAAATATATTGCCGGATCGCCGTTCAGTATCAGATCAGCATATGCTATCAGGTCATTGTAGATCAGATAATCCAGTTCCGACCTCTGATACATATTATCGGCAACTTCATTCTCCACAGCGATAGTATTAATCGCGATCATGCTGCCATCGGTGAATTTCAGTTCCACACAGCAGTTATCGAAGTTATATTCGCAGGAAATCAGCTTTTTCATAGGGTTTACCTCCAAAATTGTATTGTTTGGAAGTAATGTAAGCGTGGGTTTTAGTGTGGTATCTTTAAGTTTGGGAAAACCCCCTCTCCCAGTTTGACACCGTCTGTCTGCTGACTCCCAGCGACTGCACCACCTGCTCCTGCGTCAGCTTAGAGCTAAGTCTGGCGGCTCTTAGCTTTGCTCCGATATCCGTGCTCCTCACCTCCGTAATGTATTTTGGATAACTTTTGTGTCCTTATTATACTCCAACAGAGGGCAAAAGTCTATATAGCCCTTTTGACATTGCACAAAATGCGATGTCAAAATCTCTTTACATCATGACTTTTGCCGTAAAAACCGGCGCCCCGCCATGTTAGGCGAGACGCCGCAGTCTTACTGCTCGGTATAATACTGTGCCTGAGCGTTCCACAGTTCGTGATATTTTCCCGTGGTGTTTGAAACAAGCTCAGAATGTGTCCCCTGCTGGATGACAGAGCCTTGGTCGAAAACAAGAATCTCATCGCAGAATTTGCAGGAGGACAGCCTGTGCGAGATATAAATCGCAGTCTTATCTCCGACTATTTCGTCAAACTTGCTGTATATCTCAGCCTCGGCAATCGGGTCAAGAGCAGCGGTCGGCTCGTCTAGGATGATAAAGGGTGCGTCCTTGTAAAGCGCCCTTGCTATCGCAATTTTCTGCGCCTCTCCCCCTGAGATATTGACGCCGTCCTTGCTGCTGTCCTTGTAGAGGTAGGTATCTATGCCGTCCTTTAGCTTTTCAAGCCTGTCGCCAAAGCCAGCCTTTTCAAGGCAGTCTGTTGCAAGCTCTCTGTCGTAGCTGACCCTGCCTGCAACATTTTCGCCAAGCCTCTGTGGCAAAAGCTTGAAGTCCTGGAATACAACCGAGAAGATGTCCATATATTCACGGTAGTTATACTTGCGGATGTCTATGCCGTTTAGTAAAATCTCGCCCTCGGTTGGGTCGTAGAGGCGGCAAAGAAGCATTATAAAAGTGGTTTTTCCGCTTCCGTTCATCCCGACGACCGCAAGACGCTTTCCTATCTCGAATTTCATGCTGACATTTTTAAGGGCGTAGGTATTGCTTCCAGGATACTTGAAGGAGACATTTTTGAACTCCACCTGATAGCTTCTGTCCCTTCTTTTTTCGACGGTCAAGCTTCCCTTGTACATATTGTCCGGGATGTCTAAAAATTCATAGATAAGCTCAAGAAACGGTGTGTTGTTAAACATCCTTCCCAATTCAACCACAAGGCTCGATATACCGCCTGAGAGCTTTGTTACAGAGGCAATATACTGAGTTACAGAGCCAAGTCCGAAGGCTCCTGCCATCGACTTCAGGCAGACAAACATATAAACTATCCCGGTAAATATAACCGACACGGCCGCTCCTGCCGCAGCCAAAAGACCCATAGGACCTCTTGCAAGGTGTGCAAATACACCGTCAGATGAAAAGGTGGACTTTTTATCCCTGTTATATCCCTCGGATATTATATCCTGCCTGTAGATTCTTACATCCTCCGAAATATCAGTGTTATACCCCAGAAAGCCAAAATGGCCAAAAAGCCTGTTGCCAAGGTTATGGTCACCTGAGTGCCTGGCAAGGTAGCCCTCCGCCTTGTTGGTTATCATAGGTGCGACAAGGGTTATTGCGAGCATTAACGCTATGACTCCTATGACAACAAAGGGATTATCCAAAAGACTTAAAGAGCCTGCGCCGTCAGGAACTCTTGTCAGAAAGAGCGAAACGGTGAGCGAAAGACCTCCTGCTATCGTAAACAGCGAGGACAGCATAGCCTCTGCGTTATAAAGCACCATATTAAGACCCCAGCCTCCGCCGTTATTATTCTGTCGTATGGTAGAAAGCATCTCGGAGGTTTTTGTGTCAGCAAGATTTGCATAATCGGTGTTGAGCATCTTCTGCGAGATTATATGCTCGAATTTTATCCACCTATCTCCCGAGTGCTGAGTGTTCTTCCACCTATTTAAGAATACTGTGACAAGGGAAATAGCCACAGAGACTGCTAAGGTCACCAAAACAAGTTTTATCAGCCTGTCGGTATCCCTGCCGCCCGAAAGCTCTTCTACAATCAAGGCGGAAAGGTATATCCCTATGTAGGGAGTCAGCGAGTTCCATACAGCCAGTGAAATAGATGAAGAAACCATCTGCGGATACAGACTGTACATAAGCTTCATTGCCCTCATATTAGCCGCATAGGCTCTTTTAAAGGTTATTTTATCCTTTTTATTCTTCATTTTCAGCCTCTTCCTCTCTATAGTATTTACTCTGGACCTCATAGAGCCTTGCGTACTCCCTGCCGGCTTTTAAAAGCTCCTCGTGAGTCCCCTCCTCTGCTATCGAGGCGTCCTTAATCATTATTATGCGGTCGCAGAAGCGTGTCGTTGCGAGACGGTGGGATATGTAAACTGAGGATTTGCCCTTAGTCATTTCGTTGTATTTTTGATACAGCTCAGACTCCGCAATCGGGTCAAGAGCGGCAGTCGGCTCGTCGAGGACGATAAACGGAGCGTCCTTGTAAAGAGCCCTTGCCAGCATAAGACGCTGTGTCTGACCACCCGAGAGCATAACTGCATTATCGTATACCTCACGATTGAGATAGGTGCTGTAGCCGTCCGGGAGCGACTCAATTTTAGCTGTTAAGCCAGCTTTAGCTATGCAGCTTTTGACCCTTTCCATGTCGATATTTTGATTAGTCTGGGCGACATTGGCGGCAATCGTCTCGGCAAGCACTGAGTATTTCTGGAACACGGCAGAGAAAAGATTGTAGTAATCCCTTCTGTTAAGCTCCCTTATATCCCTGCCGTTAAACAGGACTCTGCCCTGAGTAGGGTCTAAAAAGCCGCAGATTAGCTTTATGAGAGTGGTTTTTCCCGCTCCGTTGAGACCTACCACGGCAAGCTTCTCACCCGGATGAAGCGTCAGGTTAATGTTAGTCAGAGTATCCTTTTTGGCTCCGGGGTAGCGATAGGATACGCCCTCCAGCCTTATTTCAGCGCAGCAGGCTTTGCCGGCGTCAATATGCTCGCCATCCTCGAATTTAAAAGGCTCTGGGTACTCGATACACTCACGGACCGTCGAAATGTCAAGCGACTGAGAGTGAAGGATGTTAAATCCTCCCAGTATTCCAGATACCCAGCCGCTGAAGCCTCCAACTGCGCTGAAGTAGAGTAAAAATTCGGATACGCTCAGCCCGTCATTGACAACAAGGGAGATTAAATAAGCATAGGCGGCTCCGTTTCTTAAAAAGGTCAGAGCCGTGTCTAATATCCCTCCCCAGATGTATACGCCCTGTGCCCTGCCCTGAAATGCCATATAGGCCTTCATGCTCTTTTTGTATAGCTCGTCAAGCCACGGTCTTAGACCGAAAATCCTTATGTCCTTTGACACTGTCAGCTCGCTGGAGCTTCTGTCTAAGTTTATAATCTCCTTCATAAGCTGTGACTCCTCGTCACGGTGACGGTATCCCCACTCATTGAGACGGTTTGTAACAAGGTACGACACAACAGTTGTCACAAGGATTATAATGAGCAGAACAGGCTGTATCCCGGACATCAGAACCGTATAGAAAATAAATCCCAGGATATTTGTAGTTAGATATGTAAGCGTAGTCCATATAGCCTCGCTTGCCGCTCTATTGGATCCTACTATCTCTTGGGATTTTGCCAGCAGAGTGGTGAATTTCTCGTCTATGACATTGGGATATGAGGTCTGCATGGCTTTCCTGTTGAGAAGATTTATTATCTCGGTGCGAACTGATATCCTGCCGTAGAGGGTGTTCGTGTTTACATATTCCGACGCCGCAGATACAAGCATAATTGCCGCCACGAACAGCAAAATCGTGAGAACAAGCTCTGATATGGGTGCCTTTCTTTCCACCGCTGAGAGTATGACAGGCGAAACATACAGGTTTATAAGATTCAGTGAAACTGCGAATATCGCAGAAAGAAGGCTCAAAACTATTACCTTTTTCTCCTTTGAGATGTATGCGAGCCTTAGCATAAACCATGTATTATTTGCCATGCCGTACTTTGACTTAGCTGATTTAATGTCATGAGATTTTTCCTTGACCATAATAACCGCCGTCCTTTCGATTCTGATTATAGCACATAAAATCGTCCCCTTGCTGCTTTGGGGACGAATTGTCGTTTTTGAGTGATGAATTGCAGACCGTTAGACCTGCGGGAGGAGAATTTCCGTTGTAAAGGCGCCGTCCTCGCTGTTTCGGCTGATATAGCCGTCAAGCCGTTCTACGATGGCGTCTATTCTTATAAGACCAAAGCCGTGACCCTCTCCCTTTGTGGATTTATATATTTTCCCCTCCTTTTTAAGCTTCTTTTCGGCGGTCAGATTCATAAATGAAATATAAAGCTGAGTCCCCTTCATGTCCATGTATACTCTTATCACCCTCTTACCCTCCTCAAGGGCGAGGCTGGCGTCTATTGCGTTGTCAAAGAGATTTCCTATAATACAGCATAGGTCTATCTCCGAGGACTTGAGCTTTACTGGGATGTGAGCGTCGGCTACCACCTCAATGCCCTTTGACCTTGCAAGGGATATCTTTGAGTTAAGTATGGCGTCGGTCATTTGATTTCCGGTCTTTAATACGGTGTCAACCGTGGTGAGATCCTCGTCAAGCAGGTCAAGATACCTTTTTATAGACTCCAGGTCCCCGGAAGCCGCATATGCCTTCATGGTCTGGATGTGATTGCGATAGTCATGCCGCCAGCCACGAATCTGACGGTACATATTGTTGACCTCCCGGTAGTGAGTCTCTATCAGCTCCTTCTGATAAAGGTCTATCCTCTTTTCTATCTTTCTCGATAAAAGTCCCATACTATCACCTCAGATTGATAATGGCACGGTTTACGCCGTCATACGCCCCTCTAGGAAGCGGGATTTTTGTTCCGTCGCTTAGGATAATTTCAGTCCTGGTAACCCGGCTTATATAGCTAAGATTTATTATTGCCGAGCGGCCGACACGGTAAAACCTCTCGTCTAGCTGCTTTTCAAGCTCGCCAAGCGTCATCCTGACGGTGACATCATAGCCTGCGTGGATGGTGACATAGTTTCCAAGGACATCGGCGTACCTAATCTGATAAACCGGGAGCCTTGTCATCTCCCCGGAGGAGCAAAGGCTTAAAACCTTTTCGTTTTTTATCAGCTTCTCCTTTGCACGGTCCAGCACAGAAAAAAGCTTTTTCTCGTCGACAGGCTTCATTAGATAATGGAGCGCTGAGACATCGTAGCCCTCAGAGATATAGTCCATATAACCGGTTATAAAGATTATCTGGACCGTATCGTTTTCCTTTCTCAGCCTTCTTGCCATGCTCACGCCGTCCATGCCGCCCATTTCGATGTCCAAAAGAAGTATGTCATAGTCGGACTCCTCGGCGTACATAAACAAAAACTCCTCGCCGGAGCAAAAGCTTTTAATGCTCACGGGGTGTCCAGATCTGTCCGACCATTTTTTTACAAGGCTGCTGATATATGCTCTGTCTGCCTCGCTGTCATCACATACGGCTATCCTGAAGCTCACGGTATCACCGCCTATTTCTAAACTTATGTAAGCATTATAACGCAATCCAAGGCGAATTTCAACAAAAAGATATCCTGAAAATCGATGTTATATAGTTACAGCAAAGAATTAATATGTCCAGTAATAGCTATGCTTTGATTCTTATGCTTTTTGAATCAAGAAAAGATAATTTGAAATATTGATGTCAAAAAGCCTAAAAAACTATTGAAATCTGTATATTAATCTGATATAATATTCTATATTGATAAAATCTCGGGGAAAGATATTATGAAAAGCGTCTACCTTAGCCTGATTGATGACAGCGAAGGGAAAATCAGGTTTTCAAAGCTCTATTTCGCATACAAGCAGGATATATTCTTTTTTGCCTACAGCATACTTTTAGACGAGCACGACGCTGAGGACGCCATGCATGAGGCGTTTATTCTGCTTGCTAAAAGCATAGAAAGCGTATCGTCCCTATATTCAGCGGGAACGAGGTCGTATTTGTTCAAGATAGCAAAGACAGCCTCGCTTAAAATATACAAAAAGCGGCAAAGGGCTGTCCCTACCGATTTTTCAGACTGGGAGATATCTGACTCCCTTGACATCGAGGAGGAGGTTATAAACAAGCTTGAGCATGAAAGGCTTAAAAGCTGTCTTAGACTTCTTTCTAAGGAGGATTACAGGCTTCTTTATCTTTTTGCGTATGAGGAGAAAAGTATCTTAGATATTGCAAATATTCTCGGGATATCCTATGAGGCGGCGAAAAAGCGGCTTCAAAGAGCAAGAGAGCGCCTTCGTGAGCTTATGGAGAACAGTAATATAGACTAATGCGTGTATCCCCTATTTTGCGACTTCTTTATTAGTAAATATGCACTAATTAAGCCTTACAATTTTGTACGAAAGTTAGAATTTTGGATTTTATTCAAAATAATTGTCCCCAAACCATGCTAAAGAGGATTATATATATAGATGGGCGGTATATCTTTAAATTCCGTCCAAATAAAAACTAAGGAGGACAAAATGAAGAAGGTTTTACCCCCCCCGACAGAAAAATCACTTGCAAAGAAACACTCCGTTTCTTCTAACATGAAAGGAGAGCCTACAATGAAAAGAGTCCTTGCCGCTGTCTTTGCGATGCTTATGCTCTTAACCGCCTGCAATAATGACAGCCTCGGTACGCCCTCGGTCGGCAAGAAGCCTGGCAATGATACTAACAAGGTCTTTTCGAGTACAATATTCGGCAGAAATGTTAGCTATAATGCTATAACACCCTCTGACGACCTCGGTCTGCCGTTGCCGTCGGGGGATATTTTGGATATGGTCCAGATTGATGAAAAGCTCTATTTCTTAGGTGACGGCGGGGTTTTCAGCCTTGATATTGCCACCGCCGAGTCTAAAAGACTTTTTGACACCGACGCATCCAGCCTAACCGCTCACGGCAAAAAGCTCTATCTTATCTCGTCCAACGAGCAGGAGCTTATTGTCTCAGAGTATGACGCCCTAGGAGCCAAGGGAGATGAAAGAGCGTTAAGAATCGATGATATTGATATAAGAGAGAAAAAGCTCTATGTGACCGATGATTACTATCTTATAATTCTTTTCATTAACAACGGAAAAACCATTGATACATACTTATATACATATTCCAGAGAGACAGGCGAGCAGCTTTTGACAGAAAAGATGTCCAGCGGACTATTTTTGTTCCCGTACAAGGAAAATATGCTCCTCTCGCTGACGCCTGACGGCGTATTGAGCGGATTTAACCTAGGCTCTCTTGACGCCGAAAGCTGTAAAATCAAGAGGATACGCAGGCTTGACTCCCTGTTAGTGCCTGCAGTCGCCTACCGTCCCCAGACTGACACTGTTTTAAGCTTTTGCGGTAATATGGGAGACGAATCCCCCTGCTGCATAACCGAATACTCCCTAGGGGACGACGACATGATGATACACTCCCGCCACTACCTTGATGTATCCGATGATACAGACTTTTTCCTCGGGGTGCATGAAAACATCGTCACGGCGCTTTTAGGCTCTGGCGACAGTATTATTACCTTTGATTTTCTGAATCCTCCCGATAGTATCACGATATGCGGCAACATGATAAATTCCGAGGTAATCTACTCCTTTGAAAAGACCACCGGCATCCTTGTCCGCCAGGGAAATATGGATTCACAGAAGCTGACCCTCAAGCTTTTAGCCGGCGACAGCGATTTTGATATCTTCCAGGCAAGCTCAGGCTTCCATAACTTTGTAAATTCCGACTCCTATGTAGACCTCACCGAGATAGACTCGCTTAGGAAAAGAATTGAGGAAAACGCCGCCGCTCGGTTTGTCGTGAGCTATGACGAAAAATACTTTGGCGTCCCGACGATGATAGGCGACCCCTGGTCTGAGGAAATGATTCCAGAGGACGGAAGTCCTGCCAGCTATTCCTTACTTAGGTCGGAGCAGATATATTACGCTTATAATATTGATATATCTGATAAAAGATACTCCGACCCCGACGGCGACGAGCTCTACAAGCTATTAAGGTTCATCCACGACAATCCAGGAGGAAATAAGGGCAAAATGCCGTTTGGGGATGATATCACCATCCTGGACGGTGCGGTATATCTTTTGAATCCAAAGTCTGAGAATAGGGAAAATGCAGTAAGATTTCTAGAGTATGTCTTGGATGTATTCAGCGGCAAAATCCCCGGAGTTATCAGCGAGGAGCTATACTACCCGGAGCTAGAGTCCCTTGAAAACTGCTATGTCCAGTGGAAATGCAGACCTCTTGAATTAATCGGGCCGGTATTAAACGCAAGAAATCAAATTATAGCTCAGGGAGATTCTCTTAGCAGCGGCGATATCAAAAAGCTTGCAAGGGAGACTGCGGCTCAGGTCGCAATGATGATTGGCGAGTAGCTGATTTCTTCGCTGTCCTATACTTTCAGAATACCGCTCGGAGGTGATTGTATGCACAAAGCGTTTAAGCTGAAGATTTTATTTTTGAGCCTGCCGGTCGCAGCAGGCTTTCTAATCTTTTACATTATACCCTTTTTCAGAAGCATAGGCTATTCCTTCCTAAAAAGCGCAAACAGCCGGGAGTTTGTATTTTTACAAAACTACAAGGAGGTCCTTGGAAATCAGTATTTCAGGCTTGCGCTTATCAACACGGTGATTTTTTCTTTAGTCGGCGTGAGCCTTATAATGCTGCTATCGATTCTGCTCTCTGTTTCACTTGTCAAGCTTTCAAGCAGGTTTTCGTTTATAAAAAGCTTCTTTGTAATGCCGTATGTACTGCCCTCTGCGAGCATCATCTTCTTCTGGCAGGTATTTTTTGACACCGAGTCCTATTCAGCTCTGACTGAAATTAACGGTCTTGGCGGTGTGTTTGATGTTTTACCCCTGTACATTATTTTCCTTTGGAAGAATATTGGTATAAACATCATCCTGATAACCTCCGCACTGACAAAAATAACCCCGGAGGTCTACGAGGCAGCCTCGCTTGACGGTGCACGGGGCTTTAAGCTTCACACAAAAATTACTCTGCCGCTTATTTCCTCAAGCCTGTTTTTTGTAGGAGTGCTTAGCTTTGTCAACTCCCTAAAAATATTTAAGGAGAGCTATCTCTTCTTTAGCTCAAACTATCCTCCCGAGGCTGCGTACATGATTCAAAACTACATGAATAATCACTTCTACAAGCTAAACTACCAGAATCTCTCGACCGCCGTGGTAATATTCACGCTGAGCATGGCTGTTTTGATATTCATCTGGTACAGACTGGAGAATACGCTCTCGGAGGGGACCTTCTGATGAAAAGAAAACGCCTTTACTATGCTCTGCGGCTTGCGATTCTTTTGGCTTTGGCGCTGTTATTTATCTATCCCGTTTTGACGACTGCGATAAAATCCTTTTCCTTTGAGGGGAAACCTGGTCTTTATCAATACTGGGAGCTGTTTGTGACCAACTTTACATATCTTAAATATTTTTGGAACTCGGTTTTCTACGCCTCGGTGATAACAGCAGTCAGCATACTAATTTCGCTGCCGCTTGGATTTTTGTTTGCAAAGCTTCGCTTTAAGGGACGGGACAGCATATTTTTTATCTTCATACTCGTTTATATGCTCCCCTTTCAGGCTACGCTTCTTCCAAATTACATCCAGCTTCGTGATTTTGGGATGCTAAACACCCCTCTTGCCCTTACGCTTCCCATGATGTTCTCACCCTTTGCCGTCTTTCTTCTTAGGCAGTTCATGAAAACTATTCCCGACGAGCTTATCGACTACGCCCTGCTTGAGACCTCCTCGGTGCTTAAAACATTTAGGTATGCGGTTCTGCCGCAGATAAAGCCTGCGATAGTCTCCCTGGCGATTTTAATCTTCTGCGAGAGCTGGAATATGGTAGACCAGGCGCTTATTTTCTCTATGGATAATAATGACATCCTGCCGCTCTCGGTAATACTCGGCGAGATTCCCGAGAATGTCAGATACGCAGGAGGCACAGTGTATATGTTCCCGATAATAATGCTCTTTGTCATGTTCAGAGAGACTCTTGAGCAGTCCATGGAGGCGTATAAGCTATGAAAAAGCTGGTGAGCGTATTAAGCATACTGTTTTTAGCGGCTATAGTATTTTTCACGCTGATGGGCGAGAGGCTGTTTTACTCGACTAAGCCCTCTGTGGAAATCGACCGTCCGATTATGATAGGAGACCGTGTATTCCTACCGAAAACCGCCGTATTTAAAGAGGAGGACGGCGAGTACATCTATACCGTGACGGTAAGACAGGGCTTTTCGGCTGAGCTTTTAACCGTCACGAGAGTAAGGCTTTTAAGCTCTATGGAGGATGATACAGGCTATTTGGGCGAGGATTATATGATTGTCGAGGCCGAGGGCTACACAAACTCCCCTACAGTTATATCCTCAAGCAGACCTCTTAAGGACGGCGATATGGTTGTTGAAGGATAGGACCGATCGTTAAATTAATTAAATATTTAAATATTTTCTAATCTGTATTGACATTGACTGCTGCAGTATGCTATTATTAACTTGTTATTTGATTTAAAGCGCTACAGCCGTTTTATTAACCCTTAAACTCCTGCCGGAAAGGAAGGATGCAATTTGAATCCCAAGCTAAAAGAGAAAACACTGGAGTCGCTGTCTGCGGTTCTTCCGATTACCGGAATCGTCTTGCTTATCAGTATCTTTTTAGTGCCTTTAGACCTCGGCAGCTTTGTCATCTTCCTTGTTGGAGCGATAATGCTGATTTTCGGGATGGGCTTTTTTCAGCTCGGAGCGGAAATAGCCATGACCCCTCTGGGAGAGGGCATCGGAGTTCAGATTTTTAAGACCAAAAAGCTCTGGATGGTGCTGTTTATCTGCTTCTTAATGGGCGTGATAATAACAGTATCTGAGCCTGATTTGCAGGTGCTTGCAGAGCAGGTCCCCTCGATTCCAAACATGACGCTTATACTTACGGTCGCTGTTGGAGTCGGAATCTTCCTAGCGCTGGCGATTATAAGAATTAGGTACAAAATAAGCCTCTCCGGGCTTCTTATAGTCCTGTATGCCATTCTTATTATAGCCTCATTCTTTGTCCCGGAGGACTTTTTGGCTATCGCCTTTGACTCGGGCGGAGTCACGACCGGCCCCATGACAGTTCCGTTTATCATCGCTCTCGGCGTAGGACTTGCCTCCTCCAAGGTAGACAAGAACGCCTCTAGCGACAGCTTCGGTCTTGTTGCTATTTCAAGCGTCGGACCCATTCTTGCAGTTTTGATTTTAGGCTGCTTCTTCAAGCCGGAGGAGGTTGATTACTCCCTCGGCGGGACATCCTCAGCAGATACCACAAGGGATGTCGTCAGGATGTTCGTTGAAAACCTTCCTGGATACATAAAAGAGGTTTTAATCGCTCTTTTGCCTATCGCAGCAGTATTTGTAATATTCCAGCTTCTAACCCGCCGCTATCAGAAAAGGCAGATTAAGCGTATTGCCATCGGTTTGATTTACACCTATGTCGGGCTAGTACTGTTTTTGTGCGGAGTCAATGTCGGCTTCGCTCCGATAGGTGCATTTTTGGGCAGTGAGCTTGCAAGCGTCTCCTTCAAGTGGGTGCTTGTCCCTATAGGAATGCTGATAGGCTATTACATCGTCAAGGCTGAGCCTGCGATTCAGGTTTTAAACCAGCAGGTAAACAGCGTAACAAACGGTGCAATCTCGGTAAAGATGATGAACCGCTGTATGTCTATAGGCGTTGCGGTCAGCGTCGGGCTTGCTATGCTGAGGGTGCTTGTGGGGATTCCGATTCAGTGGATAATCCTGCCGGGATATGTGATTGCACTGGTGCTCTCAAGATTCGTTCCAAAGATATTTGTCGGTATAGCCTTTGACTCCGGTGGAGTCGCAAGCGGTCCTATGACCTCGACCTTCCTGCTCCCTTTGAGCATCGGCGTATGTCAGGCAATAGGCGGAAATCTTATGACTGACGCCCTCGGAGTCGTCGCACTGGTTGCACTTACTCCGTTGATTGCGATACAGCTTATGGGTATTTTGTACAACTACAAGTCCTCTAAGCTCCAGAAGGCCGCTAAGGAGCCTGTTATACTTCCCATTGACAGTGATATCATTGTCGACCTAGAGGAGGATTGACGAATGAACAATCATATTAATCACCAAATTCACAATCACGCCCATCCAAAAAAGTTCGCTCTGCAGCTTCTTGCGGTTATAACAACTCCAAAGCTCGCAGAGAAAACCTCAGAAATGTTTAAAAAGGCGGAGCTTCCGCTACAGTACAGATTCAGCGCAGAGGGTACAGCCTCAAGCGAGATGATGGATATGCTGGGTCTTGGCAGCATCGAAAAGTGTATGCTTATAAGCGTCGTGCCGAAGATGCTCTCCCCTGTCATGCTAAAAAGGCTTCACTCAGAGCTTAAGCTTGATACGGTAAACAGCGGAATCGCCTTCACCATACCGATTAACGGCGCCAATAATTTAATTCTTCGTATGCTTGGTCAGCTTCACGGCGAACACCTAGGAAAGGATGATGTTAGTATGGCAGATTCAAACCATGTTCTTGTAGCCGCAATAGTCAACAGAGGCTTCAGCGCAGATGTCATGACCGCCGCAAAGAGCGCAGGCGCAAGAGGCGGTACGGTCATATTCAGCAGAAGGATAGGCAGCGAGGAGGTTGCAGGCTTCTGGGGTCTTAGCGAGCAGGAGGAAAAGGAGATTGTTTTAATCCTCTCCGAGGCGGCTGATAAGCTCCCGATAATGCAGAGCATCAGCGAGAGCTGCGGTATGCACAGCGAGGCAAAGGGTCTTGTCACCTCGATGCCCATAGACTCCGTTATCGGAATCTAGCTTCCGGGTGATATGTCAATATGGCTTGACGCTGTATTTGGCGGTTTTAACTAGAGTAAATAATAAGGTCTGTCAAGAGGCTTCCCACCCTGGCAGACCTTTAAAATTATACCGCCGGCCCAAGGGTCAGCGGTATTTAAAATACTTCGCACAAAAAGCTTCTTACTCGTGAGCCTTGAGCCACTCCTTAGCCTTAGCCTCGCTCATTCTCTTTATATCCTCACGAGGATATATGGAATTAACTCCGCCGTTGACATAGAGGAAGTAGCTTCCGCTCTCCATCTGGTAAAGGGACTCCTCATAGCCGGAGGTGTCTCCAAACTCGCCGAAGGCAACCTTTTTCAGCAAGGAAGCGTTATCGGTGTCGTATTCCTTTTTGCAGATTATCTTTTTCATAACCCATACTCCTTTTTTAAATACATCATCCAGCGCAAAATGCTGATACCTAATGATATTTAGTATTATAGCTTATTATTTACCGAATGTCAATCAATTATCCTATTATTGTAAATAATTTGTCAACAAATACTATAATTCAACCTTAAAAACAGGAATTTTAACTAAAACGGATAATTTTTAAGGTCTGGAAGCTCGTCAAGCGTCAATGTATGCTCGCTGTTATAGACCTTTTTGAGCATTTCAAGGTCGGTGTACTGCTCGTTATAAACTGCATCGTCCCACATTACGGTGTAGGAGCCTGACCATACTCCAAAGTAAAGCCAGACGGCGTTATCCCTTTTCATAAGGTCGGGGTCAGGGATACAGCCGTTTTCCGAAAGGGCGACAAGCTTTCTTTCCCCAGAAGAGTCTGCACACTCGATAAACGACGACACCTGAGAGGAGTATACCCTCTCCCCTGCGTAGATATCGGTGGAGATTATATCAACTACATCGTCTCCTGGATACCAATCCTTGCTCTGACCGTTCCAAACCCAGATGAGATTGTTTAGGCCGTGATAGTTTGTCATCCTGTCGTACATCAGGCGGTACAGCTTTATATAGCTCTCGCTGGAGCCGCTTCCCCACCAGAACCAGCCTCCCGACGCCTCGTGGAGGGGTCTCCACAGCACGGGAACTCCGTATTCCTGGAGCCTTTTTAGCTGCTCGGAGATTCTGTCTATGTCCTCAAGCAGAAGATTATACAGCTCCTCGTCCTCGCCGTTCATAGCGCTGTCGATATCAACCGAGGAGCTTTCGGTGTAGAACGAGCTGTACCAATTCTTTCCCTCCGGGATATAGCCCTTTGGAGAGTGCCAGTGCCAGCAGAACTGAACGATTCCTCCTGCGTTGACGCTCCAGTCATACGCAACCTCGATAGAATTTCCACCGCCATCGCCGTATTCAAGAGCTGTTCCTGAATAGTTCATAACATCAAGACCCAGAACACAAAATTCCTTGCCGGTCTCCTTCTTTATTGCCAGATACTCAAAGGACTCTCTGCCCTTGTCGGCAAACTGACCGGTAAGAGTGTACTTACCGTAGATATCGCACAAAAATGCATAAAGCCTTTTTGTGTTATCGTCTGCATTTTCATTTGAAAGTCCGCAGGTTACATTGTATATGTCGGAAAAATCAACGGTTGAAGGCATTATCATAACGCAGTCATACTCCATCCATCCCCACTCGGAAACAATCGAAAGGGTATGCTCCCCTTCTTCGATGTAAATTGAGGATATGAGAATATCCTCCTTTCCCGCACCCGAGCTTACAAGGCTTCCTATCCTCTCGCCGTCAAGCGCTAGGGCGTTAGTTCTTCCGTCGTCGTCCGACCTTATCGTCACCATGATGTCATAAAAGCCGGAGCTAGCGGCGGAAAAGGATATCTCGGCGGTGTCGGTATCGGCTCCTACGAATATTCCCGCAGAGCCGGACAGCTCATTATCCTCTACAACTCTTGCGCTCCCCGAAAGAGAGGCGTTTTCAAGCTCTAAAAGAATCGGCTCGGATGAATTGCCGTCTGGCGATAAATATTCCGGCTCGCTAATGTCCAAGGATTCGTTGAACTCGGTCCGAATCTCTCCGAACTGAGCGTTTTCCATTGCGGCACTCCCGCATGACGATAGCAAAACCATCAGTAAAACAGCCAGTGCCAGCAATTTACTATGCTTCATTGCTACATCCCCTTTTTATATTTGAATTTTATGTTATCAGAGCCTAAAATCCCGGTTAGCTCTGTAATTATCGAAGCCGAGGCATTGACCGATTTTGCCTCCCTGATGGCAGTAAGCCTCCCCAGGTCGGTAAGATATGCTAAAATCCTTGTATCTCCAGGATTCTCCCGGCATATGCGCCTGATTTTTTCTATCCTGTCGCTGTCGGAGGAGGAAAGCCTTAGATATATAGGAGTCGCTCTTGCTCTTTTGATATAGTCCTCGGCAGGGTACGCCTCGTTAACTAACAGCTTAGGCTCCTCGTCCTCCTTGACAGAGATTTTGCCGAATAGAGCAAGTATTCCTCCCGGGGCTAAAAGCTGCTTGACATCCTCGTATATTCTTGGAAAGACTACAGCCTCTATCGAGCCGGTCATGTCCTCAAGAGTGCAAAAGCACATCATCTGACCGTTTTTTGTGGTAAAGTTTTTCTTGGAGGAAAAAAGTGCGATTATCCCGACCGTATCGCCGTCCTTAAAGCCTCCGGCAGCGCCGTCCTCCATGACGGCGGCTATATCCCTGACGGTGGTAAGACCGAGAGCTTTTATCCATGGCTGATACTCAGAAAGCGGATGGCCGGAGATATAAACTCCTAAAATTTCCTTTTCCATCTCGAGAAGCTGGGATATCGGGTACTCCTCCTTTTTTGGTATCTCCCACCTTTGACCCTCCTGCCTGTTATCACCCATATCGAACAAATCAAGCTGACCCTCCATGCTGGACCTGTTTCTTTGCTCGACCTCGCTCTGTATCATATTAAGGCTTGAGAGCATCTCGTTTCTGTTGTTTGGGAAGCAGTCAAAGGCTCCGCCCATTATAAGGCTCTCTATGGCACGGGAGGTAAGCTCGCTGCCGTAAAGCCTTTCTATGAAGTCTGCAAGACCCTTGAAGCTTCCGCCAGAACGCCTTTTTTCAAGTATTTGTGCAATCGCTCCCCTGCCAAGGCTCTTGACGGCAAGAAGCCCGAATCTAAGGCTGTTTCCGTCTGTTGTAAAATACTCCTCGCTCCTGTTTATATCGGGACCTAAGACCTTTAGTCCGTGTTCCTCGCAAAGTGCGGTATACTCATTTATCTTCCCGATGCTGTCAAGGACGCTGGTAAGAAGAGCGGACATATACTCCTTAAAGTAGTGACATTTTAGGTATGCAGTCTGATAGGCTACCGTTGCATATGCCGCCGCATGGGATTTGTTGAAGGCGTAGGAGGCGAAGCTTGTCATCTCGTCGAAGATGCTGTTTGCGACCTCATAGGGTATTCCGTTTTTAAGACATCCGCAGCAGACCTCGTTTCCTCTTTCGTCGGTTTCGCCATAGATAAACGCCTTTCGCTCGTTTTCAAGGACATCGTGCTTCTTTTTTGCCATGGCTCGCCTGACGATATCCGCCTTGCCGTAGGAATACCCTGCAAGACTTCTGAATATCTGCATTACCTGCTCCTGATAGACTATGCAGCCGTAGGTAACTCCGAGTATCGGTCTTAAAAGCTCTGTCTTGTATTTAATCTGAGACTGATTGTGCCTGTTTTTTATATAGGTGGGTATCGAATCCATCGGACCGGGACGGTAAAGTGAGATTATCGCAATCAAATCCTCGATATCATGCGGCACGAGCCTCTCTATTGTCGAGGTCATCCCGGGAGATTCAAACTGAAATACTCCTAAGGTATCCCCCTGCGCCAGCATTTTATATACCTCAGCGTCGTCAAGAGGTATATCCTCGATGGCAAAGGAGGGGTCGGCTTTGTGAATCTGTGTGACAGTGTCCCTTATTACTGTGAGGTTTCTAAGTCCCAAAAAGTCAATTTTTAGTAGCCCCAGGCTTTCAAGCACGGTCATGGTGTACTGTGTGACAAGCTGACCGTCGTTTGTCATAAGCGGAACATAGTCGCTTACAGGTCCTGAGGTTATTACAACTCCGGCAGCGTGTGTTGAGGAGTGCCTTGGCATACCCTCGACCTCGACCGCCATATCTACAATCTCCCTTACCTCCTGACTGCCCCTGTACATATCGGAAAAGTCCTTGTCGCCGGATAAAGCCTCCTCCAGCGTAAAGCCGAAGGGAATAGCCTTTGCAATCGTATCGGCAAGCTTATAGGGCTTAGCCATCGCTCTAGCACAGTCCCTGACGGCATTTTTAGCCGCCATCGTGCCGAAGGTGACTATCTGGGCGACATGGTCCTCGCCATAGCGGCTTTTGACATAATCAATAACCCTCTGCCTGCCCTCGATACAAAAATCTATATCAAAATCAGGCATCGAGACCCTCTCCGGGTTTAAAAATCTTTCAAAGAGAAGATTATACTTGATTGGGTCGATTCCGGTAATTCCAATGCAGTAGGCAACAAGACTGCCCGCTCCCGACCCTCTGCCGGGTCCTACCGGGATGCCGTTTGTCTTAGCGTAATTTACAAAGTCCCAGACGATAAGATAGTAGTTTACATATCCCATCCCGGAGATTATCCCAAGCTCATACTCAAGCCGTGAGCATATTGACGGGTCGGGATTATCGCCGTACCTTTTTTTGAGTCCCGAGTAGCTCATGTCACGCAAAAAGCTCTCGTTGTCCTTGACTCCCTCGATGCTAAATGCGGGGAGCTTCGTGACGCCGAACTCAAATTCAAGATTGCACTTTGAGGCTATCTCAAGGGTGCTTGAAAGAGCCTCCTCGTGGCCGTGGAACAAGGCTGCCATCTCGTCGTAGGACTTGATGTAGAACTCGGAGGTTGGAAAGCTCATTCCGTCCGGGTCGTCGACGGTTGTGTTCGTCGCTATGCACATCAAAAGCTTCTGGGCGTAGGCTCCAGATTTTTCAATATAGTGAGCGTCGTTTGTGGCGCAGAGCTTGACCCCGGTCTCATCAGAAAGCCTGTACTGGTATGGGAGAATATCTGTTTCATCCTTAAAAAGATGATTTTGGACCTCGATATAGTAATCCTCGCCGAATAGCTCCTTATATCTTAAAACGGTTTTTTTAGCCTCCTCATAGCTGTTGTCAGACAGAAGCCTTGAGACCTCTCCGGCAAGGCAGCCAGATAGACAGACAAGACCCTCGTGATAAAGCGTTAAAAGCTCGAAATCCACTCTTGGACGGTTGTAAAAGCCCTCGGTGTATGCCAAAGAAACCAGCTTGCAAAGATTTTTATATCCAAGCTGATTCTTGCACAAAAGTATAAGATGATAGGGATGGTCCTGCTTTCCCTGCTTATCAAACCTTGTCCTGGGAGCGACATAGACCTCACAGCCTATTATCGGCTTTATGGAGTTTTTAATGCACTGGTTGTAAAACTCAATAGCTCCGAAAAGATTGCCGTGGTCGGTTATCGCAACGGCGGACATGGAAAGCTCCTTTACCCTTGCAATAAGCTTTTTTAAACGGCAGGCGCCGTCAAGAAGGGAAAACTCGGTGTGAAGATGTAGATGTACAAAGTCCGGCATTCCTCTATTCCTCTTTTTCAGATGGCTGGGATACGCTTTCCAGCGTCCCGGCGTATTCCTCTATTCTTTTAAGACGGTGATTGAGTCCAGATTTTGAAATCGGAGGGTCAAGCTCCCGGCACAGCTCGGAGAGCGACAGCTCCGGGTGGCTGAGCCGAAGCCTTGCAGCCTCACGAAGCTCCTCGGGAAGCGAGCCAAGCCCTCCCCTTGATGACTGAATCAGCCGTATAGCCTCAATTTGTCTGGCACAGGAGCGGTCCTGACGGTCACAGTTTGCGGTGTCGCAGTTTGTCGCCCTGTTCACCCTGTTTCTTATGTCCTTATAGACCTTGACATTCATAATCTCTAGGCTGGACATCGGCGCTCCCACAAGCGTAAGAAAGTCCTCTATCCCCTCACTGCCCTTGAGGTATAGGATATAAGAGGAGCTTTTTTTCCTCTCCGAGGGCTTTGATATAATCCCGAATCTGTTTTTAAGAGCAGGTATAAGCCAGTCCCTTAGCTGCTCCGAGCCAAAGCTAAGCTCAAGATGGTATTCCTTTTCGGGGGAGGACATCGTCCCGCAGGACAAAAACAGCCCCGACACAAACGAGCCGAAGATATTATCAGAGAGCCTGTTAGCTTTTTCTATAATGTCTTGTTTTGAAACGCCGGTTATCCCAAGCCTTTTTAGGATTGTTTCACGGTTTATACTAGATGGGACCTCGAGTATAAATCTTGCCGGTCTGCCACGGGACCTCTCGATTCGCTCTGTTATGCAGTCCTTATCACCGCTGGCATAGCTGCAAAGCCTTATAAAAAGCTCTCTTAAAACAGGATTGTCGGTCGTAAGAAGAAGCTCCTTGTTCTGGCAGGAGCAAAGAAGTCCTAAAAGACAGGCGTCTGACCTTTTCCTTCCCGTTATGCTAAGAGCTACCTCCTCCTTGACCTTATAGGAGTAGCCGGAATATGCTTTTAGCTTCATAGTTTTATATAAATCACTCCTGAGCGGTTTACGCCCGGTTGGTTTTAATGTTCCTGTGCTCTGTGTTGACAGAGTATCCCCTGTCGCAAAGGTGCTTGCTGAGTCTTTTTGCAAAGCTTACCGAGCGGTGCTTTCCGCCTGTACAGCCAAAGGCTATTACAAGTGCGCTCTTTCCCTCCCTTATGTATAGTGGGATTAGCATATCTATAAGCTCGCTTATTTTCACAAACAGCCCTTCAGCCTCATTAGATTTCATTACATAGTCGTAAACCGGCTCGTCAAGCCCGGTGAGGCTCTTTAGCTCGCTTACATAAAAGGGATTCGGCAGGCATCTGACATCGAATACAAGGTCGGAATCCTTAGGCAGACCGTATTTAAAGCCAAAGGACAGTACGCTTATGCTGAGCCCCTGACCGTCGCTGAAAAAGATTGAGCTGATTCTCTGCCTAAGCTCTGAAAGCCTAAGCTCGGAGGTGTCTATATAATAGTCGGATTTTGACATCACGGACTGCATGTACTGCCGCTCAAGAGCTATAGCCCTGTATAGGCTTCCGTCCGCCTCTGAAAAAAGAGGATGCCGCCGCCTTGTCTCCTTGTACCGCCTGATAAGGGTATCGTCGTCGGCGTCAAGGAATAGGATTTTAAGGCTTATGCCATGAGTGCTGACAAGATTGGCTCTTGCAATATAGCTTGAAATATTCTCGCCGGACCTTATGTCTATGGCGACTGCTAGCCTTCTTACCGCCCTGTCGGAGTCTATTAAATAGCCTGCAACGGTTTTTAAAAGCTCGGGAGGCATATTATCAATGCAGTAATAGCCTGCGTCCTCAAAAAAGCCAAGGGCGTTTGACTTTCCTGCGCCGGACAGCCCGGTGATTATAACAATTGATATATCCGCCGATGATATATCATCCGCCTCATGCTTAGCCTCATCCGTTTGTTCGGACATTCGAGCTAGGCTGTCTCTTAGCATATTCTCATCAGTCAATTATCTGCACCTCACATTCCAAAAGGACGCCGGTTTCATTATAAACCGTGGTCCTTATCTTATCAATCAAGTCTTTAATATCCTGAGAGGTTGCGCCGGATTTGTTTATTATAAAGCCGGCGTGCTTCTGAGATACCATCGCTCCGCCTATGCTAACTCCCTTAAGCCCGCACTGCTCTATGAGCCTTCCGGCAAAATCGTCCTTGGGCCTTTTAAAAACAGAGCCTGCGCTGGGATATTCAAGCGGCTGCTTTAGCCTCCTGCGGTTAGAAAAATCCTCCATGGCGGACTGAATATCGCTTTTTTTAGCTTTTGAGAGCTTGATTGTACACTCTGCAATTATATCCCCGGAGCCTATAAATCTGCTGGTCCTGTGACCGAACATAAGCTCCTCCCTCGGTATAGCTTTAAGCTCGCCGTTTCTATTAAGCACAGTCACCGATGTTACGATATCCTTCATCTCGCCGCCGTAGGCTCCTGCGTTCATATAGCAGGCTCCGCCTATCGAGCCGGGGATACCCGAAAGAGGCTCCATTCCTGTAAGCCCCCTTTCAAGGGCAAGCCTTGCCACCCTGGATAAAAGCGCACCTGCCTCGGCTTTAATAACGCCGTCTGACTCCTTGACGCTGTTTAAGGAGCCTGCAAGAGAGATTATGGCTCCGTTATAGCCCTGATCCGAAAAAAGGACATTAGAGCCGTTTCCAAGCACCATATGCCTAATCTCGCCAAGCCCCTGCCAGGAAAGTATTTTTCTAAGCTTTGCTATCGTGTCGGGAAAGAGCATAAGAGAGCACGGTCCCCCGACCTTAAAGGTCGTATGCCTTGAAAGCGGCTCCATGGTAAGGCATTTTATCCCGTTTGATGCCGCATAGTCTAAAAGCTCTTTTATACCGTCTGAATTTGGGTTTAATGGCATGGCTTAATCCTTTCAAAGGCTGATATTCGGGTGCTTAGCCAAAATCCGCTCCCTCAACGATTCCCAGCAGGCGTTTACAACCAGCTCCTCGGGGAAGTCCAGCTCGGATAGAATCCTTAGGCTTGTAGGAGCATTGCCGACTGCGCTCCAAAAGTGAGCGTCACTGTCGACAACCACCCTGACTCCGTATTTCTTGCACGCTAAAAGAAGCGGCACGATATTTTTCGAGGAGCCTTTTTTGTTTAAAATAGAGCTTTCGTTGACCTCGACAAGCTTGTCGTACTCCTTAAACGCCTTGACGGCTTCCTCGTAGTCTATAGGGAAAAGGTCGGTGGTCGGATGCCCGATTACATCCACATACGGATTTCGGCAGAGCTTTATATATCCTTTTGTGACCGTTTCAGGGTCTGCCGGCTTAAAATCGGGGAACATATACCTATGATAAGAGGCAACCACCCATTCAAGCTCACGAAGTATACTCTCCGGCGCATCAATCCTGCCCTCATAATCAATTATATTCACCTCTGCGCCCCTGATAACATCGACCCCCATAATACTCCTTGGGAGAGCACGGAGATTTTTAAAATGCCACTCGTGGGGAGAGTCCGGCATGGCAAGATAGTGGTCTGTAATAGCAAGCGCTCTTAGCCCAAGCTCGGCTGCGGCACGGCAGTTCTCTGTTATGGTGGAGTATGCATGGGTGGAAGCCACTGTATGCGTATGCATATCGGCTGCAAGCTTCATATTACCGTCTCCTTACTTGTCCCTTAAGGTTTAGCTTAAAAATCTGTCCAGTTCTGATAGGTCTCGTTGCCCTCCATCTCAAGCCCCAGCTTTGACAAAAGCTCCTGAGCGGCGTTGTAGCCCATCTTCTTCTGACGGTTGTTCATTGCGGCGACCTCGAGTATTACGGCGAGGTTTCTTCCCGGCTTGACAGGTATAGTCATGCTGGGAACATTTACCCCAAGAATCGTTGTATACTCGGAGTCGACGCCCATACGGTCATACACCCTCTCGGGGTCCCACGGCTCTAATTTTACAACAAGGTCGATATGCTCCGTCAGCTTAACGGCGCCCATTCCAAAAAGCCTTCTTGCATTGACTATTCCTATGCCTCTAAGCTCGATAAAGTGCCTTATATTGTCCGGCGAGGAGCCGACAAGGGATATTGCCGAAACTCTTTTAATCTCGACGGCGTCGTCGGCAACAAGCCTGTGTCCCCTCTTGACAAGCTCGATTGCGGTCTCGGATTTTCCGACGCCGCTCTCGCCTACGATGAGGACTCCCTCGCCGTATATTTCGATAAGGACTCCGTGCCTTGTAATCCTCTGTGCAAGATTCAGGTTCAAAAAGGCTATCGACTGAGCCATAAACTCGGAGGTGTCAAGATTTGTTGCAAATATCGGTATCTCGTAGACCCTTGCTGCGTCAAGCATTTCAGGGAACGCCTGATGACCCGTCGTAAGGACCATTGCAGGGAATTTATAGGAAAACAGCTTGAATATAGCCGATTTCCTATCCTCAGGCTCGAGATCGTCAAGATAGGCAAACTCGGTATTCCCGCATATCTGGACCTTCTCGACATTGAAGTAGGTGTAAAACCCGGTCAGCTGAAGTCCGGGACGGTTGATGTCGTTGTTTACGATTACAAGCTCCTTGATGTCCTTGGGAGCATAAACCACGCTCAGCTTTAGGCTCTCGACAAACTTGTCCATCGTGACCGAGTATTTTTCCGGCATATTCATCATCCTTTCTTATATATCCTTTTAATGAGTTCAGAGGGTAAGCGTCCCCTCGTCAAGCATATTTTGAATTGCAATCAGGACTCCCGCCTTGCCTGAGGGATAGGTAATCCCTCCCTGAAGCCATGCGGCGTACGGCTCTCTGATGGGAGCGTCGGCAGAAAACTCTATCGAGGCTCCCGAGGTAAAGGCTCCCGCCGCCATTATGACCTTGGATTCATAGCCAGGCATGTCCCATGCCTCCGGGGTGACATAGCTGTCTATCGGAGCCCCCTTCTGTACTCCTCTTATAAAGGAGGTGAGCGGTCCGACGCTGCCAAACTCTATCGAGGAGATAATATCCGCTCTTGGAAGCCCTGCCATCGGAAGCGACCTAAAGCCCAGCTTATTCAGCATCATGCAGGCAAGCTCTGAGGTTTTAAGCGCACTTGCAACCGTCTGCGGAGCGATAAAGAAGCCTAAGAACATCTCACGGTTCTGATTAAGGCTTGCTCCGACCTCCTTGCCCATTCCGACACATGTGAGTCTGTCCGCACAGAGGGATACAAGCTCCTCCCTCCCGGCTATATATCCTCCCGTAGAGGCGATTCCTCCGCCGGGATTCTTAATCAGCGAGCCTATTTCAAGGTCGGCTCCGACATCGCACGGCTCAAGCCTGTCGACAAACTCGCCGTAGCAGTTATCCACCATTATCACAGCCGAAGGATTAGCCTCCCTGATGACCGAAACAAGCCTTTTTATATCGTCAATCGTATACGAGGGTCTTGTCGAATATCCCCTTGAGCGCTGGATATAGGCGACCTTAGCTCCCTTTACGCTTTCAAATATCCTCTCATGATCGGGCATACCGTCGCTTTTAAGACCTACACAGCCGTATTCTACGCCAAAGTCGATAAGCGAGCCGCTCCGTATGCCTCCCTGCTTCCTAAGACCTATCACGCCCTCTAGAGTGTCGTACGGAGAGCCTGTACACATAACCAGCCTGTCTCCCGGGCGCAGGACGCCGAAAAGCGCAGTAGACAAGGCATGAGTGCCGTTTACAAAGCTGTGTCTCACCAAAGCGTCCTTGGCTCCAAGGGAGTCTGCGTATACCCTGTCCAAAAGCTCCCTGCCGAGGTCGTTATAGCCGTAGCCGGTGGTGCCGTGCAGGGCGTTCTCACCGACCTTGTTCTTAGTAAACGCCTTTAAAACCTTGAAGGTGTTGTATTCAGCTATCCTGTCGATTCTTTTAAAGGACTCCGTAAGCTCCTCCTGGGCTGATTCTGCCAGCTCGACCAGCCGGGGGTCTATATCGAAAAAGCCTGTTATTCCGTCAATATTATTCTCCGTCATATATCAAATCCGCTCCTGAATTTATAAACATAGTCCCCGCCGAGGGTCTTAAATCCAATATGGTCGTAATAGTCTTTTGTAGACTCGTCTGCTGCAAGATAGCAGGAATAGCCCATCTCGGAGTAAATCGAGGAAACTCCCATCATCAAGGCTCTTGCCTGACCGTGACCACGCTCCTCGACAGGTGTTGCCACATCGCAGATATACGCCCTGCCGCAGCCGCAGAACCTCACCGTAAGACAAGAGCCGCCGAGGCTGAAAACTCTAAGAAGTCCCATATTCCTTCGCCTCACGGTGTCAGTAAGCCATATGCCGTACTCCTCACCGCTGTCGCCAAAGGCGGTTTTATACACAGCCTCTAGGTTCGGCGAGCTGTTAAGTCCGGGAGGGATTTTACCTGCCGGGATTTCATAAAAGCTCCTTTTGACCCTTATGTAGCCGTTTATCCCCGCCCTGCCGGAAAGAAGGGGCGCAAGCTCTGCGCTGTAGGGATTTTTAAAGCTAATAAACTCGGCTGTCTCCCTTATGCAGGAGCGGTCAGGCGTGGCACCCTCGAGCGTGTCTCCCGCAACAGAGCCGTTGAAGGAGGAAAACAGTCCTATTCTCTTTCCTCCCCGGACAAGCTCATAAAACTCGCAGAAGCTGTAGCTGCTGCCGTAGGTCTTGATATGCGAGAGTATCACCTGAGAATAGTGAGAGTCCCTTAGAGAAATCCTAGTTGCGTTAATATCGTCAATAAGGCGTATCATAGGCTTACAGAGCGCTCACGATGCTCTTGTAATCTCTTCCCCTCGCCTCAAAGTTCGGGTACATATCAAAGGACGCACACGCCGGCGACAGGGATACTATATCCCCAGGCTCGGCATTCTCTCTAGCAAGAGCCACCGCCTCAGACATCGAGCCGGCATGTAGGATTTTAAGCTTACTGCTATCGTAAAGAGGAGTGTCTGTAACCGCCTTTTCAATCTTTGACGCAGTGTCCCCCATAAGAATTAAGACCTTTACAAACTCGTTAACAGGTCCCGCCAGAGGCTCAAAGGGTATTTTCTTGTCATATCCTCCGGCGATTATAATAATCCTTTTGTTGAAGGAGCGAAGCCCTGCTATAACCCTTGTCGGATTAGAGGCTATGGAGTCGTTGTAATACCTGACGCCGTCAAGCTCCCTGACAAATTCTATCCTATGCTCAACGCCTCCGAAATGTCTTGCGACCCTGCATATAGAGTCAACCGAGACATCTCCCCATACTGCGGAAATGGCGGCAAGATAGTTCTCAATATTGTGCTCTCCGGGAATTTTAATCCTGGAGGCAGGAATTATCTTCACCGACCGTCTGCCGTCGCTGTAGCAAAGCACCCTGTCGCCGTCAAGATATGCTCCTAGAGTTACTGGATGAAGCCTTGAAAAGGTGGAGACTCTCCCCCTGACATGACCCAAAAGCCCGATGGTTTCCTCGTTGTCGGAGTTTAATACTGCCCTTGAAAAAGCAGTCTGGTGGTCAAGGATATTGCACTTTGCCTGAATATACTCCTCCATGCCAGAGTGAACATCTAAGTGATTGGGAGCTATGTTTGTTATCACGGCGACATCAGGAGACTGCCTCATAGAAATAAGCTGGAAGCTTGACAGCTCCACTACGGCGACATCGGTCTCCGAAATGCTCTCTATTCTAGGAAGAAGCGCCTTGCCGATATTTCCTCCCAGCCAGACCTTATAGCCCTCAGCCTTTAGAAACTCAGAGATTATGGTGGTAGTGGTAGTCTTGCCGTCAGACCCGGTGACAGCATATATCTTGCATGGGCAGAGCTGGAAAAACGACTCCATCTCGCTTGTTATAATCACACCGTCCTCCCTTGCCTTTGACAGCTTGGGATTGTTATAATACATTCCGGGAGTCCTGTAGACGACATCAAAGTCGCTAAGTCTGTCAAGATATCCCTCGCCTAGGATAAACCTCGCTCCAAGGCTATGTAGCCTTGAGTAAAGCTCAGGGTCGAGCTGGTCCTTAGTTTTCCTGTCGAGCACGGTGACATCTATGCCCTTTCTCAAAAACAGCTCGATAAGCTCGGTATGACTGACTCCTGTGCCGATTAATGCGACTCTGGAGGCCTTTAGCGTGTCAAAAAAACGCTGTGTTTTATTCATATAGCCAGACCTTTCATTATTTGTTTATTATAGCTTTCCAGTCTATTATACATCATTATCCCGAGAAATTCAATGGCAAATTCGTTGATATTAAAAAAATAGGAAAGTTTGCGGGTCGGTTTTTTGTGGGATTTAGAAAAATTTGATTTTGTATTGTATTTAGCTAAAGAATATTATATAATTTAAATGGCATTATGCGCTATTATACTGCCAAAAATTGTTTAAAATAAGGGGACAAAGAAAGGAATTGAAAAATACTATCATCAGTTTACGGAATGCTGTCGTCGAGTATGACGGCGTCCAGGTTCTAAAAAATGTAAGCCTGGATATTTTGGACAAGCAGTTCGTAACCCTTCTTGGACCGTCGGGCTGTGGAAAGACCACTACCCTGCGAATCATCGGAGGCTTTGCCGACATGGCAAGCGGTGAACTATTTTTTAATGGAACAAAAATCAACAGTCTTCCGCCCCACAAGCGTGAGGTCAACACAGTTTTTCAAAAGTATGCGCTGTTTCCCCATCTGAATATCTACGACAATATTGCCTTCGGGCTGAGAATCAAAAAGCTCCCCGAGAAGGAAATTGCGTCAAGAGTCGGCGAAATGCTGAGGCTGGTAAATATGCAGGGCTTCGAGAAGCGCTCCATTAACTCACTTTCCGGCGGTCAGCAGCAAAGAATTGCAATTGCCAGGGCGCTTGTAAACCGTCCTAAGGTCCTTTTGCTGGATGAGCCTCTGGGAGCACTTGACCTAAAGCTCAGAAAGGAAATGCAGATTGAGCTTAAAAGGATGCAGCAGGAGCTTGAAATAACCTTTATCTATGTAACACACGACCAGGAGGAGGCTCTTACGATGTCGGATACCGTCGTCGTCATGAAGGACGGCTGCATCCAGCAGATAGGAACTCCCCAGGATATATACAACGAGCCTGTAAACGCCTTTGTCGCAGACTTTATCGGCGAGTCCAACATCATTGACGGCATCATGAGAAGGGACTTTTTAGTCGAGTTTGCCGGCAAGGAGTTTGCCTGCGTCGACAAGGACTTTGAAAAGGACGAGCTTGTCGATGTCGTTATCCGTCCCGAGGATATAAAGGTCGTCCCGCAGTACCAGGGAGCTATAGTCGGAGTGGTTGAAAACTGCATCTTCAAGGGAGTCCACTACGAGATAAGCGTCGATTCTCTTGGCTACAAGTGGATAATCCATTCCACCCAGAGCGAGGAGATAGGAGCTATTATCGGCATGAATGTCACCCCGATGGACATTCACATCATGCACAAGACGGAGGAGAGGTAAGGTGAAAACTTCTAAGGCTTTGGCTATCCCATACATAGTATGGATACTAATCTTTACCGTCATACCTCTAGGACTGGTGGTTGTGTTCGCCCTGACAGACAGCGACGGAGGCTTTACCCTCCAGAATCTGTTTGATATGTCCTCATATATGGCGGTGCTTTTCCGCTCGATAATATTTGCCATGATAGCGACGGTTATCTGCCTCGTGCTTGCCTTCCCTGCGGCGTATTTTATCTCAAGGGCAAGGTCCTTCAACCAGTCTACGCTTATAGTTTTTATCATGGTCCCGATGTGGATAAGCTTTATTCTCCGCACCTACGCCTGGATGACCCTTCTGGAGCCGAACGGACTGATTAACAGGTTCCTAGGTCTTTTTGGGATAGGTCCCCTAAATCTTATAAACAACGCCGGCGCCGTTATCCTTGGAATGGTTTATAACTATCTTCCCTTTATGATACTGCCGCTTTATTCCGTCATGGTCAAAATTGACCAGAGCGTCATCGAGGCGGCTCAGGACCTCGGCTCGAGCAGGCTCAGCCTTGTGAGAAGGGTTATACTCCCCCTGTCGATGCCGGGAATCAACACAGGGATAATAGCCGTATTTATCCCAAGCGTCTCCACCTTCGTCATTTCAAGAATGTTGGGCGGAGGAACAAACGACCTTATCGGCGACCTCATAGAGTCGCAGTTTTTAGGTGCGTCATACAATCCCCATCTAGGCTCTGCCATGGCTTTAGTGCTCATGGTGGTTGTTTTGTTTATGATGAGTCTGTTTAACCAGTTCGGCAGCGAGGAGGAGGGAACGATGATATGAAAAGCGTATACGCAAAGCTCTATATGTACCTTCTGTACATTTTCCTATATCTTCCGATACTTGTTCTTATCGTGTTCTCCTTTAACGCCTCCAAGTCGAGGGCTAACTGGACAGGCTTTACCTTTGACTGGTATATCAGGCTTTTTAACAACGAGGACATCCTGCGCTCGCTTGTAAACACCGTGATAATAGCTGTCGCTGCGTCTGTTCTGGCGACGGTTTTGGGGACTGTTGCGGCGCTCGGAATCCACAGCATGAAAAAGACTCCCAGGAGCCTTATAATGGGCGCAACCTACATCCCGGTCATAAACCCGGAGATTATAATGGGTATCTCGCTTATGCTTTTATTTAAATTCTTTGTTGATTATTTCGGCTTTAAGTTCGGATTCGTCTCGCTGATACTCGCACATATCTCCTTCGATGTCCCCTATGTAATCTACAATGTCCTTCCCAAGCTGAGAACGATGAATCCAAATCTAGTTGAAGCCGCCTGCGACCTTGGCTGCAACCAGAGAATGGCATTTTTTAAGGTGGTAATCCCTGAAATAATGCCGGGAATCTTCTCCGGCTTTCTGATGGCGCTCACCTATTCCGTGGACGATTTCGTAGTCAGCTACTTCACCTCCGGCGTAGGAGTTCAGACGCTTTCAATTACCATCGAGTCTATGACAAGGCTTAAAATCTCCCCGGAGATTAACGCTCTCTCTGCGATTATCTTCGTAGTCATATCGGCAATTCTTATCACAAAGAACATAATCGAAAACAGAAGGCTAAGGCATGAGAGAAATCTTGTCAGGCTTGCAATGAGCAAGGAGGCGTCGGGATGATGAGGATTAAAAAGCTTTTGGCACTTGTCCTGTCCGCCGTTATAGCCATGTCCTTAATATCCTCATGCAAAAGCGAGGATGACGGCGTGAACAGCGTTATAGGCTCCTACTCAAACCTTGACCCGGAGCTTCTTTCCGACTATGATTACACAAGGTATAAGGGTCAGGACCTTGTTTTAAATGTCGCCAACTGGGGCGAGTATATGTCCCTAAACGAGCCTGAGATGCTTGATGTAAACGAAGCCTTCGAGCGGCTCACGGGGATAACCGTGAACTACAACACTGTCGCCACAAACGAGGCTCTTTACTCAAAGCTGAAGTCCGGCGGTGCCGCATATGACATCATCATCCCGAGCGATTACATGATATCCAAGATGATTAGCGAGGGTATGCTCCAAAAGCTCAACTTTGATAATATACCCAACTTCAAGAATATCCAGCCGGAATATGTAAACCCTGTCTATGACCCCGAGAACGAATACTCCGTTCCCTATCTTTGGGGTATGGTCGTCATCATCTACAACACGACAATGGTAGACGAGGAGATAACCTCCTGGGCGTCGCTGTGGGACGAAAAATACACAAACAACATCCTCATGTTCAACAACCCAAGGGACGCCTTCGGAATAGCCCAGAAATATCTCGGCTTCTCGCAGAACACCGAGGACAGCGACGAGCTTTTACAGTGCATGAGGCTCCTAGAAAGCCAGAAGGAGATTGTCCAGGGCTATGTAATGGACGAAATCTTTGACAAGATGGAGGGCGGCTCCGCCGCTATCGCTCCCTACTACGCAGGAGACGCCGTTACGATGATGGATGACAATCCCGACCTCTACTACTGCATCCCTGAGGAGGGCACCAACCTCTTTGTCGACGCTATATGCATCCCCACCACCGCAGAGAACAAGGAGCTTGCCGAGATGTATATAAACTTTCTGTGCGAGCCTGAGGTTGCTCTTGCAAACTGCGAATACACCGGCTATTCCACACCAAACGGAGCCGCCTTTGAGCTTCTTGACGAAGAGGTAAGGACAAACCCGCTGCAATATCCGTCAGCCGAGTATCTTGAGTCAAACACCGAGACCTTTATAAATCTCTCCGATGAGGCAAACGCCGAGATGCAAAGCCTCTGGAATCAGCTCAAGATTGGAAACTCCAGCCCGTGGCTTGTACCGATATTCCTCGTTCTTCTCATAGCGGCGACGATATTCGTAAATGTCTACCGTGCAAGAAAGAAGCAGCGTAGCGAGCATCTGTAGCTGTGAGGCGTAAGCCTCTTGAATACCTGAAAATGTTTGTATTGGAGGAGTATTATTATGTCAAGTCTGTCAAAGCTAAAAACGACCGCACAGGTTTTTAATCCTGCAGTGAGCGTTGCTCCGCTCGGCATTATCGCCATGGACGGTGCAAAGGAGCTTGGAAACAGGATTAACGACTATCTCGTGATGTGGGCAAAGCAGTCTGGTCAGGATGTCGACACCTTTCTTATACCCTGCAGCTGTCCCAGATTTCAGTCGGGAGACGCTAAGGCGCTAATCCAGAAAACGGTGAGAGGCTATGATTTGTTCATAGTCTGCGACACTGGGAACTATTCCTGCACCTATCCCCTTTTCGGACACACAAACCATATGTCTCCTGACGACCACTATCAGGATCTAAAGAGGATAATCCAGGCTGCGGGGGGCAAGGCTCACAGAATCAATGTAATCATGCCGGTGCTGTACGGCGGGAGACAGCACAGAAGAAACTACCGTGAGTCCCTAGACTGTGCCATGATGCTTCAGGAGCTTCAGTCCATCGGCGTTTCAAACCTTCTTACCTTTGACGCTCATGACCCAAGAGTCCAAAATGCGGTCCCCCTAATGGGCTTTGACAATATTATACCCTCCTACCAGGTGCTGAAGGCGCTTTTCAAGGCGTTTTCCGACCTTCATGTCGACAAAAATCATTTCATGGTGGTCTCCCCGGACGAGGGAGCGATGGGAAGAAATATGTACTATGCCTCTGCCATGGAGGTCGACCTCGGTATGTTCTACAAGAGAAGGGACTACGCCACGATTATCAACGGCAGAAACCCGATTGTTGCTCACGAATACCTTGGCAACAATGTCAAAAATATGGACATATTCATTGCCGACGATATAATCGCCTCGGGAGAATCAATGCTTGATATAGCTTACGAGCTTAAAAAGAGGGACGCAAAAAAGATTATCGCCTACGCCACCTACTGCCTGTTTACCTCCGGCTTCCAGAAGCTTGACGAGGCGTACAAAAGCGGTATCATAGACGGCGTATTCGGAACAAATCTGACATATATCCCCGATGAGCTAAAGAGCAGGGAATGGTTCCACATTGTAGACTGCTCTAAGTATGTCTCCTATTTCGTGGCTGCGCTGAATCACGATATGTCTATAAGCGAGATATTAGACCCTCATGAAAAAATAAGGACTCTGCTTGACTCCCACTCTGTTACTGCCTGAAAGGTTTGCAGTCCTGTAATCCGGCAATAGCTTTACATAATGCATTTTTAAGGGCTCCTCTTCATACATTTCTCATAGGAAAGCATGTACACCACCCGTCAAGGCTTATTCCCACGAGAAATAAAGAAGAGGAGCTTTACAAATGTATAACAAAGACGATGATTTGATAAGCGGTCTTTCCGACCTTGAGGCAAGGGAAAGGCTGGAGGAATACGGCAAAAACTCCCTCGAGGCGGGAAAGCGGCAGACCGCCTTTTCCATCCTTTTAGACCAGTTTAAGGACGCCATGGTGCTTGTTCTTCTTGCGGCAACTCTGATTTCTGCGTTGATGGGCGAGATATACGACGCTGTAACCATCATAATCATAGTCCTTTTGGACGCTGTTTTGGGATTTGCACAGGAGTACAGGACGGAAAAAACCGTCGAGGAGCTAAAAAAGCTGACATCTCCTAGCGCAAGAGTATTAAGAAACGGCGTAAAAAGGAGTATACCTGCTAGCCTTATTGTCCCCGGAGACATCATCTACATAGAGTCGGGAGACAGAATACCCTGCGACGGCGAAATCCTCTCTGAGACCGGGCTTTGGTGCGATGAATCAATTCTTACAGGCGAGTCGGAGTCGGTAAGAAAAAGGACCGGCGAGGTCTACATGGGCTCGTCTGCGGTAAGGGGCAGGGCTGTTATCAAATGTCTTAAAACCGGCATGTCGACAAGAATGGGTCAGATGTCAAGGATGATAGAGCAGGCTGGAAGGGACAAAACCCCTCTTGAAAGAAAGCTAGCCTCTCTTGGAAGGACGCTCTGCGTAATCTGCGCCTTTGTCTGCGTAATTGTAACCGTGGCAGGAATACTGAGGGGTGAGCCTGTCTTTAATATGCTGATGACGGGAATTACAATAGCAATTGCCGCCATCCCCGAGGGACTTCCGGCTACGGTGACAATAGCTCTTGCCCTCGCCGTAAGGAGGATGCTAAGAAAAAATGCGCTTGTACACAAGCTCCACAGCGTAGAAACTCTTGGATGTACTACGGTAATCTGTTCTGACAAGACAGGGACCCTAACGGAAAACAGGCAGACGGTCACGAGAGTCTATTCTCAGGGATTTGACTACGAGCTTAGCAGCGAAAAGTCATATGACAAAGCCTCGCTCGAGGAGCTTATAAAATGTGCGGTTTTATGCAATAACGCAGCTCTTGGCGACGGTGACAGCCAGTCAGACGGAGACCCCACAGAGCTTGCACTTCTCAGGCTCTCTGACCGTCTTGGCTTTGACAGAAATAATATATCGCTCTCATATAAAAGACTCGGAGAGCAGCCCTTTGAGAGCGAGACAAAGAGAATGTCCGTCACCGTGATGGCAAGGGAGGGCGCCGTCACCTATATAAAGGGTGCGCCGGATGTAATTTTAAAGGAGTGCAAAAGGATTCTTGGCAAAAACGGAGTCTGCGAGCTTGAAAGAAGCGATGCCAAGGAAATAACAAGGCTCTGCGACGAGTATGCAAAAAGAGCGTTAAGGGTATTGGCATTTGAAAAGGTCACCCCCGGAGGAGAAAGGATATTCCTTGGTCTCACCGGGATGATAGACGCTCCCAGACCCAAGGCTAAAAAATCTGTCGAGACCCTGAAAAAAGCAGGAATAAAGACTGTCATGATAACAGGCGACCACAGGCTGACTGCGGAGGCTGTTGCTAAGGAGCTTGGTATTTTGCGTCCGGGAGGCTTGAGCATTTCCAAGAAGGAGCTTGATATAATGTCTGACAGAGAGCTTTCAAGGGTTATATCAAGAGCCGCTGTATTCTCAAGGGTAGATCCTGCCGACAAGCTTAGAATAGTCAAGGCGTTTCGGAACGCCGGTCACATAGTAGCCATGACAGGAGACGGCGTAAACGACGCTCCTGCCGTCAAGGACGCCCACATCGGAGCCGCTATGGGACGCTCCGGCACCGACGCCTGCCGTCAGGCTGCGGACATCATACTTATGGACGATGACTTTTCCACCCTCTGCGAGGCGGTAAGAGAGGGCAGGACCATATACTCAAATATCCGAAAATTCGTTCGGTATCTGATATCCTGCAATATCGGCGAGGTTATAGTCATGCTTTTGTCTATAGTCACCGGGCTTCCTGTAATTCTTCTTCCCGCACAGATACTTCTTGTCAACCTTGCAACAGACGGTCTCCCGGCTATAGCTTTAGGTCTTGAGCCGTCCGAGGGCGAAATCATGAAAAAAAGCCCCAGGGAGTTTCAGGGCAGCTTTTTTGCAAGGGGCTTAATAAAGAAAATCGTTGTAAGAGGGCTTTTAATAGGAGTCTGCACGCTTTTATGCTTTGCCTACTCGCTCCACATGGGGCTGCCGTTGGAATCAGCAAGGACCTGCGCTCTTGTAACCCTGATAGCAAGCCAGCTTATCCATGTTTTTGAGTGCCGGAGCGAGGAGCGCTCTGTGTTCAGGCTGAATCCTCTTAAAAACCTCTATCTGATAGGAGCGGTAGTTATCTCCGCCGCAGTAACAGCCGCCTGCATATACATCCCTGCACTGGCAAGGGCGATAGACACCGTTCCCCTGTCTTATCCCGAGCTTGCATGGTCGGTGGCGTTTTCAGCCTGCATACCCATAATATCGGGACTTCTTATGCTGATAACAAGAAAAGAAACGGGCAGCCCAAATTAAGGACTGCCCAAGACTGTTAAATAATGATATTTTATCTGGTAAAGGCTACATGGGAGAAGTTGTAGAAGCCAAGGTGCCAGATGCCAAAATCATGTCCTCCGGAGCGGGTATGCCAGGTGAAGTTTTTGTTGCTGAGCTTGTCGCACAGCTCAAGGAGCTGAGGCTCAAGGTCCTCGCCCTCGCCCTTGGCGTCCTTAATGCCCATCGCATTTGTGTGGCTGGCTATCGCAACGCCGTCGTCAAGTCCGCAGATGTTATAGAAATACTTGATGTCGTAATCCTCGAACTTATCGTCTGAGAGCCTGGTAGCTATGTCAGAGGCGCTGTAGGTGGTAGGGCAGGAGCTGAATGCTCCAAAGTAGCTGAACAGGTCAAGGCACTCGCAAAGGGCGATGTTTGTCGTCTGCATACCGCCCATAGAAAGTCCCGCACAGGCTCTGTGGTCCCTTGCGGCAGTTATGTCATAGCCCTCGGAGTAATCGGCATAGGTGGCGTAGTGCTCGTCTATGTAGGGAATAAGGTCGTTTCTTAGCTCCTGGCCGAAAAGATAGAAGCCTTGGATATTGTCAAAGGAGGTGTTATGGCAGTCCTTTGTCGACCTTCCGTTGGGGGTGACGATGATAAACGGCTCAACACCCTCATTAAGAATCATATTGTCGGCAATCTTCTTGACCTCGCTGTTATTGTCGGTCATAGCCCACTCCCAAAGGTCTCCGCCGACGCCGTGAAGCAGGAACATTACATTGTACTGCTTGCTCTCGTCATAGTCCGGCGGGAGATAGATGCATGCCTCCTTCTCAAACTCGCTCATATCTCCGGCGTAGTCCTTGGTGGGATAGAAGAAATGCTCTACGGTTCCTCCGTTGTCGACAGCCTTTCTTGCCTCGCTGGGAATCTCGTCGACAAACTCGACCTTGCCCGAGCAGCCGGTAAGACCGGCAGTAAGCGTCATGCCCATAAGGCAAAACATAAGTATGCGCTTGAATATTCTCATCTTAAAAATCTCCTTTACAGCCCCTGATTTTTCTGATTGCTGACAGCCTGATTGTACATATTGGCAAGGTTCTTCCCCGCCCTGTCAAGCAGCTCCATAAACAGCTTTTTCTCATCCTCCGAGAAGTTTAAAAGACATTCGCTCTCCACGCTGTCGACAATCTTCTCGACCTCCTCAGCCATCGCCTTTCCCGATTCAGTAAGATATACTGTGTATGCCCTTTTCCCTCCTGATACATGGGCAGTCTCCCTCCTGATAAGGCCTCTTTTATCCATATTCCCCAGGATAATGGTCATCGTGGCAGGCTCGACATGGCACCTCTGTGCAAGATCCTTCTGAAGATACCCCTCCCTTTCCAAGAGTGCCTCGAGAACCTTCGGCTGTCCGTCAGAAAGATTCAGCTTAGCAAAGTAGCTTCGGCAAACCTTCCTGTGAGCGTTCGAGGTATAAATCAGCGACTTATGTAGTTTATTCGTGCTTTCCATTTCCCCACAGACACCTCCATATAATTATCATTCTAATTATCGCACAAAACTAACCGCTTGTCAATACAAATTTTAATAAATGTAATGAGTATACACTATGATTAATAAATGTGAGGCTTATCAGTCGGAAGGACCAAAGCTCTCCATTATCTTTCCTGCGACACGCAGACCGTCCACCGCTGCGGAGACGATTCCTCCGGCGTAGCCTGCTCCCTCTCCGCAGGGATAGAGATTGTCAAATCCCATCGCTAAAAGCTCCTCGTTTCTTGGGATTCTAACAGGAGAGGAGGTCCTGGTCTCAGGAGCGGTAAGGGCAGCTCCCATATCCTTAAAGCAGGACAGTTCCCTTGAGAACTTCATTATCCCCTCCCTCATCATATCTGTGACGAAGCCGGGGAATATTCCTCTAAAGTCGCAGGGAACAGCTCCGGGGAGGTAGCTTGGAGCGACGGAAATCGCCCTTGTATCCGCAAAAAGCCCTCCTACAGTCATCATCGGCGCATGATAGCTATTTGTAAGCGAGTACGCCGCTCTTTCTATCGATAGGGCAAATTCAACGCCGTCAAGCGGCTTTGTGCCGAAATCGGCAGGTCCAACAGAGACTACAAGCGCCGAGTTGGCGTTTTCTTTATCCCTTGCATACTCGCTCATGCCGTTGGTGACGATGCCTCCCCGCTGGCTTGACGCCGCTACGACCGACCCTCCCGGGCACATACAGAAGGTATACGCCGCTCTGCCGTCCTTTCGTCTGTGGGATAGCTGATACTCCCCCTTTGGAAGCTCCCGTTTCCCGGCAAGCGACCCGTAAAGGCTGTAATCAACAGCCTCCTGCTTGTGCTCAATCCTTGCTCCGACCGAAAACGGCTTAGGAATAATGGTGACGCCGGAGTCAAGAAGCATCCCAAAGGTATCCCTTGCAGAGTGACCTATCGCAAGTACAACTGCGGATGAGGGAATCTCCTCGCCGCAGGAGAGCGCAGATAAAACGCTCTGACCGTTCGCCCTAAAGCCGTCCAGCCGTGAAAGAAATCTTATTTCGCCGCCAAGCTCCTCTATCCTATTTCTTATAGACATTACGACAAGCCTTAGCCTGTCCGTCCCTATGTGGGGCTTGGATGAGGTTAGTATATCCTCGGGCGCTCCAAACTCGTACAGTCTTTTTAGAACATAGCCCGTAAGAGGGTCGCCGATTCGTGTTGTCAGCTTGCCGTCGGAAAATGTTCCGGCGCCGCCCTCCCCGAACTGAACATTTGTGTTTTCGTCAAGCTCACCGCCGCTCCAGAAGCGATTGACCGCCTTTACCCTGTTTTCAAGCCTGTCTCCCCTCTCGAGGACGACAGGGCGGTATCCGTTCTCGGCGAGCAAAAGCGCACAGAACATCCCGGCAGGTCCGAAGCCGGCAATTACTACCCTGCCCGGTCTTTTTTTATCGGAGATATCAAGCTTTAGCTCCGGCTCCTCAAAATACCTTACATCCTTGAGCCTTGCAAGGCTTATTTCCCGTTCCGGGCTTTTGAGTCTTACAAGGACGGATTTTACAAAGTGGATGCTCTCACGCTTCCTGGCGTCAAGAGAGGATTTGTATATTTTAGCCTCAAGTATCTCGCTGTGCGGCAGTCTCAGCCTTTTTAGAGCCTTTTCTACTGCCGAGGAGGAATCCTCGTCTATGCCGCAGGAGATATTCATTACAATAATTGGCATAAAGCACCTCAAAAAATGGGACCATTACAAAATCTATGGTCCCACTTGAAAATTATTCTACTACATTGACATCGTGGATGTTTTCCTCGATATTTGCAACAACGGTGTATCTGCCGAAAGCCCAGCAGTCGGTGTAATCCGGGGCGTAGACATTGACAGAGTACATCTCCGAGCCGAGATTGATGTTATAGTTCATCATGTCAAGCTCGGCTATTATGTTCGTGGCGTCAATCTGCTCGATAGACTCGGCAGGCCCTATAATTGTGACATTCGTAATCTTGTCGGTGAGAACAGAGACAACATAGTCGTCCGGGCAGTTTATAACCGATATTCGGTTGTTATTCACCGTGACGCTCTTTGAGGTGTAGCCCTCAAGGTCGAAGCTGACGGTGAGAGTGTTATTGCCGGAGATGTTGGTGTAATATGCCGTGTCAGAAATGCTCTGGGTCAAAAGAGCGCCGATTTTAACCTGTCTTATGTCTATATACCCGACGGTGGAGAGTGAATCCATGGTTAAAAGCCTCTGGTCCTTGCCCTTGACCATGACAGTCTCCGGCTGAACGGTGTACTTGCCGTCAAGCGAGGAAATGTCAAACTGGCTGAAATACGGATTAAACCTTATATCCGGCTTTAGGTTCTTGGTGATGTAAACCGAGAGGTTAAGATCGAAGCTATCGACATCATGGGTTATCTTTTCGCTCTCGAACACGCTGTCGCCATTGTACATCTTTAGGCTTGTGTTTGTTATCCTGATATCCTGATTTACCACTCCGCTATTGTTGACCTCGACAACGCAGGAGGTTATCTGCTCGATATAGTCCTTAGGACCGTACAGAACGACCTGAGAGGGATTTATGCTGACCTCGTCCGGGTCTATCATATAGCCCTCTGCGGCAGAGACCTTGGAATAATCCGCTGTCAGAGTGCCGTCTGACACGGAAAATTCCTTGTATACAAGATGGTCAAACTCCACCTTGACCGTCTGGACATCCTGAACGACAGTAATAGCGTCACCGTTTACACTCGTGACCTCTACCCTTAGGTCATACTGACCGGGAGCACGCACAGAGTCGAGATTTACCGTCGCATGGACATCATCCTGTGTGTACTCGCCTATCTGATACCTAAGCCCGGTTATGTTCAGATTGACGGTATCGGCAGACTTTGTCATTATGGAAAGACCGGCGATATCAGCATAGCTGCCGGTTAGAGAATAGTCTATAGGAACATCCCTTAGAGTGACCGTAGTCTCCGGGAATACGGTGAGGGAGAGAATGAACCACAAAGCAAAGGCAGCTATAACCGAAAGAATGAGGTATAGCATATTGATATTGCCAAAGATTCTTCTAAGCCTCTTTTTCTTCTGTGGCATTCTTTTTCTCCTTTCTTGGAAGCAGCCTCGAGAAGAGCCTCTTCTCCGCCTGAGGCCTCTCGGGGATTATCTGGGATTTCAGATATTTAATAAGCCTGTCCTTTGTGTAGCCTCTTGTAAGCTCGCCGTTTTCGGCTATAGAGATTGTGCCAGTCTCCTCCGAGACGACTACAATGATAGCGTCAGAGTTCTCACTCATGCCTATAGCCGCCCTATGCCTTGAGCCAAGGAGCTTGTTTATCCTCTCCTCCTTCTGAGGAGTCGGCAGGAAGCAGCCGGCGGCTATTATCCTTGCGTTTCTTATGATGACTGCGCCGTCGTGAAGCGGGGTCTTTGGGAAGAAGATGGTCCCAAGGCTTGCAACCGAGGGAACGCAGTCCATAACGGTGCCGGTGTCAATCTGCTCGCCAAGCCTTGTCTGCCTCTCGATTACGATAAGCGCTCCCGTTGTGCTCTCGGAAAGCTGGCTTGCCGCCTCTCCCACGACCTCAATGGTTCTGTTCCAGTTTTGAATCATATCGTCCGAACGGACGCTGTCGCTAAAAACGCCTATTGATTTTACATTCGTCCTGCCGACCTTTTCAAGCATCCTTCTAAGCTCCGGCTGAAAAACTATCAGTATCGCTATGATTCCGACCTGAAGGAAGTTGCTAAGAAGATAGGACATCACCCTAAGCTCCAGCCCCGCCGAGATGAAGTAGACGACTATGACCACCAAAATACCCGTCAGAAGCTGCTGAGCCTTAGTCTCACGGATAAGCTTGATTCCCTTGTAGATAAAAAAGGTCAAAAGCAGTATATCAATAGCGTCGAGGAAGGTTATTGTACTAATTATGCTGGATAATCTCGTAATAATATCATTAATGTAGTCCAACTATGCTCCGTCCTTTCCGATTCTTCATGCCGCTTCCCCTGTAAAACAACTCTATATCACCAGCTAACAAAAGAGCCGATTGTTCTTATAATCAATTATAATTGTAACACATCTACAGAAAATTTCAATAGCTAAACCCCATCTTTTGATAATTTTTTTATCGCACGGGCTAAAAGGAGTGTGTCCCTTTCGGAGCTGAAAACCGAGGGCGAGAATCTCACCGTGCCGTTCGGCAGAGTCCCTATCGTCCTGTGAGCCAAAACAGCGCAGTGAAGTCCGCCTCTTAACGCAAAGCCCATATCAGAAAGAGACGCCGCAACCGTCTCCGACGGCAGACCGTCAAGATTAAAGGAGACAATCGGCACAAAGCGGTCTCCCCGGCGGTAAAGACTTATCCCGCTTATATCCTTTACAGCGTCGATAAATATATCGCAGAGGGCGTCCTCATGATTATATACCGAGCCTATTCCCGTCGACTCTATAAATTTAAGACCCGCAAGGAGCGAGGCTATCCCTACTGTGTTGAGCGTCCCGCTTTCTAAATGCTCCGGCATGAAGCCCGTCTGGTCAAGCTCTGCGGAGGTAGCGCCAGTTCCTCCCTCAATGATGGTGTCAAGGGCAAAGCTGCCGTCTGAAATCAAAAGTCCCGTCCCCGAGGCTCCTAAGAGTCCCTTATGCCCCGGAACGCATATGAAGTTCATACCCATGCCAAGGTCAAGCTCGGTGATTCCGGCAGCCTGTGCGCCGTCAACAATAAACGGAACTCCCATATCTTTGCAAAGCCTGGCTATCTCCCTTACCGGCATTATCCTGCCGGTGACATTACTTGCCGCAGTACAGACTACACAGCCGGTATTGGGCTTTATAAACCTTTTAAAGCTCTCGAGCGTTTCCTCATCCGTCCTGCCGATTCTGGCGACATCAACCCTTGCTCCCCTTTTAAAGAGCGCATATGCCGGTCTTGAGACGGAGTTATGCTCCATCGAGGAGATTACAAGGCTTCTTTTGCTCCCGGGAATACCCTTAATCGCCATGTTGAGGGAATGTGTGCAGTTGAGCGTGAAAACAACATTCTCAGGCTTAGCCTTAAACATCCCGGCGGCGAGCTGCCTTGTTTCGTAGACCATCTCGGCTGAACGAAGGGAGTAGCTGTGCCCTCCCCTTCCGGGATTCCCGCCATAGTCGTTTGACGCACTGCATATCGCCGCCCTCACCGAGGAGGGCTTTGGGTATGAGGTCGCCGCATTGTCAAAGTATACCGTCCTCATGCCGTCACCTGTTTACGGACATCATACCCTTACATTCGATAGAGCTTTTTGCGAGCAGCTCGCAGATGTAGGAGGAGTTTTCCCGCACTCTTATCGAATAGCCGCAGCCGGAGGACAGTCCCTTGGGAGTTTTTTCTATCTCGCAATAGTATCCCAGATTATTTAAAAGCCGTTTAGCCTTCATTGCGTAGGTTATGGACGAAACGGCTATAAGCGTATATGTCAAGACTGTTTGCACCTCTTAGTATATTCTGCGGAGCCTGATTATAGCTCCACACTTCATTATATGCAGGGTGCTAAGGTTTGACATGATATAATATTAACCCCTTTTTGCAACGCCCTTTATGGTGACGACTGCGTGAGCGGCGATGCCCTCCTTATTCCCGGTAAAGCCAAGACCCTCCTCGGTCGTCGCCTTTACGGAAATTCTGTCCCTGTCGAGCCCTAGCGCCAATGAGATATTATCCCTCATTTTTTGTATGTAGCCGGCGAGCTTCGGCTCCTGTGCTATTACGGTTATATCGGCATTCGAGGGCTTATATCCCGCTAAGGCTAAAAGGTCATAAACCTTTTCAAGCAGTGTCATGCTGGAAATGCCGCTGTAGCTCGGGTCGCTGTCAGGAAAATGCTTTCCGATGTCGCCAAGAGCGGCGGCTCCCAAGAGAGCGTCCATGAGGGCGTGAAGAAGCACATCGGCGTCCGAGTGACCCAAAAGCCCCTTTTCGTAGGGAATTTTGACTCCGCCAAGAATAAGCTCCCTGCCCTTTACAAGCCTGTGAACATCATAGCCGTGACCGACTCTTAGCTCCTCCCGCGAATAATTTTTAAGATACATCAAATCCTCCGGGGTTGTGATTTTTATGTTTGAATACTCTCCCTTGGTCAGGTGAGGCTTAATTCCTATGCTGTCAAGAAGCTGGGCATCGTCGGTAAAGCTCTCCTCGGCCATACCCGCCGCATACAGATAAAGCCTTCTAGAAAAGGACTGCGGGGTCTGAACAGTATAAAGATTCTCTCTTTTTGGACAGTAGGAGCTTTCAGAGTCACAGTACCTTATAGTGTCCTTTGCCGGGACGCAGGCTACAGAGCTTCCGTAGCGATATGCGTCCTCTAAGGAGCGAAGGATAAGCTCACGGGACAAAAAGGGCCTTGCCCCGTCGTGGATTATTATAATATCCTCCTTTGCCATAAGGACGGCGTTATGGATGGATTCCTGCCTTGTTTTACCCCCAGCTACCAAAAGATAGCTAATTCCGATATCCGACATAAGCTCATCATAAAAGGGAATGTCGCCCTCGGGGACGGCTATAATAAGCCTTTTTATCTCCTCGATCCCTCTAAAGCTAAGACAGGTTCTTTTTATCAGAGGAATTCCTCCACAGTCGATAAGAAGCTTATTTTCCCCCATTCTAAGGCTTTTTCCGCCGCACGCCAGAATGACCTCCGCCGCTTTGGAGGCAGCCATATGCTCCCTTAGAAAAGTCTCTGAAATCATTTTAACACATCCTTAACACGCCTGACTAAAAAGCAAGGACTGTTTAGTCAAGCTTTTTGGCAAGAACAGTCCTTAATTTAAGAGTGTAGCTTTATAGCTCCCGATTATTTTACAACCGTCAGCTTTGCGGCGGTATAGGTATTTTTCATCAGCATGGCTATAGTCATAGGTCCGACTCCTCCGGGCACGGGAGTAATATATCCTGCGACCTTTGAGACCTCCTCGAAATCGACATCTCCGCAGAGCCTTCCGTTCTCATCCCTGTCCATCCCGACATCGATGACAACCGCTCCCGGCTTTACCATATCGCCGGTTATCATCTTCGCCCTGCCTGTGGCGACAACAAGAATATCAGCCTCTAGGCACTCCTTTTTAAGGTCGGGAGTTTTGGAGTGGCAGATTGTAACAGTGCCGTTAGAATGTAGAAGCAGCATAGCCATCGGCTTTCCGACTATATTGCTTCTTCCGACAACAACGCACTTTTTACCCTCAACCTCAATCCCGGTGGAGGTTATAAGCTCCATTACGCCGGCAGGCGTGCAGGGCAGGAAGCTGTACTCCCCTGTCATAATCTTGCCGACATTCACAGGGTGAAAGGCGTCTACATCCTTTAAGGGAGATATCGCTTGTATGACCGATTTCTCGTCGATATGCTTAGGAAGCGGAAGCTGGCAGAGTATGCCGTGAACCTCTGGGTCCTTGTTGAGCTTTTCGATAAGGTCGACAAGGACAGCCTCCGGGGTCTCTGGAGGCAGCAGATACTCAAAGGACTTGAAGCCGACATCCTCGCAGGCGCTCTTTTTGTTCCTGACATAAATCTTGGACGCAGGGTCGTTTCCGACAAGGATAACCGCAAGCCCCGGGACTATGCCGGACAACGACAAAAGCCGCTGAGTGTCTTTTTTGATTCTTTCTCTTACCTGAGCCGCAATAGCCTTTCCGTCGATAATTGTTGCCATCCTAGCTACTCCTTTCATATTTTACCCTTTTCCCTTAGCTCTCCCGCCGCCGATACTGCGGCATAACATAATTATATAAATCAGTTAAATCAGAGAAAATCAATCGGTGACATTTTCGTCCCGGTCGGTTTTGTCAGGCTCGTCGCAGGACCCGTCATTATCATCATCGCCGCAAGACTCTGATGTACTTTCAGAAGATGACGCCTCCCCGTCAGATACTGTGCCGTCGCCTTCATCCTTGGAAGAATCAGCCTCATCCGGCACGACAATATCGCCGTTGTCAGGATCCTCTGGGGAATCCTCCTCACTGACAAGTATATGCTCGTCAAGCTTGTCATTTGCGTGCTTTCCGCTCTTTCTTTTCGACTGGACAAGTCTTTCATCGTAGATTCTAAGAAGCTCTATCGATTCCTCGGAGTCCTTATAGAACGACCTGCCGTTTTTCTTGACCGAGATATACATATATATAAGGGTTATAACAGCAAATATTACACAGGCTCCGGCAATCAGCTGCGAAACCTTGAGCTTTAGAGTGTCGTTGTTAATAAGGTAGAGGCTGTCCGTCCTGAGGCCCTCTATCCAGAACCGTCCCAATCCGTACCATCCGATGTATAAAAGGAACAGCTCGCCGTCAAATTTGCGGTGCTTTTTGTAGAAGTGAAGCGCTAAGAATCCGACAAGGCACCAAAGGGACTCGTACAGGAAGCATGGGTGAGCAATCATGTCGGTAGCTCGCTGGGCGGTGTAATTAAGACCGTAAAACGGCAGAAGCTCGGTTATAATAGTTTTCGAGGTCATTCCCCAGGGAAGAGTCGTCTTAGAGCCGAACGCCTCCTGATTGAAGAAGTTTCCCCATCTTCCTATGCACTGACCGATTAAAAAGCCCATTCCGGCGAGGTCCAAAAGAGGGGCAACCCTTACCCTTCTTATCTTTGCCATCAGCATTCCGAACAAAAGCGCTCCTATGACTCCGCCGTAGATTGCCAAGCCGCCGTCCCTAATCCTAAGAGCCGCCATCAAATCGAAGGTGCCCTCCTCGGTGAGGTACCTGTCGAGACTGAAAATTACATAATATGCTCTTGCGCCGATTATAGCTCCTACGAAGCCGGCAAGAACGGTATCTGTAAACCTGTCCGGCTCAAGACCGAACCGTCTGACATTTTTATAGGCGTAGATAATGGCAAGCACCATTCCAAGGGCGATTAAAAAGCCGTACCAGTAAATCTCAAGGCCAAGACCGGGAATGGTGAACATCACATTGTCTATCCTAAGACCGTCCGGGAACAGACTGCTGTTGGGAAAATATATGGTTTTGCCGTCGCCCTCGTAAATCTGACGGGCAAACTCCTGCGTCATTGATAAAAGCATATAGCGTCTCCTCTTTTCCCGATGCCGGACAGCCGAGCCTGGTTAAAGTCGGCTCTGCTCTTTGAATCATGCCGCCATCGGATTTTGTACAAAAGCTATTTTACCACAGAAAAGACGCATATGCAAGTGCTTATCCCAAACTGCCGATAAAAATTTGCTTTACATTCACATCATGAGCTTGAAGGAGTCCCTTAAAAACTCTGCTATGTTCCTGTCGCCCGAGCCGAAAGCCCTGTTAAGCTCACTGCTCTTTATGATATCGGCAGAGCTATTTGAAAGCACAATCCTGCCGCCGTCGAGAAGCACGGCGTCCTTAAAGAATCTAGGCAGGAGTCCCAGCTCGTGTATTACGCCGATAACAGACCTTGAGCTGTCCTGACCGAGCCAGTCGTCCAGCATATCGCAAAGCTCCATCTGGCTGATAATATCAAGGTGGTTTGTCGGCTCGTCTAAAAGAAGAAGCTTAGGCTCCTGAGCAAACGCCCTGGCGAGTAGAACTCTTTGAAGCTGTCCCCCAGAAAGAGCGGTAATCGGTCTGTGAAGGATGCCGCCAAGCCCAAGCCTTGAAATAAGGTCGTCGATTATACCTTCGCCGTCCTTTCCTCCGTAGACAAATCTGCCCATTTTTATAGTGTCGTAGACGGTGTAGGAATACGGAATATTTACGCTCTGGCTCAAAAGTGCAACCCTTTTTGAAAGCTCCCTTCGTTTAAGGGCTTTTATCTCGCCGCCGTCTATTTTGATGCTGCCGGAGTACGGGAGTATGCCGCAGACAGCGTGCAAAAGAGTAGTCTTTCCGCAGCCGTTGGGACCGATTATCCCGAGCCTTGACCCGTCTGGAACGGTAAGCTCAAGGTCCTTTATCACCATGCTCCTGCCGTAGCCGACGCTGAGTCCCGACATTCTTATCATAAGGACCCTGCCTCCCTTCCCCTGCCGCTTTTAAGGAAGAACACGGCTACAAAAAACGGTGCGCCGATAAACGCTGTCACAGCGCCTACGGGAAGCTCAGTTCCCGAAACAGCCATCCTTGCTATAAGGTCGGAAACGGTCATGAGCGAGCCGCCTATCAAAAAACAGCTTGGAAGCATATAGGCGTGACCGGGTCCTACAAATCTTCTTGCAAGATGGGAGGAAACAAGGTCAACAAAGCCTATTACTCCTGAAAAGGATACGCAGGCTCCTGTCATCACGGCAAGGACGGAAAACATAAGAAGCTTTACCGCTCTGACATTCACCCCGATGGTGGCGGCTTGCCTGTCAGAAAGACTGATAATGTCAAGCTCGGAGCTTTTTATAAGGCAGATTATGAAGCCAATCATGGTGACAGGTAAAAGCACAAAAACGCTGTCCCAGCCCTTGGCGTTGAAGGAGCCTAGCTGCCAGCGGAGCAAAAGTGCGGTCTTGTCCCTTGCAAGTCCTGACAGGAGAGTAAAAATCGCCGAGAGAAAGAGCGAGGACACCATTCCTATGAGGACAATCGTATAAGAGCCGAGGTTTCTGTCAAGCGCAGAGCTTACAATAAGGCATACAGCCACCGCTGCGATAGAGAATACCGTACCGGCAAGGGCAAGCCTTGTGTGTCCGCTAAGACCTGCTCCAAGACCGAAGATGGTAACTAATGCAGCGCCAACCGAGGCTCCCGAGGACACTCCCATGGTATAAGGGGACGCCAACGGATTAGATAGAAGAGACTGTGCAATCGCTCCGCCCAGCGACATCGCTCCGCCCGAGATAAATGCCAAAAAAACCCTAGGAAGCCTTAGGTTGATTAAAATAGCAGACAGGGTGGAAAGCTCCTCGGGGACGGCGCTCCCCGTGAGCTTCAGCCTTATTATTTTCAGTGCGTCTAGAGGCGAAATCATCACGCTTCCTACCGCCGTGCAAAGAAGAATTATCGCAGCCGAGACCGCAGCTAGGCATATAAGCCTCGGAACATGGCTTTTTTTAGGCTTAATCTGCATCGCCGCAAAGAATCGTGGATATCTCGTTTATAGCTTTAACGATATTCTGCGAGCCTCTTGAGGAGGAGTTTGTGTCAACTGAGTAGACTCTTGAGCTTTTAACGGCGTCTACGACCTCCCAGCCCGGTCTTGAGAGTATCTCGGTGTAGTCATAGCCCTCGTAGCTGACATTGGTTATAATTACAGAGGGATTTGCTAGAAGCACCGACTCCTCGGTATTCGAGAGCCAGCCGTCAGAATCCGAGTAGATGTTAGTTCCTCCGCAGAGGGTGATTATCTCGTCAAGATAGGTTCCCTGTCCAAAGGAATAAAGCCACGGAGCGGCGGATATCTCAAAGTAAACCGAAACAGGCTCCTTGCCGCTCGCCCTGTCTTTAGCATCCTGAACAGCCTGGTCTATAGAGGCGTTTAGCTCGCTCGCTTTTTCGGTCTCGCCTATTGCCTCGGCGACGGTATTTATGTTCGACTTTATATCCTCTATCGACCGGGCGGTTTCAATATATATAACCTCAAGCCCCAGCTCCCTTAGCGCAGAGTAGGGGTCGGTGGTGCCGTCGGTGCTGGAGCTGCTGACGAATACAAAATCAGGCTCTAAAGCGGCTATAGCCTCAATGTCCGGGCTTAGATAATCCATTGTGCATACTTCATCGCTGACGCTTCCGATTCCCATCGAGTATATGTCGCAGAGGACAAGCTCGCCCGACCTTCCAAGACCGTCAATTATCTCGGTGATGTCCGCCGCCGTGGAAATAAGGGAAAGCGGAGTGCTTACAGGCTCGGTACGAGACTCCGTGCCGGATGCCGGATTGTCGCCGGATGGCGAATCCTTAACTGCGGCATTATCCCCGCAGGAGGACAGAAGCAAAACAGCGAGCGATAAGAAAAGCAAAAGTGCGGCTCTTAGTGTTAAATTGTTCGATTTCATCTTTAATACCTCCAAAAATACAAATAAAAATCGGCAGCCCGAGACTCAGGCAGCCGTCAAGATAGGAGCAAATAAGCACACAAAGCCAAGCCCCCTGAAAAAATCAAGAGGAAAAGGTCCGCACACCTATAAGCTTAGTATGCGAACATTATGTGCGCTATCGAGTCCTCTTTTTACCTGAGAGTCTCTCATACACGGAAAAGCTCCGTGAAATCCAAGGCAGGTCTCCCGACTTTGACTATAACCATATGCGCCTTCCCATCTAATGACAGTGACATCATGCATATGAAACATCTTCACGGTGACAAGGTTCGTCCGGAAATCGCATCCGGTTCCCTATTAAACAGCATTATTACCATGCCGTACCTGGATAGAACGCCGATATTAGGTTTTAAGCTTGAAGCATTAGACTATAAATCCCTGTTATAAAACTTGGCTTCGACACATATTATGTAGTGCCGAAGCCAAGCTCCATATTAATCCATGCTCTTAATCTTCTTGAAGCAAGCAGGGCAGATATGCTTACCACCGAACTCGATGATATCCTCACCCTCGCCACAGAATACGCAGGTGTTGGAATACTTCTTAAGTACGATGTTGCCGTTGTCGGTGAAAATCTCCAGCGGGTCCTTCTCCTTAATGTCCATAGCCTTGCGAAGCTCCATGGGGATGACAATTCTGCCAAGCTCGTCGACTTTTCTTATGATTCCGGTTGATTTCATAATATTACCTCCAATCTTAATACCTACATGATACAATATTGCTCGAAAAATGTCAATACTTTATTTTAATTTTTCTCTAAAAAAATATGATTTTTTCAAATTTATTATAATCGTGTCACAAAATTTACTGCCTTGAATGTATGTATTTCCCTTTTAAGTGTGACAATTTCATTTAGCCTATTAGAATATTAATTAAACGATACAAGTAAAGCGGCAGAGCTTAGAAAAGCCAAGCAAGCAAATTGTCAGGAAAATAATTACTTTTAAAAATGAAGCATGGGGGATAATAAAGCTATGATAAACTACATACTAATCGGGATAATTTTAGTATCCTTTGTCTACTCTATGTTCACGGGGGGAGCCGACGCCCTCTCGGGAGCCATAATGACAAGCGGTCAGCAGGCAGTAAGCCTCATTCTTACAATCGGCGGGGCAATGGCTACCTGGGGAGGGATAATGAAGCTCGCCGAGGCTTCGGGTCTTACAAGAAAGCTTGCAAGGCTTCTAAGCCCTCTGCTAAGGCTTATTTTCAAGGGTCTAAAAAAAGACTCCCTCGCCCTTGACGCAATTGCCATGAACATTACGGCAAACCTCTTCGGACTGGGAAACGCTGCAACTCCCCTTGGCATAGAGGCGATAAAAAGGCTTGAAGAGGAGGAGGGAGAAAAGGACACAGCCAGCCGCAACATGGCACTGCTTGTCGTCTTTAACACCTGCTCTATAGAGCTTATCCCGGCGACCGTAGCCTCGATGAGGGCGGCGTATCAAAGCGGCTCTCCGATGGAGATTCTTCCCTGCGTGATAATAGTATCCGTCCTCTCGCTTATGGTTAGTGTTACAGCTGTGTATCTTTTTAACGGGTACAAGGGAGGAAGAGGAAGAAAATGAGCGGATTTGAGCTTGTTGTGCCGTCGCTGGTGGTAGGAATCGTCCTGTATGCGGCGGCAAAAAGGGTTGACATTTTCAAGACCTTTGTTAAGGGCGCAAGGGAAAATCTCATCGTTGCGTGGGAGATTCTTCCTTCTCTTACGGCTCTATGCCTTGCCGTGGGAATGCTTAGGTCCTCGGGTGCGGCTGAGCTTATATCTAATCTGCTTGAGCCTCTTACAAGACTAATTGGGCTTCCAGCCGAGTGTGTGCCGCTTGCCCTTATGAGACCTGTATCTGGAAGCGGGGCGCTCTCTATGCTTGAGGAGCTATTATCAAGCCACGGACCTGACAGCTTTGTAGGAAGGGCTGCAAGCGTGCTTATGGGGTCTACAGAGACGACCTTTTACACCGTGGCAGTCTACTTCGGAGCGACAAAAATAAAAAGAACAAGGCAGACTCTGCCCTCGGCTCTAATAGGAGACCTCACTGCGTTTATCCTCTCTGCGCTGACGGTAAGGCTCATTTTAGGTTCTTAATGCTAAGCCTCCTAATTCCATTGGCACGGCCGGTTTTTTCGTCGAAATCTACTATAACCCCGTTTATACAGCAGCTTCCCTCAGCCTCCTCAAATCTAACAGGAAGATGGAACCTCTGCCTTTGTATTGCAAGCTCCTTTTTTACTCCCAGGACAGAATGCTCGGGTCCTGTGAAGCCGGCGTCGGTGATGTATGCGGTTTTTCCGGGGAGAAGCTGCTCGTCCGCCGTCTGAACATGGGTATGAGTTCCAATTACCGCAGTCACCCTGCCGTCAAGATAGTAGCCCATCGCTTTTTTCTCTGCGCTGGCCTCGGCGTGAAAGTCTACAAAGATATTAGGAGTTTTAATATCCTTTAGAATGTCGTCTATACAGCTAAAGGGATTATCAAGCGGCTCCATATAAACTACTCCCATGAGGTTTATTACTGCAATCTGACATCTTCCCATATCAAGGACGCATACTCCCCTCCCCGGAGCGCCGGCGGGATAGTTTGCCGGACGGATTATATGCTGATTTTCCTCGTATATAACAGAGCATCCGCTCCGCCTGAAGGCATGATTTCCTGTCGTAATGACATCTGCGCCGATTCTTGTAAGAGAGTCCGCAGACTCTGCGGTGACTCCGTTTCCAGTGGCGGAGTTTTCGCCGTTTATCACGGTTATGTCGATTGAGTTTTTTCTTTTGATGTCTAAAAGCCAGTCGCAAAGACAGCCTACCCCTCTTTTTGACACGACATCCCCTATAAACAAAAGCCTCATATTTACCCCCGTACTCTGTATAAAAATACCTGCCGCCGGACTGTTACTCTGAGCCAAGCTCCCCGGCTTTTTTGTCCTTAAAGCCCCAGCCGTCGACTCCCGAGCGCCTTAGAGCGCCGAAGAGCCTGTCGGTAAAGCCCTTGTCCCGGTACTCCATGTCCTTTATAAACTCCTTCATCTCTTCTCTTTTTGTTGCTCCGTCAGCCGGGCAGACAGATTTTACAACCTCAACCTCAAGTCTTTTTACTGCGGAGCGAATCGCCGTCTCAGGAGCGAAAACAAGAGGCCTTATCATATAAAGCTCCTTTCGTGAGAGGTAGCTCTTAGGAGAAAAGCAGCCTACCCTCCCCTCGATAAAAAGATTCATCATAAAGGTCTCGACTACATCGTTGTAATGATGTCCAAGGGCAACTACATTACATCCCGCCTCCTTGGCGGCGTCATGAAGCGCACCACGGCGAAGCCTTGCACACAGTGAGCATGGGTTAGGCTCCTTCCTGATATCAAACACTATCTCGCCTATATGCGTCCTTATCAGCCGGTATTCAATCCCGTGAGCCATACAAAGCTGATTTACTGCGTCATAGCCTCCGGGCTGACCGTTAAACATCGGGTCAAGCGTTATCGCCGTCAGGCTGTAATCTATTCCTATAAATCTTCTCAAAAGAGAAAGTCCGGCAAGCAGGCAGAGGCTGTCCTTCCCGCCGGAAACCCCTACGGCTATCCTGTCGCCGTCCTTTATCATATCAAACTCCTGTATCGCCTTTCTCATATAGCCAAGTATTCTCTGCACCTAATCATCCTCCGGCATCTAGCTTTTCTTAATTATATCACATCAGCCCTGTTATGAAAAGCTATTTTTGAGTATTTAAAAATAAAATGCTATTCAATTACAAGAAAAAGGATTATCATCATTTAGCACGGTGAAAGCTGAGCAGTACCGCTTTTTGAGGTACTGCTCTTATTTATTGTGGGAAAGCCTATACAGGCGGCTGCATATTTTCAATCAGCTCATTTAAGCAATCGACAAAAGCTCTTGCCGCCTTAGAAAACACCTGATACTTTTTCCAGACAATATACCCGTGCGCCTCCAATCGTGGCGATAACGGGCGGAAGCAGAGGTTGCTTCCGTTGGTATTTATGAGCTTATCAAAGCAAAGAGCATATCCAATGCCCTCATCGACCAGCAAGGAGGCGTTAAATAAGAGGTTATAGGTTGCGACTATATGAAGCTCCGATTCCTTCCTGCCGAGCCATTGCCCGAGATAGGCGTTGTCTCCCCTTTGGTGGGAGACAATCAGAGGCTTATCCCACAAATCCTTCAGCAGTATTGCCTTTTTTTCAGCCAAGGGAGAGTCCTTACGCATTAATACTCCCCAGCTGTCCTTAATCGGCACCGGGACCGCCTCATATGTATGCGGGTCGATGGAGGAAAACAAAAGTCCAAAGTCAATAAGGCCCTTATCGAGATATTCAAGGACATGCTCAGCGTTTCCGCTCGAGATGTGGTATTTAATATCAGGATATTTTTTCTGTAGAATATTGGCTACCTTGGCAAAAAGACGAACGGTCTCGGTCTCTCCGGCACCGATAAAAACATTTCCTGCGATTGTGTCGTCAGCGCCGGAGATCTCCTCCTCTGTGCGCCGCATAAGAGAGAGCATTTCCTCCGCACGCTTGCGAAGAATCATACCCTCCTCCGTTAGGACAACCTTTCGTGAGCCTTTGACGCCACGGATTAAAAGCTTCTTTCCAAGCTCGTCCTCCAAGCCCTTTAGCTGTGTGGAGAGCGCTGGCTGAGAAATATGCAGAGCTTCTGCGGCGGCGGTGATGCTTTGCTCCCTAGCCACCGCTAAAAAGTATTCCAGCAACCGAAATTCCAATTGTATCGCCTCCCTATATTGTCAAGTGATTCTCCCTTTAAAATAAAGGTTTTTCAAGTTACTATCTCAGATAAATGAGCCAAGGAAAGGGGCATTTCTCTGTATCTGGTACGAAAATAGCTGGTTTTGGGTACACGAAGTAAAACGTCTTTGCATTTCGTTTTACATGGCCTTGTGTATACCCATCCATCTATGGCAGCGTACCTCCCGTGTCTACCAGGATCTTCCGCGTCTCCTTTCAAAACATGTGTAATCATGCTTACGCTTGTTTAGTGTCTCAATATCAAATCGGATAGGCATTTTTTATGGAATATTTATATTATAACACGAATTTGTGACCTTTTCGTCACTATTGCACAGAAATCGGCGGCAAGGAACAATCCTCACCGCCGGTTTATTTTTAAATTATTGCCTTATGTAGTGCTAGCTCAAGAGGACGCACTGTTTTTTCGTGACATTATCCAAGTCTTTCCTTGAGGCTTGAAAGCTCATCGGCAAGCTCCTTGGGAAGCTTGTCGCCGAATTTGGAGTAGAACTCCTCGATGCCCTTTGCCTCGTCAAGCCAGAGCTGCTTGTCGACCGAGAGAAGTCCCCTTACGGTCTCGGTGGTGATACCCTCAAGGCCGTCGACATTGATGTCCTCGGGCTTAGGCTCATATCCGATAGGAGTCTCGACAGCGTCGACAGCGTCCTCACAGCGCTCAAGAATCCAGTCGAGGACTCTCATATTGTCGCCGAAGCCGGGCCAGATGAAGTTGCCATCATCGTCGGTACGGAACCAGTTGACATTGAATATCTTAGGAGCCTTGTCGCCAAGAATCCTGCCCATCTCTAGCCAGTGTCCCCAGTAGTCGCCCATGTTATAGCCGCAGAAGGGAAGCATAGCCATGGGGTCACGCCTTACGACTCCGACTGCGCCGGTAGCGGCGGCGGTGGTCTCAGAAGCCATTATCGAGCCGACAAAGGTGCCGTGCTGCCAGTTAAAGGACTGGTAAACCAGCGGAGCGGTCTTTGCTCTTCTTCCGCCGAAGATAATTGCAGAGACGGGTACTCCCTCGGGGTTGTTGAACTCCGGCGAGATGCAGGGGCAGTTCTCTGCGGGAGCGGTGAATCTTGAGTTGGGATGGGCAAGGTGGTTTCCTTCCGCAATATACTCAGGACCGTTGACCTTTGCGCCCTTCCACTCGGTTGCGTTTACGGGAGGATTCTTGTCAAGCTTCTCCCACCAAACCGTCATATCGTCGTTATTTATGGCGACATTAGTGAAGATGGTGTTCTTCCTTGTGGAAGCAAGAGCATTATAGTTAGACTTCTCGTTTGTGCCGGGTGCAACTCCGAAGAAGCCGCTCTCCGGGTTAATGGCGTAGAGTCTGCCGTCCTTGCCGGGCTTGAGCCATGCGATATCGTCGCCGACTGTCCAGACCTTGTAGCCCTTCTTGGTATAGGTCTCGGGAGGAATCAGCATTGCAAGATTGGTCTTTCCGCAGGCGGAGGGGAAGGCTGCCGTTACATACTTGACCTCGCCGTTTGGCTTCTCGATGCCGAGAATCAGCATATGCTCAGCCATCCAGCCCTCGTTCTTGCCCTGATAGGAGGCGATTCTGAGCGCAAAGCACTTCTTACCGAGAAGAACATTTCCGCCGTATGCCGAGTTTATCGACCAGATTGTGTTATCCTCAGGGAACTGAACGATATACCTCTTCTCGGGGTCGACATCAGCCTTGGAGTGAAGTCCCCTTACGAAGTCGTTAGAGCTGTCCCCTAAGTTCTTGAACGCCTGGACGCCCATTCTGGTCATTATAGCCATGTTAAGTACGACATATATAGAATCGGTAACCTCAACTCCTACCTTTGCAAGCGGCGAGCCGATAGGTCCCATCGAGTAAGGAATGACATACATAGTTCTGCCCTTCATTACTCCGTCGTACATCGGGGTGAGCTTAGCATACATCTCCTTGGGGTCGCACCAGTTATTTGTCGGACCTGCGTCCTCCTTCTTGGAGGTGCAGATAAAGGTCCTGTCCTCAACTCTTGCGACATCGTTTGGAAGCGTTCTGTGATAAAGACATCCGGGAAGCTTCTCCTCGTTGAGCTTTATCATCTCGCCGGTGGCGCATGCCTCAGCCCTCAGAGCGTCGAGCTGCTCCTCGCTGCCGTCAAGCCAGACAACCTTATCAGGCTTGGTAAGAGCAATCATTTCATCAACCCACTTGTTGACATTAGGGTTTTTAGTGAGTAAAGTCATCGTAAAATCTCCTTTGCAAAAATTTAACTGCATTCAAAAATGCAAGATGAGAAAGGAAAACTTGCAGAAATTTAAAATTTTCCGCTCCTATTTTTCTATGATACATTCTTTTTATCATGCTGTCAAGTGGTTTAATTCATTTTTCACAAGAATTTCACCGATGCCGTACGCAAACGGCTCGATGTTAAAATTCCACTATCAGCCTGCCGGTTTTATTCTTTCCGGCTCCAAAAAGCTGCTATCGGATGAGCATCGCATCCCCGAAGCTAAAGAATCTGTACCTTTCCTTTACCGCCTCCCTATAGGCGTTCATGGTGTTATCATAGCCGGCAAAGGCGGCAACCAGCATGATAAGCGTGCTCTCCGGGAGGTGGAAATTGGTGATAAGGCCGTCTATACAGCGGAACTTGTAGCCGGGATAGATAAAAATGTCGGTGTCGCCGTGGTCCTCGACGATTACGCCGTCATGCTTTTTAGCGACGCTTTCAAGCGTCCGGCAGGAGGTTGTGCCGACGGCTATCACCCTGCCTCCAGACGCCTTTGTCCTGTTGATAAGCTCCGCTGTTTTCTTTGGAAGACAGTAGTGCTCGGTGTGCATTTTATGCTCAAGGATATTTTCCTCCTTGACAGGTCTGAAGGTCCCAAGACCCACATGGAGCGTTACCTCCCCGATGCCGACTCCCATCCCTTCAAGCTCTGTAAGCTGCTCGGCTGTGAAGTGAAGCCCCGCCGTCGGAGCCGCGGCAGAGCCTACCTCCCTTGAATAAACCGTCTGATACCTTTCCTTGTCCTCAAGCTTTTTGGTTATATAGGGAGGCAGAGGCATCTGCCCGATTTTGTCGAGCACGGAATAAAGACTTCCCTCACAGCTAAACTCGACTATCCTGTTGCCGTCGTCGATAACGCTGAGCACCTTAGCCTTTAAAAGACCGTCTCCAAACGAAAACACTGTGCCCGGCTTTGCCTTTTTCCCGGGACGGCAGATAATCTCCCAGACATTAAGGCTCCTTTGCTCCAGAAGCAAAAACTCTATGAAGCTGCTGGTTTCCTCCTTCTCGCCGTAGATTCTCGCCGGCAGAACTCTTGAATCGTTCACTATCAGACAGTCACCCTTTTTGAGATAGCTGCATAGATTGTAGAAGCGGTCGTGAGTAAGACTCCCCGTGTGACGGTCCATGACCAAAAGTCTCGAGTGATTTCTAGGCTCGATAGGCGTCTGGGCGATTAGCTCCTCGGGAAGCTCGTAGTTAAAATCACTCTTTTTAAGGCTGTTTAAATCAAACATTTTTATAAAAGCTCCAATCTTAGAGAATTTAGCGCAATAAACCGTCAAATAGGTTGACTGGATAAAGGTATGATGGTATAATAGGGCTTGCTACCGGCGGGCGGCAGTGCATAAGCGCTTCATCGGCTGATTTGACTATAAGATTATACAGCATCCTATCTTATTTTTCAACTGTTTTCCCGCCTAAAATCTTTCAAGTAAAGGATGAGCTAAGATGAGAAGATACAATGTCGGTGTGATCGGAGCTACCGGAATGGTCGGGCAGAGGTTTTTGACCTTGCTAAGCGGACATCCGTGGTTTAAGGTTACTGTTGTCGCAGCCTCCTCAAGGTCGGCAGGAAAGCCGTACCGTGAGGCTGTCGGAGCTAAATGGGCGATGAGCGTTCCTGTTCCCGAGGAAATAGCGTCTCTTACCGTTATGGACGCCGTCGCCGATAAGGAGATTATAGCAGGCTCCGTAGACTTCTGCTTCTGCGCCGTTGACATGAAAAAGGACGATATTCTAAGTCTTGAGGAGGCATACGCAAGACTTGAGTGCCCGATAGTCTCGAACAACTCCGCAAACCGCCAGGTCCCCGATGTCCCGATGGTCGTGCCGGAGGTAAACCCGGAGCATATCGAGGTCATCGAGTGGCAGAAAAAGAGACTCGGAACAAAAAAAGGCTTTATCGCAGTAAAGTCTAACTGCTCGATTCAGAGCTATGTTCCAGCCCTGCACCCTCTCAGAAAGTACGGGCTAAGGTCTGTGCTTGCCTGCACCTATCAGGCTATATCGGGAGCCGGAAAGACCTTTGCAACCTGGCCGGAGATGACCGACAATATTATCCCCTACATAGCCGGCGAGGAGGAAAAGAGTGAGAAGGAGCCTCTAAAGGTATGGGGAGAGCTTCGTGACGGGAAAATTGTAAACGCCTCCTCTCCGCTTATCACAACGCAGTGCCTGAGGGTCCCGGTGTCCGACGGTCACACCGCCGCAGTTTTTGTGAGCTTTGACAAAAAGCCCTCCAAGGAGGACATCATAAACGACTGGAGGGAGTTTAAGGGTGTTCCGCAGGAGCTTGAGCTTCCATCTGCGCCAAAGCAGTTTTTAAACTATTTCAGCGACGATAACCGTCCCCAGACAAGGCTTGACAGGGACTTAGAGCGTGGAATGGCTGTATCTATAGGAAGGCTGCGTGAGGATACTCAGTACGATTACAAGTTCGTCTGTCTTTCTCACAATACGCTAAGAGGCGCCGCAGGAGGCGGAGTGCTTTTAGCTGAGCTTCTTGCAGCCAAGGGCTACTTTGACTAAAAAGCCGGAGCCGTCTTTTCGGTGGCAGGAGGAGCCTAAACGAAGTCGAAAGAAACTATCATTTTAAGAAAGGCTGATGGCTCTAGCATGAAAAGGCTTTTATTCACGGGAGCGGCAACCGCTGTCGTCACGCCGATGAAAAAGGACGGTTCACTTGACATAAAGAAGTATAAGCAGCTTATTGACTGGCAGATAAAAAGCGGGATAGACGCCATAGTCGCCGTCGGGACAACCGGCGAGAACGCTGTTCTTTCCGCCGACGAGCACCGTTTACTGATGGAGACGGCTGTCGAGGCGGCGGATAAAAGGGTCCCGGTAATATGCTCAACCGGCTCAAACGACACTGAATACGGCAGAAATACCAGCATAGCTGCACAACGAGCAGGCGCTGACGGTCTTTTGCTTGTGACTCCGTACTACAATAAATGTACCCAGGACGGAATAATCAAGCACTACGAAAGAATCCTCTCGGGGACCGATATCCCAGCAATCATCTACAATGTACCCTCAAGAACAGGATTTCAAATAAGTCTTGAGAGCTGCTTAAAGCTTTCCGAAATCGACAGGATAGTTGGTATCAAGGAGGCAAGCGGTAATCTTCAGTTCGCAGCGGCTCTGGCGTCTCAATGCGGCGAGGATCTTCCCATCTACTCCGGGAACGACGACATCGTGCTTCCTATAATCTCAATAGGCGGCAAGGGGGTCATATCTGTTATTTCAAATATCCTCCCGGGCGATATGGCTAGACTTTGCAGGGCCTCCTTAAACGGCGACTATCAGCTTGCAAGAGAGCTTTCAAACAGATTAAACACCCTCTCAAGGCTTATGTTCTGCGAGGTAAATCCAATACCGATAAAGGCGGCAATGAGCGAGCTTGGCTTGTGCGAGGACTGGCTGAGGCTGCCTCTCACCAAAATCTCGCCGGAAAACAGAGTCACCCTGAAAGAGGCTCTTTTGGAGTACGGTCTTATGTAAAAAAGAAAGGATGAGTCATTTGACTAAAATTGCAATAAGCGGCTGCTGCGGCAAGATGGGTAGGGTCGTGGCGGACATAATAGCCTCCCGTGAGGACGACGAGGTAGTAGCAGGAATCGACAAGGTGCCGTCTCTGGACGCTAAATTCCCGGTTGTCTCCTCCCCCACCCTTCTTCCTAAGGCTCCCGATGTTATAATCGACTTCTCGCACCCATCTGCTCTCGAGGGGCTTTTAAGCTATGCAAAGACTAACAACACCGCCCTCGTTTTAGCCTCTACAGGCTACTCTCAGGAGGATATCGCAAGGATAAGGTCTGCCTCCGGCGAGATACCGATATTCTTTACAGCAAATATGTCTATAGGAATAAATCTTCTTTGCGAGCTGGCAAAAAAGGCGTACAGCGTCCTAGGAGGACAGTTTGACATAGAAATAGTGGAAAAGCACCACAACCAGAAGATAGACGCTCCCAGCGGAACCGCCATCATGCTGGCGGAGGCTATAAACCAGTCCGCCGGAGATAGCTACAGCTACACCTACGACAGGCACAGCGTCAGGAAGAAAAGAGAGCATAACGAAATAGGAATCCACTCCGTAAGAGGCGGGACTATCGTCGGAGAGCATGAGATAATCTTCGCCGGGCGTGACGAGATTATAAGCCTTAGCCACTCTGCGATGTCGAAGGAGGTCTTTGCTGTCGGAGCGGTGAACGCCGCAATATTCATAAACGGCCGTCCGGCAGGGCTTTATTCGATGTCCGACATGCTCTGACGCAAAAACAGCCCCAGCTTTTACATATTGCAGTATTAAAAAAGTCATGCTCCCCCGATTATTAATCCGAGGGAGCTTTTTTACCATATTCTATACTTTCCGCTCAGCATGAGCAGGGCGAAGAAGTAAAGACAGTTGTCGTAGTATCTTCTCTTGCCCTCACGCAATGGGGTATTCCAGAGCTTGTAAACAAACTCAGCCGCCAGCTTCTTTGCATTCTCGTCGTCTCCGTTGAATACGGCTAGGGACGCCGCAGCATTTGAGGCTATTACGGCGACGGGATGCATGACAAGCTCGTCAACCATGCTGCCGTCCTTTTCATAAACCCTGTCCCAAAGCTCGCCGACAGAGGAGTAAAAGCTTTGAAGCCTTGCGTTATTCTCAGCCTGCCAGGGGTCCTTTCCAAACCACTCTGAGTCAAGGGAGATGTTCATTACGGTGCGGTAGGAGTCGGAATAATACCTGCTGTGCATCCTGTTCCACCTAAGCTCGTCAAGAGGCTCGCCGGAATACTTTGAATAATCGGTGCAAAGACCTGTTTTTATGTGGCAGGCAGAGTGCAGAAACTCCCTGCTGGAGCTTGCCGCCTTAGCCCAGAACTCCCTGTCCTCCTCGTCCGACCAGAGCGAGAACAGCTCGTTAAAGTGCGGAAGATGATAGGACGGGTCTGTGAAATCCACCCCGGGAACGAATTTTATCAGATAATTGTCAAGGTCCCACATGGTGCTGCCGAGCTTCTCGTTTGCGCCGTTTTTGTGTATGCAGTCTCTAAGGATTGTTTTTGCCCACCCGGAATAGTTAAGCTCGCCCTCGCCGTCAGACCATCTGTGCGAGGCAAAAAAGAGCGCCATAGCGTAATACTCCTCGCCGTCAGGAGCAGGACCCTCGGCGTTGTGCTTGCCGTCAGGAGAGCAGGACCACGCAAAATAGCCCTGGTTATGACCCTCGGTCATATACATATTCCTTAGCGACCATCTCCATATCCTGTCAAAGATGTCCTTTCTGTCCATCTGGACAGCCATCATCATGCCATAGGACATACCCTCTGTTCTGGCGTCGATGTTGCCGGTGTCCTCCATATAGCCGGTATCCTCGCCGACGGGATGGTAAAGCCTTATCCCCTCGGGACCGTTGAAAATCGTCTCGAAGGACTCGTTTACACGCCTGTCAATCTCCTCCTGAGAGATTCCAAGCTCCCTAAAAATATTTCTGTACTCAGCCTTCATTACCTATCACTCGCCTTCCTCTCTTCTTTTTATTTCAAACTCCCTAAGCTTTGACTCCAAAAGCGCCCACTCCTCCTCGGTTTCGATTGGGTGAAGAGTAAGAGTCTTATCGTCAGGGTCGAATATCGAGGCAAATACCTCGGTGTCTCCGTTTTCATCGGTGGTGTTCTCGGTGTAGACAATATAGCATCTGTTTAGCGCCGTGTTCTTGAAAGTGAACAAGACATCGCAGTCTATTATCTCGCCGCTCTCGCCGATAGCCGTCATTATCGCTCTGTCAGCCATAAAAACCTCTCAAATAATAATATTGCGGGGATACCCCGATCAGCTGACATTATACAGCATCACGGGACAAAATGCAATACGGAAAACGATCTTCCGGCTGTATAAACTACGACTTCAAAAACGCTTGACAATATCCCGACAAAGTGATAAAATATCACAGGTGGGCATGCCGCTGTGGTGGAATAGGCAGACACAAGGGACTTAAAATCCCTCGCTGTTACAGGCGTACCGGTTCAAGTCCGGTCAGCGGCACCAAATAAACCCAAGGCTCTTTACCTGGACTATATACACATCAGCCGCCCCGAGGGCTTCCCGGGACGGCTTATTTTTATCTTTTCTAAATCAGCAGGCAGATAAGACCTGAGCAGCCCTCGTTTATTATCCGCTCGACAGCCTCTCTTAGCTTCTCCCTGGCGTCCTCCGGCAGACGGCTGAGCTTTGCGTGAAGCCCCTCCTCGACAAGCTCTGAGAGCGATTTTCCGAATATGTTTGTCTCCCAGATTTTAAGGGGGTCGGACTCAAAATCGTCAAGGAGATAGGTTATAAGCTCCTGGGACTGCTTCTCTGTGCCCACAATAGGAGCCACCTCGGCGCTGATGTCAGCCCTTATCAGGTGTATCGAGGGAGCGTTTGCCCTCAGCCTGACTCCGTACTTCCCTCCCTGCCTTATAATCTCCGGCTCGTCTAGAGTCATCTCGCCCTGAGCGGGAGTGACTATGCCGTAGCCGGTTCTTTCGACCTGTGAAAGAGCCTCCTCGAATTTCTCAAGCTGCTTCTTAAAGCTGACCAGCTCTAAAAGCTTTGGCATAAGCTCATCCTCGCTTGTAAGCTCGATTCCCGTCTCCTCGCTGAGTATCTTGTAAAACAGCGAGCTGTCGAGGCTGACCTCTATACAGCAGATTCCGCTTCCAAGGTCTATTGAAGCAACCTGTGAGCCGTCAACATGCTCAAACGACGCTATCGAGCTGGAAAGAGCGTCTATCTCCCTTACAAGCCTTATCCCAGAGGCGGACTGCCTTATTCCGTTAAACAGCTCCTCCTTCAGCCAGTGACCCTTTTTAAGGGTATTTACCCATCTTGGCATATTGACATTGATTTGGCTTACCGGGAAGGCGTAGAGCAGCTCCTTTAGGATATTGTTGATGTCGTCGGTGTCCATCGTCAGGCAGTTTACCGGGATGACATTTACCCCGTAGCTTTCGCTCAGTCTGCTGCAAAGCTCCCTGATGCTCTGCGAGAGGTGGTTTTCCGAGTTCATAAGAACGACGAACGGCTTGCCAAGCCCTTTAAGCTCCTCAATGACCCGTTTTTCGCACTCCTCGTACTCGTCACGCTCTATTCCCGTTACCGAGCCGTCGGAGGTTATAACTATCCCGACGGTGGAGTGCTCGGTTATCACCTTCTGAGTCCCTATCTCCGCCGCCATGTTAAATGGTATTTCTGAGTCAAACCAGGGCGTTCTAACCATCCTGGGGCTTTCGTTTTCGATGTAGCCCACTGCGCTGGGGATTATATAGCCAACGCAGTCTATCATCCTTATATTGACCGCCGCCACATCCTCAAGAGCAACCGTCACCGCCTCCTCCGGGATGAACTTAGGCTCTGTCGTCATAATAGTCCTGCCGCCCGACGCCTGGGGAAGCTCGTCAACAGCCCGCTCCCTCATATAAGGCTCCTTGATGCCGGGAATCACAAGGCTCTCCATAAAACGCCTTATAAAGGTTGATTTTCCGCTTCGCACAGGACCGACCACGCCTATGTAGATATCCCCGCCGGTCCTTTCGGATATGCTTTTATAAAGATTGTCAGTTGTCATGCTTTTTACCTCTACAGCTATATTTTTTATTGACCGACCAGCGGGATGAGTATCATTCTGTCCTCCTCAAGCCGCTCGGAGTCAAGCTCGTTTTCCTCTGAAATGGCTTCAAGGGACGCTCTGCAGCTTTTTGCGATGTCCCACGGCTCCTCGCCCTTTTTCGCAAAATAGAGCTTGATAGCCGTCTTGCTGTCAGATTCCAGCGGCTTTGTGTCGTCAGGCAGGACATTTATGACAAAGCTCTTTTCGCAGTCCTCATAGATAAAGCCGGTCAGCCTGATATCGACGGTTATCTCAAGGGCGTTAGAGGCTGTCAGCTTATAGGACGAGCCAAGCACCGCTCCCCTTACTTGAGCACGCTGGCAGGACTCGCTTTCGCTTGCAGATAGGCTTAGCTCCAGCTGCTCCTTTGTCTCAAGGTATATAAGCCTGCCGTCCTCGTTTTTGGCATAGGCGTAAAAGGTGATAAGCCCTCTTAGGACGGTTGAGCCGTTTTTCTCCCCATACTCCTTGATTCTTCCAACCTCAGCGCCGGCAAAGATAACAGAGGATATCTCTCCGTCACGGTAGGTAAGGGTGGTTTTCTCCCTTTTTGACTCGTTTACCGCTATCGGAGCCGACTCGAGCCTCTCAGTAGTAAGCTCGACAGAGGACTCGCAAAGGGTAGAATATGCGTCGACCGCAAGCTCTGCGCTCTCAAACCTCATGGCGAGCATATCTATCTCGATTGCAAGCTCGCAGCCTATTATGGACGGGTCGCTTTTTCCCGTCTGGGTTATATTCGTTCTGGTTATTGCCCCGCTCAGGGAAACATCGTAGTGCTCGTCAAGTCCCTCGACATCGGATATCTGAGTGAATGTCAGCGAGAACTTTACGCTCTGCGGCTCCTCCTTTTCACTCGAAAGGTATAAAAGCGCAACCTCCGCCTCTCCCTTTATAAGGAGCTTTCCCGAGAGAATCCTTTTTTCAAGCGAGGTTATGGCGCTGTTTGTCCTTAAAACCGTTTTGATTCCCTGGCAGGCGGAGCCTAAATCTATCTCCTCCGAGACGGATATCCTCTTATTTACTGAGATTCTTTTTGACGGGAAGGTGACAAGCGTCCTTTTGAGCTGTATGCCTCCTCCTACGGCTCTTGACACCGCCTCCTTCTCCTCGTCTGCAAGGACGAGTATATAGGCGCTGACGACGCCCTTGATGTCCACCCTGCGCTTGTTTACCACCTTGCAGCCGACGCTCTCCGGCACTGCGGATATTGATATCACCGGGGATTTAAAGGTTCCCGGCATCTCCTGAGACTTTCCGTAGCTTAGGGACTGCTCAACTGCGCTTACCTCTCCCGACTCCGAAAGATATACCATCTTAACAAGCACGCCCAGCTCGAAATCAAGGCGGCTTGCGCCAAGCGACCGCCTCTCGACAGACGGAATCAGCCTGACGCTAAGAATGTTGAATATCTCAGGATAGTAGTCGGGGAGGATGTAGTCCAGCTCTACCTGCTGGGTAACGCTCCCGTCAAATATTTTCCTGGAGACCGTAAAGCTCTCCTTTTCTAGCCTGTAGTCCATGATATTAACCTTACCCTTCCTTTCCTTAGGCGAAAGATTGCTTACCCGGCACCGCTTAGCTTCCAGGATAAGAATCAGTCTTGTCTTAAAGGTCTGTTACGATTAATTTATATTCACCCAGGGACGACATAAGACCATCTTTGAAATAATTTTTAGGCGGCGGCATATTTCAGATTCACAGCAAGGCTTCAAGCATGAAAATCCCGACAATGGACAAGCGTCTTGCCCTTGCTTTCTATTTACAACGGTATTAAGGTATGGTATAATAGACTAGAATACTTTGCGTCTAAGTTTGCTAGAAGACCCTTAAGGCTCAGTAAATATTAATTTGACACGGGCGTGGAATAATGGTATTATGTCTAATATGTCTTCGATTTAAATAAATCTTTGATTTAAAAAATCTTCGATTTTATGAAATCTACGATTTCAGGTCTGAAGCTGAAGCACGGCTTTTTGCCATTGAAGATTGAAACGCCAAAAAATATACGATAGGATGCTTTTTATGGACTCTTACAGCATAGAAAAATCAGATATCAGGAACTTTTGCATTATCGCACATATCGACCACGGCAAGTCCACCCTTGCAGACAGGATTTTAGAGCTTACCGAGGCCGTCTCAAAGAGGGATATGTCCGACCAGCTCCTTGACAATATGGATATAGAGAGGGAAAGAGGAATCACCATCAAGGCAAGAGCTGTCAGGCTGAATTATCGGTCTAAGGACGGCAAAATCTACGCATTTAATCTTATAGACACTCCCGGTCATGTCGACTTTAACTACGAGGTGTCAAGATCGCTGGCAGCCTGCGAGGGCGCAATTCTTATCGTAGACGCATCTCAGGGCATCGAGGCTCAGACCCTTGCAAACACATACCTTGCCATTGAGCATGACCTCGAGGTGCTGCCTGTCATAAATAAAATCGACCTCCCCAGTGCCGACCCTGACAACGCCATAGAGGAAATCGAAAACATAATCGGGCTTCCCGCTCAGGACGCTCCCAGGATATCCGCCAAGATGGGAATTAACATCGAGGAGGTGCTGGAGAGGATAATAACCGACATTCCCTCTCCCAAGGGCGATGAGACGGCTCCGCTGAAATGTCTGGTATTTGACAGCTACTATGACTCCTACAAGGGAGTAATCATCTATATCAGAGTTATGGACGGCACCCTTACCGTCGGCGACACCATCCGCCTGATGGCGACCGGCGCCGAATTTCAGACGGTGGAAATAGGCTACATGGGCGCAACCGAGCTTATTCCCTCGGGAGTGCTTAAGGCAGGCGAGGTCGGGTATATAACGGCGTCTATTAAAAGCATACAGGACACCAAGGTCGGCGATACCGTTACAAACGCCCAAAATCCCTGCAAGGAGGCTCTTCCCGGCTACAGAAATGTCAATCCCATGGTCTTTTCGGGAATCTACCCGGCGGACGGCGCTAAGTACGGCGACCTGAGAGAGGCTCTTGAGAAGCTTCAGCTAAACGACGCCTCGCTCTACTTCGAGCCGGAGACCTCCATTGCCCTCGGCTTTGGATTCAGATGCGGCTTCCTAGGTCTTTTGCACATGGAGATAATTCAGGAGAGGCTTGAAAGAGAGTATAATCTCGACCTTATAACGACTGCGCCCTCTGTTATCTACAGAATCACCCTTAACACCGGCGAGGTCAAGTATATAGATAATCCCACCAACTACCCCGACCCGTCGACGATAAGCAAGGCGGAGGAGCCTATAATAGACGCTCATATCTTCTCCCCGAGCGAGTTTGTCGGAAATATAATGGAGCTGTGCCAGGAGCGAAGGGGCAGCTTCAAGGGCATGAAATACATCGACAAGACAAGGGTCGATATCCACTACGAGATGCCGCTCAACGAGGTCATATACGACTTCTTCGACACCCTTAAATCAAGGACCAGAGGATACGCCTCCTATGACTACGAGATGTCCGGCTATCAGGAGAGCAAGCTTGTCAAGCTAGACCTTTTGCTCAACGGGGAGATTGTCGACGCACTGTCGTTTATAGTTCATGCAGACAGAGCCTATTCCCGTGGCAGGAAGCTCTGTGAGAATCTAAAGGACAACATCCCGAGACAGCTGTTCGAGGTGCCAATACAGGCTGCCATCGGAGGGAAGATAATTGCCAGAGAAACCGTCAAGGCGTACCGCAAGGATGTTTTAGCCAAGTGCTACGGCGGAGATATCACAAGAAAGAAAAAGCTCCTTGAAAAGCAAAAGGAGGGCAAAAAGAGGATGCGTAAGCTGGGCACGGTCGAGGTTCCTCAGGAGGCCTTCATGAGCGTTTTGAAGCTGGACTAGCCTTGGCATTTTTGCATAAGCACGCTGATTATCCCTTTTGAAAGGAGAGGATTACTCTTGAACAAAAGCATAATATCAAATAAGTTCGTAAGGTTCGGAATCTCGGTATTCAGCCTTTTGTATCTTATTCTGACGGTCATAATGGCTGTCTGGACATTTCTTTACAGGATTGAGTTCACAAGCGACACGGGCTTTTATGTCTTTTATATAATACTGAGCGCCGCCTTTTTGGTGCTTTTGATACTCTCAAAGGACCAGCTGATAACAAGGCTGATTTCGATGCTGCTGCCCTTCCCCGTCTTTTTGCTGACGCTTTTTAATCTCAGCACTCCCGTGCTGTTTGTGCCTCCGCTGATGGTAGCGCTTTTCGCCTTCTTCGCCAGCGAGGCAAAGGACGGTCCCAAGGTCATCCTTGGCTCCCTGTATCTTCTTTTGTTCGTCGTGGGAATAGTGGGTTATTCTATCCTTGTTTCGCTTTTCGGAGGCTCCTCCGTTGAGACAAGGCTTGACTACAGCCTTACAGACAGCGAGATAACCTCTCTTTACGACATGGACAGGATTGACCGGCTGAACGCCAACAGCGTCTCCCCTGACGGTAAATACAGGTACTACATCCTGGATGTCCAGGACAACGACAGAGGAAAGGTTATAATAGTCGTCGAGCCTAATGACCTCGACATAAGCTACAGGTTCTTCACCCTAATCGAGGCGGGCTATACCTCTAGAATAGCTAAGTACCCCGTAAGAGGGGTAACGCCCGACATTGAGTGGGTTCAAAGCGACGAATACGACCCAAGCTCCCCTCAGGATACCCCGAGATATAAGCTAAGATACAGATTCGGTGAGTCCTCGGACTGGAAAACATCAACTATAAACATCCCCAAGAGCAAGAACTATCTTAGATTTATGAACATAGACTAGTGAATCTAAATACCTTATCTTAACACAAAACGCCCTGCCTCAAAAAGAGACATGGCGTTTTTTGGTATAATGCGGCAATCAGGACCTGCCGCCGTGGCTTTTTTTCCACTCCTTTATCGAGTTAAGCCTCGCCTTGTACTTAGCCTCGAGACCCTCCTCGGTGGGCTTATAATACTCCCTGCCAAGAAGGCTGTCGGGAAGGCACTGCATATCGGTCAGCTTATCCTTGAAGTCGTGGGCGTATTTGTAGCCCTTGCCGTAGTCAAGCTCCTTCATAAGCCTTGTAGGAGCGTTTCTTATGTTGAGCGGAACAGGGTCTGAGAGGGTGTTAAGAGCGTCCTCCCTTGCATAGTTATACGCCATGTAGACGGCGTTTGACTTAGGAGATATAGACATATACACCACCGCATGGGTTAGGTGGACATTACACTCCGGCATCCCAAGAAAATGGCACGCCTGATAGCAGGCGACGGCAAGCTCTAAAGCCTTGGAGTCTGCAATTCCTATATCCTCACTGGCAAATCTTACTATCCTCCTTGCAATATACAGGGGGTCCTCCCCTGCCTCTAGCATTCTTGCGAGCCAGTAAATGGCGGCGTCAGGGTCGGAGTTTCTCATGGATTTATGAAGAGCGGATATCAGGTTGTAATGCTCCTCGCCGTTTTTATCGTAAAGAAGATTCTTTCTTTGAGTACACTGCTCGATTATATCCTTAGTGACAATGTACGAGCCGTCTTTGACATCGCTGTTCATGACGGCAATTTCAAGTATGGAAAGAGCCGACCTTGCGTCTCCGTTTGAAAACTCGGCGATTATCCCAAGAAGCTCGTCGTCAGCCTTGACATTAAGCTCGCCAAAGCCCCGTTCATCGGTGAGCGCCCGTTTTAAAATGCGCAGGATATCCTCCGTACCGAGCGGCTTCAGCACAAAAACCCTGCATCTTGAAAGCAGGGCGCTGTTGACCTCAAAGGAGGGATTCCCTGTTGTGGCTCCAATCAGGATTATGCTCCCCTTTTCGACAAAGGGCAAAAAAGCGTCCTGCTGGGCCTTGTTGAAGCGGTGAATCTCGTCGACGAACACAACGGTCTTATCCCCGTACCGCCTGTTTTCCTCCGCCTTTATCATAACCTCCTTTATATCCTTGATTCCGCTTGTGACGGCGGAGAAGTCGATAAAGGAGGCTTTAGTGTGATTCGCTATAATCCTGGCAAGAGTCGTCTTTCCGACTCCAGGGGGACCCCAGAATATCATTGAGGACAGCATATCGTTTTCAATCAGCCGCCTTAGGATTCTTCCCGGACCGATAAGATGCTCCTGACCCGCAACCTCCTCAAGGCTTCTAGGTCTTAGCCTTGCGGCAAGCGGAGACGCCGATATGCCGTCAAATAAGCTGCTTTGCTCCATAATAAACCCTTTTGCAGGTGTTAGGGCAGAACAAGGGTCTCGTTGCCCTCAAGACCTGCGGTTATCTCGGTTTTATCGCCGGAAACTATCCCGACAGACACGCTGGTTTGTATCTTAACGCCGTTTATAAGCACATTCACCGCATAGCCGTTTCCAAACTCAAAGACGGCGTTGGAGGGTACTATGACGGCATCGTCCCGTCTTAGAGTGGTAAAGGTCACCTGAATCGTGCCGAAGCTCTCAAAGTCGACATCCTCGTCAGGCTTTATTACAAAGCGGTTGACGCTGTAGCTGTGCTGCATTCCTCCGAACTCGCCTGTAAACTCCTCGGAGACGACATCCACAACCGTGCCGGTGGTGTTTACAAGAGCGCCCTGGTCGATATCGACCTTTGCGCCGAAGCCTATTTTCCCGAGGCTGCCGTTATCGTTTGCGGAAAGGCAGACCCTTGAGGTGTCAACAATGGTGCAAAGCGTCGCATTTTTGGCTATTGTTGAGCCGGCGCCGTATCTTCCGACATAGGTAATCTTTCCGTCATAGGGTGCCTTTATTTCAAGGAACTCCCGCCTTGCAACGAGGTCGTCATACTTAGCCTGCTCGATGGCAAGGTCGATTTCGGCAAACATGGTGTCCTCGCTGTCAGGGTCCTCATCGTAGAAGATTTCATAGGTTGACCTTGCGGACTCTAGGGTAAGCTCCTGCACCCTTATGTCGTTTTCAAGCGACTCCGAATCGAGAGTTGCGATAACATCGCCCTCCTTGACATCCATCTCCTCACGGACATTTATAGAGGCTATAGTGCCTCCCATCATGGTAAATGAAAGGTCGGTATAGTAAGGAGTGGTGAAGTCGGCGTCTATTACAGTCTGCTCCAAAATGGTGCCCCTGTAGGCGTTTACTGTGTTGTAGTTGACCTGATTTCCCTGCCTGATAGGTATATAAATCTCGCCGGAAAGGTCCTCGTCCCCTGTGCAGCCGGAAAGAGCTGTCAGCGAGATGACTGCGGCGAGTGATAAAGCGGCAATACGGCGTATTGATTTCATATGTAAACCTCCTGTTAAACAGCGAAAGGGATTGACCAAAAGCCCATATATTATATACTACCACAAAACTGAGTAATATACAATGGTTACATTTGCATAAAAGATAGTCGGAAATTTAGACATCTTCACCAATTGCGGCGAGATATATTTCCAAAATCAGGCTATTTGACACAAGCGCACCCCTGTCAGTAAGAGAAAAGCTGCTGTCATTGAGCTTAATAAGCCCGTTTTGGGAAAATATCTCAGCCTTATGTCTAACTCTCCCGGCGTCACCACCCAGCGAGGCGATTTTTTGATAGCTCGCTCCGCTGTCAAGCCTCAACGAGAGCATTATGTACTCCTCCAGCATGTTGATATTGTCGTCCTCGACAAGGTCCTCTGAGACGGGGTTATTAATGAAGCCGGCGACATCCGAGGGAATATAAAGCCTTCGTCCCCCGATAAAGGAGTGCGCTGAGGGACCTATTCCCAGATACTCCTTTAGGGTCCAGTATTTTAGATTGTGCCTTGAGAAGTATCCGGGGAGTGAAAAGTTTGATATCTCATATCTTGAATAGCCAGAGTCTCTTAGCGTCCGGCAAAGTGAGAGATACATATCGCATACAAGGTCCTCTCCGGCGGCGAGGTCTTTAATCCCGTCACAGTCAAAGGGGGTGTTTTCCTCGATTTTGAGCATGTATGCGGATATGTGCGGCACCTTAAGCTCTAAAAGCCTTGACACCGACAAAGAGAGGCTTTCAAGCGTCTGCCCGGGAGTCCCCAGCATCAAATCGCAGGAGATATTATCAACTCCCAGCTCCCTTGCCAAAAGCACGGCATTTTTAGCCTCAGACCAGCTGTGAAGCCTTCCTAGGAGTGAAAGCTCGCCGTCAACCGCAGACTGCACCCCTATCGAAAGACGGTTGACTCCTGCCTCGATATAGCCGCAGAGCCTCTTTTTTGTTAAGCTCGAGGGGTTTGCCTCCAGGGTAATTTCAGCGCCGTCGGCAAGCCTGAAGGAGCTTTTAATCTCCTCCATTATAAGCCCTACCGCCTCGCCGGAAAGACATGAGGGAGTCCCTCCGCCGAAGTAAACGGTGTCAGCCTCGGCGCCCAAATTCTTATACGACCTTATTTTTTGGATTGCCGCCTTTATATAGCCGTCAATCAGCTCGTTGGAGCAGCCGACCGAGTAGAAGGCGCAGTACGGGCATTTTCTTATGCAAAACGGAACATGGAGATAAATCCCGAGCATAAATCAAGGCTCCTCAAAAGATTTTAAACCGGCTTATCGCTCACAGCTAGCATGTCGAGGTCTGGCGCATAGCCCGAATCAAGAGAGAATTTGACGGTGTTTTCTCCCTTGTCAAGACTTACAGTGATGCTCTCGGAGTCTGGCATGTCAAAGCCCTGACTTATAAGCCCGGTCATACTGTATTTATCCTTGGAATTGACTGTGATATCAAGGCTTCTTGACTCGCCGGAGCAGAAGTATACTATCAGCTCATACTCGCCCGCCTCGTCGACGGTGACAGAGGCTGTTACCGAGTTAAACCCGCCGTTTCCGACATATCCGACCTTTTGCTCTCCGCTGCACATCATCGAGTAGCTGACGACCGCCGAGCCGGATAGCTTTCCGTCCTCCATTTCGTAGTAGGTATAGCCCTCCTTCCTTGCGTTAAGAGGCTCCTCTACGGATGTATCAAGCTCTCCCTTGGTTATAAGGACGGCGGCTCCGCCGATTTCCAAAAGCTCAAGGCTTAGGCTGTCCTTATTTGTCACCTTGGAGGTAGTAAGAACGAGGTCACGGCTTTCATCGTCGGAATATATGTAGGCTGTATACTCGCCGTCCGGCAGGAAGTCTAGCGATATGTCGTAGCTTCTTTCCGAAAGACTCATGGCGCCAATGTAATAGTCCTCACCGTCGGAGCGCATAAAGACTGCATGCTCCCCGGGATAGCCGTCTATAAGGCTTGACTGCGTCCACGCAGTAGGCATCCTTGAAAGAAGCGGAAGCCCAAGATAATACGGGAAGGAATACGCCGAGCTTGCAAAATGCTGCAGCGCCGACTCGTAGACAATCGCCTTTGCAAGGCTGAAGCCTGCGCTCTCACCGGTTTTGGATATCGCTATACAGCTGGGAGTATAGTCCATAGAGCCGGTTACATTTCTTGTAAATGGGTACATAAGGCAGTTCTTGGGAGTCGGCGATGTCGACCACTTTCTGAACTCCTCGCCCAAAACAGCCTCGCTTGACATTATGTTGGGATAGGTTCTTGTCTCTCCGCAGGGATTTATACACCCGTGGTAATAAATCATCAGCTCGTATTTTGCGCCTATCTCCGCACAGTTGCGCATGACCTCGAGAACATCAATATCGTCGCTCTCGAAGTAGTCGGTCTTTACGCCTACCACTCCCCAATCATGCCACTTTGAAAACAGCTCCTCAATCTCCTCGGGAGTTTTAAGATCCAGGTAATTAACCCATAGGATTATCCCGACGCCCTTGTCGGCTGCGTAGTCGCAGAGCTCGGCAATCCTGTCCTCAAAGGCGGGCCAGCCTGCGTCAAGACAGCAATACTCCCAGCCGTTCTCGCTCGAAAAGTCTACATGGTCGATCTGGACATCATAGTTGGACTGGTCTCCTCCCGACCACCAGGACCAGGACACCTTGCCCGGCTTTATCCAGTCGGTTGACTCAAAGAGCTTTTCGTCCATGGGAGGGCAAAGAGAATCTATAACATCGGACAAAACAAGCTCTCCAAGCTCGTCGGTTATTATTGCAGCTCTCCATGGGGTTGTGAAGGAGTTTTGCGTCCTAACCTCCTCAATTCTTATATGCCCGGGGCTTGCAAGCTCGTCGGTGACCTCGTTTGCTGGGTCCCTGTCAAAGCCGAACTGCCAGTGAAGTGCCGCACTGCCGGACGAGGTCTCAAGGACGCTCTTTACATAGCTTATATCCTCTGCATAGACATCAGACTCGGAGAACAAAAGCCAGCTGTCCCCGGTGTAGGCGGTGACGGGGGTGTTGAACACTCCCGAATGGTTGACAAGCTCGTCGTAGCTTCTTTCTATATAGTCATACTCGTAGGTTGCGCTGTAGCCTCCGGCAAAGGTTACGGTGTCCTCGGGGAGGTTAATTTCGCTCGTCTCGTTTATTACAAACACCGAGCCGTTTCCCACCCCGGAGTTGACATCCTCATACCTATAGGCAAAGCCGTCGTCGTAGACTCTTATAGAAAGCGTCAGGCTTGCGTCCCCCTTTTTAAGGAACACCTGCCTTTGCATACAGTGGTCACGGCAGCTGACGCCCTCTAGGGAGACGGTCAGGGCGGTATCGTACTCATCGTCGATTTCGTCTGCTCTGTCATAAGAGGTTATTGACTCTATGCCGGTCGAAAAATCGCAGCCGGAAAGAGTAATTCCCAGCCTTGACGGGAGGATTGCCTCCTTGCCGTGGCAGACTACGCTGTAATAAAGCCCTCCAGCCTCGTCCTGCCAAAAATATGCGCTGATTCCTCCGTCAGGAGAGGAGGTAGTGAGCTCCTTTAGCGCATAGAGCTTTACATCGTTGTATTCTTCCCTGCTTGACGACTGTCTGACTACGCTTATCTCATTCTTAGGCTCGGAATTGACGCCGCCGTTCTCGCTTATAACATCGGTATCGGAGCAGCCAAAAAGAGAGGTCAGCGCAATAAGCGCAGACATCACAAATGCCGCCGCCCGCTTAAATCTAATCATAATGCCCTCCTAGAGTCATTTTAGATAAATTGTAGCACATAAAATGCCTAAATTCAATCAATAAGCACAAAAAGCTTCGGATTTGTCTATATAACAATCAGTATCGGACAATCTTATGCTGTAATAATTTTGGTATAAATACAATTTACAGCTCAACGCTTTTACATTCGCTTATGGCGTTCTCTAGAATCTCTAAGGGAAAGCCGAAGCCCATGTATCCCTTCCTTAAGCACTCAATGTAGCTAGGCGAGGGCATTCTAAGAGGATGACCGTCAGCCATTATGTACACCATGGCGTCAAGAGTGATGCGGCTACCGTCCCGGCATAAGACCTCTACGGGGATAATCTTTTTGTAGTAATAACCCGGGTAGTCCTCATAGCTATCAAGCTCTATTTCGTCCCGCTCTGAAATCTCCCAGACGACAGCAGGCGTCACGGCGCCCTCGCACGGCTCGACGGTAGCGTGCTTCCTTAAAGAAAGCCTCCAGCCATTTAGCATCGAGGTGCCTACTATCCTTGCGTCAGGCGCACGGGTTTTCATGTCCTCAACCGACATATTGCTGCCGTATGCGATGTAATAAGCTTTAAGCATAATAAATCACTTCTATCATATACAATCTTTTTAGGCGAGCCGTCAGCCTTCAAGCCCGCCGTAGATAAGCTCCAGCTTAGTGATAAAATCCTCCAGGATAAACCTTGAGTTTATGCTCTTGTAAACCCTGATTTTGGGTCTTTTTTCAGGGAGGATTTCCTCATAGGTGGTATCCTCCCTTATAATCGGAGCAGCTATATATTCATAGCTTCCGCAGTTTGGGTCAAGGGCAACTCCAACAGCGGGAGAGTCTCCTAAGGACCAGCTCTCCCCTGCCGTCCAGCCGGCAAACTCCGAGCAGTTATAGGATATCATATTCTCAAAAAGATGCCGTCCTATCTCGCCGCAGGGATAAATCCTGCGCTGTATCTCGGCAAGACCTATATGCATTGTGGAGTAAACGGGAAACGGAATCAGCCAAAGCTGGACTCCGCTTGAAAGCACGAAATTGGCAGCCTCTATATCGTTTCCAGAGTTGAACTCCCTGAAGTAGGGATTAGGGTTTTCAAGACTCTGACCGCCTATCCACACTACAGTCATCCTGCCTATTATCTCAGGACATTCTCTTATCGCCGAGGCTACATTGGTTATGGCTCCCAGGCAAAGAACATAAAGCGGCTTTTTATCCTCCCTTTTCGCCTCCTCGATGAGATATTTTGCCGCCGGGGACAGCTCTCCCTTTGGTATCCGGGGCAGCTTCTCATCCTCCCCCATAAGGATGGGGACATCTATTTTCATGGCCGAGACTATGGTTTTTATCTCCTTATAGCTTTTCTTGACAGTGCCAAAAGCTCCAAAATGCTCGGCAAAAATCGCACGGACCTCCAGCTTTTTGCTCATAAGAGCGTGCGCTATTGCAAACGGGTCGTCAGCCTCGCAGGCGGCGTCGCTGTCAATAATAACTCTTATTCTCTTATACTCAGGAACATCGTAGGCAAGTCCCATAAGTCCACCTCTAAACACTATTATAGTCGGGATAATCCCCCGTCAAATACAGTATATATGATAATCCCGCCGTGGTCAAGGCTTTTAGGCTCAACGGCCTTGACATATTGACAAGCCTCTTTAGCTGTGATACCATGCAGGTTAAGGAGGGATTGTGTGATGGAGGACAAAAGGTATTATCAGGCGTACGACATTAGATACAAGGCCGCACATTCCAAGGGAGTAAGCTGGGCGAGCGAGTCAAGCACTCCGATGGTCATAAAAACTATCGAAAAATACGGCATAAGCAAGGAAAGCGCCCTGCTTGAAATAGGCTGCGGCGAGGGCAGAGACTCCAAAGCTGTCCTTGAGCTGGGATATAACCTTCTTGCAACCGATGTCTCGGGCGAGGCGGTGTTATACTGTCAAAGGCTTATGCCCGAGTATAAGTCCCGTTTTAGGTTGCTGGACTGTCTTACGGGCGAGCTTGATGAAAGCTATGATTTTATCTACTCTGTCGCAGTAATACATATGCTCGTCCTAGATTGTGACAGGGACGGCTTCTATCAGTTCATAAAGCGGCACCTAAAGCCTGACGGTATTGCACTTATCTTAACGATGGGCGACGGCGAAACACAGATGCAGACCGATATTAACTCAGCCTTCGACATAGTACAGAGGTCGCACGAGAGCGGCAAAATGATGGTAGCCTCGACCTCATGCAGGATGGTTTCGTTTGAGAGCTTTAGAAAGGAGCTTGAAAGAAACGGTCTTTATATAATCGAGGACGGGCTTACCGACTCCCCGCCCGATTTTAACAGCCTTCTTTACGCTGTGGTGAGACGGTCTCGGACATAAAACGCTAACGGTCCTTAAAGCTGTTTCTTCTCTTGCTTTTTGCAGGCTTCATGTCGCCTGTCGACGGATTGTCGATAAGCCTTCCATCGCCTGTAAACCGTGAGCCGTGGCAGGGGCAGTCCCAGCTATGCTCCAAGGCGTTCCACTTTAGAGCGCAGCCCATGTGCGGGCATCTTTTCGGTGTCGGGGTAACAAGGCTTACGGCCGCCTCGAAGCCGTTTACAAAAAGCTGAGGCTTGATAATCGAGCGTGACGGCGAGAAAAGCTCCTCATAGGGGCTTTTTCTGTCCTGAACAAGGTCGCAGAGCAGTCCGGCGGCAGCCATCGAGGAGGTCATCCCCCATTTATTAAAGCCGGTTGCGACATAAAGCCGGTCGGTGGCTGCCGAGTATTTCCCGATATAGGGTATGCCGTCAAGACTCATGCAGTCCTGCGTCGCCCAACGATGCCTTATCCTTGAGCCGGGATAATTCTTTTCAGCAAAGGACCTGAGCACGCCCCAGCCGCCGCCCCCTTTCCCGGTGCGGTGGTCCCCTCCGCCGAGAAGCAAAAGGTCTCTATAGTTTCTAAACGACAAGCCGGACATGCTCTCTTCAAGATACATCCCGCCGACATCCTGAGCACCGTCAAGAGCTATTACATAGGAGCGGTGCTGATAGAGCTTTAGAAAATAGAGTCCGTGCTTGTTTATAAAGGGAAAGTGGGTTGCTACAATAACCCTTTTTGCGTTTATCCTGCCTCGATTAGTTATTGCGGTAGTGCCAATCAGCTCGGTAACTCTTGTGTTTTCAAAGATATTCAGTCCCCTTGCAAGTCCGCAGACGAATTTCATAGGATTAAACTGCGCCTGCTTCGGGAATTTGACTGCTCCGGCGGTTTTAAAAGGAAGCGGCAGGCTCCTTGCATACTCCGCAGGATAGCCGAGTCTTTCAAGGGCATTAAGCTCGCTTTCTATTCCTTTGGGAGAGTCTGTCGAGTAGATGTAGGAGGGCTTATCCTCGAAATCGCAGTCAATATCCTTGCAAAGCTCTCTGTATTCATTGACGGCTGCTTGGTTTGCCTCAAGGTAATTTTTAGCTCCCTTGACTCCGATTTCCGATATGAGCCTTGAGTAAATCAGCCCATGCTGACTTGTTATCTTTGCGGTAGTGTTTTTTGTTATGCCGGAGCAAATGGTTTTTGCCTCTACCAGAGCATAGGGAATCCCTGCCGTATGAAGCTTTTTTGCAGTTAATATTCCAGCTAATCCTCCGCCGATAATCAAAACCTCGGTGTTAAAATCCCTTTCCTGCGCCGAAAAGCCCGGCAGCTCGCAGGATGCTTCCCATAATGATTCCATTTCGTTCTCCTAATCATTAAAATTTGATTATAGTATAACCGAAAATAGCTTGACTAACAGGAAGCCTCCCTTGAAATGAGTGTAATCAATAGCCTTTGCGCATTGACTCTCTCGTTATTGCCAAGACAAAAAGCCGGCAGAGCGTCTAATAAAGCTCTCCCGGCTTTCTAATTTGCAGCTCTATAAGGCCTTTTTGACCTTACTCCTCGACAGTCTTTGACTCCTCGTCTGAGGAATCATCAGCAGTCTCGCCCTCTGCGCCGTCCTCGGCGGTCTCTGCGGACTCACTCTCTGCGTTCTCGGCGTCAGGAGCGTCCTCAGCGCCGTCTACAGTGACGGAAGCCTTGTACTCCTCGAGAGTGCCCTTGAAATAGCCAAGCTCGGTGACGGTAAGACCGTCAAGAGTGGTGTTCCAGGAGGCAGCCTTGAAGGCAAACTGTGTGGCTGTATCGTCGGTTATGTCATTGTCGACATACTGAACGGTGTACTCGATTATCTCATCAAACTCGCCGGAGATAAAGCCGTAGTCAGTCTCCATGTTGTGCTGCTCGGAGGCTGTGACCTCGTTATCGTCTATCAGCCAGCTGCGGAAGTTGCCAAGAGACTCTCCCTTGATATGAACGCATATGCTGTCGCCCATGGCAACGCCCTCGGGAAGCTTGAAGGAAACAAGGGTAGCTCCTGTGATGGTGCAGCCGTTTCCGCCCTCAACCCATGCTATGCACTCGTTGTCAGACTCGAACAGCTCGTTTGATATCTGACCCCTGCCGAAATTCTCCGCAGTCACGGGAATCTCGGTAAAGAGCGAGGCGTCGTAAACTGGCTTGGGCTCCGGCTCAGGCTCTGGCTCGGTTTCAGGCTCGGTTTCAGGCTCGGTCGGCTCAGTAACCTCGGGCTCAGTGACCTCAGGCTCGGTGACCTCAGGCTCGGTGACCTCGGGCTCGGTGACCTCAGGCTCGGTGACCTCAGGCTGGGTTGCATCAGGGTTGTCGTTTGGCTGACTGTCACTGTCAGAGCAGGCTGCAAGAGAAATCAGCATGCATGCCGACAGCAAAATCGCTAGAAATTTCTTCATTTTAACAGTTCCTCCGTTGATTAATTGTCGGCAGAGTCTAAAAATCATCCATTTTTATAATCCGCCTGTATAGATAATACCATACTAGCACAAAAAATGCAAGAGTTTATTCTAAATTAGATAAATAATCAGTCTAAATTTTAAGAATACCCGCATATGAAGCAGGAATCAAAGCCTTAGAGCCTGAAATGCTTATTTCGCCTCCGTGCTGATATACGCACTCCTTGACCTTAAACGGAAGCGAAGCCGATACCTGCTCATTTCTCGGATTGACAATAACCAAGAGCGACTCGCTTTCGTCACTTCTTATGTAGATAAGAGGATATCCGTCCTCGATAAACTCAATCGAGCCTCTTGACATAAGGCAGCTATGCTCCCGTCTTACTCTGATAAGCGTCTTTATGTGATTATAAAGCGAGCCTTTGTCCTCTAGCTGGGACGCTACGGTGGGAGCGTCCTGAGAGGAGTCGGTTTTTATATAAAGCCTGTCAGACGGTGCGGAGCTGAAGCCGTGATTCGGAGTGTTGTCCCACTGCATGGGCGAGCGTGAGCCTGTTCTTCCGTATCCGCCCTCGACCGAGCTAAGACCCTCTATGTATCTCATGCCTATCTCGTCGCCGTAGTAGATAAAAGGAGCGCCGGGCATCGTCAGCAAAAATGCAAAGGCTACCTTCATCTCGCTCGGGGTAAGATGCCTTGCAAGCCTATCCATATCGTGGTTGCCGGAGGGTATGCAGATAAGCCCCTCGCTCCCCGCCTTCTCTCTTGCCAGCTTATACCTGCTCACAAACTCCTTGGCGCTTCCCTTTCCCCTTGAGCTAAAGTAAGGCTCGCCGCATCTGAACAGGTCGTTGTAATGAGAGGGCCCGAAGTGCAGCAAAAAGTCCATGTGGAAGCCTCCTAAAAGCGACTTGTCCGGCTCTCCCCACTCAGACACCATCACGGCGTCGGGATATTCCCTGTCAAGGAAGGCTCTTACCTCCTGCCAGAGCTTTATCGTTCCCTTGGAGTCCTCGTCATGCTTTACTAGGGAGCCTGCCATATCTACTCTGAAGCCGTCGCAGCCAAGCCCGAGCCAGAACCTCATTATGTTCATAAGCTCGTTGAGGGTGGCTCTTGGCCCGGGAGCGTCCATAGGCTGGTGCCAGGGTCTTGTACAGCGGTAAAAGCCGTAGTTAAGCGCAGGCTGGTGCGAGAAGAAGTTTACGGCACAGACGCCGTCCCTGTCGGAAATGCCCTTTATCGAGGACATTCCCGAAGGCTCCTCCCAGACGCTGTCCGTCCAGACATATCTGTCGGTATATTCGTTTTCTTGAGCCTTCATGGACTCCTTGAACCATCTGTGCTCCGTGGAGGTATGCCCGGGCACAAGGTCTAAAAGGATGTGAAGCCCCTTGGCATGGGCGGTCTCGAACAGCTCTCTTAGGTCCTCGTTTGTGCCGTATCTTGGGGCTACCATATAATAATCCGAAACATCGTAGCCGGCGTCTCCAAACGGAGATTCGAACAAAGGATTTATCCATATGGCGTTACAGCCAAGGGATTTTATGTAATCAAGCCTTGAGATTATACCCCTTATGTCCCCTATACCATCGGCGTTTGAATCCATAAAGGACTGCGGATATATCTCATAAAATACTGCGTCATCAAGCCAGTTGTGCATACTGTAACCTCCAGTTTTAAAGTCTAGCTGTGGCAAGTGCCTACAAGAAGTAGGCCAGCAGCCATCACCTGACGGCTGCTTTATACAGCTTAATCTCGGCTATGTTGCAAAGATAGTCCTCTGTAGCTCCGTCTGCCCTGCCGCTTGGCACGGAGTATCTAATATATCTGTACTCAAGAGTCTTATCAAGCATTTTGTAGTTATAGCCGGAGCTGGGCGCAGCCGTGACCTCATAAATCAGCTCCCAATCCTTGCCGTTATTGGAGCCGTAGAAGCAGCCTCCCACCATTCTTTGCTCGAAGCCGCTCCTGGGCGCAAAGCCTATGACAGAAAATTCCTTCTTTCCTCCAAGGTCTATTTCAAGCCAGCCGTCCTTAACGCCGTCGAAGAAGGTCATAGGGTCGTTGTCTATAGCCTTGTCGGCGGTATCGCTTCCGTTATTCCACGGCAAAGAGCCGCTCACAGTGCCCAAGGATATATCGACCTCCTCAAGCTCTATCTCCGAAAGCTCTACATTTTTAACGATAAAGGTAGTCACAGAGTTTTCCTTTAGACTTGCCACAAAGCCGCTATCGTAGGCATAAACGGCTTCAAGCTCCGCCCAGTGCTCGCCGCTGTCAATGCTGCCGCTGGTTCTAATCGGGGTAATGACTCTTGAAAAGCTTTTAAAGCCCTCGAATACGCAGTTAATTGTCTGCACGCTGTCCTTGGAGTTTACTGCCACAACCGTAAGCTCCTTCGTTTCGGGATTATAGGATGAAAGCGAGCTTCCTCCGCAGTGAATTATCCTGGAGCCGGGACAGATATACCTTGTAAACTGACCTAGAGCATAGTATTTTTGAGTAAGGATAATGTCAACGCTGTCATGGTCGGCCACAGCAGTGCCCCAAAAGCCCTGAGTGGTATCCACCATGCCGGAGTCCTGCCTGCCCTTATAGCCCTCCTCGCAGATATGCTTGTCAATAGCCTGCCAAAGCACCCAAGCCGAGGGCGAAAGGGAGTTAATGTCATATATAATCTTTTCGGCAAGCCATAATCCGGCTGACATCTCGCCGGCATTCTCGCCGGACATTCCGTTGCCGTCCACCTCGCTCATCCAAAGATTGAAGCCCTCGTCCTTGGCAAGCTGCCCAAGCTCGGCTATTCTTGTCGGGTTATAAGTGTGGGTGTTGATTCTTCCAAGACATTCCTTAGCTCTGTCGGAGTATTGCTTATACTCCTCTATCTGAAGCTCGGTGCTGGTCTCGTCGCTGGCGGCTACAATCACATTGTCAAGCTCATATTTTCTAAGACAGTCATATGTAAGCTCGATTATCCTTGACTGGGACTCTCCTGCATCAAAATGACAGCCCTCCTGCTTGTAGCTGTAAGCTCCCCAGAAGTTGGTATTAGGCTCGTTCATCGGGGAGACGCTTGTAACCTCGATGCCAAGCTCGTTTTGTATGTAGTTGGTGACATGGGCAAGATACTCGGCAAATTCCTCGTAGCAGTCATCCCTGAGATTATTGCTGTTCGGGTCAAACCCGCCCGAGGAGCAGCCGCTCACCGTCATGAAATACGGAGGAGAGTTTGAAAATACCTCTACTATCGAGGGCTCTCCCGCCGCCTCCCGGCACCGCTTTAAAACATTAAGCTGTGCGCTGTCAGCGTCATAATCATATTGATACTCCCCTGAGTCCTCATCGTAAACGAGCCAGCCGGGGACATCGGAATCTGTCCTTGTTATATGGTTATGAGTAGGATCGTCCCCTCCGCCGATGTTGTAGCGCATAATGTTAAGCCGCAGTCCGTCCTCCGAGTAAAAGAGGTCTGCCGCCATATCGGAGAGCTTGTCTGAGTACCCTATCCTGTTCGCCCACCAGCAAAGACTGGTCCCCCAGCCCTCGAAAACGCCGCCGTTCATTTGGGAGGCGTTAATCGGCGATACGGTTATCTGCGTATCAATGCTTACATCCTCCGGCATGACAACCATCTCCTCATCGATTATTTCCTCCTGGGAGTCTAATGAGCCGTCCCCCGGCGGGGAGGGTTTAACACCGTCAGCGCCGCAGGAAGCCGACGACAAGCAAACGCTCATGCACAAAAGCAGGACTGCAAGCCTTTTGCCCATACAATATTCGCCTCCAAACAGTATATTCTATATTAAGATTATATCATATACCTGTTTAAAGTCAAGGGTAATAAAATATCAGCCTATCCCTTTTTTGTAAATACTGCTTATAGGCTTATAGATAAGATGGCAGATGAAGGACTCAAGGATTCCCTTTGCAAGTGTAAATGGCAGGTTGAAAACTAAGAGGCAGTTTAAAAGGGTATTACCTGTCGGGACTCCTGAAACCGAGGGCAGAATCTCCTCGTACATGGAGATAATGGACTCAAGGGGCATACCGTATATCTTCACATACGCCGGATAGACAAAGAAGTAGTTTAGAGGAAGGCTTACCGCCGCCATCAGCACCGAGCCGGCTATGCAGGCGTACACCGCTGTGAGTCTGGTTTTTTTGAATCTGTATATGTAGCCTGCCGAGACGGTAAAGACAGCTCCGAAGATGAAGTTGCAAAGCTCTCCCACGCCGAGCGAGCTTCCAAAGGGCAGATGAATAAGGTTTTTGATAAGCTCAATAACCCCTCCCCAAATCGGTCCTAGAACAAAAGCTCCCACCAGTGCAGGGATGTCAGAAATGTCGAGCTTTACAAACGCCGGCATGATAGGAATGGAAAACTCGATAAGCTGCAAAACAAATGCAACCGCCGACAGCATGGCGCAGGCGGTCATGCTTCTTACGCTTATTTTGCTTGCTCCCTCGCTCTTTGTTCCGTGAATTTTTGCTGTGTTAGTCATAATAATTCCTCCTAAAAAATTACCCGAGGACGCAAAGTCCCCGGGTAAAAATAATCCTCTTCCATCCAGACTTTAACTGTCGGTACCGGAGTCACACCGGTTCCTGCCCTGCACGGAATATGCAAAAGGCTCGCGGACTATACCGCCGATTGGGAATTTCACCACACCCTGAAGACCAGCTATTAAGTTTTATTATGCAATTGTCCTGCGAGCTTGACCGATTACTCCTCGTCGTCCTCAATGCCCTCGAGGTCGAACTCAAGATGCTCGTTGCAGTTGGGGCAGTGAATCTCGCCCTCAGCTACCATCTCCTCGGTGAGCTCGATAGTGTCCCCGCAGGTGGGGCAGACGGTGGAATACTCAAACTCCTCGGCATCCTCGCAGTCGCAGCACTCATCGTCGCAGTCGCAGCAGTCGTCCTCGTCCTCGTCGTCGCTGAGGAAATCGCAGATATCGCTTAAATCCTCGTCGAGCTGGTTGCAGAAGTCAACCACATCGTCGACATCGGCGTCTATGCTGTCAACGCTGTCGCAAAGCTCCTCTAAAAGCTTGCTCATAGCACCTATGACCTTGCCCTCAGGGGTAGAATCGTCGATTCCAAGACCGTCTATAAGACCACGAATGTACTGCGCTTTATCAGATAATGACATAAGCTACCTCTTTTCTTGAAATATTAGATTAGTTGGACCTCTGCATATACTCGCCGGTTCTAGTGTCGATTCTAATCATGTCGCCCTCGTTGATAAAGAGCGGGACCTTAATCTCGGCGCCTGTCTCCAATGTAGCGGGCTTTGTAGCGTTGGTTGCGGTATTTCCCGCAATGCCAGGCTCGGTGTGCGCTACCTGAAGGTCGACAAAGAAGGGAGGCTCAACGCCGAATACCTTTCCCTTGTAGGAAAGTATCGTGCAGACCATGTTCTCCTTTACGAACCTAAAGTTGCTGCCTACATCGTTGGGGCTTACGGGAACCTGCTCATAGGTCTCAGAATCCATGAAGTAGTAAAGCTCGCCGTCGGAATAGGAATACTCCATCTCCCTTCTCTCTATGAAGGCGGTGGGGAACTTTGCGGTGGGATTGTAGGACTTCTCGACAACTGCGCCGGTAATGACATTCTTTGTCTTTGTCCTTACAAAAGCAGCGCCCTTGCCGGGCTTGACATGCTGGAACTCAATGACCTGCATCACATTGCCGTCCTCTTCAAATGTTACACCGTTTCTGAAATCACCTGCTGTGATCATAAATTGTGTCCTCCGTTTCCTTGGGCGGCAAATAGCGGGCTATCCCACCCAAAATGTCTTGATTTAATTTTTCAATGCCCTTTTACCCATAGCGTATTTCAAGGCAGATAAGATAATATGCCGCATTGACTGCGGAACCCTATATCTTATTTTAACCTAAATATCATATTAATGCAAGGGGTTTGAGGCAATTATTATTAATTTTTTAGAATTTCGTCACTATCCCGAGGGTTGCTTCCTACAGGATAATCAGCTCCTTGGGAGAAAGAGTCATATTGAAGCAGCCGTCAGGCTTGACTACTACAAAGTCCTCGATTCTGACTCCGAACTCGCCTGGAAGGTATATGCCCGGCTCTACGGTGACTATCATGTTCTCCTCTAAGGTCTCGGTGCTAAGATATGAGGCAAAAGGAACCTCGTGAATCTCCATTCCGACGCCGTGACCCAGCGAGTGACCGAAGTTATCCCTATAGCCGGCGTCCGAGATTATATCCCTTGCGGTTTTATCAAGCTCGCTGGCCTTTACTCCCGACTTTATGATTTTTATCGTCTCGAGCTGAGCCTTAAGAACGGTCTGATAGATTAGCTCCATCTTCTCGCTCGGCTTTCCTACGCAGACGGTCCTTGTCATGTCGCTGTGATATCCATCATATGCTGCGCCGTAGTCCATAAGAACAAAGCTGCCGCTTTTTACCTCGTTATCGTCCGGCACGCCGTGAGGAAGCGAGGTCTTTGCCCCGGTCAGGGCTATAGTCTCAAAGGAAAGAGCCTCTGCGCCGTTTTTAAGCATATAGTAGTCAAGGCAGAGTCCGATTTCCCTCTCTGTTACGCCGGGCTTTATAAAGTTGAGGACATTCTCAAAGGCTGCCTCGGCAATCCTCTGAGCCTTTATCATGGCGTCGATTTCCTCCTGAGTCTTTACTATCCTGAGCTTGGAGATAGCCTTGCTGAGCGAGGAATCGCCTATAAGCTCGACCTCGGGAAGCTTGCTCCTGTATAGCTCCAGCTCGGCTACTGTCATCGTCTCGCTCTCGATAGCCAAGGTCCTGGCGCCGTGCTTTTTAAGAAGCTCGTTTAGCTGGTCGTAGAGCTTCTCCCTGAGAATCACCTCGGCGTCCTTAACCTTAGCCCTTGCCACCTCGATATAGCGGAAGTCGATGATTAAATACGCCTTATCCTTGAAGGCAAGCACAATTCCGGCAGAGGATTTCATCCCGGTAAAGTATCTGCGGTTGACATCCCCGGTGATAAGAGCGGCGTCGACGCTGTCCGGCAGCTCCTTAAACAAGGCCTCAAATTTGTTCATACTATCCTGTCCTTTCTTTATGTAAAATATGTAGTGTCATCAAAGGAAGCTCTCGTAGCTTTTTTTCATGCTCAGAGCGTCGAAGGACTGGGTTCCTGCGCTCTCGCAGATGAAGGTGGGCTCCAGCCCGAGCCTCGCTATAAGCTCCATGAGAGGCTCGTACTGCGGTCCGAAAACGGTATCCTCAAAGGTTAGGTGCCTTAGCTCCCCTCCCTTTTCGGTGTACTCGATTTTTGAAAAGTGGGAATGAAAGCGCATAAGCCTGTCGCTTCCGAGCCTGTCTCTTATAAGCTCGAGGATTTCAAGGTATGCCTCGCCGGAATTTACCATTCCTAGAGTCCTTGCGTTAAGATGCCCGAAGTCTACGCAGGGGATAAAGGTATCGTCAAGCGAGCAAAGCTCTAGCACCTCGTGGATGTTTCCGAGCTGGTTGATTTTTCCCATCGTCTCAGGACAAAAGTGGATGGACTCATATCCCTCCGACACCGCCCTTGCCCTCGCTCTTAAAAGAGTGTCCTTAGCAAGAGCCAGCGCCTCCTCCCTTGTCATCTTAGAGCAGGAGCCTGAGTGAATGACTATCCTGTCCGCTCCCATTCTCATGGCGGCGTCGCAGGATTGAAGGATGTACTCTATGCTCTTATCCCTTTTTTGCTCCTCGACGCTTGAAAGGGATATAAAATACGGCGAGTGGAGGGAGAGTCTTATTCCTAGCCTGTTAGACTCCTCTTTGAGTCTTTGGGCGGTTTTGTCGTTTACCCTAACGCCCTGACCGCACTGATACTCAAAGGCGTTAAGACCCATATCAGCAAGATATCCCGGCATCTCCCAGGAGAATTTATGCTTGCTGTGAAAATCCTCCGAGCTTCCGGCAGGACCGAAAAGTGCGCTCATTTTGACGCCTCCTTAGCAATTATCCTAGATTTTTTAGGCAGAAACGGCTTTTCAAGAAATCTTTTTACCCTGAACCAAAAGCCGGTTTCCCAGGCGATGGGAAAGGTGAAGATGCTCCTTATTCCAAACAGCCCGCTTCCGAGCACATCGGTGTAAATCTGGTCCCCAACAGAGGCTACATTACCCTTGTCCATATCAAGAAGCTTTAAGCACCTTTTATAGCCGGAGCCGAGCGGCTTTCCTCCGTCGCAGACAAAATCAAGTCCCAGACTCTCAGAAAACGGCTTTACCCTGTCGTAATGGTTATTGGAGAGTATAAGCATCCTTATGCCCTCAGCCCTCATGCAATCAAGCCAGAGCGAAATATCCTCCCTGGGGATGGGGTTGTTGTGAGTCGTCAAGGTATTGTCAAGGTCTAAAATAAGGGCGGCTATGCCCTCCCCTCTTAAAAACTCCGGGGTTATATCGCTTACTGATTGAAATACATAATCCGGTCTTAAAAGCAAGCCCACGACCTCATTTCCTTATACTAAAGTAAAGAGCTAAATTAAAAGCGGACAGCTGAAACTGCCCGCTTTTTCTGATTAGATTGGTAAGTATAAAATACTATACATCAATATTTGCGCTTACGAGCAGCTTCAGACTTCTTTTTACGCTTAACCGAAGGCTTTTCGTAATGCTCTCTCTTGCGAACCTCGGCAATAACGCCATCACGGGCGCAGGACCTCTTGAAACGCTTGAGTGCGGTTTCGAGTGATTCATTCTTGCCAACACGAACTTCTGCCATTTATCGTCCCTCCCTTTGCCACATGGGCAGAGGATTGTACATCACTAAAACATAATGTAACCAAATATCATTATACTCCAAGTTGTGCTTTATGTCAATAGATAAAACCAAGTTTCATCTAAAAAACATATTAAGTTTAGATCAACGCACTACTTGGCAACTATATTGATGAGCTTGCCCTTGACATATATTTCCTTGACAACTGTCTTGCCCTCAAGCTCAGACCTTATTTTCTCGGACGCCTTGGCTGCCGCTATTGCAGAAACAGAATCAATGTCGGCAGGGAGCATAAGCCTGTCCTTTATCCTGCCGTTTATCTGGACTGCGACCTCGAACTCATCGTCCCTTGTGGCTTCCTCGTCGTAGGTGGGCCAGCTCTCGTAGGCTATTGTATTGTCATGACCCAGCTGCTGCCAAAGCTCCTCCCCGACATGAGGGCATATGCAGGAGAACATCTTTATAAAGCTCTCAGCATACTCCTTGGGGCAGGACTTTTCCTTGTAGCAGGCGTTTATGAATATCATAAGCTGGCTTATGGCTGTGTTGTAGCAAAGCAACTCGAAGTCCTCCGTAACCTTTTTGACGGTGCGGTGATAAACCTTCCTCAAAGCGTCCTTTGAAGCGTCGCTGATATTCGAAGGGTCGGTAAAAAGGTTCCAGACCCTCTGGATAAATCTCCTTGAGCCTTCAACGCCGTCCTGACTCCAGGGCTTGGAGACATCAATCGGTCCCATGAACATCTCATAGAGTCTGAGGGAATCTGCGCCGTAGTCCCTAACTATGTCAGTGGGATTGACGACATACTCGGGATATCTTTTTCCCATCTTGACGCCGTTTGCGCCTAGAATCATTCCCTGGTGGACAAGCTTCTTAAACGGCTCCTCGACCGGGGAGATGCCCTTTGAGTAAAGATACCTGTTCCATATCCTTGAATAGATAAGATGCCCGACGGTATGCTCCGGCCCGCCTATGTACAGGTCGACCGGCATCCAGTGCTTTAGCAGAACAGGGTCTGCAAGCTGCTTGTCGTTATGAGGGTCAATATATCTAAGATAATACCAGCTTGAGCCTGCGCTTCCGGGCATGGTGGAGGTCTCCCTCGTTCCCTTGACGCCGTTGTGCTCGTACTTCTTCCACTCTACGGCGTTCTCAAGGGGAGCCTTTCCGTTTTTGCCCCTGTAGTCGTCAAGCTCGGGGAGCACTAAGGGAAGCTCATCGTCGTCAAGCACATGAATCGAGCCGTCCTCAAGATGGACTATCGGGACAGGCTCTCCCCAATACCTCTGACGGGCGAAAATCCACTCTCTGAAGTGATAGTTTACAGTTCTTCTCGCAACGCCCATCTTTTCAAGCTTGGAGGTTATAGCCTCCTTTGCCTCCTCGACGGTAAGACCGTCAAACTCCCCGGAGTTCATGAGCCTTGCGCCCTTGCCCAGATAGTCGCCCTTCTCGTAGGCGTGCTGGCTGACATCTTCGCCGGCAATAACCTGAATCATGGGAATGCCGTGAGCTACTGCGTACTCAAAATCCCTCTGGTCGTGAGAGGGCACCGCCATTACGGCTCCCGTTCCGTAGCTTGCAAGCACGAAATCGCCTATAAAGAGTGGCACCTCCATGTTATTCACGGGGTTGATGCAGTAAAGACCCTTTAGCTGACAGCCGGACTTGGTCTTGTTAAGCTCGGTCCTGTCCATATCGTTTTTCTTGAGCGTCTCGCTGATGTAAGCCTCGACCTCCTCACGGTTTTCCACTCTGTCAATAATCGACTTGACTATTTCTCCGTCTGGAGCCAAAACCATGAAGGTTATTCCGTAGATGGTCTCTATACAGGTGGTAAATATCGAGAAGCTTCCGCCGCCGACTATCTTAAAGTCAACCTCGACGCCTGTGGACTTCCCTATCCAGTTCCTTTGCATATCCTTGGTAGCCTGCGGCCAGTCTATCTTATCAAGACCCTCCAAAAGCTGCTCTGCAAAGGCGGGCTGGTCGATTACCCACTGCTTCATATTCTTTCTTATGACAGGATATCCGCCTCTTTCCGACTTTCCGTCGACAACCTCGTCGTTGGAGAGGACAGTTCCCAGCTCCTCGCACCAGTTAACCGGCATATCCACATACTTGGCGTAGCCGTCAAGATAGAGGTTTTTAAAAATCCACTGAGTCCACTTATAATAAGATGGGTCGCTTGTTGAAATCTGCTTCGACCAGTCGTAATCAAGCCCAAGCTCCTTTAGCTGCTTGCCGAAGGTTTCGATATTCTTCTCCGTGAAGCCGTTTGGATGGTTTCCGGTAGACACGGCGTACTGCTCTGCGGGAAGCCCGAACGAGTCGTAGCCCATCGGGTGAAGGACATTATAGCCCTGCATCCTTTTCATTCTCGACATGATATCGGTTGCGGTGTAGCCCTCGGGATGACCGGCATGGAGTCCGACTCCAGACGGATACGGGAACATATCAAGAGCATAGTATTTCGGCTTGGAAAAATCCCAGACATCCGTCTCAAAGGTCTTATTTTTCTCCCAGTATTCCTGCCACTTCTTCTCTACGGCGGCGTGTTCATACTTCATATTTATCAACCCTTATCTAATATAACTAATTTAAACTAAGAATACATCACCCGATTATATCACAGAAGCGAGGCTATGTCAACCTCTTCGCCGTCGCTCCAGAGCTTTTCAAGCGAATAGTCCTTTCTTGCGTCCTTGTAGAAGATATGAACTATAATGTCCTTATAGTCCATGGCTATCCAGCCTGCGCCGTCAAAGCCCTCGATATGGTCAGGCTTTATACCGTGCTCGCCAAGCTTAAACTCCACCTCGTCTGCAAGTCCCCTGACATGGGTGGAGGAGGTGCCGTTTGCTATTATGAAGTAGTCGGCGATAATCGTAAGGTCTGCTATTTTTATAACCTTGATATTCTCCGCCTTCTTCGAGTCGAGCGCCCTCACGGCGACGCTGAGTCTTTCTAGCTCTGTCATTTTATCCGTCCTTTCAAAATAAATGTTGTCATCCAAAGCCAAGCTCTGACTCAGGAAGCTCCTCGCCCTTTGTGCGAAAGCTTATGTTCAGAAGCTCGGCTGTTTTTTCCTTGTCTGCAATATACCTGCCATCTTCGTTTTGACCCGGAAGCAGGTGTATTGATATATCCTCCGGCTTTATGATGTCCGACAGCTCGACAAGCTCCAAAAGCTGAGATACCGTCATATCGGTGCTGCACTGATTCACTATGATGTCCATAAGCTGGGAGAACCAGACAAGCGCACCCCTTGAGGACAGCGTTTTTGCCAACGACTCAAAAAGCCTTGAAAACAGCCTTGCCCTTTCCTCCCCGGAATTGTATGCAAGCCTGTCCCCGGCTATAAGCGAGGCGGTGCTCCCGGCAAGAAGCCTTTTTCCCGGAGAAAGGGTTACGCCGTCAATATCTACCTCGCCGTCAAGGACTATAGGAAGCCCTCCGAGAGCTGAAACAATCCGGGAAAACGCCCTTGTGTCCATATCCATCACGCCGTCAAGCCTAAGCCCTGCGGCGTTTTCAAGCACCTTCGAATAGGCGTCGCTACCGTAGCACTCCTCAAGCCTTGCGGTGTAGCCCTCACCCTCCATAAGAGTCATCGGAGGAAGCTCCAGAACATCTAGGGTGTTAAGGTCCAAATCGAAGCTGCAAAGCATCGACCTGCACAGCGCTCCGTCCTCGTTTATCGACAGAAGAAGCCTTCTTTTTGTGGTCACGGTATCGCCGGTATAGCCCATCGCCTGATACCGTATATAATCCGGGACGGCGTTTGCCGAGGAGGATTTTGACATCACCCTGCCGGCGTATGCGGAGGCAAGAAGGATTAAATATGTCACCGTCCCAGAGATAAGACAGGTCGCAGCAATAATCCTTTGAAGCCGTGTAAGTCCCTTGAGAAGGCTTTTCAGCCTGACTCCCTTTTCTTTCATATCGTTAAGGAAGCGGGCGATGAATCCGCAGGTTTCCTAGATTTATGACCTATTTAGCTATCCCGAGCGGTATTTTCCTCATCAAGGAAATAGCCTACCGAGTCGTTATACGCCATCAGCGTGAGAGTGGGAATAGTCCTCTTTTTTGATATGGAGTCTCTTATGGAAAAGCTGAGGGCGCTGAAAAGGCTTCTGTTAAGGTTTGAATACGCCTCCTGACGCATCCTCTCGACTCCGGGATATGAGCGCTCCTTGGATATAAGGTCGGCCATGTAGACAATCCTCTCAAGAAGGCTCATGCCGCCCCTTGCGACGGTGTGATATCTAACTGCGCCAAGGATTTCAGGGTCTGATATCCCAAAGTGCTCCGAGAGGAAAACTGCTCCCGCTATCCCATGATGGGTTTTCGGCGCTCCAAGCTCGACATCGGTGACCTCAAAGCTGCTTCTTTTTAGAAGCTCAAGCTGCTCCTCACGGGGTATCTCCTTACAGCAGTCATGCATGAGTCCGGCAAAATATGCCTTATCAAGGTCCGCACCGTTTAACACGGCGAGCCTAAGTGACGCCTCAGCCACATTGACGGAGTGGGCAAAGCGCTTGGCTGTCAGCCTCTCCCTCAGAAACTCAACATAGCTATTATACTTCGTTTTGTCAAAATTATAAAGCCTGTTTTTCAAAATATACCTTTCAACCGCTCCGGGAACCAAGCCGTCTGCTCTGCCGCAGGCAATCAGCCTCGACCTTATGTCGGTGGAGGAAACCGAGACCGGGCGGCAGTCGATTATCTCGACATCCCCTCCTGCACGCCTTATCTCGGCTGCGGCGCTCTCGATTCTTTTCCTCTCTCCCTGATTTCTTGCCAGCACTCTGATTGAGGAAAGCTCTAGTATCCTTTGTGCACGGTGCCAGCCAAGAAAGCCTGGCGCAAGGTCGGCTCCCATGATAAAAATGAGTCTTGCGCCGGGGTACTTTTTGTAAAAGTGCTCTATCGTGTTGACGGTATAGCTTTTTTCGTCCCTTTGCTGCTCAAAGCTGCTGACCTCGACTCCCGCAATGCCTCTCGTGGCGATTTTGAGCATATTAATCCTGTGCCTGTCGTCAGCAAGGTCTGACGGCTCCTTGTGAGGCGGTATATGGTCCGGCACGACTATGAGCTTGTCAGGCTTTAGCTTTCTTAAAACCGTATTAATTACATTGATATGCCCGATGTGTACAGGGTTGAAGGTTCCTCCGTATATACAAATGGTCATGCTCTCACCCCGCCGCCCCGTCAAAGCTCGATAAGCGGCTTGTCAGGATTTTTTCTGTACAGCACCGCCTTCTGCCCGATGGTTATTACAACCTCCGCATTGAGCCTTTCGGAAAGCTCATTTGCCGCCTCAAGCGGAGTGTAGAGCGAATTGTCAAGACAGTTAATCTTTATTATCTCATGGGCACGAAGATAATCGTCTATCTGTCTCACCTGTGCGTCGCTTATGCCGCCCTTGCCAACCTGGAAGGCGGCAGGGATTCCAGCCGCAATCGTCTTTAGCTTTGAGCGCTGCTTGGATGTCAGCATTTTAACACTCTCCCTCAAGATATTTTTCAAGCTTTCTAAGAGCCTCTCCCCTGTGGCTTACGGCATTCTTCTCCGAGTCGGTAAACTCCGCCAGCGACCTTTGTCCCACCATGAAGATGGGGTCGTAGCCAAATCCTCTATCGCCTATTCTTTTGTAGCCGATTCTGCCCTCTATCCTGCCCTCAAACTGCATCATTTTACCGTTTTCGTCTATATAGGTAATAACGGCGACAAACCTAGCCGTCCTGAGGCTGTCCTCAACGCCCTCAAGCCTAGAAAGTATAAGCTCGCATCTTCCAACATCGTCGACGCCCTCGCCGCCGTACCTTGCGGAATAGACTCCCGGCTCCTTGTTGAGATAGTCCACCTCAATGCCGGAATCGTCTGCTATTACCGGCTTTTTTACAAGCTCGTAGAGCGCTTTTGCCTTTATTGCTGAGTTTTCAGAGAAGGTCGTCCCCGTTTCGTCAGCCTCCAGCTCAATTCCAGCCTCTCTCTGGGACAAAACGGTAAAGCCAGCCGGCTCCATTATCTTCTTGACCTCCCGCAGCTTGTCCAAATTGTTTGAAGCCAAAATAAGCTCCATAGTCAATCCTCCGTTTCCTCGTCAAAGAGTGCGGCGGCAAAATCAGCCGCACAAAAGTCCTGAATATCCTCAATCTTCTCGCCGACCGTGACAAGCTTCACAGGAAGCCCCAATTCGCTTGCTATCGGGATGATAATTCCCCCCTTGGAGGTCGAATCAAGCTTAGTAAGTATAATGCCGGTAATGCTTGCCGCCTGGTTAAACTCCCTAGCCTGATTTACGGCGTTCTGACCTGTCGTGGCGTCAAGAGCCAAAAGCACCTCGAGCGCACAGCCCTCCGCCTTTGTGTGAACTATTTTTGATATCTTTCCAAGCTCGTTCATAAGGTTTTTCTTGTTGTGAAGCCTTCCTGCGGTGTCTATAATGACGACATCGCAGTCCCTTGCCCTTGCGGCGTCCATGGCGTCATAAACCACTGCGGCAGGGTCGGAGCCTTCCTTATGCCTTACAAGCTGCACTCCCGCCCTCTCGCACCAGACGGCAAGCTGCTCGATTGCGGCAGCCCTGAAGGTATCGGCGGCAGCGACAAGCACCTTCTTGCCCTGCTTTGAGAGCTGATAGGAAAGCTTTCCTATCGTGGTGGTCTTTCCGGCTCCGTTCACGCCTATTACCAGTATGACAGACGGCTTTGTGGAAAGGTCAAGCCTTGAATCCTCTCCTAGCATTCCGGCTATAATCTCCTTAAGAGCGGCTTTTACATCCCCGGTGTCCTTGATTTTTTCCTCTTTAACCCTATTTTTAAGCTCAGAGACTATTTTCTCGGAGGTCTTTCCCCCGATGTCGGACATTATAAGAGTCTCCTCCAGCTCGTCAAAGAAATCGTCGTCTATCCTTGAAGAGCCTTGAATCAGCGAGTTTATGCTGTCGATCAGCGAGCTTTTTGTCTTTGTAAGGCCCGCCTTAAGCTTTTCAAAAAATCCCATCTAAACCTCCATAATCATTCTATATCCCATGACGGCGAGACCTCGCCGAGGTCCAGCCTCAAAAGCCTTGAAACTCCCTTTTCCTGCATGGTTACGCCGTAAAGGACATCGGCCTCCTCCATCGTTCCCCTGCGGTGGGTGATTAAAATGAACTGAGTGGTGTCAACATACCGCCTCAGATACTGAGCGTACTTTGTGACATTTACATCGTCGAGCGCCGCCTCTATCTCGTCAAGGATGCAAAACGGCGATGGTCTTAGCCTTAAAATCGCAAAGTATATGGCAATAGCCACGAACGCCTGCTCTCCTCCTGATAAGAGCGAGAGGCTCTTTATGACCTTCCCGGGAGGGGCTACGCTTATCTCGATTCCAGACTCCAAGGCGTCCTCGGGGTCGGTAAGCGTCAGCTCGCCGCTTCCGCCGCCGAACAGCTCGACGAATATCTCTCCAAAGGCTTGGTTGATTTCATTAAAGCTGTCAACAAATCTCTCCCGCATGGTCTTGGTAAGCTCGGAAATAAGCTTCTCTAGGGACGCCTTTGATTTTTTGACATCGTCAAGCTGGTCCTTTAGGAAGGCGTGCCTTTCCTTGACCTCACGGTACTCGTCTATAGCCTCTGTGTTGACAGAGCCAAGCTCTCTTATTTTAGCCTTGATGTCGTAAAGCCGCTTTGACGCAGACTGCCTGCTCTCAAGCTCCTCCGCCTGAGACATGGCGTCTGCAAGCGATAGGGAGTATTCCTCCCAAAGCTCGGTAATTATCGACTCCCTTTCCTTATTGAAGGATAGGAGCCTTTCTTTAAGCCCGGATAGCTTGGAGCCTAGCTCCTCCTTTTTTCTTACGGAGATTTTTTCCTCCTCCCGCTTGAGATTCTCCTGCCGCTCGTATTCAAGGGAGGAATCAAGCTCCGACTTTGTCCTTAGCCCCAGCTCCTCGATTTTAGCCCTGAGAGTCCTTGAATCGTGCTCCAAAGATTCGATTGCAAGCCTCTCTGATTCTATCATCGAGGCGATTTTTTTCTCTCTTTCTATATTCTGCTCGTTTTCAGCCTTAGAGCTGTTAATCCCGCCCCGAAGCGAGGATAGAAGGTACTCGGCTGATTCCTTGTTTTTTTCAAGCTCCAAAAGTCTAAGCCGTTTATTTGAAAGCTCGGCTGAAAGAAGCTCCCGCCGCTCTTTTTCTTGACTGCTTTTTTTGTTTGCCTCAGCTAAAAAGCTCTCTAGGCTGTCTATCTCGCCGGCAAGACTTTCAAGCTCGGCCGAAGCAGTCATTTCGGACTCTTTAAGACTATCAGCCCGGCTTAAATTCTCGCCGATTAAAAGCTCGGTCTCGGAAAGTCTGCTCTTAATCTCAAGCTCAAGAGGCGAAAGAGCCTCCAGCTCGGTATCAAGCTGTACCCTAGAGCTTTCCGCCTCCCTGATTTTTTCCTTCTGCGAGTCAAGCTCAAAGCCGAGCCTTGTAAGCTCCGAGGTGCAGGCGTCAAGCCTTGATTTTAGGCTCTCACGCTTTTTTTCAAGCTCTGAAAGCTCACTGTCGCAAAGGGCTATTTCGTTTTTCCTCGAGAGTATCCCGGCGCTCTTTGAAACGCTTCCGCCGGTAAAGGAGCCTCCCGAGTTTATCACCTGACCGTCAAGAGTGATTATTTTAAACCTGTAGCCGTGCTTCCTTGCCATTTTTGCGGCAAGGTCGATATTCTCAGAAACGACTATCCTGCCGAGAAGATACTCGACTATCGCTCTGTACTCGTTATCACAGCTTACAAGACCGGAGGCTACCGATATAAAGCCTTCCTCAGATTCAAGACCGCCCTCAGAGAGCCTGGACGGCTTTATCGTGGTTATCGGAAGAAAGGTCGCCCTGCCCTTGCCTGTATCCATAAGGTATCTTATCGACGCCTTTGCAGACTCCTCGTTTTCCACTATTATGTTTTGGAGCGACGCTCCCAGAGCCGTCTCGATGGCAAGGCTGTATCTTGACTCGACCGAAATAAGGCTTCCAACCGCCCCCCTTACTCCACGGAGCCGTCCCGCTCCTGCCGCCGCCGTGACGCTCCTGACGCTTCCGCCGAAGCCCTCCATGCTGTTTTCAAGCTCCAAAAGCAGCTGCCTTTTAGAGGCTGTCCCTCCGTAGGAAAGCTCGGTCTGATTATACTCGGCTTCAAGCCTTGATTTTGACTCCGATTTCTTGCCGTAAAGAAGATTATATCCTGCAAGACGGTTATTTTCCATCTCACAAAGGCTTTTTGCCTCTTGAAGGCTCCTTGACAGCTCCTCCCTTTTGCCGGCAAGCTCTGAAAGCCTGTGCTCAAGCGACGCTCCCTGCTCCCTTAGCTGCTCAAGCTCCTGCGTGGAGGTATTCAGCGAGGACCGTGAGCTTTCTATGGTATAGCTTAGCTCCGACCTTCTTATATACATCCTTCCAAGCCTGTCGCTGGAGCCGTGAAGCTCGCTTTGAAGCCTGCCGGACTCCTCGTCAAGCCTTGAAAGCTCGCCCTCGGACTCAAGGATTTTAGTCTTTGCTTCCTTGATTTGTAAGAGGATTTTATCTATCTCTAAGCTTTTTTCCTCTACGCTCTTTTCAAGCTCAAGGGACGCTTTTGACAGCTCCTTCCTTTTTTGCTCAAGCTCTTTTAGCTGAGAATTGTAGTGCATGATGTTGTTTTCATACACCGCCGCCTTCTTAGAATGCTCTGAGAGCTCCTGGCTTATCCTCTGCGACTCTCTTCGTGACTCCTCGGCGAATACACTGCACTGCCTTCTTTTTAGGATAAGCTCGTTTATCTCGGCTTCAAGGCTCGACAGCTCGCCCTCTGCGATTTCAAGCTCCGATGTGCCTACTAGTATATCGTCGTTTATCCTCTGGCCGGCGGCGTCAAGCTCTGAAAGCCTGTCCGCCCAGAGGGATATTTCAAGCTTCTTCCTTTTCCCGGCAAGCTCAAGATACCTCTGCGCCTTCTCCGACTGCGCCCTAAGAGGCTCCAGCCTTGCTTCAAGCTCGCTGAGAATGTCGCCGAGCCTTAAAAGGTTGTCCTCCGAGGAGGCAAGCTTTCTTTCTGCCTCCTGCTTTTTGTATCTGAACTTTGATATTCCAGCCGCTTCTTCAAATATCTCTCTGCGCTCGTTTGACTTCGAGCTGATTATATCCGCCACTCTGCCCTGACCTATTATCGAGTAGCCGTCCCTGCCAAGCCCGGTGTCCATAAACAGCTCGACGATATCCCTGAGCCTTACCGGGCTTCCGTTTATCATATACTCGCTGTCCCCGTTCCTGTACAGCTTCCTCGTGACGCTGACAAGGTCCTCCTCCACGGCAAGCAGCCTGTCTCCGTTTTCTATGTTCAGGGTGACGCTTGCGAAGCTGACAGGACGCCTTTTCTCGGTGCCGCCGAAGATGACATCCTCCATCTTGCCGGAGCCGCGCAGCTGTTTGGAACTGGTCTCGCCCAGCACCCAGCGGATGGCGTCGGCTACGTTGCTCTTGCCGCTGCCGTTGNNGTTGCTCTTTCCGCTTCCGTTAGGACCCACCACAGCTGTGAGTCCCCTGTCAAAATCAAGCCTTGTCTTGTCGGGAAACGACTTGAAGCCCTGTAGCTCAAGCGATTGCAGGCGCACCGAGCAGCCCTCCTCTCGTATAAAATGTCACGGTATTTATATCTGAGCCGGGAGCAGTCTCTCGGTCTGAGAATCCGACGGCTTTATGGAAATTTCAATCCCCTTTTCTCTGAAATAGGATAAATTTGACTTCTTATGACCTATCGCAGAGGAAAGATTCCTCTTAGGAACGGTAAATTCCCTGACTCCTTCTTTTTCTATCATGCTCTCAAGCTCACGGCGGTATATAAGACTCTCACAAAGCTCCCTGAGAGCAGGATGGTATATCCCTCCCAGAAGCCTTGACTCAACATCCACCGAGGAATGGAGCCCAAGCTTTATCACCGGGATGCCGCTCTCAGAAAACATACTTAATAGCTTCGCAAGAAGCTCTAACGCCTCATCCATGGGATAGGTGCGATACTCTCCGCTTTCATAAAGCCTTCCAAGCGTCGTACCCCTCATTACAGCAACGGGATATATTCTTGCCTCGTCGGGATTAAGCGCTATCAGCCTTTTGGCAGTCAGAATATCAAGCTCCTTAGTAGAGCCGTACAGCCCAACCATCATCTGAAGCCCAAGCCTTATGCCGTACTCCTTTATCCTGCTGGACGCCAGCTCGACATCAAGCGAGGTGTGTCCCCGCTCGTTTAAGAGAAGAACGCTATCGTCCATAGACTGTGCGCCAAGCTCTACAGTCCTGACGCCGTAGTCCCTTAAAATATCCAAAATCTCATAGCTTACGCAGTCGGGACGGGTGGAAAGCCTTATTCCCTGAAAGCCCTGCTTTAAAAAAGGCTGGCAGGACTCCAAAAGCTCAAGCATATATTCTCTCGGGATGGCGGTAAAGCTCCCGCCGAAAAAGGCTATTTCCGAGCTTGCAGGGTCAAGCCCGTCGTCTAACGCCTTTGAAAGAAGGGCTTTTACATACTCGCCGTCAGGAAGGGCGTTAGAGCCGGTAATTGCGTTCTGGTCGCAGAAGGAGCATCTGTGAGGACAGCCCAGATGAGGCACGAATATTGATATATTTGAATGAGACATCGGCTTCACTCCCAAAAGGCCGTCAGCCACGGGAATCCTCACTGCCAAGCTGCTCTCCCATAAGCTCAAGAGCCTCCTTGGCGGCAAGCTGCTCTGCGTGCTTCTTTGAGCCTGCGGTGCCTGTCCCTATGACGCAGGAATTGAGAAGCACCTGGACGGTAAAGCTCCGCCTATGTGCGGGTCCCGACTCGTCAACAAGCCTGTATTCTACCGTCTCCTCGGGATTTTTCTGGATTATCTCCTGCAAAACCGTCTTGTAGTCGTCATACGCCCTCATAGCCGCTTCTCTGATATCCTCCGGCAGGAAGCGAAGAATATGCCGCCTTGCAGCCTCGTAGCCGCCGTCGAGATAGATTGCGGCTATCAGCGCCTCAAAAGCGTCGGAGACTATGGAGGGTCTGTTCATCCCGCCGTTTGCATGCTCTCCCTTGCCAAGAAGAATATAGCTTCCCAGGTCTATGGTGGAGGCAAACCTTGCAAGGCTCTTCTCGCATACCAGTATAGCCCTTGTCTTGCTAAGCTCGCCCTCAGGCAGGGAGGTGTACTTTTCAAATATGTGCTCGGATACCACTAGAGAGAGGACCGAGTCTCCCAAAAATTCCAACCTCTCGTTTGAGAGGTATTTATGCTTTGATTCATTGGCGAAGGAGGAGTGGGTCAACGCATTGACAAGAAGCTGCTTGTTGTTAAAGCTGTACCCCATTTTTCTCTCCAGCTCGCCAAGCCTTTTAAGATAGATTTCATCCATTTTAATCAGCTCCTTTTTTACTCTCAGAGGAGCCTGCAAGATTCTCCAGCGCACCCTTTATATTATCTATTACGCCTGCGCTTACAAAGGTCTTTGCCTGCCTTACTGCGTTGAAGATGGCTTTAGCGTCGGAGGAGCCGTGCGCCTTTATCACAGGCTTGAGCGTCCCCAGAAGCGGTGCGCCTCCGTACTCCGAGTAGTCCATCTTTTTCTTAAAGCCCTTTATCCTGCGGCTTAGAATAAGTGCGCCGAGCATTGACAAGGGTCCGCTTGCCAGCATGCCCTTTAGCTCGATTGAGAACATCTTTCCCATTCCCTCGATGGTCTTTAGGATGAGGTTCCCGCTGAAGCCGTCAGCCACGACGACATCGGCGTCCCCCAAGGGGATCTGCCTGCCCTCGATATTTCCTATAAAGTTGACTCCCGAGCCTTCAAGCTGGGAATATGCCGACATTTCAAGCTCCCTGCCCTTTGTCCTCTCAGAGCCTATGTTTGCAAGGGCGACTCTGGGTCTTGATATCCCCATCACCCTTGACATATATGCGTCTCCCATGATTCCGAACTGTGTCAGCATCTCAGGACGGCAGTCTGAGTTTGCGCCGCAGTCTAGAAGCATACAGGGTCCCTTGCTCGTCGGCATGACGGTGGCAAGAGCCGCACGCTTTACTCCCTTGAGCCGCTTGACTAGGAAGGTCGCTCCTACTACTAAGGCTCCCGTCGAGCCTGCGCTCACGAAGGCGTCTCCGCCGCCGGAGGAAAGAAGCCTCAGCCCGACAGCCATCGAGCAGTCCTTGTTCTCCTTTAGTATGCTTGTCGGCTCGTCGCACATGCTGATAACTCCCTTGGCGTCGGCAAGCTCGATTCCGTTAAGCTCGACTCCTATCTGCGAAGCCTGGCTTTTTATCCTCTCGCAGTCGCCGACGAGGGTTATTTCAACATCAAGCTCGTCCTTAGCTCTTCTTGCGCCCTTTATGACCTCTGCGGGGGCGTTGTCCCCTCCGAATGCGTCTATAATAATTCTCATTAAGCCTGTCCTCCTGTTAAATAGGGTTTGTTTATGCTTATGTGTACGCCTTTTATTCCCCGAGTCCTGCAAGATAGCCTTCAAGAGATGAAAGCACTCTGTCTGAAAGCGCCTTATACCTTTCCTGCTTGCCCTTTATCCTGTGAGAGAGCCCAGGAAGAATTCCCATATTAGCTCCCATCGGCTGGAAATCAGACGCCGAGCCGTTTTCCACATAGGAAAAAAGCGCTCCCATCATGGTATCCACGGGAAACGGCGGAGTGCTCCTGCCTAAAAGCTCCCTTGCAAGGGCAAAGCCGCAGAAAATGCCGCTCGCCGCAGACTCTATGTAGCCCTCGACCCCGGTTATCTGCCCAGCAAAGCGAATCCTTGGGTCGCTTTTGAGCCTGAAGCGGCTGTCAAGAAGCCCAGGAGAGTTGAGATAGGTATTTCTGTGCATGACTCCGTAGCGGACAAACTCCGCACCGGCAAGTCCGGGAATCATGGAAAAGACCCTTTTTTGCTCTCCGAACCTAAGATTAGTCTGGAAGCCGACAAGGTTATAAAGAGTTCCCTCGTTGTTTTCCTTTCTAAGCTGTACCACGGCGTAGGGACGCTTTCCTGTGCGTGGGTCTATAAGTCCGACCGGCTTCATAGGACCGAAGCGCATGGTATCCTCTCCCCTGGAGGCAAGGACCTCTATAGGCATACAGCCCTCGTAGACGCTAAAGCTGCCGTCCCCCTCAAGCTCAAAGGAGTGAAGCGGCGCCCTTTCAGCCGACACAAGCTCATTGTAAAAGGCAAGATATTCCTCCCTGTCCATAGGGCAGTTAAGGTAGTCCGCCTCGCCACGGCCGTACCTCGAGGCGGCAAAGACCCTGTCCGTATCAAGGCTTTCTGAGCTTACAATCGGAGCTGCGGCGTCGTGAAAGTATAAATACCTGTCGCCCACAAGCTCCCTTATGCTTGCCGAAAGACCGTCGCTAGCAAGGGGTCCCGCCGTAATTATCACATTCCCGGAGGGTATATCCAGGACCTCCTCGCTTATAACGGTGATAAGCTCGCTTTCATCTATTTTTTTGGTGATATAATCAGAAAAATCCTCTCTTGAAACAGCCAAGGCTCCTCCGGCACTGACGCTGGTCAGCTCAGCCGCCTCAAGAATAAGCGAGCCAAAGCGCCTCATCTCCTGCTTCAAAAGACCCGCCGCCGACTCAAGCCTTATAGCCTTCAGCGAGTTCGAGCAGACAAGCTCAGCAAGGCCGGGATATTTATGCGCCGGGGAGTATTTTTTCGGCTTCATCTCGTAAAGAAGGACGGGAATTCCCCTCATGGCAAGCTGCCATGCCGCCTCACAGCCGGCAAGTCCTCCTCCTATTACCCTTACGGGCTGATTTATTAAGCTCATTGCTGTAAATCCCTCTCGTAGCCACAGCCGTTCTTATGACATATGAGCTTGCCGTTTCTTACTCCCTTTTGGAAAAGGGTCGAGCCGCAGTTGGGGCAGGTCTTATCGGTAGGAGTGTCCCAGGTCATGAACTTACAGCTGGGATTGTCCTCGCAACCGAAGAACTTTTTGCCCCTCTGAGTCTTTTTCTGGAGCACTCTCTTGCCGCAGTAGGGACATTTTCCGGGCGTCTCGGTGATGATTTTTTTGGTGTTCGTACACTCCGGGAAGCCGGAGCAGGCAAGAAACTTGCCGTACCGTCCCAGCTTTATCACCATCGGCTTGCCGCACTGCTCGCAGATTATGTCCGTCTTTTCGTCGGGGATTCTGACCCTTTTGCCCTCCATGTTGATTTCCGCCTGCTTTAGGGTTTTGTCAAAATCGTCGTAAAAGCCCTTTAGGATGTCACGCCAGTCGCAGTGACCAAGCTCTATCTCGTCAAGCTGGGATTCCATCTCCGCAGTGAACTTTAGGTCGACTATCTTCTCGAAGTTCTCCTTCATCAAAGCGGTTGTAACCTCTCCTAGTGAGGTCGGCTTTAGCTGCTTGCCCTCCCTTTCGACATAGGACCGCTGGAGTATAGTCGTTATAGTCGAGGCGTAGGTGGAGGGTCTTGCTATTCCGTACTCCTTAAACGCCTTTATAAGAGCCGCTTCGTTGTATCTTGCGGGAGGCTGAGTGAAGTGCTGCAGTCCCTCGACCCTGCATACCCTGAGCACATCCCCCTTTTCAAGCTTGGGGAGCATGCTGTTGTCCTCCTGAGAGTCCTTTGACTCCTCGTACAGCCTTGTAAAGCCGTCAAACCTCACGCTGAAGCCGGACGCCTTGAACTGGCAACCGTTGCAGTCTATATTGGCGTTGGCGGTGTTCATAATGCAGTCAGCCATCTGGCTGGCGATAAATCTCGACCATATGAGCCTGTAGAGCTTATACTGCTCGTTCGTCAGGGAGGCTTTTACCCTCTCGGGAGTCAGCTCGGCTGAGGTGGGTCTTATCGCCTCGTGAGCGTCCTGAATGTTGGAGTCCTTGGATTTATAGACTCTTGGCCTTTCGGGAAGATACTCTATGCCGTAGGTTGAGCTTATGAAGCCTGCGGCGGCAGCCTTAGCCTCGTCGGAAATCCTAAGAGAGTCGGTTCTCATGTAGGTTATAAGACCGGTAGCTCCGATTCCCTCTATGTCAACGCCCTCGTAAAGCTCCTGGGCTATGCTCATCGTCCTTCTAGAGTTTAAGCCCAGCCTTGTGGACGCCTCCTGCAGCAGCGTGGAGGTCGAAAACGGAGCGGCGGGAGACTTCGTCCTCGTGCCGTTTCTTACCGACGAAACAACAAACTCGGAGTCCTTGATTCTTTCAAGCACGGCGTCGGTGCTTTGCTTATCGGACAGCTCGGGCTTACTGCCGTCGACAGAGTAAAGCTTTGCTGTGAACTCCTTTTTAGAGGTCTTTGCCAAAAGCCTCGCTTCAACAGACCAGTATTCGGTGGGGACGAAGCTTTTTATCTCCTCCTCACGGTCGACTATCATCCTGACTGCGGCAGACTGTACCCTACCCGCAGAAAGACCCCGTCTCACCTTTTTCCAAAGAAACGGCGAAAGCTTGTAGCCGACGATTCTGTCAAGAATCCTTCTTGCCTGCTGGGAATTCACTATGTTCATATCAATAGAGCGTGGAGACGCCATTCCCGCCTCGACGCCTGTTCTTGTTATCTCGTTAAAGGTGACTCTGTTCTTATCCTCAAGGCTAAGACCCAAAATCCCCGCAAGGTGCCATGATATCGCCTCGCCCTCACGGTCGGGATCGGTTGCGAAGTAGACATGGTCGGATTTTTTTGCGTACTTTTTAATCTCGTTTATGACCGTCTCCTTGCCGGCGATATCCACATATGTCGGCTCAAAGCCGTGCTCGACATCCACGGCAAGCTTTGATTTGGGGAGGTCCCTGACATGACCCACGCACGCAACAACATTGTAACCCTCCCCCAAGGTCCTTTTGACAGTGTTTATCTTGGAGGGGGACTCTACTATAATCAAATCTGACATTCTATGCCCATCCTTATATCTGTATCAATGTATATCCGTATCCTTAAATCAGGACTGTACGGTGTATCTGTTCCCTGGGAGCATCCTAACGACTCCCTCTATTTCAAGCTCGGTCAAAAGACCTCCAAGGTCAAGCTCGCCGCCCAGCGCATTTGAAAGGTCGTCAAAGAGCATCGAGCCGTTTTCGAGTATCAGCTCTGCTATCCTTCTTTTTTCCTCGCTTAGACCCAAAAGGTCAACCGACTTCTTCTCCTTCTTGGAGGGAGTGTTTTCGGATTCGGCTGTCTTTCTTGGCTTTTTGCTGACGGAGCTGTCCCTTAGTCTTTCGCTCCGTGAGACTACACCGCCCTCGGGACGCTTTAGCTTATGCGGGTAGGAGGAGTAATATGCGTTTACGACATCCTCGGCTCCAAAGACAGGGATTGCGCCGTCCCTTATAAGATTGGAAACTCCCTCGTAGCTTGAATCGTAGAGCATATGGGGAGGTATGCAGAATACATCCCTTCCCTGCGACACGGCAAAGGACGCCGTGCTCAAGGCTCCGCTTCCCGCTCCTGCCTGGGTTATGAGTGCACCGACCGAAATTCCGCTTAAAAGCCTGTTTCTTGCGACAAAGGATAGCCTTGACGGTCCCTCGTTTGGAAGATACTCGCTTATTATCATGCCTCTTGCGGCTATAAGCTCCTTTGCGGAGCGGTTTTCCTTTGAAGAAACCTCTCTTGGGTAGCCGTCGTAGTCAAGACCGCAGGGAAGCGGCACCACGACCTCGCCTCCCGAGGCGATAGCCGCCCTTATGACAACCGAGTCAAGGCCTACAGCCATTCCCGTAGACATGACAAAACCCGCCAGGGTAAGCTCCCTTACAAGCCGTGCCGTTACCTTGACGGAGTATTTGCTGGGCTTTCTCGTCCCCGCAGAGGCTAGTATAAGCGAATCAAGACCCTGACTTAGCCTTCCCCTTGCGAAAAGCGCCGAGGGAGGATTGTATATCTCAAACAGCCGCTCGGGATATTCGCTGTCGCCGGGGCAGATTATCCTTATATCCCTTTTCTGACAAAGCTCATAAAGCTCGTCTACCCTGTCCATTTTGAGGGAGCTGACGCTCTTTAAATCCTGAGAGGATATATTACCCATGTCATTGGAACTTACCGCCTCGTACAGCTTTGAAGGACTCTCATAAAAGGAAAGAGCCTTCCACTTTCTAGGATTCGCAGCGCCAAAAGCCATAGTCACCCAAAGCCAGTATCTGAGATTGTCCTCCATCCTATCCATGCGTCAACACTTTCCTCTCAAAGTCATTTTGTAAGCTCCCACAGAAAAATGCTCGCTGCGGTAGCTGCGTTCAGAGAATCGATATTTCCCTTCATTTTTATTGTAATCCTCTTATCGCAGAGGGCTGTATCCCCGTCCGAAAGTCCCCTGCCCTCGTTTCCTATGACTATGGCGCAGGCATCCTCAAAGGTATTTTCCCTGAGGTCTACAGCGTCGCCGTCGACCACCGAGGCGTAGGTGACAAGCCCGGAGTCCTTCATAAGCATAACAAGAGCACTATACTCAGCCGACTGGTCAAAGGGGATTCTGAACATCGACCCCATCGTCGAACGGACGGTTTTGGGGTTATATATGTCCGCACAGCCGCACAGAAATATTCCGTCAAGCCCTACGGCGTCGGCAGCTCTTACAATCGTCCCGACATTGCCGGGATCCTGCAAATTTCTTAGGACCATATATTTCCCACCGTATTTAATTTTATCAATAAGATTGAATTTGTCAAGAGCAGAGGCTGCCGCAAATATCCCCTGCGAGGTAGAGGTGTCGCTCAAGACGCCGCAGAGGCTGTCGCTGATTTTATACGCTCTGCCGCCTGTGAGCCTCTCAAGCCTCAAAACAAGACTCTCATGCTTTTTAGCCGCCTCGCCTGAAAAAAAGCAGTATTTTATCCCGACGCCCTCGTTTATCGCATCCTCTATAAGCCTTGCGCCCTCTAAAACGAAGGCAAGCTGCTCCCTTCTTGCCCGCTTTGAGTCACGAAGCCCGATATACTCCTTTATCAAGGGATTTGACCTGCTTGTAATTTCCGTCACAGAACCTTTTGACCTCCCGACTTGTCTTATAGATGTATAACGCCTTTCCAGATGTAAAATGCACTCCCTGCTGGCATGTAAAAACATGCCTACAGGGGCATGTAAAAACACGCCTACAGGGGCGTATAAAAACACGCCTACAGGGGCGTATAAAAACACGCCCATAGGAGCGTATAAAAACACGCCCATAGGGCGTGTTTAAATTCTTATCAGTTAAGAGCCGCCTTTGCCTTCTCAACTATAGCGGTGAAGCCGGCAGGGTCGTTAATTGCAATCTCGGAGAGCATCTTTCTGTTCAGCGTGATTCCAGCTTTTTTAAGACCGTTCATCAGGGTCGAGTAGTTGACGCCGTTTTGCTTAGCGGCAGCCGAAATTCTAGCTATCCAAAGCTGACGGAAGTCACGCTTTCTCTGCTTTCTTCCTATATACGCATAGTTGCCGGACTTCATGACAGCCTGCTTAGCCATCTTGAAGTGCTTGGATTTTGCTCCCCAGTAGCCCTTTGCGAGCTTTAGAGTCTTATTTCTTCTCTTGCGAGTCATCATTGCTCCCTTAACACGAGCCATAATATCTTACCTCCATATATTTGTTCGATATCGCAGTCATGATTTTTCGGCGTGGCGAGCCGTCACCGGCTTTTAGATAAAAGCTCACTGTCTGACAAGGCTCCCAGCCTAAAGCCCTACAGACGGTTTATTTGTAGGGAATGGCCTTCTTGAGTGCCTCGATATTTGCGCTCTTGGCATAGGCAGTGCCTCTTGCGAGCCTCTTTGCCTTGTGGTCCTTGGAAATAAGACGGTGCCTCTTGTACGCATGCTGAAACTTAACCTTGCCAGTGCCGGTGAGCGAAAAACGCTTCTTGGAGCCGGAATGAGTCTTAACCTTAATCTTTGCCATAAAGCTTATCCTCCTGTTTTAACCTGTTATTTAGTGTTTGACGGCTTGGGAGAAACCATCAGGACGATATTTCTACCCTCAATCTTACTTGGCTTGTCGAATACGCCATACTCGCTGATTGCCTGCTTGAACTCATCAAGAAGCTTATTGCTTAGCTCCTGATGGAGTGCGACGCCCTTGCGGAACTGGAGCCTGATTGAAACCTTGACCTTGTTGCCGTCCTTAAGGAACCTGATTGCCTGATTCGCCTTTGTGTTAAAGTCGCCGGAGTCAATTTTGGATGTCATCCTGACCTCTTTAATCTCGACAATCTTCTGGTTCTTGCGGGCCTCCTTCTCACGCTTGGACTGCTCGAAGCAATACTTGCCGTAATCCATGATCTTGCATACCGGCGGATTAGCTGTGGGCGCAATCTTCACAAGGTCCAAATCCTTAGAGATGGCAATGGAAAGAGCCTCCTTCGAGGAAATTATGCCCAACTGGCTGCCGTCGGAATCAATAACCCTAATCTGAGCATCTCTGATTTCTTCATTGATCTGATGAACTACGCTGCTTATGGCGCAACACCTCCAAACTTAATTAAAAAGAGCGCAAACCCACCGTTTACGCTCAAGATAAAGACATATCCTCAAAAAAGGCGAAGCCTTCTCATACCGACATGGACTTTACGGATTTTAACCTCTTCACGCAATTGCTTGAGGTGAGAACATAAACGATTCTGCTTTCTTTACCCGATGATTATACCGCACCTGTTTTGATTTGTCAATACTTTTTTAAAAATTTTTTCAGCCCTTAAATTCCGCAAGAATCTTTGACGCCTTATCCTCCATCCCGAGCCTGCTGTAGCACTCGCCGCACATGATATAGGCGGACTCCTCGCTCGGGTCTATGCTTATTGCTATCTTGAAGGCGACTGCCGCCTGCTTGTAGCTTTGGGCGTCATACAGCGACATTCCAAGCTCGTAGTAGTCGCTCCAGGCGGGAGGGTCGTCTGACTTTCGGGATGGGAAAAAGGTGTCATATGCCCTCACGGCGGTGACAGCCACTATCAAAGCAAGGACCGCCGCAACCGTTTTCCTGCTCACGGGGAGCCTTGGCTGCCTGAATCTTCTCACCTAAGGTCCACCTCTATTCCGTCCCCAAGCCTGTAGGAGTAAATATAGCAGGACTTTACCGGCTTGTCAAGAAGAAGGTCAAACGCCGCCTTATAAAGCAATAGCTGCATCGAGTGGGCGTCCTTTAGCTCCTCAACAGATTTTGCCCTGTCGGTCTTGTAGTCGATTATGACATAGCCGTCCTCCTCCAGGAATATGCAGTCCGCTATTCCCTGGAGCATACCGTCCGTTCCCTTGTAAAGGGCTTTAAGCTCCTCGCCGGCGTTTATATCGTCAAGCTTTACCAGGAAGCTTTTTTCCCTCATCACAAGCCGGCTCTTTTTTAGCCTGGAGTAGATATCGCTCCTAAAAAACGCCGTGAGGCCCTTTTTGTTCAGGGACGCAGCCTCAGCCTCGGTAAATGCCCCGGCAGAGCGAAGCCTTGAAATCTCACCGTCAAGGTCAGAGCCTGCTCTTTCGTAGTCCGCAAGCTGCATAAACCTGTGCATAAGCGTTCCACGCTGTGAATAGGAAAGCTCCCTTACCGTGTCCTCAAGGCTCGGGACCTCTGGGAAGAAGTTAAGGCTGTCGTCCCTTGTCAGCTCGGATACGGAAACCTTAGCCTCGACATCCCGTCCGGGAATATAAAGCTCCCTTGAGAACTCCCTAAGAAGCCCTCTGTAAAGCTCCGGCGAGAAGGCGGGCTCGCCGTCCCTGGCGCTTATAGGCTCTAATTTCCCCGGAGGGTCTGTCACAATAATGTAAGGCAGCTTATAATCCCTATCAGAATCAAGATAGCCCTCAAAGGGGATAAGCCCGTTTATCCTTTTAAAGCCGGGATGCTTTACAAGAGAAGCCAAAATCCAGTCTCTTTGGCATACCGCTCCTAAGGACACGCTCGCTGGAACAAGATGGGAGCTAATCATCCCCTTGAGCCTTTTTGCCGTCTCGAGGGCTGCTGAGTCAAGCTCCATCACCAAAAACAGCCTCTCCCTGGCTCTTGTCATGGCGACATACAAAAGCCTTAGCTCCTCGGAAAGAAGCTCCTTTTTTGCAAGCCCAGAAAGATAAAGATGAAAAACCGTCCTTCGCCTTGAGAGGGTCTCATAGTCGTTAAACATTATCCCGACTCCCTGCTCGTAGCTCAAAAGAAGCCTGTCGCTGATGTCGTCAAGGTTAAACCTCTTAGACAGCTGGCACAAAAATACAAACGGATACTCAAGACCCTTAGCCTTGTGTATAGTCTTTACATTGACCGCATCCCTAGATTCGGTGACGGTTATCGCCTCCTCAAAATCGCCGCCGGTCCTTTTTACATGGTCTATATAGCTCAAAAAGCCGGCAAGCCCTCCCGAGGTGCTCTCGTAGCTCTTTGCATACTCCAAAAGAAGATTTAAATTCGCACACCTTTTTCTTGCCTCAAGCTCGCTGTCCGAATAGGCGCTTGAGACGGTCGAGTATATATCCGTGGTGTCGTATATCCTCTGGATGAGCTTCGTAAGAGGTAGTCCGGCGGAAAGAAGCCTTAGCCGCCTTATAAGCTTCACGGCATTAAGGCACTTATTGGCAAGAGGTCCGTTTTCGTGCGAGAGGCTCAAAAGGTTCTGATACAGCCTTTTTTCACGGTCGTAAAGCCTTAAAGAGGCTATGTCGTCGTCGCTGAAGCCAAGAATCGGAGACAGAAGCAGGCTTGCAAGCGGGACCTCACGCATCGGGCTGACGGCAACCGAGAGAAGGCTCAAAACAAGCGAAATCTCTCTCGAGCCAAGATACCCGGACACCTCCTGACTCATGATTCCAAGCCCCTCCTCCCTGAACGCCTCCTCCAGGCCAGAATGGGAATTTGTCCTTGTGAGGACGCAGAAGTCTCCGGCGCAGCAGGGTCTTTCGCCGTCGCCGTCAGGGACCCTGACGCCGCTCTCTATCATCCCTCTTATCCTTCTTGCTATCGCCTGATACTCGCTCGTCTCCTCCTTATTGCAAAGAATGATCTCGGTGGGAGAGCCGTCCTTATCCTCTTTCCTTCCCGGAACAAGCATCTCTGATTCGTCATATGTAACCTCGCCCAGCTCGTCTGACATCAGGGAGGAAAAAACATAGTTTGAAAAATCGAGCACCGAGGGCCTGCTCCTGAAATTCTTTGAAAGTAGTATCTCCCTCACTCTGCCAGCCCTTGCCATCTCCCTGGTATTAAGAAATATTTTGGGATTAGCCTGTCTGAACCTGTATATCGCCTGCTTGACATCGCCGACGCAGAAAACATTTTCGCCCAGTGTGCTAAGGTCGTCAGAGTCGGATATCGCCTTGAAAATGACCTCCTGAAGATTGTTTACATCCTGAAACTCGTCGATGATTATAAGCCTGTACCTGCCGGAAAAGGCAAGCTCTTTGGCATAGTCCGTTCTTGCAAGCCTGCCGTCATCGTCACAGCTTACAAGCATAGAGACTAAAAGAAGCTCAGAGTCAGAAAAGTCGATTGCGTTTTTTTCCTGCTTCCTTGAATAGACCTCGCTGTCAAGCTCGTCTGCAAGAAGAAATAGCGAGCCTATGCAGTCTATGGATTTTTTAGAGTCGTCATCTGCCCCCGCAAAGAACGGAGCAAGCCTTTTAACACCTTCAAGCTCCTCTCTAATGCCGGAGTTAAAGGATTTTAACAGCTCGTAGACGGCGTTCTCCTCCGGCGTGGAGGACTCCTTTTCCTGCTTTTTCTGTCTTGCTCCGACAAGGCTTTTTATCCCGATTTCAAGAATATATGAGGATAGCTCATAATAGTCAAGCCTGTCTGCGTTTTCATAAATTCTAAAGCACTCTGCGACATTCTCGCTAAGGACTTTTTTAGCTCCCGAATGATAATTAAGCCTTTCAAGAAGCTTATCTATGCTCCTGGCAAGCCCGCAGGCGGTGCGGAGCCTGAGCATGACCTCCTCCCTGAGGGCGCTAAGAGCCTTTTCTGTCATGCCGCCGCTCTTGTAGGAGTCAAGCACCGTTTTCTCCCAGCTCCTTCTGAACGGTATCGAGCGCTCGAATCTCCACAGCTTTAAAACCATGGTTTTAAGCGAGCCGTCCCCCTCGTGGGAAAACCAGTCAAGGAGCCTTTTCATATCTTCTGGTCTTGAAAGATACGCCCTGTCAAAAACCTCATCTATGGCGCTTTGGCTTATCATATCAGCCTCTGCCTTTTCCATTATCCTAAGGCCGGGTCGGAAGCCGGTGCCGATTAGATTGTTCCTTACCATATCGAAGCAGAAGGAGTTAATCGTGCATATGCTGGCAAGACCCAAAAGCGCCTGCTGGCTCTGGAGCCAGTCGCTGTCCGGGTTTTTGTCCCCTGCCTCCTCCAAAGCGTTAGCCAGCTTCTCTCTCATCTGGTCGGCAGCGTCGTTTGTAAAGGTGACGGCAAGGATTGAATCCGCCGGGACGCCCAAGCTCTTATCAGACAGTATTCGTATAGTCCTCTCGACAAGCACGGCGGTCTTTCCGCTTCCTGCCGCCGCCGAGACAATCACCGGCTCCCTGAAGCTGTTTATTGCGCTTAGCTGCTCGCTTGTCCACTCAGGCATCCTTATCCTCCTTTTTGCCGTTATCAAGCTCTATAAGCTCGAGAAGCCTGTATTTGTCCTCGGAGTCAAGCTCCCTGAACGACTGCCGCCTGTGATTACAGCAGTCGGAGTATTCGCAAAAGCTGCACTCAGAGCGTCCTCCCTTTCCGACCGGCATAGGCGATATCCTGCCGCCGACAAGCCCTGAGCCGAACTCCCTAAGCTTTTCAAGGGCAAAGTCCTCGAGGAGTAGAAAGCTCCTTTTTGGTATCAGGCAGGAGCCGGAAAGCTCACCTGACTTTGTCATTGTGACGGGAGCAAAGACTCCGCTGAGGCTGCTGTCCATGGCGTACGGTGAGAAGCCGTCGTCGACAATCAGCCCGGAGCGCCTTAGCTGCTTGAAGGAGCGCTGCTGCCTTGTCAAAAGCGAGGTTTCGGGATCGTAGTCATCCTTACAGCTCAAAAATCCGGAGTTCATATAAAGCACGCCGGAGGGCGACATTTTGTTAAACTCAGTGTCGGAGCCTCTTGTAAGAGCAGACATGTATATTAGCATCTGCAAATCAAGTCCGTTATAAAGCTCCTCCCATTTAAGGCTCTTTCCCCCGGTCTTATAGTCGATAATCCTTATGTACTCTGTGCCGTCCGAATCGGTGCTGACATCTATGCGGTCGACTATCCCTCTTATGCTGACATACTTTTCTCTTCCGCCGTCCCCTTTAAGAGGGAGCCTTAGTATGCTCCTTCCGCCGCCGGAGAGATCGTATTCAAATCTGACCGGCTTAAAGCTTGACAGCTTAAGCTCCTCCCTCAGATTTATAAGTATCTCTAGGCAGGGTATTCTTAGCCTGCTGTAAACAGCCTCGAAGCCGGGAGTCTTCCCGAAGTCCCCTCCTAAATAAAGCTCCCTGTATTCTCTAAGGCAGCCGTCTATTCCGAGTGAAAGCTCGCCGTCAGACAGGGAGGTAAAGTCCTCCTTATGGCTGCTAAGCATCCTCTCAAAGACAAAATGCATAACGCTTCCACGGTTTGCAGGGTCTATTCCAAGAGGTCTTACGGTTTTTAGCTTCAGCCCGTACTTCAAAAAATACTCATACGGACATTTGTTGTAAAGGTCAACCCTGCTGGCGGTTATGTTGATGTCGCTCCCGTCAGAGGTGAAAAGACGGTCGGCAATTTCCGGCTCTAGGCTTCTTACCCTGCTCTGACCGGCAGCCTGAGCGAGCCTTTTTTCGTACTCCGGCAGGGTCATAAGAGCCTTTATCACCGAGAGCCTGGCTCCCTTGTCCATCCCGAAGGCGGTAAGATGATAGTAAGCCGCCCTGGGCGTGGAGAGATATAGCTCCCTTGGAAGAAGCTCTGCGTCCTTAGGGGCTATTCCTAAAGAGCTTATTATCCTTCTTACCGCCTGCGAGGGCCTTTGTCTGTTTCCCAGGCTGTCGCTGAGGGTGTAGCTTAAAACCAGCCTATCCCTAGGAGCGGTCAGCGCCTTAAAGCAGTACAGCCTTTCGGCGTCCAGCCTCTCAAGCTGGCTCAGCTCGAACACTATGCCGTTCTTTTTTAGCGTCTCGGTGTCCGAGCCGCTCAATATACCCGTCCTTTTGATATCCATCGGGAATTTTCTTTCGTTCAGTCCGAGCACAAATGCCGTCTTGACCGAGGGTATTACCGACCTGGAGGCGTCGTACACCGATATCGCCGAGAGCTTCTGCGGAGGGCTTGAAATAGTGAGCTGAGACATTATCACCCTCAAAAGCTCCAAAAAGGCGGTGAGACTGAGTCTCTGACTGCCGGCTATGGTGTATATGGAGGATATGCCCTCCATCAAAACCGTCCAGACCTGCTTAAACAGCCTTGCGGCTTCAAGCCGCTCGCCCTCGTCGGGAGACTCCATTATAAGCCTGTGTGCATTTCCCGGGAAATCCCACTCCTTTAAAAAGGCGTTAAAGGCAAGGCATATCTGGGCGGCTTCGGCTCCCGAGCAGGCGTCATGAAGCCTTTTTACCGGCTCTACAAGACGCCTTCTTATCCTGTTCAGCTCCTCTAGGCTGACCTTTTCCCAGTCTGCCGAAAAGTCGCTCAGCCAGACATCGCCGTCTATATTCCAGCGGACTGCATATTCCTCGAGGAGAATTATCTCCTCCTCGGTAAAGCCGGAAAACGGCGACCTAAGCAGTCCCAAAAGCCTTTCGGTATTCGGCTTTCTCGACGCCGCAGCCTCTATTGCCATGAAGATGAACACCATCGCCGAGGCGTCGCAGGCCCTTGACTTCCAGTCGATAAAGTAAGGAAGCCCGTATCTTTCAAAGGCGGACTCTAAAGCGCCCATGTAGGAATCGACATCTCTTACTATGACGGCAATATCCGTACAGCCGCAGACGCCCTCGGATATAAGCGCCCTTGCTGCTGCGGCGCACAGCTCTGCCTCCTCGTATACGGTTTTTGCGTGGATGATTTCTACGCCCTCGCATGACGGGCCGGTCTGCCTTTTACGAAGCATAACCGACTCTACAGACCTTATACCCTCAGCCCTTGGAGCCTCCTCCGAGATTTCAAGCTGCTCGCAGAATGCTCCAAGCTCTTCTGCCGCCTGCAAAAGCCTTTTCTTGGTGGAGTACACCGTGCTGTATACGCTGGCTCCCTGAGGCTTTAAATCCTTCGGGAGGTTTAAGGATACCGTGACGGCGGCGGCTGAGGAAAGCATCCTTTTGATAAAGTCGAGCTCGTCCTTGGAGTAGCTGTCAAACCTGTCTATGAATACATGGCTGCCTCTGAAAAAGTCATGCCTTTGCGATAATTCGGCTCCGATTCCGACAAGAGAGCTTTCATCTCTTAGACCTCTTGATTTAAGCTCCTGTATGTAAAAGCCGTATATTGCGGCTATATCCGACAGCTTGTCCCTAAGAGTGCCCTCCAGCCGTGACAGATAGCCTTCAAGAAGCTCGCTTGTCGCTCCGCTTCTTATAAGCCCGTCAATGATTTCGGACATCTCGCCGATAAAGGAGGGTCTTTTTGCCGCCCTGTCAAGAGCTGTAAGCCCCTTTTCCTTTATCGCCCTCCTGACGGAAAGGAACATCAAGGACAGCCGCTCAGCCTTTTTTATAAGGACTCCCTTATCCGTCCCGTAGCTTACTATGAGCTCCTCGGCGAGCTTTTTAAAGCTCGATATCCTGACGAGGTTAAACTCCTTCGGCCCAAGCTCGCAATAAAGCCTTTTGTCAAACTCAAAGGAGAACTGGTCGGGCACTATGCAGATTATGCCGTGAGCATTCTCGCCGGAGGATAAGAGCCTTTTTATCTCCCTCGAATAGTATTCAAGCTTATCCTCCGGGGTTTTACCGAACACCAGCCTTAGCATCAAGACACCTCCATAAGCCCATAATTTATCCCTGGGTAAGCCTTTGGCTTCCCTTAAAAAACGCCTTTATCCTCTCAAAAAGCTCAAAGCAGAATATTTTGTATTTAAACTCCTCCGGCTCGCAGATAATAGCAAGCTCCTCGTCGGTCAGGACCTTGATATCCTCAAGCCGTGACGAGCCGGATATGCAAAGCGAGGGATACAGCACGCACCACCAGTTTTTACCCTTGGCGTCACCCAGCCTTATGCAAAGGCAGTCGTACTCCCCTGCCGGAAGCGTGAAGCCGTCATACTCCCGCCTGTTTGCATAGGCGGTCTCTATGCTGATGTCTACATAGCCCGGCTCGTCCTCTCTGTCTATTGACTCTAAGACAAGACGGCTTATTCTTTCCGACTCCATGCTTAAAAGCGTCATTACCTCCTGCTTTGAGCCTGCACCGGCTTCCTTCAGCCTTTTTTCAAGGTAGCCTATTACGGCGTCTCTGGCGTCAAGCTTCTCTGACTGAGCCTCCTCGCAATCAGAATCCGCTATTACATGAATCCTTAAAAGCTTGTCGGCTAGCGACCTCACCTCTTGACCCTCCGACGCCGAGCCTGCGACCGCTAAAACAAAAAGAGCGATTCCAAACGAATACAAAAGCTTTTTCATACGGCTGACCATTCCTTTCTATCGGGAATTATTGCCGTATTTTACCAGTTATATTCATCCGGCAGGAGGCTTTTAGCTGCTGAAAACAGAAATCCTCTCGAAGCCGTTTCTTAGCTGGTCTCTTAAATGGAACGCCCGGCTTGTACCCCTTGCGACGCAGCCAAGAGGGTCCTGAGCTATCCTGCACTTTACCCCGGTCTCCCGGGAGATATACATATCTATTCCTCTTATCAGTGCGCCGCCTCCGGCTATCAGTATTCCATCCTCGTAAATATCCCCTATCAGCTCTGGAGGGGTGCTCTCAAATACCGACAGGACGGTCTCAACTATCCTTGACAGGTCCTCGCCTATTGCGTTGTAGATATCAGCCTCGCTCACAGGAGCTGAAGCAGGCATACCGTTTATAAGGCTTCGTCCCTTTACGGTGCCAGCCTCCTCTGCGCTCGGCCAGAAAGCATTGGCGTATTCAAGCTTTAACGCCTCCGCCGACCTCTCGCCTATCAAAAGCTTATAATACTCCGAATAATACCTTACTATCGAGGAGTCAAAGAGGTTTCCTCCGCATTTTACCGACGCTGAGGCGACAATCCCTCCCAAGGAGGTTACGGCGACATCCGTAGTGCCTCCCCCGATGTCTACAACCATATGTCCGAAGGGCTTTAGAATGTCCGCTCCTGCGCCCATAAGAGCCGCAACCGGCTCATCCAGAAGATATACCGTTCTAGCTCCCGCCTGGACGGCGGTCTCCACCACCGCACGCCTTTCGACCTCGGTAATCTTGGTCGGGACGCACATTATTATTCTCGGATTAATAAGACGCTTGCCGATAACCTTTAGTATGCACCGGCGTATCAGCTCCTGAGCCATATCGTTGTTTGTTATCACTCCGTCCCTGAGCGGCTTAATAACAGCTATATGCCCGGGAGTTCGTCCCAGCATCGAGTACGCCTCCTTGCCGAATGCCGCCACGGTTTTTGTCCTTAGATTATATGCTATAACCGTAGGCTCGTTCAAAACAGCCGTTCCGCCGGAGGTTATAATTATGTTCGAAGTTCCAAGGTCTATGCCAAGGTCAAGAAAGGACACCTTCATCCTCCTCACTTGCGCCGTCAGGTGCGTTATTACCGTAATATTCCCTTATGAGAGTCTCCAAAAGTGTGTAGCGGTTCATTCTTCTGTTGTTGTTTACCATATACTCTATCCGCTTGGAGGAGCCTACAAGCACTATAAGCCTTTTAGCCCTGGTGACGGCGGTGTAGAGAAGATTTCTAAAGTACAGCTTGTCGAATCCGCCGAGAATAGGCATAATCACAGCCTCAAACTCGCTCCCCTGACTCTTGTGGACGGTAGCAGCATAGGCAAGCTCTAGGTTTTCAAGGCTTGAAAGGCTGTAGCTGCAGAGCCTGCCGTCAAAATCTATCTCCATTATCCCAAGAATCCTGTTGAGCATCCTTATGACTCCAATATCGCCGTTGAAGATTCCGCTGCCCTTTTCGCCGTCCTTTTTCCACTCAAGGTCATAGTCGTTTTTAATCTGCATGACCTTGTCCCCGGTGCGAAAGGTATACAAAAGCGTTTTAATCTCCGACTTATCTTTAGAGGGCGGGTTAAGCTCCGCCTGAAGCCGCTTGTTAAGCTCCACGGTGCCCAAGGGTCCCTTTCTTGTTGGAGTCAGCACCTGGATGTCGTCTATCGGGGAAAAGCCGTAGGCGTTAGGGAGCCTTTCGGTGCACAGCTCCACGGTAAGGCTCATGGCGGACTCGAAGTCGAGCCGCTGTAAAAAGAAGAAATCGTCAAAGCTTCTTGAAAGCTCAGGCATAGCGCCCTTTACTATCCTGTGGGCATTTGTGACTATCGCACTCTGGGACGCCTGGCGGAAAATCTCGGTGAGCGAGATAACCGGCAGCCGCCCGCTTTTTATCAGGTCGTGAAGGACATTTCCCGCTCCGACCGAGGGGAGCTGGTCGCTGTCCCCCACCATTATGAGCTTGCAGTTTATGCCAAGCGCACGAAGAAGCGCCTCAAAAAGAAGCGAGTCCACCATCGACATCTCGTCTATCACCACGGCATCGCACTCGAGGGGATTCAGCTCGTTATGCTCAAAGCTCATGCTTCCGTTCTGTCCCGGTCTTACTCCAAGGAGCCTATGTATCGTCTTTGCCTCGTAGCCGGTGAGGTCTGAGATTCTCTTTGCGGCTCTTCCCGTGGGAGCGCATATCATAACCCTAAGACCCTGCTGCTCAAGAAGCGAGATTATAGCCTCAAGAGCTGTTGTCTTTCCCGTTCCCGGGCCGCCGGTGAGAATCATAAAGCCCTTTGAAAGTGCGGTGTTTATTGCAAGCCTTTGCTCCTTAGCGTAATTTATTCCGTGCTCCCTTTCCGCAAGGTCGATTACATCATCGTAGTTTATCCTTGTATCATAGGCAAGGGTGTTCATTATGCTGAGCCGTCTTGCGATATAATCCTCTGCGACGTAAAGCTCTTTAAGCATGATGTAGCTTTTGCTATTGCTTTTCGCTATGTAAAGACCGTTGACCTCCGGCTCATCCTCTATTGCCTCAAGGATTTTATCCCTGTCCAGGGACAAAAGCTTAGAGCCGGTATCCAAAAGCTTATTTAAAGGCAGACATGAATGCCCGGCATAGGAGTTTTCCAAAAGTATATATCTTACTCCTGCAATTATTCTTATCCGGCTGTCTGAAAACTCGCCGATTCTTCCAGCCAGCTCCTCGGCGCTGTTAAAGGGAAGCCCGATAGACGCATCGCATAGAATATACGGGTTGCTGTTAATAAGCTCTAAGGACGAGGCTCCGTATTTTCTCCATACCCTCACTCCGTATGAGGCTGAAAGTCCGCAGCCGGAGAAATAGTCAAGCACAGCCCTGAAGCCTATCACCTTTTTAAACTCAGAGCTGTAGCTAAGAGCCTTGGCAAGGGATATCCCCTGAATCTCGCCAAGGCGCTCAGGCTCGTTTTCAAGAATATCAAGCGTTTTTTCCCTGAACCTTTTTACCATCGCCGCAGCGGTGACAGGACCTATCCCCTTGATTATCCCGCCCGCCAGAAATCTTTGTATCGCAGACGCCGTCTGCGGCAGGGAATGAACGCACGCCTCCGCCTTAAACTGCATTCCGAACCTTGGGTGAGAGGAAAAGGAGCCTGTAAGCTCCAGCTCCTCGCCCTCCTCGACATTTCCAAGCTCTCCGACCACCGTAAGAGGCTCTCCCCCGTGGTCAAGAACGATAACGGCAAAGCCATTGTCGTTGTTTCTGTAGGTCACGCTGTCAACCGTGCCGGTTACCGTTTTCAGCTGGGCACTGCCTCTTCTGTCCATTTTAGCTGCCGTCACCCCTTTCAAGCGACACCATCCCCTCAAGCTTTTTTGAAAGCTCCAAAAGCCATCTTCGGGACTCCTCGCTGTTTTCCTTATCCACAATCCTAAAGCTCACCCTGGTATCCTTGAAGCAGGGGGCCTGAACTACTTTTTGTGCGATTCTCTCGAACCGCTCGCAATCCTTATGATAGTAAAGCACCACTCTGCACTCGGGGAGCCTATCACGCCGCTCTCCCCTTCTAAGCGCCGACCTCACAAAAAGAATAACCGAGCCTGTCAGCAAAACTATCACAGCCGAGACAAAAAGCTCTGCGCTAAAATAATCCGTAATCATGACAATCCTCCCGCAGTCAGTATACTCCATGATATTCAAGCGATAAGCTTTTGGTGTGTCTGCGGGCAAAATATCAAAATATTTCCGGGCTTTGCGGATAATTTTCCTGGGCGCTTCTTAAAAATCCGGGCACGACTTTTCTAGTCATCCCGTCAAGAGGGTGCTGACAGCTACATTATACTCTTAATCAGGTCTTATTGCAAGCACAAAATTCACTTGTGATTGCTATCGACCTCTTTTTTGGACAGTATGACATTTTCCTCGCTTCTGTTGTAGACTCTTCCCTCGGGAGTCGTTATATTGTCGACTATTACATTTGTCATATACTCCGGCTCGATTTCACGGCGGGGTCTGTAAATTCTAACGACCTCGTCCTTGCTTTTTTTATCCGTCCTTTTCATCCTCAGCTCTCCTTTAAAATAACATCAAAGGCTATTATCACCGGCTTTGAGCTTTTTATTCCGCTCAATGAGGAAGTTTTAAAAAGATATTGTTTTATCCATGGATTTGATATATAATATAACCTGTGAAATAAAATCCCAAAGCTAAAAGCAATGCTGAAGGCAAAGCTAAAAGCAGAGCTAAAAGCAGAGCTTAAGGACTGCCTAAAATCGGAGGATTATCATGAAAAAACCTGTCATACTTTTTAAATCAGTGCTGTATTTAATACTTTGCTGGCTCTCGTCCTTTGTAATTACCATGTTCTTTCAGACCTTTTATGATATGCTCGGAATCATAATGTGCTTTGCCTTCGGGCTATGCTCGGTGGGAGCCTGCATCTGCCTCTACGGTGATTTTACCCTAAAGCAGGGACGAAAAATGAGCGTCTATGACGAAAGGCATACGAAAGAGGATAACTCCCGCTTCGGGCTTGTAATCGGAGCCGTCCCGACGGCAATTAACTATATTTTTGTCTTGGTGCTGTATCTTTCGAGCTTTGAAATAATCAAGTTTGACTTTTATCCCTATTACAAGACCCTGACTCTTTATTTTGTCCCCCTGACATATCTTTTCGCCCCTAACAAGGTCGAGGTGATAAATGATGTCACCATGTCGGTAAGCGTTCACGCATGGGAGCTGTCTCCCCTTGCTCTGATTGTTATCACCGTCCTGCCGCTTGTATTTCTTGTGACCTGCTGGCTCGGCTTTAGGATAGGCTATAAGCATATTGATGTCAAGGAAAGAATAATCTACGGCAGAAAATAACAGGCAATCATATTTTTTAAGACAACCTCATAAGTTTGTACAAATCACTAAAGCTGCTTTTGGAGGTTATCTTATGCTTAAATCCCTGAAAAAACTCTGGGCGAACAGGCTGGGCGCACTGATAGTGATGCTTTGCGCCTATCTTTTGGTCTTTGGCTTTGTAAACAGCTACAGGGAGTCCCCGGCTGCAATCGAGACCGCAGCAGACCCCAGATTCCCCACTATAGTAATCGACGCCGGTCACGGAGGCATCGACAGCGGCTGCGTAAGCATAAACGGTGCTGAGGAAAAGGATATAAACCTTAATATCCTTTTAAATCTTCGGCAGCTTCTTGACCTTGCCGGCTTTGACACGGTAGTCACCCGTGACAGCGACAGGTCGATTCACGACCTAGGAGTTACCGGGCTTGGGAATCAGAAAAAGTCGGACATGGAAAACAGGCTCGCCATCATCAACTCCTGCGAGGACGCCATCTTCATCTCGATACACCAAAACCAGTTCACCGACCCGCAGTATTACGGCGCCCAGATGTTCTACCCGGCGGAAAGTCAGGAGAGCCAGAGGCTTGCACAGATACTCCAAAACAGCATAGTTTCAAGGCTCCAGCCCGAAAACAAAAGGGAGATAAAGCCGGTGGGAGACGAAATATACCTTCTTCACTACTCAAAATTCCCCGCCGTGATGGCTGAGTGCGGCTTTCTATCGAATCAGGCAGAGGCGGACCTTTTAGAGTCCGAGGAGTATCAGAGCAAGGTCGCTTTTTCCATCTTCGCAGGGATATGCGAGTATCTTTTCAGCCAGACGGCAGCATAAAAAAAGCTTAAATCAAACCGAAAGGAAGATTAAAATGGCAGGCTCATCCAAGCAAAAAAGAGTGTATGTATGCTCTGAGTGCGGCAGCGAGTTTCCGAAATGGAACGGAAGGTGTCAGGTCTGCGGCGCATGGAACTCTATAGAGGAGCTGGAGACTGTAAGCCAGTCGTCAAGGTCCCGTGGAGGCTCACGCAGCTCCCAGAGCGAGCTGGAGGGTAAAATTGTCCTTCTTTCAGACGCTGACATACTATCCAGTGAGACAAGATACGGCACCGGCGTCGGCGAGCTTGACAGAGTGCTTGGAGGCGGGCTTGTAAAAGGCTCGATAGTCCTTCTGGGCGGCGAGCCGGGCATCGGAAAGTCGACTCTTTTGCTCCAGATATGCCGCTACCTAGGCGAGGATAAGGATATTCTTTATGTCTCGGGCGAGGAGTCTGTAAGGCAGATAAAGCTAAGAGCCAAAAGGCTGGGCGTCGACTGCGGGAGGCTCTATCTTTTAGCTGAGTCTGACGCTCAGGCGATATGCGGTCTGATATCCGGCAGCAAGCCTGACATTGTGATAATAGACTCTATTCAGACAATGTCTATAAACGAGATAAATTCGGCTCCCGGCTCTATCTCCCAGGTCAGGGAGTGTACCGGGCTGTTTATGAGGACAGCAAAGTCGGAGGATATCCCGATTTTCATAGTCGGTCATGTCAACAAGGACGGCGCAATCGCCGGTCCTAAGGTTATGGAGCATATAGTCGACGCCGTTTTATACTTTGAGGGGGAAAGAAATCTCTCCTACAGAATACTCAGGGCCGTCAAAAACCGCTACGGCTCGACAAACGAAATCGGAGTCTTTGAAATGAGAGAAAGCGGTCTTGCGGAGGTCAAAAATCCCTCTCAGGCTATGCTGTCCGGCCGCCCGACGGGGGTTTCTGGCTGCTGCGTAGGCTGCTCGATGGAGGGCTCAAGACCGATTCTGGCGGAGATTCAGGCCCTTGTCACAAGGAGCAGCCTGCAGTCCCCGAGAAGAACCTCCCAGGGCTTCGATTTAAACAGGCTCTGGCTGATTTTAGCGGTGCTTGAAAAGCGTCTTGGATACCATTTTGGAAATCTTGATGTCTATGTCAATGTAGTTGGAGGTCTAAGGATAACAGAGCCGTCAGCAGACCTCGCCGTAGCCCTTTCTTTGATATCCTCCCTCAAGGACGCCCCGATAGACGACGATATAATCGCCTTCGGGGAGATAGGTCTGGGAGGCGAGCTAAGAAGCGTCTCCCACATTGAGCAAAGAATACAGGAGGCGGCAAGGCTTGGCTTTAAAAAATGCATCCTGCCAAAGCACTCCCTTGACGGCATAAAAAGGAGCGGTCAGAATAATATCGAGCTTGTCGGGGTCTCTAATCTTTTGCAGGCGTTTGGGGCAGTCAAGAATTAGCCTTAGCCCGCTTAGCTGTATGACGCCGCCTCCTGCCCCGCCGTCCCTGAGGCTGTTCTTAGCTGACCGGCTAAGCCCGGCTCCCTTTCGCAAAGGACAATTTTCCCATCCTTTACATCAACCGTGACGCTTTTTGCCCCTCTTGCCATAGCCGAGGCAAGGGGGCTTTCTATAAGCCCGGAAACCGTCCTTATTATCTCTCTTGCGCCAAAGCTCTCCCAGGAGCAAAGGTCTAAAACTGCGTCCCTGACGCCTACAGATATATCCAGCTTTGTTCCTGCGTCCATGGCTCTTTTTTTAAGCTCCAGGAGCCTATTTGCCGCAATTTTTAAGCAGGTCTCCCTTTTGAGAGGCAAAAGCTCCTCGATATAATCTATCCTGCTTATAAGCTCACAGGAAAATGCGCCGATAAGCGCTCCCCTTTTGTTAATTTCGCCGCCGGAGCTAAAGCCAGCCGTCCTTTTAGCGCCGGGACGCTCGTTTGTCGTCATGATGACAAAGGTGTTTTTAAAGGATACATGCCTTCCCTGACTGTCGGTAAGAAAGCCGTGGTCGAGTATCTGCAGCAGAAGGGCTATCACCTCGTGGTGGGCCTTTTCCAGCTCGTCAAACAGCACCAGCGAGCAGGGATTTGTACGGACCTTTTTTGTAAGCTCCCCGCCGTCGTCACAGCCGACATAGCCGGGAGGCGAGCCGATAAGCCTTGAAACCGTATGGGGCTGTGAGAACTCGGACATATCCAGTCTTATTAGCGCCTCCCTGCCGGGAAAGAGCGCCCTTGAAAGCTCGTTTGCAAGCGAGGTCTTGCCGACGCCGGTGGGTCCGCACAGAAGCATGGAGCCGAGCACTCCCTCGCCGTCACGAAGCCCTGAAAAGGCTCTTTCAACCATCGCCCCTACAGCCTCCACCGCTCTGTCCTGACCGTATATCCTCTTTTTCAGCTCCGATACTATGTCATAGCCTCCAGAAAAGCCTAAGGAGGGTATTTTCAGCCCGCCAAGGCTGGGCTTTGCGGCTTTACTGCTTCCCGGAGCACCGTCAGCACCCTTAGCGCCGCTTCTTGAGTATATGCACAGCCTTACATCCTCCGGCGAAACTACGCAGTCCTTATGCACCGGGTTTATTTTGCAGGACGAATCCCCGCAGGATAGGTCGACGGCGTCCCTTACCCTACAGAGCCTAACCATCGAGCAGGTCTCATCAATAAGGTCAATCGCCTTATCCGGCAGTCTCCTGTCGCCTATTAACCTTGCAGACAGGCTCACAGCCTCCTCTATCGCCTCATCCTCTATTAGAACGCCGTGGTGCTTCTCATAGGCGTCTCGAACGCCCATAAGCATCGAGCAGGCCGTTTTCTCGTCCGGCTCGTTTACCATGATAAGGGAGAACCTTCTTTCAAGAGCCTTATCCTTTTCGATAGTCTTGCTGTATTCGTCGTAGGTGGTCGCTCCTATAACCCTGATATCCCCTCTTGCAAGCATCGGCTTGAGGATATTTGCTGCATCGATTGCGCCCTCCGCAGCCCCGGCTCCCATCAGCATATGAATCTCGTCTATAAACAAAATGATTCTTTTATCGTCTGCCGCCTCGTCAATGCACGCCTTGAGCCGCTCCTCAAAGTCTCCACGGTACTTTGCGCCGGCTAGCAGCTGAGTAAGGCTGAGGCTGTAAAGCTGAGTGCCTTCAAGCTCCTTTGGAAGCTCGCCGGAGGCTATACTCATGGCAAGAGCTTCGACTATTGCAGTCTTTCCGACCCCCGCCTCCCCGACAAGAAGCGGATTGTTCTTCTGCCTCCTCATAAGGATTGAAACGAGCCTTTTTTGCTCCTCCTCCCTGCCAAGACAGGGGTCATAACCCTCTCCTAAGGCTCTTGCCACCATGTCAAGCCCGAATCTTTCAAGATTCTCGGGCCTTTTTCTTTTCATCTGCAAATCCTCAGAGGCTCCCATTGCCATGCATCTCTCGATTGCCTCGCCGCACCCGGAGTAGAGCTTTGAAAGATTCACCCCGATGTCGCACAGGATTCCCCTTGCGGTGGAGTTCTGCTGATTCAAAAGAGCGTACAGAAGATGCTCGGTGCCCGCCTTTGTTCTTGATATATCGCTTGCCGACTTCTTAGAGAGCTTTACCGTCCTCTTGACCGCCGGGGTGAACGACTGCGAGCTTACCTCAGTTCTTTCTCCCCTGCCGACAATCTCGCATATCCTTGTATACACCGCACGGTAGGACACCCCGTGTCTGTGAAGAAGGGTGTATGCCAGCGAGCCGTTCTCCTTTAAAAGCCCTAGAAGAATATGCTCGGTGCCGACATAGTTGTGACCCAGCTGCGACGCCTCCGATATCGCCGTGCCAATTGCCGAAAGTGCGGCTCCAGTGAAGCTTGAGCTGCCGTAAATCCTATCAAATTCAACCATAGCTATCTCCTTACACTAACTTATGAGCTATACTCCGTGAAAAAGATATCCTTATCCCGCCGGAGTCAAAATGCCGTCAAGAAATTTTGCTTTAAGAGCTGCCTGACCCTGCCAATTCTTTTTCCAACGGTATTTAGCCTTGACTCTTTTAGGGTCTTTTATACAATTATGTTATGCCGTCTTAGAGCCAGCCGAATCAGCCGCTATATATTTTATTAGCCGACAGGTCGCCGGAATACCTTTTAGTAACACTTTTTCGCCGCTCTCATAAACTGTACTATGAAGCCCCGAGGCGAAATCCACGGAGCTTTAAAATCTACATTCAAAAGGAGACTCTTTATATGAATAACTGCTTTGGCGGATGCTACTGGTGGATAATCATCCTTCTTATCATCCTCTTCGGCTTCAACGGCAACGGCTGCGGCTGCGGATGCTCCAACAGCTGCGGAAATAGCTGCTCCAACAACTGCGGCTGCGACAACGGCTGCTGCTAGGCAATCAGAATATTCCGAGTTTATTAAACAAGCGCTCCCTAATCGGGTTTACCCCGGTTAGGGAGTTTTTTTGTCATTATAGCGTCAGATTCATTATTTTCGTCATTTTGAGGACAAACTACTTGACATTATACAAAAAAAGTAGGATAATATTAAATGGAGCTTATCGGTCAATTCTGCGCTTATCTTGAAAGGATGGGATATATGGAACGGGACAGTCTTAGGGACCTTTTGTACTGCCTTGCAAGGCTCGGTCTTTTTTGGTTTATAAACTTCTTCGGCGTAATCATAGGGAAAACGGTAATCCTGGGAGTCATAGGCTCCTTTGTTCCACGGCTCCATCTTTACGACTCTCCGGAGACCCTGAGCCTTATATCCTTTTTCATCCCGGTTATTTTTATCCTGATTCTCTTTGCGGACGACGCTAAGCGTCACACCGCCTACGGCAGATACAACCCTGTTTTAGTGTCCTCCGCCATGATACTCATAGGTGCGAGCTACTACCTTCCCTGCCTCGCAGTCGGATACATTAAGGATATCAAAAACGCCGAGATTCTCAAGGGCTTTTACTTTATCAATTACTGGGCGTCAGAAATAGTCGGAGACGAGGTCGAGCTATATAATCTTGTCGGAACACTGGCGCTTGTTTTGCTCTCGATATTTACCTATCTCATCGCAAGAAGGATATATCTTAAAAAATTTGAAAGCGGAGAGTACGAATACGAATACTGATAAAAACCGCTCGGCTGTGAGGTCGAGCGGTTAATTCTTATCTGAAGGCATAAAACCGGGCTGTTAAAAATCCCAAAGTGAGATTAAGTCTACTTTGTGCCGAAAATCCTGTCGCCGGCGTCTCCAAGACCGGGGACGATATAGCAGTTTTCGTTAAGTCCCTCGTCAAGATGCCCGCAGTATATCATGATGTCGGGGTGAGCCTCGCTCAGCCTTTTAAGTCCCTCGGGAGCTGCAATTATCGACATAAACTTGATGCTGCTCCCTCCCCGCTTTTTAATTAGGTTGACGGCGTCCACAGCCGAGCCTCCTGTTGCAAGCATCGGGTCTAAAACGATAATCGTCCTTTTTTCCAGATTTTCCGGCAGCTTGCAGTAATACTCGCACGGCTCGTGAGTGACCTCGTCACGGTAAAGCCCGATATGACCAACCCTTGCCGAGGGCACAAGCGCAAGTATCCCGTTGACCATTCCAAGACCGGCACGAAGTATCGGAACTATGGCAAGCTTCTTTCCCGAGACAACCGGCTGGACCGTCCTGCATATGGGGGTGTCAAGCTCCACATACTCTAGGGGCAGGTCCCTAAGCGCCTCATAGCCCATAAGAGTCGCTATCTCCTCTATAAGAGTGCGAAAATCCCTTGTGCCTGTGTTAATATCCCTCAAAAGAGTTATTTTGTGCTTGATTAGCGGATGCTCAAATATCGTGACGCTCATTTTTACTCCCCCCTCAGCTAGTTTTTCTTCCCCTTTTGCTCCCGATATTTTTTCTTTAATGACATTATAGCACCCTTTACCCTGCTTTACAATACGCCGAAGTAAAAAAAGAGCGTCCGTCCTTAAAATCCGGCTGAAATTTTTTGAGCCAAACACTTGCAATCCAGTACATAAAATGATATACTTCATAGTATGATTATAGGCTGTGACCGGGAGGAGTAGCCGGGCTTCCTGCCTTCAAGAGAGCGGACTGTTTGGTGTGATGTCTGCAAGGGGGACCCTGCGAAGTGCGCCCGTGAGCTTGTCGGGTGAACTGCCTTTATTTTTAGCGGGAGCTAGCCCGATGCGTATTGCTGCGTTAAGGCACTAAAGTTATAAGTCGGAGTGGAACCGTGCTGTTTAGCGCCTCCCTTGGCTCGTTTTATGACGGGTCCTGGGGCTTTTTTTATTATTTATCACGAAAGAGGGTATTATTTTGAAGAAAACCGGCATAATTGCCGCTATCAAGGATGAGATTGAGCTTGTCAAGGAGCGTGACCCTGCCGCTAAAGGCTCGCTTGAAATTCTTTTGACCTACTCGGGAATACACGCTATCCTCATCTACCGCATAGCGCACAGGCTGTACAAAAAAAGGATGTATACGAGTGCAAGGCTTCTTTCCCAGATTGGAAGATTCCTCACCGGCATCGAGATTCATCCGGGTGCTAGAATCGGAAAAAGGCTTTTTATCGACCACGGCACTGGAGTTGTCATCGGTGAGACGACGATAATAGGCGACAACTGCCTTTTATATCAGGGAGTCACCTTGGGCGGAACCGGAAAGGAAAAGGGCAAGAGGCACCCTACCCTTGGCAACAATGTTATGGTGGGAAGCGGAGCCAAGGTGCTTGGTCCTTTTAGAATCGGAAATAATGTCAAGATTGCCGCAAACTCGGTGGTCTTAAACGAAATCCCCGACAACTGCACCGCCGTCGGAGCGCCTGCAAGAGTCGTAAAAAGAAACGGGGTCAGGATATCTCAGGACCTCGACCAGATTCACATCCCCGACCCCGTATCGCAGGAGCTGTGCCGTCAGCTCGCCAAAATCGACTCCCTCGAGAGGCGGGTCAGCAGCATAGAGGCAAAAAATCAGGAGCCTAAAAATCAGGAGATTTTAGAAAAAAATAATCAGTGAGGATGATATAACATGAGGCTATACAACACTCTTACAAGAAGCAAGGATGAATTTGTAACCCATACTCCGGGAAGGGTTGAGATGTACACCTGCGGTCCTACGGTGTACGACTATGCTCATATAGGCAACCTGCGCTCCTATATAATGGAGGATGTACTCGAAAAGTACCTTGAATACTCGGGCTACGAGGTCAACAGGGTGATGAATATAACCGATGTCGGGCATCTCACCTCGGACGGCGACACCGGCGACGACAAGATGCTAAAGGGTGCAAAGAGGGAGCATAAATCTGTAATGGAGCTTGCCGAGTTTTACACCGCCGCATTCTTTGAGGACTGCAAAAGGCTTAATATCAAAAAGCCGGACAGCGTCGTCCCGGCGACAGGCTGCATAGACGATTTCATCAGGGTTATAAGCTCCCTGATTGAAAAGGGGTATGCTTATCTGGCGGGCGGAAATGTCTATTTCGACACCTCAAGGCTTGACTCCTACTATGTTTTCAACGACTTCTCGCAGGAGGACCTCGCCGTCGGAGTCAGAGAGGGCGTTGAGGCGGACGGCAACAAGAAAAACAAGGCGGATTTTGCGCTCTGGTTTACAAAGTCAAAGTTTGACAATCAGGAGCTGAAATGGGACTCTCCCTGGGGAGTCGGCTATCCGGGGTGGCATATAGAGTGCTCCTGTATATCGATGAAGCACAACGGCGAATACCTTGACATCCACTGCGGCGGCATCGACAACGCCTTTCCCCATCACACAAACGAGATAGCACAGTCCGAGGCTTATCTGGGACATTCGTGGTGCCCGTGGTGGTTCCATGTCCATCACCTAAACACCGAGTCCGGCAAGATGAGCAAGTCAAAGGGCGAGAGGCTGACTGTATCAAGGCTTATAGAAAGAGGCTACGACCCCATCGTATACAGGTTCTTTGTCCTGCAGTCGCACTACAGAAAGACTCTTGTATTCTCCTACGAGAATCTTGACAACGCCAAAACAGCCTATGAGAAGCTGATAGGCAAAATCTCCTCGCTCCTTGGCGCAGGCGGTCAGCCCGATGCAGCTAGGCTTGAAGGCCTTAGGTCGATGTTTACCGAGGCGCTTGACAACGACCTTAACACCTCCCTGGGAATAACTGCGCTCTACGATGTTCTAAAGTCTGACGCTGACGCCGCAACAAAGCTCGCTCTTGTCAGCGATTTTGACAGGGTGCTCTCCCTTGACCTTATTGAAAATGCAAAAAGGGCAGCCGGTCAGGACTCCTCTCTCCCGGACGAGATAGCCTCTCTTTTAGAGCAAAGAAGCGCCGCAAGAAAGGCTAAGGACTTTGCAAAGGCAGACGAGCTGAGGGCTAAAATCCAGGAGCTTGGCTATACCGTCGAGGAAACAAGACAGGGCACGGTAGTAAGAAAGAAGTAATATTTTAAAATGAAAGGCATGGAAAATGGATAATCAGGCAGACACTTATAAAAAGCCGAGAAAGCCGCTTAAATCGGCTCTTTCCTCAAAGGCGTTCAAAAGATACCTATCGGTAAGCATGGCGGCGATAATAGTCATTTTGGTCTTTGTCGGATTTATTTATATCTCCGGCGGCAGAAGGTCCGGCATCCCGGACGATATAGATTTTATCCAGCTTGAAGCTCCCGGCGACAATCAGCCGGTTGTCGTCTTTGAAACGAGTCTGGGCGAGCTAAAGGCGGTGCTATATCCCGATGACGCCCCGGAGTATTGCAGATACTTTACCTCCTTGGTTGAATCGGGCTATTACGACGGGACATATTTCTGCGCTGTTGTGGACTCCGCCTACTCTCTTGGAGGGACCAAGCATCCAGACCCCTCCCAGGCGGAGACGGAGGATTCAGACCTTACAAGTCTGGAGGCTGAGATATCAGACAGGCTCTGGCCGATAAGAGGAGCGCTTGCCTCCTACACCGGCTCTAAGGGCTTCGGACCGTTTGCAAAAAACTACGCAGGCTCCACCTTTATCATGATAAATGACATCGACGACGCCTACATGAACGAGGACGCCCTAAAGCGCTCCTACGGCGACCAGCTGGGAGGAGTGTTTGCGGAAAATGGCGGCATCCCCAACTTTTTAAGAAAGTATACAATCTTTGCCCAGATATACGACGGCTGGGAGGCGTTTGAGACTCTTATGAGTCAGGAAGTCTTAGAGTCCTCGCAGCCCGCCTCCGATATTATTATCGAAAGAGCGTATATCACAACCTACGGCGAGACTGTCATAACAGCCGCCGAATAAAGGTTACAAAATAATAAATTCACAAAAAAGCAGTAGACTTTTTTCTAAAAAGGTTGTATAATAGTCGGGTACGAATATAAAGGAGCCGGGCAGTCAGCACAGCTCCAAAGGAAAGGAATCTAAGCATGAATCTATTAAGAAAAATTCTGCCTGTCCTGCTGGCGGCAGCAATGCTGCTATCTCTTACCGGCTGCGGCGATACCTCCTGGATTGTCAAGGTCGACGGCGTGGCAGTAAACAGCGGACTTTATATCTACTACCAGGGAATCGGCTATACAGCCGCCGGATATGAGCTTATGGCGGAGAATACCGATTATTACTACAAGGTCATGTACGGCGAGTCCTATATCGACGATACAATAGGCGACCAGACGGTCAGGGAGTATATGAACGACTACGCCATAGATATGTGCAAGCAGTATGTCGTTGTAGAGCGGCTTTTTGAGGAGCTGGGTCTTTCGATTGACGAGGACAGCGAGGCTCTCATAAAGAGCCAGGTCAACAGAACCTGGGACAGCCAGAAGGACTCTATGGCAAGGGCTGGAATAGCAAAGTCCACCCTTGAGAAGGCTGTCACCTCCTCTATAAAGGAGGAACTTGTCTTTAACGCCTACTACGAGGTCGGCGGTCTCAACGGCACCACCGAGGACGACATAAGAGGCTATCTTGAGGACAACTATGTAAGAGTTAAATACATCTCCATCCCCTTTGCTGACAGCGTTGACGACGCTGTGGACAGCGAGAGGCTCTCAAACGCCGTCGCACAGGCTCAGGGCTATCTCGACAGGCTGAATGCCGGCGAGAGCATGGATGACCTTATAGCTGAGTACGAGGCATCCCTTGAGACCGAGGATGAATCCTCTGAGGAAGCTGAAGCCTCTGACGGCGAGGAGACCTCCGGGGATGAGACCCAAGACGCCGAGGATGTCACCGTTGAGGAGGACCCCTACGAGAACGAGAGCATTTTGAGCCTTGATTCGACCTCTCCCAGCGAGAAGTTTGTAAACTACGCCTTTACCGAGGTAGCAGACGGCGAGTCCAAGCTCATTCAGGACGATTTGAATGTCTATTTAATCCAGAAGCTCGACATTCTCGAAAGGCCGGAAATCTACGACGAGAACCGTGATGTCTTTCTTAACGCCCTCTTTGACGAGTCCTTCACTTCCCTGCTTAACGAAAGGCTGTCAGGCTATACCGTAGAGGAGAACGCTTCCTCAATTAAACGCTACAAGGCGGAAAGAGCCTTGGGCTTAGAGGATTAAGACTAAAAATCGAATAAAAATTTATCCCCTCGGATGCTCTCCGAGGGGATTTTAGCCCTCCCAGATTAACCGGGAGGGTATTTTATTTTACTGTCATATTCTCACCGTTTAGGTACGCTTCTTTTAGCTCTCCATCAGAGTAGATAAGCTTCAAAGAGAAAAAGGGAGTGCTTGGATCCTTTATGAGCGAAAGAAAGATTCTGTCGCCCTCCCACAGCTCAAGCTCTAGGAGTCTTGAAATATCCACCCAGCAAAGCTCCCCCTCGTCGCAGACTCCGCTACAGTCGCTGGTGGTAGCTGCGGTGAAAAGGTGCATATGCTCGGTGTAGTCGCCGTCTACGAAGCTGACAAGCCCTCTGTAGCTTAGCTGAGCGGGGCTCAGGGCTATCGAGGTCTCCTCCACGGTCTCCCTTATTATGCAGTCATAGGGAGACTCCCCCGGCTCCAGCCTCCCGCCGATGCCCAGCCACTTGTCCTTGTTGATATCCTGCTCCTTCTTGGTCCTGTGGAGCATCAGATAGCAGTCGTCCCTTCTTATGTACAAAAGTGTGGAATTAACTATCATACTTTTCTCCTGTATATTTACTGAAAAAATGTTAATACTTAGCTACAGATAGACAGTCTCCTGTCATCACGGGCGGTGTTCAAAGGATACTCCCCCTCCCCAAAAAAGCGACGCCGCAGATTCCGCCCGGCTGATTCCGGGCTGCGGCAGGAAAGGATTGGTCAAAAAATGAAAAAGGTTAGATTCTCACCCATCGGCTCATCAGGAAAGGGCTTCTACGCAGTATTATTCGCAGGGATACTTGCCGTAGGAGCGATTACGGCGGTAGGCTACAGGGTAGCCGTAGGCTCTGCTACTAAGAATATCCTGCCAAACCTCCCGGCTCAGGACGAGCTGATAGAGCCGGATTACAGCCAGGTCGACAAGCTGCTCGAGGATATAGCAAAGCAGCCTGAGGAAGAGGCGGCTTCAAGCCTAGAGACCGATGTTAACAGCGATCTAGGCAGTGAGCTTGAGGCTCTTTACTATGAGCAGGCAAAGATGTTCCCGGTAGAGGGCGAGATAATCGGCGAGTTTTCCTGGGGCGAGCTTGTAAAGACCACCGGCGGAGTCTGGAGGACGCACGACGGCATTGACATCGCAGCCGAGAACGGCTCCCCCGTCCGTGCTATGACCTCGGGAAGCGTCACCAGCATCTACAGCGACCCGGTCTGGGGCAACTGCATGGTGATAGACCACGGCGACACTGTAATCGGGTGCTACTACGGTCTTGCTCCCGATATTTCTGTCAACATCGGGGACAAGGTTGCCGCCGGGCAGACTCTGGGGACTGTGGGAAGCACTGCTGACATCGAGTCGGACATGGAGCCGCACATCCACTTTGCCCTAAGATACGAGGGCTCATGGATAGACCCGGTGTCCTATATCGAGCCGATGAAATAGCTCCTTCGCCAATATAATTCCCTGCGCCACGAAAATGACGCAGGGATTTTTTTATCCCTTTAAGCCTCTTGACTGCCTGTCCATATCCTCGACAACGATATCAAATATCTCGCCCAGGGTTGAGCAGTATTCAAGAATCCTCCACGGCTCGTTTGTATGGTAGTGAAGCTTGATAAGCTCCTCATCCCCTACGCACAGGAGGCTGTCTCCCTTGAAGTTTGCAAGGATGTAGTCGTTTATCTCATCCTCGTCAAGACCCTCGCCCTCGATAAGAAGCTGTGTGTCGTACTTAAATTCCAGCATATTAAAGACTCCTTTCGCATTAAATACAGTGTATGCCCTTTTAAGGTCAGAGGATAAGGTCGATGACCAAGCCGCCGACTGCTCCGAAAGCATATAAAAGCAGGGTTATAAAAACATTTTGCCTTATGTTTTTATTCGTCTTATAAAGCACCACAAGCCCAAGGCCTGCGCCGGTCGAAAGACCCGCAACGGCAGAGCCGAAGGAAAGGCTGCCGTTTGCATAGAGGTTTGTCAGAATCACCGAGGCTGAGCAGTTAGGTATCAGACCGATTAGCGCAGATATAAGCGGCTGCAAGGGGCTGTTTGCCATCAGAATATCGTTTAGCCTGCTCTCTCCGAGAAGATGGATAAGAACATTTAAGCAGACCGTTACAAGAAGCAAAAACAGGTATATCATCACCGTGTGCTTGAGTGCGGAGCGGAAAATGCCGTGCTCCTCACAGCCGCAGCCCTCGCAAAGCTCGTGATAGGGAGCCTTTTGCTCGTTCTTGTTTTTGTTAAACACCCTAATGAACAAATCCACCGCCAGTCCGAATACAACTGCGATTATCACCTTAGCGGCTATAAGACCCCATATTTTTCCGGCTCCCGCCCGATTGGATATCAGTATCGGCACAGCCTCGTCGCTTGTCGCTATATAGACCGCCATAAGCGTTCCAAGGCTGACAAGTCTACCGGAATAAAGGTTTGAGACCGCAACCGAAAAGCCGCACTGAGGTATGCTCCCTATCAGCGCACCTCCCACAGGTCCTAACGGTCCCAGCCTTCTTAAGGAGTCCGCAAGCCTGTTTGACGCCTTATGCTCTAAATACTCTATCAGAAGATAGACCGCAAACAAAAACGGAAGCATCTTTAGGGTATCTATCAGCGAGTGATGCAGGATTTCTATAATCTCATCCATATAATATTTTTTGCCAAAGCAAAAGCCTGCTGAAGCAAAATCCTCCTTTATAAAATCAAGGCATCTAAAGCCAAGTGTTCAGCACAACAGCAATTATAGCATCATTCGGTTTTTGAGTCAAGCTATGCGCAAGGTTGACTTGCTGTCTGCGATATGTTAAAATAATTGAAAAAGAGTCCCCCAAAAAGGAGTAAGGCTTTATGAAGGACATTTCAAAAATCCATATCGTTCTCGCCTCCAAGTCGCCAAGGAGGGCGGAGCTGATTAAATACATTACAGATAGCTGCGAGATTCTGCCTCCAAGCTGCGATGAGACCCTGCCCGNNATTCCGACCGCCGAGGTCCCGGAGCTTTTGGCAGTGAGAAAGGCCTTGTCGGTTGTAAAGGAACGCCCGGAGTCTTTAGTAATCGGCTGTGATACCGTGGTCGTGCTGGACGATGTCATCTTCGGCAAGCCGCACACCAAGGAAAACGCCGAGAGAATGCTCCTTGCGCTTTCTGGGAGGACGCATCTTGTGATAAGCGGCGTCTGCCTGTGCTACAAGGGAAAAACGCTCTCCTTCTCCCAGGAGACAAGCGTTTGCTTCTACCCGATTTCAAGGGAGGATATATTACGCTACATCGACGACTGCTCCCCGCTCGACAAGGCAGGCTCCTACGGCATACAGGACAGGGGCGCACTCTTTGTCAGGGAGATACACGGAGACTATCTTAATGTCGTCGGGATGCCGGTCTCAAGAATATCAAGGGAGCTTTCAAGGCTTATAAAGCTTGCGGAGGGTTAAAATGGGTCTTTTTAAAAGGAAAAAGGATAAATTCGCTCTTAGCGCAAAGGAGCTTAGAAGGTTTGACGGCAAGCCGATTCAGTACGCAGTCGAGCGGATAGACGGCAGCGAGCAGGTCCTTGGAAAAAACGGCGGGATAATCGTTTTAAGCGATGTCATAGTCGTGATGTGCGAGGCTCACGAGGTCTTTAGGTGCAGGATAAAGGGAGCCTCGGTAGCCGAGCTTATGAGCGGAAACGGCGTCGAGATTTCTGGGGTCGACGATTATACAGAAAAGGTAAGGTCGGTCACCGCTCACTATTCCTATTACAGAAAATGAGCGTCCCTGTGCATTTCAGAGGTAGATTATGAATAATGAAAATACTTTTAAGAAGATGCTTTTAGTATACAATCCCCGCTCCGGGAAGCAGACAATCGCTAGAAGCCTGTCGGATATAATTAATGTGTTTACAAAGGGAGGCTATGATGTAACCTGCCATCCGACCCAGAGCAAGGGCGACTGCCTTGAAATAACCTCCAAAAGAGCCTCGGAGTTTGACATGGTGGTAATCGCCGGAGGAGACGGCACCCTAAACGAGGCTGTGAACGGCTTTATGAAGGCGGGATACAGCCGCTCCTTCGGATATATCCCCTCAGGCTCCACAAACGATTTCTCCCACTCGGTGGGCATCCCGATAAGACCCATTGACGCCGCAAGAACTATTATCGAGGGTCAGCCGGTGCTGTGCGATCTTGGCTGCCTGAACGACAGGTATTTTACCTATGTCGCAGGCTTCGGGACGCTCACCGAGGTCTCCTATACCACTCCGCAGAACTTTAAAAATATCTTTGGCTTTTCAGCCTATCTTCTTGAGGGTATCGCCGCACTCCCTCAGATAGAGAGCTTTAATATAAGCTTTGAGTCCGATGTAAGGTCGGGAAGCGGCGAGTATCTTCTGGGGCTTGTCACCAACACCCTCCATGTCGCAGGGCTTAAAAATCAGATACTCCCTGATATCAAGCTGGATGATGGGCTTTTCGAGGTGCTTTTGGTGAAGAGGCCTAAAAACCTAAGGGACATCAACACCATAGCCGCAGGGCTTTTGAGCAAAAAGCTAGACAGCGAGTGTATAGACTGCTTCAAGACTGCGAGCATAACTATAAGCTCGGATACGCCGATTTCCTGGACTCTTGACGGCGAAAACGGAGGAAAAAGCCGTCTCTCTGAAATTAAGATTCATAACCGTGCAGTATCGGTAATCTGTCCGTAAAATAAAATCAGCTCCTTTTCCCTTTTGAATTATCCGCCTCGGGAATCGGAGCTGTTTTTTAATTTTATTCTGTTCTTAGAGCCTCTACAGGGTCCTTCTTGGCGGCAAGCCTTGATGGAATAAGGCCTGAAATCATCGTAAGTCCCATGCTAATGGCTATCAGGATGACTGCGCCTGCTATCGGTAAAGAGGCGGAGAGTATCTCGATGCCCGTAAGAACATGCAAAATTATGTTTATCGGTATCAGCAGAAGAAGCGTCAGCCCTATGCCGAAGGCTCCTGCGGCAAAGCCTACTATCATCGTCTCGGCGTTAAATACCCTTGATATATCCCTTTTGGAGGCTCCGACGGCTCTTAGTATACCTATCTCCTTTGTCCTTTCAAGTACGGAGATATAGGTTATTACGCCTATCATTATCGAGGATACCACAAGCGAAATCGCAACGAACGCCATAAGAACATAGGATATTGCGCTTATTATCGTCGTCACTGAGGACATAAGAAGCTTTACATAGTCCTTATAGCTTATCTTATCCTCCTCCGGGACGGTAAGGTTGTACTCCTCGATAAGCTCGGCGATTTTATCCTTATCCTCAAAGCTTGCAGCATAGATGTTTATAGCCGTAGGCTTGGTGATGTCAACCTCTCCTAAAAGCTTTAGAACCTCCTCGTAGGTCCTGTCGGAGAATCTTGCGGGCATAGCCTCGTTATAGATGTAGCTGATGTTCTCCTGGCTGAGCTCGGTACTGTCAAGCATATAGGAAAGCTCGGCGGAGGTGCGCTCTGAAAGACCGGCGGCTGTTGTTTTTGAATACTGCTCCAAAACAGCAGCCTCAACTATCTCATGGATGAGCTCATCCTTTTCAGCCTCCTCCATGCCGCTTATATACCCCATTATTGTTTCCTCGTCCATCTGGGTGCTGCCGGCTATAGCCTGTAGGAGCATGCCGTCAAGCTCCTCCTGCGACCTTGAGGAGATGTAGCTGTCTACCGAAGCCGAAAGATACTCGGCGGTCGGGATCGAGACAAGCTCTCTGTAAAGCTCTGCCTTTTCCTCGACAGAAAGACCCGCTATCCACTCGTAAACCTCCGATGACATCATTTCCTCGCTGATGTCGCTCTCCTCGCTCTTGAAGCGAAGTCCGCTTAGGACATCGGTGTCCGGGTACTGCTTCTGAGCCGTGACAAGGCTGCTGCTCTGGGTATGCTCGATGATATGCTCAGAAAGCGCCGAGGTATAGCCAACAGCTCCGCTAAGATAGGAGGATACGGCGTCCTCGCTCGGTCTAATTATTCCCACTACCTTGAGCTTTATTGAATTATTGGAGTCGTAAAGATATTTCAGCCCTGTTTGAGTCTGCGAGGCGTCTATATAGCCGGAGTTTCCCCTCTGGTACTTGTCGCAGTCGGGTATGACACGGAAATCTATCCCTAAAATATCCTCATAGCTCCATTGGCTGCTGCTCAGCTCCTCCTTTTTGCCCTCCGACGCAAGCGTCATATCGTCTATTATTTCGTCGAGCGTTTTAAGGCCGAGGGTATAGAGCATCATGTCGCTTATTTCGTTGTTTTCGTCGACAGCTACTACCACCTCATCATAGCTTTGGGGCCATCTGCCGCTTATGACATCGTACTGCTCTAATATTGTAGGATTGATTATCTCCCCGTTCATGCCGGAGAGCAGCTCCTGCCAGGAGCTAAGCTGCATATACGAGGAAAGCGTGCTGCTGGACGCCTCTACTCCAAGCTCTGAATAAAGCCTTGAAATAAGCTCCATGACATCCGAGCGGACGATATTGCCGTCGGCATCCTTGACATAGACCTCGGGCTGACCTCCGTAGGAGTAGCTGACTGCGCTCGCATACTCTGAAAGCTCAGACGAGCTGTCCAAAAACTCCTTAAACCTCGAGAGGTTGTTGCTGCTGATCTTGATATTGCTCATCGAATCCATCATGTCTGACATTATCCGATTCTCATATACTGCGTTAAGCTCGTGCTCCGGCTCGCTCTCGTTGTTCTGACCCATAAACGCCGTCATCATGCTGGTCATGTCGACCTCCTCGGCGTTTATTGTAATAGGATAGGAGGCGAGGGTGTCCTCCTGAACACGGTCGATATACTTGTTTACGCCGGTTGAGACAGACAGAATGAGCGCTATTCCGATTATGCCTATGCTTCCGGCAAAGGATGTAAGAATTGTTCTTCCCTTTTTGGTCATGAGGTTGTTAAGCGAGAGCGAGAGCGCCGTCATAAACGACATCGAGGTCTTGCCCGACTTGCCTATGACCCTCATCTCGCTTGACCTGCTCACCTCGTCAGAGGAATAGGGCGAGGAATCGCTTATAACCTGACCGTCAAGACAGCGGACTATTCTTGTTGCGTATTTCTCGGCAAGCTCGGGGTTGTGAGTTACCATTACTACAAGCTTGTCTTTGGATATCTCCTTTAAAATCTCCATTATCTGGACGCTTGTAGCAGAGTCCAGAGCGCCGGTCGGCTCGTCAGCCATCAGAATATCAGGGTTGTTCACAAGCGCCCTTGCTATTGCGACTCTTTGCATCTGACCGCCGGACATCTGGTTTGGCTTCTTTTTGAGCTGGTCTCCAAGTCCGACCCTCTTTAAAGCGTCAACAGCACGCCTTCTTCTTTCCGTCTTTCCGACTCCCGAAAGCGTAAGGGCAAGCTCGACATTGGACAAAACCGTCTGATGGGGTATAAGATTATAGGACTGGAACACAAAGCCGACCGAGTGGTTTCGGTAGCTGTCCCAATCCGAGCTTTTAAACCTCTTTGTAGACCTGCCGTTTATGCTCAGGTCTCCGCTTGTGTACTGGTCGAGTCCGCTGATGATATTCAAAAGGGTGGTCTTTCCGCAGCCTGACGGTCCCAAAATGGCGACAAACTCGGATTTTCTGAACTCGATGCTTATCCCCCTTAGTGCATGTACGGTTTCATCCCCAGCCCTATAATCCTTTACTATATCAGTAAGCTTTAACATAGCCGTTTCAAACCTTCTTCTTAAAAATATGATAAAAGAAATTCTCTGCCTGTCAGCAAAACCGGCTCTAAAAATCAAGTCGGTCAAATATATCTAATAATAGACCTCTATTTGACCGATATTGTGAAAATATTATGAAAACTAAATAAAAAGGCAGCTACTTAGGAGCTAGAGCTTCGTCCTAGAACTCCTCCTCCATCTTAGAAATAAGGTCAACCCTTCTTTGATGCCGTCCGCCCTCAAACTTTGTTTCAAGGAACAAATCGACTAGCTGGCAGGCAAGACCGGGACCTACAACCCTTCCGCCGAGGCAAAGGGCGTTAGCGTCGTTATGGAGCCTTGTGTACATAGCCGAGAAGGAATCTGAGCAGGCGCAGGCTCTTATGCCCTTTACCTTGTTTGCGGCTATTGATATCCCTATACCCGTCCCGCAGATGAGTATCGCCCTGTCAACCTTGCCCGAAACAAGCTCCTTGCAGACCCTTTTCGCAGCATCTGGATAGTCTATCTTTTCGCCGGGAGCTATGCCGTAGTCTATATACTCCACTCCCTTTTCCTCAAGATGCTTGATAATCTCAAGCTTCAGCTCAGTACCTGCATGGTCGTTTCCTATTCCGATAATCATATTTATCATCCTTTCAAGCTAATTTATCATTTAAATCCTTTTCTGCCTTTGTAATCTGAAGATAGCTGACGAAAAGCCCCCTTGCATCGGTATCCTCGCCGGGGTGCCACAATGCCGCCTGACATATCCCAGAGGCGGACTGAAGTCTTGCGGCTGCGGGAGCCAAAACAACCTCCTCACCGCCGCCAAGCCGGGTGATAGTTTCAGCGGCGTAGTCCCCGGTGAGAACGGTTCTTCCCTGAGCGCCTTCAAGCAGGGCTAAAAGGTCGTCTACGCTGCCCACCCTGTCCGGCTGCTGAGGGATAAGTCTCTCGCCGTCGCTGATATATGCGCCGAAATACACCGTCCCCGGTCTTGCATACATCACCGGGACTATCCTGCACGCTGCACAGAGACAGTTAGCCGCAAGTCCCTCCAGTGTGGAGATGCCTATGCATCTTTTATTGTCGTAGCAAAGCCCCTTCACCGTCGAAACGCCTATTCTAAGTCCCGTATATGAGCCGGGACCGTTGGCAACTGCTACAAGGTCAATATCCTCAAGTCCGATTGAAAGCTCCTCCATGAGCGAGGTGACATAGGGAAGTATGACCCTTGAATGCGTCCTTTTTGTCATCACCGTTTTAAGAGCTATAATCGCACCGTCCTTCATAACGGCACAGGACGCCGTCTGCCCCGAGGTGTCAATCCCCAAGATTATCAAGCCTGCCGCCTCCGCTTCTGTCCTCTATTATAAACTGTCTTTTGTCCTCCGACAGTCTTTTTATCTCGATGTATATTACATTGTCAAGCCTGGATAAAAGGTCTGTTATATTCTCGCTCCACTCGATTATTATGACTCCCCCACCGTCAAGATAGTCAAAAAAGCCGATGTCCTCAAGCTCGTCAGAGCAAAGCCTGTACATATCGAAATGGCAGACAAAGAGCCTGCCCTCCTCCCTGTACTCGTTCACTATCGCAAAGGTAGGACTTGTAACCATATCGCTAAGCCCCATCCCGGTGACTATCCCACGGGTAATCGTGGTCTTGCCGGAGCCAAGACCTCCCAAAAAGGCGATAATCTCGCCTCCTCTGAGCCTTTTTCCTATCCTTTTGCCAAGCTCTATGGTTTCTCTCGGCGAATCGGTGAAATACTCCTGCTTTAGCATACTCTAATATCCGAACTCCCCTGAAACGGAATCGTCGTTCATTACCCAGTCAAAGACAGAAATGACCCTGTAGCTATCCTTATCATCCCTGATAATGACCCTCTCGATTCCGGCGTTAATTATCACCCGCTTGCACAGCGAGCAGCAGTTGGAGTTTTTAATATACTCGTTTGTTTCGACCTCTCTGCCGCAAAGATAGAGCGTAGAGCCTATCATCGACTCCCTCGATGCGCTGATGATGGCGTTCATCTCTGCGTGTACGCTTCTGCAAAGCTCGTATCTCTCCCCTCTCGGGACGCCAAGCTTATTTCTTATACAGTAGCCAAGCTCGGTGCAGTTAATCCTGCCCCTCGGAGCGCCGACATAGCCGGTGGAGATTATCTCGTCGTTTTTGACTATCACCGCCCCGTATCTGCGGCGAAGGCAGGTGGCTCTTTCTGATACAGCGTCGGCAATGTCAAGGTAGTAATTCGTCTTGTCCCTTCTTTGCATATAAACTGTCCTTTCATATTTATAAATCACTATTTTAAATATACCACAACCGATGTCCCAAGTAAAGACTTTATCCCGATTTTTTGAAAAAAGAGGCTGCTTGTTCTCCTGCAAGGCATTAAAATCCTCGCAGAGCTTGAAAATTCCGCTCCGATAGGCTATAATTAAAAGCAGGGCTTTTATCTTTCGGAAAGGAGAAATATATGCCGAGGTTTTTTTCAGACCATCCGCCCATTGACGGTGAGCTTAGAATTACCGGCGACGACGCATGGCACATAGCAAGGTCGCTAAGGCTAAGGCTTAACGACAGGCTCACCGTCTGCTGTAACAGGGTTGACTACAGCTGCACGATTCTCTCCATAAGCGACAGCGAGATAAGGCTAAGAGCCGAGTCAAGCTCTATGTCTAAGGAACCGTCTTTAAGGCTCACCCTTTATGCCGCTCTGCCAAAAAAGGATAAGCTGGAGCTTGTAATCATGAAGGCGACCGAGCTTGGAGCCGAAAGGATAGTCCCGGTTCTGACCGAGTTCTGCGCTCTTAGGCTGACGGGCGAGCAGTTTGCCAAGAAGAAGCAGCGCCTTGAAAGAATCGCATACGAGGCGGCAAAGCAGTCTGGCAGAGGAATTATCCCCCAGATTTCGGATATAATAAGCCTTGACGAGGCGGTGTCTGAAATGAGGTCTATGGACCTTGGAATCATGCTCTACGAAAAGGGCGGAGTCTCGCTCGGCTCGCTGGGATTAGCTCCCGGGGAGGAAAAAAGCGTGGGTCTTTTGGTGGGTCCAGAGGGCGGCTTTTCCGAAAGGGAGGCAAGGCTCTGCCAGGAAAACGGGATAAAAACTGTCTGGCTGGGGCCGAGGATACTACGGTGCGAAACCGCTCCCATAGCCGCCATAAGCATATTATTGTTTCTTAATAACGATATGTAGGTATTGCATTTTTCTATATAATATGCTACAATAAAATAAATAAATCTTTAAGGAGATGTTTTTATGGGTAACTTTCTTAAAATAGCTCTTGGGCTTGGTGCCGCAGCCGCTGCCGCAGCTCTTGTCATTTCTTTGGCAAAAAAATCCGACAATAACGAGGATATCGACCTCGAGGAGATGGATGACCTAAGCGACATCCCCGACTGCGATGAGGAGGCTCCCGAGGAGGATTGCAGCTGCGAGGACTGCGAGGACTGGAACGGCGAGGAGTGCGGCTGTGAGGACGACTGCTGCACCTGCGAGGAGTGTGCAAGCTCCTCTCACAGCCTGAAGTCCGCAGTGAACAGCATTGTCGACGGTGTTATGGGTGGCGTAGTTGTAGCTGCCGACAAGCTGAGCGAGCTTTCCAACAAGCTTGCCGACTTTGTTTCTGAAAAGCTTGACGAGCGCAAGGAGAACAGCACTCCCGCCTTCAAGTTTGACTGGAGCGAGGACGATGAGTCACAGGAGTGCTCCGGCTGTCAGGAGGGCGAGGATTCCTGCGAGTGTGCAAAGGAGGCCTCAGCCGGGGATTCTGACTCCGCTTTAGGCGCTGATTCCGGCTCAGACGGGGATATAAACGGCTAATCCCCTTTTTCACTCTTAGCCGAACCGGGTGTCGCACGGGAGACCTTTAAACTGTCCCGTACGTCACCCTAATTTGTTATCGTCTTGACGGTATCGGCAGGGCTTATTCCCGTATCGGCGATATCGGTAGGGCGAAATAGGCGAGGCGGCGCAGTCCTGCGGCTTGCCTAATGTCTTATTCAGCTATTTTATCAAAAGGTTGGTTATCCGTTATGAAAATTATAGATATAATAACCTCTGAGCGTCCCAGTCTTTCCTTCGAGGTTTTTCCTCCCAAAACAGAGGCTACATACGAGAGCGTCCGTGACGCCGCCCTTAAAATCTGCGAGCTGAGTCCCAGCTATATGAGCGTCACCTTCGGCGCTGGCGGCGGAACATCGGAGTACACCGCCTCGATATGCTCTGACATCCTGCACCGTGGCATAACTCCCCTCGCCCACCTGACCTGCCTCTGTCTTGACAGGGAAAGGATTTTTAAGGAGCTTACAAAGCTCAAGGAGCTTGGAGTAGAGAATATTCTTGCTTTAAGGGGAGATATCCCCAAGGACTCCGGGCTTACCTCCCAGGGATATTCCCATGCCAGCGAGCTTATCTCGGATATAAAGAGCTTCGGCGGCTTCTGCATAGGGGGTGCCTGCTATCCTGAGGGACATCCTGAAAGTCCTGACAGCTATCAGGATATTGAGGCTCTTAAAATAAAGGCGGAGTGCGGCTGTGAGTTTCTCACCACGCAGATGTTCTTTGACAATAATATACTGTATAACTTTTTGTACCGCCTTTACAGAGCCGGGGTTGACATCCCAGTGATTGCGGGAGTAATGCCGGTGACAAACGCCTCCCAGATTAAAAGGCTTATGAGCATCGCAGGCTCAGCCCTGCCGCAGAGGTTTGTAAGAATCGTGGACAGGTATAAGGACAGCCCGGAGGCGATGAAGCAGGCGGGTATCGCCTTTGCCACCGAGCAGATTGTCGACCTATATGCAAACGGGATAAACGCCGTCCATGTCTACTCGATGAATAAGCCGGATGTCGCCGCCGCAATAGCCAAAAACCTGAGCGAGATAATCAAGTGAGTGCAAAATGATTATTTCACAAACCTATTTAAGGATTCCTCAGGAGGAGCTTGTAATATCTCCCGGGGAGTCAGCCGCAAGGCTTATGGCGGAAAGAGGGTACACAAGCCCCCTTATCAGCGAGTGCGAAAGAGAGCTTAGAAGCCATGTCAGCTGCGCTTTCTGCGCCATAAGGGTCAAGGCTGAGTATCCCGCCGAGGATGAAATAGACCTTGGCTTTGTTTCCTGTAAAAGTCATGACCTTTACAGGAATCTTTTAGGCTCCAGGGAGGCGTTCGTCTTTGCCGTAACCCTGGGAATCGAGGTCGACAGGCTGATTTTAAAGCTGTCAAGGCTGTCCCCGGCAAGGCATTTTATAACCGATGCGCTTGCCTCCGCCATGGCTGAGGCAGCCTGCGACAGGACTGACAATATTCTTAGCTCCGGGCTTATATGCAGACCGAGATTCAGCCCGGGATACGGCGACCTGCCGCTTTCCCTTCAGCCGGAGGTCATTAGGGCGACCGGGGCGGACAGGCGTCTTGGGATTACTCTTTCAAGCTCACTTTTGATGACTCCCAAAAAGTCGGTCACCGCCATAAAGGGGATTATTAAATAGGCAGGCGTGACGATTTCATACCGTGTAATTCTTAGGAGGGATAGACATGATGATATACAAGGAGGGCAAAAACGGCGGCTTTGCCGTAGGTCACACTCAGCCCAGCATAGAGGGGCTTTCAAATCTTCTTGTATTCTCCGGGGTATTTTTAGTGATTGCGGCTATTCTCCGTCCGGCAAGGAGCAGTAAAAAGGGTCATGCCGCAAAGGCATCAGCTGGGAATAAAAAAGGTTCAAAAAAGCAAAAGGGCGAAAATGTAAGGTCAAAGGCAGCTCTTGCGCTTTTGGCTCCCAGCCTAATGAGGCTAACCGGAGCCTTGCTTCAAAGGGCCAAGCTTTCAGGTCTTGCAAAAAAGGCTTCCCTAATTTCCTCTAAGCTTGAGGAAAAAGGCGCCGAGCAGGACCAGCCCGAAAGACCCCTAGAGCTTGGCGGAGTCGAGATTATCTACTCCGAAAAAATAGACTCCTCAGAGGATGTCTATTCCATGCTTGCTAACTAGCTAAAAATCTAAAGAAGGATTTGGAGTTGGCAGATGAAGAAATATGTTAAAGAGGAATTCGGCGTCGGCGCACTTTTGGCTCCCGTTCCGTCTGTAATAGTCACCTGCGGGACGCTTGAGTCCCCGAATGCCATAACGATAGCATGGACCGGGATAGTATGCTCCAATCCGGCGATGACATATATATCCGTCCGCCCGGAGAGGTACTCCTATGAGCTTATCAAGAAAAGCGGCGAGTTTGTCATTAACCTGACGACAGAGGAGCTTGCAGCCGCTACCGATTTTATCGGAGTTCGCTCGGGACGGGACATGGACAAGCTGAAAAAATGCGGTCTTACAGCCGCTCCATCGTCCGCAGTCAGCGCACCCTCCCTGCTTGAAAGCCCGGTGAGCCTTGAATGCCGTGTCAGCAATATGCTTATGCTAGGCTCTCACCATATGTTTTTGGCTTCTATTGAGGCTGTCTGCGTCGCCAGGGAGTTGCTTGACGAAAACGGACGGCTCTGCCTTGAAAAAGCCGGACTTATAGCCTACAGCCACGGGGAGTATTTCTCGCTGGGGAAAAAGCTGGGGAGCTTCGGCTATTCGGTCAAGAAGAAAAAAAGCAGAAGATAATAATAAAATGATATGCCGCCCCGAGGAAAGACTCTTTCGGAGCGGCAGTTTTATTGTCTTTGAAGCCTGAGCCGAATTTACTCGGCGCAGATGTAGTAGACCTCGTTCGGCTGGGTGTCTATTATAATGGTGTTCTTGCCGTCCTTTTTAACCTTGACGGTGTTGTTATTGGAATCGACAACCTTAAAGCCTGAGATTTTGGGATAGCTCACAGATATCTCGCCGGTGCTTTCTCCAGATCTAAGCTCTGCCTCCTTTAGCTCGGAGCCCGACCACGACATAGACACGGTTACATCGTTTCTTGCCCTAAGCCCGGAGGCGGCGCCGTCTGCCCAGATATCTGGGAGTGCGGGAAGAAGGCTTATTGTCTCGCCGTGGCTCTGGATAAGCATCTCGGTCATTCCGGCGGTTGCGCCGAAGTTGCCGTCTATCTGGAAGGGCGGATGGGTGTCAAAGAGGTTTTCGTAGGTGGATTCCTTTAGTATCTGGTTGACCATTACTCCTGCATGATTTCCGTCAAGAAGCCTCGCCCAGAAGTTAATCTTCCAAGCCTTAGACCAGCCTGTTCCGCCGTCCCCTCTTATCTCGAGAACCTTTTTCATAGCCTCGACTATCTCGTCGTCCTCGTCGCTTCTTCCGGCAATTACCATCGTTCCGGGATGAAGCGTGAACAGATGATTTACATGGCGGTGACCGTAGTCGCCGGTGATGTCAAGGGTGTTTTCGTCCTTCCACTCAAGATAAACACCGCTGAGACCGATTTCGGGGAGCCAAAGCTTTTCCTTTGCAGAGCGTATCTCGTCTATTTCGCTCGTCTCAATTCCTAGCACCTCGGCAGCCTTGACGGTAAAGTCAAACAGCTCCCAGATGATGCCCTGGTCGCAGGAGGTGCCGATGGAATAGGGTCCGTGCTCTGGAGACCAGGAGGGACTCGCTACAAGAGTGCCGTCCCTTTCATCGGTGACAAGGTTGTCGACCCAGAATAAGGAGGCTCCCAGCAGGGTGTCGAAGTTCTCCTCCAAAAACTCCTTATCAAGGGTGAAGCGGTAATACTCCCAGATGTCCTGACAGCACCAGGCTGCGGCAGCCGGGAAGTAAAATGCATCAGAGGTCGCAGGTCCTGTATTGCCCCAGATGTTGTTCTCATGGTAGGTGGTCCAGCCCCTGACCTCGCCGCCGTCCTCGGTGCAGTGGTAAAGATATGCGGTTATCTCCCCTCTTGGGACAAGACTATTAATATACTCGATGACGGGCAGATGGCACTCGGCAAGATTTGTAGTCTGCGCCAGCCAGTAGTTCATCTGGATGTTTATGTTTGTGTGATAGTCCGAGCTCCAGGGGGCGTACAGACCGTCAGCCCATATTCCCTGAAGATTAGCAGGAAGCGAGCCCTCCCTCGAGGAGGATATCAGAAGATATCTTCCGAACTGATAGTAGACCGTCTCCAGATATCTTTGCTCGGACTCGGAAAGGATGTCGTACTTATAGCCTCTTAAAAGCTCCTCGGTGGTCTTGTCGGGAAGCTCTGTAAGCCCGAGGTCAAGGCTGAGCCTCGCATAAAGGCTCCTATAGTCCTCTATATGGGCGGCTTTTAGCTCCTCGTAGTCCTTTCCATCAAGCTCTGACAGCCTGTCTCTTACGGCGTCCAGCGGATTCTCGTCGCTGAAATAATCAAAGCTGTCGTCCATGCACTGCTGATAGTTCGTGCCGGCGGTGAAATAGATTATAATCTCGTCAGCCCCGGTGACCGCTATAGACGAGCCTTGAGCGCTTATCTCGCCGTCAGAAACGACCCTTACCTCCCCGGCAAATTCAAGATGGTCGATATCCTCCCTGTGGTCGGAGGGTCTGCCGGTAATGGTTATCCTGTCATTCTCACTGACTATATTTGCGTGAGGCTGAGGACTTGTCAGCCTGATGACATTGTTTATAGACTTAGCCGAATCGGAGGATATCCTTATCGCCATGAAGTTTCCGGGATTAGAGACAAAATACTCCTTGGTGTACTTTACCCCGCCCTTCTGGTACTCCACGGTGGTTACGGCGTTGTCTATATCAAGAGCTCTTTTATAATCGGTATACTCATAGCCTATGCTGTCCGAGATGAGCGTAAACTCGCTGAGCTGAGTCCCCCATCCGCCCTCGTTTTCAAGTATGGTGAGCTTAAAATACCTATAGCTCTGCTCGCCTGCTTCAAAATAAAACTCCTTCGTCTCCTGACGGCTATCAAACTGCACTCCGCTCCTTGAGTCAAGCTCTATCCAGCCTTCGCCGTCCGCAGAGCCGCTCAGCGTCCAGACAAGAGGGTCCCTGTCGTGGTCGTCGTCCCCGCTTGTTAAGCTGTAGCCGGACGCTTTTACGGTGTCGGAATACTCAAATATCAGCTCCAAAGGATATACGGTATCGCTCATGTCTCCCCAGGAGCCGCCGTCAGCCGAGAACCACTTTGTGCTGACGCTGCCGTCTGTAAGAGGGGAAATATCGAGATTTCTGCAGCCCGACACATGAGAGTCCACCAAATAGACAGAGCTTATCTCGTTGATATAAAGGTCAGCCATCGACTGGTAGCTTCCGTATGCCGACTTGTCCCCCTTGAGCCTGTCGATATAGGTCTTTGCGGCGTCCGAGGAGGGGTAAATGCTGGAAATCACCTCGCCGTCCTTGATGTAGGCGGCGTTGTTCTTTGTAAACTCGGTGGCGGTCTTTTGCAGATCCTCTCTTGCCTTCTGGAGATTTGCTATATTTTCCTCCCTGCTGCCGCTTCCCATTCCTCCGTTATAGCTTTCGTCGGCTCCGGGACCTCCCGACCACAGGGTATGCTCGTTTATCTGAATCCTGTCGGACTCTACCCCTCCAAATATCATCGCTCCGATAAATCCGTTTCCCATCGGGGTGGCTTCCTCCTCCCAGCTTTGAGCCGGATGGTCGGACACCGAAAGAATCGGGAGCTGATTTACATTTATTTTGCTCGTATAATTTACAGCTCCCTGCCCGTTAGAGCCTGGGGTTGTGCCGCCGCCGTCCTGACAGCCGGCAGACATAAAAAGCATCAAGCCGGCAAGCACAGCCGCCGTAATCCTCTTGTACATAAATACCTCCTGAAAGTGAAATGCTATAAAAAATTATAACATTATAAAAAAATTATTTCAAGAAATAAACTGACCTTTACCGCTTGATTAATTGATTTATCCAAACGACTTTACAAAATGAAAAAGCGGCGTCAGGTATAAACGCCGCTCAATATTGCACTAATACATCCTAAGCCCAAGGGTCTCAGGCTCGCCCAGCATGAGGTTCAGGCACTGCATGACTCCCCCTGCTCCGCCCTTTCCAAGGTTGTCGTATCTTGCGGCGAGAAGGCAGATGTCGTTGTCTCCAAAGCAAAACAGCTCTATATGGTCGGTGCCTGCCCTTGCGTTTGCCGCCAGGAAGCCGTCAAGCTGCTTTACCGAGCTGTCAAAGTCCGCAACCCTGACTAACGGACTGCCGTCATACGCTCTCACCAGATACTCCCATATCTGCTTGGAGTGAAGCCTCTTTGAAAGCGTCCTCAGATGAAGAGGAACAGTTACCATAGCCCCGTTCGGGAAGCCGTCTATCATCGGATTTATGGACGGTCTGTAGGACAGCCCGCAGGAGCGCATAAGCTCCTTTTGGAGCATCATGCTCTGGTCAAGCCCGTACTGCCTGGAGCCGCTTAGCTGTCTTTTTTTGGCAGGGTCCTCATACATGGCTATCATGTTTGAGCCTCCGCTGGAATAGCCCACCACCGAGTTTATAACAAGAGGCTGATACGGAGGCATTATCTTAGCCCTTATCAGTGGGTTTACCAGAAGCGAGGCTCCTACCGCTATCGCCCCGGGAGCCGCAACAAACCTCGCCTGAGCGATTCTTCTTGACTGCTCCTGACCAAGCTCCGGCAGACCGTACACCCAGTTGGGAGCTATTCTGAATACATTTGAGGTATCTATCACCCTGACAGCCTTATTCTCTATCAAGGGCAGGGTTTCAGTGACCGTTGCGGCGGACTGGCAGAGTATTACAATGTCCGCAGCGTTTAAAAGACTCACACGCTGCTCCGGCGTGAAGGAGGTTTTATCCTCAAGCAAAACGACCTCGAGGTCATCCCTTTTATATAGCATAGAGCCGATATTTAAGCTTACCGCCCCGTAGTGACCGTCAACAAGCACCTTGTTCATAGCTTAATCATCCTTCGATATATAACGATACACGTTAATCATGGCATATTTTAAGCCTGTTGTCAAGTAAAATGCGGGACATTTTTATTAAGGTTGTCTCTGTGACTGATAAGATAAAAATCGTCATTATTTTTTAAAATTTTCTTATTCACTGTTTACAAGATGAAATTTATCTGCTAAAATAATAGCGGAGGGTGCAATTTTTAACCGTCCCGGATTGTATTAGGGTTGAAACATGAATCAAAAAGGCTTTTATCGCCTGCTTTCCCGCCCAAAAAAGGGCGTCACGGCATTTTGCCGATCGGAGGCGGCAAGGCTTCATCTGGTGCGGTAGCCGCTTATACGGCTCTAGATTTGCATTTATCAACGAGAAAGGAGCAACTTGCTGCTTTACAGCAATACAGAAGTATATGCAAACAGAAAACGCAAATGTTTACATCTCTTCTGCTGTTGATAAGTACTCGGACATGGTATACCGTACCGCCTGTCACGCATTATGCGACACTCACTATGCCGAGGATATCACACAGGAGGTTTTTTTAAAGCTGCTTAGCACTTTGCCGGACTTTGAGTCTGACGAGCACGAGAAGGCTTGGCTGTTAAGAGTTACCATCAATATGTGTAAAAACTACAATAAGAAGGTCTATAATCATCCTAACATCGAGCTGTCCGAGACTATCCCCGCCCCGCAGGAGTATTACTCTGACGGTACGGTCCTTAACGCCGTGATGGCGCTTCCCGAGAAATACCGCACCGCAGTTTATCTGTTTTACTTCGAGGGCTACCAGATAAAAGAGATAGCTAAGATTATGGGCTCAAACCAAAACACCGTTTCTTCTCTGCTTATGCGTGCGAGGAAGCGGCTGGGAGTAATGCTGGAGGGAGAGTATGGCGATGATTTTTGAAGAAAAATATAAAAGCGAAGCCGGCTCCTTAAAGCTTAGCGGGGAGTCAAAAGATAGGCTTAAGGAGCTTCTTTTTAGCAGAGTTGAGGCTTCTAATGGGAAAAAAGCCTTTCCTATCGCCGAAAAAACAGGCGAGGATAATAAATCCTCGGGGGATATAAAATTCTCGGAGGATGCAAAATCCTCGGGGGATGCAAAATCCTCAGGAGAGAAAAAGCTTGCGATGTATAAATATCTCTCGCTTGCCGCCTGCCTTGTAGCCTCTATATCGCTTGTTGGAATTTTCTCGGTGATGTCAACAAGATTCAAGGTCGCAAATCATGAATCCTCCAGTCAGATGAACAACGATTCCGGCTACAGCCTTTCGGGCTCTGCAAAGGACTATGAGGAGCTTGATCTGGAGGAGGATATCCTCTTAGAGTATGACGATGACTCCAGCGACGGCGTCGCCCTTGGAGACTCCCCCTCGGCTGAAAACGACCTCCCGGTAGCTGATTATGCCATTCCCGAGATAGCTGAGGAGACGGGAGAGATATATGACGACAATCTCGGCACCGGTCCGACGCCCGTTACCTCAGACTACGACGCAGACAGCTCAGAGGGCGTCTCGCCGTATGCCAGCGTAAACTACACCGGCGATTACTACACCGAGGACTATGTCATCATGCTGAGCGAGCGTCCCGAGATTTATGCTGAGAGCGTCTATAACGACAGCGAGGATTTCTACAGCCTGCTTGAAGCCTCGCTCACGGATAGCTCGCTGAGCCATTACGACTTCCCCGAGGCCATGAACTTCTACGATGTCCTTGAAAATCAGCTCGAGGAAGAAAACGAGCTGTGCGGGGCGAATCTTGTCAGGCTCACGATTAACGGGGTCAGCGGCGAGCAGGATTACAGGACTCTTTACGATGTCACAATAAACTACGATTATCTTAACCAGGAGAGCTGTCAGGTAGACGGGCTTGTCTGGCTGGAGGGCTCCTCTAAAAACCAGCTTGCGGGCATGCCGGTTTACGATTCCGGCGATGTCATACTTTGCAGCCTTATCCCCACCTCGGAGGGTCTTGGAGCTGTCAGCGAGCTTTTGTACGATGTCTACGAGCTGAGCGGAACAGATATCGCCTACCACAGGTATTACAGCGCTGTCGACCCAGGCTACACCGACATGGGAATCCTTCCTACCGAGGCGGAGTTTATCACCACAACCGAGAACAACCCCGTTTTGTACACCCACAAGGCTGCCGTCAGGGAGCTGACAAGGTATATACGGCGAAAGGTAAACGGCGAGGATTACCGCTACAGCGATATCTCCCTTCTTATGAGCTACAGCCGTGGCGAGCTGTCAGTTTCCGAGCTTTCAGCTCTTGTAGACTCCGGCAGTGACGAAGCCCTAGAGCAGCCTCAGGCCGAGACGGTGCAGGAGGCGCCTATATCCAGCATAGGCGTAAACTCAGCCGACGACAGGATGATTATCCAGTCGGGAGAGACAAGAATATACCTTTCAAGCGAGGAGACGACCTCATACCTTTCGCAGAGGTTTATTACCTCCTACAGCGGAATCACCCAGTCGCAGGATGAGACCAATGTCCTGTTCGTCGGAGGTAAGCTTGTATTTAACTCCGGCACAGCCTTCCAGGGCGAGCTTGTAGGTCTTGAGGTCTCCAGCGCAGACTGTCCCCTTGATATAAGCTTCAACGGGCTTAGGGTCGGCGACTCGGTGGACTTAGCAAAGTCCGTTCTTAGAATCGAGCGCAACCTCTCAGACGACGTCACGATAACCTACCGTGGCGAAAGTCTGGTGGTTACTCTAAAGTTTGAGTACGGCTCGCTTGCAAGGATTACAGCGGAATAGTATTATAGTATTAAGCCCTTGCGAAATCGCAAGGGCTTTTTTATATCTATAATTTAGAATGTTAGCTGGTCGGGGTCGGCGACGCCCTTTAAAAACGGTCCCGCTGCGGGGATGCTTTTTGTTACGAACTTTGAAAGCTCGCTGAGCTTTTCCGGCTGGACGATTCCTGCCGACTCAACCTCCGACCTTGCTTTAAGGGTCATCACCTGAACTCCTATGGTGGTCCTTGTGGCTTTGGGGAGAATCATCCCGGTGTTGAATATTACCGCCCTGCCGTTTGTCGACCTGAGCATGACATCGGCTCCCTCGCCTATGTCAAGAATCGAGATAAGCCGTGACTTATCTGAAAATGCGCCGGACAGCATCCTTCTGTTGGTCTTTGTCTCATAGGCGCTAAGGGGAACCTTGGCAGCCTTGCCGTTCGAGTAGACAAAAAGAAGGCAGCCGGAATAATCTGTCGTGGCTGTAAACGCCACTATGCTCTCTCCCTCCTCCAGCTTTAGAAGCACCGGGATATAGTCTCCCAGAAGGCTAGCCTTGGAGTCCTGGAAGGAGGACGCCTTTGTCTTATAGACATTGCAGCGGTCGGTGAAGATAAGCAGCTCCGCTCTGTTGGTGGAGTCAAGCTCGGACATTATCCTGTCGCCCTCCTTGAGCTTCTGCTCGCCGCTCATCCTAAGAGACTGCATGGTAATCTTCTTGAAGTAGCCGTCCCTTGTGAAGATAAGCCTGCAGGGATAGTCCGGCACCTGCTCGGTTATTTTCTCCTCCTTGGACTCGTCGACATAGATAATCTCGGTGCGCCTTTCCTGACCGTACTTTTTAATCACGGTCTCAAGCTCCTTAACGATTATCCCCTTTATCTTTTTTTCGCTTCCAAGAGTCTCTTTTAGCGAGGCAATGTCCGCCTCAAGCTGCTCGATATCCGAGATTCTGTTTAAAATAAACTCACGGTTTAGATGCCTTAGCTTTATCTCTGCGACATACTCCGCCTGCACCTCATCAATAGAAAAGCCTATCATAAGGTTGGGAACGACCTCTGACTCCTCCTCGGTCTCCCTTACGATTTTTATCGCCCTGTCTATATCGAGAAGTATTCTTTCAAGACCCTTTAGAAGATGGAGCCGCTCCTCCTTCTTTTTAAGCTCGAAGCTTACCCTGCGTCTTACGCAGCCAGTCCTGAAATCTATCCACTCCTTTATTATCGAGGACACTCCTAGGACCTTCGGATAGCCGTGGACAAGGATGTTGAAGTTTGCAAAGAAGCTGTCCTGAAGCGGGGTTAGCTGATAAAGCCTTTTCATCACCTGCTCTGGGTCTGCTCCCCTTTTCAGGTCGATGGCGATTTTAAGACCGTTCAGGTCGGTTTCGTCCCTGATATAGGATATCTCCTTCATGCCGCCCTTTGCAAGCTCGACTACCTTGTCGATTATCGCCTCTACTGTGGTCGTGGGAGGTATCTGGGTGACCTCGATGCAGTTTGCCTCCCTGTCGTAGGAGTACCTCGCCCTTATCTTGACAGAGCCTCTGCCAGTGTCGAAAATCTGCCTTAGCTTTGCGCTGTCGTATATTAACATTCCCCCGCCGGGAAAATCGGGACCGTTCATTATCTGCATGGGATCAAAGTCCGGGTCCTTTATCAAGGCTATAGTCGCCTCGCAAAGCTCCTTGAGGTTAAAGGGGCAAATTGAGGACGCCATCGAGACTCCTATTCCGACATTTGAATTTACAAGTATCGAGGGAAATGTCACCGGCAGAAGCTCCGGCTCCAGCATGGTGTTGTCGTAATTGGGAACAAGGGTGACGGTATCCTTGTCGATATCCGAAAAAAGCTCGTTGCAAATAGGGTCGAGCTTTGCCTCGGTGTATCTTGAGGCGGCATACGCCATGTCCGAGGAGTACGCCTTTCCAAAGTTCCCCTTTGAATCGATATACGGGTGCAAAAGAGCCTCGTTTCCCCTAGCCAGCCTGACCATCGTCTCATATATTGCCTGGTCGCCGTGGGGATTTAGCTTCATCGTCTGTCCTACTATATTGGCGGACTTTGTTCTAGGACCAGACAAAAGCCCCATCTTGTACATGGTGAATAAAAGCTTTCTGTGCGAGGGCTTGAAGCCGTCTATCTCTGGGAAGGCCCTTGATACTATTACGCTCATGGCATACGGCATATAGTTTTTTTCCAGAGTGACGGTTATCGGCTCCTCCACGACAGAGCCTGCGCCGCTTATATAAGCCTCCTGCTGTCTGCGGGACAGCGACGGCTGCTTTTTCGTTCTTTCGTCCGTCTTTTTCTTTTTTGGCAAGTTATCTCCTCCTTAGCTAAGGTCTGCCATGTCGATATAGTCGTGTCCGTTGTTGCTTATAAACTCCTTGCGGGCTGAGAGATTGTCCCCCAGGAGCATATCGAACATGAATTTTGTATGCTCAGCCTCGTCAGGAGTGACCTGAATCAGCCTTCTTGTGTCGGGATTCATGGTAGTAAGGCTCATCATGTCAGGCTCGTTCTCGCCAAGTCCCTTTGAGCGCTGGAGGGTGTATTTTTCCTTGCCTATCATGGACAAAATCTTGGCTCTTTCTCCCTCATCGTAGGCAAAATAGGTCCTGTCCCTTGTGTTTATCTCGTAAAGGGGAGACTCTGCGATGTATACAAAGCCCTCCTGTATGAGCGTCGGTGCAAGGGTGTAGAGCATGGTGAGTATCAGAGTTCTTATCTGGAAGCCGTCATAGTCGGCATCGGTGCAGATTATAATCTTGCTCCACCTGAGCGAGCCAAGATTAAAGCTTGACAGCTCCTTGTTCTTTGCCGACTTGACCTCGACTCCGCAGCCGAGCACCTTCATAAGGTCGGTGATAATCTCGCTTTCAAAGATTTTATTATAGCTCGCCTTCAGGCAGTTGAGAATCTTTCCCCTGACGGGTATGACAGCCTGAAACTCAGCGTCCCTTGCTAGCTTGACCGAGCCTAGCGCAGAGTCTCCCTCGACGATGTAAAGCTCCCGCCGTGAGACATCCTTTGTCCTGCAATCGACGAACTTCTTTATCATGTTGGTCATGTCGAGCTTTTCTGCGTACAGCTTTTTTGTAGTTACCCTGGTTTTCTCCGCACTCTCCCTGGAGCGCTTGTTTACAAGCACCTGGTCGCATATCCTGCCGGCGTCCTCGGGGTTTTCTATGAAATAGATTTCAAGCTGGTGCTTTAAAAACTCCACCGCCGCCTCGTATATAAACTTGTTGCTTATAGCCTTCTTTGTCTGATTCTCATAGGAGGTCTGGGTGGAGAATGAGCTTGACACCATCACAAGGCAGTCCTCGATATCGACAAACTGGAGCTTCTGCTCGTTTTTAAGATACTTGCCGTTTTGCTTCATATAGCTGTCAAGATAGGAGCTAAACGCCTGCCTTACAGCCCTCTCGGTGGAGCCTCCGTACTCTAAAAAGCTTGAATTATGGAAGTATTCCTGACACTTTACCGACTTTGAAAAGGCAAAGGCAAAGTTGTACTTTACCTTGTACTCGTTCATGTCCTCCCTGTCCCTGCCCTTTCTGTCGCAGGACCAGAGCCTCGGCTCGGTGATATACTCCTCGCCCACAAGCTCCCTTACATAGTCCAGTATGCCGTTTTCGTAAAGATACTCAAGCTCCTCAAAGGCTCCGTCGTCGTCCTGATATCTTAAAACAAAGCATATCCCCGGATTTACAATGGACTGCTTTTTTAGGACATCGGTAAAGTATTCCTTGTCAATCCTGATGTCGGTAAAGACCTCAAGGTCGGGTCTCCACCGGGTTTTGGTGCCGGTTTTGCCCTTTTTGGAGGGCTTTTTTGAAAGGCCGCCGATATTCTCTCCCTTTTCAAAGTGGAGGTTGTAGGTAAAACCGTCTCTGTTGACCTCGACATCCATATACTCGGAGGAATACTGCGTCGCACAGGCTCCAAGACCGTTTAAGCCCAGGGAATACTCATAATTGTCACCCGAGGCGTTGTCGTACTTTCCGCCGGCGTACAGTTCGCAATAGACAAGCTCCCAGTTGTACCTGCCCTCAGACCTGTTAAAATCGACCGGGCAGCCCCTGCCCATATCCTCCACCTCGATGGAGTCGTCGTTATACCTTGTCACGATTATTCTGGAGCCGTAGCCCTCCTTGGCCTCGTCGACAGAGTTGGAAATAATCTCAAACACCGAGTGCTTACAGCCGTCAAGACCGTCCGAGCCGAAGATTACGGCTGGGCGCTTTCTCACCCTGTCGGCTCCCTTTAGCGACCTTATCGCCTCGTTGCCGTATTCGTTTTTGGAATTAGAAGATGTTTTTACTGACATTAAAAGCTTCCTTTCCTCCAAATGCGCCAAGGCTATCTTATTGACCCGGCGCAGACTGCCGCAAAGACGGCGAGATTAATTATGCCACATTTTTTTCAAAATTGCAAGTGCCGCCGCCGGCAGGCCGCAGTTCCTCCAAATTATCAGTAAAATGCTTTCAAATCATCATTGATATTTTGACCGCAGCATGTATAATAGGCTTATAAGCCGAAATTAAGCCGAAGGCTTTCATATCATCAAAGAGAGGTAGGATAAAAATGTCTAATTCAAAGCTTCTAATCTACACCAGAGAGCCGATGGAGTCGGATATTTACGACCCCAAGCTCGCCTACAGTATGCACATCGCAGTAAAAAACGACGGCGGCGTAACCGTGCTGAATCACAACTCGGGTGTTTTCTTCGCCAAAGCCACCGAGAATCAAAACGGCTCGCTGAATGCAAAATCCCTTCGCTCACCCTATGCCGTTAGACTGGGAAATGAGTCGGGCTGGGGAGTTATAGCAGTTCGCACCGAGGCTGACGGCTCCTTGGAGCCTGATTCCTGCGGCTGTCTGCTCCTTGCAAAGACAGAGGATTTCATTCACTTTAAGGAGCTTGGGCTTTTAAAGCTCTCGGACAGCCACATCGAGCGTGCGGCGGTCTTTACGGCTGAGGGCGAGTCCTCCTGCAAAATAGTATACAAGACCGAGGACGGCGTTTTTTGCTCTTCTTTAGACAGCTTCTCCCCAGAATCTAATGTAAGCCCCTGCGAGCCTGAGGGATTAAGCCTCCCCGAGCCTTCAGCCTGCGGCGGCTTTGCCGAGGGAGCCGTTTTGTCCTGCGAAATACCCATCCCCGACAGCCTCGCCGAGGAGCTTATAAAAAGGCTCACCACGCCCTGCAACACCTCGGTAATCGTCCCGGATACCGTTTACTGCTCAAGCGAGAGCGAGCTTGCCGGCGTTAAAGCCGTCTGCCTCTACTCCGACGGCTCAAAGGACGAAAAGACGGTTGACTGGGAGCTTTCCTGCGTTGATTTTAACAAGCCCGGAAGCTATACGGTTAACGGCAGAATCAAGCAGGACCACTACCCCTTCCCCATTGCAATAAACCGTGCCGACCCCTGCGTCACGATATGGGAGGGCAAATACTATTTCATTGCCACAAACGACGCCGACGGCAACAACTCCCTTTACATCAGGTGTGCGGACTCCCTGCACGGTCTTATCGACGCCGAGGAGGTCCTGCTTCTTGACACAAAGACTCAGGAGGGCATAAAGGGGCTTCTCTGGGCGCCTGAGTTCCACGAGATAGACGGCAGGCTTTATATCTTCCATGCGGCGACTACAGGTCACTTCTTCTGCGAGGAGAGCCATCTTATGGTGCTTGAAAAGGGCAAGGACCCGATGGTTCGCTCCAACTGGTCTGACACAAGAAGGATAACAAGAGCCGACGGCTCCGAGCTGTGCGAGGCGGGAAGGACGATTACCCTTGACATGACTGTATTCGAGTGGGACGGCTCTATATATGCGGTCTGGTCTCAGAGGCAGTTCCTGCCCGACGACCTCGGCGCATGGCTATATATCGCAAGGCTCAACAGAAATGACCCCTGGAGGCTTGACAGCGAGCCGGTTGTCCTTTCCAAGCCGGACTACGGCTGGGCTAATAACCACACCTTTGTAGACGAGGGTCCGTTCGCTCTCTTTAGGGACGGCAAGCTCTGGCTATCCTTCTCGAGTGCGGCGGTCGACTCTACCTATGTCGTGGCATTTTTGACCCTCGAGCCGGGACAGGACCCCTTAAATCCCGAGTGCTGGGTAAAGGCAAACTTCCCCTCGCTCAGCTCAAGGTCGGTAACGGGAGAGTTCGGAACAGGCCACAACGCCTATGTCAAGGATACAGACGGAAAGGTCTACAACACCTACCATGCAAGACCGGGAGTCAATGGTCCCCGCTCCAGCGGAATCAGGCGTGTGCATTTTAACATATACAACGAGCCTGTACTCGATATGACCGAGGAGCTTGATATAAGACCCTGGCTCCGTGATGTCAAAACAACCGTAATAGTAAAATAATCCCGTAAAGGAGGCCGCCATGCTCTACGCACCAAGGCCAAAATCAGCTAAAATCAGCGAATACTTCCTTGAAAACGGCTCGCTGATACTAAGATCCGAGGCGCAGACTCTGAGGCTCACCCCGGTCAGCGATAAAATCCTTAGAATCTCGGCTCTGCCTGACGGCGTCCCAAGCGACGATATCCCTCCCGAGATACTTCCATATTCTAATAGCTGCGAGTTCAAGCTGTCCCGGGACGGTAAGAGCATATCCTTTTCCTCCGGGGAGCTTAAGGCTGTAATCTCAGAGGAAACCGGGTCTATAGAATACTTCGGACCGTCCGGACTGTATCTTAGGGAGGCTAAAAGGGAGTCAAGGCTTTTTGACGGCTACAAGGCAAAGCGCCGCTTCGGAGGAAGCACAAAAAAGGTTATGACGGCGGACGGTGAAAAGACTGTCGTAGTCTCCGGCGAGGAGGAGATTATCGGCGATTTCTATCACACATGGCTAAGGCTTTGCTTCTCCACCGACGAGGCTATTTACGGTCTTGGTCAGCATGAGGAGGGCTTTTCCGACCTCCGTGGGAAAACCGTTTATTCATATCACGCAAACAGGAAGATAGCGATACCTCTTTTGGTCTCGACAAAGGGCTGGGGCATACTCATGAGCACCGAAAGCCCTATCATCTATAACGACAACGAATACGGCAGCTACATCTACTCCGAGACGGTAAAGCAGCTTGACTTTTACTTTCTGGCAGGAGGCTCCCCGGACGGCGTAATAGCTCTTTACAGACAGCTCACAGGAAAGGCGGGGCTTTTGCCCAAGTGGGCATTCGGCTATATGCAGTCAAGGGAGAGATACGAAAGCTTCTCTGAGCTTTTGGACATCGCAAGGGAGTTTATAAGCCGCAAGATCGGAGTCGACTGCCTTATTCAGGACTGGTGCTCCTGGCCGCAGGGCGAATGGGGACAAAAATCCTTCGACCCCGTCTCCTACCCAGACCCGGATAAAAATATAGATGAGCTTCACAGCCTTGGGGTTAAGCTTATTTTGTCGATATGGCCAAACCCCGCTCCCTCGACCGGAGATTACGCCGAGCTTGACAAAAACGGCGAGCTTCTTATAACCAAGGATTTTTACAACTCCTTAGACCCATGCGCCAGAAAAACCTACTGGAATCAGCTTGAAAGGGGTCTTTACCGCTACGGCGTGGACGGCTGGTGGTGCGACAACAGCGAGCCGTTCTCTCCTGAGTGGAATCTTATGATAAGAAAGCCGGAGTGTAAGGCTTACGACGATTTCATCCTTGCCGGATGCGACAGGCTCCCTCCCGACAGGCTTCTTGCATACCCGTTCCATCACGCCCAGGCAGTCTACGAGGGTCAGCGAAATGTCACCGACCAAAAAAGGGTTGTAAATCTTACAAGATGCGCCTATTCCGGGAGTCAGCGATACTCCTGCATACTCTGGTCGGGAGACATCTGTGCAAGCTGGGATACCCTTAAAAAGCAGGTGGCGGCGGGAACGATGTTTTCAGCCTCGGGACTTCCCTACTGGACCGTGGACATAGGCGGCTTCTTCGTCAAAAACTCTGTCAGCTGGTACTGGAAGGGAGATTACGACTCCCCGGAAAGCGACAAGGCATACTGGGAGCTATACCTAAGATGGTATCAGTGGGCGGCGTTCCTGCCGATATTCAGAGCGCACGGCACCGACCTCAAAAGAGAGCCGTGGGTATTTCAGGACAGTGGCGACACACGCTTTTACGACGCTATGCTAAAGGCAAACAGGCTGCGCTACAGCCTTATTCCGTACATCTACTCTGCCGCTGCAATGGCTTACTTCGAGGACGGCTCGATAATTAAGCCTCTTGGCTTTGACTATCCCGACGACCCTGTCGCCCGCTCGCTTGGAGGTCAGTATATGTTCGGCAAGAGTCTTATGGTCTGCCCCGTAACTGAGCCGATGTACTCCCATGAGGCAGAGCCGGGCTGTGACAGGACGGTAAGGGTATATCTTCCCGCCGGAGGCTGGTATCACTTCTTTACCGGCGCTTACTACGAGGGAGGAGGCTGGATAGATGTAAGCGCTCCGCTTGACAGCATTCCCGTCTTTGTAAAGGAAGGAAGCGTCCTCCCGATTGCAAAGGAGTCCTGCCGTGTTCTTCCCAAGGAGATTATAACCTATCGGGTGTACCCCGGAAGGGACGGCTGCTTCAGTCTTTACGAGGACTCGGCAGACGGCTACGGCTACGAAAGAGGCGAATATTCGATTACTAACATCGTGTGGGATGACAAGCTTAAGACGCTCACTGCCTCAGATTCAAGAAAATTAAGCTATATAATAGTCGGGTGACTGCAATAAGGGGACTGCGGCAAAATGGCGGCGGTCCCCCTGTTTACATCCTAAAAAGTCGGATTATACGGTATTTTGACGGATATTAAGACAAATTGCCGGGTGAGTTGTTGAGAACTTTTTCACTGTTTTTTCGCAAAAAGCACTCACAAATCCTAAATTTCATGCTATAATATAAATGTATGACTGCACATAGGCGAATTGTCGCCTATGCGAATTGTCGCCTATGCGAATTATCGCATGTGCGAATTATCAGGTCTGCACCTTTGAAAGTCCCGACATGCCGTAGGGTCAGGCGGGCTTGGATGATATATTTTAATCTCTTCAAGCGTCCTTGCTTTTAAGTCCTGGCCATGGGCTTTTTAAGGCGCTTGAGTGTATATACTTTATTGAAGCATTTTTTAATGCCGGAGAATATTTCCACGGAAAGGAAGCCCTTTTTCTCGGGGCAGCGGTTAAGAGTATGAATTGCTACAGAGCGGGAATTGATATAGGAAGCACTACGATAAAGCTTGTTATCCTGGGAGAGGATTCCAGGATGCTGTACGGCGAGTACCGCCGGCATTTTGCGAAAATACAGCCTGCCATGCAGAAGCTTCTAAACGACGCCAAGGCTAAGCTCGGCGATTTTGATATGAAGCTTAAAATAACCGGCTCCGGCTCTATTAACCTGGGAAAGGCCCTTAACCTGCCCTTTGTTCAGGAGGTCGCCGCCGTCGCCTCGGCAATCGAGAGGATGGCTCCCGGGACGGATGTCGCTATCGAGCTCGGCGGAGAGGACGCTAAGATTATCTATCTCACCGGCGGTCTTGAGGAGAGGATGAACGGCGTCTGCGCAGGAGGCACCGGCTCGTTTATCGACCAGATGGCGTCACTTCTACAGACCGACGCCGCAGGTCTTAACGAGGAGGCAAGAAGCTACAAAAGGATTTATCCCATCGCCGCAAGGTGCGGCGTGTTCGCAAAGACGGACATCCAGCCGCTAATAAACGAGGGCGCCGCAAGAGCAGACCTTGCCGCCTCCATATTCCAAGCCGTAGTAAACCAGACGATTTCAGGTCTTGCCTGCGGAAAGCCGATTCGTGGACGGGTCGCCTTTTTGGGTGGACCGCTTCACTTCCTGTCCGAGCTAAAGGCAGCCTTTATAAGGACGCTTCGGCTCACCGGCGATGAGGCGATAGACCCGGACAGCTCCCATCTGTTCGCCGCAATGGGTGCGGCATTGGAGGCGGACGACGCTCCTGTCGTCTCCCCCGACAAGCTTATAGACAGGCTTAATCACGGCATAAGTCTATCCTTCGAGTTAAAGCGGCTGGAGCCTCTTTTCACTGACGAAAGGGAGTTCTCTGAGTTCAAAAAGCGTCACTCGATGGCAGTAGTCAGAAAGGGAGAGCTTGAGAGCTACTCCGGGCTCTGCTTTTTGGGAATAGACGCCGGCTCGACAACTACAAAGCTTGCTCTTATCGGAGAGGACGGCGAGCTGCTTTATTCCTATTATGCAAACAACATGGGCTCTCCCGTCATGACGGCGATAAACGCCATGAGAGATCTTGGCTCAAAGCTCCCATGCACCGCCTCGATAGCAAGGTCCTGCTCTACCGGCTACGGCGAGTCCCTGCTCAAATCCGCCTTCAATCTCGACGACGGCGAGGTCGAGACGATAGCCCACACCACAGCGGCGGCATTCTTTGACCCTGAGGTAGACTGCGTTTTGGATATCGGCGGTCAGGATATGAAATGCATCAAGCTAAAAAACGGCTCGGTGGACACCATCATGCTAAACGAGGCATGCTCCTCCGGCTGCGGCTCGTTTATCGAGAATTTCGCTCAGTCTCTTGGCTGCACCGCCTCGGAGTTTGCTGGCAAGGCTCTTTTTGCAAAGCACCCCGTAGACCTCGGGACACGCTGCACAGTTTTCATGAACTCAAATGTCAAGCAGGCTCAAAAGGAGGGCGCCTCGGTCGAGGACATCTCGGCAGGTCTAGCCTACTCGGTGATAAAAAACGCCCTGTTCAAGGTAATTAAGCTCTCGAGCGCCGAGGAGCTTGGAAAAAACATCGTCGTTCAGGGCGGCACCTTCTTCAATCAGGCGGTTTTGAGGGCGTTTGAGAAGATATCCGGCGCAGATGTCACCTGTCCTGATATCTCGGGAATAATGGGAGCCTTTGGAGCGGCTCTCATATCAAGAAGCAGGTATAACGGCGAGAGCACCTCGATGCTCTCCATCCCGGATATTCTAAGGCTTGAATACTCCACTACCACTGCGAGATGCAGCGGCTGTCAGAACAGGTGTACTCTCACGATAAACAGCTTCTCCGGCGGAAGAAAGCACATAACTGGCAACCGCTGCGAAAGAGGTCTTGGGCTTGCCTCGACCGGCGAGAAGGGTCCTAATCTTCCAGCCTACAAGCTAAAAAGGATTTTCGACTATCCGCAGCCGGAGTCGGCTCCCAGGGGAGAGATAGGCATCCCACGGGTGCTTAACATCTATGAAAACTACCCGTTCTGGGCAACCTTCTTCGGTCAGCTAGGCTTTAAGGTCGTGATATCTCCCAGGTCAAGCCACAAGATATACGAGCTTGGAATGGAGAGCATACCCTCAGAGTCGGAATGCTACCCTGCAAAGCTGAGCCACGGTCATGTCCAGTGGCTGATAGACAACGGGATAAAAACGATATTCCATCCCTGCGTTTTCTACGAGCATAAGGAGAACTCCAGCGCACAGAACAACTTTAACTGTCCGATAGTTATTTCCTATCCCGAAAACATAAAGAACAACATCGAGAGTATAATCGACGGCAGTGTTCGCTACATAAGGCCGTTCATATCCTTTGAGTCCGAGAAAACCGCCGCAAGCCGCCTTGTCGAGCTTTGCCGCAGAGAGTGGAGCATCCCCGAGCTTGAGGTCCGTGCGGCTGTACACTCAGCATGGGAGGAGCAGGCAAGCTGTAAAAAAGACATAAGGCGTGAGGGTGAGCTTGCCATTAGGTGGATGGAGGAGCATTCCCGTCCCGGAATAGTTCTTGCGGGCAGACCCTATCACATCGACCCTGAGATAAATCACGGAATCCCCGAGATGATTGCCTCCTACAATATGGCGGTTTTAACCGAGGACAGCCTCCCCGTGCCCGAGTCCCCGGATAATCCTCTTAGAGTGAACGACCAGTGGGTATACCACTCCAGGCTTTACATGGCGGCGGAGTTCGTAAGAGGCAGGCAGGACATGGAGCTTATTCAGCTAAACTCCTTCGGCTGCGGTCTCGACGCCGTTACAACTGACCAGATGATGGAGATTTTAGAAGGCTCCAACAAGCTCTACACCGTCCTCAAGATAGACGAGGTTTCAAATCTCGGAGCGGTAAGAATAAGGATAAGAAGCCTTCTTTCCGCCATGGAGCAAAGAAAGCGGATGGGAATACTCCCTCAGCCGAAATCTGCGGCGTACAAAAGGACCGTCTTTACAAAGAGGATGAAAAAGGATGGCTACACCATCCTCTGCCCGCAGATGAGCCCGATTCATTTCAGACTCATGGAGCCTGTCTTTAAAAGGCACGGCTACAACATCGTGGTGATGGATAATGACAACCGCTCGGCGATAGATGTAGGTCTTAAATATGTCAACAACGACGCCTGCTTCCCCTCGATAACGGTGGTCGGGCAGATTATGGACTCGGTGCTGTCGGGCAAGTACGATACCGACCGTTTAGCAATCATCATGTCGCAGACCGGCGGCTGCTGCAGAGCCAGCAACTACATAGGCTTTATAAGGCGTGCCCTTGACAAGGCGGGACTCAGCCATATACCGGTTATTTCCCTGAACGCAAACGGCATGGAGAAAAACGAGGGCTTTAAGATATCCTTGCAGCTTCTTTTGCAGGCGGGAAAGGCTGTCGTCATAGGCGACCTTATGATGCGCTGCCTTTTAAGAACAAGACCCTACGAGGCGGTAAAGGGAAGCGCAAACAGCCTCTATGAGAGACTTAGCCGTGAGGCTGAGGATATGCTAGGCGGAAAAGGCTCCGGCAAGAGCTACTCCGAGCTGTGTAGGGATATCGTCAGGGCGTTTGACGAGCTTAAGCTTTTAGAGGATGTTAAAAAGCCGAGGGTCGGAATAGTCGGCGAGATTCTTGTAAAGTATATGCCGCTTGCAAACAACCACCTGGTCGAGCTTCTTGAGAACGAGGGCGCAGAGGCTGTCGTTCCCGACCTGATGGACTTTTTGAACTACTGCGTATATAACTCGGTTTACAAGTACAAATATCTTGGCAAGAGCAAAGCCTCCTCTAAGCTCTCGCTAGCCGCTATAAAGGCTATGAGGCTTCTAAGAAAGCCGGCAGTCGACGCTCTTGAGGCGTCAAATAGGTTTGAGCCTCCGCTTAACATAGAGCGAATCGCAGAGCTTGCAAAGCCGATTATCTCGCTTGGAAACCAGTACGGAGAGGGCTGGCTCCTCACCGGGGAGATGGCAGAGCTTATCCTCTGTGGCGCTCCCAACATAGTCTGCATACAGCCCTTTGCCTGCCTGCCTAATCATGTAGTGGGCAAGGGCGCGATAAAGGCTCTTAAGGCTGAGTACCCCGAGGCGAATATTGTTGCCGTGGATTACGACCCGGGTGCCTCTGAGGTTAACCAGTTTAACCGCATTAAGCTTATGCTTACAACCGCACAAAAGCGGCTCGAGGCAAAAAGCGCCCCTGTTAAGGAGACGGTCTAGATGAAGCCGCAGGAGAAAAAGACCAACGCCATGCGAATACTCGACTCGCTCAAAATAGGCTACAGCGTCCACAGCCTCGGCGATAAGACCGCAGAAAACGGTCTGGAGGCGGCAAGGCTTCTTGGCTTGGAGCCGAAAACGGTTTTTAAGACGCTTGTCACCGTCGGGAAAAGCGGACAGCACTATGTCTATGTGCTGCCGGTCTATTCCGAGCTTGACCTGAGAGCGGCGGCAAGAGCCGTCGGCGAGAAGTCGGTTGAGATGGTTAAATCAAGGGAGCTTCTTCCCATCACCGGCTACATACACGGCGGCTGTTCCCCTATCGGCATGAAAAAGCAGCTAAGAACTCTTTTTGACTCCTCCGTAGAGCTTCTTGACGAGGTCACTTTCAGCGCAGGGCGGGTCGGCCGTATGATAAGGCTATCCGTCTGTGATATAAAAAAGGTCCTGCCATACGAGACGGCGGAGCTTACAGTAAAGTAGCATAAAAGCATAAAATCCCCTAGCCAAAACGGCTAAGGGATTTTTACAGTTATTAAGCGCCTGAGGAATCAGTAGGCTATAGCGTCCTCTGCGGTATAGGCGGACAGGGAGCCGCTTTTTACCTGGATGCAGATATAGCTTATCCCCTCCTCCTTGGAGGCGTAAAGCTGCCTCCTTGAAGCCGGCGGAATCATCAGCCAGTCGCCCTTTGACAGCTCGACTGCTTCATCCTCGATGACTGCGCTTCCCTTTCCCGAGAGGATGTAATAAATCTCCTCGTTTTCCTTGTGGGCGTGGACAAAGGGGACGCATCCCCCGGCAGGCAGGTTGTTAATGCTTATTTCCGCACCAGTTAGGGACAGCCTGTCGTGAAGCTCTGTCCTAGCCTCAGTAGAAGGGGTATACTTTGTGTAGCTTGACATATAAAATCCTCCTTAAAATGGTCAGTGTGTTGTAATGACTAATGTTACAACCTGATTATAGCACAGGGAAGTTGTAATGTCAATGGTTACATCAAATTTTTATTTTATTTTTTATCATCTCAAGAGTCACAGCCCGAAGCTCGCTCTCCATGACCCTCTGAATCCTCTCAAGCTCCCCTCCCAGCGCAGAGTGTATGCTCCTGCCCACGGGACAGCTTTTATTTGGGTTCTCATGAAAATGAAAAAGACCATCGTCCCCGACGCACCGAGAGGCTAGGTATATGTCGAAAAGGGTTATCTCATCGGCGGATCTTGCGAGCGTGGCTCCCCCTGTTCCCCTCGCTATCAGGACAAGACCGGCAGCCTTTAGCTCTCCTAAGAGCCTTCGCACGACTACCGGGTTGATATTTATGCTCCTGGCAAGAAAATCGCTTGTGACCTTTTTTGTATCGCTGAATAGGTCTATGCAAAGAAGAATATGCACGGAAAGCGTAAATCTGCTTGATATCTGCATTGACACCACTCCTACGGCTTAAGCTGGAATCTGAGTTTTTTATTTATTGTAGCATAAAAGCGCTTAAAAGGCAACTGTCGGGAGTTAGTGCCAATATCCCGAGCTTTTTTCGGCATTGTATAGACAAACGCCCCGATTTATGCTACAATGACAAAAGGGCGGTCGAACGGCTAAATAGGTCATGACGCCGTGTTGCCGGACCGCCTGCCCTGATTATATTGCATCTATCATGCTTTGCTAAATTTAAGAGGCTGAAATGAGAAATAAAAGACATATTATTATTGCAGTTTTTTCTGTCCTTATCCTGATTGCGGGAGGGCTTTTTGTCCTTTCTGAATTTAGGGGGCAGGACCTTTCCAAGACAGCTTTACCCTCCGGGCAGGAACCAGGCAATATGGATTCCGACGCAGAGGACGCTTCGGACGAACTAAAGACTCCGCCGGATGAAGCTATAAGTCCCGGATCTGCCGTCACCGAGAATACGGAATCTGAGCCGCTTGAGGAGCCTGACGGCTTAGAAAATCCCGACGGCGAGCCATTAGCTCCTGATGTGGAGGATAACAGTGATGACGCCGACCCCGAGCAGACTGATGAAAATACTTACTCTGACGGGGATAATAGCTCCGACGGGAATACTGACATCCAGGAGCAGCCGCAGACCCAGTATGAAAGCTCAACCGTCAGAATATGCATAGGCGGAGACACCTCGATAGACTCCGAATTTGCGGACGCCGCCAGAAGATGGGGAGTCGATTATCCCTGGAAGGAGGTCAGCCAGGTATTTAACGAGGCTGATATCTCGGTGGTAAATCTTGAGACCTGTGTGAGCGAAAGAGGCGTCTCGGAGAAAAGAGAGGGCTTTGGCTTCAGGACGCCTCCTGATATGCTTGAGGGCTTTGTAAACGCAGGAATAGACCTTGTCTGCCTTGCAAACAACCATACAAGAGACTACGGCATGGACGCACTTGTCGATACCTTCAGCCATCTGGCGGAGTACGGCATAGGCTATTTCGGAGCAGGTCACGACAAGGAGGAGGCTGGAGGTCTCACGGTTAAAGAGGTAAACGGCGTCAAGGTAGGCTTTGCGGGTTGTAACTACATATATCTTAGCAGCGACTGTGCGGCGGATGTCGGTCATCCCGGCATAAATATGGTCTACAAGCTCGACGACGAGAGGACTGCATGGTTTTTGGACCGTGTCAAGGAGTATGACAGCCAGTGCGATGTTCTCATAGTGTTCATGCACTGCGGCACAGAGGAGGTCTTTGATGTCGGGAGCTATCAGAAAAGGCTGGCAAGAGCCTTAATCGACTCAGGGGCGGACATCGTCATCGGAGCGCATCCCCACACCCTGCAGCCCATCGAGTTCTACAACGGCAAGCCGATTTTTTACAGCATCGGAAACCTCATCTTCTGGCATGTGGACGACGAAATCGACGGTCTTACCTGCATTTTTGACATCACCATCGATAAGGACGGCTTCAAAAGCCTTAGACTCCATCCGCTTTTCATAAAGAACTACAAGGTCTACTATCTTGAAAGAGACGAGGGCAAGTATCCCGCCAGATACGACCAGATTCTTGAGCTTATGAACAGTCTTTGCTACGACTACGGCATATATTTTGACGAGCAGGGATATATGGGGCTGATTGACGAGCTGTCCCAGGAGGAAAGGGAGCTGCTTGAAGCCATGTACACCGAAAATACCGAAAACAATGCAGATGATGTGACGCTAAAGGAGGGCTAAGATGTCATACCAGGACGAAAATGCCAAAACCATAGACCGCTGGATAGAAGAAGGCTGGGAATGGGGTCAGCCGATAGATCATGATACCTATCTTAGCGCATTAAACGGAAGCTGGGAGCTTCTTTTGACGCCGACAAAGCCGGTCCCCAAGAGCTGGCTCGGCGAGATAAAGGGAAAAAAGGTGCTGGGACTTGCCTCGGGAGGCGGTCAGCAGATGCCGATTTTTGCGGCTCTCGGCGCCTTGGTGACGGTATTGGACTACTCCCCTGCACAGCTAAGGTCTGAACAGCTTGTAAGCGAAAGAGAGGGCTATCAAATCAATATCGTAAGAGCGGACATGACAAAGCCCTTACCCTTTGAGGACGGCGAGTTCGACCTTGTCTTTCACCCCGTCTCCAACTGCTATGTCAAGGAGGTCAAGCCAATCTTTAAAGAATGTGCCAGGGTCTTAAAGCACGGCGGCAGGCTGCTGTGCGGTCTTGACAACGGCATGAACTTCATAACGAACGAAGAGGAAAGGGAGATTCTTTATTCCCTGCCCTTTGACCCTCTTAATGACCCCGAGCTTATGAGGATGCTCCAAAGCGAGGACTGCGGAGTACAGTTTTCACATACCATGGAGGAGCAGATAGGCGGTCAGCTTGAGGCTGGGTTTATCCTAAAGGATATTTACGAGGATACCAACGGAAGCGGCAGGCTCCACAAGATGAACATCCCCAGCTTTATAGCGACTTTGGCTATAAAGCCGTAGCCTGTCCTGGCAATCGTGACATCACCACAATAAAAAAGAAAAGAGGATTAGTATGGAGCTTAAAAACCAGAAGCTTATTATCATCGACTTCGGTGGACAGTACAACCAGCTCATAGCAAGACGGGTAAGAGAGTGCGGAGTATACTGCGAGGTCCTCCCCTACAAAAAGGCTGATATATCCGCCATAAAGAGCGACAGGCCTGTAGCTATAATCTTTACCGGCGGACCGAACAGCGTATATCTTGACAGCTCGCCGACAATATCAAAGGAGATTTTCGAGCTGGGAATCCCGATTCTCGGCATATGCTACGGTGCACAGCTCATGGCATACTCTCTTGGCGGAAGCGTTAAGAGCGCCCCCACAAGCGAGTACGGAAAGACTAACACCGATTTTAAGACAGACTCTGTTTTATTCGGCGGGCTGCCGGAAAAATCGGTAACCTGGATGAGTCACACCGACTACATCGCAAAGGCTCCAGACGGCTTCAGGATAACCGCCAGCACGCCTGTCTGCCCTGTCGCCGCAATGGAGGACCCCGAAAGAGGTCTTTACGCCGTACAGTTCCACCCTGAAGTCAACCACACCCAGCACGGCAGCGACATCATAAAGGCGTTTTTGTTTAATGCCGCCAAGTGCTTGGGCGACTGGACGATGGAGAGCTTCGCCGCTACCGCCATCGAGGACATAAGACGGCGTGTCGGAGACAAAAAGGTGCTCTTAGGACTCTCCGGCGGAGTTGACTCCTCGGTGTGCGCAGCGCTTCTCTCAAAGGCGATTGGAAGCCAGCTCACCTGCATTTTCGTAGACCACGGTCTTATGAGGAAAAACGAGGGCGACGAGGTCGAGCAGGCGTTCTCCGACTGGGATATAAACTTTGTCAGGGTGAACGCAGAGGCTCTGTTCCTTGAAAAGCTTGCCGGCGTCACCGAGCCGGAGCGAAAGCGAAAGATAATCGGCGAGGAGTTCATAAGGGTATTTGAGTCGGAGTCACGAAAGCTAGGGCATATGGATTACCTCGCCCAGGGTACAATTTATCCTGATATTATCGAGTCGGGAGCAGGAGACGCCGCCGTCATAAAGAGCCACCACAATGTGGGCGGTCTGCCCAAGGACATAGATTTCAAGGAGGTCATAGAGCCTCTTAGGCTCCTTTTCAAGGACGAAGTTAGAGCCTTGGGACTGACTCTTGGACTCTCCCCCACCCTAGTCTACAGGCAGCCATTCCCCGGCCCCGGCCTCGCCGTAAGGATAATCGGAGAAATCACTAAGGAGCGCCTTGAAATACTCCGCAACGCTGACTGGGTATTCAGAGACGAGCTTGCAAAAAGCGGCATCGACCGTGACATTAACCAGTTTTTCGCTGTCCTGACCTCAATGCGCTCTGTCGGCGTCATGGGCGACGGCAGAACCTATGACTACACCCTCGCTCTCCGTGCCGTCACCACCACCGACTTCATGACCGCCGACTTCGCCCGAATCCCCTACGATGTCCTCGAACGGTGCGCCTCCCGCATAGTCAACGAGGTCAAAAGCATCAACCGCATCGTCTACGACATTACCACCAAGCCGCCGGCAACTATTGAGTGGGAATGAGGCAAAGTGGTTTTTGAGTAGTCCAAAAAACCTTGATATTACAAGGATTTTCGGCTCTCGCAATTTGAAAAAATCAGCGAAAAACGCTCGTTGATACCAAATTGATACCACCATCAGATATAAGAACCGCCGAGGATACAGCGGCGGACAGATTTGTCTTTGCCCTGGGCGAGCTGTGCAGCGCCCTTGATGTCCCGACGGTAGGCGGCTACAACATCCCGAGACAGGAATATATGTCAAGCCTTGACAAGATGGCTGACGACGCCATAGCAAGCGGCAGTCCCTCTAACACACAAAAGCTCCTCACCAAGGAGGATATCATAAATATTTACAGGTCGGTATACTGACCCAACAGGAGCCGTCGCACAGGCAAGAAGGCTTCTTTGGGCGGGTTATTCAAGGCTTTGCTCCTGGACTCCCCTGCCCGTAACGGTATAAAAAGCTGCTCGAAAAGAAACTACAGCGTTTGTTTTCGGGCAGTATTTTTGCTATGCAAAAGCATAGCAAAACTTTGAGATGTGCCATTTCCTCGCCCCTTCGGGGCAACTGGAAATGATGCGCAAAAACTTCATGCGCCGCAGGTTTTTGTCCCTCATCGTAGTGCGCCGTGGCGCATGAAGTTTTATGCCATGATACCCTGCCGCAGACAACACCGTTTATTTCCTTGAATGTCAGTATTACATCAGATGAATATGTACCCTAGGGCTATCAGCAGCTTGATATCTGCGCCGTTTTTATAGAGCATAAAGATGATAAGAAGCAAAAGAAGCCTGTCGGCGTCAAGCTCGAAGCTATCCCCCAGTATATCTCTTAAAAACCCGAGAGGTCCTGCGGATAAAGGCTCTCTTTTGTTATCTCCAGCATGGTTTTTTTCGGCTCCCGATAAGGCTCCTCCCGGCAAGGGAGTGCTGCCGCTTTTAGCCTGATTATCCCCCACCACGGCACGGGACCTTCTTTGCATCTCACGCAGGCGGGAAAGAGCCTCCTCCTGCATTCTTCCGAACTCCGGGCTGTCAGGGCTAAAGGATGCCAAGACCGTCGCCTCCTAAAAGCCCGCTCTTTGTTATAAGCGGAAGAAGATTTATCATCTTTAAAAGCCTGACTGCGCTGTCGGCCCGCTTTCTCCTAGCCTCGCCGAGAAGCGGTCTGAGCGCCCTTATCAGCCTTATGTTTTCATCCTCCTCGATGCTTCCCTCCAAGCCCTTGGCAAGGCTTATAAGCCCGGATATGTCAGGACTTCCCTCTCCCGGCTGACCTTTAGCCTCGGGCTGGCTCGCAGGAGGCGTGCTGTCGGCAGGCAGACCAAGCATCGAGGCAAGCTCCTCTATCTGCTTCATGCTCTTTTCATCGCTTAGTATACTGCTCAGCCGCTGTGCTAGGTCCTCCATGCCGACTCACTCCCTTCTACATTTATCCGAATAGCTTTTTCATAAGCTCCTTTGCCTGCGGACTTGACAGCACCGCCTGAGCCGTCACGGGATTTGAAAGCGCAGCGGTGAGCTTTTTTGCCTCAGAGCCTGGAAGAGTGCCAAGCAGCCTGTCAAAGGTGCCTGCCGACAGCTCGGACCTAAGCTTGGTCTCGCTGACTCCCAGCTTCTGGGACGCCGCCTTCAAAAGATAGTCTATCTGATTTTGATTTAGCTCCATATTTATCCCTCCATCTATTGAAAAATGCTGTAAAATGTGATATGATGATAAAAAGATTTGGAGATGCTTATTTGTGAGGATTATTGCTTTTTCGGACGGTCACGGTAATACCGGGGCAGTAAAGAAGCTTATCAGCTCGACCCGCAGCACCACCGACCTGTACATCTTCCTTGGAGACGGCAGCCGGGATATCGACAGAGCCGGCGAGGAGCTTGAAGGCGTCAGGCTGCTGAAGGTCAGAGGGAACTGCGACTTTTCCATCTCCTCGCCTGACACTGCCGTCACCGAGGTTTTGGGCTATAAAATCATCTACACCCACGGACATACCCATGGCATAAAATACGATACCGCCGGGCTTGAGAGGCTCGCCTTCCAGAACGGTGCGGCTGCCGTGCTGTTCGGGCATACCCATGTCAGGGAGTGCCTTTACAGAAACGGAGTCTATTACATAAACCCGGGAAGCATCGCCCTCCCAAGAGACGGCATGCCGCCCTCCTATGCCGCCATCGACATAATCCCTGCCGGTATAATGGTGACTCATGCCGAGCTGTAGTCCGCCCTCTTAATCATTATATTCTGCTAATCAAAACTGTTTACTAAAAGATATTGAAAGGATGCTGTTATTATGCTGGAAAAACTGAAAAAGGAAGTCTACGAGGCAAATATGCTGCTGCCGAGGTACGGTCTTATCACCTTTACCTGGGGCAATGTCTCGGGAATCGACCGTGAGCTTGGTCTTGTCGTAATCAAGCCCTCGGGAGTCGAGTACGATGAGATGAAGCCGGAGGATATGGTGGTTGTAGACCTCGAGGGCAGGGTCGTAGAGGGCGATTTGAACCCCTCCTCAGACACTCCAACACACATTGAGTTCTACAAGGCGTTTCCAAACATAGGCGGAGTTACCCACACCCACTCCACCAACGCCGTATGCTTTGCACAGGCGGGCAGGGGAATCCCTCCGCTCGGCACGACTCACGGCGACTATTTCTACGGCGAGATTCCCTGCACAAGGAAGATGACTCCCGAGGAGATTTCTGGTGAGTATGAGAAGAACACGGGTCTTGTCATAGTAGAGACCTTCAAGGACCTCGACCCGGACGCCATCCCGGCAGTTTTGGTACACTCGCACGGTCCCTTTACATGGGGTAAGGACCCTGTAGACTCCGTTCACCACTCCGTCATACTTGAGGAGTGCGCTAAGATGGCTATGGGAGCCTTCGCACTCAACCCCGGGCTGAGCCGTATGCAGCAGGAGCTTCTTGACAAGCATTATCTTAGAAAGCACGGCAAGAACGCCTACTATGGTCAGAAGAAAAAATAGCTAAGATGATAAAAAGGTCCGCCCCTTTACATGGGACGGACCTATTAATTATCCGTGGTAGAGATTCTTCGACTGATAAACCGGCTCGCAGGTGACATTGACTCCCAGCTTCTTAAAGGTCTTTTGGTCAACAGAGGAAAGAATCACGCTTGAGTGGACCTCCGAGCCTTTCAGGTTTTTAAGCTGGTCCATGGCAAGCTGTGCCGTGGGATTTGTGGCGGCGCATATGCTAAGAGCTAGCAGGACCTCGTCGGTATGAAGCCTTGGGTTTTCATTTCCCAGATGGTCCACCTTGAGCCTTTGTATCGGCTCTATCACAACAGGAGAGATAAGCATGATATCGTCCGCTATCCCTGCCAGCTCTTTGAGGGAGTTGAGCAGCAGAGCGGCGCAGCAGCCGAGAAGCTTTCCCGTCCTGCCGGTGAGGATTTTACCGTTTGGGAGCTCTATCGCTGCGGCAGACTCCCCTGTCAGCCTGGCCTTATTTATTGCAGGCTCGACCACCCTTCTCTCGCCGAGCTTTATGTTAGCCTTTTTCATTATCAGCTCGATTTTCATAAGCTCATCGTCTCCCGCCTCGCCTCTGACTCTGCGGCAGACTGCCGAGTAGTATCTTCTTATTATTTCCTGGCGGGACGCCCTGACGCAGACATCATCGTCCACAATGCAAAAGCCCGCCATATTGACTCCCATATCCGTGGGCGACTTGTAGGGAGAGCTGCCCAAAATCATGTCGAACATCGCATTGAGCACCGGGAAGGACTCGATGTCCCGATTGTAGTTTACAGCCGGCTGACCGTAAGCCTCCAGATGGTAGGGGTCTATCATATTAATATCGTTTAAGTCCGCCGTCGCCGCCTCGTAAGCCGAGTTGACGGGGTGGTTTAAGGGTATATTCCAGATGGGGAAGGTCTCAAACTTTGCATATCCTGCGCATATTCCCCTTTTATGGTCGTGATACAGCTGGGAAAGGCAGGCTGCCATCTTGCCGCTTCCGGGTCCCGGAGCGGTGACGACGATAAGCTCCCTTGTAGTCTCGATATAATCGTTCTTGCCGTAGCCCTGCTCGCTTATAACCATGTCAAGCTCTCTGGGATAGCCTTCAATCTCGTAATGCCTGTAGACCCTTATCCCCTGCTCGGTGAGCCTTCTTTCAAAAGCCTGAACCGCCGGCTGGTTGTTATACATCGACAGAACAACGCTCCCGACATAAAGCCCGTAGTTGCGAAAAGCGTCGATAAGCCTTAAAACATCCATGTCGTAGGTTATCCCGATGTCAAGACGGACCTTGCTCTTTTCTATATCCACAGAGTTTATAACTATGACTATCTCCGCACGGTCCCTTAGCTGAAGGAGCATCTTCAGCTTGGAATCTGGCAGGAAGCCGGGCAGCACCCTTGCCGCATGATAATCGTCAAAAAGCTTGCCTCCAAACTCTAAATAGAGCTTGCCGCCGAACTGCTTTATCCTCTTTTCTATATGCTCGGACTGCAAAGCAAGGTATTTTTCGTTGTCAAAGCCCGCCTCTAGCATGATGATTTCCCCCAAAACAAATAAGTTCACGGACCCTAAGCTCTGACTGCCGATAATCCGCCATGAATCTTATTATAGCACTAAAGGTCGAATCTTGCAATATATAAATATTTTAATCTTTAGTGCGGCAGGATACACCCCTTTTGTCTGATATACATATATTGTTATATACCGGCTTTCAATCTTACACAGCGTTTATGATAGGGTATTGATATGAACATTTTAGTAATAGGCGGAGATTCACGCCAGATATACTGTGCAGGGCGACTTGCACTAATCGAGGATGTCAATGTTTTCACTCTCGGGCTTGACGAGGACGGCTCCGGCTTGAAGCAGATAAAGGGCGGGTCCAAGGGGTCGTTTTGGGAGACATCTCCTATGAACATCGCTTCCAGCTTCCCGGGCTTTGACGCCGTTATCCTTCCGTATCTTTCAACAAAGGACAGCTTAATAGTCTCAAAAAGAAGCGTAATTCCCTTTTCTGAGATAAAAGGGCTTATAAAGCCGGGGACGGCTGTCTTTGCGGGGAGGCTGACCGAAGGCGAGACCGGGCTTCTTGTGGAGCTTGGCGCTAAGGTATACGACTGGTTTTCTGACGAGAGGCTCACTCTTTCCAACAGCAGGCTGACGGCAGAAGGCGCCGCTCAGATTATCATCAGGCGCTCTAAAAGGTCCTTGGGAGGCTCCAAGCTTTTAATCCTGGGCTGGGGAAGGCTGGCAAGGGAATGCTCGGAGCTGTTTTTAAGAATCGGGGCAGGAGTTTCGGTTTGGGCAAGACGAAGCGAGTCGCTAAAGGACGCCGAAAAATCCGGCTACACGGCTATCCCTGAGCTTATGTCTGCTCTTTCGGACGCCGACATAGTGGTCAGCACGGTGCCTGCCAGGATTCTAGGCGAGGCTGAGCTTTCCTCGCTAAAAAAGGACTCATGGATACTGGAGCTTGCCTCCAGCCCCTATTCCTTTGACCCAAGCCTTGCAAGGCTCATGGGAATATGCTACAGCATAGAGCCGGGAATCCCCGGAAGATTTACGCCGGAGTCGGCAGGCGCTGCGATGGCGGAATCGGTAATATCAAGGCTGGGGCTTGACCTAAACAGCCCTGACGAAGGGAGGGAGCATTAGCCCAGAGATGAAAAGCATAGACAAAATAAGGGTCGGCTATGCCGTGACAGGCTCCTTCTGCACCCTTGCCAAAAGCCTCGAGGCGGCGGCAAGGCTTAGCTCTGCGGGCTACAGCCTGACTCCGATTTTTTCCTTCAATGCCTACTCGATAGACACCCGCTTCGGAACTGCAAATATGCAAAGAGAGGCTTTTGAAAGAGTCACCGGCAAGAAAATCATCCACACGATTGAGGACGCCGAGCCGATAGGTCCAAAGAGGATGTTTGATATCCTGATAGTCGCTCCCTGCACCTCAAACACTATTGCAAAGCTTGCGGGAGGGATAAACGATACTCCTGTCACCATGGCGGTAAAGAGTCATCTTAGAAACCAGCGTCCTGTGCTTCTGGGCGTCTCTACCAACGACGCTCTCGCCGCCTGTGCAAAAAACATCGGAGCCCTCATGTCGGCAAAGAATTACTACTTCCTCCCCTACCGTCAGGACGATTATCTTCTCAAGCCGTTTTCGATGGTCGCAGACTTTTCCTACATGGAAAGGTGCGTAGAGCTGGCTCTCAGCGGAATTCAGCTTCAGCCTATGGTGTTAGGAGCAAATCCGAATGAATAACTAAACTCGCCCGGCGTTCGCATATATGCGAGGTCCGTGGCGATTTTTTATGGTCCGTAGCAGGAATACCCGCCAAAAAAGACGCCCGGAATTATTCCCGAGCGCCGTTTTTATGCTATGTTCAATTCTGCGTCGGAGTCAATAGCTGCCGTACTCCCTTTTGACGCCGAAGATTATCCTAAGCAGCCCCCGTATCGCACGGTTTGGCTTAAAGACGATAATTTTCATTCTCCTGCCTCCTTAATGCAATATATTACACTATATTCAGGAAAATAAAATTTGCCATAGGGAATAAGTATCCGCCGAGGTCACGCTACCTCTTTTTATCAAGCTCCCACGGCTTTATCCTTTTTGCCTCCTCAAGCATAGCCTTATAGCTCTCATGCCTGCTCCTTGAAATAAGCCCAGAGGAAACAGCATTTAAAACTCCGCAGTCAGGCTCCGCAGAATGGGTGCAGTCGGGGAAGCGGCAGTCTCCTAAATGCTTAGAAAACTCCGGGAAGCAGTACGGAAGCTCCTTAGCCGTGATGGTATCGTATCTTCCCGTTTCAAAGCTTGAAAAGCCGGGGGTGTCCGCAATACAGCCGCCGCACTCCAGAGGATATATATCCGTCCTTCTGGTGGTGTGCTTACCTCTGCCGAGCTTTTTGCTTATCTCCTGAGTCTTTAAGCCAAGCTCCGGGCAGAGGTTATTTAACAGCGAGGACTTCCCGGAGCCGGAGTTTCCGGCAACTGCGGAAAACCTGTCCTTTAGCTCGCTAAGAAGCCCGTCAAGCCCCTCGCCGGTTATGTTGCAGACGCAGAAAACAGGATATATCCTTTTGTAGACCTCTAGGTAGTCTCCGGGAGGAAGCTTGTCAATCTTTGTAAAGACTATCACCGGGGAGATTCCCTTATACTCGGCTACAGCTAAAAACTTGTCTAAAAGCAACAGGTTTGGGTACGGCTCGCAGGTGGAGACGACAAAGACGATAGAGTCAAGATTTGCAAGCGGAGGCCTTATTATCTGATTTTTCCTCTCGTGGATGGAGAGAATCACGCCGTCCTGAGGACAGAAGCTGACCCTGTCCCCGCAGTAGGGAGAGACACCGCCTATTCTTAACACCCCTCTTGGCTTACAGACCGACACTCCGCCGCTCCACATGACCCTAAAGCTCTCTCCCATAGAGCTGACAATCACTCCGTTTTCAATGTCAGCCATATCAGAACAGACCGTTTACATCAATGAGTGCGAAGGCAAAGCTGGAATAGTTCTTGCAGACCCAGCTGCCGTCCTCGAAGTTTACATCGTACTGTGCAAGCTGAGTATACATCCCTGTTCTCGGACTCTTCAGCCTTGCGGACAGCTCGACGCTTCCGCTGCCGTAGACAGGAATCTCGATATAGCTTCCCGCATAGTTGCTGGCGCTGAAGAATACGCTCTCGCTCATCGCCTCGCCGTTTTGAGTGTTCTCTAAGACTATGCTGTAGGTGTTGCTTGCGCTTGCCGGGATGTCGACACGGACCACGACATAGCTCTGCGTCTGTCCGCCGGGGAGGACGCCGCCCTGCTCCAAATTTTCGGGCAGGTCTATATCGCCGGTGTCGTCAAACGGGTCGGAGACGGTTCCGTTGCCGTCCGAAACATAGATTGTGACGACTGTGTTTCTCGTAACGACCTCTCCCTCGATTATATTCTGGGAGACTACGGTGTCAAGTGGCTCGCTGGACTCGATATACTGGACCTTGGGCACAAGATACGCAGCCTTTAGCATATCCTCAGCCTCCGAGACCGTCCTTCCCTTTACATCGGGGACGGTAGTGTCCTCGGTGGAGGGACCTATGCTCACATATACCTTGACGGTAGAGCCTTCCTCAACCGAGGTATATGCCTCAGGGTCGGTCCTTACGACATACTCAGCCGCTATATCGTCGCTCTCCGTCTCGATGCGAAGATACTTTAGATTCTCGCCGTCAAGAGCGGCACTGGCGGAGTTGAAATGATAATTCACAACATCGGGGACGGTTACGCTCCTTGTTCCCTTGGATACTATTACCGTTATCGCAGAGCCTTTTTTGACTATTCTGCCCTCAGCCTTCCCCTGCTCGATTATGACTCCCGAGGGGTACTCTGAGTTATACTCCTCGCTGGCTACAAGCTGAATGTCAGGGTACTGCGCCCTTGCGTCGTAGAAGTTAAGCCCGATAAGGCTGGGCATCGTGTAGTCGTTTGACGACGAGGGAGCCGTCTTTAGCGATGACAGGACAACATGGGCAACAAAAAGCACTGCAACTATCATAACAGTAACGGTCGTCGCCGTCAGAATCGGGAGAATGTAGTTGTGCCTAGGCTCCTCTATCTCGTAGTCCTCGTCATCGTCATATTCCTCCTGCGAAGGGATGTCCTCCTCGACATACTCCTGAGCCGCAGTTTTCCTTCTCCTTCCGGCAGGAAACGCAAAGGGAAGCTTCTTTTTGCTCCTCGGACGGCTAACAGGCTCCGAGGTGTAGCCGAAAACTATGCTCTGGTCCTGCTTGAACGCCTCTATGTCCCCTATCATCCCGGTTGCGGACTGATACCTCTGGTCGGGGTCCTTTTCCATCGCACGAAGGATTATCTCCTCAAGACCCTTGTACATCGTGGAGACATACTCAGACGGTCTTACAGGCTCCTCGTTCATATGCTTCAGGGCGACCGAAACAGGCGTCTCGCCGTCAAACGGCTTTCTGCCGGTCAGCATTTCGTACATGATAACGCCTACCGAGTAGATGTCGCTCCGCTCGTCGGTGCGCTCCCCTCTTGCCTGCTCCGGGGAGACATAGTGAACCGAGCCCATCGTCTTTTCGCCGGTGTTCTGGGGCGTCTGCCTTGAAAAGTTTGCGATTCCGAAATCCATGACCTTGATGGTGCCGTCGGAGAGCTTCATTATATTCTGCGGCTTGATGTCACGATGGATGATTCCACGGTCGTGAGCAAGCTGGAGCGCCCTCAGAATCTGAATGGTGTAGTGTACGCACTCCCTCCACGGGACTATTCCAACCTGGTCGATGTATTCCTTTAAAGTTATGCCCTCGATTCTCTCCATGACTATAAACTCGAGGTCCTTTTCATGCCCGACATCGAAAATCTTGACTATGTTCGGATGGCTCAAAACGGCAATAGCCTTGCTCTCGTTCCTGAAGCATCTGACAAACTCGGCGTTGGAGGAAAACTCAGCCTTTAGTATCTTGACGGCGACCGAGCGATTTTCCATAATGTCCCTGCCGATATACACATCCGACATCCCGCCGATGCCCAGCCTGTCGATTATTTCATATCTTCCGTCGAGCCGAAGCCCTATCATATTATCCATAATCATTATCCTTTCCTCTCGGTTTTGGAGGTTCGAACTCAAAAGCAAGAAAGCAGTAAGGCCTCCTCTATATCAAACACTTGCGATAACCGCAGTGATATTATCCTTTCCGTTTTTGGCGTTTACCCTGTCTATAAGCTCGTTGGCAGCCGTCTCTATCGGCTTTTTGTAGACTATGCTGTAGATAAGCTCGTCGCTCAGATAGTTCGTAAGACCGTCGGTGCAAAGAAGCAGGCTGTCGCCCTGGGATATCCCAAGCTCGAAATAATCTGCCTCTATCTCCGAGTCCACGCCTACAGCCCGTGTTATTACATTTTTCATGTTGTGGAGCTTCACCTGGGACTCCTCTACCACTCCCTTTGACCTAAAGAACTCCTCCATGGTATGGTCTGTGGTTATCTGGGTTATCCCCCTCTCGGACATGAGATACGCCCTCGAATCGCCGACATTTACAACGCTTAGTATCCCGTTATGTATGATGGCGGCAACGCAGGTGGTGCCCATGCCGTGGTTGGACTCCTCCTCGCTTCCCTTACTGTAGACAAGGGCGTTTGCGGCGGATACGGCAGACATAAGCATAGCCTTTATGCTCTTAGGCTCCATGTCGCTTCTGAAGCTGAGCATCACACGGTCATATACCGCTCCTGCCGCCATATCGCTTGCCAGTCCGCCGGACGCAGCTCCGCCCATACCGTCGCAGACGATTGCAAGAGCCGCACCGCCCTCAAGCATACTGACACGGAAACGGTCCTGATTTTCATCCCTGAACCTGCCTATATCAGTCCTGCCGGTAATGAACAACTCAAAACACCCCTTTCAAAAAGCATTATATTTCATACTCCCGCCTTAGCTGACCGCAGGCGGCGTCTATATCCGAGCCTAGAGTCCTTCTTACGGTGGCGTTTATGCCAAGCTCGGTGAGCATACGGCAAAACGCTGCCGCAGACTGTCTGCTCGAGCTGTAATCTCTTTCCTTTATTTTGTTCACCGGGATTATGTTGACATGAGCGGGCATACCCCTTATCAGCGAGGATAAACCGAGAGCATCGCTTTTTGTGTCGTTCTCGCCGTCAATTAGGGCGTACTCGAAGGATATCCTCCTGCCGGTGACATCAAAGTAATGCCTGCACGCCCTCATAAGCTCGTCAAGCCCGTATTTATTGTTTATCGGCATCAGCCTAGACCTTGTTTCGTCGTTTGAGGCGTGAAGGGATATAGAAAGCGTCAGCTGAGATTTAAGCTCGGCAAGCTCGTATATCCTCTCGACAAGACCGCAGGTCGACAGAGACAGATGCCTAAGGCTCATCCCGGCTCCCTCCGGCGAGGAGAGTATGTCCATAAAGGCTGTCACATTCTCGTAGTTGTCAAGAGGCTCCCCTATCCCCATCAAAACTATGCTTGATACCTTTCTTCCTGTCAGCCTCTCGGTTTCGTATAGCTGAAGAAGTATCTCGGAGGGGGCAAGATTTCTTTTAAAGCCGGCTATCGTCGAGGCGCAGAAGCGGCAGCCCATCCTGCATCCTACCTGTGTGGATACGCAGAGGGAATCGCCGTGCTCGTAGCTCATTATGACCGTCTCGATATGGTTGCCGTCCTCAAGCTCGTAAAGGAGCTTCTCGGTGCCGTCAATCCGGGAGGACAGCCTTTTTACAGGATTAACAGACATTATCCTAAACTCATTTGACAGCCTTTTTCTTAGCTCCTCGGATAGGTTTGTCATGCTGTCAAAGTCCTTGACCCTTTTCTGGTGGAGCCATTTAAATATCTGCGACGCCCTGAAGCCCTTTTCGCCGTATTCAAGGAGGATATCACGAAGCTCGCCCTGTCTGAGCGATAGGATATCCCTTTTTGTATCATAAGTGCCCTGGCAGGACAAGTCCTCACCCCCTTTTTCTAAGTCTTGCTATGAAGAAGCCGTCCTTGCCCTGCTGCTCGGGAATAATTGTAACCGTCGGGCTGGAATAGCCGGGTATATTCTCCGGCTCAAGCTCGGAATATTCGTCAAGAAGTCTTTTTACGATATTGTCGTTCTCGCACCTTCTTAATGTGCAGGTCGAGTATATCATTATCCCTCCCGGCTTGAGATAGCCTAAAGAGGTAGCCGCTATCTTATACTGAAGCTCGGGAAGAGAGTCAGCCTCCTCGGGGGACTGATACTTTATCTCCGGCTTCCTTCTTATCACTCCAAGACCTGAGCAGGGAACATCGCAAAGCACCCTGTCCGCCATGGGGATATCGCAGGAGTACACCGAGGCGTCGTTTAAGCCGGCTGTCACCGATTTAAGGCCGAGCCTTTTTGCTCCCTCGGCTATAAGCCCGACACGGCCTTTGTGGATATCGTAGGAATATATCCTGCCGCTGTCCTTCATATGCTGAGCTACCGTAAAGGACTTTCCTCCGGGAGCCGCACAGACATCAATTACCGTCTGCCCCGGCAAAGCCTCAAGGCTCAAGGCGGCTATCTGGCTGGAAAGGTCCTGAACATAAAGCATACCTTTCTTGTAGGCTGAAAGCTCCTCAATCGAGCCGGAGCGAAGATTATACGAATCCGGGAAGCCGGGGATTTCCTCAATATCGGCGCCGTCAAGCTCAAGGCAGGATAAAATCTCCTCCCTTGAAAACCTGCAGCTGTTGAGCCTCAGCGTGACAGGAGGGCTTTCCAGCGACGAGGATAGAATCGAAGCCGCAGCAGCCTCTCCGTATTCCCTTGTCCAGCTCTTTATCAGCCACTGCGGGCAGGAATACTCGATAGAAAGACGCTCAAGCCGGGTCCTTCCCGTGGGGAGCCGCTTGCCGTCCCGAATAAAGGAGCGAAGAACTGCGTTTACAAAGCCGGAGGCTCCGATTTTTTTATCCCTCTTTAAAAGCCCTACGCTCTCGTTGACGGCAGCGCTGTCCGGCACGCTGTCCATATACAGAAGCTGGTAGATACCCATTCTGAGGGCGGCTCTTACATCCGGCGACAGGGAGGCCGTCGGTCTTTTTGAATAAAGAGAAATCACGGCGTCAAGGGTGAGCATACGCTCTATAGTCCCGTAGTAAAGAGCGGTTATAAACCTTTTGTCCCTTGCGTCCAGGCCGGAGTTTCGCCTAAGAGCATTGTCAAGCGCTATATTTGAATAGCTTTTGCTTCTTTCGGTCTCCAAAAGAAGCTCAAAGCAAAGCTCTCTTGGGGCTTTCATCTGTCCCTGCGCCTTGAGCTGCCGACGATGAGCAAAAGCCTAAGTATGGTGGCAAGGCTGGATACAAGGGCGGCAACATATGTCATCGCTGCGGCGGAAAGCACCGAGCGGGACATTTTAAGCTCCTCGCCGACCAACATTCCCGAGGCCTCAAGGGTTGCAAGCGCTCTCTTGCTGGCGTTGAACTCCACAGGGAGCGTGACCGCCTGGAAAACAGCCATCAGCGAGTAAAGCAGGACTCCTAGCATGGCTATAGGATAGCTTCCGAACAGCATCCCGACAAGCAGTATTACAAAGCCTGCCGATGAGCCGAAGTTTGTCACCGGGACGAGCGCCGACCTTATTTTAATCGGAGTATATCCGGTTGCGTGCTGGACGGCGTGACCGCACTCATGTGCGGCTACCCCTATTGCGGCAACCGAGGTCGAGCCGTATACGCTGTCAGAAAGTGAGACGGTCCTCGTCTTTGGATTAAAGTTGTCGGTTAGGTTCCCGGAGATTTTTACCACCGCAACATCGTAAAGCCCGTTATCGTCAAGAATACGCCTTGCCGCCTGTGCTCCGGTGACTCCTCTTGAGCTTTGGACGCTTTGATACTTCGAGAAGGTGGAGCTTACCTTCATCTGTGCGTAAAGCCCGAACAAAAATGCGGGCAGTATTATTAAATAGGTATAGTCAAACCAATACATACTAAGCCTTTCTTACTCTAAAACAGTTCCTTTTTTTATCGGATGACCCAAAAGGTAGGCTTTGGCAGGCATCCTCTTTCCGCCCTCAGCCTGTACCTCGGTGAGCCGTACCGAGCCTCTCCCGCAGGCAACGGTGAAGTCCTGAGAATCCAAAACCGTCCCCGGAGCGTGACAGGAGTCCCTGTCAACAAGCTCACAGCGGTATATTTTAAGCTTTTTGCCGTCTATAACACACTCGGCACAGGGCCAGTCGCTAAGACCCATTATCATATGGAAAACCCTTTCCGCCGGCATATCGAAGCTTATCCTGCTCATCGACCTTGTCAAAACGGGGGCAAGAGAGACTCCCGACTCGTCCTGCTTTATGGGAGCTATCTCGTTTTTTTCAAGACCCGAAAGAGTCTTTACAAGAAGCTCTGCTCCGACATGGGAGAGCCTTTGGTAGTACTCCGACGCCGTCTCGCTGAAATCAAGCTTCACCGGCTGCTGCAGAAGAATGTCCCCGGCGTCCATCTTTTCTGACATAAGCATGGTGGTTATCCCGCCGTACTCGTCGCCGTTTATCACCGTCCACTGTATCGGGGCGGCTCCACGGTAGCTGGGAAGAAGCGAGCCGTGGACATTTACGCAGCCAAGCCGTGGGATGTTTAGTATCTCGGGCGGAAGAAGCTTTCCGTATGCGACTACTACAATAACATCAGGCTGGAGCGAGATTATAATACCGGCATACTCGGCTGTCTCCCTTTTTAGGGACGCCGGCTGATATACGGTAATCCCTTCCTTTAGGGCGTACTCCTTGACAGGAGAGGCGCAGAGCCTGTTTCCCCTGCCCTTTGGCTTGTCGGTCTGGGTGAACACCGCCGCAACCTCGTGTCCGGCATCGCAAAGAGCCTTCAGCGAGACCAGTGCAAAGTCGGGCGTGCCCATAAAAACTATTCTCATCAAATCTCCGTCCTTTCGCTTTTTGCTCAGGAGTCAGCCTCGTTGTCCTCCTCGACATACGGCTCCTCTATAGACGACGGGAGAGTCCTTCCCTCCAGATGGTCAAGCTCATGGCAGACGCATCTTGCAAAGAGGTCGCTTACCTCCCTTTCGTACCACTCGCCGAACCTGTCCTGAGCCTTGAATCTAAGGGACTTTGGCCTTGTGACATAGCCGTAAAGCTCAGGGTAGGACAGACACCCCTCGGTGCCGTACTGAGTCTCCTCAGAGCGCCAGACAATCTCCGGGTTGATAAGCTCGACATAGTCCTCGCCGACATCTATAACCACCGCACGCCTGATGATTCCAACCTGCGGAGCGGCAAGCCCCACGCCGTCAGCCTTGTACATGGTTTCCTTCATATCGTCAAGAAGCTGGGCAAGCCTTGCGTCAAACCTGTCGACCGGCTTGCAGACCTTCAAAAGGACGGGATCGCCGTCTGTTGCTATTTTGCGAAGAGCCATTTAAAACATTCCTTTCATTATATGAAAATGCACTGACAAAAATATGCAAATCAGATTCCGTTCATATCCGCATAGATTCTGAGCTTCGCAAGACTCCTTTTCTTGGAGCCTTCAATCAGAAGCTCGGAGATGAACTCCCTGAGCTCCCGGCAGTTTTTGCACTTTAGGGTAAGGCAGTAGCGGTATCTGCCGTTTATCCTGCCAAGGCCCTGCTTAGCCGGTCCCAGAACCAAAAGCGGGAAGGAGGGCTTCAATTTTGAAAGCCTCTCTTTCATCATGGAAATAAGCTCGTTTGCACCCGCAAGAGCGTCACGCTCAAGCTCGGAGCTTACTACAAGCCGGCAGATGTCGCAAAACGGAGGATATATGAGCTCCCTCCTGAGAGCTATCTCTCCCTCGTAGAAGCTTCGGTAGTCCTGCCTTGACGCCAGAGTGATTATATGATGCTCAGGCAAAAAGGTCTGGATGTATGCAACAGCCTCCTCGCTGTCCCGTCCTCCCCTGCCGCAGACCTGAGTCAGAAGCGAGAAGGTCCTCTCGTAGCTTTTATAGTCTCCTGCGAACAGGGAGCTGTCAAGCGAGATGACTCCGACGGTAGTTACCCTCGGAAAATCAAGACCCTTTGCTATCATCTGAGTGCCTATCATGATGTCATACTCGCCTTTTTCAAACGCCGCAAAGCCCTCCTCGTAGGCATACCGTGAGCCAGTGGTGTCAGCGTCCATCCTTAACACCCTGGCATTGGGGAAGGAGGAAGCCAGCTCCTCCTCAAGACGCTGAGTGCCGAGTCCCACGAGCCTGAGCTTATCGCTCCCGCAGCTTGGACAGAGTCCTGTATAGCTCTCATAGTAGCCGCAGTAGTGGCACATAAGCTTGCCGTTAGACTTGTGATAGGTCAAGGGAAGCAGGCATTTCGGACATTTTAGTGCGCTCTTGCAGCCAAGACAGGTGACGGTGGTGTTGTATCCCCTGCGGTTGAGAAGGAGTATGGACTTGTTTCCCTTTTCCATTTCCTCCCTGATTCTTCTTACCATGTCAAGGCAGAATATACCGTCGTTTCCCGATTCAGCCTCGGTAATCATGTCAGCCACAACCACCTGAGGCAGCCTGTTCCCACCGTAGCGGTGACTAAGCTCGAACAGGCGGTATCTTCCTATGACGGCAAGATGATAGGTCTCAAGCGAGGGAGTTGCCGACGCCATCAGCAAAAGGGCGTTATGGGCTGCACACCTTTTTTTGGCGACCTCCCTGGCGTGATACCTAGGAGACCTGTCCGACCTGTAGCTCTGCTCGCCCTCCTCGTCAAGGATTATGACTCCGATGTTTTCAAGAGGGGCAAATACTGCGCTTCTTGTTCCTATTACGATTCTGACCCCGCCACGCCTTATTCTTTTGAACTCGTCCATCCGTCTGCCGAGGGACAGCCCAGAGTGCAAAACTGCGATATCCTCTTTGAAGGCGGACATGAACCGCCTAACCGTCTGAGGGGTGAGGGCTATCTCCGGCACGAGCATCAGGGCGGTTTTCCCCATGTCCAGAACATGGCTTATAAGGCTTATGAAAACAGCCGTCTTTCCGCTCCCGGTGACGCCGTGCAAAAGTGCTCCCGAGGGCTTATTTTCATCAGCCATCAGGGAAAGCCCCTTAAAGACCTCGCTTTGCTCGTCGGTCAGAACCGGCTTTTGCAAAGGCTCGCACAGCTCTCTCTTGGGAACTCTTAACGCCTCGTAGCGGTACTCCTTAAGAATCCCCTTTTTTATCATATTCGTTACAATCGTCGTTGTTATTGTTAAATAGTAGCAAAGCTCCTTTACCGAGGCGGTCTCGTTTTCCTCCAAGAACTCAACCACGGCTCTTTGCTTCTGGCTGGACGCCTTTTTCTCCGGCTGCATATAATCCTCAGCCAGTCTGACCATTCTTATAGTCTCGTCCGAAACACGCCGCTTAAAGCTGCTTTCCTCCTCGATAATCCCCTTTTCCACAAGGGAGTCTACAACCTCCCGCTTGCCAGGGCTTGACGAGCAGTCGAGCAAGGCGTCAATCTCCCGCTGCCCGGACGCCTGCAAAAGCGCCTCGTACAAAAGCTGCTCCTGCGGCTCCAGCTCCACATCGGGGCGGTGGTTGGATAAACGGTAGCTGCTTTTTTTCTCGACGGAATAGCCTGCCGGGACAACCGTCCTGTACGCCTCGTAGAAGGTGCAAAAGGTCCTTTCCTTCAGCCATCGGACAAGCTCCAAAAGCTCCTCGCTTAAAAGCGGCTCCCTGTCTACAAGGCTTAAAATAGGCTTTATACCCTCCTTGGGAGAATCGTCCCCCAAAAGCTGGGTGACAAGGCATATTCTTTTTTCGTTCGACCTCCCGAAAGGGGCAAGCACCCTCATTCCCGGCTTTAAAATGCCCAAAAGAGCGTCCGGGTATTTGTAGGTATACTCAAGGTCAAAGGCATACGCAGCTCCGAATACAGCCAGCTTTGCAAGATGGTCAACGCCGCAGCTCATCGCTTAGGGCTTTCTTCTCAGCGAGGGGTCCTCTACCAGCCTGTACTCGCCGTTCGCAAACTGCTCTACAGCCGTTCCGACCGGCTTCTTGTTTATTATGAGCTTTTCGCTGTAGGCGTCGTCGATTATCTCCCTGGCACGCTTAGCCACGGCGATAACCAAAGAGTATGTACTCTCACCATTCTTTAAAATCTGCGAGCTTGACGGTCTTAACATCTTTTAAGCACTCCTTTAATCAAATCCTTATTCTGTCTGACTCCCAGTCTGGCTGCCTTCATGATAGAAAGCATATCCTGGACTGCCTCATCAAGACGGTCGTTTACAAAAACATAGTCATAGTTGCAGGCAAGGCTTATCTCCCTCATCGCCTGAGAGACCCGCTTGTCGATAACCTCCAAGCTGTCCGTCCCTCTTTTTATAAGCCTGGTTTTAAGCTCCTCGACAGAGGGCGGAAGCATGAATATCAAAACAGCCTCGGGATAAAGAGCCTTGACCATCATGGCGCCGGCTGTCTCTATCTCCAGTATGACATCCGAGCCGGAATCAAGTGCGCTCATCACCCTGTCCTTTGGAGTTCCGTAGTAGTTATCCACAAAGATGGCGTACTCCAGCATTCCGCCTGTTCTTACAAGCTCGTTAAAGCTCTCCTTGGTGACAAAATGATAGTCAACTCCGTCCACCTCGCCGGGACGGGGCTGCCTTGTCGTGGCGGAAACCGAGAACACAAGCCTTGAGGACGCCTTTCTGACCTCCTTCAAAACCGTTCCCTTTCCGCATCCAGAGGGCGCAGAGAAAACATAAAGCGTCCCCCTTTGAACACTGCCTTTATCGCTCATAAATCCAACCCACGGCTCTTGCTGAGCAAAAGCCTCCTTTCTAAGCCCAAAATACCCTCAGGCTTCTTCTTTTGCATCTATTCCGAGAATATACTCGCTGCTTCTGGAGGAGAGCAGAACATGGTCGCTCGTGGTGACTATCACCGACTTCGTTTTCTTGCCGTAGGTGCAGTCAATCAGGGAGCCTCTGTCCCTCGCCTCCTGAATAAGCCTTTTAATCGGCGAGGAGTCCGGCGAGCAGACGGACACCACCTTATCGCAGGCGACATAGCAGGAATAGCCTATGCTTAACATACCGGTATTCATACATCCTCCCGCTACTCTATGTTCTGAAGCTGCTCTCTTAGCTTCTCTATGGTTGCCTTAAGCTCGACGACATTCCTTGTTATCTCGAGGTCGGAGCATTTTGAGCCTGTCGTGTTGACCTCCCGGTTCATCTCCTGGACCAAAAAGTCAAGCCTTTTTCCTATCGGGGAATCGCTGTCAAGAAGCTCCCCAAACGCCTCTATATGGCTTTTGAGCCTGACAAGCTCCTCGTCGACGGCGGTTTTGTCCGCAAAGATTGCAGCCTCTGTCAGGACCCTGGAATCGTCTATCCCTCTGTCTCCCAAAAGCTCTGAAAGACGCTGATAGAGCCTCTGCCTATACTCGCCTACGACCTCCGGGCTTCTTTTTTCTATCAGAGCAGCCGTTTCGCTTATATGCTCAAGCTTTTCTCTCATGTCTGCGGCAAGCCGCCCGCCCTCCGACCTTCTCATCTCGATAAAGCCCTCTAATGCCTTTTGGGCAACCTTGATGACCTGCTCGGTCAAAAGGCTTTCATCAGACTCCAGCTTTGTCAGGGTGAAAATGTCGGGTATTCTTAAAAGCATGGACAAGGACAGGTCGTCCTTAATTCCAAGCTCGCCGTTAGCCTCCCTGAGTGCGGATATATATCCGGCGGCAAGGGGAGTATTGACCCTGACCGAAAGGTCGGATTGACCCTGCGGCTGGACGCTTACATAAACCTCCACCTTTCCCCTAGCTATTGATTTAGCGAGCAGCGACTTGAGCCTGTCCTCCAAAAAGGCAAGCTGCCTGGGAAGCTTTGAGCTAAACTCAAAAAACTTGTGATTGACGCTCCTTAGCTCGACGGTTATCTCTCTCTGCTCAAAAAGCTCTCTTGCCCTGCCGTAGCCTGTCATGCTTCTTGGCACAACGGCTCACCTCCTTATAATCCTTATGCACTGAAATATGCCCGCACGGATGAGCTTTTAATAATCGGCTCGCTTATTTGGAGTGCCGTCCCGGTCTTGAGCCGAGCTGTAATAAGCTGCCATCAATGGCATTATGGGCATAGTACATCTACTTTAAATTGTATTATAACACATCCGCTCAGATAAAGCAAGTTTAAAAGGTAAAATTAAGGTTACAGCATTGTTACAAACCTAGCCATAAGGCTCCTTGACATATGTCAGAGTGCGGTGCTATAATATCACTTGGCTGACGCCGATTATTTTTAAGGAGTGAGCTTATGACCGAGAAGGCTCTTTTATTTAAGGAAAAATTTATTAAAATATATAAGGAAAACATCACAAGAGATGGTCAGGACAGGCTGCTTGAGTACCTTTGCTCCAAGGGGTGTGACTTCTTCACAGCCCCCGCCTCGACAAGATTCCACTGCGCCTACGAGGGGGGTCTTTGCGAGCACAGCATAAATGTCTACAACTGCCTTTTGTCCTATCTTGAAAGCGACAGAGTGGCAAAGGGCTTCGGTCTGAGCTACAGCAAGGAGTCTATAGCCATAACCGCACTCCTGCATGATGTCTGCAAGATAAACACATACTCCCCGAGCTTTAGAAACGCAAAGAACGAAAAAACCGGCCAGTGGGAGAAGGTCCCATATTACGAGTACAACGACACCCTCCCCTACGGTCACGGGGAGAAATCCGTCTACATAATAAGCGGCTTCATGAGACTCAGCCGTGAGGAGGCTATGGCTATCCGCTGGCATATGGGCTTTTCGGGAGAGGAAAATGTCAAGCTGGTCGGGACGGCTCTTGAGATGTATCCTCTGGCGCTGGCGCTGAGCATTGCGGACTCCGAGGCTTCAAAGCTGGTAGAAAAAAACAGCTAGGTGCTCGCCAAGAACACATTTATCGCTCCGGGCTTTAATTCCCGGGGCGTTTTTATATCACCTAGGCATTAAAGCAAAGACAGCCTCATACTGTGCTGCGGGATGTAAGGGCATATAGCTTTCCATCCGTTTAAAAAACACACCGCAGGAATACTCCTACGGTGCGTCTGGCATCTAAAATAGTATCTATAGCATTATACTTAGGCTGCCGGAAGGCTTACTTCATAGCCTCCTCAACCGCAACCGCACAGGCAACAGTAGCGCCGACCATCGGGTTGTTGCCCATTCCGATAAGACCCATCATCTCAACATGAGCTGGGACGGAGGAGGAGCCGGCAAACTGAGCGTCGGAGTGCATTCTTCCCATGGTGTCGGTCATGCCGTAGCTGGAGGGACCGGCTGCCATATTATCGGGGTGAAGGGTTCTTCCAGTTCCTCCGCCGGAGGCGACGGAGAAGTACTTGACGCCGTTCTCGTTACACCACTTCTTATAGGTTCCGGCAACGGGGTGCTGGAATCTTGTGGGGTTGGTGGAGTTTCCTGTGATGGAGACTCCGACATTCTCCCTCTTCATTATGGCAACGCCCTCGGGGACATTGTCTGCGCCGTAGCACTTGACATCAGCCCTAGGACCGTTGGAATACGCCTTCTCGTAGACAACCTTAACCTCCTCGGTGAAGGGGTCAAACTCGGTCTCGACATAGGTGAAGCCGTTGATTCTGGAGATTATGAAGGCGGCGTCCTTTCCAAGGCCGTTGAGTATGACTCTTAAAGGCTTTACCCTTACCTTGTTTGCGTTAAGAGCTATCTTGATAGCTCCCTCGGCGGCTGCGAAGGACTCATGTCCCGCCAGGAAGCAGAAGCACTCGGTCTCCTCGGACAGAAGCATCTTGCCGAGGTTGCCGTGACCAAGACCGACCTTTCTGTTCTCGGCGACAGAGCCGGGAATGCAGAAGGACTGAAGTCCGATTCCGATTGCGGCAGCGGCGTCGGCAGCCTTTGTGCAGCCCTTCTTTATGGCTATGGCACAGCCGACGGTGTACGCCCAGACAGCGTTCTCAAAGCAGATAGGCTGGGTCTCTCTTACGATTTTATCGCAGTCGATGCCCTTTTCGAGTGTTATCTTCTTACACTCCTCGATGGAGGAAATGCCGTATTCGGCAAGCACAGAGCTAATCTTGTCAGCTCTTCTCTCATAATTCTCAAATAATGCCATTTTGTTAGCCTCCTATACCTATTACTGCTTGCGGGGGTCGATGTACTTAGCGGCATCGTCAAATCTGCCGTAATGACCCATAGCCTTGTTGTATGCGGTTGTAGGATCGTCGCCCTTCTTGATGAAGTCTGTCATCTTGCCAAGCGAGACAAACTCATAGCCTATAACCTGATCGTCCTCGTCAAGAGCCATCCTTGTGACATAGCCCTCAGCCATCTCAAGATATCTGACTCCCTTTGCCTTGGTGCCGTACATCGTTCCGACCTGGCTTCTTGTACCCTTGCCGAGATCCTCAAGACCCGCGCCAATGGAAAGACCGTCCTCAGAGAAGGCGGACTGGCTTCTGCCGTAAGCGATCTGAAGGAAAAGCTCACGCATAGCGGTGTTTATGGCGTCGCAGACAAGGTCGGTGTTAAGAGCCTCCAAAACGGTCTTGCCGGGAAGTATCTCAGCAGCCATGGCCGCAGAGTGGGTCATACCGGAGCAGCCGATGGTCTCAACCAGAGCCTCCTCAATGATGCCCTCCTTAATGTTCAGGGAAAGCTTGCAAGCTCCCTGCTGAGGCGCGCACCAGCCGATACCGTGGGTAAAGCCGCTGATGTCCTTGATTTCCTTGGACTGAACCCACTTGCCCTCCTCGGGGATCGGAGCAGGACCGTGCTTGGGACCTTTAGCCACACAGCACATCTGTTCAACTTCGCGTGAATAATTCATAAGATAAAATCTCCTTTCGATTATCTTGGAACACAGTGTTATTATACATCATTTTGTCCGTTTTGACAAGCTATTTTTGATAATCTTTTTTAGCACGCAAGACTCATATATACAGTCGCTCCGCCCTGACAGCATACTTAGTCTTGCATCCGCAAGCGTTATAAACCCATCATTATGCCTGATCCGCACGGTTTATAAGCTTATTTCTAATTGCGACAATGCTTAGTTATGTATAATTTGCATCCGCATATACGCCAAGCGAAAAAAACTGCAAAAAAGGCGAGAGCCGTGAAATGCCCTCGCCCGAACCGCTGCGTGCTGAAAAGCAGCAGCTTGATATTGCGGTTATTCCTCCACGCCGGGATTATCTTCCACGGCAGGAGCCTGCGCTTGCGAAAGCTCATAATCTCCTGAGGCATACGCCTGTATCTTGCCCTTCATCGCCGCCTTTGCCTCAAGGCTCATCGGCGCTGCGTTGTAATACGGCACTCTTGACTCAACATCGGCAGCGGTTATCCCGTTTGAAATGTAATCCGATATCGGATGAGAATATATCCAATACAGTGAGTAGAGGTTGTCGCCCTTTCTTATAGCGGTTTCACTTGCAAAGTGCGCGGCTACGGCCTCCGTATCATCAGAAAGAATCAAATCTATCTCCTCGTCGGTAAAATCATCCTCTCGTCCGTTTCTTAGACCCACCAATATTTCACGGACTGTTTCATCAGGCACATCAAAATACCTTATAAACGAATAAAGATTTGCAGCTTCGTCAATGGCGGTGTAATCTGAATATCCGGTAGATGTAGAATATGCCCATTCAATCGCCGTGTCATATCCAACATATTCAAGGAAGGAAATATTAATGCCATTCAGTTTTGAGTTCACGATTGAAACAATGTACGAATTTCCATCTCCTCCTCCACTTATTGATAGTTCAGGCATAACCTCATAATTCGCCGGTTCTATGTCATTCCAGTCAACAGGTTCTTCTTTTTCCTCAGTCGATTCTTCCGGGACGTCCTCTATTATGTCCTCACTCAATATCGGTTCATCAACAGGCTCAGTCTGTTCTGAAGAGGTGTTCTCGGTTACTGCCGGCTCTGTTCCAGGAGCATCAATGTTGTTCTGAGCCGTATTCGCACAGCCGAAAAGCATTGTAGCTGCTACAACTAAAGACAGCATAATACAAAATACTCGAGTAATTTTAAGCATCTTTTCTCCTCCTTATGATGTAAATGATATGCCATGAAATACAAGTGTCGGGTCTATTGTATTGTCTTCGTCAAGGTCCGTGCCGGCATAAGCGCCAATAGTGTTGATATCATAATGCAAATGATACGCGCCCGGACTACCTTCATCACTAACAGTGCCTATTTCTTCTCCTGTATTTACGATATCGCCACACTGCAACCCATTATCGTCAATATACATATGTAAAAATCTACTTGTGTATCCATTCCCGTGATCAATAGCAACGCATGTGGTCACATTATCTGAAAACAATTCGTTTTTAATCACCTCACCAGACAAAGTATTATATACAGGGTACCCCTCTATTTCGCCCGGTGTACCGGTTGTAATGTCAATGGCATAATGATAGTCGCCATTTCCACGATACTCGCCATACAGGCTAGATAGATATGTTGCCATATAGGGAGACTTAAACATATACTCAAATGGTGATGATGCAGACACTGTATATGTTCCAGTAATAGTTATATCCTCATCAGATGTGTTCTGTACTCTGAATTGATGCACTCCAAGGTATATAACTGATAGCGTAGTAGATAAGCTACCATTATTTCTTGTATAGTTTAAAAAAGTATTTTTAGGTGTTAGTAAACCTATCTTTACACTTGCGTCTGTAGGCGTATATGACATGTTAAATGTGACAGTATCTCCTTCAGACATGAAAATCTTTGTTGCACCGGTTAACGTCTCTCCAGCCCCAACCGTCCAGTTAACACTATACGTCTTATTCATTACAAGAGAATACATATCCGGTTCTTGAAGTTCAATAACCTCTCCTACCTGATCTGCATCAGTGTTAACTTTCTCATCATGTGGCTCGTCAACAGCAATAGTGTTTACTGTTAGGCTCATGATGATCAGTATTACGATTATGCCGAGGTAAAATTTGTTTTTCACATTTGATCATTCCTTTTCTTGTATTATACAATAATAATCTTATGTGCATCGTGCATCACAGACTATTAATTAGTACCTAATATTTTTATTCGCATGAATAATTCATAAATGTAAACTCCTTTCAGTATTCTCTAAACGCATATCCATATTTTACACCAGTTTTCACGGTTTGACAAGCCTTTTTGCCAATCTTTTTGGCTGGACCAAGAAGCGTGGCTTAGGCATGGCTTTTTACCCTGCTTTTTGAGCTAACTTCGTCCCCGAGCAGCCGCAGGGTTAAAAAATTAAACCCCGTGGATTGACGGATTGATTAATATTATCACTTGCCTTTTGTGGTTTATTGTGCTAAAATGAAACGGCAGGTTTAAATCCTAATTTATTTTTGGGAAAGGATGTGGCATAATGAATTTAAACGCAATCTCAAGACCCGGCTCAGACAAAAGCAGGATGGTTTATCATGAGGATTTTAATTCTCTGCATATAGGGACGCTGCCCAACCGCAGCTACTTTGTCCCCTTTGCAAAGGGACAGGACCCCTTTGCTAACAGGGAGGAGTCGTCTTATTTCGAGCTGTTAAACGGCGACTGGAGCTTTAAATACCTCCCCAGCGTCATAGACCTAGAGGATGACTTTACCCTTTCCGAGTACGACAATACGATACCCGTGCCCTCAAACTGGCAGCTTCACGGCTACGACAGGGCGCAGTACACCAATGTCGTCTATCCCATTCCCTACGACCCGCCCTATGTCCCGGACGATAACCCGGTCGGCGTATACTACAGAAGCTACAGCTACCGTCCCGACGGCAGGAGACGGATCCTTGTCTTTGAGGGGGTGGACAGCTGCCTGTACCTTTATGTAAACAGGAGATTTGCTGGCTACACTCAGGTATCGCACTCGACAAGCGAGTTTGACATAACCGAGCTTTTAGTCCCCGGCGAGAACAGAATCACCTGCGTGGTGCTGAAATGGTGCGACGGAACCTATCTTGAGGACCAGGACAAAATCCGTCTTAACGGCATATTCAGGGATGTTTATATGCTCTCACGGAGCGAGGGCTCAGTTTGCGACTACAAGGTCGAAACAAGGCTTAACGGCGACGGCTCGGCAGAGGTCTCGGTAAGGGTTTTCGGCTGCTTGGCAAAATGCCGGCTTTTATGGGAGGACAGCATAGTATTCGAGGGAGAGTGCGGCGATTCCGGCGTGCTTACCGCAAGGGTAGACAGGCCCATGCTCTGGAACGCCGAGGAGCCAAGCCTCTACCGGCTTATAATCGAGACCGAGGACGAGATAATCGGCGAGAGGGTCGGAATCAGGGAGATTTGCGTCAAGGACGGCGTAATCCTTCTAAACGGCACCCCGATAAAGTTCAGGGGTGTAAACCGGCATGACAGCTACTCCGACACCGGCTACTATGCCCCGGTTGAAAAGCTCCGCCGTGACCTTTTAATGATGAAGCAGTTTAACATAAACGCAGTGAGGACCTCTCACTATCCCAATTCCCCGCTCTTTTACCAGCTCTGCGACGAATACGGCTTCTATGTAATAGACGAGGCCGACTACGAGACTCACGGCTGCGTCGAGATAATGCGTGGCTTTAGGAATCTTTATGAAAACTACCGCAGTATCTCGATGGTGTCCATGGACGAGCGCTTCCACGACGCCATCGTCGACAGGGGCGAGAGGCTGGTTTCACGGGATAAAAACCGTCCCTGCGTGCTGATGTGGTCGATGGGAAACGAAGCCGGCTACGGAAAAAATGTCCTCGACGAGGCTAAAAGGATAAGAGAGCTTGACTCCACCAGGCTTCTTCACTACGAAAGCGTCACCCACGCTCTTGACGACACCGAGGATGTCTTTGATGTCATATCAAGGATGTACTCCTGGGACGGCGAATTTATCGACAGGCTTAACGACGAAAAGGACAAAAGGCCGTTTATGCTCTGCGAATACTGCCACGCAATGGGCAACGGTCCCGGAGACCTTGAGGACTATCACAGCAATTTCTATCTGAGCGACCGCTACGCAGGCGGCTTTATCTGGGAGTGGTGCGACCACAGCCTTATAACCGGCTACACTACTGACGGAAAGCCAAAATACGGCTACGGCGGAGACTTCGGCGAGCGGCACAATGACGGCAACTTCTGCATGGACGGGCTTTTGTACCCAGACAGGACTCCGCACACAGGTCTAAGGGAGGCAAAGCAGGTATACCGTCCCGTCAGGGTTTCAAAGGGCGAAAAGCCCGGGGAGTTCCTGATTACAAGCTATTTAAACTTTGTAGACGCCGGCAGTCTGCTTGAGGCATCATATGTTATAACCTCGGACGGCGAGATAGCGGCGTCAGGCTCCTTTGAGTTCACGGTTCAGCCGAGAAAGACCGTCAGGGTCACGATACCTGACGCTTCCAATAAGTACAGCGGCTTTGTATACATCCGCTTCAGCTTTACCTCAAGGAAGGCTGCCCCCTGGTGCGAAAAGGGCTTCGAGGTCTCGTTTGACCAGCTAATGCTTAGTGAGGGCTCGTTTGTAACCGCTCCTACGCTCACTTTCGCAGTTAAAATACAGGACTCCCCTCTCAGAGCAAAAATCATGGCGCAGGATATCATTTTTGACCTTGACAAAAGGCTCTGCCAATTTGTATCGGTAAAATGCGGCGGCAGGGAGCTTCTTGACAGACCGATTTCCTTTAACTTCTTCCGTGCACCAACCGATAACGACACCGACAGGGACAACTGGTACAGAGCGCATCTTAACGACTATGTTGTAAAGGTATACGGCGTCGATGTAAAGGAGGAAAACGGCTGTGCGGTTATCGACTGTGAGCTGTCCTTCGGGTGGAGCATGCACCAGCCGTTTGCAAGGGGAGGCGTAAAGTACACTGTATATCCCGACGGCAGGCTGGATATAAGTGCCAGGCTCACCACCTCCAACAAGGTGGAGCTTCTTCCCAGATTCGGCATAAGGATGCTTGTAAGACGTGACTTCAAGGATGTAAAATACTTCGGCTACGGTCCGTATGAGAGCTACTGCGACAAGCACAGGGCTTCATGGGTCGGTATGTTCAGAGACAGTATCGAGAATATGCACGAGGACTACATAAGACCGCAGGAAAACTCCTCCCACTACTCATGCAGGCTAGCTAAGGTTTACGGGAGCGATGCTGCTATTCGCTTCGAGTCAGACAGCCCCTTTAGCTTCAACGCAAGCCTTTACACTCAGGAGGAGCTTGCCTCCAAAAGGCACAACTACGAGCTTCAGGAGTGCGGCTCAAGCGTTTTGTGCGTAGATTCGGGGATGGCTGGAGTAGGCTCAGCCTCCTGCGGACCGGCTCTCAGGGAAAAATACAGAATCCCTCTGCCAAATATCAGTCTTGACATCAGCGTAATTTTCAAAAAGCTATAAGTAAGGAGTGTATAAGATGATTATAAAAAAATTAAAGGCATCTGGGCTTATATCGGCTTTAACCGCCGTGGTCCTTTCGGTTTCGATGCTCTTTGGCTGCGGCTCTGCTCCCGCCGAGGGTCTTAGGTCAAGCTGTACCGCAGAAGAAATGGCAAAAAGAATGGGTCTTGGGCTGAATCTTGGAAACACCATGGAGGCATATCACTCCGCCGGAAGCGACAATCCCGACTGCGAATGGGTGAATGTCTTAGGAGACAACACTCCCGCCGACTATGAGGTATGCTGGGGAGCCGTCGAGACCACCCAGGAGATAATCGACGGCATGAAGGAAAGCGGCTTCAGCACTGTAAGAATCCCCGTGTTCTGGGGCAATATGATGGAAAACGACGGAAGCTACGAGATTAACAGCAGGTACATCAAAAGGGTCAAGGAGATTGTAGATTACTGCGACAAGGCGGACCTGATTGCGGTAATCAACTGTCACCACTTCGACGAGTTTGTGATAAGAAGAAACAGCATCGAGGACTGCGTTGAGATATTTACAAAGCTCTGGACTCAGATAGCCGAATACTTCAAGGACTATAACTATAACCTCGTCTTTGAGGGCTACAACGAGTATCTCGGCGGAGCGCAGTTTAACGAGGAGGGCGAGCTTGCCGAGCTTTCGCAGGACGACGCCTACAGGCTTACAAACTCCCTCAATCAGGCGTTTGTCGACGCCGTAAGAAGCACCGGCTCCAAAAACAGCGACCGTGTCCTCATAATCTCCGGCTACAACACCAACATCGACCGCACAACAAGCGATAGGTTTATAGTCCCGTCAGACTCCGCTGAGGACAGGCTGATGGTATCCGTGCATTATGTGGACAACGCCATGTACTGGTCGAAAAAGATAGGCTCGCAGGAGTGGCTTGATTACACCGACTCGCAGATAGCCCTCCTGGAGGAGGCGTTTATCTCCAAGGGAATACCTGTTTTCATGGGCGAATGTACAGGAATGTATCCCCCTGAGAATTTCTCCGACAACAGGCTCTACAGCCATTCCTCGGAGTGCCTTGAGATTGTTTTGACAAAGCTTTTGGAGAAGGGCATCGTCCCCGTGATATGGGACACCAACGGGGGTCTTTACAGCAGGACGGAGTATAAAATCCCTCACGATTTTGAAAACGAGGTAATAAAAAAGCTCTCCGATATCTACACCTACAGCTACAGCTGAGCAATACTCAGGTATCGGGACATTAACCAAAACGAAGGGAAGTTTTTTAAATGGACAGCCTTTTAGAGCTGATAAAAAAGCAAAGAGTATACTTTGACGGTGCTATGGGCACAATGCTGCTTGATGCGGGGCTTCCTGCGGGAACCCCTCCAGAGCTTTGGAGCCTTGAAAACCCGGAGGCTGTTGAGGCTGTCCACAGGCAGTTTCTGGACGCCGGCTGTAATATCGTCACAGCCAACACCTTCGGCGTTAACAGCCTAAAATATGATAATTACGACCGGCTCATATCCGCCTCGGTCGAAATAGCAAGAAATGCGGTGAAAAAAAGCAGCCGTGAGAAGCTGTTTGTCGCCCTTGACATAGGACCTACGGGAAGGCTCCTGGAGCCGCTGGGCGACCTTGGCTTCGAGGACGCCTACGAGGTCTTCTGCCGTACGGTCAAATCTGGAGTCAGCGCAGGAGCCGACCTTATTCTAATCGAGACGATGAACGACAGCCTAGAGGCAAAGGCTGCGCTTCTTGCGGCTAAGGACTGCTCAAGGCTTCCCGTATTCGTATGCTGTGCCTACTCTCAGGACGGCAAGCTGATGACCGGCGCAGAGCCTGAAGCCATGATAGCCATGCTAGAGGGAATGGGAGCCGATGCCATAGGTCTTAACTGCTCCTTCGGACCTGACATGGCGCTTGAGCTGATACCCAGGTTTTTAAGCTGCTCCTCGGTGCCGGTTATCGCCATGCCGAACGCCGGGCTTCCAAGAGCTGACGGCGACAGGACCTATTATGATGTCTCGCCGGAGCAGTTTTCTGTGTATATGAAAAAAATATCGGAATGCGGAGTGGGGATTCTTGGCGGCTGCTGCGGCACGACTCCCATGCATATAAAGGCGATGATAGACGCTGTTAAGGGGGATTTATTTGTCCCAGTCCAGAAAAAGGATATAACCGCCGTTTCGTCCTACACAAGGGCGGTGACAATTGGCGGCTCCCCCGTTCTTATAGGCGAGAGGATTAATCCCACCGGCAAGTCAAAGCTGAAAAAGGCTCTTAGAGAGAATAACCTTAGCTATATTCTCAACGAGGCGGTCTCTCAGGCGGAGGCGGGAGCGCATATTCTTGACATCAACGCAGGTCTGCCGGACATCGACGAGGTCAGCATGCTTAAAAGCATCGTGACGGCTGTGCAGTCGGTCTGCGACCTGCCGCTCCAGCTTGACTCCTCCGACCCCAAGGCTCTTGACGCCGCCATGAGGGCTTACAACGGAAAGCCGCTTGTAAACTCGGTGAACGGGAAAAGCTCCAGCATGGACTCCATATTCCCTCTTGTGAAAAGATACGGAGGAAGCGTAATAGCTCTTACAATGGACGAGGAGGGAATACCCTCCTCCCCTGAGAAAAGGCTTGAAATAGCCGATAAAATCGCAAAAAGGGCAAGGGACTTCGGGATTGACAAAAAGGATATCATCGTGGACCCGCTGTGCATGGCTGCGTCCTCCGACCCGGAAAGCGCAGAAAATACCCTTAGCGCCGTCCGTCTTATCCATGAAGCCGGCTTTAAGGTGAGCCTTGGAGTCTCCAATATCTCCTTCGGGCTTCCCGAGAGGGACTGTATAAACACCGTGTTTTTCTCTAAGGCTCTTGACAGGGGTCTTGATCTTGCGATTATGAATCCCATGTCAAGACCTATGATGAGCGTTTACTATGCTCACCGTGCACTAAACGGAAGCGACGCCGGCTTCCTTGATTACATAGGCTTTGCAAAGGGCGAGGAAAAAAAGGAGCCTGCTAAAAAGGATTACGGGAGCCTGAGCCTTGAAAGGGCGGTAATAAAGGGTCTTAGCGACGACGCCGTTGCCCTTTCTAAGGAAGCCCTTTTGACAATGGAGCCACTTGATGTCATTAATAAAAGGATAATCCCGGCTCTTAATGAAATCGGCGGACAGTTTGAGCGTCAGGAGGCGTTTTTGCCTCAGCTGCTTATGAGCGCAGAGGCTGCCACTAAGGCTCTTTCCGTCGTTAAGGAGAGATTCCCAGCAGACGAGTCCGGCAAAAAGGGCGGCGTAATCCTTGCAACAGTCAAGGGAGATATCCACGACATCGGTAAAAACATAGTCAAGGTCATGCTTGAAAGCTACGGCTTTAGGGTTTACGACCTGGGCAGGGATGTCCCCTGCGATAGGGTGCTTGAAGCCGTCAAGGAGCACGGCTGCCGTCTTGTAGGTCTCAGTGCGCTCATGACTACGACCGTTCCCGCCATGGAGGAAACGATAAAGCTCCTTAAAGCCTACGACCCGAAAATCACCACGGTGGTCGGCGGAGCGGTGCTCACAAAGGAGTACGCAGACATGATAGGCGCAGACTTTTACGCTAAGGACGCCATGGACACCGTAAGATTTGCCGAGGAGTTTTACTCCTTAAAAGAATAATCGAGCACGCATACACATATAATATAGCGTTTTAGGACGGATGCCGGTGTGAAAGCTATAAATCACAGCTTTTTCATATTATTTCATGTATTTTTAAAGTTGATATCAATAATACTTCAATACTTGTGGATATACTTAAATCATCGAAGCCGGAGGTCCGGCAAGCTAGTATGAAAGGAATGTCAATATGGACAATATGGATAATATGAACAGCCTAAACCAGCCTGAAAGCCTAAACGAAAAGGCATTCGGCGATAACGGAAATCCTACTCAGGCGTTGGGTGCAAACGAAACGGCTCCCGGAGTACAGATTCATAATTCAGCCTATGAAAGCGCAGGAGGCTTTAACCAAGCTAATATTCCTATTGGAGGCGAGGCAAGAGAGCCGGAGTTCCGCCCTTACGGCTCCTCCCCCATCCCGATGGGAAATGCGAGCTTCGCCCCTGTCTCCCCGGACGGCCCAGCAGCCTCTAAAAAGTCCGCCAAAAAGGAGAAAAGGGGCGGCGCAGGAAGGGTTGCCGCAATAGCTATATGCTGCTCGCTGATAGGAGGTCTTGCAGGAGGCGCAGGCGGATACCTTATTTCAAGCAGGGTAAACACCCAGCAGTCAGGGGTTGTCAGCGACGCCGGGAATGTATCCTCACTTTACGAGGGCGAGCGTCAGGAGGTAATAATAGATATTAACCACATCGACACCTCCAAAATTATGAGCCAGGCTGAGGTCTATGCAAAGAATGTAAACGCAGTGGTCGGAATAACCACCTCCATCACGACCAACTACTGGGGATATACAACAACCTCCGCAGCGTCTGGCTCCGGCTTTGTCCTCACCGACGACGGCTATATTCTCACAAACTTCCATGTAATAAAGGATTCGAACTCGATAAAGGTCTCCTTCTATGACGGCACCGAGCTTGACGCTCAGCTAATCGGCTACGACGAGAGCAACGACATCGCTGTCCTGAAGGTCGAGGCGGAAAACCTACAGACGGTCATCCTAGGCAGCTCAGAGGAGCTTAATGTCGGCGACCAGGTAATGGCAATAGGAAACCCCCTCGGAGAGCTTACCTTCTCGCTCACCTCGGGATATGTAAGCGCTCTTGACAGGGAGGTAACACTTTCCTCCAATCTTACAATGAACCTTATCCAGACGGACTGCGCTATAAACTCGGGAAACTCGGGAGGTCCGCTGTTCAACCTCTACGGCGAGGTTGTTGGAATCACAAACGCAAAATACTCAAGCTCCAGCATGAGCGAGGCTACTATAGACAATATCGGCTTCGCCATTCCGATAGACGATATAAAGAGCATTGTGATGAGCATAATCGAAAAGGGATATGTCTCAAAGCCGTATATCGGAGTATCCGTGATTGATGTCAGCGAGGAGACCCAGGTTTACGGTCTTCCCGCAGGAGCGTCTATCCAGCTTATCGAGGATGGAAGCCCGGCAGAAAAGGCAGGTCTTGAGATAAACGACATCATCACCGGCGTAAACGGAAAGACCATAGAAGGCTCTGGGGAGCTAGTAAGCGCAATCGCTGAGCTGTCTCCCGGCGACACTGCCGAGCTGACGGTCTACAGAATGGGCAGCACCATAACCGTCAACCTGACAATAGGCGAAAAGATACAGTCGGCTATAGACAACAGCGAGTCCTCACAGAGTCAGGAGCAGAGCCAGCAGGGTCAGCAGGGTCAGAACGACGACGGCGGCAGAGGAAGCTTCGGCTCACCCTTTGACTGGTTCTTCGGAAACTAAAATTCTTAAAAAGCTTTACCTTCATCAAATAATAAATCAGTCCCGGCAGGTTTTTCCTGTCGGGACATCTTCTTTATGCTGTCAATACTCAAGCCTGCCGGCTGTTTGTCTTTATAGCTTTCGTTTAGCCTTTTGCCGCACTGATAAGAGAGGAGCTGTCCAGTCTATCCCAGCGAAGGATAAATTCGCTAAGCTCGCCGGCTATCTTCTTAACTCCGCCAGCCTCGTCGGACTCGATGTTAAGTGGCATAAGCGGCTCGTGGAGGGACAGCCTCAGAAGGAACCAGCCGTTGCCGTGCTCGCCGTCGAGATTGACCCTTATACCCTCGTAGTTGCTGGGAGCTATGCTCCAGCCGGGTCTTGAAGCGGCGTAGGTTTCAAGCTCCCCGATTATTCCGGCTCCGTAGCTCTTGAAGTCCTCGCAGTCAAGATTCATCCTGAACTCACGGCTCTCGACAGGCTCTTTAAGACCGTCTATAAGTGAGCCTAGGGTATAGCCCCTCTTGACTCCCCTTGACAGCTCGATAATCAGCCTTGTGACGATATATGCGCCGTCGTCAAGGAAGTAGTTGTCCTTAAAGGCCCCGTGTCCCGAGGTCTCGATTGCGAGCTGGCTGTCTATCCCCTGAGAGTTAAGCCGGATGGATTCGTTTATTACATTTCTGTAGCCTCTCTTGAAGCGGTGATGCATTCCGTTGTGGCTGGTTATAAACTCGGACAAGCCGGCTGAGGTCACAGAGTCTGTAACTATAGTAGTCTTTGGATGGTCTCTTAAAAGCATCGCACTCAGCATTGCAATAAGCCTGTTGCGGTTTAGCTCGCTGCCGTCCTTTAGGACCGCTCCCGCCCTGTCGACATCGGTGTCGAAGATGATTCCAAGGTCTGCTCCGCTCTCAAGCACAGCCTGGGTTATCGACTCCATCGCCTCCTTGTTCTCGGGATTCGGGATGTGATTGGGGAAGGAGCCGTTCGGCTCCAGGTATCTTGAGCCGGTGGTATCAGCTCCCAGAGGCTCTAAAACTCCGCTGGCATAGAAGCCTCCTGCGCCGTTTCCGGCGTCCACCACTATTTTAAGACCCTCAAGCGGTCTTTCCTCGCCGCAGGCAGTCCTTATCATGTCGGCAAGACGCTTGGAATAGACCTGCATAAACTCTCCCTTATCTACACCGGCAGGCTCAAGCCCAGAGGTCCTGTCGCCGTTTGCAAGGGAAACAATGCTCTTGATGTCGGACGCCTCCAGACCGCCCTCCGGCGTGAAGAACTTATAGCCGTTTCTGTTATACGGAAGATGGCTTGCCGTCACCATTACGGCGCCGTCAAACATATATCCGGGGGTCTTTGTGGTCATGAACATGGCAGGGGTGCTGGTAAGACCCATATCCGTGACCGAAATTCCCTGACCCGAGAGAGAATCAGCCATCCACTCCAAAAGCTTAGGTCCTGAGAGCCTTGAATCCCTGCCGACGGCGACTCTAAGAGGTCTTTTATCCGTCCTGTCCAAAAGCCAGAGGGCGAAGCCTCTTGCTATGTCCCTGCAAGCCTCCTCGGTGAGATTAACCTCCTGTCCGGGGACTCCCTCGATGGCGATTCCCCTTATGTCGCTTTCGTTTCTTAGCCTTGAATAGTCCTTTAAAGAGGTTGACATTTTGCAAATATCCTTTCCTATTAATTTTTTGCTACGGTTATCCCGCCGTTTTCAAGAGTCACGGTATACGGCGAGTCGTTTGATATCTCGCTTATTCCAGGCTCGCCGTAGCCCTCCGGGACGCTGAGCCTCATCAAGCCGCCCTTGTTGGCTGTAAGCCTTGCATAAGCTATCCTGCCGTTTTCCCAGGAAATATCGACTGTGATATCCCCTCTTGCCTTCAGTCCCCTTACGAAGCCGCTCTGCCAGTCCTTGGGAAGCGCAGGAAGCAACAGGATAACCCCGCCCTGACTCTGCAAAAGCATTTCAGCAATTCCTGCCGCTCCGCCGAAGTTGCCGTCTATCTGGAAGGGAGGGTGCATATCAAAGAGGTTTGGATATGTCGAGTGGGTGAAGAGGGCGTTTATATTCTCAAGAGCCTTTTCGCCGTCTTTGAGCCTTGCCCACATATTGATTATCCAAGCCCTCGACCAGCCGGTATGACCTCCTCCCGAGGCGAGCCTTCTTTCTATGGTGACTCTTGCAGCCCTAAACAGCTCGGGAGTCTTTTCAAGGGTTATCTGAGAGGAGGGATGAAGTCCGTAAAGATGCGAAATATGCCTATGACCAGGCTCGGTCTCCTCATAGTCCTCATACCATTCCATTATCTGACCGTACTTCCCGATTTCGGGCCTTGGAAGCCTAGGGAGCATGGCCTTAAGCTTATCCGTCAGGCTGTCCTCATCGCCTAAAAGCTCGCTTGCCTTTATGCATGCCTCGAAAACATCCCTTATTATCATGGAATCCATGGTAGGTCCTACGCATATCTGACCGCATTCCCCGGAGGGATGAATATAGGAATTTTCCGGCGATATCGAGGGTCCCGTCAGAAGCCTTCCGTCATGCTCGAACATATACTCGGTGAAGAAGAGGCAGACCTCCTTTAAAATCGGCAGGTACTCCTTAAGAAACTCCCTGTCAAGAGTATACTCGTAGTGCGTCCAGATGTGGGTGCTGAGCCACGCCGCTCCCATCGGCCAGATAGTTGCGGTTATACAGCTGTCCTGCGGAGCGCAGTCGCCGAAGATGTCGGTGTTGTGGTGAGCGACAAAGCCGTCAAGCCCGTACATATCCCTGGCTACCTTTTTTCCGTAGGGAAGCATGGTCTTTAGGTGGCTTATCAGCGGCATATGGCAGTCGGAGAGGTTGCACTTCTCGGTATGCCAGTAGTTCATCTCGGCGTTGATGTTTATTGTGTACTTTGAGCCCCACGCCGGGAACCTGTCCTTATTCCATATGCCCTGGAGATTTGCAGGCTTTGTCCCGGGACGGGAGGAGGATATTGTAAGGTATCTTCCGAAGTCGAAATATAGCTTTGAAAGGGAGTTATCCAGCCTTTCCCCGGCTTTTTTTATCCTGACATCAGTAGGCTCAGCGCTGTAGTCCTCGCCGTCAAGGCTTAGCTCCGCCCTGTCAAAATATGATTTGTAGTCTGAAATATGCCTTGCTCTTACCGCCTCGTACCCCGACTCGCAGGCTCCTAGGAGCGCCGAGCGGCACCAGCTCTTTATGTCCTCGCCGTGATAGTCAGAGCGTATAGCTATGTAGAGGGTGAACGCCGGGCAGTCGTAAATCTCGAGGCTTCTCTCCTTGAAGATGGCAACTCCGCCCTCCGCCTCGCAGGCGACGGATATAAGATATGTACAGCCGCCCTCCGGCTGCTTGGTGTAAATATCAAGCCCGTATTCGCTAAGCTCGTACTTAAAGGTCCTCTCGTCCCTGCGGGAGAAATCGACCACTGCGTTTACCAGTCCCCCGTCCAAGGACTCGTGGCGAAACGCTATCACCCTGTCCGGCGAGCTGACAAAATACTCCCTCCTATAGCTGTGCCCTCCGCTTTTGTAGCTGACGGAGCATATAGCCTCCTCGAGGTCGAGCGAGCGGCGGTAATCCGAATAATCCTCGGCGTCGGTCTTTATATATATGCTGCCTGCGGTGTCATAATGCCGCTGCTGGTCGGGAATCGGGTACAAATCGCTTTCCTCCAGCGAAACAGCCTCCTTTATCCTGCCCTCGAGAAGAAGCTGCCTAACCCTCTTCCAGGAGTCCTTAGCCTTTGGATTTACACGGTTCCTGCCCTCATTGCCGTACCATATGGTCTCCTCGTTAAGCTGGAGCTGGTCAAGGTCCGGCGAGCCGTATACCATGGCGCCCACCGAGCCGTTTCCTATCGGATAAGCGGAGTTCCAGCCGTAAAAATCCCTCTCCCACTGGCTTTTGGACTCGTCTTCCACGGCGGGGTGATTCATCCAGATTACACTTTTAATCCTTTTGCATTCAGCGCTCACTTTATAGCCTCCTTTAAATATTTGAACTGATATTAAAATTTTAAAATCAATATGGCAGACTGACTCCGCCTTTAGGTGTATTATACAATAAATCAGGAGGGTTTTCAATAGGATTTAAATAATTCTTACATTAAAAAGGCTGTATTTATTGACAAAGCGGTCAGGCTAAAGTATAATTCAAGTGCAGGATTAAAATTTAAAGCTAAGATGAATTGGAGGCAGAAAATGAAAAAGCTTGGGTTCGGACTTATGAGGCTCCCGATAATAGGGGGAGATCATTCCAATATTGATATCGAGGCGGTAAAAAGGATGGTCGATGAGTTTATCTCACGGGGCTTTACCTATTTTGACACCGCATATGTCTACCACGGAGGAAAGAGCGAGGTCGCATTCCGTGAGGCTGTTGTAAAAAGGTATCCAAGAGACGCTTATACCATCACGACTAAGCTCCCGCTCTTCTCAAAGCCTGACAGGGCTGGGATGGAAAAAATCTTCAACGAATCGCTTGACCGTCTTGGAGTCGAGTATATCGACTACTACTGGCTTCACGCACTCGGAAAGGACTCTTACGAGTATGCAAAAACGGTGGACGCCTTCGGCTACATAAAGGAGCTAAAGGAAAAGGGTCTTGTAAAGCATATAGGCTTTTCCTTCCACGACGGTCCCGAGGTGCTTGAAAAAATCCTCACCGAGCAGCCGGATGTCGAGTTTGTGCAGCTCCAGATAAACTATCTCGACTGGGAGGACGGCTGGGTAAGAGGCCGCCGCTGTTATGAGGTCGCAACAAGGTTTAACAAGCCGGTTATTGTCATGGAGCCTGTAAAGGGCGGAGCGCTTGCAAACCTCCCCAAGACTGCCGCCAGGATTTTCGACGAGTACGACAAGGGACCCTCCTACGCCTCCTGGGCGATAAGGTACTGCGCCTCGCTGGATAATGTCCTCACCGTGCTTTCGGGCATGAGCAACCTTGAGCAGGTACTGGACAACACCTCCTACATGGAGGAGTTTGTACCCCTCAAGCCGGAGGATTACTGCGTCATAGAAAAGGTGGCTCAGAATCTGAAGTATGCAATCCCCTGCACCGCCTGCCGCTACTGCACCGACGGCTGTCCGATGAGCATTCAGATACCCGACCTGTTCTCCGTCTACAACGAGTACAAAAGAGAGATAGGCAAGCCGGGCAAGTACAGGGAAAAGTATAAGGAGGTAACCGCTTCGTCCGGCAAGGCAAGCGACTGCATAGCCTGCGGTCAGTGCAGCTCGCACTGTCCTCAGAATCTTGATATCCCTACCCTTCTTGCCGACTGCGTCAGCGAGCTTGAGGGATAATTCCTTGGTTAAAACGCTCAAAACCTAAAAACGCTCCCCGTCGGATTTACCGGCGGGGAGTGCTGTTTTTAATCTCATCAGCCAAGCTCGATTCCCCAAAGCTGAGGATTTCCGCTTCCTACATACCTAAGATACAGAGCAGACACTCCGTCCGGGATGGATATTTTCTCCTTGAAGCTCCACCAGATATTAGTGCCCCAGCAGCGAACGCTTCCTATCGGCTCACCGTCCCATGAGGTCATAATCTCGAATTTCCCGGAGAAATACGCCCTTGTTCTTACTGTAATCTCGCTGACTCCCTTAAAATCAAAGTATTTATATCCGATTACGGTACCGTCGGTGATGCCCTCGATGTGGCCGTAAATCTCATCGCCGTCCCTGCCGTCCTGGGTTATCTTGGGATGGCTGTGCCGTCCGGGAGTGAACATTATGCACGCAAGGTACGCCGGGTACTCTCCCTTGCCCTCAAGCGGTCCGCCGTTTAGCCCGCAGGAGGTAATCTCAGCCTGAGCTATGCTGCCGTCCTCATTTACATAAATCCTCTCGGCGCAGCCCTGCCTCGAGAACCAGGTGCCGTTTGTCTGCCGGTGATAGAATATGTACCACTGGCCGTTTATCTCGACTATGCTTCCGTGGTTGTTTCCTGCCGGAGCCACTCTCATGTCCGCCGGCTTATAGCTGTCGATATGCTCGTCACAGTTTGAGACAAGGACTCCGCCGTAGACAAACCCCTCTCTCGGGTTTTTGCTGGTGGCGTAGCATAGCTCGTGCATAACCTCGGAGGAGTATACAAAGTAGTAGGTATCCCCAATCTTTCTTATCGAGGACGCCTCGAAGAAGGAGTGACCCTTAAAGCTCCTGCCGTTGGGATAGAGCTTTTCGTCCTCTACATACATGATTCCCGGCACTACAAAGACGGGCTCCTCGATTATCGTGAGCATATCCTCGCCTAGGGTAGTACACATCGAGCCGTGCCTGGAGCGGTCTCCTCTCCCGCAGAAGCCGGTATACATATATGTTTTCCCGTTCTCGGTTATGACTCCGGGGTCAAACTGGAACTCATCCCCGGGACGGTCGCCAAGCCTTGTGCCGTCAGGATAGTGAACATATCCCAAAAACTCGTACCTGCCCGCCGGAGTGTCGCAGACCGCAACCGAGACATTTGAAACCTTGTCCAAAACATAATAAAGGTAGTATCTGCCGTCCGGCCCTACCGTGACATCGGGAGCGTAAAGACACATACTGCCGTCCTTATTGAAGGGGTCCTCGGTCTTGGGATAGATAACTCCCTCATATCTCCAGTCGCTGAGGTCATCCACCGGCGCAGACCAGCAAACATAGTCTCCCATGCAGAAAACATATCCGTTGAACTTGTCGTGCGAGCCGTAGACATAAACTCTGTCTCCAAATACATACGGCTCACCGTCAGGAATGTACTCCCATGACGGAAGATAGGGATTGTAGCCCTGTTTTTTCATAAAAGCTCCTTTCCGGCACACCTTAAAATGCCAAAGCCGAAGATTGATGTATTAATCACAGCCTATCAGCCGCTATTATAAACTATACCAGAGAACGAGCTGATTTTCAAGCTTATTTTATAGCTAATCAGGACAAAAATTCACAATGCCGGTCCTCCCTAGCAAGCTGCAGCCAGGCTTTATATTCTCTATACGCCGTCAGCCCTTTTTTGATTGACAGACTCGCAGAATCGGTGCTATTATTATATATGGGAAGTAAATAAGCCTAGGAGATGATAATTTGTACGCAGTTTTTAGCTATGAGCAGATAGAGGCAAACGAGCGCAGATTAAACGAGTATCACATAGTTGTTCTTTTGTTCGTAAGACCGAGCGTCCCGGGCGCTCAGAGCATAATAAAGGAGTTTAGCTATCTTCACCACAACGCCAAAAGGTACTGCTCGGTCTACGCTGTCGGCTACACCAACGACCCGGAAAGATTTAAAAGCCCGGTTAGTGTTGACGGCGTTGATTCCGAGAAGTGGTACTACAGCGATGAAGAGTTTGTCGAGTTCAAAAGAAGGCTGGAAAAGAGGATAAAATGGAAGTACAGCGGCGAAAACGAGCTTTTGGTCCTGAAGAGCAATCCCTTTGGAGCGAGCGTTCTGAACTTTCAAAACTATGTCGCAATAAATATAAACGAGGGCTTAAGGAAGGAGTACATAAGCTCCTACTCATCATTTATGGAAAAACTGATAGAAGCGTCCAGGTCGTACACCGACGCAAGAGGCGCAGTCGGAAAGGCGTCAAGGCTCTCGGTAAGACAGCTCACCGAGCTTGCCATAAAAGAGAGCAAGCGTCTGCCTGGTCCGATAAGGGAGGTCTTAAAAAACAGGCTGTTCTTTAAGACCTCGAGGGCAAGATAGAAGCCCGGGCACTGTGTCGAAGCTATTAAAAGGGAAGCTTATAAAAAAGCCGCCGAGAAGCACACGCCAAAAAGAAAAAGTCCCGCATTTTTTTGCGGTGCGTGGGTAAAAAACCACTCAAGCGTCGGTCTTTTGACAGTCTAAAGCCGCCGAAACCTCTTCCGGCGGCTTTTATTGTCCTATATCGCTATGTTACTCGTCGTCGACCTTGAACTTCGCAATTACATCGGCGGCAAGCATGGGAGGAAGCTGCTCATAGCGGAGTCTTTCCATACTGAACTCGCCCATTCCCCTTGTCATCTGGCGGACGGTCATGGCAAAATCGTGCATCTCGCTCTCGGGGACCTCAGCTACTATCGTGGTAAGACCCTTCTTAGCCGGATTCATTCCCAAAACTCTGCCACGCCTCTTGTTAAGCTCGCCCATCATATCTCCTGTGTTGGAATCGGGGACGGTGACCTCAAGGCTTGCTATAGGCTCTAGCAGGACGGGTCCCGCCTGCTTCATGCCCTCCTTGAAGGCAATGGCTGCCGCAAGCTTGAAGGACATCTCAGAGGAGTCGACCGGGTGGTAGGAGCCGTCTACAAGGGTCGCCTTGACACCGACAACCGGGAAGCCTGCTAAAACTCCCTTCTTCATGCAGTCCTGCAAGCCCTTTTCTACCGCAGGGAAGAAGTTTCTCGGTACGGCGCCGCCAAAGACATTCTCCTCGAATACAAGCTCGTCGCTGTCGCACGGCTCGAACTCTATCCAGACATCGCCGTACTGACCGTGTCCTCCCGACTGCTTCTTATGCCTTCCCTGGACCTTGACCTTCTTCCTGATAGTCTCCTTGTAGGAAACCTTGGGCGTGCTGGTTATAACATCCACGCCGAAGCCGGTCTTTAGCTTGGACAGCGTGGACTCGATATGCTGCTCTCCGAGACCGCTCAGTATCTGCTCAAAGGTTGTGTCGTCCTGACTGTAGGAAAGGGTGCGGTCCTCCTCAAGAAGCCTCTGGATGGCGTTTGAAATCTTGGACTCGTCTCCCTGGGACTTCGCCTTTACACAGACAGAGTAGCAGGGTCTTGGGAACACCAGCCTGTCAAAGGAGACAACCCTTGCCGGGTCGCAGACGGTGTCGCCGGTGTTTACCGACATCTTGGTGGCTACGACTATATCTCCTGCGCTGGCGGAGGGAACCTCAAACTGCTTCTTTCCGACAAGGTTCAAAAGCTTTCCGACCTTCTCGGTTCCGCCGGTGGTGGCGTTTACAACCTCCTTATTGCTCTCGATTTTGCCGCTTATGACCTTGATAAAGGACATCTTGCCGACAAACGGGTCTGCAACCGTCTTGAAAACGAAGGCTGAAAGCGGAGCGTCGTTCTCGCAGACAATCCTTCCCTCCTTGCCGGAGGAATCCGTTGCCTTCACGCCGCCCATCTCATGAGCGGAGGGGAACAGCTTTGTTATGTGCTCTATTAGCAGGTCGACGCCCTCGAGATTTGTGGAGGACACGCAGGTGACAGGGGTTATCATGCCGGAGTTGATGCCGTTGTGGATTCCTGAAACCAACTCGTCATGGGTGAGCTTCTCGCCGTCTAGGAACTTGAGCATCAGCTCCTCGTCTGTCTCTGCAACAGCCTCAGCCATAGCCTCAAGAAGGCCGTCGATACGGTATGTCGGGTCAGGCTCGCCGGCGTCTATCCTTTCGCCCTTTGGTCCGTACTTATAGTTTTTCATCTCGAGAAGGTCGTAGTAGGAGACAATCTTTGAGTCCTTTATAATCGGGACGACAAGCGGGCAGACATTAGAGCCGAACTCGATTTTAAGGCTTGTCAGGACATTTGAGAAGTTGGCGTTCTCATCGTCAATCTTGGTGACGACGAACATGTGCGGAGTCTTGTGGGCGACGGCGGCGTCATACGCCTTCTTGGTGCCAACATGGATTCCTGACTTCGCCGAGACCGCAATCATCACGCAGTCGGCGGCGAAAACGCCCTCGACAAGACCTCCGGCATAGTCAAAAAGACCGGGAGTGTCGAGTATATTTACCTTATAGCCGTCTTTCTCGTAGAAGGAAAGAGAGGTGTAGATAGAGCACTTTTTCGAGACCTCAATAGGCGTATAGTCGGAAACGGTATTGCCGTCCTGAGTCTTGCCAAGACGGTCGGTTACGCCTGCCTTGTAAAGCAGAGCCTCGCACAGGGAGGTCTTACCTGAGCCGGAATGACCTGCTATAGTGATGTTCTTGATGTGTGAGCTGTCATAATTTTTCAAGTTAATCTCTCCATTCGGGGTACATTTGGTGGCTTTATTGCATTTTAACAATAAAACTTAGCACATATCCTTATTATATATCAGTTATGTCAAAATAGCAATACCAAAATTATATTCACAATCTTGTGCATCTTGTACATAATTTAGAGCCGTTCTAAGAGTTTTACAGTAAAAAAGCAGACTAAAAATGACCTTGGACGAAAAAAAGCAGACGGCACAAAACCGTCTGCTATTCAAATCCGGCATCCACAGCTCCAACCGGCGAGCAGTACAGCCGAAAATGAACCGTTATGAAAGCCGAGGCTGTATTCCTTGGGAGGAACTACCGAAGATATAAAGACCGTTCGCTGAATTAATCCCAAAGCAGTCTGCGGCTCAGCCTCTGGCAATGTCCGCCGTCGGCTGAATAATACTTTTGCGTCATAAAGTGATACAACCATTATTATAGCACAGACTATAGCTTTGTCAATAAGAAAAATTACAGCAAACGAAAAACATATTTATACATTTATTGCTCGATAAAGTCAATAAGCTCCTGCTGCTTGACATCGAGCCTCTCCTGCATAAACCTTAACGCCCAGTCGAGCTTGTCCTCCATGCCGCCTATCGTCCTGCAAAGGTGCAAAAGGCACCACGCAGACTCCTTTGCCTTTTCAAGGTCCCCGGGACCGTCCCTCCCGGCGAGGGCGAGAATCTGATTCAGGATAAACTCGGCAAGATACCTGCCGGTGAGGTCCTGATTCTGGCTCTTGATTCCAAGCTCGCAGATTTCAATGCACTCGTCAAATCTTTTTAGTATTCCAAGATATTTTGACAGCCTGGCGAGCACCATCGTCCCTAGTCTCGGGGTGCCGCAGTTTTTATCCGCAACCGACTCGTGAATCCCTCTTAGGTGCTTCAGTATGGCAACAGCCTCCTCGACAAGGCCTATCCTCTCCAGCTGATGGGCGATGCGAATCAGTATGCAGACCTCCTCGAAGGAAAGCACATCGGGAAGCTCGTCCCTCTGATAGGACGGGCAGCTGTCCCTAAGCAGCTTTTCCAGACTGGTTAAAGCCGTTATATGGGATATGTATCCCTCCTGCTGCATGGCAACGATGCTCATAAGGTCCAAAAACTGCTGCCTGGGCTTGGTAAGGTTTTCGTATTCAGAGGAGAGACTGTCCGCAATTTCGCACGCCTCGGCGTACTTCTCTATCGAGAAAAGATACTCGGCATTATATACCGCTATGGCTGCCTCGACATCAGCCTCCACTAAAATCATATTTATAAGTCCGGCTGGGAAGCCAAGTCTGTTTAAAAGCAGGGCGAGCGTCTTGCCTCTAGGCTCCTGCATTCCGTTTTCAATCTTTGACAGCGAGCTTATCGAGCATACTCCCTGGCATAAGGTGCTCTGATTGATGCCAAGTTCCTCCCTGCGCTGTCTGATAAACATGCCAATCTGTCTATGACTAGAAAATTTTACCCCCCCCCCGGGAGCATTTTTCTGCATATATCCTCACCTGCCTCTCATATGATGTCAATATGATTATACAATAATTTTTCTTGCAATGCAATAGTCTGGCTGATTGTTTACATTTTTTTAACACTTTAGATTAAGTATAATAATTTTCGACTCTTTTCATCTTTTTTGGCTGAGACAAGCCGGCGGCAGGTGTATACTTCCTTCCGCCGGTTTATAATCACAATAGGCTACGCCGTCATATCGTCAGGGCGCTTCCCTCCGACTCTATCAAAATGAGAATTTCCTCCTCCTGGCCGGTGTAGGCGTTCACATAGACAAGCACCGTGGTGTCGTCCTCAGTCCTGCACTCAAGCTCCCAGCAGAGCTTCTCGTTCACGCTGTCAAGCGGGATGACAGCCAGCCCGGAGTCTACGACGCTCAGCTTAGGAGAAAGCCTTGACTGGCACTCCAGTGCGCTGACGGTTTCCTTAGGGAAGCTTCTTTCATGGTGGTTTACTATGAAGCCCCTGGCGTCAAAGCCGACTATCTCGCCGTTGTCCAGCGCCACCGAGACCTTGATAAGGTCGGTATAGCAGAGGATATCGTCCTCAAGATAGGCATAGTTTACCGTTAGGACATTGTTATAGGTCTCGTAATAGGTCTTGCTCATGCCGGTGATTCCAAGAGAATCAAGATATCCCCTTGAGTAGACCAAAGCCTCCTCCAGGCTGATTTTGGAGTCCTTAATCTCCCTCGATTTTACCATATAGCTTATATATCCGCCGTTTTTTGTAACTGCACAGCTTACTCCCGGGGCATTAAAGCAGTACGACGGCATCCTTCCCAGCTCGTCCTCCTCGGAGTCCTTAAGCTCCCACGCCTCAATTCCGCAGTAAACCGACGCCTTCTCCCTTGCCTCCTCCCTTGAGACCTCCTTCTTGCCCTTTGTCAGCCTGGGAGTGCGCTCAAGGATATGGTCGGAGAAGGGACCGTCGTAAATAAGCTTGGGAGAGTCGGAAAGCCCCTTTTCAAGCTCGCTGAAGCTGTCTGCGATATATGCTCCGCTGTCGTCAAGCTCGTCAAACAGCACGGTGACGCTGCTGTCGTCGGTCAGGAGCCTGGTTTTAAGCTTCCACAGGGACTCCTTTATGCTTTTTGCGGACTCGGCAAGCTGACTGAGCTTCGAGTAGTCGTCATAGCTTATCCTGCTCCCCGACGCCGCCGTCTGCGAGAGCGAGTAGGCATAGGCTCCAACCTGGGAGAGGAACTTATTTGTCCTCTCAAGGTCAAGCTCGGAGCTTGGAAGCCTTGCAAGAGCCGCTCTTGCCGACTCAGCCTCGGAAAGAAGCTCGGTAGACAGCCTTGTCATCATTCCGGGAGAGCTTGCGTAGAGTCCCTTTGTAAGCGTGGCGGATATGCTGTCGGCGGACTGGGCAAGCTCCTCGACCGCCTGCCTGTAGCTGTATTCTATCTGGCGTCCGGCACCTGAAAGACGCCTCATATAGATGATGTTATAGGCTGCCAGCACCGATATTATCGCCAGCGAAAAGGACACGATTCTTACAATCGTCCTTTTGAAAATGACAGTTTTCATCTTTACCTCCGTACAATCGGTTTGCGATATTTCTTATGGTATATTCTTTCACATTTACTCAAAAATTATCATTGTTAAAATCTTCATTTATCGCATTTAAACAGGATTTGAGGCAACTTCGTCAAAAGCTCTTGCATTTTCCAACTTCATGCTGTATAATGTAATAAGACTTTTACAACGGGTCGGATAAATATTACATACTCGGAGGTAAACAAAATGCTCGTATCAGCAAAGGACATGCTAAACAAGGCTCGTGACGGTCACTATGCCGTCGGACAGTTCAACATCAACAATCTCGAATGGACCAAGGCGATACTGCAAACATCCCAGGAGCTTCAGGCTCCCGTTATCCTCGGCGTATCCGAGGGCGCAGGAAAGTATATGTGCGGCTACACCACCATCGTAGGAATGGTAAAGGGTATGATAGAAAACCTGGGAATAACTGTCCCGGTTGCAATACACCTTGACCACGGCACCTTCGAGGGCGCAAAGGCGTGCATCAACGCAGGCTTTACCTCTATAATGTTTGACGGCTCGCATTATCCTATCGAGGAGAACATTAAGCTCACCACCGCCTTAAAGAACACCTGCGACATCCTCGGGCTGTCTCTTGAGGCTGAGGTCGGCGCAATCGGCGGCGAGGAGGACGGCGTC
>DBPX01000001.1 GCA_002305045.1 Ruminococcus sp. UBA1409
ACCCACGGCCTCTACCACCCCAAGCTAATATAAGCTAGCGAAAGTATTTAAGCGTTTGCAAAGAGTTAATCATACTTGGATAATATGCCGCAGTCGGGTAAATCCCGGTTGCGGCTTTTCTTGCTTTGCTCGGGGGTAAGCTGTAGGGGGCTTGCCCCCTTAAGATTAACCAACTGATGAAACCTCGTGCGAGAGTCAAACCCGGGTTGCACCCTTTGTAAGCTTGTAGAGCAAACCAACATCCCTTATCAACCGATTGTCTCGTGAGCACAAAGTTGCAATAACCCGGCTATGATGTCACAAACCGATGAGAACGCAAAAAGTCGATTACGAAAGGGTCGAGGGGAGTCTCTCCCCTCATAACGCCGGAGGCACACCTTATAGAATATCCAACTTGTCTTACGCTCAAACCTCGATAAAACGAGCCTATGTCGGGGCTCTGACAATCCCTTTAAGCTTTGCTCATCCTCACCTATCTTAGCTCATCCAGAAGCCTTTGCACCTCGTCTATTCTCTTTTGCAGGTCGTCTATATTGCTATCCTCTTTGCTGAAATACAGTCCTTTAGGGTTTTTTGTTCTACCCAAAATATAATCTGCTGAAATGTCAAACAAGTCGCATATTCTCACTATTATTTCTGCCGGTACATCATGCTTTCCGTTTTCATACCCTGAGAATGTTGTTATCATGACTCCAATTCTCTCGCATAGCTCTTTTTGCTTTATCCCCTTTGACTTTCTGATGTCTTTAATCCTTTCACCTATAACTTTCTTTCTCTGTTGCTGTGCAACAGAGTTTGAAAAGCCTGTATTATATACTTCCTTTAACTTTGACAAAGATAGGTCGCCATTCTCTACTACTAATTTTCCTTCCTTTTCATTCATTGTCTTGTCTCCCCTCTCTAGCTTGTTACTTTATTATAACCTTAAAAATTCAAGGAATCAAGAGAAAATACAAGATATTTAAAGATAGTTGCAGATATATTTGAAGTTTGTTTGATTTTCTCAAAGTTTTCCCTTGACATTCCGAAAACTATGAATATAATTATAATCAGTACGAGATATTTGAATAAAGTTCGATTGCGTATTACTTGACTAAGTATCGTTTTTTGGTAAACCAAGTTGTGGAGGAACAAAATGTCGGTAAGAGAACCTTTATATCTTCACGAATACAGCACCCTCAAGCTGTATGGTTACGGCGAAAATAAAAAGCTTAAGCTTATTACACATAAGAGTCTTAGAAATGCCGGTGTTGAACTGGATGCCCAGTTTGAATCTAATAAGAAGAATAAAAAGTCATGCTCGGATGATGAAAAGAGAACAAAGCTAGAGAACAATATTTACAGGGCGTGTTCTAAAATCAGAGAGTATGCTCTATGTAATGAATTTTCGCATTTCTGCACTTTCACATTCTCGCCTGAAAAAGTAGATAGAAATAACCTAAGAGAATGCAGAAAATCTTTCACACAATTTATTTCTAATCTAAGCAAAAAATACAAAAGAAAAATAAGCTATCTCCTTGTCCCTGAACAACACAAAGACGGTAGCTGGCATTTTCACGGTCTTGTCAACGGATTGCCGGAGTGTGAATTGCACCAGTTTGTCATAGGCGATAAAATGGGCAAGAAGATTGCCGACAAGGTTAAAAAGGGTGAAACAGTATATAACTGGTTGTCCTATTCTGAAAAGTTCGGATTTTGCTCACTAGAGCCTATTAAGGACATCGAAAGATGTGGAGCGTATATTACCAAATATTTAACAAAGGATATTAATGCCATGAAGTCTGTCAGAGAGCTTGGCGAACACCTATATTTTCATTCTAAGGGCTTAAATAAAGCTCTCGTCTTGAAAAAGGGCTATTGCTTTGATATACCTACTCCTGATTATATCAATGAATATGTAGCTGTGTCTTGGCATGATTATTCTGAGCTAAACGACCTATTAGCCAGGTTCATAAAGCATGAGCATGTCCTTGCAGGCAGGTACAGAACTGCACATAAGATTTTAAATCCTGTATCAAAGCTCGATTTCCTTATTAGCAAGGCTAATGAGTGCGGTATCCCTGTATTTAGCGTCTAAAAGTATGACGATTAAAACAAATGATTTCTTTTCTGAATGGCTGTGTGACGAGAAGCTAGAGCTTTCCCTCTCTACCTATGAAACTCATGTCACATATTTTGAAAGGCATATATCCCCTTTTTTCTCTCAACGCAGAGAATATCTTTCGGATATAACTCCCCGTGATGTCAGGGACTTTACAAACCACCTTAAAACAAACGGTCGTATTGACGGAAAAGGAGGTCTTTCCCCCTGTTCGGTTAGGAAACTTCTAGCCCTCTTAAAGCAGTCCTTAAACGAAGCTGTCATACTTGGCTACATAGATAAAAACCCAGCCTCATACATAAAGCTTAAGAAACAGACAACCACCTCTCAAAGGTGCATTATGTTAAGCTCTACAGACGCTCAGAAGCTCCTAGACTCCTTTAAAGGGCATTACCTTTACCCCATCGTCCTTATTGGCTTATACTATGGTTTACGCCGTTCTGAGATAATAGGGCTTAAATGGTCTGCAATTGACTTTAACAACAACACAATGCTAATAAACCATACTGTGGTTAAGTGCAGAACCATCCAAGCTAAGGACAGCACCAAAACAAACCTAAGCACCGCTGAATATTACCTCCTCCCCGATGTAAAGGAGGTGCTTCTAAGCTTAAAGGAAAAATCCAGCAATAGCTCGGAGTATGTATTCACATGGGAGGACGGCAGAAGATACCGCCCTGACAGCGTTACCAAGACATTTAGGAATCATCTAGTCAAGCATGGACTTCCGCCCATGAGGCTGCATGATTTAAGGCATAGCTGTGCTAGCATACTGTTTGACAAGGGCTACTCCCTAGAAGATGTTAAAAACTGGCTTAGACATTCAGACATCGAGACAACCTCAAACATATATCTTCATTACAATATGTCCCGCAGGAGGTTAATTATTGATGGGCTAAACGGAACCTTCAAGCTCTAAGCCTTACAGCCTCGAAAAAGGTAGAGGCCATCTTTTTCGTCTGTTTTCTAGTCATAGGATAATGAAAAAAGCCCGATAAACCTAGGCTTTCGGGCTTTAATGTGTTGGTCTGAGTGACGGGACTTGAACCCACGGCCTCTACCACCCCAAGGTAGCGCTCTACCAAGCTGAGCTACACCCAGATTCACAACGCTTCATATTATATCACCTTGCAGGACAAAAATCAAGTGTTTTTATAAAAAATTTGCGGAATTTCGTTTGTCTGTAGAAGCTGAATGAGATACATTATTAATTTTGATAAGTTTTTGGCAAAGTGACATCATGCTGCCCTCGGATTTCGGCATTTTTTGATAGGCGGATGGATTAATCTTCGCCGGATATCGGTCATTTGACAAGATATATGCTGTTTTTAATCTTCTTTTGATATCTTTCCTCCTCGCTGAAGATACAGCCGCAGTATTTTTGCATGTAATAGCCGCTCTCTCTGGCGAGGCGCTGTCCCTCCCTGAAATAGGGCCTAAAGTCCTTGTAATGGAAACTGACGCCGTATTTTTTCGACTTTTCCAAGGCGATTTCGCAAATTGCTTCATGATTCTGGTAAGGACTTATCAACAGCGTGGTAGTAAAGGCTTCAAAGGAATTATCGGCTGCATACCTTGCCGTCATATCAAGACGGATGTCATAGCATTTTTTACAGCGGGAGCCAAGCTCTCCTATCACCATGGGTACAAATTCTCTAAGACCGTAGCAATCGTTCACCACCAGAGGAAGATCTACCCTTTGTGCATGAGAAATAAGAGTGTCGAGTCGGGAGCGGTATTCGGTAAACGGATGAATGTTCGGGTTATACCAAAGACCTGTAAGCTCATGACCCTCAGCTCTTAATTCCTGTATGCACATATACGAGCAGGGCGCACAGCAGATATGTAAAAGAGTTTTCATTTTTGACCTCCGTATGAATAAGCCTTTTGATTCAAGGCTTTATGACTATTCTATCTTTTTGAATGCCGCAGAAAGGACGGATAGCGCCCCGCATATAAGCCATGTCTGGCTGCGACGGGGACTATAAGACCATTACAAGAGTCCCCACTGTGATTAGTATGCTCCCAATTAGTGCCTTAGCCGTAAGCTGCTCATGCAAAAATACAAAAGCTAAGACAAGCGTAATGGCGACGCTGAGCTTATCGACCGGGACAACCTTTGAAGCCTCCCCTGTTTGCAGAGCCTTGTAATAGCACAGCCAGGAGGCTCCTGTCGCAAGCCCAGACAAAATCAAAAATGTCCAGCTTTTTTTGCTTATTTCTAAAATGCCCGACTGCGAATCGGTCAAAAAGACAATCCCCCACGCCATAGCCAGCACCACAACCGTCCTAATAGCTGTTGCAAGATTTGAATTTACTCCGTCTATGCCAACCTTTGCAAGGATAGAGGTAAGCGAGGCAAACAATGCCGAAAGAAATGCAAAGACGAGCCACATCGCAATAAGCCTCCCGAATTAAATTTTCGCCTGACGGCAACTAAAGTATAGCAAATTTCTGCGAATAATTCAACCACGGATAAGCATATTTTTATTCTGGACGGGACGCCGGGTCTAAAAATCTTAGCTTAGAGCCCTTAACACATTCACCAAGCATTTAGACAAAATAAGCTGTAGCTGCGGAGATGATTTTATGAGTAAGCTGATTAAAGGTTCCAGGAGGCAGAAGGAGTCGCACTGCCAATCAAGCCGCTTTCTGTGGCTCAAAAAGGCTTTTTGCCTGTTTTCCCCTATCATCTGCGGGGGTGCGATCGGATATTTAATAAGCGAATACGGAAAGGAGTTTGTTCGTCCCCCTCTCACGCCGCCTGACACGGTGTTTTACATCGTCTGGACGGCTCTGTATCTTATAATGGGGTATTCAAGCCTATTAGTATTTTGCCTGTCGGGATGCCGGCTTTCCTGTCTTGGAGGCTATTTCAGCCAGCTTGCCTTAAACCTTTGCTGGCCTGTCAGCTTCTTTATATTCGGACACTATAGGCTTTCCGTTTTAATTCTTGCGGCACTGATTTTATCGCTGATAGCGACGATAAGCGACTTCTTAAAAATTAGCAAAAAAGCGGCAAGACTAAATTATCCCTACTTGATATGGTGCTTTTTCGCACTCTATCTCAATATAGCGTCAGCTCTTGTAAACTAGCCCTCCATGCCCTCACGGAGCTTTTCAAGAGCACGCTTTTCTATCCTTGATACATAGCTTCTTGAAATACCCAGAAGCTTTGCCGTCTCCCGCTGTGTGAGCGGCTTGCTCGAATAAAGACCGTACCTTAGTACAATTATCCGCCTTTCCCTGTCCTCAAGCAGGGTGTCCACCAGCTCGTAAAGCCTTCGTGAGCTTAGCGAAAGCTCGACATCCCTTACGACATCCCCATCCTCGGCTATGATGTCCCTAAGAGTGAGCTGATTGCCGTCCTTATCGGTGTCTATTGGCTCGTCGAATCTAATCTCCCTTGACGCCTTCTTGACATTCCTAAAATGCATCAGTATCTCGTTTTCTATACACCTTGAGCCATAGGCGGCGAAGCGGTTGCCCTTGTTTGAGTCAAAGGTATTTATAGCCTTTATCAGACCTACTGTCCCTATCGAGATTAGCTCCTCCTGGTCCTGATGCATGCTGTACTTCTTCACTATATGCGCTACCAGCCTCAGATTGTGGAGAATCAGCCTGTCTCGTGCTAGGCTGTCCCCCTGTGACATCCTCTTAAACAGCTCAGACTCTTCGCTTGAGGAAAGAGGCTTGGGGAAGAGGTTTTTGTCCTCGATATGGAGCGCAAGCCAAAGAAGCCTTGAAAAGAGCCTTTGCAGTATCTGCCAAAACACATCTATCACCTCTTATTAATTCTATTAAAAAGCCTGCCGCAGGATTCCTTTATATTTTCTTGACAACCGCCCGGATATGGTATAAAATCTACTGGGAAGGACGGTGGGGTTCTTGTTTATAGTAATAGAGGGCGTCGACGGCTCTGGAAAGGGAACGCAGATAAGGCTTCTTGAAAAAGCGCTTAATGAGATGGGGAAAAAGGTTTTTATAACCTGCGAGCCGACCTCCGGCGAGTACGGCGTGAAAATAAGAAAAATACTCTCCGGCGAGGAAAAATCCGATAGCTGCGAGCTTGCGGCGCTCTTTCTTGCGGACAGGATATATCACTGCCAGAACGAGTCGTCGGGAATCAAAAGGATGCTCGACTTGGGATATACAGTCCTTTGCGACAGATACTATTATTCCTCCTTTGCATATCAGGGTCTAGGGACAAGCCTTGAGTGGGTGCTAGGGATGAATCTTGACTGTCCGGCGGTCCTCAAGCCCGACCTTACTGTTTTTTTAGACCTTCCCGCAGCCGAATGTGACAGGAGAATCGAGGAGGGCAGGTCGTCAAGGGAGATTTTTGAAAAGCTTGAGACCATCAAAGCCATAAGAGGAAAATATCTCGAGGTCTTTGAGCGTATTCCTGACCACAATGTAAAGATTATCGACGCCTCAGGCTCCCCTGAAATGGTTTCAAAAAGGATAATTGAAGCGGTAAAGGAGTCTATTCCTCTGTAAGGGCAGGGGGCGTGTCGGTATTTTTAGATATCGCAAGCGAATTTTATCAAAACACTTGAAAAATCTCACCTTTTGTGATATAATATATTTAGATTTGTTTGCCAATCCGGGATGTAGGCGTGCGGGTCCTGTGCAACGAGGCACTGTGAACCATGTCAGGCGGGGAACCGAGCAGCATTAAGCAGTCAGCCTTGTGTGACGCAGCTCAGCCTGCGCGTCTATATGCCGGATTGGCGATTTTCTAATCTTTTTTGAGAATCGGAGGTGCGCTTATGTATACGGCTCTTTACAGAAAATGGCGTCCGATGACATTTGACGATGTCGTCTCCCAGCCGCATATAACCTCTACTCTGGTCAACCAGCTTAAAGAGGGCAAAACTGCGCACGCCTATCTTTTTACAGGCTCCCGTGGCACCGGCAAGACAACCTGTGCAAGGATATTTGCCAAGGCTGTCAACTGCCTCAATCCAAAAGACGGCCGTCCCTGCCTTGAATGTGAGATATGCAAAGAGGCTGATAACGGCACTTTAGCAGATATCATAGAAATAGACGCCGCCTCCAACACAGGAGTCGAGGATATAAGGGAGCTGAGGGAGTCTACCATCTACACACCTGAGAGGTGCCGCTATAAAATATACATCATCGACGAGGTCCATATGCTCTCAAATCAGGCGTTCAACGCCCTTTTAAAGATTATGGAGGAGCCTCCCGAGCATATTAAATTCATACTCGCCACAACCGAAATCCATAAGGTCCCCATGACGATAGTGTCCCGGTGCCAAAGGTATGACTTTAGGAGAATCCGTCAGGAGGATATCGTTTCAAGGCTTATGTACATCGCCGGTCAGGAGGGCGTCTCCCTGAATAAGGACGCCGCCTCGATGATAGCAAGGATTTCCGACGGAGCAATGAGGGACGCTTTGTCCATCCTCGACCAGTGCATAGCCTTTTCGGACAATATTACTCAGGACACCGTCTCAGAGGCTGCCGGAATAGCGGGAAGGGACCTTGTGCTTTCGCTTTTGGAGTCCCTGGTCGGCTCCGATACCGCAGGCGCCCTAAGAATCATAAACGAGCTTTACTCAAAGTCAAAGGATATGCCAAGGCTGTGCGATGAGCTGATAGGACATCTTAGGAGCATAATGCTGATAAAGTCTGCGCCGGAGTCAAGGGAGCTTCTTTACTGCCTGCCCGACGAGGCTGTTAAGCTCGAAAAAATGGCTGAGTCTATGTCTATGGAGAGGATTTTTTACCAGCTCGACTGCCTTAAAGACTGCTCCGAGGTTATGCAAAGGTCCTCCTCGAAAAGAACAGACCTTGAAATGTGCGCTGTGAAAATCTGCTGCTTTGTAGAGTCGTCTGTGGCAAAGAGCGGCTCAAGGGCTTTATCCTCGCAGGAAAGAGCGCTAGAGGCAAGGCTTTCAGAGCTTGAAAGAAGGCTGGATTCGCTTTCCCACGGCGAAAAGTCCCATAACGCAAGAGGAGTATCCCCTGACAGGGAGCCGTCAGCTCAAAAAATAAAGTATGAGCCGGGCGAGGCTCCTAGAAGCTCCCCCACGCCGTCAGCTAACAGAGTCCGCCAGCCCTTTAAGGAGTGGGAGATGGTGCTAGAGCGTCTGACCGAGGTAAACCCCGGCTGCGCAGGAGCATTAAAAGGCTCTCAGGCTGTAATCATTGACAACTCGCTTTGCATCGAGGTGGAGTCGGAATTTTTCCTTAGTCTTTTTAAAAAACCGGAAAACGCCTCCTCGCTGAGGGCTGTCGTCAAGGAGATTACAGGCTCCAGCTATCAGATAAAGGCAAGGTACGCAAGGCAAAACCAGCCCTTGCCCGCCGGTCAGGACGACAGGCTCTCGATGCTGCTTGAAAACGCCAGAAAGGAAAACATCCCGGTCAAAACCGATTAATTTTCTTATATATTTTGTATTTTTTAAAATTTTAGACATATAAAGGAAAGGAACATCAATATGAAGGCTAGAATACCACAGAATATGCAGGGCGGTCCGCAGAATATGAACCAGATGATTCGTCAGGCTCAGAAGATGCAGGAGGATATGGCTGCATTTCAGGCTGAGCTTGAGGAAAAGGAGTTTAAGGCCTCAGTAGGAGGCGGAGCCGTCGAAATCGTCATGAACGGAAAGCATGAGGTAAAAAGCGTCCAGATAAAGCCGGAGGCAGTCGACCCTGACGATGTCGAGATGCTTCAGGACCTTATCGCCAGCGCAGTAAATGAGGTCATCCACAATATAGACACCGAGTCCAGCGAGGGTATGCAGAAAATCACCGGAGGGATGAGTCTCCCCGGAATGGGCGTACCCGGTCTGTTCTGATGTCCGGCGCAGGCGCTCTGCCTCTTACCCTTCTTGCCGAGCAGTTTGCAAAGCTCCCCGGGATCGGCATGAAAACGGCTCAGAGGCTTGCTTATCATATTATGTCCATGTCGGACAGCGAGGCGGAGGCTTTTGCAAAGGCGATTTTACACGCCCACAGGACGGTTCACGGCTGCGCTGTCTGCCAGAACTTCACCGATATGACCGTCTGCCCGATATGCTCCGATGAGACAAGGGACCATTCTATAATCTGCGTGGTGGAAAGCCCAAAGGATGTCGCAGCGTTTGAAAGGACAAGGGAATACAAGGGAGTATATCATGTTCTTCACGGACTGATATCCCCTATCGACGGAATTACTCCCGACAAGCTTAAAATCTCCGAGCTTGTAAAAAGGCTGTCCGATGACGGCGTGAGCGAGGTAATAATGGCGACAAATCCCACTCCCGAGGGAGAGGCTACCGCCATTTACATCTCTAGGCTTCTAAAGCCGCTCGGGGTCAAGGTCACAAGGCTTGCCTTCGGTCTGCCAATCGGCGCAAACCTAGAGTACGCCGACGAGATAACCCTCTTCAAAGCCCTTGAGAACAGGAACGAAATATAGTGCAGAATACTATATTACCTGACGAGCTGTATATGCTGGAGGCTCTGGCTCTTGCAAAAAAGGCCATGCAGCTTGGCGAGACTCCCGTAGGCGCAGTTATAGTCAAAAAATCCACCGGCGAAATCATAGGCAGAGGCTATAATTTAAGGGAAGGCTCGAGGTCTGCGCTCTCTCATGCAGAGATAATTGCAATCGACCAGGCGTCAAGGACGCTGGGCGGCTGGAGGCTTTTGGACAGTGTAATCTATGTCACGCTTGAGCCATGCCCGATGTGTGCGGGAGCTATAATAAACGCAAGGCTCGATAGGGTCGTTTTCGGAGCATTTGACCCAAAGGCAGGCTCCTTCGGCTCGGTAGTGAGTCTTCATCAGCTCCCCTACAACCACAAGCCGGAGGTCGTCGGAGGGGTGCTTTGCGAAAAGAGCGCAGAGCTTCTAAAAGACTTCTTTTCAAGCCTCAGAAGCGGCAAGCGGGAGAAAAAAACAAATCGGGAGCAGTCCAGCAATTAATCTAAAATAATATCGGAGCAGGGTTGATTCCTTGCTCCGTTTTTTTGCAGCTATATATTGGAAAAGCCGCCATATGAAAGGCTAGTGACAGCGCTTACAGGCGGTATAGCCGTTTTTGATTGCAGTCTCTATCGAGACCTGAATAGGGTCCTTCATGTTGCTGCATGACTTCTTGGAATGATACTTTGTCCCTCCGTTTACCGGCACCCAGACAAGGTCTCCTTTATCCTCCTCGGATTCAGGGACTGTGACCTTGGCACCGTCCTCTCCCTTATCCTTTGAGACATCATGCTCAGACTTAGTATCAACAGCCTCGGTTGCTTTAACAGACGGCTCAGTCTCACTGGGGACTGCCGAATAGTAGATTATTACAGCGGCGTCAGGCTCAAATTCTGAGTCCGACTCAAAAATCGGCTGGTCGTTCACCGAAACAAGAATCACCGTTTCGTATGAGTTATCTCCATCAGCTAAGGAAGCCTCATAGCCAAATACCGATATGTCCGTAAAGCCTGCATCCTCAAACAGCTTTTTTACATCGAGATAATGCATACCCTCACAGCTGTAGCTGGAGGCCGGGACCTTTATAAGGCTTTTTCTTGGCTCTGAGGAGGAAGCCGTCACCGTGGTCACAATAGACGAAGTGACAGCCTCGGATGAAATTATAGCTTCAGATGAACTGACAGCCTCGGATGCTGCGGTGATTTCGGTTTTCGGGGAGGAAGCCCCATTGTCCTGACCACTCACAGCGTTTGACTGCTCTAAGGAGAAATCTTCGGGCTGATTCTCACGGGAGCCGCTTCCGTCCTCTGAAGCAAAATCCTTTCTCCATGCGCCATCGGGATAGCCAGAAGAAAAATAGGTATCGCCGCACCCTGTTAGAATCAAAGCGACTGTAAGAAGTATCGCTGCAAGTCTTTTCATTAGGCTCTCCTTATATATCTTTTAATTGTTCAAATATAATTATACTCCTATAATTTATGTAAATCAATAGCAAGCAAGAAAAAAGCTGCGCAGAATTTGCACAGCTTTTTTATCGGAAAGGTTTTTCAATCAAAGAGCCTTTATGGCCCCCTTATGCGTACTCAATCACCCGCAGGCGATATCTACATAAAGCTCTCTTACAGAGTCGTCGTCCTTGGCAGGCTCGGCTTCCTCGGCCTTTAGACGGGAGGCAAAGAACTTTGTAGCTACCTGTGGGAAGAGGGCGTAGCTTAGGACATCCTCCTCGCTTCCGTTGAAGCCGGGGATGCTCTTGACCTCCTCACGGTACTTTTCAAGCTCCGGCTCCAGAAGGTCGGCAGGGCGGCAGGTAATCAGCTCGGCGTCGCCAAGAGCCTTCTTCCTGACCTCCTCGTTGACCTCGCCGGGAAGTCTGCCGTACTCTCCCCTGAGAAGTCCCTTGGACTCCTTGGTAAAGACCTTGTACCTCTCGCCGGAGAGGACATTCAAAACAGCCTGTGAGCCGACAATCTGGCTTGTGGGGGTTACAAGCGGAGGATAACCGAAGTCCTTTCTTACATTGGGAACCTCAGCCAAAACCTCGTAGAACTTATCCTCTGCTCCCGCCTGCTTGAGCTGGGAGAGAAGATTTGAAAGCATGCCTCCGGGAACCTGATACATAAGCGTCTTAGTATCTACGCTCAGAACCTTGGGGTCGAGAATACCCTCCTCCTTGAGCCTCTGGGCGACATTTCTAAAGTGAGCCGCAGCTTCAGATAGGGCGGCAAGGTCAAGCCCGGTATCCCTCTCAGTTCCTGCTAGAGTTGCAACCAGGGACTCTGTTGCCGGCTGAGAGGTTCCGTTTGCCAGCGGGGAAAGAGCGGTGTCGACAATGTCCACTCCTGCCTGAGCCGCCATCAGGTTGACCATATCTCCTGTGCCGGTTGTGTTGTGAGTGTGAAGATGAATTGGAATCTTGACGCTTGCCTTGAGCTTCTTAACAAGCGAGGCGGCGTCATAAGGAAGAAGGAGGTTTGCCATATCCTTTATGCAGATGGTGTCTGCTCCCATCTCCTCAAGCTCCTTTGCAAGCTTTACAAAATACTCCTCGTTATGAACAGGGCTTGTGGTGTAGCTTATAGCAGCCTCGCAAATTCCGCCGTACTTCTTGGTGGCGGTAATCGCAGCCCTTAGGTTTCTTGTATCGTTTAAAGCGTCAAATATCCTTATAACATCTATGCCGTTTTCTATAGACTTCTTTACGAAGGCGTCGACCACATCGTCGGCATAATGCTTATAGCCAAGGATGTTCTGACCTCTGAACAGCATCTGAAGCTTTGTGTTGGGAAGAGCCTTTTTAAGGGCACGAAGCCTCTCCCAGGGGTCCTCGTTTAAAAATCTCATGCAGGAGTCGAAGGTAGCTCCTCCCCAGCACTCCAAGGACCAGTAGCCGATACTGTCCAGCTTCTCACAGGCGGGAAGCATATCCTCAAGCCTCATCCTTGTGGCAGCCTGAGACTGATGTGCGTCACGCAAAATCGTGTCTGTAATCTTCAGCGGATTAGCCATCATATATCACCCTGCCTTTGCGTAACAAAGGCTCCTTTCATTATAATCGTCAAAACCGAGCGGCCTGGTTAGCTTAAAAGCGAGATGAGAACTCCCGCAGCTATAGCAGAGCCGATAACTCCGGCGACATTCGGTCCCATTGCGTGCATGAGCAGGAAGTTGGCTGGATTTTCCTTCTGACCGACAACCTGTGAAACTCTTGCAGCCATCGGCACGGCGGAAACTCCGGCAGAGCCGATAAGAGGATTTACCTTGTTCTTCGAGAAGATGTTTAGAATCTTCGCTATAATCACTCCGCCGGCAGTACCGAAGCCGAAGGCTACGACTCCCAGGAGGATAATCTTGATGGTCTGCAAATCAAGGAAGGTAGAGGCGGTTGCAGTAGCACCTACGGAGATTCCAAGGAAGATGGTGACTATGTTCATAAGCTCGTTCTGAGCGGTCTTGCTGAGCCTCTCGACAACTCCTGTCTCCTTGAAGAGGTTTCCAAGCATGATTGCTCCGACAAGCGGTGCGGCAGAGGGAACAAGCAAAGAAACGAATATAGTTACCACTATCGGGAATATAATCTTCTCTGTCCTGGATACGGGGCGAAGCTCCTTCATTACAATCTGGCGCTCCTTCTTGGAGGTAAGAAGCTTCATTATAGGCGGCTGGATTACAGGCACTAATGCCATGTAGGAATATGCCGCAACGGCGATGGGACCTAAAAGCTCGGGAGCCAAAAGCGAGGTGGTGTAAATAGCCGTAGGACCGTCAGCACCGCCGATAATACCTATTGAGCCTGCCTGAGCCGGAGTAAAGCCGAGAGCTACAGCACCTATATAGGTTAGGAATATTCCTAGCTGCGCTCCTGCGCCCATTATGAGGCTCTTGGGATTTGCAATCAGCGGACCAAAGTCGGTCATTGCGCCGACACCCATGAAAATAAGACAGGGATATACTCCGAGCTTAACTCCAAGGTACAATACATCAATAAGACCGGGAGTCACAACCTCGCCGACGGTAAGGCTCTCGGCGATGGCGGGATAGTTTACCGAAAGCTCGGTTATAAGCTCCTGTGTGACGGGCTGACCGCCGAAAAGCGACCAGTTTACATGACCGCCGGCAAAGAATACCTCGTGATACATCCCTGCGCCGGGCAGATTGGTAAGCAGCATACCGAAGGCGATAGGAAGAAGCAGCATCGGCTCAAACTTCTTCACTATCGCAAGATACATAAGAACACAGGCTATAAGCATCATGAGAAGGACACGGAGGTCGTTCCCTATCAGCGAGAAGCCGGTAGTTCTCAAAAAGTCCATAATAGCGTCCATATTATCTTCCCCTATGCAAGTTTATTCAATGACGCAGAGCATATCGCCGGTCTTGACAGAGGCACCCTGCTGAACTCCGACAGAGGCAACCCTACCGTCGCAGGGAGCCATAATCTCATTCTCCATCTTCATAGCCTCAAGAATCATGAGGATGTCGCCCTTCTTGACGGTGCTTCCTGCACTGACGCTGACAGAAAGTATGGTTCCGGGCATGGGAGACGAAACGGTGGTTGCGCCCTCAGAGGCGGGAGCGGAAGCCGGAGCAGGAGCAGGAGCCGGAGCCGGTGCCGGAGCAGAAGGAGCGGCTGCCGCAGACTTCTTAGCCTCCTCAGCGGTTATCTCCTCAACAGATATTTCATATGAAGTTCCATTTACATTTACACGGTAATGTCTCATGATAAATCCCTCTTTCTGATAATTAAAGCTTTTTGACAGATTTGATTCTTATTGCGCTTATATCCTTGCCCATTTGCTCGGCTATCACCGCAGAGATTGCAGCCATAAGCTCCTTATTGCCGGAAATATTCTCGGCAACGGGCGCCGCAGGCGCCGGTGAGGGCGGAGCGCTCTTTGGCTTTTGCTCCTTATCCCCTATTCCAATCAGCTTGATGACTGCGCCTAGAAGATAGCAGAGTCCGATGATGCAGGCTAGACCTACAAAGACCATTCCAAGACCTAGTCCTATAACAAATCCCGAGGAGACTGCCTGCCCTGCTGAAATCAGCATTTGAATTCCTCCTTTCAAAACGCCAAATATCGGATTTATTTTAGCACATTCCACTATTTTATGCAATAGGTTTTTGTGCCGTCTGACGGCAAATCTACAATCTGTCAAAAACTCACCGCTCATTAATATTAAAAATAGTTATTTTATCAGCCATAAAGTCCTGAAATCGCCGTGATACTTAGCTGCAAAAAAGAAGTCGGGGGAAATTCCGACTTCTTAGACTGCCCAGAAGCACACTCTGCAAAAAATGTGGGACTATTCCTTATTGGAGTGTGTTAAAACATGCTGGATAATTTGGATTTTTCACTATTTATATGCATGGATTTCTCGACAGCCTATAGTTTACCGAAAAATGCTTTGGATATGCTGCCACGCTAGAGGAAATAGCCGACAGCGGCGTCAAGATTCTCCCTATTGTGCTCCAGCTCCTTTGAGAACAGCCTCATGTTTTCATAGGCGTCGCCGGGCATACGGGTCAAAAGATGGTAGCTCTGAGCTATAAAGCCGCAGACAGCCGAAATGTCCGAGTAATTTACAGCCTTTAGAAAATACCTGTAGACTAGGTACCCCAAAAGCGCTCTCTTTTCTTTGTCCGAAAGGGCGTTTTCGTCTCCTAGCTCGCCGCTTGACGCACGGATAAGACCCTCACGCCAGCTATCAAGCAGTATATCTGTGCTCTCAATAAGGTAAGAGGAAAAGCCTATATACAATGACGCTATCCTTCCAAAAAGCGACCTCTCCCCTGTCGGCAAAGAATATTCTTTGCTTCCTCTCATAAGCTCGTCCTGAAGATATATACCGCTATAGTAGATAATTCCTGCCGCCTCGTCGCCCGGACGGGAAAAGGCTATGTCAAAGCAGTGCTCCCTGGCGGGATGAATAAACGCCAAAAGCTCCTCACCGGGAGACTCTCCCAGTGCGCTGTAGCTGCTTCTTTTAGCGAGGAGTATAAGCCTTTGAGCCTCTGGACAGGATACCGACAGCCCCGCCTCAGCAAAGCCGTCATACTCCTCTAAAAACCTTGGATACCTTGAGCAGACCTCTCCAAGCCGTCCGCCGGAAAGGGCGTACAGCCTGCACAGCCCGCTGTCCCCGAGATAAACGCAGCGCCTTTTACCGTCCCTTAAAACAGTTTTAAATATCCTGTCGCCGTCCTCCCCTTTTTCAAGAGAGCCATCAATGTCTGGAATATTTAAGGCTTTGTAAAGGCCGTAGCTTTCATCGTCTAGGGGAATCTCCCAACCAGCGGAGCAGCAGCTGTCCTCGCACTGCCCGGCGAGGCAGTGGAACTCGCCGTAATAGCTAGGGAAAAAGGGACTGTTAGCTTTCATTCCCGAAATCTAGGAGAGCTTTAGCAGGCAGACTCCGTGAGGGCTTACCCTTTTTGTAATGCTGTCAGAAACCGTCTCCTCGGTGCCAAGCCAGATGTCATACGCTTTTTTAGGAGCAATTCCGAGCCTTGAGATATCCACGCTTATATTAGACTCCTTCTCGCCGGCGTTGAAGATGGCAAGATACCAGCAGCTTCCGTCGGTTACGGGTGCGAACCAGACTATCTCCTCGCAGCCGTCGTTGACCCTTCTGTAGAGCTGTCTTGCACAGTAGCTCTTTTTCTCAATTTCAAGAAGCTCCCGGTTGGTGACTAAAGAAAGGGTGAAATCGTCAAAGCCGTTTAGCTCTCCGCCTATCATGAGAGGCGAGCGCATCATGCACCAAAGGGACATCATGGTCATCTGCTCGTCGCAGGTAAACTTTGTCCAGTTTTCCTTGCCGTATACCTGATTGATAGGACCTATCGGCAGCATATCGGCGTCCGGCCAGTGACCCGCACCACTGTGCTGTGCCCAGGCGGCGGCTCTTTCAAACATGGCGTAAAGAAGTCCCCATCTGTCCCAGAAGTCGTCTGTTATCCTCCACATATTGGCGTATTCCTTTAGGAACTCCGCCTGAGACAGCTTTGCAGGACCGGGAGAGAGGCTCAAAACTATATCTCTGCCGCAGCTTTTAATTGCGTGGTAGATAAGCCTTATCTCACCCTCGTTATTGTCGTTCCTACAGATATCGTCGACCTTTACAAAGTCCACTCCCCACTCGGCGTAAAGCTCAAAGAGGCTGTTGTAGTAGTCAGCCGCTCCGGGACAGTCAGGATTTGTTCCGTACATATCAGGATTCCACATACAGATGTTGTTGTATACGGCGACCTTATCGGCGGTGTACTCAGAGTTTAAAATCTTTGACCTCGAGGCTGCCGCCTGCCTGGGGATTCCCCTCATGATGTGGATTCCGAACTTGAGTCCTAGGGAGTGTACATACTCTGCCAAAGGAGCAAAGCCCTTTCCTCCCGCAGCGGAGGGAAATCTGTTCTCGGCGGGAATAAGCCTTGAATACTCGTCCATAACCAGCTCTGCGAAGGGCTGATACTCGTGAGTGAGGACGGAGGGCTGATACCACTCGATATCGACTACAATGTACTCCCATCCGTATTTTTTGAGATTTTTAGCCATGTAGTCTGCGTTTGCCTTTACGGTTTTTTCGTCGACTGCAGCACCGTAGCAGTCCCAGCTGTTCCAGCCCATAGGCGGATAATAAGCTACCATGATGAATCCTCCTTAAAAATATGTCTGACGGCAAAATATACGAAAGCTAATACCGTTCTTTATTGGGGCTTTCTTCTCATACCGTCCTTTATTGAAGCCTTCTGCTCATACCGTCCCTTATGGGAGCTTTCTCCCCCGGACGGCTTTGATTAATTATATCCCATAACCCATACAGGGTCAAGATATGTCTTAATATTTTAAAAAAATGCCCTTCCAAAAATCGCCTTTGGCTCGTTTCTTGACATTTAATAATTATTGTATTATACTAACCTAGTGCCTAGTGCAGCTTGCCACGGCACAATCTGTATGAAAAGGTGAAGTCGAATGGGAAAAGATAACACAAAGGTCTCCGACCAGGGCGCAGGCTCTGTGATCAGGAAAAAAAGGCGTGGGGATAGAAAGGACGCCTACCTTGTCAAGGTCGAGGACTCAATGCACTACATAATGCCATACAATCTTCCGGGGAGGACGGCTAACGAGGCGGTCCTAAACGAAAAGGTGGAGCTTACCGCTATAAATGAGTATCTCAAGACGAAAAACACAGAGGACATCGAGTTTAAATACACCTTCTTCCATGTGATATGCGCCGCAATCGCAAAGGCTATGGTTCTAAGACCGAGACTTAATTACTTCTACTCCGGCAACAAGCTCTGGGAGAAAAAGGAGATAAGCCTCTCCTTCGTAGTAAAAAAGAAGTTCTCCGACGACGGCGAGGAGGCTCTAGCAACCGTTGTCTGCCCTCACTCCGGAATAAATCCGATTGAGCATATCCACAGCGAGGTCAAAAAGATTGTCTATCATGTCAGAAAAGAGGGCAAGCAGAATCAGATAGGCGACATAATGGATTTCTTCTTCAAGATGCCGCACTGGATGATAAGCCTTGTATTTAAAATTCTCCGCTCGCTGGAGTTCCACGGTCACTATCCTAAAATCATCATGGAGGGCGACCCCTACTATTCAAGCTGCTTTATAACTAACCTAGGAAGCATAAAGATGAACGCACAGTATCACCATCTTGCGGAGTGGGGCACGAACTCCTTGTTCTTGGTAATAGGTGAAAAGAAGCTCACTCCCTTCTTCGGGGAGGACGGCAGCATAAGGATGGCGGACGCTCTTGACCTTAACATCACGGTTGACGAAAGAATCGCCGACGGAATGTATTTTGCCAAGAGCCTTAGGCTGATAAGAAAGCTCCTTGCGAATCCCGAGCTTTTGGAGCTTCCGATAGAAGCGCCTGTAGATATAGACTAATATTAGAGTATAAGAGGTTTACCATGAATTCAACTACTAAAGCGCCATGGCTGAAAAATTACGGGGATGTTCCCTTTAATCTTGAATACTTCGACGGCTCGATGTGGGAGGCTGTAAGAAATATCGCACACAGGTATCCTAAGCTTGTAGCGCTCGACTTTATGGGCTTGTCGACCACCTATGAGGAGCTTGAGCGGCAGGTCTACATATGTGCAAAGGCTCTTAGGGCGATAGGAGTCCGCCCCAAGGACAGAGTTACAATCTGTATGCCAAACTGCCCTCAGACGGTGATAATGTTTTACGCCGTAAACCTTATCGGCGGCGTCTCAAACATGATTCATCCCCTTTCCAGCGAGAATGAAATACAGTTCTTTATCAACCACTCAAAAAGCGTCTGCGCCCTCACGATGGATATGTTTTATAAGAAGTTCGAGACTATCCGTCCCGGTCTTAAAACGCTTAAAACCCTGATAATAGCTAGGATTCCAGACGCTCTGGGTCCTGCAATGAAGCTTGGCTACTCGCTGACGCAGGGAAGAAAAATAGAAAAGCTGCCCAAGAACGCTCCTATTATCACCTGGTCGGAGCTTATTAAAAAAGGAAAGAGCTATGTCGGCGAGTATGTCGCAACGGTAAGAAAGGACGACCCGGCGGTAATCCTCTACAGCGGAGGAACAACAGGCACCACCAAGGGTATACTCCTATCAAACTTTAACTTCAACGCCCTAAAGGAGCAGATAATCGCCACCAACCCAATCTTTGCTCCCGGAGACAAGATGCTTGCCGTCATGCCGATGTTCCACGGCTTCGGTCTGGGAGTCACCATACACTCGATGCTTGCTAACGGCGGAAGATGCATACTCGTCCCCCGCTTCACAGCCGAGACCTATGCTAAGGATATCGTCAAGCACAGGTGCAACTTTATCGCAGGAGTCCCGACGCTCTATGAGGCTCTTTTGCGTCAGCCCAGGATGAACGGAGCAGACCTTAGCTGTCTTAAGGGAGTATTCTCTGGAGGAGATTCTCTCTCCGTAGAGCTGAAAAAGAGGTTTGACAGCTTCCTTAAAGAGCATAATGCCGGTATTCAGGTAAGAGAGGGCTACGGCACTACAGAATGTGTCACTGCGAGCTGCCTCACTCCCCTGCATCTTTACAAGGAAGGCTCTATCGGTCAGCCCTTCCCGGATACCTACTATAAGATTGTCGATGTCGGGACGAATATCGAGCTTCCCTACGGAAAAGAGGGCGAGATATGCATAAGCGGCCCGTCCGTGATGCTAGGATACCTTGACCAGCCGGAGGAAACAGCAAATACCCTAAGACTCCACGGAGACGGCAGGATTTGGCTCCACACCGGCGACCTCGGCAGCATGGACGACGAGGGCTTTATCTACTTCAAGCAAAGAATCAAGCGCATGATAATAACAAGCGGCTACAATGTATACCCCTCGCAGATTGAAAACATCCTAGACGGCTACGAGGCGATTCAGATGAGCTGCGTCATAGGCGTCCCCGACCCATACAAAATGCAGAAGGTAAAGGCGTTTGTAATGCTGAAGCCGGGTTATGAAAAGTCGGAGAAAACAAAGGAGGAAATACTCCTTTACTGCAAGAAGAATATCGCAAAGTACGCCATGCCATATGATATCGAGTTCAGGGACTCTCTTCCTAAAACTCTTGTCGGAAAGGTTGCCTACAGGGTTTTGGAGGAAGAGGAGGCTAAAAAGCAGGGTGAAAAATCCTATCAGCCGTCAGGAGTCTGACCTCGACCTATATGAGTGTATAAAAATAAGCTCTGTGTCACCAAAAACGGCACAGGGCTTTTTGCAGGACGGTAGGCTGTGAGAGACAGTCTTAATGTTCAAAGTATAAAAAAACGGCGCCTGATAGCTTGAGGACGCCGCAGTTATTTTTTTGAATGAAGAAACAACGATTTCTTGCCGGAGGGATAATCCCTTGAAATAAGATGGATTACAAGCTCCTCTAGCGACGCTAAGAAGGAGATAACCGCTCCAGTCCAGCAGTAGGCTGTCTCAACCTCAAGCAAAAGAGCGTAGGGAATCAAAAACACCGCTGCGCTTGTGAGCTTGTTGAGGTATGTGTGTATGGAGGCAAATCTCCCGAATTTCAGATATGCCGTGATGTACGCCGACAGCCTTATAGCAAGGACTGTCGCAACAGCCGCCCATATCACCCTGGGCAGCCTCAAATAAAGCTCCGGGAGAATCCTTAGAGCCAGGCATATGTATAAAATAAGGTCGGCAACACTGTCAAGCTGGGAGCCAAGCTCGCTCTGGGAGTGAGTGATTCTTGCGATGAAGCCGTCTAAAAGGTCGGTAATGCCGGCAGCAGTGTAGATGATATAAAACCACAAACTTAGCGGCTCGATGAAAAACAATAGGACGGCTCCTAGTATTCTTGACATCGTCAACATATTCGGAAGAGTAAATATCCCGCTTTTACGCCTTTTACCGTCCTGCCCGGTTGAAATGCTCATGCTTATACTTCCTGTCATACCTTTGTATTTGCAGTATACCAAGGATACGGCTAAATGACCCGGTTTTATCGTTTACGAAATATAAGGTTAGTCCTTTTGCCGCAGCTTTTAAGCTGATTATAGCATAACGGATTCTATTTTGTCGATAGATATTAAGAAATATTCATTTAATCGGTTAATCATCTTATTCGGTATTAAAAACAGCCGGGCAAAAGCACCGGCTGTATATGCTTATTATCAAGACAAACCGTTAGATGTCCTTTTCTATGTCGATATTCTCACCCTTTAATCCGACTACGGCGCCGCCCTTAGCCTCGCTGGACTCGGGATGAGCCAAGAGCCACTTATTTCTTGCGGTGAGCAGGGTGTCCTCATGGTTTTTGGGGGTGAACTCCGGCTTCTCAGTGTTGGTGCCCTTTGGCAGGACTACAAGCACCTTAAAGCCCTCTCCCTTTTTGGCAGAGCAGGGAGCATAGTGAAGCGTAGTGGCGTATACCTCTACGAACACTCCCGCCGGGACCTTGAAGGCGACGGTGTTCTTAGTGTCAAAAATCCAGTCGCCGTCTATCTCACACTCCTTGCCAAGAAGGAGTATAAAGTCCCTTGTGCCGAGGTTTAGCTCGCTGTCCCTATGGTACTCAAGGCAGTTGAGCTTTGTGTTATGACCGTTGCACCAGCCCAGCTGAACCGGCATGCCGCCAAAGTACCTGTTAGAAATCTCGTCGGCTATCGGAAGCTCCATAAGCTCCGGCTGCTCGGGAACATAGACAACCTCCTCGGGAAGCGGAGTCACACTTTCAAGCGTTTTTAAAAGCTCGCTCAGCTCATAGCCCTCGATTATCCTGCCGTATTCCCTGAAAAGTGGCTCCTCGATAGAATGAATTACCATATTATACCTCCTGAATGGTCAATAATCAATCTGCCGGGATTTAGCCTCTCCGGCAGATTATTTTTTAAATGCTTATTCGCCGCAAAGCTCCCTGTATAGACCCAGGTACAGCTCCGCCGAGCGAGCCCAGCTAAAGTCCTCCTTGAAGGCATGGTCGACAAGCCCGGCCCAAGCCTCCTTGTTGTCGTAAAGCGCTCTCGCCCTTACCGTAGCGTCCAGCATATCGTGGGCGTTATAGGTCTTGAAGGTGAAGCCGTTGCCGTCCCCTCCGCCGCAGTCGATTATGCTGTCCTTGAGTCCGCCGGTCTCCCTTACAATCGGGATGGTGCCGTATCTTAGAGATACCATCTGGGCAAGACCGCACGGCTCGCTCTGCGAGGGCATCAGGAACATATCTGCGCCGGCGTATATCCTGTGTGCAAGGTCAGGGATAAAGCCTATTCTTACGGAAACTCTGTCTGGATATTTCCATGCCATCTCCCTAAAGAAGTCCTCATACTGCCTCTCGCCGGAGCCTAAAATCACAAACTTATACCCAAGCCCGACCATCTCGTTAAAGACTCTGCGAATAAGGTCGACGCCCTTGTGAGAGACAAGCCTTGTGACTATTCCCATTACAGGCTCCTGACCGTCCGGCAGTCCCATCTCCTCAAGCAGAGCGGTCTTGCACACAGCCTTGCCGTCCGGGGACTCTGCGCTGAAATTCTCCGGGAGGGCAGGGTCGGTGGCAGGATTGTAGACATCGAGGTCTATACCGTTTAGGAAGCCGGTCAGCTTATACTGCTTGCTCCACAGAATAGGGTCAAGCCCGTGGGAGAAGTACGGATTAAGTATTTCCGAGGCATAGGTCGGCGAGACGGTGGTTATCTTATCCGCTGTCTCGAATGCGCCCTTCATGAAGTTAACGCAGCCCTCATACTCCACTATGTTATAGCTGTAATTCGGAAGTCCGAGTATCTCAGAGCACAGCTCCATGCCGTATTTGCCCTGATACTGGATATTGTGGATGGTGAAAACAGTCTTGATTCCGCTCAGCTCGGGTACTCCCCTGTAGAATATGCTGTAATATACCGGGACGAGCGCAGTCTGCCAGTCGTTGCAGTTAAGAATGTCCGGCTTGAAGTCGATATGCTTGAGCATTTCTAAAATCGCCCTTGAGAAGAAGGTAAACCTCTCGGCGTCGTCATAGTGACCGTAGATTCCGTTCCTCTTGAAATAATACTCATTGTCAAGAAGATAGTAGGTTACGCCGTTTCTGACTCCCTTGAATACTCCGCAGTACTGATTTCTCCACGCCACAGGGACGAAGAAGTTTGTCATATACTCAAGGCTCTCCCTAAGCTCCCACTTTATCCCGGAGTACAGCGGCATGACAACCCGGCAGTCGTGACCCGCCTCGTTGAGCGCTCTTGGCAGTGAGCCTGCGACATCGGCAAGTCCTCCAGAGGCAATATACGGAAGCGCTTCACTTGCAGCATACAGTATTTTCATTGCATCATATCCTTTCTAGCAGTTGTAAAGATGTCAAAGAACCCTCTTTTTGGCTATGTAAAGCGGGCTGCCCTCTGCGGAGGAGATGCAAAGCTCGTCCCCTATCTTGACATTCTTGTCGGTGATGATGTTGGAGACCTCGGTCGCCCTGCCTATCTCGGTGTCCTGCATGAGTATGCATCCACGGACAACTGCGCCCTTGGAAACCTTGACTCCCCTGAATAAAATCGAATTCTCGACAACGCCCTCTATCACACAGCCGTCAGCCACCAGGGAGTTTGTTACAGAGCTGTTAAGTCCGTACTTGGAGGGAGCGTCGTCTCTTACCTTGGTGTAAACAGGTCTTTTCTTTAATATAATCTTCTCAAGATTCTCGCTCTTTAAAAGCTCCATATTTGCCTTGTAGTAACTGTCAAGCCCGGAAATCTTGCTGTAATAGCCGGTATACTCGTAGGTTCTAATGTTGAGCTTCTGGGTCATCGCCTGAAGGATATCCCTGTCGAAGTTGCATTTGCCTCTTGGAACGAGGTCGTTTACAAGGTCGACAAGAAGCTGCTTTTTGACAATATAGGTGTTAAGGCTCATCGTATAGTGTCCCGAGCGGGTGGGGTTGATGACGGTAGAGAGCACCCTTCCCGAATCGTCAGCCTCGAAGGTAATAGCGTCTGCGGTTTCGGACTGGGTATAATCCCCGGTAACGGTGACACAGGTGATGTCCGCTCCGCTCGCTATATGAGCCTCAACCTGCTTTGAAAGGTCTGCGCTGTAGATTACATTACAGTCGCTCATTATTACATACTCGCAGGGAGTCTTTACTATGTAGCCCATTGCGTTCATAAGAGCGTCTAGCTTGCCGTTGTACTGACCGTTGCCGGTGCTTCCGTAGGGCGGAAGGATGGTCAGTCCTCCGTCAGACCTTGCAAGGTCCCACTGTCTGCCGGAGCCGACATGGTCCAAAAGGGACTGGTAGTTTGATTTAGTAATCACGCCGACCGTCGACATCCCCGAGTTTACCATCGAGGAAAGCAGGAAATCAATAAGGCGGAAGCGTCCCCCGAACGGAACCGAGCCCATCGTCCTGTTAGAGGAAAGCTCTGGTAGTGTCTCGTCGTGCGAGTTGGCAAAGAGTATGCCAAGAACATTTGTCATATTATAGCTCATTTTTTCAGCCTCCATCCGTTAAATCTATATGTCGTGGTCGATTATCTGCTTGGGAGCCACAACTGCGCCCTGACCTATTGTGACATCGTGACCGACGACCGCAACTCCCCAGTCTGACTTGCTCTCATAGGACTCGGGTCTTGCTCCTATATGCGCTCCAGCCTCTATCACGCTGTTCTCGCCGACTATTGAATACTCGACGACAGCACCCTTTCTTACCGTGGCTCCCGGCATGAGTATGGAATCGGCGACTACTGCGCCCTCCTCTATGGTGACTCCGCCGGATATAACGGAGAAGTCTACAAAGCCGTCGATTACGCAGCCGGTCGTAATCATCGAGTTCTGAACCTTGGCGTCGCTTCCTATAAGCTGGGGCGCCCTTGAGTCGTTGTTCGAATAGATTTTCCACGCCGGGTCGTAAAGGTCAAGGGTGACAGACGGGCTGAGAAGGTCCATATTTGCCTCCCAGAGGCTGTCTATCGTTCCTACATCCTTCCAATATCCCTCGAAGCTGTAGGCATACATTCTCTCCTTGGCTGCAAGCATCGCAGGAATGATGTTCTTGCCGAAGTCCTTGGTGGCGGAGGTATCCTCCTCGTTCTCAATCAGATACTTTTTAAGTGCGGGATAGGAGAAGATGTATATTCCCATCGAGGCAAGAGTCGACTCCGGCTCCTTGGGCTTCTCGACAAACTTAGTTATCGCTCCCGTCTCGTCTGTCGACATTATTCCGAATCTTGAAGCCTCCTCGTACTCGACATTAAGCACCGCTATGGTGCAGGCGGCGTTTTTCTTCTTGTGATAGCTGAGCATATCGGAATAGTCCATCTTGTAGATATGGTCGCCGGAGAGGATAACGACATACTCAGGATCGTACCTGTCGATAAAGGACAGATTCTGATATATTGCGTTCGCCGTGCCCTCGTACCACTGCGCTCCAGAGCTGGACTGGTACGGAGGCAGGATATGAACACCTCCGTGGATTCTGTCAAGATTCCATGCCTGACCGTTGCCGATATAGTCGTTTAGGACAAGCGGCTGGTACTGCGTCAGCACTCCGACGGTATCTATGCCGGAGTTTACGCAGTTTGAGAGCGGAAAGTCGATAATTCTGTACTTCCCTCCGTAAGGCACTGCGGGCTTAGCAACATTTTTGGTTAGAGCGTACAGCCTTGAGCCCTGTCCGCCAGCCAAAAGCATAGCAACACATTCTTTTTTGTTATACATCTTTCTCTTCCTTTCCGTTTTGTTTTTTTGTATCCGTAGGTATTATTTTCTTCTTTGGCTTATTAAGCTTCTCCAGCTTGAAATACATGACGCTGAAGGCGGGAATTGTTATCGCTATCGACTGCTCGTAGCCGTGCATTGGCTCATCCTCGCTCATAACAGGCTTGTTTTTATACGGCGAGCCGTCCTTAGAGGAGGAGTTAAACACCTCGGTATATCTTCCCCAGTAGGGCACTCCGAAGCGATAATCCGTCCTCTCGACGGGGACAAAGTTGCAAACTACGATAATCTCGTTGCCCTCCTTGTCGATTCTTCTAAAGACAATAATGCTCTGCGTATTATCGTCGGCTGATATCCAGCTAAAGCCCTCCCAGGAGTAATCCACGCTCCACATCGGCGGATTTTCAAGATAGAAACGGTTTAGATTTTTCACAAAATCCTTGAAGTCACGGTGAGCCTCGAATCTGTCCACCATGAACCACTCAAGCCCGGACTCATAGTCCCACTCCCTGAACTGAGCGAACTCCGAGCCCATAAACAGCATCTTCTTGCCGGGGTGAGCCATCATGTAGCTAAGAAATACCCTGTCCTGAGCGAGCTTCATCTCGGTGTCTCCCGGCATCTTGTTGACAAGCGAGCCTTTTCCGTGAACGACCTCGTCGTGCGATATCGGGAGGATAAAATTCTCCGAAAATGCGTAGAAGAAGGAGAAGGTNNCCAGCCCATGTTCCACTTGAAGTTAAAGCCAAGTCCTCCGATGTCCACCGGCTTTGTAACGCTTGGCCACGCCGTGGACTCCTCCGCTATCATTATCGCATTAGGAATCTCTGCGAAAACCGCCTTGTTAAGAAGCTGCAGGAACTCGATAGCCTCGAGATTTTCATGCCCTCCGTTTTTGTTGGGTCTCCACTCGCCCCCCTGCCTGTCATAGTCAAGATACAGCATCGAGGCGACGGCGTCCACCCTTAATCCGTCGGCATGGAAGTTTTTAAGCCAGTGAATAGCGCTGGATATCAAAAACGACCTGACCTCCGGCCTGCCGAAGTCAAACACCCTCGTCCCCCAGCTCTTGTGCTCCATCTTGAGGGGGTCGCTGTACTCGTAGCAGGGCGAACCGTCAAACTCATACAGACCTGCGGCGTCCTTCGGGAAGTGGGCGGGCACCCAGTCAAGAATAACTCCGATTCCCGCCTGATGGAAGGCGTCTATCATCTTCATAAGGTCTATTGGAGTCCCGAACCGTGAGGTCGGGGCGAAGTACCCTATTACCTGATAGCCCCATGAGCCGTCAAAGGGATACTCGGTGAGCGGCATGAACTCAACATGAGTGTAGCCCATATCCTTCATGTAGGGGATAAGCTCCGTAGCCACCTTTTCGTAGCTGAAAAAGTTGCCGTCAGGATACTGCTTCCAGGAGCCGAGGTTGACCTCGTAAATATTCATAGGACCGTCATAAAGAGGTCTTGTGCTCCTTCCCGATATCCACTCGCCGTCCTGCCATTCGTACTCCGAAATGTCAAAAACCTTCGTCCCGGTCGAGGGCTTGGTCTCCATATGAACGCCGTAGGGGTCCGCCTTCATTCTTATCGAGCCGTCTTTTCCCTCGATGTAGTATTTATATGTGGAATACTGGCCGACGCCTTCTACCCGGCACTCCCATATCCCGCCGTAGAGCTTTTCGCAGGGATTTTTTTCATGGTCCCAGCCGTTAAAGTCCCCCACGACGGAAACAGCTCTCGCTCTTGGCGCCCAGACCCTAAATACATAGGAGCCGTCACCGTCCTTATGAGCGCCGAGCAGCTCACCGCTGTCATAGTTGGTGCCCAGCAAAAAGCTGTCAATCCTGCTTTTCAGCGAATCCTCACGCTGCATTTCATCACTTCCTTGGAATGTCATTGCCCGAAATGCCGCTTGTCGGCAACGCCGGGCATACCGCCTCATATTTACACCAATTATTATATATCATTATAGAAATATTTGCAATATTTTTTGTCAAAGTTTTTATAAGTCTACATTTTACAACATATATTTTTGTGCATAATGTCTATATCATATCCCGGAAATTTCGATTACTATGCAAGTAACATCGTCTCTTGAGCTTTCAGTCTGCAATTTAATTGCTCTTTTGCATATTTTTGATGCCAGCTCGGAGGGAATCGCTCCTCCCGATTCAAGGTAAAAAGAAAGGATGTCCTCAGCCGAAAGTCCCCCTCCGCCGTCTGATGTCAGGACTATAACATCCCCGGGAGCTAGCTCAAGGCTATAATGCCCGGGAGCCTCGGCCGGGAGTATTCCAAGGGGCGCTCCCGCTCCGGGATGAACGGCTATTCTTCCTCCCTCACGGATGTGATAGCTCTGCGCCTCTCCCCATTTGAACAGCTTGGCCGACGAGTCCTGGAGGCTGATTCTAAGAATTTCAAGGGTGGCTATCATCTCCTCTCCCATTTTAAGGCTAAGACTCTGTGAGGAAAGCCTCACAGCGGTTTCAAGCTCAAAGCCGGCTGATAAAAGCTCCCTCACAGCGCAAAGCAAAAAGCCGGAGCACTCCGCCGCCCTGCTCCCGGAGCCCATACCGTCAGAAAGGAGAATATACTGGTAGTCTCCGATTCTAAGCTCCATTGTCATATCCCCCGATTCCTCGTAGGGAAGCCTAGGTATCTTGTGACAGCCGGCATATACGCTTATCACAGGCTTTTTTGAAAAGATAAGCCTTGTGACTCCTGAAAGCTCCGACCTGTGGCTTAGCTCAAGTCTTTCTCCTAACCTCCTTGAAAGAGCGCCCGCAAGCCTTGAATAGGGCAGTCTCTCCCAGCTGTTTGCGTAAAGCTCGCATACGCCGTCACTGTAATATGCCTCGATGGAGTCAAGACCCAGCGCCGAAAGCTCGGAGCCTCCCAAAAGAAATGGAAGCTTCAGCGACGCCGCAGTCTCGCTGAGAGAGCCTACTGCCCTGAGGAATGCCTCACGCTTTTCTCTTGCCGAGTCCCTTGCGGTGCCGGGATAGACATCCTGCCTCATCAGTCTGCCGGTACAGCTTGCAACCTTTGAGAAGTTGGGGCAGAGCCTTTTTCCCGAGCCTGCCCTGTCTCCCCTCTCGAAGCATCGGCTCTCATGCTCGCAGTCTATGCAGACGGAGGCGTAGACCATATCCTCGATTAAGGGTGCGCCGGATTCGTCTAGCTGCGGCTCGTCAAGAAGCCGGCAGAAGCTCTCAAGCCCTCCTGACATAAATCTCGCCCTCAGAAGAGGTCTTTTGTCCTGCTTTGGGGAGTCCGCCCCTCCAAAAAGCCATATTATTTTTTCTGAGTACCTTTCTAAAATCAACGCCAGCAAAAATGCTGCGACCGCCGCCGATGCCTGGATAAGACTTATCCCGCCCGAAAGAAGCAGGCTGACCGAAAGATACATTAAGGAGGCAAGAAGAGCTCTTAAAGCCGCCCTTGACCTTATCCTATGCGTAATCATCGAAAGAAGCGTCAAGGCAAGCCCCGTTACGGTTCCGATTGCCGTAAGACTGCTGACAAAAAGGCTGCCTATAAGATATCCACAGGTCAGCACAAGGCTAAGCTGGTTGGACTCACTAAAGGGAAGATGTCCAAGGAAAAATGCCGACGCCGCCAAAAGAATAACGAGTCCAGCGGGAAAGAACGGCTCTGTCAGCGAGGACAAAAGGACCTGAAGATAAAACACCGTCCCAAGGTCGAGCGCAGGCTGAAAAATGCCGCCAAGTCCCTCTTTTTTGATGCTTGCAAGCCTGTATGTAAGCCCGGAGGCTATAATTCCTCCCAGAATAAGCCTTAAAGCCTGGTCCGCCGGGGACTCCGCCCTTATGATATAAAGAATCATAAGGCTTAGCTGTACCGCCGTCTGGCTGATTAGCAGTGTAAGCCCAGCTCCGTCCTTGCCCTTAAAAAGAGTCCTCAAAAGTCCGACTACCGCCGCCGACGACAAAAATATAGCCTCATACGGCGACAGCCCTCCAATAATCAGGCTGACAGCGCCTCCTAAGAGCATGAAAGCCCCGCCTAGGCCGCTCTTAGCCATCATCCCGGGAAGATAGGCTCCACGAAGTCCGAACGGTCCTCCCAGCGAGACTAAAAATCCTATGGCAAAAACGCCAAGCTTTCCTGCAAGCCAGCTAAGCTCAAAAAGACTCTTTATTTTCCCAACGCCTTTAACTTCCTTCATCCTAACTTATCCTTTCTTTGCGTAATATGCATAATGCATTGATTAAAGTCCTATGATAGTTTACAGCAGTGCATATGTGCAAATTTGTCGAAGCCGGTGGTCTTGCGCTCACCTGTGTGGGGCTATTTTTCGGGTTTGGGAAAAATGGACGGCTCATCATGCAAATTGGGTGAAAACACAATGAAATTTTGGATTTTCATTTGCAAAATGAAAAATATGTGCTATACTGTAGTCAGCAGATACTAAAATTTTAGCTTTTTTAAGGAGACAATCATGCCAAATTATCAAGGACAGTCATGCGTATCCTGCAGCTCTCCCTTCAAGGATGGGGACGATATTGTAGTATGTCCTCAGTGCGGCTCCCCCTATCATAGAGAATGCTATAAGAAGGAGGGCGGCTGCATAAATACCTCGCTTCATGAGCAGGGCGAGGGTTGGACTCCGATTGATACAAAGAATCAGGAGTCCTGTGAGGATAGCGCCAAGGCTCATAAAACCGCAGTCTGCCGGGTCTGCGGGCAGGAAAACAGCGCCGAGGCTCCGTTTTGCTCGAAGTGCGGCGCTCCGATAAATATGGAGAAGGCGTCCGGCTCCTTCTACGAGCAGATGAAAAACGAAAACGGCAGGCAGTCCGGGCAGCCGTTTTTCACAGACTTCGGAATCCCGCTTTTTGGCTCCGAGAGATATACCCTTGAGACCGACCTAGACGGCAACACAGCCGGAGAGTACACAAGCTATGTCGGAAACAACTGGATATACTTCATCCCCAAGTTCATGAGATTTGCAAAGCGCAACAGGGTATCCTTTAACTTCAGCGCATTCATCTTCCCGCACCTCTATTTCTTCTACAGAAAGATGATACCCGAGGGCGTTCTTATGCTTATCGGCACCATACTCACCTCGATTCCCTCCACGCTGTTTACCTTCATCGAGATGGGGTATCTTCCCTCGCTCTCTTACATTCTGGACTCACCGCTCTTTCAAAACATCTATTTAATCTCATCCTTCCTATTCTACGCCCTAAGACTGGCGGCGGGAGTATTTGCGAACTGGCTTTACTATCGCAAGGCTAAAAGAGAGATTACAAAGATAAAGGAAAAGGGGCAGGTGCTGGCTGCCGGGGACTCCCCTATGCTCTCAAGCCCCAAAAACGAGGCTATAAGAGCCGCAGGCGGAACCTCTGTAATATATCTTGCGTTCGCAGCCGTGGCTTACATGATACTAAGCCTTCTTGTAATCCTTGTCGCCATGCTGTAGTCGCAAGCGCACATTAACAGCTATTAATTTTTCTTAAATAGTGTTGACAGATAAAAGCTCTCCTGTTATAATATTATGGCAGGAGACTTTTTTCATTCTGCCGACAAGCTTAAGAGTAAAGGGGAAGTTTTTATGACAAATCAGGATACCGCTCAAAATGTCACCGACAACCGTCAGCCAGCCTCCGAGCCGGCTCAGGCTATGGCTCCCACTAAGTTTTGCAAGTTCTGCGGAGCGAAAATTCCCATGGACGCCGTAATCTGCACCGCCTGCGGCAGACAGGTCGAGGAGCTAAGACAGGCGGCTCCGTCTCCCTCCAACATCGTCATCAATAACAACAACGCCAACACAAACACCAATGTCAACAATCAGGTGGCGGCCGGTCCGATGGTGCCGGCAAGGGCAAAGAACAAGTATATCGCACTTTTGTTATGCATATTCCTTGGGTTTGTCGGAGGGCATAAGTTCTACGAGGGCAAGATCGGAATGGGTATCCTTTACATATTCACCGGCGGACTTTTCATGATAGGCGTGATAGTCGACTTTTTGACGCTCTTGTTCAAGCCAACAACCTACTATGTTGTATAAACACAGCTGATAATTTATTAAAATGCCTTGCGCCGATGCACATTGTGTGTCGGCGTCATTTTATCAAGACAGGATAAAAATTACCTGCACTATACAGTTGTGCTTTTTAACAAAAGCCGCCTCAGCGCATATTTACATATTTTGCAGATATACAAATTTGACATCGCTTTATTGACCTTTCAAGGCGCAAAGAGTAAAATTATATTAAGGTATTCGGGCTTCATAAGACTAGGCATGCCGGAGCCGGAATATTAAAAATATCAAGGCTTTGCATATAATAAAATCACATAACAAATAACGGGCTGGAGGCTTTTATATGACCCTGAAGGATGCTAAAATCGGAAAAAGCGTAACCGTCCTGAAGCTAAACGGTGAGGGTGCGCTCCGCCGCAGGATTATGGATATGGGAATAACCAAGGGAGTTAAAATCACTATAAGAAAGGTCGCCCCCTTGGGAGACCCGCTTGAGCTTACCGTAAGGGGCTATGAGCTGTCCCTGAGAAAGGCGGACGCCGAGCTTATCGAGGTGTCGCAGGACTGAGCCTTGTTATGACCAAGCCGTAGGTCGGGCAGAATTAGCATGATAATGATTTTATAAAGGGATGACAGATATGGACAAAAGGGAGATAAAAATAGCCTTGGCGGGAAATCCCAACTGCGGAAAGACAACGGTTTTCAACGCTCTTACAGGCTCTAACCAGTTTGTGGGAAACTGGCCGGGTGTTACCGTCGAGAAAAAGGAAGGAAGGCTTAAGGGCCATGATGAGATAATCATAACCGACCTTCCCGGAATATACTCGCTTTCTCCATACACCCCGGAGGAGGTCGTGGCAAGGAGATATCTTGTCGACGAGAGGCCGGACGCCATTTTAAACATAATCGACGGAACCAATATAGAAAGAAACCTCTATCTCACCACCCAGCTTGTCGAGATAGGGCTTCCGGTCGTCATGGCGATAAACATGATGGATGTCGTCGAGAAAAACGGCGACAGGATAGATACCGACATTCTCTCAAAGGAGTTTGGCTGCCCGGTAATGCCGATATCCGCCGTCAGGGAGCAGGGTCTTTTGGAGGCAGCTCTTGCCGCCTCTGAGGCTGCAAAAAGCGGTCTTGTCCTGCCTATTCACAGATTTTCAGGTGTCGTCGAGCATGCCCTTGCGCACATCGAGGAGGCTACTATACACAACAGCGTCCCCCTAGACAGGCAGAGATGGTATGCCGTCAAGCTTTTTGAGCGTGACGAGCGGGTAAGAAGGCTTTTGAACCTACCCAACGAGGTGGTCATCCACATAGAGGATGACATCAAGCTTGCCGAGGCGGAGCTGGGAGACGATTCCGAGAGCATAATCATCAACCAAAGATACAACTACATCGAGGAGGTCATAAAAAGGTGCTATAAAAGAAAGCACAACGGTCTTAGCACCTCTGAAAGAATCGACAAGGTTGTAACTAACAGGTTTTTGGCTCTGCCGATTTTTGCCGTCATGATGTTTTTGGTCTACTATATCTCGGTCACTACCGTGGGAGGCTGGGCAACAGACTGGGCTAACGACGGCGTGTTCGGCGAGGGCTGGCACCTGTTTGGAATAGGCTCGGCTGAATACTATGAAAACGCCTCGGAGTTTGCCTCCGAGAATATCTGGACCGAGGAGCTGATGTCCGTGCTCGGTGCGGCAAGAGCATCAGACGAGGTCGGCGCAAGGGACATCGAGGATGCGGTCCTAGCAAAGGATTATCAGGCGTTTATAGAGGGCTATGACTCCTACAAAGACTCGCTTTTTGCGGCAGGGTATGATATTGCAGGGCTTGTGGAGCCTTGGCTTGAGCTTGCTCCGGCGCCATCGGAGTACGGAATCTGGGTAAGCGGAGTTCCCGTTTTAGCTGCCGAGCTTCTGGAAAATGCCGGCTGTGCCGACTGGCTCAAGTCCCTTATAGTCGACGGAATAATCGCCGGAGTCGGCTCTGTTTTAGGCTTTGTTCCGCAGATGCTGGTGCTGTTTTTGTTCCTGGCCTTTCTTGAGGCGTGCGGATATATGTCAAGGATAGCCTTTGTAATGGATAAGCTCTTTAGAAAATTTGGGCTGTCCGGCAAGTCCTTTATTCCCATGCTAATAGGAACAGGCTGCGGCGTGCCGGGTATTATGGCGTCACGGACGATTGAAAACGACAGCGACCGCAGAATGACCATCATGACCACCACCTTTATCCCCTGCGGAGCTAAGCTGCCGGTCATCGCCATGGTTTCCACCGCAATCTTCGGCGGAGCATGGTGGGTCGCTCCCTCCGCCTATTTTGCAGGAGTTGCGGCAATAGTCATCTCGGGAATCATACTCAAAAAGACAAAGCCGTTCATAAGCGAGCCGTCCCCTTTTGTCATGGAGCTTCCCGCCTATCATATGCCGACTCTTAAAAACCTCATGAACTCGATGTGGGAAAGAGGCAGCTCATTCATCAAAAAGGCGGGTACTATTATTCTTCTTGCCTCGATTTTCGTCTGGACGCTGTCTCATGTCGGCTTTGTAAATGGTAGTCTGCGTCTTGATATAGACATGGCTCTTGAGACAAGCATCCTAGGCACTATAGGCAGTGCAATCTCGGTGATATTCGTCCCGCTCGGCTTCGGAAGCGCAAAGGCTTCTGTCGCCACACTGATGGGAATTATCGCCAAGGAGGAGATAGTCGGAGTATTCGGAGTCCTAGATTTTGAGGGCATGACAAAGCTCTCGGCGTACAGCTTCCTGATATTCAACCTACTGTGCGCCCCCTGCGTCGCAGCGATTGGAGCAATCCGCCGTGAAATGAACAGCCCCAAATGGACCCTCGCCGCAATCTGCTATCAGTGTGGCTTCGCCTACTGCGTCTCGCTGATAATCTACCAGCTTGGAAACATGGCTATAGGCCGTGGAAGCCTGCCAGGAATCATAGCGGGATTTGCGGTGTCTGCGCTTATTATTTTCCTTATCGCAAGAAAGCCGTCTACGATAAAAAAATAAACAGGCGAGCGTCAGCTATCAGACGCTGTCCCTCCCAATGGCTTTATCTGCTGCATTGTTTTAGAAAAATTTAGGTAATCAATGAAAATTTCAAAAAAGCACTTGACAGAATCAAAAAAATGTGCTATCATAATCTAGCACCGAGCGAGGTTCCTTGGTGCAGATATATCGCGGGGTAGAGCAGTTGGTAGCTCGTCGGGCTCATAACCCGGAGGTCGTTGGTTCAAGTCCTTCCCCCGCAACCAAACTTTAATACCCGAAAAACCTTGATAAATAAAGGCTTTTCGGGTATTTTGTTATTTTCGTATCTTGCGTGTTTACAGCCGCTAAAAACCGCTTTTGGGGTGAATTTGGGGTGAATGACTTATTTTTTTGAAAGCGCCCCTTTGGTTAAATTACAGTTTTATGGTATAATAAAATAAAATTTTGCTGTGCACCTATCCAGCGGAGGTGTAGCACAGTATAAAGCCCTCTCGCTCAAAACGGGAGGGCTTTTATGATTTTTACGGATAAATACACCCTGGAATACGATCCACGCAAGGATGCACACCGTGTACATAGCACAGAGGCTCCGCTGTGCCCCTCCTGTGGCTTTTTAATGTCTGGGTACGATAACCGCAGGCGTAAGGCTATTGACAGCACAGGCGCTGTGTATTGGCTCCTGGTGCGGCGTTTATATTGCCCCAAGTGCAAAACCCACCACACCGAGCTCCCACGGTCCTTGGTGCCATTTAAGCAATATGAGGCGGCGGTAATCGAGGGTGCAGGCTCCCCACAAAGCAGCTGCCCGGCAGAGGGATCCACCATACGCCGGTGGAAAAGAAAATAATACCCACCTACTTTGCCTGTGCGCGGCAGGCTCGTGGGTGTACAATAATTGTGTGCAAGTATAAGGAGGTGGTGTGCTTGAAAATGCGATATAAGGCCCTTGTGGGCGTTCTTATACTCATTATCGTTGCTTTGCTTATGGTGATACTCTTACAGCAATGTGGCAATAACGGCACGCCTACGGGGCCAGGAGGCGGCTTATACGAGGATCCCAATGCAGAGGATATACGGGAGCCAGATGCACAAAAGGCAGCATCGGCAATATAGCGGTACCGGGCTTTGAGGTTATGACCATAAAGGCTGATCAAACCAAGCAAAATATATGGCTCTATAACCCAGAGAAAAATAACTGTTATTTCCTTGTAACCATTATGCTGCCGGATGGTACTGAGGTGTACAAGTCTGCCCTTATCGCTCCTGGTAAAGCGATATACACCGCAGAATTTACACGGACCGTGCCCGCAGGTACATACGAAAACGCTATTTTGCAATACGATTTTTACACCCTGGATGGTACCCAGGCCAATGGTACCAAAGCCTATTTTACGCTGGAGGTAGAAAAATGAAAAAGATCATAGCCCTTTTGCTTACCCTTACAATGATCCTCGGCTTATCGGTACCGGCCTTTGCAGCCGCCAATGAAACAAGCGGCAGTATGGCCGTTACCTACAACATCGAAAGTTCATATCTCGTGAATTTGCCGGATATTACCCTAACTGGTGAGAGCACCACGGTTGAAATAACAGCTGATTATGTGCATATTTCTCCCACCCGCTTTTTAACTGTGTATATTGATGTGGAGCGCACACTTACTGATGGAGCGTTTTACCTTTTCAAAGACGGTGGCACAGATGTAAGCACGGCCATTGAATGTAGCATATATGTTGATACGGTCAGTAATTCCGCAAATGCAGATTTTTATACCCCGTATTATGTTACGGCAACCTCGGACAACAGGCTTGTGCGTTTTAAGTCGGAGGACACAGTACCAGAGGCCTATGGTAAGCTAACTTTTACCCCTAATGTTACAATCAACAATACATACGGCACATACACGGGCAATATTTATTACACCATACGGGTTGCAGCAGGTTAAAGCAAAAGGCAGGCGGGCTCATAACCCACCTGCCTTTTTACTGTCAATCAATAAAGGTTTTGCGGGAGGCATCCCACACCCCAAAATATTGATCGTCATAATACACCTTGAATAGATCAACCATTACCCGGTGCACGCCAACATTATGCCCATACACACCATAACCGAGCTTTATAAGTGCATCCTTTACCTCCTTTGTGGCCTCTGCTATGCTGATCTTTTTCTGCCTCATTCTTTTTCCAAGATGCCGCCAGGCATAAGGCATCGTGCTTGAGCCCCGTATCTTTTGCAAGGCGGTTAAGATCGTTAAGCAGAGCCGCCGCAAGGCTTGTGTTGCCGTTATGGATCTCCTCAAGGTTTTCATACAGAGCCTCTGCGATAGCGATACAACAAGCAAGCTGCCCCCGCACATCATCCAGGGTGGTACTTGCCTCGGCCCATACATCGCCCATATCAACTGGATCCTTAAATCTCACACCGGCAGCAAAAGCGTGTTTGTGCACCTCGTTGGTGTACTCTACAAGGGCCTCATCCTCTTTGTCGCCATCACGCCAGCCGAGGCGTTCACGGAAAGCCTCACGGACCGCATCAACGGCATTACAACCAAGCTCCTCCTCAAAACCGTCGTATCCAAGCATTTTGTCAAAAGTTTCCTCAATTTTCATAGCAAACAGCCTCCTAAAAAGTTTATTTTGTTTTGCTTTGATAACATTGTACACTAATTCGTTTCGTTTGTCAATAGGTTTTGCAAACTTTTTCATTTATTTTTCCAAGAATAATTGACAGAGTACATTTTTTAGTGTATAATGATAGTATCAAAAAGCATATACAGGAGGGCTAAAAATGCCACTTACAATGGGTGAAAAGGTTAAGATCATACTTAGCCGTAGAAATATGACGATGTCGCAGCTTGCTGAAATTCTCGGCCAATCCAGGCAAAACATATCTAATAAAATGAGCCGGGATAATTTCACGGAAAAGGAGCTTGCAGAGATCGCCAAGGCACTTAACTGCACATACACCGCTACCTTTACTATGAATGATACGGGTGAGATTGTATAATGACCACCTTGCAAAAGGAAATGCTTAACGCCGTGGGGCACAATGTGGAGGTACATACCAAAGGTACCGGCAAACCCGTTTGCGGCGTGTGCACCAATTATACGCAGCCTGCGGATAACGATCCGGAGGTTGCCGCCATTGATGTTAAAGTGGAGGGCTACGAGGGCATTATAGAAATTACCGAGGCTGATATTGTGAACCTGCGTGTAACGGTCCTGTGCCCCGTTGTAGGCTCCCAGGTCGACGGATCCACCTGTTGCACCATTTGTGCCGTTGCAGACCGTGAGGCAAAGCCTGTGGTGCTACCGGAGGGCGTAAAGTGGGATGCAGAGCTGCAAGCAAAGTGTTTGGCGTGTAAATATCATACAGAGAATTAAGGGCACCGTGCCGATAAAGCACGATGCCCTCATTTTTTATGCCGTTATAGTTTAAGCATTTTACGCGCGATGCCATCAATACGAAAACGCATAGCCTGCTTACGGCGTACCCATTCTGCATTGATGAGATTTTCACATATTGCGTGCACCGGATCGCCATCTTGCGAATTTTTGAACAACTTTCTATAAATCGCCAAGGTTATAAAATTCATACGGCAAACCCTAACGAGCCTGTTAAAAGCATCGTCAAAATTTTTTTGATCCGCATTAAGTACGATCTTAAATTCCTCGTTAATTTTCGCAATAGATTGTTTGGCGCCTAAATGCTCAACTACCAGCTGTTTTGGTAACTTTTTATAACCCGTTGTCGTGCACCCCCTCCGCTGCGGTACTCAACGCATCAACAAAGCCCTCAACAATATAAGCCATCATACCGTCAAGATCGGTGTTTGCGGCTACATTGTTTGTAACGCCTCCAAGGTCAACCTTAACCTCTGCGGTAGTAAAGCGGTTAATAGCCTCTTGCTCTGCCATATCACGCAGGTATGCAAGTTCCTCCGTAGTTTTATTGGTGCTACCTGCAAGGCTTGATGTATCATCGGCAATAGCCTCCAAGCTACCACCAATATTTGCATATTGCTCTGCTGTGGGGATGTCAATGCCCTTGGTTATGCTGTCCACACTGAACATGTTACCTATTGTGTTCTCAATACCCTCGCCGGCGTTATAGCCTGCATTCCAGGCATCGCCATAGTCAATGCGTTTAAGGCCCAGGCCCTCTGCCGAGAGGTTTAAGCTACCCATAATTGCTTGGTAATTCTCATTGGGTGCATACTCTGCAACAAGTGCATCCGCTTTGCCCTTTAAGCCATCACGCCATCCCTGGACTGTATCAGCCATATTGGAGCCAAAAACAAAGTCCATAGCGGAGGCAATTTTCTGCAATACAGCAAGTACATTATCGGCCATACCCTGGAATAGGTAAATAATCGAGCTTATCGGGTTGGTAAACACATTGCCTATAAAGTTTGCGATCTGTATAAACGGATTGATCAAATAGTTAATTACTGTGAGCACAACCTCCAGGCAATCATAGATCAAATTCCAGATAAATGCGCCGGCAGAGGCAAGTGCACCAACAATAATGCCCGTGGCAGAAATGCTGGAGTCCGTTACCTTGTTAATTATGCCAATGATGCCATAGAAAAGGCCTATAATAATTAGAATAAGCCCGATGATCCAAGTAAGAGGGCAGGCCATTAGGGCCGAATTATAAGTAAACTGTGCTGCAGAGGCAGCAGCTGTACTGCCACGCAGCATACCGAGGCCGATTGATAAGAAATTTACAACGGCGTGGTATGCGGCGGTTGCAACAGAGGCGATCTTGGTCCAATGTGCGGCCACTTGGAATACCGCAAATGCGGCTCCGATACCCAAAACAATAGGGCCTATAATCGCCAAATTGTTTGCAAGCCAATTTATACCTTGTAGCAACGGGTTAAAGAATATGAGAGCCATATTCCCCGCCGTAGTCCATACCTGGCTCCAGGTCATTGGCATACTTTCAAATTTGGCGTTTGTTTCCTCTGCTGTGGCAAACATCGCATTTTTAACCACCTCGGCTGTAACAAGGCCATCTGCTGCCAGGGTTTTGATAGAGCCTTCTGCGGCACCCATATACTGCTCAATGGCTCGTGCAATTCCGGGAGCTCCATCAAGGATGGAATTTAATTCCTCACCCCTCAAGGCGCCGGCGGCCATAGCCTGTGTAAGCTGCACCATCGCATTACTTTGCTCCTGTGCCGTTGCACCGCCAATAACAAACTGCTTATTGATTAGCTCAGTAAAAGCAATAAGCTCATCATTGCTCTTAAACGCATTGCCTGCATTTAAGCCCATTTTAGCGACAGCAGATGCGGTATCAAGGTATGCGGATCGTGAACGATTAGCCGATGCTCTTATTTTCTTTTCCAATTCGGCCACGCTACCTCCATCCTCAACAAGCAAATTGAGGCGTGCGGTTGTTTGGGCCTGGGTATCGGATAACCCCGCCAGATTGCTTATGCCTTGCATACCTATGTACGCACCGGCCATACCTTTAATTTTTCCGAGCAAATTATCTGCCTTGGTTGCTCCATCATCAATGGTACGGTTAAAGCGTTCCTGCTGCCTTGCACATTGCTCATATTGGCGCTCAATATCATCAAGTGCAGCGTTTGCAAGACCAATTTCACGCCTTACATCGGCACACCAGCTTGTATCAACACCTCTGTTGGCCGTTCTTTGTGCCCGTTCAAAATTTGTTACCATTAAGCTCATAGCCTTATTGATGCGGCGTAGGGCGGGCGTCATACCATCGCTAACAGCAAGGTTTGATTTAATTGTTGCCATATATTACTCCTCCCACAACCTGCGGCTCAATATTCTTAATGCCCAGCTTTACGCCAAAATCAGCAACAAGGCTCTGTACAAAGGCATCATACACTGCGGCATTATTGATACCAACGGTAATATTAGGGTTGGCGCCGAGCTCTGCAAGGCGGGTTTTAATGTGGATGCTTTCAATGGGGGAGCCGGCAGATCTTGCACCAAAATATGCAAGCTCAAATACCTCTGCAAGGCGTTTTGCGGTTTCAACCTCCATAATTCCAGCCTTTGCTTTTGCTACTGCGGGGGCAACTTTATCCAAGCACTCCAGCAATTCTGCGTTACCGGGGAAAATCTCAAGACCAGCAAGCACATAAATAGGTGCCCACTTATCACCCAGCTCGGTATGTTCACGGACCGTAGCAAAGAAATTGCTATCACGCACGCTTGGGTGCAATGTAGAGCCCTCGTGGTTTCGTATGATGCGGTCAATTTCGCTGGTATAGTCATACTCGGAGCCCATAGGGATTGCATCGTAGTAAGCTCTCTTGGCCTCTTTTTCGGCAGTTTCCAAAGCGATGCGGATCTCATTCTTTTTGGTATCAATGAGCGCATCATAGTTAAGCTGTACCTGCTTTGCGGCAGCAGACTTTTGTGCAGGATCCACCGGGTACCTTACGCCACCGAGGGTAGCGTACTGCCGGGCCAAAATATCCTGGATCTGTGTGTTTTTCCCTGTTTCCAGGGCAATGATCGTGTTGTGTGCATTAAGCACCTTTTCAAAAATAGACATTAGTCTGCGCCTTTCAATTCTTTAATAATTTTGTTGACGGCTGTGTCAAACATTTCTTGTACTTCTTCCCGTGTAACAAAGGGCTTTATGTTCTCGGAAATGAGGCGTATTACGCCGTTTGTGCCCTCCGTTCTTACGGTCCTCTCAATTTCCGCATCCGTCTTATCAGTTAATGCAGATGCGATATTTGCCAGAGAGGTATTAAGCTCGTTATAAGGGTTTGCTATCATCTTTTTAGTTCCTTTCAGCTGTAATCATCTTTGCGTTTGCGAAATACCCACATACGCCCTCGCTATCACTAATAAATACACCTCCGGCGCTTACTAATCTCCGCATTTTTATATCACCTCCAATGCAAAAAAATAAAGCACGCAAAAAGTCCCGTTAAGGATCCTTTTGCGTGCTCCCGGTTTCGGTGTTTACCCCTGGAAAGAAAAACCACCACACCGTAGCTTACCCCCGGTTTAGCGTGGCGTAACCACAACCGGTGATGCTACTCGTTACTTACTCTATATAAGATTATACCACATATTGTGTTTGTTGTCAATATGTTTATTAAATATTGTGGGTTGATTATAGTTTACTTTGGTTTAGCGTTGTAGCGTTTTGTGGGGTATAGATTAAGATAGGCGTGTAAATATTTTTTATTATTTTCCTCGGTTTCGTCTGCAAGGCTGATTTTGCCGAGAATGGGCCGGAGGTGCTCAATCGCCTCCAAAACCTCTTTGCGCCCCTCTGGGCTGTTTTCATATTTCAACGCACAGCGTATCATTTGGCTGCACCTCCTGTGTGGTATTTATGTGGATCCGTGCATAATCGTGATAGCAAACTAACTATGCTTATCTTGGCGGCGGTAGGCGTGTTGGGCGCTTTTTCTCGTTTTCATCATCGCCCATATCGGCCAATTTAATAAGCTGCTCGGTGGTTAAACCAGCAAAAGGGTTTTCACAATCCTCAAGATCACTTGCACCGGATATAACAACAGGCACGGAGCCATCAATGCGTACTCTGGCTTTTTCACTAAATAAGCCGTAAGCTTTGCCCAAGTGTTCAGCTGCTTTCAACCTGCCGCTTATGGAGGGGCCTTTGGGTATAATCCTTGCCTCGGTTTTACCGCCACCTACCCGCAGCACAACAAGGACCTCCTCTGTAATTTCACCACGCATAACAGAAGTAAGAAACTCCATAACCTCCTGCACATCGCAGATGCGGCTCTCCTCGATAGTTTTTAGGCGCTCATCAATTTCGTTGCGTATCTCCGGTATGTTAAGCAGCTCATACCCCGTGGATCGTGCGGTTTTAGGGCTGTACCCGGCACGGATCGCCGCCTGCGTGGCATTGAGATCCACCAGGTACTCAACAATAAAACGCTTGCGCCGTTCTGTCATAATTGCCATAATATCACTCCTCTCGTGTAAAAATCGGCTATCTCTATATATATATAGAGAAAAAATGTAGGGTTTTGTATGGTTTTTGGCTTATTTACTCTGTGCCAGTAGCATTGGTGGCAGGAGCCTGCTGCGCAGCTTTCCGCTCTTGCTCTGCGACATCAAGTGATACCTTGCGTGCGGCAAGGGTAGCCATAGCATACTCCAAGTTAGTGTTAAGCTCATTGATTATGTGCACCTTGGCCTCGGTGTTTTCGCAGTATTCCTCAACGCATTGGATGGCCGTTTTCAGCTCATCGCAAATAAATTTTTGTTCATTATAGGATTGCTCTGCATCCTCAATATCGAAAGTATAAATCACTTTGCTTTACCTCGCTTTTCTTTGCTTTGTTCATTCTGGAGAGCCTGGTTATAGTTATAGGCTGCTACCACGGCGGCATCCTCTGCCTCCCGGATCTTGGCTTGCATTGCCGCATCGTTAAGCAGCCCCGCCTCCTCGGCTTTTTTCTTTATTAACTCCAAATACCCCTTTGCCATATTAAGGCGCCAACGGGTTGTGTATATTTCATCCGGAAAAGTATAACTTATTTTCACCATTGGTGGAACTTTTCTAAACACCGTTTTTCACCCTCCAATAGTGAAAAAAACTCCGATAACACAAGGCTTTTCACCATTGGAGGTAACCGCCCACAAGTGGGCTTTTTACTGTTCACTATTGGAGGGTGTCCTCTAATAGTGAAAAAGGCTTGATATATAAAGAAAAATCCCACTATTGGAGGGTTTTAACACGGATGTAGGAAAACCCTCCAAGCAAAGCCCTTGCCTTGCCCTCGGCTGGTGCTTTCAATTTTAATTTTGCCAGCGGTTTTAAGCCGTTGCTTTGCCGTTTTTATAGCGTTGTTTTTTATTCCACACGCCGCAGCCGTATTATCCAGATCCTTCACCTCACAGCTACCGCCGTGCTCCTCCAGGTAACTGATGATAAAGTTTTCAGCCTCATCCGTTGCCGGGGTTTCTCTTGTAATCTTTGAGGCCTCAAGCACAAACTCACGATCCCGCTTATCCGTGTAATTTTGAAATGTAACGGTTTCATCCAAAATTTTGAAAAGCACCGTTTTACCTCGTGGACCATAGTTTGACTTTTCGTGAGATAGGTACCGCAGGCCATTTTCGTCTGCCTTGCCGGCGATCATAACGCTACGGGCAATATCCCATATATCCGAGCTGTCGGAGAGCCTGTTTCTGCCCCAAACACTTTGCATCTTGTTTGTGTGCATAATAAGCAAAAATGTTGTGCCGTACTTTTCACCATAGATGTGCAGGCGTTTCATACATTCTCGCATTTCACTACGGCTTATCATATTTGCACCACCAACAAACGCCTGTATAGGATCGAAAATGCAAAGAGCCGGGCGGTGTGCAGCAATCAGCTTTTCGAGGTAATCGCTATTAAGGGTAACAGCGTGAAAACGATCATCCGCACAATCAAGGGTTTTTATATTATCGAGGTTTGCACCGTTTTTACGCAGGCGCCTCCTCAATACATATTCGTAAGAGTCCTCGCTTGAAAAGAAAAGCACTTTTTCCGGAGCCTTATCCGGTGCATTTGCAAAAAGGTTGTTTTGCAGAAAACTTTTATGCCCCGTACTAACAGCGGCAGCTAACGCACACCAGGTGAATGATTTACCCGTGCCGCCATCACCGGCTATAATTGTTATTTCCCGGCGGGGTATGTAGCCATCAATAAGCCACTCCGGATCCTTTTCCTCGGCAGCAGACAGCGTTACCAGGTCCGTACTGAGGTTGTCTGTATTAGGTTTACTTACAGCATTGTTATAAGGGCTTGTGCCGTTAGGGTATCGCCAGGCACTATTTACTATCGTTTCAACCTCGCTTGCATCCAGCGGAGGCACACACTTTGTATCATTTTCAGCAATTACAGCGGCAAGGATAGCCTCACGGCTCAAGCCTTTTGCTACCATAGAGCTTGCTAACTTAAATAGTGCGCTGTTTCGTTCTCCCTCTCCGATAACATCCGGGCTTTTGAACGGATCCGCAGAGCTTTTGTCTGTGGGTGATAGCAACGCCTTTACAACTGCATCGGTCTGTGCTACACCAAAAACAAGCGGGTGATTGATCCACTCATAGGGCGTACCATTTGGATGCACGCTCCCAGGGGCCACGATATAGCCGCCATTGGCACGAACATCAACACCGCTGCCATCCTTAAATAGATCCGCAGCATTGCGGTAAACGGTATCAACATCCCTATAAAAGATATGTACACCGCCTCTGCCGGTCCTGGCCGTTGCTGTATTAAAGGGAATGTGTACCCCGTAATCGTTTTGCCATTTGTTCAGCCGTTCTATGCCATTTTTGCCTTTTTCATCGTCTATATCAAGATCCACAACAATTAAGCCGCCAGAGGGTAGCCCCGTGGCAATGCCGATATTGTAAAAGGGGTTTTCATCCCACCACTTTTTAATTACAACTTTATTGGTTGTGGCGTGCTTGTTCCATTCTGCAATAGCAGGCCGTTTATCTTTTGGGCTTAAAGGAAAGACGGCAAAATGCAGGTCAGCATAGGAGAGGGCTATTTGTTTTAATCCCATTTGCTTTTACCCCCCCCCGCTAATTTATATGTTAATTTGTCTAATAGCGGGAGCAGATGTAAGGGGGCCGTTATCGGAACCATCCGAGCACATAAGCCAACGCTCCACATTATCCCAGGCAATCAAGTATTTTTTGCCCACAATGCG
>DBPX01000015.1 GCA_002305045.1 Ruminococcus sp. UBA1409
AAAAGGTTTAATAAACAACTTCCGATGCCGGAGTCTCGCCTATGGGCTTTTCAATCGAAACCGACTGCGACTGGCTGTCCTTCTCGGAAACAAAGGGAGAAATTGAGCTGACAAAGAGAATCATTCTTTACATCCTCAAGGAGCGCTTTACCGGGATAAAGACAGGGAGCTTCAGGGTGCGTGGCGTCGGCTTTAACGCCTGTGCGAATATCGAAGTTAATGCCCAGAACCGCACCGATATCCCTGTAAACACCTTTATCGAAAGCGACGGCTATATCTGCATGAAGGCTGTTCACTATCAAGGAAAATACGACTCAGAGAACGGAAGCTTCCGCAGTCTTATACCCTGCACTCGTGAGGGAAGCGCAGTAAAGGCATATCCTGTCACCAAGGACTTTACCAAGGTTAAAGACAAGCCGTACCTGTCGTATAGCTTCCTTGCTCAAAACGAGGGAGAATACCGTGTAAGATTCTGGCTGGAGGCGACTACACCCGTGGTGTTTGAAAGGGAGCAGTACATCAGCTTCTCCATTAACGGCGGTGAGATTATCAGCCTCAACACCGTCAGGGAGCCTGAGCGCCAGTTCTTTACAAGTCCTCAGGCGAACGCCGAGGCTACCGACCATGTAAAATTTGCGGACTATTCCCTGCCCTGCAAAAAGGGTCTCAACGAGCTAATATTCTATGCGGCGAGTCCTGCCATACTTCTTGAAAAGATAGCTTTGTACCCTGCCGGAACTGCTCTTAAAGAGTCCTACATGGGTCCCGCTGAAAGCTATATAAAGCTCCAGAAGGCTGACGGGGAGTAAAAGCAGGCTTTTTTGCATACTTTTACACCTAAGTATATAAAAATCAGGTTAGTCGAGGCATTCCTGCCCATACTAAATATCAGACTTAAATTTACAAAGGAGAGGTTTCAGATGAAGATTGCAGTAACTTATGAAAATGAAGAGGTATTCGGGCATTTCGGTCACACGAGGCAGTTCAAGCTGTATCAGGTTGAGGACGGCAAAATCATTTCCAGCGAGATAATAGACACTAACGGGAGCGGTCACGGTGCGCTTGCGGGGCTTCTTAAGGGTCTTGGCGCCGATGTTTTAATCTGCGGAGGAATCGGTCAGGGCGCAAGGCTTGCTCTTGAGGAGGCGGGAATCCGTCTTTTCGGAGGAGTTTTTGGCAGTGCGGACAAGGCTGTAAATGACTATATTGAGGGGAGCCTTAGCTACGACCCGGACGCTAGGTGCGATCATCACTCCAAGGGTCACGGCGAGGGTCACTCCTGCTCCGGGCATGATTGTTCGGAACATAATTGTTCGGAGCATGGTTGCTCTGAGCATTCTTGCTCTGAGCATTCTTGCTCTTGACACGAGCGTCATGACATTTATGCTCTGTACGGCTCTCAGGGCTTTTCATGGCGTTAAGCAGTAAAGGATGGGTATTATTGCTGTAGATAATATAAAAAAGAAGGAGGAATAGCATGAAAATAGTTGTCATTGGCGGAGTCGCCGCCGGGACTAAGACCGCCGCCAAGCTTATGCGGCAGAACCGCAGTCAGGAGGTCGTAGTCTACACCAAGGGGAAGGATATTTCCTATGCCGGGTGCGGACTTCCCTACTATGTCGGCGGGATGATAGAGTCCCCGGAGGAGCTTATCGTAAACACTCCGGCAAAGTACACCGGGCTTACCGGCGTAAGGGTTGTGACCGGCATGGAGGCTGTGGGTCTTGACGCCGAAAAGAAAACCGTCCTGTTTGCAAACGGCGAGGAGGTATCATACGATAAGCTCGTGATTGCGACGGGCGCATACCCGTTTGTCCCCGACCTCCCGGGAACCGGGCTGGAGGGTGTTTTCACCGTCCGCACGCCGGAGGACGCTATAGGCATACGAGCGTATGTGGACAGCAAAAAATGCCGCTCCGCAGTCATCGTGGGAGGAGGCTTCATAGGTCTTGAGATAGCCGAAAATCTTTTGGCAAAGGGGCTAAAGGTCGCCGTTGTGGACATGGCGTCGCAGCTTCTTCCAAATCTTTTTGACTTTGAGGTTTCTGATTACATCCGCCGTCACCTTCAGACTAAGGGTGTAAGAGTGGTCACCGGCACAGCCCTGAAGGGCATATACGGCAAGGAGGGCGGTCTTAAGGTTAGTACCTCGGCTTTGGATTTCGATGCCGACCTTGCAGTCTTGGCGATAGGAATCCGTCCCGCTACCGAGTGGCTGGCAGGCTCTGGAATCGAGCTTGTGAAGGGCGCAGTAGCTACCGACAGCTTCCAAAGGACGAATCTAGAGGATGTCTACGCCGTCGGAGACTGTGCACAGGTATTCAACCGGCAGACGGGAAAGGCTCAGTGGTCGGCAATGGGGTCCACCGCAAACATCACCGGCAGACTTCTTGCAAAGAATATCACCGGCGAGCCGTCTAGGTACGGAGGCTGTCTTGGAACGGGAGTTGTAAAGCTCAGCGATTCCTTAAACGCAGGGCGGACGGGTCTTACCGAGGAGCAGGCTGCAAACGAGGGCTATGACGCCGTTTCTGCGACCTGCGTCACCGACGACAAGGCTCACTACTACGCCGATTCCTCCTTCTTCATTACAAAGCTTGTCGCAGACAGAGCGACAAAAAAGCTCCTGGGAATACAGGTTTTAGGCTCTGGAGCCGTAGACAAGATGGTCGACATCGCCGTCACGGGAATCGCAATGGGAGCCTCGCTAAGCGACTTTGACACCCTCGATTTTGCCTATGCTCCCCCGTTTTCGACAGCGATACATCCCTTCGTCCAGGCGTGCTACATACTTGAAAACAAGCTGAGCGGAGTGTATAACAGCATGACTCCCGCCGAGTACCTAAAGGGCGCCGCTAAGGGCTACAGGGTTATTGATGTAAATCCCGCTCCGGCGATTCCCGGCGCTCTTTGGCTAGACCTTGCAAAGGTCACAGGTCCCGTGGAGGGGCTTGGAAAGGAGGATAAGCTCCTTTTGGTCTGTGCGAGAGGAAAAAGAGGCTACTTCCTGCAAAACCGTCTGAAAGCATACGGATATACAAATACCCTTGCCCTCGAGGGAGGACTCACCGTAAACAGTGTAAAGGTCGAGCTTTCGGGCACCGAGCTTCCTCCAGAGGAGAAAAAAGAGTCAAGGGTCTTGAATGCCTGAGGGATAAAAGATATCCAGATGTGTTCAATGTAAGGGTCATCACAAGGCTTGCAGCCTATCTTCCGCAGGGACGAGCTGTGCCTGACATGACGGTATCCCAGCTTGTACTCCACGGGAGATTCCCCCACACGGGATATCCAAGAAGGTATACAAGCCGTGACCGTGAGGCGGCGGCTTCTGCCATGGAGACTGCCGGCGTCAGCGAGCTTGCCCAAATGCCGATATCCTCCCTGTCAGGAGGGATGAGGCAGAGCGCATATATCGCCATGGCTCTGGCTCAGGACACAGGATACATCCTCCTTGACGAGCCGACCACCTATCTCGACATCCGGCACCAGCTTGAGCTTATGAGGCTTTTACGCACTCTGGCGGACTCGGAAAAGGGGGTTGTCGCCGTCATGCACGACCTTCCGATGGCGTTTAGCTTCTCCGACAGGCTGGCGCTGATGAGCGGCGGCAGGATTACAGTCCTAGGCTCCCCCTCAGAGCTATGCTGTGGCAGTGCGGTAAAAGGCGTGATGGGAGTGGGAGTGATTTACGAGGGAGGAAGATACCTGTATGACTACACAGGTAGTCTTTAGACATTCATACTTGATATCCCAAAGAAAATATTATATAATATATCAAAGGCTCTGCGGGGCTTATCCCGCCAGAGCATCAAAGGAGATGCTTTTATGAAGGTTTTAATTGTCAACGGAAGTCCGCATACCGACGGCAGCGTGTCAGTAGCCCTCAAGGAGGTCGAGAACGCCTTGAACCAGGAGGGCATAGACACCGAGGTCATCCAGATAGGAAGGCTGGCGATAAGAAGCTGCGTAGCCTGCAAAAGCTGCTACAAGACCGGGAAATGCGCCATCGACGATATTGTCAACGAAGCAGCGCCCAAATTCGAGGAGTGCGACGGACTGGTAGTCGGTGCGCCGGTTTACTATGCCGCCGCAAACCCTACCCTCACCGCATTTTTGACAAGACTGTTTTACAGCACCCGCTTTGACAAGAGGATGAAGGTTGGTGCGGCTGTCTGCTCTGCAAGAAGGGGCGGCATCACGGCGAGCTTCGACGAGCTAAACAAGTTCTTCACCATAAGCGGAATGCCGATAGCCTCCGGGCAGTACTGGAACGGAATCCACGGAAACAGCGCCGAGGACGCCAAAAAGGATCTCGAGGGGCTTCAGATGATGAGGACTTTAGGAAAGAACATGGCGTTTCTAATAAAGTCCATAGCTCTTGGCAAAAAGGAGTACGGGCTTCCCGAGAAGGAGGAGCCTATCCGTACAAACTTTATAAATTAGCTACCAGTATCAGATTATTTATAATTAGCCACCAGTATCGGCTAATTTATGATAGCGATAGCTTTTTTTGACAGCTTCAAAGGGCGGGCCCTGCGGTCTGCCCCTGTTTTTCGGAATATGAAAATATTTTCACATAGTTATCATAAATATATAGCATTTAAAGGGTATAATTATCTGTTGATGTGATTAATATTTCACAATACAATAAAAAGGAGAGGAAAAATATGCCTAAGATTGAGTTTAAGACGGAGTCAAAAAAGCTTCTTGACATGATGATTAACTCCGTTTACACCAACAAGGAGATTTTTCTAAGAGAGATTATTTCAAACGCCAGCGACGCCATAGATAAGCGCCAATATATGTCGCTGGACAATTCTGATATGTCCCTGTCAGATGGCGAGTATCAGATTGTAATCGAAAAGGACGCTGACAACAGGCTTCTTTCAATCAGGGACAACGGCTGCGGAATGAGCAGGGAGGAGCTTGAAAACAACCTCGGCACCATCGCTAAAAGCGGCTCCTATGATTTCAAGCAGGACTCGGACGCCAAGAACAAGACCGAGATAATAGGTCAGTTCGGAGTTGGCTTCTACTCCGCCTTCATGGTCGCCGACTCTATAACCGTAAAATCAAAAGTCCCAGGCTCTAAAGAGGCGTGGCAGTGGAGCTCCTCGGGAGTCGACGGCTACGAGCTGGAGCCCTGCGAGCTTGACGAGGCAGGAACTATCGTTACCCTTCACATAAGGCAGGACAAGGACGACGAGAGCTACTCTGAGTTTCTTGACGACTACCGCATAAGGTCGCTCATAAGAAAATACTCCGACTATATAAGATACCCCATAAGGATGGAGGTCGAGGAGTCAAGACCTAAGGAAGGCTCTGAAAACGAGTACGAGACCGTTAAAGCTACAACCACCCTTAACAGCATGGTGCCGATATGGAGGCGTTCCTCCTCAGAGGTCAGCCAAGAGGAGTACAACAAGTTCTACAGGGACAAGTTCTTCGACTATGAGCCTCCAGTCAAGGTGATACACTTCTCGGTGGACGGCACAACACCCTTTGAGTCTCTTTTGTTCATACCCTCTCATGCTCCGTATGACTACTACACTAAAATGTATGAGAAGGGTCTTTCGCTCTACTCAAACGGCGTCATGATAATGGAAAAGTGCCCGGAGCTTCTTCCCGACCATTTCGGCTTCGTTCACGGAATAATAGACTCCGACAGCCTGACCCTTAACATCTCAAGAGAGACTCTCCAGCACAACAGGCAGCTCACAAACATTGAAAGAGCGGTCGAAAAGAGAATCAAGTCTGAGCTTTTAAAGCTGCTTGAGTCCGACAGGGACAAGTACACCGGCTTCTTTGAGGCCCTAGGGCTTCAGCTCAAATACGGTCTTTATGCCGATTTTGGCGTCAACAAGGACACCCTTAAGGACCTTGTGATGTTCTATTCCTCCAACGACAAAAAGCTTACAACGCTTAAGGAGTATGTCGGCAGGATGAAGGAGGACCAAAAGGCAATCTACTACGCCTGCGGCTCCAGCATAGACGCCGCCGCAATGCTCCCTCAGGCTGAGGCTGTTATAGACAGGGGCTACGAGGTCCTCTACCTCAAGGACGATGTTGACGAGTTCGCTCTAAAAACTCTCTCGGAGTACGACGGCAAGACCTTCACAAATGTCAGCGACCAGTCGCTCGACATATCCAGCGAGGAGGAAAAGGCAAGCCTTAAAACCGAGAACGACTCCAACAAGGAGATGCTTGATTATATCAAGACCTCGCTTGGGGACAAGGTAAGCTCGGTAAGGTTTAGCTCCTCGCTAAAGGACCACCCGGTCTGCCTCTCCTCAGAGGGCGGAATCTCGCTTGAGATGGAAAAGGTGCTTAACTCCATGCCTCAAAACGACCGTCCCGTAAAGGCGGAGACCATACTCGAGATTAATGTCTCCCACCCCATAGCCGAGAGTCTTAAAAAGCTCTACTTTAAGGACAAGGACAAGCTTGCAAGCTATTCAAAGATTCTTTACGCCCAGGCAAGGCTTATAGGCGGAATGGAGATAGATAATCCTACCGAGCTTAGCAATCTGGTCTGCGAGCTGATGGTATAAGACTGCAAAAAGCTCTAAAAAGCATAGAATGTATAAAAATGAATCCCATGAAAAATCATGGGATTCTTATTTTATCTCAGCTCAACTATCGTAACGCCGTCCTCGCCCTCGCCGTAGACTCCCTTTCTTGAGGACAGGACCTGCGGGTGCTTTTTAAGATGGCTTCTTACAGCGGTTTTCAAGGCTCCCGTACCCTTTCCGTGGATAATCGTCACAACTCTGTTGCCGCTCATTATCGCACGGTCGATAAAGGAATCAAGCTCATAGATGCCCTCGTCAACGGTATAGCCCCTTATGTCAAGCTCAAGCTCCGGCTTTCTTGTCGCCCTGGATTCAATCCCGGAGGAGGACGGCTCGCTTCTTCTTTTCGGAAGCTGTCCGCCGTTGTAGGCGCTGCCGCTCTCCACCAGCCTGAGTTTTGATATATGCACCTTGGTTTTCATTATGCCGAGCTGTACAATGCAGTTCCCAGAGCCGTCCGGCAGGGATATAAGGACTCCCGATTTGTTTGAGTCCCTGATTAAGACATCGTCGCCCTTTTTTAAGGGTCTTGGCAGGACATAGCTTTCCTCTGTCAGCTTGCCGAGACCCGCAGCCTCGTCGTAGAGGCTGTTTACCGCAGAGCGGTACGACTGCCGTCTGCTTTCTACAAGCTTTGAGAAGTCCTCCTTGTCCCTTTGCTTTTTAAGCTCCACAAGCTCGTCCATTAGCTGCTGGGAGCGCAGGCTCACCCTGTCTATAATCTCCCTAGCCTGCCGCCTTGTCCTGTCAAGCTCGGTCTGGCTTTCCAATCTAAGCCTGCTTTTTTCCTCCTCCAGCTCTGCCTTCAGCTCCTCGGAGCGGCGCTTATACTGCTCTGCCAGACGGGCATTCTCCTCATATTCCAGCCTTGCCTGCTCAAGCCTTTTTATGACATCCTCAAAGTGAGAGGATTCCTCTCCGAGCAAGGCCCTTGCCTGCTCTATTATATCCTCGCCCAGACCGAGCTTTTTTGAAATCGCAAAGGCGTTCGACTTTCCCGGAGAGCCTATTATCAGCCTGTATGTCGGCAAAAGGGTCCTTAGGTCGAACTCGCAGGAGGCGTTTTCTACTCCAGGAGTCTCGAGTGCAAACATTTTTAGCTCCTGATAGTGGGTTGTGGTGACAAGCCTCGCCCCGGCGTCCTTAATCTTTTTAATTATAGCCACGGCAAGCGCAGCGCCCTCCACGGGGTCGGTGCCGGAGCCAAGCTCGTCTATGAGAACTAAGGAGCTTGGTCCTACTCTTTTAAGTATATCGACTATCGCCGTCATGTGCGAGGAGAAGGTGGAAAGGCTCTCCTCTATCGACTGCTTGTCCCCTATATCTACAAGGACATCCTCAAAAACGGTTATCTTGCTGCCGTCGCTCACGGGGATGAGAAGTCCGCACATCACCATAAGAGTAAGAAGTCCGACCGTCTTTAGAGTTACGGTTTTTCCTCCCGTATTGGGTCCCGTTATGATAAGAGCGGAATAATCGCTTCCTATCGAAAAATCAATCGGCACCACCCTTTTTTTATCAATGAGCGGATGTCTTGCCTTTTTAAGGATAATCTCGCCGTCGTCGGAAATCGTAGGCATACACGCCGACATATCTGCTCCCAGATTTGCCTTGGCAAAGTAAAGATTCAGCCTGACAAAGGCGTTATAGTCAGAGATTAGCTGCTGTGCAAAGCCTGCGCAGTCCTGCGACAGCTCCCTTATTATCCTTTGAATCTCCTCCTGCTCCTTGCCCTTTAGAATCCTTATCTCATTGTTTGCCTCGACAACCGCCATAGGCTCGATAAAATAGGTCTGACCGCTTGCCGAGGTGTCGTGTACAAGTCCGGGGACGCTGTTTTTATGCTCCGACTTGACAGGAAGGACATACCTATCGTCCCTTATGGTGACAAGGCTGTCCTGAAGATAGCTTTTTGCCGAGGAGGAGCGTATCATGCTGTCAAGCGTCTCCTTGATTCTCTGACCGGCTAAGGCGAGCTTTCTTCTTATCGCTGAAAGCTCAGGGCTTGCACTGTCGGAAATCTCGTCCTCGGATATAACGGCGCCCAGTATTTTCTGACTTAGCCATCTGTTGTCAAACAGCTGTTCAAAGAGGTAATCAAGCTCGAAATCCTCCTCAAACTGCCTTCTCCACGCCATAAGAGCCTCTGTCTGGCTTAGAAGCCTTGAAACATCCAAAAGTTCCCTTAGGCTAAGCTCCGAGCCGTTTAAGGCTCTTTTTGCTATTACTGCGCCGTCCGGCAGGTTCATAAAGACCGGGCTTCCGAACCTTGCGGACATATTAAACGCCGCAAAGACCTTATTGACCTCGGCTCTGACCTCGTCAAGCTGGCTGGAGGGCTGAATGCTCAAGGCGAGCCTCTTTGACGCCTCGTTTGAGCAGCGCTCTGCCAGCAGCTCCAGAATTTTATGTAGCTCAAGTGTTATATATTCTTCCCTCATATTCCTCTACCATACTTTAATCTGTTTTTTCCTCATAGGAGTCTGTGCTCTTGTAAAATTCCAGCGTCTTAAAGCTCCTTCCAAGCTGGATATTAGCATACCTTTCGGTGATTAGGGAAAGCTCCTCAAGATGCTTTTTTGATATCCTGAAGGAAAAAATCCTCTCCATATCCGACAGGGCGATAAATCTAAGCGCATGAAGCAGCACGCCGTCTAGTATTGCACACCTTGTCATATCACGCTTTGAGCAGCACCGTGAGCAGTAGAGCCTGCCCTCCGCCATGTCAAACACCATGTCGCCGTCCTCATATTTATAGCATTTACAGCAGCCTATAAGATTTGGGACGAGGCCTATCTCACTCATGAGTCTTAGCTCAAAGACGGGCTTTAGGAGCCTGTGGCTTCGCTCCTTGACCTCAAGATAGTGCAGGGTGTTCAAAAACAGCCTCAAAACATCTGCGCTTTGCTGCTCCCCGGTGCCGGTATAAATTGTCAGCTCGCTGAAATAAAGGGCAAGAGACAGCCTTGATATATCCAATCGGACAGAGTAAAAGCTCCTTATAAGCTCACTGCTGTTTAGAAAGTAGACGCCCGTCCTGCTCCTTTCAAGGCAAAGGCTGCCGTAGGAATAAAGCTGGGATATCGCTGCGTTTTTGGCATTCTGCTTCCTTACGCCCCTTGCTCTTACCTCCAGAACTCCCTGCTCAGCCGTCAGCACGGTGAGCCACTTGTCGTTCTCACCCGCAGGGCGCTCCCTTATCACAAGTCCCTTTATTGTCAGCATAGCTCTTACCGTCCTGCTTTTTCTTATATTCCAGATAGTCCTTTATCTTTCCTGTTTTATAAAATCTAAGCCATAGCTCGTCCATATAATCACCGCTATTAGCTTTTGCCGCAGAGCGGCTAATATGTGTGGAAAAATCAGTCGCTTGAAAGACCGAAATTCTTTATTAGCCCCTCACGGTTTCGCCAGCCCTCCTTGACCTTTACCCAGAGCTGAAGATTGACCTTTATCATGAAGAAGCGCTCGATGTCCTCCCTGGCGAGCTGACCCACCTTTTTGAGCATCGCTCCGCCCTTTCCTATCACGATGCCCTTGTGCGACTCCTTCTCGCAGTAGATGACGGCGGTTATGTCCATTATCCCCTCGCCCTGACGGTTGTCACGCTCGCTGAGGGACTCTATCCCGACTGCTATACCGTGCGGGACCTCCTTTGAAAGAAGCTCCAGCAGCTTTTCTCTTATCATCTCGGAGATTAAGACTCTTTCAGGCTGGTCGGTAAACTTATCGTCGGGAAAATAGTGAGGACCCTCCTTGGAGTAGCGCAAGATAATCTCCAAAAGCCGGTCCAGCCCGTCAAGGCTTAATGCGCTGACGGGAATACACTCATCAAAGGGATAAAGCGAGGAATACTCCGCTATCACCGGCAGAATCATATCCTTTTTCTCAAGAAGGTCGATTTTGTTTATAATAAGAAGCGCCGGCGCTCCCGACTGACTTAACGACCTTATAAGCTCTCTTTCAGCCTCGTTGGGCTTTTTTTGAGCGTCCGCAACCAGCAAAACGCAGTCGACAGAGCCGAGCGAGCTTCCTATAGCCTTTAGCATATGCTCTGACAGCCTGTCCCTCGAGCGGTGCATACCCGGTGTGTCTATAAAGACATACTGGACCTCGTCACGGGTCAGAACGCCGGTTATCTTTGTCCTTGTGGTCTGCGGCTTTGAGCTGACCGCCGCAATTTTCTCCCCCACCAGGGCGTTCAAAAGAGAGGACTTTCCCACATTGGGACGCCCTAAAATCGTGACGAAAACATTTTTCCCGGCTCCTGCCATGCTTTTACCTCCCATGCGTTATGCCTTGCCTTCATCAAGACCCAGCCTTGAAACTACTCTTCTTTCGCAGGCTCTCATGGCGCTTGTCATTTCGCCGTCCTCGTCGGGATGGTCGTAGCCAATCAGATGAAGCGTTGAGTGTATTACAAGGAACGAAACCTCCCTTTTAAGGGAGTGGCCAAGCTCCTTTGCCTGCTCCAAGGCTCTTTCGGTGGAGATAATTATATCTCCCAGGGAGTAACAGCCGGTGTCTTTATTAAGCTCGAACTCACGGTTATCAGCCATCGGGAAGGAAAGAACATCAGTACAGGAATCAATCCCCCTGAAATCACGGTTTATCTCCCTTATTTTTTCATTGCCGACAAAGGATATGCTTATTTCACAGCTTTCATTATAGCCGCCCTCCTCAAGAGCCGCCCTGCAGCAGCTCCTTAGAAGCCTTTTAAGCCTTAAATCAAGCCTAAGAAGGCTCTGCATATTCAAAAAGGAAATTTTAAGCCTTCTCATGGCGCTTTCTCATCCTTTCGCTGTTATACACCTCGTATGCCTTCACGATGTCCTGAACCAGCCTGTGCCTGACGACATCCTTCTCGCTGAAATAGTTGATCCCGATGTCCTTAATCCCCTTTAAGACCTTTACAGCCTCGATGAGTCCCGATTTTCTGGGGTCGGGGAGGTCTATCTGTGTGATGTCCCCCGTTATTACCATCTTGGAGTTAAAGCCGAGTCTTGTTAGAAACATCTTCATCTGCTCCGGGGAGGTATTCTGAGCCTCGTCAAGAATTACAAACGCCTCATCCAGCGTTCTTCCCCTCATATAGGCAAGAGGCGCAACCTCTATGCTCCCACGCTCCTGCAGCTTCGAGAAGGACTCCGCACCAAGCATCTCAAACAGAGCGTCGTAAAGCGGCCTAAGGTAAGGGTCAACCTTGGTCTGAAGGTCTCCGGGAAGAAATCCCAGCTTCTCCCCCGCCTCGACTGCCGGTCTTGTAAGAATGATTTTTGTGATATCGTGCGCCCTTAGCGCCTTTACAGCCATCGACACCGCCAGGAAGGTCTTTCCCGTTCCAGCCGGACCGACTCCGAAGGTTATCGTATTTTTGTCTATCATGTCGATGTAGTGCTTCTGACCAAGGGTCTTTGGCTTTATTATCTTTCCTGTGGAGGTTACGCATATCCCGCCGTCCGAAAGGGCTGCTATCTCCTCGCCGGCTGCCTCGCCTGCCATCGAAAGTATATACCTGACCTGCTGAAGGGTGATATCGTCCCCGTTCTCAGCTATCCTAAGAAGCGACTCTATGCAGGAGTACGCCCTGTCGACATCCTGCTGACTGCCTGTTATCTTTATGTCAGAGCCTCTTGTTATAACCGTCACCCCAAGCTCATCCTGTATGAGCCTAAGGTTTTCGTCATAGCTGCCGAAAAGATTGACAAGATGGTTCATATTTGTAACGACCAGAGATTTTTCTGCCATTTTACATTCCTCTTTCCCGATAAAACGCTCAATTTGTCCCTTGGATATAATTATAGCAGATTTCTTCGGTCAATTCAATAACCCTATATGGGTTTTCTTGGTCGCTTTGAGGATTTTAAAGCCGGATTCGTCACAAAATCAGACTTACTGGGACTCTGGCAGGCTGTCGCTTATCTTTCTTTTTACAAACAGGGGGCTTTCCCTCCCTATATTTCCCCTCAGCCTGTAGCTTACAGTGAGGTAAAGGCTTCCTCCCCTTAGCTCGTAGGATTCTTTCTTTTCGAGAATCTCGGCGTCCTTTAGCATATTTGTCTCGTAATTATAGAGTTTGTCCTCAAGAACCTCCGCAGCCTCCTCAATAGAGTAGCTTATGCTGCTGCTCTCCACCCTGACATACTTCTCAGTCATAATCCCTATCGGCAGGGGGATGCCGAAAAGCCTTATAGGCTGGCTGTAGGAGTCTATAGCCGAGGAGCCTGACTCAATCCTTTCTCCCGGGAGCGGGATGTTATACTCAAAGAAGCTAAGATATCTTTTGTAGACCGGGTCCTTTACAGCATCTATGCTGTCATAGAGCGGCTGCTCTAAGGTGACGCTCTCGGTGTATTCCGCTATGATGTCCGCTATTGCGTGGACATAGTAAGCCTGACCGTTCGGATTCTCTATTATCCCGCTGACCAAAAGCTCACCCTTTTTGACCGGGCTTCCTATCAGCGCTGAAAGCTCGCCTACCAGCACGCTGGCCTTTAGTATCTGACCGTCCTTGTCGGAGACTATGTTGCAGGGTATCCTCCTTTCCCTGGTTTGAGCCTTTTCGTCTGACATGCTCACGCTGACGCTGACCACCGACCCGGTCGAGCCTATTGAAGCCCAGGCGACCGAGCCGGACGCCTTTAGAAGCTCGGTCTCAAGCTTGATTAGATTAAGACCTGGGATGTAGGCTCCGGCGTGAAGTCCGTTGTTTGAAAGTATCTGTCTGATTTGCTCCTCCTCCTGCGGCGACGGGGCTCCGACTATCCTGATTTTCATTGCTATATTTGACATATACAGGCATAAAATTGCAGAAATCAGCGCTCCTGCGGCTATTCCGTATCTTTTTAAATACCCCCTTAGCTTAGTTAGGAGTCCTCTCTCCCTGGTTATTTCAGCCGACCAGCCGTTTTCTTGGCAGATAGAAAGTGCGGCATTCTTTTTTCCAAAAGGGAGTCCTAAAATTACCGACTCGCCCTGAGTCCTGATATATAGGATTTTTTTAAGGGAGGTAATCTCTCTTAGCACTCTTTCAGGCTCTAGGCTGTCGATTCTCAGCTCCAGCATTCCAAGAAGGTCATACACCGTCATTTTGCGCCCTCCCTCCTAAAAAGCTCCACCGACTTTATCCTGCCCCTTATCTGGCAGGAGTTATTTATATAGTTTTCAACCGTCATTTCCTCTCCCCAGACAATAATCTCGAGTCCTCCCGACTTTATTCTTATCATAATCTCGTTGCACTCGCACACCGTACTGATATTTTCTATGAGCAGCCAGCCGTCTCCGCAGATGGTGACATACGGCTCGGCTTTTGACGCTCCCCTGCCGACAAGCTTATTAAGGTCCATCAGCTTTTTACCTATCCCTTCTTAAATATTTGTCCAGTTAATTATACTGCCGCAAACATGCTCATAGAATGGATTATGAAAATATCGGTCAGGCTATTTAGGGAGGGATGCGTCCTTGAAAATAAAAAAGCTTATAGGCTCGCTGTCAGAATACCTCTGGGCGGCGCTTACTCTTGCGGCAATTGCAGTCTCGATAGACTGCATTGACAGCGTTAAGGAGGCTGTTATCGACTCTGTAAGAGTCTGCGTATATAACATTATGCCATCTTTGTTCGCAGCCTGCGTTATAACCACGGCGGCGCAGAGGCTGGGGACTCTTGAGCCTCCCTTAAGAGGGCTGAAAACAGACTCAGCTGTGGTATTGGCCATGATTTTAGGAAATCTCGGAGGCTATCCCATCGGCGCAAGACTTTTAAAGGAGCTTCTTGACGGCGGCAGGCTCTCCAAAAGGGACGCCGAAGCCGCTCTTGCCTTCTGCTTTTCGCCCGGACCGGCCTTTTGCTTCGGAGTCATAGGAGGCTGTGTGTTTAAAAATCCTGCGATGGGCGGAATCCCGTATTTTAGCATTACTGCGGCAAATTTTATACTCTTTCTCTTTCTTAAAAGGCGTTTTCAAAGCCACGGCGGGAAAGGGGACGGCTCCGGCAAAAAAGCGTCCTTCAGCGAGGTCATGACCTCCTCGGTGCTTTCCTCCGCAAACGCAATGCTTGCAATATGCTCCCAGATTGTATTCTTCTCGGTGCTCACCGGGATATTAAAAAGGCTTCTCCCCGGAATCGAGTCCCTGCCGCTTATAGAGCCTATTTTGGAGATTTCAAGGCTCTGTGAGCTAAGCTATAGCGGCATACCCTCGGTTTTGGAGGTTACCTCGCTTTTGGCAATGGGCGGACTCTGCGTCTGGATGCAAATAGCGGGAATTGCCTCTGGCAGCTTCCCCATCAGGCTGTTTGTAGCCTCAAGGCCGGTTATTATGCTTCTGGCGTCGGCTATATCAATGCTTCTATATCCTTTATTTGCGGGTCTTGCACCCTCGGTCAGCGTATTCAGCCGCAGCCTGTCTGTCCATAAAAACGCCTGGATTCCCATTTTATGCATAGCCGGGATGGTGTTTATCTCTATAAGCTATACAAAAGGACGCAAAAAGAGCCGGCAGGATATACCCATGCCGGCTAGATAAAGCATATTTTAAAATTACAGCTCGCCAAGACGCTTTAAAACAATCTCCTTGACCGCTCCGGGGTTAGCCTTTCCTCCCGACGCCTTCATGCACTGCCCGACAAGGTATCCAAGAGCGTTTGTCTTGCCGTTTTTGTAGTCAAAAACAGACTTTTCATTCTCGGCGAGCACCCTTGCCGCAAGCTCCTCAAGAGCAGCCTGGTCGGAGACCTGCAAAAGCGATTTTTCCTCGATGATAGCGTCTATGTCAGGGGAGTTTTGGCTTCCCGAGGAGCTTACAAGCTCGTCAAAGACTATCTTTCCCGAGGCGTTGGATATCCTGCCGTCCTGAATGTACTCTACAAGCTTTTTCAGCCTTTCTGGAGTAATCCCAAGCTCAGATATCTGCCTGCCCTCGTTCATAAGCCTTGATATGTCGCCGATTATCCAGTTTGCCGCCAGTCTGGAAGCCTTACAGCCAAGCTCAAGACAGCCGTCAAAAAGCTCCGCCTTCTCGGGGACATCGACGATGACCTCGGCGTCCTTGCGGGAGAGTCCGCAGTCCTTGATATATCTTAGTATCTTGTGATTGGGAAGCTCGGGAAGGCTGTCCTTAAGCTCCTTTACCCTGTCCTCAGAGACGACTATCGTCAAAAGGTCAGGCTCGGGGAAGTATCTGTAGTCCTGAGCGTCCTCCTTCTGGCGCATAGAGACGCTCTCGCCCTTTGCATCGTCCCACCGTCTTGTCTCCTGGACGACTCTGCCGCCCGACTCGATTAGGGCAATCTGCCTTTTAGCCTCGTAGTCTATACCCCTTACCGCCGCCGAGAAGCTGTTGATATTTTTCATCTCACAGCGAGTTCCAAACGGCTCACCCGGCTTATGGACTGAGACATTTACATCGCATCTTATTGAGCCCTCCTGCATCTTGCAGTCGGAGATGTCTATATACCTAAGAATCGACCTTATCGTCTCGAGATAGATCCTTGCCTCCTCTGAGCTTCTAAGGTCAGGTCTTGAAACTATCTCTATAAGCGGGACTCCGCAGCGGTTGAAGTCGACCAAGGAGCCGTCAAACCTGTCGGAATGAAGGAGCTTTCCGGCGTCCTCCTCAATATGGATTCTCTCTATGCCTATCCTCTTGGTGCCGTTTTCAAGGATTATATCAAGATAGCCGTCATGACAGAGCGGAATGTCTGCCTGTGAAATCTGATAGGACTTCGGAAGGTCGGGGTAAAAATAGTTCTTCCTGTCCTGCTTGCAGATTCTGTTTATGCCGCAGTTAAGGGCGTGACCCATCTTTATGGCATAATCTACAACCCTTTCGTTGAGCTTAGGGAGCGTTCCCGGCATACCTAAGCATATAGGGCAAACCTGTGTGTTGACCTCAAGACCGAAGGAGTTTTTGCAGCCGCAGTATATCTTGGTGGCTGTGCTAAGCTCGGCGTGGACCTCAAGTCCGACCACCACCTCGTAGCCGTTAATCATATCCAACCCTCCCATTAAAGCTTTGGTGAGGCAAATCCGCCCATTAGGGACTCATGCGACAGCGCCGCATTGAGCAGGGTTGCCTCGTCGAATCTTCTGCCTATTATCTGCATACCGTACGGCAGTCCCGAGCCGCTGTAGCCGCAGGGAACGCTGACGGCGGGAAGTCCCGCTATGTTTACCGTGACGGTGCAGATATCAGAGGAGTACATGGCTAGAGGGTCGGATATCCTGTCGCCCAGCTTGAACGCCTCAAACGGCGAGGTCGGGGTCACGATGACATCAACCTCACTGAGAGCGCTGTCAAACTCCGCCCTTATCCTCTCCTGAAGGAGCTTTGCCTTTTTGTAGTAGGCGTCGAAGTAGCCGGAGCTTAAAACAAAGGTGCCGAGGATTATCCTCCTTTTGACCTCTCTGCCGAAGCCCTCGCTCCTTGTCCTCTCGTACATATCAATAAGGCTCTTAGGGGACTCGCACCTGTAGCCGTACTTAACGCCGTCAAATCTGGCAAGATTCGAGGACGCCTCGGCGCAGGCGATGATATAGTAAGCCGAAAGAGCGTATTTCGTCGAGGGAAGGGAGATTTTCCTCACCTCAGCGCCCTCGCTCCTGAGCCTTGCTACAGAGTCCATAACCGCATTCTTAACCGAGTCCTCAACGCCCTCTGCGAAGTACTCCTCGGGTATTCCTATTTTAAGACCCCTTGCAGAGCCTGTCAGACTGTCAAAGCAGGGGACCCTTTGCGTATTTTTCGAGGTGGCGTCCATCCTGTCGTAGCCGCTTATGCAGTCGTATAAAAGAGCGACATCCTTTACGCACCTTCCAAACGGACCTATCTGGTCGAGCGAGGAGGCAAAGGCGACAAGCCCGTATCTTGAAACTGCGCCGTAGGTCGGCTTTAAGCCGACAACTCCGCACATTGAGGCGGGCTGCCTTATCGAGCCGCCGGTGTCCGAGCCGAGAGCCAAAACAGCCTCGCCGGAGGCAACGGCAGCCGCAGACCCTCCCGACGAGCCGCCCGGAACGCAGTCTGTATCAAAGGGATTTCTTGTCGGCTTGAAGTAGGAGGTCTCGGTGGAGGAGCCCATTGCGAACTCGTCCATATTGAGCTTTCCTGTGATTACAGCGTCGCTTTTTATCAGCTTGTCGACTACGGTGGCGTTAAAGACCGGGATGTAGCCCTCCAGCATTCTGGAGGCGCAGGTCGTTCTGATCCCCTTGGTGGAGATATTGTCCTTTACTCCTATCGGGATTCCCGCAAGCCTTGAAAGCTCCTCCCCTCTCATCCTCTTTTTATCGACCTGCTTTGCGGACTCCATTGCGGACTCCCCGCAAAGGGTGAGATAGGCGTCAATTTTAGGCTCAACCTCGTCGATTCTGTCAAGAACGGACTTTGTAAGCTCAGCCGAGGATATTTTACCGTCTCGAAGCATATCGCTCAGCTCGAACGCCTTGTATTCAAAAAGCTTCATTTTAACCACCTCTTAATCTACGGTTTTGGGGACTACCACGCAGCCTGCGACTACCTTAGGAGCGTTTTTGAGAATCTCGTCTCTTGAAATCCCACATTCCTCGAGACTGTCCTTTCTAAGCTCCATGGCGTTATCGGCGTCAAGCTCCAGGCTCTCGGCGATATCCGGCATCTCCTCGACCATTTTGATAATATCTGTCATCTCGGACTTGTATCTTTCAAGCTCCTCTTCGTCGATTTTAAGCCTTGCGAGCTTTGCGATATGCATAATGTCAATATCCGAGCCTAAGCTGTTTCCCATATCATTCATCCTTTCCTGATTCTATCATTTTAAGAAGCTCACTCTCGCCTATTATCCCGACGCCCAGCTCCCCTGCCCTTGTGAGCTTGGAGCCGCCGTCCTCTCCGGCAAGAAGATAGCTTGTCTTTTTAGAAACCGAGGACTTAACCGTCCCCCCGTGGGACTCAATAAGAGCCTTTGCCTCCTCCCTTGAATAGCTGGGAAGCGTCCCGGTTATGACAAAGCTAAGGCCGGAAAGCGAGTCTGACAGCCTTCCCGAGCTGTACACGGTGTTGACTCCCGACTCCACAAGAAGCAAAAGCAGCCTTTTCATGTGAGGCTCGTTAAGCGTTTCTACTACACTCTTGGCCGTCAGCTCCCCGAAGCCGTCGATGCCGGCTATCTCCTCCTTGGTGGCGTTCATAATTCCGTCAAGGGTCTTAAACCTCTCGCAAAGGAGCTTGCAGGACGCCTGACCGACATTTTTTATCCCCAAACCGCAGACAAGCCTGTCAAGAGGGGCGGACCTCGACCTGTTAATAGCCTCTATCAGCTTGGACGCCGATCTGTCCTTAAAGCCCTCCAGACCCATAAGGTCATCCTTGGTAAGCCTGTATATGTCGGGTATGGTCCTGACAAGTCCGCTGTCAAAAAGAGCCTTTGCAACCATGGGACCCAGACCCTCGATGTCCATAGCGGACTTGGAGGCGAAGTATATAATGGCTCTTAGCACCTGAGCCGGGCAGTCTATATTCGGACAGCGGACTGCGCTCTCGCCCTCCTCACGGACGACAGGAGTGCCGCACACCGGGCAGCTTTTGGGGAGCCGGTAGCTTGAAGGGCTATTATCCTCCCCCCTTTTTGCAACTCCGACAACCTCCGGGATGATATCCCCCGCTTTTCTCACGGTGATAATGTCCCCTATGCAGATTGAGCGCTCGTCTATAAAGTCCTGATTGTGAAGCGACGCCCTGGAAACGCTCGTCCCCGCAAGTATGACAGGCTCAAATACGGCTACGGGGGTTATGACTCCCGTCCTGCCGACATTTGCCTCAATATTTAAAAGCCGGGTATTTTTTTCCTCCGGCGGAAATTTATACGCCACAGCCCACCTGGGGACCTTAGTTGTGTAGCCCACGGTCTCCCTCATTGAAATGCTGTCCAGCTTAATCACAACGCCGTCGATATCATACGGGAGGCTGAACCTGCGTTCCCCTATGCTTTTTATGATGGGCTCTATTTCGCTGTACTCGCTGACAAGAGTGTACTCAGGTATTACCTTTAAGCCGAGGGAGGAAAGAAGGTCAAGCGACTCCTTATGGGATTTGATTGTCCTTCCTCTTATCCTTTGGACATTGAACACGAATATGTCAAGCCGCCTCTTTGCGGTAATTTTGGGGTCCTTTTGCCTTAAAGAGCCTGCCGCAGCGTTTCTGGGATTCTTAAAGGGCTGCTCCATACTCAGCTCCATCTGCGCTGATAGGTCGTAAAAGACCGATTTCGGCATATAGACCTCGCCCCTGACCTCAAGAAGCTCAAGCTCGGATGAAAGCCTTAAAGGGACCGACCGTATTGTTTTTATATTGCCGGTGACATCCTCACCGACAAAGCCGTCTCCCCTTGTGGAGCCTCTTACAAGCCTGCCGTTTTCGTACTCCAGGGAAACCGAAAGGCCGTCTATCTTAGGCTCTACGGTGAACCTGGCGTCCGGGAGCTGGGCTTTTATCCTGTCGACAAACTCCTTTACCTGGTCGAAGGAAAAAACATCCTGGAGGCTCCCCATCTGAACTGTGTGATTGACCTTTGAAAAGCCACTTAAAGCCTCTCCCCCGACCCTTTTGGTGGGAGAATCAGGCTCTGAAAGCTCGGGAAACTCATCCTCCAGCGACCTTAGCTCACGGTAAAGAGCGTCGTACTCGTAATCCTCTATCTCCGGGCTGTCAAGAACATAGTACCTGTTGTTGTGATATTCTATAAGCCCGGTAAGCTCCTTGATTCTATCCTGCGCCTGACGCTTATCCATTTTCCCATCCTTTCAAAAAAGAAAATCCCGGCATCAGCCTAAAGCGCTATGCTGGTGTAGCCCTCGGGTATGCTGCCGACGATTATCGTCTGCGCTATTACAAAATCCTGAGTGAGGCTGAAGCTCTCCTTAGCCGGGGGAAGATACAAAACCGAATCTATTGTTATCCTCAGTATTATCTCATTTTTCACGATGTTGATTCCGGCAGACTCAAAGCTTGAGAAGAGCTCGATTTTTGGATAGGAAGCCTGAGCTATCCTCAGCCTTATTCCCGGACCCTTGCCGCTTGACAGCAGCTCCCCGGTTATACTCCCCAGAGGGAGCTTTATTTTGCTTGCTCTAAGACCCTCAAGAGCCTTAATAAGCTCCTCCGAAACCGTTGTGCGAAGTCTGTTTATCCTTGATGTATTATATTGAGCGGAGGTGACCATCCCGCTTTCGGAATAGCTAAGGCTCACAAGCTCGGAATACTCCAAGGCCTCAAGCTCAAACACCGAGCTGACAGCCTCGCTGACCGTCCTTGAAACGGCAAGGCTGCCGTACTGCCTCGCCATCGACATCACAACAGGTCCAAGCGTTCGGTTTAAAAGGATTACGGCTGCTAAAAGCAAGGATAATAAAAATATCACAGGAAGCCGGTCCCTTGAAGCGCCTATTAAAAATCTTGAGCGGCCGAAAAAGCCGCCTGTTAGTCCTTTTCTTCGCACGAAACACCCTCCCGAGCAGGAAAATCCGATTTGTCACTGATAAATCATATGATTTTCCTGCCGGAAAGTGAATCTAAAGCAATAAAAATAATATAATGCCAAAAAGCCTGCGCCTTAGCCTTAGGTCAGACGGCGTTCTTACTTGGCCGCAACAGCCTCTTTTACCGTCTTTACGACATTCTCAGCACATAGGCCGAACTCCTTGAGAAGAGCGACAGCCGGTCCTGAATAGCCAAATACATCGTTTACGCCTATCTTGACCACCCTGACGGGGCAGCTGGCACAGACAACATCGCTTACAGCGGAGCCAAGACCGCCTATTACGCTGTGCTCCTCTGCGGTGACGATAAGCCCGGTCTCCTTAGCTGCCTTGATTATAATCTCCTCGTCTATCGGCTTGATGGTGTGGATGTTTATGACTCTTGCGCTTATTCCCTCGGACTCAAGAGCCTGGGCAGCCGTAAGAGCCTCGTAGACCATAAGACCTGTTGCTATTATGGTGACATCGGAGCCGTCCTTTAGCTGTATTCCCTTGCCAAGCTCGAATTTATAGCTCTCCTTGTCGTTAAAGACGGGAGTGGCAAGCCTTCCGAACCTCATGTAAACGGGTCCCTCGAAGTTAATGGCAGCCTCTATTGCCGCCCTTGCCTCGACATCGTCGGCAGGGTTTATTATCGTCATCCCGGGGATTGTTCTCATAAGGGCGATATCCTCGTTGCACTGGTGGGTGGCGCCGTCCTCTCCTACAGAGATTCCTGCGTGTGTTGCGCCAATCTTGACATTGAGGTGAGGATAGCCTATAGAGTTTCTTACTATCTCAAATGCCCTTCCGGCTGCGAACATAGCAAACGAGGAGGCAAAGGGAATCTTCCCGGTGGCGGCAAGACCAGCCGCAACGCCCATCATGTTAGCCTCTGCGATGCCGCAGTCGATATGCCTGTCGGGAAACTTCTTCTTGAATACGCCGGTCTTTGTAGCCGCAGCAAGGTCGGCGTCGAGGACATATAGGTTGCAGTACTTGTCGCCAAGCTCGGCAAGAGCCTCGCCGTAGCTCTCTCTTGTAGCCTTTTTAATCATATCTGCCATTGTATTAACCCTCCAATTCTTCTAGGCTTGCTTTTAGCTCGGACATGGCCTTTTCGTACTGCTCCTGATTGGGAGCGGTGCCGTGCCAGGAAACCTGATTCTCCATGAAGGAAACGCCCTTGCCCTTTACCGAGGTCATGACTATCGCAACCGGCTGGTTGACAACGCTCTCAGCCTCGTTGAAGGCGGCCTCAATGCTGTCAAAATCGTGAGCGTCCATGGTGATGACATGCCAGCCGAACGCCTCGAACTTGTCGGTTATGGGATAAGGCGAGCAGACATCGGAAATCTTGCCATCTATCTGGAGACCGTTATTATCGACTATCGCCACAAGATTGTCCAGCTTGTTGTGAGCTGCAAACATGGCAGCCTCCCAGACCTGACCCTCCTCAATCTCGCCGTCGCCTAAAATGGCGTAGACCTTATAGGTGTCGCCGGTGAGCTTGGCGGAAAGAGCCATACCGCAGGCTGCGGAAATACCCTGTCCTAAAGAGCCGGAGGACATGTCAACGCCGGGAATATGCTTCATGTCGGGATGTCCCTGAAGCATCGAGCCGATGTGCCTAAGCCCCTTTAGCTCCTCGAGCGGGAAATATCCCCTGTTGGCAAGAGTGGAATATAGAGCGGGAGCGGTATGTCCCTTGGAGAGGACAAAACGGTCCCTGTCAGGACACTTTGGGTTATCAGGGTAGATATTCATTTTGGCAAAGTACAGATAGGTCATGACATCGGCTATAGAAAGAGAGCCGCCGGGATGTCCGCTTTTTGCATTATACACGCCCTCGATAATGCCCATTCTTACCTTGCAAGCAGTTTTCATAAGCTGCTTTTTCAGCAATTCGTCCATAATGGTACCTCCATAAGTTATAATTTTGATAGTGCCTCGATAGCCTCCGCCACAGCGTCCTCCTCACAGGTGCCGCCAAGGACATATGTTGCGCTGTCCTTAACAGACTGGAGCGAATCCGATGGGCAAAAGCTTATATCAGATGCTTTTAGCATCTCAATATCATTGTCATAATCTCCTGCTGAGGAGATGACCCTTCCCTCATAATAAGGGCTTTCTAATATCCTTTTCAGTGCGCTTCCCTTTGAAACGCCCTCGGGAAGCACCTCAAGAAAGTACGGACAGGACCTTACAAACCTCACGCCCATGCCCTCAAACCTCTTGACATAAAGGCTAAGCTCGTTTATTACCTCGATGCCGTCGGCAAACAAAAGCTTGCACCACGGCTCTTGGACCTCGTCCCCGGAGCTTTTTTTGATATAGCTGACCTTGACTATCTCGTGATGCCAGCGCTCCGCCTCGTTGAGATTAAGATAATACTGCGCCTCAAAGGTGAAAATCTCGGGAGCTATCCCGGGAAAGCGGGAGTAGATGTCCTTTAGGATATCCCTTGCGGCGTCGGGAAGATAGTCACCGTGAACTATACTATTAGTTTTATGGTCATACACTATGCAGCCGTTGTATAAAATCAGGGGAAGGTCTGGCGTCAGGATATCAAGATATCTTCTGGTGGTGTGAACCGGCCTGCCGGTGGCAAGCCCAAACAGCCCTCCCTGGGACTGAAACCTCCTGATAAGCTCTAGGTTTCTCTTTGAAACGCCCTTGTTCTTTGTTAGAAGCGTTCCGTCCATATCTGTGACAAAAATCAGCTTACTGTAATCCATGTTGTCTAAATCCTGTTAAAAGCTTGGTAAAGTACCCGGGAAGCCTGCTTGTAAGCTCCAAATACTCCCCAGTGTCCGGATGTATAAAGCCGAGCCTTATTGCGTGAAGGCACTGGCCGACGCAGCCCTTATACGGTCTGCCATAGACATCGTCTCCTAGAATCGGATGTCCCATGTGGGAGCAGTGTACCCTTATCTGATGGGTCCTGCCCGTCTCGAGGCGGAGCCTTATGTGGCTGACGCCTATGAGCCGCTCTATAGTTTCATAGTTCGTAACTGCGTTCCTTGAGTTTGAGTAGGTGACGCACATCCTCTTTCTGTCCCTCTTGTCCCTGCCAATAGGAAGGTCTATCCTACCCGAGGGAGGCTCAAGGCTTCCTATGCATATCGCCTCGTACTCCCTTGTAAAGCTGTGCGCCTTTATCTGCTCGGCGAGAAAGGCGTGTGCCTTGTCCGTCTTTGCAACCACCAGAAGTCCGCTGGTATTTTTATCAATTCTGTGGACTATTCCGGGACGGATAACTCCGTTTATCCCGGAAAGACCGTCCCTATACCTGAACAAAAGGGCGTTTACAAGCGTCCCCGAGTAGTTCCCGGGAGCGGGATGGACAACCATCCCCTGGGGCTTGTTTACGACGAGCAGGCTGTCGTCCTCATAGACTATATCAAGAGGGATATCCTCCGGGAGAACGCTTGAATCCACGGGGTCGGGGATGCTCAGCCTGACAAGCTCGCTCCCTGACAGTCTATAGCTCTTGCTGACGGCACTCCCCCCGACGCTGACGCAGCCCGACTCAATCAGCCTTGCGGCGTAGGAGCGGGAAAGCTCAACCTCGGTCTGAGAGGAAAGCCACTTGTCGATTCTCTCGCCTGAGTCAGACTCATCCGCAATAAGCTCGTAATTAAGCATCTTCCTTACCCTGTTCTAGGCCGCTATCATCGCAGGAGGGGTCCCCAGCAGCGCCCGTCTCAGCCTTTTTTCCCTCTTCGGATTTTTTCTTTGAAGCCTTAATCTCGGCTATCACGCACAGGACGCAGAAGCCTATTCCTCCGACGACAACCAAAATGTCCGCAAGGTTGAAAACAGGAAAGTCGATAAACTCCAGCTTGATGTAGTCTACAACGCCGGTAAATCCGTCGTCTATCAGCATACGGACCCTGTCGATGAGGTTTCCAAGACCCCCCGCTAATATCAGGCTCATGCACAGAAGCTCGAGTCTTGGGAGCTTTCTCCATCTAACCGTGATGTATACGGCGATTGCTACCATCACAACCGCCGTGAAGCTGACTAAAAGCACCGTCTGCCCGCCAAGAATACTCCACGCCGCACCGTCGTTTCTTATGTGGGTGAGGCTGAAAATATCAAAATCTCCGATTGAGAAAGTGTAGTATTCCCTGAACGCTCCGGGAGATTCCGCAAAATTTAAGATTACTAGCTGCTTTATAAGCTGGTCAAGTCCTACAAAAACTATTACTATCGCCCAGGCTAACGCCAGCATGACCTATTACCTCCAGATAATCCCAAAGGGCATAACAGTCCGCCATCGGGGAAAGTTCACATTCTACTCCTCAATCCCCTCAACGGCGGCGGCACAGCGCTCGCAAAGGGTGGGATGCTCGGCGCAGGAGCCTACGCTGTCAGAATAAATCCAGCAGCGCTCGCACTTCTGCCCGGACGCCTTCCTTACGGTAAAGCCAAGGCCTGTAATCTCGCCGGTGTACTCGCCGTCGGAGGACTCCTCCAGCTCAACTCTTGAAACAAGGAAAACCGTGGGAAGATAATCCTTAACGGCAAAAATCCTTTCAAGCTCCTTTCCGGCGTGTACAACAAGGTCTGCCTCCAGCGAGGAACCTATTACCTTCTCGGCACGCTTAAGCTCAAGAGCCTTCTTAGCGTCCTCCCTGAGGCTGTAGATAAGCTCCCAGGCTGCTAAGAAATCGTCGTCATAAACAAGTCCCGACTTAGCCGGCATATCGTTTAGGAATACGCTTTCGGGGTTTTCCGAGGAGGAATGTCTCATATACGACCATATCTCGTCGGCGGTGAAGGAAAGAATCGGAGCGACAAGCCTTGCTATCGAGGAGAGGATATTGTACATAACCGTCTGAGCGGCACGCCTCTGAGGGCTTTCCGGCTTCTCGCAGTAGAGCCTGTCCTTGATTATATTCAGATAGAAGTTCGACATATCCACAACGCAGAAGTTATGAATAGCGTGGAAAACAATATGGAAATCAAAGCTGCTGTAGGCCTCGGCGACCTTGTCTATAAGGGTGTCAAGACGCATCATCGCCCATCTGTCAAGCCCCTCGAGGCTCTCAAGCGGGACGCTGTCCTTATCAGGGTCGAAGCCGCTCTGATTTGAAAGGTTTCCAAGGATGAACCTTGCGGTGTTCCTTATTTTCTTGTACGCCTCGGAGAGCTGTGCAAGGATATTCTTGGAGATTCTTATATCCGAGTGATAGTCGCTGGAGGCTACCCAGAGCCTTAGAATATCCGCTCCGTTCTTGTCGTAAACCTCCTTGGGCTCGATGCCGTTGCCGAGGGATTTGTGCATAATCCTGCCGTCGCCGTCGACCGTCCAGCCGTGGGTGCATACCGCCTTATAGGGCGCACGGCCGTTAATTACAACCGAGGTCAAAAGCGAGGACTGGAACCAGCCTCTGTACTGGTCTGCCCCCTCCAGATACAGGTCTGCCGGGGAGGAAAGGTCGTCTCTTTCGTCGAGGACGGCGCTGTGTGTGACTCCTGAGTCGAACCAGACATCCATGATGTCGGTCTCCTTTATGAACTCCGAGCAGCCGCACTCGCATTTTACGCCGGAGGGGATAATCTCGCTGGCGTCGTATTTCCACCAGGCGTCGGAGCCTTCCTTGGCAAACAGCTTGGATATTGCGTCTATAGTTTCGTCTGTTGCAATCGGCTTATGGCAGTCCTTGCAGTATACTATCGGTATCGGGACTCCCCAGGACTTCTGCCTTGAAATACACCAGTCGGAGCGGTCAAGGACCATGCCCTTGATTCTGTCCTCTCCCCAGGCAGGAATCCACTCAACCTCCTCGATTGCCTTGACGGTCTCCTCCCTGAAATCCTTGACCGAGCAGAACCACTGCTCTGTCGCCCTGAACAGTATCGGGGACTTACATCTCCAGCAGTGAGGATACTGGTGGGTAATCTCGTTTGTGGCGAACATCGCCCCGGACTCCACGAGATTCTTAGCGATAACCTCGTGAGCCTCGCCGGTCCTGAGTCCCGCAAATATGCCGGACTGCTCGGTGAGGACTCCGTTGCCGTCAACTCCGACGACTATTCCAAGCTCAGGATACTTCTTGCAGACCTCAAAGTCGTCTACGCCGTAGCCGGGAGCGGTATGAACGCAGCCCGTACCGCTGTCAAGCGTTACATGGTCTCCTATGATGACAAGCGAGTTTCTTTGCATGAAGGGGTGCTCTGCCTCGCAGTATTCAAGCTCCCTGCCGGTGAAGGAGCCTACCGTCTCGTAGTCCTTTATGCCGGCTGCCTCCATAGTAGGCTCTACAAGCTCCCTTGCCATGATGTAGTTTTCTCCGCCCGCCTTAACTACTGTATACTCATAGTCGGGACCTAGGCATATTGCAAGGTTTCCGGGAAGCGTCCAGGTGGTAGTCGTCCAGATGACGAAGAAGGTCTTATCAAGCTCAAGCCCAAGGGATGTAAGAATTCCGTTGTCCTTTACGACCCTGAACTTTACATATATCGAGTGGCAGGGGTCGTCCTGATACTCGATTTCAGCCTCTGCAAGCGCCGTCTTGCACTCGGGGCACCAGTATACCGGCTTTAAGCCCTTGTAGATATACCCATTTTTTATCATCTCGCCGAATACCCTTACCTGTCTTGCCTCAAACTCCGGCTTCATGGTAAGATACGGATTCTCAAAATCGCCCAAGACTCCCAGCCTCTTAAACTGCTGCTTCTGGCTCTCGACAAAGCTAAGAGCGAACTCCCTGCAGTGCTTTCTAAGCTCTAAAGGAGGTATGGCTCCGCCCTCGACGCCAATGGTTTTCATCGCCTTTAGCTCTATCGGCAGACCGTGAGTATCCCAGCCGGGGACATAGTTTGAGCGATACCCCGACATATTCTTATGCTTTACGATTATATCCTTTAAAATCTTGTTGAGCGCAGTTCCTATATGGATGTCCCCGTTTGCATACGGAGGACCGTCGTGGAGAATATATGAGGGTCTTCCCTCGTTCTTTTTGAGTATCTTTTTGTAAAGCTCGTCATCCTCCCACTCCTTGAGAATATCCGGCTCCTTGGTGGGGAGATTTCCCCTCATCGGATACTCTGTCTGCGGGAGGTTCAGAGTCTTGTTGTAATCCATAATACGAACACGCCTTTCTTCTAATTAAACTTTTTGCTTGTCAAAGCAGCTTCAGACAGGGAAAATGCCCGTACCCTCAGACGGGTAGCGGCATCCCCTGCGGGACTAACTATCTGTGATTCTTGCTGCGGTTTCTGTTCTGACCGAATTTAAGCTCGCCGAAGGGGTTGTCAATATGCTTAGCTCCGCTCTCTGTGAAGCCAAAGGGCATATTTTCAGCATCCTTTCTCTCGCTCCTTGCCTTTGGCTGCTCAAAGGGTATATCCTCATGCCTTGAGGCTTCCTGATTAGGAGCCTCCTCGGGAGCCAAAGCCTCCTCCTCAGGAGGCACCGAAGCCGTCTCGGGGACGGTGACCTCGGGGCTTACCAGCGCATTAAGCTCCTCGTCGGTTATATCGGGAAGCTGTGCCGCCAGCTTAATCTGCTCCTCGTAAAGCCCTAAGAGCCTTCCCTTGAAGTCGCTGACCTCAGCCTTTAGCTTTAAGAGCTTCTGGGTCTGCTCCTTGATTTTATCCTCGGCGAGGGCTTTTACCGCCTCAAGCTTAGCGCTCTCCTGCGATACGGCAACCGCAATCTTCTCAATCTGACTGCGTTTTATCGTTTCGCAGTCGCTGGTTATCTCGGCTATCATGGCGTCACGCCTTGCCTGAGCCTCCGAAACAAGCTTTGAAGCCTCCTCCTTAGCCTCGGCGATTATCCTTGAAGCCTGCTTCTGGGCAACCAAGAGCGCATTTCCTATTGCAGACTCGTCGCTCCTGTACTCGTTAATCTTGTCGACAAGCTTGATTATCTTTGCCTCCTGCTCATCCCTATCCTTTAGAGCGGCAGCAAGCGCCGCCGAGACCTCCCTAAGATAGGAGTCTACCTCCTCCTGCTTATATCCAAAGCCCTTTTCAAACCTTTTATTAAGCACATCTCTTGGATTCATAAAAAACGCTCCTTCCTTTATATCGGCAAAATAAGACGAGCCGCCACGGCTCATATGACATAACAAGACTATATGACATCACGGGGACATCACACCGATTTATCCACAGTAATAAAGATTCTGCCCTTCTTAGACAGTCCTCCTGCTAAGGACAGCTTAAACCTGCCGTATCCCCTCACCGAAAAGACATCTCCCTGAGAGACTGCGGCTCCCGGGTCGAAAACCGTGAGGTAGTTTAAGGTTATTCCCTTAGTCCTTATAAGCTCCTGGGTCTTTTCACGGGAGAGCCTGAGGGCAATAGCAGCTACAGCGTCCAGCCTCAGCGACGAAACCGTGCCGCTAAGACTTACAGACTCCTCCCCTGGAATGTCCTCCTCGCAAAAATCAAACAAGACTCTGACTCCGACTCCGCCGACCTTTGTGATTCCTGCAGCAAGCGGACATACGCTGTTTAAAACAAACACAATAGTTTTAGACGGTCCTACAAGGATATCCCCGACGGTCTCCCTTTTTATGTCGAGCGCCATAAGCGTCCCCAAAAAGTCACGGTGAGAGGGCTTGTCCTCCTGACGGTAGCTGTACGCCACCGCCGTAAAGGGGCAGCTCTCGCCGTAGCCCGGAAAGATTATCACCCTGCGCCTGGCGCCGTCATATCCGCCGTCGGTTTTATAGCCCGAAAAGCCCTCCCTGTCGAGAATGGCAGAGCAAAGGGCAAGCTGACGCTCGTCTAAAAAGCATGAGAACATAGACCTTCCCGTATTATCGGCTCGCCGGGCAAGGTCTTTTATATGTCTTGTGAGAAGCCGCTCATCGTCCGTCATCGACATGAGCAGCCTCTGGCTGTTAAATTCTATCAATTGAAGTTATAGCCGCCAGCCTCAAGCTCGCTCATAAGGTCGATGCCGCTGAACTCGACATTCTTGGGCATAAAGACAAAGGTGTCCTGAGCGGTCTTTTTAAAGGTCGCCTGATTAGCCTGGGCGTTGCCCTGAAGATAGTCAAGAATCCTCTGCCCGACATCCTTGCTGACAAGCTCGAGATTCAAAAGCACTACCTTCTGCTGGTTAAGCTCGGTGCCGATAGCCTGAAGCTCTGAAAGGTCCTTGGGTCTGAAGAGCACCATCTGAAACTTTGCGGTGGTGCTTATCTTGACCTCACGGTTTCTTCTCTCCTCGCCGATGTCGACATTGTCGCTGTCGCTGCTCTCGTCGACGATAGGCTCGTAATCGTCGTCATCACCGCTCATAATCATATTTTTCATTTTTTCCCAGAAGCTCATAGTATTCCTCCGTACATTATATCATACTCATTAGTCTGACCATAGCATACATCTATACCATTATATTATCTAATATTTTGGATGTGATGTCAAGTCATATTCTAAAAAAACTGAAATTTTATGCTCCTAGTCTGCGCTGTCCTCCCCGGAGCCGTCCTCGGGAGCTTCGTCACCGTCAGCCTCCCTGCTTCCTCCCAAGGAGGATATCGGGTCTAGAAGCACCCTGTCGTAAAGACCGAGATAGCTTTTTGAGTCCGGGTGATGGGAGGAAAGGACATAATCGTCACCCTCGTAGATGACATCAAGCGGCTTGAACTCGATGCTCTCTCCCTCTAAGACATAAACTCCCTTGACGCCGTCTGAAAACCGTATAGCAGACCTTAGGACCTTTATCCCGGTGTATTCTCCGAACAAAAGCTCGGCGTCCACGACTCTGGAGGCTGCTATGTCGGCGTCCATCTCGTCACAGCTTAAAACCATTATAGCCTCGTCTCCCCTGCCGGTTGGGGTAATGCTCTCGACCAAAACCCGGTAGGACTTATTTGTAGAGGAAAGCTCAAGGTCAAAGCTGCCGTTTACAAAGTACCTGTCGGGAGTGTTTATCACGCAGACAAGCTTCCAGCTATAGGTGCTAAAAACCTTTCCGATGACATTCGAGCCGACGACTCCGTTCTTTTGAGGGGTGGCTATTATCTCGTTTATCCTCTCGACCGTAAGCTCATCTATCGAATCGGTGGATATCTCGGTTTCGTAGCCGTCGGTCACGGAGGTGAAATACCCCGACTCGACCGCATTTACAACCGAAACAGGGTTTGTAAGCACCGCATTGTAGACGCTCTGCTGGCTCTTTAAAGCCTCCAGCCTGCTGTCATAGCCGGACTCGGCGTTCGAGGCGACATTGTATATGCACATGAGCTTTAGCATCTCGAGCTTATCCTCCGCTATGCCATCAAGGCTCTGCGAAACGGTGGCTGATAGGATGCTGTTATAGCTCTCCTTTATCTGATTTAGTATGAAGTCCGGCTGGACATAGTCGGTCGTGCCCCTCGCCTGAGCCTTCTCTAGGGCGTCAATCTCCTCGTTGAGCTTTTCAAGGCGGTAGCGGTAGTAAACCTGATCGTAGGAGCTGTAGATTCTCGCAATCTGAGAGTGATTCGATATTCTTCCTCCGTCAGGCACGCAGTAGCTCAGAACGCCGTCCCCGGTGTAGCTGGAATGGACAAGGCTTTCGTCTCTTACTATCACACCTCTTAGGCTAAGGCTGCTTCTCGTGGTGAAAAGCACAGTGTCCTCGCTGGAGCGGTCTGCGCTGAGAGAGTTTCTTGTCTGAGTTATTACAATTGTCAGAATAAGCGAGAATATTATTAGGTATATAAAAGCGTCCCTTATAAGCCTGAGTCTTTGGCTCACTCTCTCGTTTACAAGCTTTTTTTTGCTATTCTCACCGCTCTGGGCGGTATCCCTGCTGCTCATGCTCTCACTTCCTTTTTGCAGTAGGCATATAATAATTATCCTTTGTTATACTTTTTTGTCTCCCATAAGCTCAAGCACGCCGGAGTCCTCAATTATCTTCATTGCCGAATCGGCAGCCTCCTTGGTGCCAAGCCTGTCCATCATTATCCAGTGTATTCTTTTGTCACGCCTGAACCAGGTCAGCTGCCTCTTGGCGTAGTGCCGGGTGCTCTGCTTCAGCCTCTCTATGCACGAATCAAGGCTCATGCTGCCGTCAAAATACGGCTTAAGCTCCTTATAGCCTATCGCCTGAACAGCCGTCTTTAGCTGCGGCTCGCTGAATACTCTTTCAGCCTCCTCCAAAAGACCTGCCTCGAGCATCCTATCGACCCTTAGATTTATCCTTTGGTAGAGAAGCTCCCTGTCATCAAAGCCAAGGCCTATCATGCACGGCTCAAAGAGGCTCTCCTGCCTGCTTTTTCTTTGAAGCTCGGACATCGTGACCCCGGTCGTCCTGTAGACCTCGATGGCTCTTATAATCCTTGTTATGTTGTTTTTATGGAGCCTTTCGGCGGTCTCGGGGTCAAACTCCCTGAGAATCGAAAGGAGCCTCTGTCCTCCCTGCTCCTCGGAAAGCCGGGTAAGCTCCCTTCTTAAATCCTCGGAGGGGGCGTTTTCCTCAAACCAGATGTTGTCGATAAACGAGGTGACATAAAGCCCCGTCCCTCCGCAGAGAATAGGAAGCCTCCCTCTTTTTAGGATGTCCTCCGTCGCTAAGAGGGCAAGCTCGCAGTACCGTGCTACCGAAAAGCTCTCGCAAGGCTCCAAAAAGTCGATAAGATGATGCCTCACTCCGCCCATCTCAGCTTCTGTGGGCTTTGCAGTTGCTATCTCCATCCGCTTATATATCTGCATTGAGTCCGCCGAGACGATTTCGGCTCCGAGCCTTTTTGCAAGCTCTACCGAAACGGCTGTCTTGCCGGAGGCGGTCGGTCCGACTATAGCTACAAGAGGTCTTTTTGTCATTGCTGAATCCTCCTGAACAGCCTCTCGATCTCCTTTTTCGACAGCCTGGCAAGAACAGGTCTGCCGTGAGGACAATATCTTAGCTTCTCGCCAACGACAAGATTGACAAGATGCTCAAGCTCAGGGAGCTTTGACTCACTGTTCGCCTTTATCGCCGCCTTGCAGGCAAGCGAGTGGAAGAAGCCGCTGAACAGGTCGCTGCCGTCGCCGTTTCTTTTTGACCTCAGGCTGTCGGCAAGCATATTCAAAATGTCCAAGGGAGCTTCAAGAGTCATGACCGAGGGCACGCCGTAGACCTCGACAAAGGGAGGTACTAAAAACTCAACCCCGAGTCCGACTCTGCTGCAAATCTCCTTATTTTCAAAAAGAATCTCATACTGGTCGTAGCCAATGGAAAGCCTGAGCGTTTCAGCCATAAGCTGCATGCTTATCGTATCGTGACCCGCCATAAGCCTGTCGTAGAGGTATCGCTCGTGAGCCGCATGCTTGTCCACTATCAAAATATCGTCTCCGCTTTCGGCGATTATGTAGGTCTTAAACACCTCGCCTACAACTCTTATAGGCGTCTCCTGCCCGGCTTCAGAGGGCGTCTCCTCCCTTACAGGAAGCACAGAGCTTCTGTCAATGTACTTAAAGCCCTCAAGGGCTGCTGGGCTATCATGAGAGGCATTGCCGTCTAAAGCCTCCTGGCTTGAATCCATGAAGGCAGAGCCCATAAAGGCAGAGCCCATGAAGGCAGAGCCTTCTGCGGAAGGGTCTGTATGCTCCTTGCCGTCATCCTGCGAGCGAATCTCCTGAGCGCTTTTTTCCTGCGGGCAGGAGCCTTGACTGTCAGCAGAGTAGCTGATAGTCCTCGGCCCGAAGCTCTCCTCCTCCTCTTTAGTGGGCGCTCTTAGGATTAGCTGCTCCCCGTGAAGCTCCTCGGAGCGAAAAACTCCCTTAGCCTTAAAGCTGACATCGTCCGCCCCTGAGCGGCTGAGGCTCACGCTTTCGGGGACTCCCTCCCTCAAAAGGGCGTTCTTGACTGCGAAATAGACTGCGTTGTAGACAGACCTCTCGTCCTGAAACCTTATTTCCAGCTTTGCAGGATGGGCGTTGACATCAACCGTGCCAAAATCTATCTCAAGATTTAAAACACAGCCCGGGAATTTTCCGGTCATCAGCCTGTCACGGTATGCCTCCTCGAGAGCATAGGTGCAGGTTGCGCTTTTTACATATCTGTTATTTACATAAAAATTCTGATAGATACGGTTGACTCTTGCGGCGAGCGGTCTTGTGACATAGCCGGATACCCGTATTCCCTCCTGCCTGTAGTCGACCGGGAGGCAGCCGTCGTGAAACTCCTTTCCAAGCACCAAATAGATGCTTGATAGCAGCTTGCCGTCCCCGGTGGTCAAAAGCTCGGTGCGGTTGTCCCTTAAAAACTTTATGGAAATCTCCGGGTGGGAAAGAGCAAGCTTTTGTACCGTTGCGGCAACCGAGTTGCCCTCAGCCACATCCTTTTTGAGGAACTTCTGCCTCGCCGGGAGGTTGTAAAACAGGTCCCTGACAATAATCGTAGTGCCGTCGGGACAGCCGCCGATTATAAACTCCGTCTCCTCGCCGCCCTCGATTTTATAGTGACTGCCGAGGCTTTCGTCGCTCCGCTTTGTGATAAGCTCCACCTTTGATACGGCGCAGATGGAGGCAAGAGCCTCTCCCCTGAAGCCGAGCGTGCCTATTTTAAGAAGGTCCTCCTTGGAATAGACCTTGCTGGTTGCGTGACGCTTAAATGCCAGCGGGACATCCTCAGACAGGATGCCGCAGCCGTTGTCGGTAACTCTTATGAAGGACTTTCCTCCCCGCATTATCTCGACGATTATCTTGTCCGCCCCGGAGTCAATGGCGTTCTCTATAAGCTCCTTTACCACCGAGGAGGGCCTTTCTATGACCTCTCCGGCGGCTATCAGCTCGTATACCGACCTGTCTAAAAGCTGTATTCTTGGCATCATATCACCTGCCTCGCTGATTAAAATACTCTGCGGCGACGCCGCTGTCCGGGCAGATAAGCCCTATCGCTAAAATAGCTTTGAAATGTCGCTTACCGTCACTAAAAGCATGACGATAAGAAGCGCCGCCATCCCGATAAAATGAACAAGCCCCTCATGCTCCGGCTTTATAGGCTTGCGGCGTATTGCCTCGATGACCAAAAACAAGGCCCTAGCGCCGTCAAGCGCAGGAACAGGGAGAAGATTGAATATCCCGACATTTATGGTTATGAAAGCAACAAAGGAGAACAGGTCCTGGAGCATCTGGGAGACTGGGATTCCCTCCTGTGTGGAGCTTACCACATCCCCTATCGCCCCTACGATTCCGACAGGTCCCGAAAGGTCGTTTATCGAGTATTTTCCCTTTATCAAATCTGTAAGGGACAGCCAGATTATCCTTGCCACCGAGACAAACTTCCCGGAGGAATAGCTTATTACCGACGCCGGAGTCACCCTCTCGCCGACGACGCTGAAATCAATGTGGATATAGCTGGAGCCGTCCTCCAGAACGCTTCTTCTAAACTCAACTGCGGGAAGCTCAACCCTTTGACCGTCACGGATCACAGTCATATCAAAAACAGCGTCCTCGTCGACCTGGAACTGATAGGAGATATCGGTGTCGGTGTAGATTCTCATGCCGTTGACCCTTACAATCCTGTCCCCCTCCATAAGACCTGTGCTGTTGGAAAGAGCGGGCGTGCTTTCGCCTGTCTCGCTGTCGACCGTGGGATAGAACTCGTCAACCGTGGTCGAGATTATAACATCGGAGGAGGCGGTCAGGATAATGAGAATCAAAAAGCCGAGGACAAGATTCATAACCGCTCCCGCCAGCACGACTATAAGCCTCTGCCAGACCTTTTTGTTCCTGAACGCTCTTGGGTCGCTGCTTGAATCGTCCTCCCCCTCCATTGAGACAAAGCCGCCCACCGGGAGCGCTCTAAGGGAGTATTTTGTCTCCCCCCTGCCCCAGCTAAAAAGCTTAGGACCCATTCCGAGGGAGAACTCGTTTACCTTGATTCCGCAGAGCTTTGCGGCTGCGAAGTGCCCAAGCTCGTGGATGATGATTATCACGTAGAAGATTAAAACTGCGATAAAAATATACAAAAAAATCAAGCTATCCATCCTTTCGTTATGGGAGCCTAGAGTCTTGATAAAACAAGCTCCCTTGCCATGCAGTCAGCCGCCTCTATGATTTCAAGACTGTCCGCCGTCTCAGGCTTTAGACTGTCAAGAGCCTCGGTTACAAGCTCTCCTATTCTCAAAAAGCCTATCCTGCCCGATAAAAATGCAGCTACAGCCGCCTCGTTCGCCCCGTTTACTATTGCGGGAGCGGTACTGCCTATCATATTAGAAGCCCTCTGGCAGGCTCTTAGGCAGTCAAAGCTGTCATAATCAGGCTTTTTAAAGGTGAGACTGCCGTAATCTGTCAGTGACAGTCTCCTGACGCCCGACTCAGGTCTTTCAGGGCAGGTCAGAGCGTACTGAATGGGTATTTTCATGTCTGGGACTCCAAGCTGAGCTATTACAGAGCCGTCTTTAAACATCACGGCGGAGTGAAGAACGCTCTCACGGTGAATCACTATCTCGACATCCTCGCTCCTCACCCTGAAAAGCCAGATTGCCTCTATCAGCTCAAGCCCCTTGTTCATCATTGTGGCTGAGTCTACGGTGATTTTAGCTCCCATGCTCCATGTCGGGTGCTTTAAAGCGTCCTCTACAGTGATGCCGGAAAGCTCCCGGCGGCTTTTTCCGTAAAACGGTCCCCCGGAGGCGGTAAGAATTATTCTTTCAAGGTCGGAGCGTCTGCCCGACTGAAGCGACTGGAAGATGGCGGAATGCTCGCTGTCGACAGGGTAAATCCTGACTCCCTTTTTCTTGACGAGAGCGTTAACGACGCTTCCTCCTGCAACTAATGTCTCCTTGTTGGCAAGGGCGATGTCCTTTCCTGTGCTTATAGCCTCTACTGTGGGTCTTAGTCCGACCATTCCCACCACGGAGTTAAAGGTTATCTCGCTTGAGGGAGTGCACGCCGCCTCGCAAAGACCCTCCATCCCGGACACGACCTTGATTCCGAGTCCGAAAAGGCCGTCCCTGACAGCTTGGTATTTACTCTTGTCGTATATGCAGACGGTTTCGGGTCTTAGACTTCTTGCCTGCTCTATGAGAATATCAGAGCTTTTGTTGGCTGCAAGAGCCGCCACCCTTATCCCGAGACGCTTTGCTACCTCGATGGTGTTAAGCCCTATCGAGCCGGTAGAGCCTATAAGCGCTATGCTTTTTTTCACGGCTGTCACCTCCCAGAAGGATTATTATAGCTTGCCGAAAACACCTCTCAATAGGCTGGGGCTGAAAAACGGCGCTTTATTAGCCTCGACAGACCCTTACAAAGCTAAAAAGAAGCTAAGCCTTGTCAGCATAAGAGCCATGGCGGGAGCTACGAATACCACGCTGTCAAAGCGGTCCAGTGCGCCGCCGTGTCCCGGCATGATGTTGCCATAATCCTTAATTCCGCACTGCCTCTTTACAAGCGAGGCAAGAAGGTCTCCTATAAGACCAAGAACGGCGCCAAGGACTCCGGCAGCGGCAAGGATAATGTAGTTAGGCGCAAGCCCTGAGTCTATCTTGGAGATTATAAAGCCGGCAAGCATCATTATCAGGGCGTTTGAGAGTATCCCGCCGATAAGACCCTCCACGGTTTTCTTGGGGCTTATTGTGGGACAGAGCTTGTGTCTGCCGAAGAAGGTGCCGGCAAAGTACGCTCCGCTGTCCGCAAGCCAGGCGGCGCAGAGGCTGCAAATCACATTGTAAAGCCCCAGCCTGATGTCCATTACCTCTATGTAGGCTATGGAAAACACGCTTACGGATATCAAAACCGTGTACAGCATGAGAACAAAGCCTCTTCCAAGGTCAAACTGCCTGCTTTTCCCCGAGTCTATAATAATTATTGCAGTGCAGACGCATATATATGCAAAGCCTACTAAAATAAAGGAGTATATCCCGCTGCTTAAGACAAAGAGCCTCGGCGTTATCGCAGAATACGCCGGGAAAAGAAGGCTGACGCCAATAAATACCCAGCTCTTTTCCTTCTTGTAGGCGTGAAAAAGCTCATAAACCATAAGACAGCCTATCAGCGAAAAGGCTGCGTTAAAAACTATCGTCGAGTGAAAATACAAAACCCCAGCAAGCAGCACTATTGCCACAAGCGCCGATATTATCCTTGTTTTCATATCCCTTCCCCTTTATAAGTATCAGGCTATACCCTTCCGAACCGCCTCTGCCTGCCGGAGTAGCTCTCAAGAGCCAGCTCTAGCTCGGACTCGTCAAAGTCCGGCCAGAGACAGTCGCAAAAGTATAGCTCGCTGTATGCAAGCTGCCACAGAAGAAAATTAGATATCCGCTTTTCTCCGCCGGTCCTCACAAGAAGATCGACATCGGGGATGCCGCCGGTGTCCAAAAGCGAGGAAATAAGCCCCTCGCTGATATCCTCCGGGCGCAAAAAGCCGTCCCTTAGCTGCAAGGAAAGGCTCCTAAGACATCTTGCGATATCGTCCCTCCCACCGTAGTTTATGGCAAAGCAGGCGGTTGTCCCTGTTCTCCCGGCGGTTTCTCTCTCGTAGTAGCCCATCTTTTCACTGAGCTTCTTGTCAAGAGCGGACCTGTCCCCTATGAAGCGAAGGCGGATATTCTCGCTTTGATAGTTTACAAGGTCGTCAAGCTGCTCGTCAAAAAGCCTCATCAGCTCTGTGACCTCCTCCTCGGGACGGTTCCAGTTCTCGGTAGAAAAGGCATAAAAGGTGGCGTAGGGGATATTAAGCTCGGATACCCTGCTGATTATCTTTTTCAAAGACTTGACGCCCTCTCTGTGACCGTAGGTCCTGGGCATCAGCCTTTTTTTAGCCCACCTGCCGTTGCCGTCCATGATAAAGGCTATATGCTTAGGAAGCGCCCCTTCTGTTGATACTAAATCCCTTTTTTCCGGCATTTAAACACTCTCCAAACGCCATATGCCTAAGAACAGCTCCACAAGCAGTGAAGCTGTTCAGGCTGATTGGCTTAGATAGAAAGAATCTCTCTTTCCTTATCAGATACAGCGGAGTCCACCATTGAGATATACTTGTCGGTGAGGTTCTGGATGTCCTTGTCGAACTTCTTGACATCGTCCTCGGTGACCTCGCCGTCCTTCTTTAGGGACTTTATCTTGTCGTTAGAGTCCCGGCGTATAGCACGGACGGCAATCTTGGAGTCCTCGCCCAGCTTTCTTATCTCCTTGCACAGCTCCTTACGCCTTTCCTCGCTGGGAATCGGGAAGGTAAGCCTTATCACCGAGCCGTCGTTGGCAGGATTAATGCCCAGGTCGCTCGCCTGTATAGCCTTTTCTATGGCCTTCAGCGAGGTCTTGTCCCACGGCTGAATTACAAGCACCCTGGCATCTGATACCGAGATGGCTGCCATCTGGTTTATAGGCGTCTGAGTGCCGTAATAGTCTACGGTTATCCTGTCCAAAACGGCGGGATTGGCTCTCCCCGCTCTTATCGAGGCAAAATCAGAGGACAAAACTCCTAGGGTTTTTTCCATCCTTGCTTTTGCGTTGTTAAGTATCTCCTTCATGGTAGTCCATCCTTTCAGCTCTTATTTTACCAGAGTTCCTATTCTTTCGCCCATGCAGGCGTCATATATATTATCAGGTCTTGAGAGGTCGAAAACAATTACCGGGATTCCATTGTCCTTGCACATTGCCGCCGCAGTCGAGTCCATGACGGCAAGGTTCTTTAAAAGCACCTCGTCCATTGTGAGAGTGTCGTACTTTACGGCGTCGGGGTATTTATGGGGGTCCTTGTCGTACACGCCGTCGACCATTGTAGCCTTCAGCATGACATCCGCCTCTATCTCGGCGGCTCTTAAGGAGGCGGCGGTATCGGTGGAGAAGAACGGGCTTCCCGTCCCGCAGCCAAAGATTACTATCCTGCCCTTTTTAAGATGGGTTACGGCACGGTTCCTTATATACGGCTCGGCTATCTGACGCATTTCAATGGCCGTCTGCACCCTGACCTCGGCTCCTAAGGCCTCCAGGGAGTCTGCAACCGCCAGGGCGTTCATCGAGGTGGCAAGCATCCCGATATGGTCGGCACGGGTCCTGTCCATCGCACCGCTGGACCTTCCCCTCCAGAAATTGCCTCCGCCGACCACAATTGCAACCTGAACTCCGGCGTCGTAGCACTTTTTAATGCTCGTGCAGATGCGGTTGATAACATCAAAGTCAAGGCTCGCCTTCTTGTCTCCAGCGAGAGCCTCGCCGCTAAGCTTTAAAAGAATCCTCTTATATTTTGGCTCCATAAACATTCCTCCCTGCAATTTTTCTTTATGAGTATATTTTACCCTAAATGCGGCTGAATGTAAATATCTTTTCCTACATTTTTCGGTTTTTTCACTTTCCTTGCATAAATTTACTCGGAGCGATAGGGTCTTCCCATGAGAGCCGAGATGGCGTCCTTAGGAGAGCGTCCTAGAAACAGGATTCCGTTTATCTCCCTTGTTATCGGCATATCCACGCCGTACCTCCTTGAAAGCTCCAGTGTTGCGGCGGCGCAGCCGTAGCCCTCGACGGTGCCGACTATCCTTACAGCCTCCTCGGGGTCTGTCCCCTGACCGATAAGTATTCCGGCTCTGAAGTTTCTTGAATGCATGCTTGTGCAGGTGACTATGAGGTCCCCGATTCCGGCAAGCCCGCAGAAGGTGTCCGCAGTGCCGCCCATGGCGACTCCCAGCCGTGTTATCTCGCTTAGGCCCCTTGTTATAAGGGCTGCCCTTGAATTGTCCCCCAGTCCAAGACCCTCCAGCACACCGCAGCAAAGGGCTATTACATTTTTGATGGCTCCGCCTATCTCACAGCCTATTACATCGCTGTTGACATAAAGCCTTAGCACATTGTCTGAAAATGTCCTTTGAATCAGCATGGCGGCGTCACGGTCTGAGGAGGCTACGACAACGGCGGTCGGTATGCCTCTTCCAAGCTCCTCGGCGTGAGAGGGCCCAGTAAGCACGACAACGGTGTTTTCGGGGAATACCTCGCCTATTACCTCGCTCATACGCTTGAGGCTTCCCTCCTCAAGACCCTTTGAACAGCTAACTATTATCGAGGAGGGGCTTATATGCTCCCTAGCCTGATTGCAGACATCCCTGACAAATTTCGTCGGTATTCCGACTACTATGATATCCTTATTCTCGCAGCAGCAGATATCCTCGGTCAGCTTGACGGTCCTAGGTATCTGCACTCCGGGCAGCTTAGCCCTCAGCTCGCCTGTTCTTCTTATAGAGTCAAGCTCGTCCTTGAAGGCGCTCCAGACCGTGACCTCATGTCCCAGCCTTGAAAGCGTGCAGGCAAGCGCAAGACCCCATCCTCCCGAGCCGAGTATAGCTATTTTCATGGCAATATTCCTTTCCTTTCAGATAATAAAACCGTCTATCCTGATTAAGACGGCGGGAATCACTCCTCGCCCTCTTTTTTCAGGGTAAATTTTCTCTCTGTATGCTCAACAAGCCTTTTTATATTTGAAATATGTCTTAAAAGGCACAAAAGCCCGATTATCCCCGCAAGAAGCATATGAAGCCAGGTGCTGTCTCCTATCGAGCCGTTCAACAGCTCGGCAAAATATATAAAAGCAGGATATCCTATGCAGCAGCATATCGAGCCTAGGGAGATATATCTTGTAATCCCGACGACCGCCGCCATGACTATAACTCCCCACAAAAAGATGACCGGGTATATGGCAAGGGCACAGCACGCCGCAACTAGTATGCCCTTTCCTCCCTTGAATCTGTAAAACACAGGGAAAACATGACCCATCACCGCAAACAGCGAGGCGATAAGACAGGCTGTCACCGGGTTATACTCCTCTGCCGAAAACATCCCGGACCAAAAAAGTGCCAGCCTGGTCCCGAAAACCACCGCAAAGCCCTTTGCAAGGTCGATAACCAGCGTCACTGCGGCGCAGCCGGCTCCAAAGCACCGATAGACATTAGTGAGTCCGGCGTTATTGCTGCCGTACTGCCTTATGTCGCATTTTTTGATGAGATAGACCGAAATTATCGCAGAATTCAGGCTCCCGATTATGTATGCGACGACCGAAACCGCCGCAAGTGCAAGATAGTACAAGCTGATTGCCTCCTAATTAGTAAAGCGGGTGAAAGGTGTTCCTCCCGGCTACCTTGTGTCCCTTGAGTCTCTTTCCCTTATCATAAATCTCACAGGCGTTCCCTCAAGACCACCCAAGGTCTCCCTTATCTGGTTTTCCAGATATCTCATATACGAGAAGTGGAACAGCTCCTGATTGTTGACAAAGACAACAAAGCTGGGCGGATTTGAGGTCGGCTGGGTCATGTAGTATATTTTCAGCCTCTTGCCCTTGTCGGACGGCGGCTGGACCCTGGAGGTGGCATATGCGAGAATCTCGTTAAGCCTTCCCGTTGTAATTCTCATGGAATTATTTTCATAAACAAGGTTTATAAGCTCATACAGCTTATTGACCCTCTGCCCCGTCTTGGCGGAGATGAAAATAAACGGCACATAGTCCATAAAGCCTAGCTTTAACTTTATCTCCTCGGTAAACTTCTTCATGGTGCCGCCGTCCTTCTCGACGACATCCCACTTATTTACAGCTACAATACAGCCCTTTCCCTGCTCGTGGGCATAGCCCGCAACCTTGGAATCCTGCTCGGTGAAGCCGACAGAGGCGTCTATAATTATAACGCAGACATCCGACTCGTCTACCGCCATGTAGGACCTTAAAACGCTGTAATGCTCTATATTTTCATAGACCTTTGATTTTTTTCTTATTCCCGCCGTGTCGACAAAGACATACCTTCCCCACTCGTTTTCTATCTCGGTGTCGGTAGCATCCCTTGTGGTTCCGGCGATATCGGAGACTATCGCCCTGTCCTCCCCGGCTATGCGGTTTATCAGCGAGGATTTTCCGACATTGGGCTTTCCTATCACGGCAACACGGATGCTCTTTTCCTCCTCTGCCAAGGCATCATCGGGTATGCACTCAAGCACCCTGTCTAAAAGGTCGCCGGTGCCGTAGCCGTGAACCGAGGAGACCTCCACCGGGTCGCCCAGCCCGAGATTATAAAACTCATAAAACTCCGGCGAAGGGTCACCCAGCCTGTCGCACTTATTTACGCAGAGAATAACCGGCTTCCCGGATTTTTGCAGCATCGAGGCGACATCGTAGTCTGTAGCCGTCACGCCGCATCTTAGGTCGGTGACAAGAATTATCACGCAGGCTCTGTCTATCGCTATCTCCGCCTGCCTTCTCATCTGAGCCAGTATGCTGTCACTGCTTTTAGGCTCGATTCCGCCGGTGTCGACAAGCATGAACTCCCTGCCCAGCCACTCGCATTTTGAATATATCCTATCCCTTGTGACGCCGGGAGTATCGTCCACAATCGAGAGCCTCTTGCCTATCAGCTTATTAAAGAGAGTGGATTTTCCGACATTCGGTCTCCCGACTATCGCAACTATAGGCAGCGCCATATTTGCCCTCCTTGAATCTTATATCAAAACTTCAAAGAAAAATATCTCAAAAAAACAGAGAAGGATCGCTCCTTCTCTGATTTTGAAGAAGACTAAGCTTCTTTCTTGATTACCTGAACACCCTTATAGTAGCCGCAATTGCTGCAAACCTTATGGGGAGAAGTCAAAGCTCCACAGTTAGAGCATCTTGAAAGCGCCGGAGCGTCAAGCTTCCAGACATTTGAACGCCTCTTATCTCTTCTTGCCTTGGAGACCTTCCTCTTTGGTACTGCCATCCTTGAGCACCTCCTCTTCAAAGAGTAATTATCCCGACATCACTATTTCTCGCAGTCACAGTCCCCGTGATTGAGATTCTGACCGCATACAGGGCAAAGTCCCCTGCAATCCTCCCTGCAAAGGCTTTTTGTCGGGAGGGAGAGTAGCAAATCCTGTATCGCCAACTCATTCACATCAAGAGTATCCTCCGGGCAGCCAACATATTCCTCCTCGTCCATAGAGATCTCCCCACGGACCAGAATATGAGAGAAATCCAGCTTATACTCACGATTAAATTCGTCAAGACATCTGTCGCATAGGTGATGAATCGTCACCGAAAGAGAGTAGCTGAGTGACACCACTCCTGCACGGTTGACAATCTCGCCGACGAGCGATACCGGTGTTACAAATGTACCCACGCCAAAGATGCTTCCAAGTTCACAGGAAGGAATCTCAAAGCCAAGCTCCTTCCTTTCGCCCTCTCTGTCGAAGAGCTGTTTCAGCCTAAGTAACACATTACACCTCAGAATATCAGATATTATTATACTTAACCGAAATCAAATTGTCAATATCTTTGGGAAATTTTTTAGCTTCCCGACAATTTAAATTCAATTTCAGTCGAGATATTTCTTAACGCTCTCGGGAAGATTCTCGTTATCCTCAGAAACTGTGAACACCACTATGATATCCTTGGTTATCTTGTCCACCTTCTCAAAGAGGTCGGCAAGCTTGTCGTAATCCCTGCCGCCGATTTTGAGTATACCGTCGACAAAGACCTCCTTGATATCGTAGTTGGAGGCTACGGTTCCGGCGATAAAGCCGTAGAACTTGTCGTAGCTGTCAACATTGTAGCCGTCGACATCGACAAGCCTTACGCTGTAGGGAATGTCATAGGTGAGCTGCATATTCTTCTCGATGCAGACAACGTTTCCTATCGTGTTCTTGGCAGCCTCCTTGATAAGGTCAACGAGCACCTTGGTCTTTCCAGAGCCTCTTTTTCCGGTAATAATCTTAATCATAGCAAAACTCCGTTTCCGCCCTCCTAAGGGCTGTTTTTATTTGAAATCCGAACTGCCTTTGCAGCCGTCGGCTCAGCATAATAAATCAGTATCCCAGCTTTGCCTCAAGCTCCGCCTTCTGGGACTCGTACCCTGGCTTGCCAAGAAGCGCAAACATATTCTTCTTATAGCTCTCGACGCCGGGCTGGTTGAAGGGGTTGACTCCCAGCATATAGCCGGAGATGGCACACGCCTTCTCGAAGAAGTATACAAGCTCGCCGAAGTTATACTCGTCCAGCCTGTCCACCTCGATGATGAGGTTGGGGACTCCGCCCTCAGTGTGGGCTAGAACCGTGCCCTCCATAGCCTTGCGGTTTACGACCGACATATTCTGGTTTGTGAGGAAGTTAAGACCGTCAAGATTCTCGGCGTCGTTCTCTAGGAAGAGGTCCTGCTTGGGATTCTTGATGTCGACAACCGTCTCGAACATTATCCTTGCGCCGTCCTGAACAAACTGACCCATGGAGTGAAGGTCGGTAGAGAAGATTGCGCTGGAGGGATAAATACCCTTGTTGTCCTTGCCCTCGGACTCGCCGAAGAGCTGCTTGAACCACTCATTCATCATGGTAAAGGCGGGGTCGTAGGAGACAAGCATCTCAACCGACTTGCCCTTTCTGTAAAGGATGTTCCTAAGAGCGGCGTACTTGTAGCAGTCGTTCATATCATCCTTGGAATATGCAAGCCTTGCAGCCCTTGCGCCCTCCATGATTTTATCTATATCTGCGCCGGAAACCGCTATGGGAAGAAGTCCGACGGCTGTTAAAACGGAGTATCTTCCTCCGACATCGTCGGCTATGACAAAGGTCTCGTAGCCCTCGGCGTCGGAAAGCTCCTTCAGGGTTCCCCTTGCCTTGTCGGTGGTGGCGAAAATTCTGGTCTTTGCCTCCTCCTTGCCGTACCTGTCCTCCATCAGCTTTTTGAAGATTCTGAATGCCAGCGCAGGCTCGGTTGTAGTTCCCGACTTGGAGATGACATTGACGCAAAGCTCCTTGCCCTCGCAGATGGAAAGAATCTCGTTAAGATATGTAGGGCTTATATTGTTCCCGACGAAATAAATGTCGGGCGTGTCCTTTTTAAGGTTGTTGTAATAAGGGCTTCTGAGAAGCTCTATGGCAGCTCTTGCTCCTAGGTAGGAGCCGCCGATTCCTATGACAATGAGAATATCAGCCTTCTTTTTTATTCGCTCGGCTGCCGCCTTTATCCTCGCAAACTCCTCCTTGTCATAATTCTCAGGAAGGTCGAGCCAGCCTAGAAAATCGTTTCCAAGACCGTCTCTGTTGGCAAGAGCGTTGTGCGCTGCGCTTACCTGGGTTTTGACAGCGTCGAGCTCATGCGGGTTGATAAACTTCTGTGCGTACTTAGTTATTAGCTTTACCGACATATGAAGTCATATCCTCTCTGTTTAATTTATATCATTCTACCACAAAACCGGCTCAAATGCAAGGAATTTTATGAAAAAACTATAACGAAAATTTTAATCACCTGCTCCTCGCCCTAGGAGGCAAAAACAGTCCTAAGAATTTTCACAGCTCCTAGAAGGATGTTCATCCTGGCTGCTTCCTCCCCGGCAAGGATATCGGCTCTGTACAGCTCCTCGCCGTCGAGGCTGTATACTATGCTGCCGACCCTGTCTCCTGAATAAACCGGCGCCTCGAGCTCGTTTTCGTATTCATAGCTTATTTCAATGTCGTTTTCCCTGCCGGAACGGATTATAAAGCTCTTTAGCTCTCCTGAGACGGCGGCAACCTCGCTCTTTACCCCGTTTTTCACCCTGACCGGCTCTAAAAAGATGTCCTTTAGCCTCGGGGTGTAGAGCCTATACGCTAAGTAGCCGATGTTCATCTTCTCCTTAGCTGTAGAAAATCTCCTGTCGCCGTCTGTCTCGCCGAGGATTACGCATATCATAGAAAGCCCGTCTCGCTCGGAGGAGGCTATAAGGCAGTCCCCGCAGTCCTCGCCGGAATACGCCTTCATACCGGTTATTCCGTTATAGCTTCTTACAAGACGGTTCTGGGAGACCAGCTCCGCCCTGCCGTCCCTGACGCTTGTCATCCATGTGGTAAAATACTCCCTCAGCCATTCAAAGCGTATAAGACTGGACGCCAAAATCGCCGTGTCGCAGGCGGTGGTTATGCTTCCGGGCTTTGTGCCGGTCGGGTCGGCGTAGACGGTAGACTGCATTCCAAGCTCCCCTGCTTTTGAGTTCATCATCTGCAAAAAGACCTCCTCGCTTCCTCCTACAGCCTCAGCCAGAGCCATGCAGGCGTCGTTGGCATTTCCTACGGTGATAGAGGCTATAAGCTCCGAGACGGCTATCTTCTCCCCGACATCCAGCCATATCTGCGCTCCCTGCATAGAGTTGGCGTTTTTTGACACTACGACCTCGCTGTCAAGGGATAGACTGCCGCTCTCTATCGCCTCACAGCAAAGAAGCAGGGTCATAAGCTTTGCGCTGTGATAGGGAGGAATCGGCGCCCAGCCGTTCTCGGAGTATAAAAGCGTGCCTGTACCGCCCTCCATTAGAACATAGGAATAAGGATAGCCGGAGGCCTTTGCCGGATAGAACATAAAAGCCGCCGTCAAACAAGCAGCAAAGCAGGCTGTGGCAAGCCTTAGCCACATTGCCCCGTCCGATATTTTGAGTAATATTTTTCTAAGCATAGCCAAAGCCCTTGGCATACCGCCATCTCCTTTGTTCTTTTCTTAGGGTAGCATTGCCGAAATTCCTTGATATATACAAAGGCAATCTTAATTGCCAGCTTGATACTCCTTCTCGCTTGATAAAAAAGAAAGCTCCCTCGGTCCTCGCCGCCCCAAAGGGACAGCCAGAACGAAGGAGCTGAGTTTGTTAACGGCAAAACGGTCTGCCGCAGTCAGCGGCAAAGCCAAAATCACTCGACTACGAACTTCTTGATTTTCTCTACAAGGTCGTCGCAATTATCGACATGAGCCTGGAGCTCGACAGGCCTTGAAAGGTCAAGGCTGAAAATACCCATGATGGACTTAGCGTCAATGGAATATCTGCCGGAAACAAGGTCAACATCGTAATCGCAAAGGGTGACAGCGCTTACAAACTCCTTGACATCGTTTATCGCCTCAAGTTTAATCTTCATCTTCTGCATAATTACATCCCTCCAAATTTCAAGGCTAATTACAGTATAACAGATGCTGTTATTTTGTGTCAAGGGGATTTGGCAAAATTTATTTTAAATTCATGTCGGGATTTACACACAGATGATAATATGCTATAATCCATGTCGGGAGGATGTAAGATGACAGCATATATTTACACGCTAGGCTGCAAGGTCAATCAGTACGAGTCCTTAGTTATCAGGGAGCTTTTGGAGTCTCACGGCTTTTTACTGCTGGACTCCCCCTACGGCGCAGATGTGATAATCATCAACTCCTGCACGGTAACAGAGTCCGCCGATACCAAACTAAGACAGCTTATGATGAGGATAAAAAGGGAGTCAAGGGACTCGGTTATAGCTCTAACCGGCTGCTTCCCTCAGGCTCAGCCGGACTCAATCATAAACAGCTATGCCGATATCGTGCTGGGAGAGAACAAAAAGACCGAAGTCGTGAGCGCAATAAAGGAGTATTTTGAATCGGGGAGCAGGCTTTGCCTTGTCGAGAAAAACCACAGAGGCGAGGAGCTTGAGCATATGCTCCTAACAAGCGACCCCGAGCATACAAGGGCGTCTATAAAGATTCAGGACGGCTGCGACAGATTCTGCTCCTACTGCATAATCCCCTACGCAAGGGGACGCTCAAGGTCAAAGCCGCTTGATGTCATTAAGGACGAGGCAAGAGGGCTTGTCGCCGCCGGGCACAAGGAGCTTGTTCTTGTCGGGATAAATCTTAGCTGCTACGGGCTTGACCTTCCGGGAGGGGTTAATCTTGCGGACGCCGCTTCGCTTGTCTGCAGCACAAGCGGGGCAAGAAGAGTCAGGCTAGGCTCCTTAGAGCCTGAGCTGCTCGATAAAGGCATTATAAAAAGGCTCTCAAAAAACAAGACCCTCTGTCCGCATTTTCATCTTTCCCTTCAATCTGGGAGCGACAGGGTCCTAAGCGAGATGGGAAGAAAATACGACACCAGAGAGTATATCTCAATAGTCGAGTCTTTAAGGGAGGAGTTTGAGGGCTGTACTATAACAACCGACCTCATGACAGGCTTCCCCGGCGAAACAAGAGAGGATTTTGCCGACTCGCTCAGGCTGATAGAAATAATCGGCTTTGCAAGAGTCCATGTGTTCCCGTACTCACAGCGTCCCGGAACGAAAGCCTCAAGGAGGTCTGACGGGATACCAAGGAGCGTCGCTGTAGAAAGAGCGAAAATTGCCTCCCAGACGGCTAAAAGGGTGGAGCTTCAATTCCTCGACAGTCTTATAGGAAGCACTCAGGAGGTCCTTTTTGAAAGGGAGCAGAATCCAAGCTGGCACTTCGGCCACACAAGAGGGTATCTTGAGGTAAGGGTAAGGCGGACCGGCGGCTCGCTCAGGCATGAGATTAAAGATGTTATAATAACCTCCCGGGAGGACGGCTTCTTAATCGGCGAGCTTATTAAGCCATAGGGCATAAAACTCTATAGGACAGAAAAATCCCCGACAGGAATGGGTTAATACGCTGTCGGGGATTATAATTTAGGCATTTCATGCCGGGGAATAACACTGCGCCGCCTTAACTAGGGGTGAACAAAGGATGATAAGGCGGTATTTTATGCAGTGCGTTTGTTATCGGCAGTCTTAATCCAGGGAGGGTCTATTCGTTATTTATTCAGCGGTATCCTACCCTTTTATACATGCTGTCCTCCTCGGTGATTTTTCTTATCACCCTGCAGGGATTTCCGGCGGCAAGGACTCCGGGAGGGATATCCCTTATGACTACGCTGCCCGCTCCTATCACGCTGCCGGAGCCGATTCGTACTCCCCCGCATATTGTGACATTCGAGGCTATCCACACATCGTCTCCGATTATAATAGCCCTTCCGTACTCATAATCGTGGAGCACTCCGTTCTCGTCTACCGTTATTCTCCTCTCGTCTGCCAAAAGCGAATGAATCCCTGTCGCAAGGGTGCAATACGGACCGATAAACACATTATCGCCGATATTTGCGGTACAGCCCCCTATAAACGAGAAGTGGATGTTTGAATAGAAGTTCCTCCCGATTTTTATCTCATTGCAGTTGTCGATAAATATCGGAGCCTCCATAATTCGGTAGAGTCCGAAGTCGTCACTTGGGAAAAGCTCCTTTAAGAGTCTTTGCTTCCCTTGGTCGTCAGCGGCGCTCAGCCGGTTATACTCCTCACAGATTAGGCGGCTTTTTCTCTGGGCTTTCCCGATATCCTCGGACAGGCTGTCGTGGATTATACCCTTTTGCATCTTTTCATATTCTGTCATATTTTCACCAAATCCCTTCGGCAGGATGCCTTGCGGCTATCTTTCCGACTTAGTTACTCTGTAGTAGTCAAAGTCGGCGTGACCGCCGGCGCTGGCTGTGGAGTAGCAGTAAAGAGCGGTCCTGTAGCCTGTGAACAGGTCAAGGTCATAGGTCATGGAAAAGCCCTTTGAAAGCTTTGTCCAGCTCTCGCCGTCAAGCGAGTAGTAGAACTTGGCGTTGTCCTCGGTGGTCATGCTGCCGTCCTCGTTGACTGTAGAGAACAGATACTCTATTTTGAGATAGACCGTGTCGCCCTCTAGAGACTCCTCCTGTCTTATCTCCTGCTCGCCGTTCCTGTTCTGCTTGGCAAAGTATACCATCTTGCTTCCGTCCTCCCTGACATAGACTCCCACCATGCCGGTGTTGGTCTGAAACGCCGATATCCCGGCATAGTCCCCGGGATTAAGTCCTGAGACATCAAGAAGCACCTCCGCCGTCGATGCGGGACCCTCCATCCTCTGGGTGAGGGTATTTCTTGCGTGGAAGATGTCGCTGACAGTCTTGGAGGTTGTGATTCTGTAATATCCGGGACGCTCGGTGACGCTCCAATAGCTGTTGTCCGGGTTGTGATTGAACTGCCACTCAAGCCTGAGCTTATTTTCGGAGTAGTCAAACTCATCGTCGGACATGAGGGTGGTTTCGCTCCACTCGGACTGATTGGAGTCAACAGTTACATTTACTACCGCCTTGCCGTCCTCGCCCATCATCGGCCAGCCATCCTCCCATGTGACAGGCTGGAGATTCGGTATTCTTCCTACGGCGCCGTGGTCCTGGAACAAAAGGGCGTACCAGTCTCCCTCGGGAGTCATGACTATTCCGCCCTGAGCTACTCCGTTGCCGTAGTAGCCCATGGTGTCGCATAAAACCACCTTGCCCTCATAGGGACCTAGAAGGCTGTCCGCACGGTAGCAGGTCTCGCACCTTGCGACTCCGGGGACATTCGTGGCATAGCTTATCATGGTGCCGTAGTACCTGCCGTCTATCTTGTAAAAATGCATTCCCTCTGCGCCGCTGAGGCCCTCTGCAAGCCCGGTATTGAAAAGAAGCTGGTCAACTCCGCCCGGCTTGACCGAGGAGCAGTCCTTTTCAAGCTCGATTATGTAAACATCCCCCACTCCGTAGACGACATATGGAGTGCCGTCGTCCTCGAAGAAGAGCGAGGCGTCGTGAAATACCCTGTCAAAGACATATCTTGTCCATTCGGGATTTTCAATGTCCTCGGTCTTATAGATATAGGATTTGCCCTGGTCCCATGCACAGAACAGGACATAGAACATCCCCTCGTGATATCTTATGCTTGCCGCCCACGAGCCTTTGCCGTAGGCGTGACTGTCTCCGAACAGCTCGGTCTGCGGACTGTCCTCAAGGGTGTCGTACACATAGCCGATAAGCTCCCAGTTGACAAGGTCATAGGAGCGCATAATCGGCACTCCGGGAGTGTAATACATTGTGGTGCTTACCATATAGTAGGTGTCGCCCACCCTTATTACATCAGGGTCGGGGACATCCGACCAGATGAGCGGATTTTCGGCGGTGATTTTGTTTGCGTAGGATACATCAAGCTCCTCGTCCCCCGGCAGGCTATGCGTGGGAGCCTTGTCACAGCCAAAAAGCGCCGTAAAAGAAAGGCTCAGGCAGATCAATAGCACAATTAATCTTTTAATTTGCATTATAACTCCCTTCTTTCTGAAACGGCGCACAGCCAAGCCATGCCCAGCCATGCGCCAACCAAAACTAACTATTTGCCCTTTCTGCCTCCAGGATATTAAGTCCCGGACTAAGGCAGCCGGATTATATCATGCTCTTTTCCCAGCACTCAGGAGCCTTTAGTCCGAGCAGTGAGGCAACCGTCGGAGCGACATTTGCAAGACCGTACTCGCCCTCAAGAATCGTGTAGGTGTTGTCCCTGTCGTAGATGATGAAAGGCACCTTGTTCAAAGAGTGCGCCGTTCTTACCTGGATCTCACCCTTTTTGTTCTTTTCAAGCATCTCATCGGCGTTGCCGTGGTCTGCGGTTATCAAAACGGTGTAGCCGTACTCGTCGGCGGCTGCAATAGCCCTTGAAATCCCGAGATCAACTGACTCGACGCCGATTATGGTGGCGTCAAGATTTCCGGTATGCCCTACCATGTCGCCGTTGGGGAAGTTGCAGCGGATAAAGCTGTACCTTCCGCTCTTCATGGCGTTTATGATATCATCGGTTATCTCGGCGGACTTCATCCAGGGTCGCTCGTCAAAGGATACGCTGTCGGAGGGAATCTCGTTGAAGGTTTCAAGCTCCTCAGAGAACTTCTCGGACTTGTTTCCGTTCCAGAAATAGGTCACATGACCGTACTTCTGAGTCTCGGAGACGGCGTACTGCGAAAGACCGTTCTCAACCAGAAGCTCGGAAAGGGTGTTCTTAATCTCGGGAGGATTAACCAAGAATCTTCTGGGAAGCTTTAGGTCGCCGTCATACTGGAGCATTCCTGCGTAAACGACCTTGGGGACCTCTCCCCTGTCGAAATATGTAAAGCTCTCGTCGTCAAACGCCATCGAAAGCTCTATGGCACGGTCTCCTCTAAAGTTGAACAGAATAACCGAGTCGTTGTCGCAGATTCTTCCGACCGGCTCGCCGTCCTTGGCGATTACAAAGGCGGGAAGGTCCTGGTCTATAACATCGTGCTCGGCTCTATAGGTGGTTATCGCTTCCTTTGCGGAGGCAAACTGCCTTCCTATGCCGTGAACATGGGTGTCCCATCCGAGCTTGACCATTCCCCAGTCAGCCATGTATCTGTCCATGGTTATCTTCATCCTGCCTCCGCCGGAGGCTATTGCAGAATCGAAGCCGGGGCAGTTGAGCGAAGCCAAAAGCTCCTCAAGCTCGTCTACATAGGTAAGGGCGGAGGTTGCGGGGACATCCCTGCCGTCAAGAAGTATATGGCACCTCACCCTTGAAACTCCCGACTCCTTAGCCTTTACTATCATCTGCTTTAGGTGGGATATGTTGGAGTGAACATTGCCGTCGGACAAAAGTCCGATAAAGTGCATCGCAGAGCCGTTTTCGGTGCAGTTGTCAACAAGCTCCTTCCATGCCGAGGAGGAGAACATCTTGCCGCTCTCAATCGACTCGTTTACAAGCTTTGCTCCCTGGGAGTATACCTGTCCGCAGCCTAGGGCGTTGTGACCTACCTCAGAGTTTCCCATATCGTCGTCGGAGGGCAGTCCGACTGCCGTTCCGTGAGCCTTCAGCCTTGTGTAGGGGCACTCCTTGAGCAGTCTGTCAAGGGTGGGGGTGTTAGCCATGGTGACAGCGTCCCCAAGTCCTGTCTTTGAGAAGCCGACGCCGTCCATAACAATAAGTAAAACCGGCTTTTTGCTGTTCATACTACCGCACCTCCATCAGCCGTTTGTGGCGGCGCCTACAATGACGGAAAAATCGTTTGCCTTGAGGCTTGCTCCTCCGATAAGTCCGCCGTCGACATCAGGCTTTGAAAGAAGCTCCGCCGCATTTGCTGCGTTCATCGAGCCTCCGTACTGAACGGTGACAGCCTCCGCCGTCTCGGAGTCGTAAAGCTTTGCAAGGGTCGCTCTTATGAAGGCGCAGACCTCCTCAGCCTGCTCTGCTGTAGCGGTCTTTCCAGTTCCTATCGCCCATACAGGCTCGTAGGCTATAATACAGCTTAAAAGCTCGTCCTTGGATATTCCGAAGAAGTCAAGCTTTATCTGGCGGGCGATCACCTCCTCGGTGATGCCGCACTCCCTCTCCCAAAGAAGCTCGCCTACGCATACAATAGGCTTTAGACCTGCCGAAAGAGCTGCCCTTGTCCTTTTGTTGACGGTCTCGTCGGTCTCGCCGAAGTACTGCCTGCGCTCGCTGTGCCCAAGAACTACATACTCGACTCCAAGCTCCATGAGCATATCGGCAGAGACCTCGCCGGTAAAGGCGCCCGACTTCTCAAAATGGCAGTTCTGCGCTCCGACCTTGATGTTTGTGCCCTCTGTAAGAGCTACTGCGGTCTCGAGATTTGTAAAGGGAACGCAGATAACAACCTCACAGCCGGCGTCCTTTACAAGGGGAACGAGCGAGGATATAAGCTCCTTAGCCTCGGGACGGGTCTTGTTCATCTTCCAGTTTCCAGCTATAACAGCCTTTCTAACACTCTTATTCATAATACTCTCCTTTTTTGAAACAAGGGGCTGCGCTACGGTGAGCAGCCCCAAGTCAAGCTATCTATATTTACTTGTCGGCGATGACATCAATTCCGGGAAGCACCTTGCCCTCGAGATACTCAAGGCTGGCTCCTCCGCCGGTGGAGATGTGTGTCATCTTGTCGGCAAAGCCGAGGTTTATAACGGCTGCTGCGGAATCTCCTCCTCCGATGACGGTGGTAGCGTCAGTCTCGGCAAGAGCCTTTGCAACGGCAAGGGTTCCCTTTGCAAGGATGGGATTCTCAAATACGCCCATAGGTCCGTTCCAAACGACCGTCTTTGCGGACTTGACCTCCTCGGCATAAAGAGCGGCTGTCTTTGTTCCGATGTCAAGACCCATATAGTCTGCGGGTATCTTGTCGGAATCTACGACGCTTGTTTCGACCTCGGCGTCTATCGGGTCGGGGAAGTCCTTGACGATGGTGGTGTCAACCGGCAGAAGAAGCTTCTTGCCGAGCTTGTCAGCCTTTTCAAGCATCTCACGGCAGTAATCCAGCTTCTCGTCGTCAACAAGAGAGGTTCCTATCTCATAGCCCTTAGCCTTTAGGAAGGTGTAAGCCATTCCGCCGCCTATGATGAGAGTATCGCACTTTTCAAGAAGGTTGGAGATTACATTGAGCTTGTCCGCTACCTTTGCTCCGCCCAATATTGCGACAAACGGCCTTACCGGGTCCTCAACGGCGTTGCCGAGGTACTTTATCTCCTTCTGCATAAGATATCCTACGGCAGTCTCCTTGACGAACTTGGTAACTCCTGCGGTGGAGGCGTGCGCTCTGTGAGCAGAGCCGAAGGCGTCCATTACGAATACCTGATTGTCAACAAGGGCTGCAAGCTCCTTGGAGAACTCCTCGCCGTTTTTAGTCTCCTCCGAGCCTCTGAAGCGAGTGTTCTCAAGAAGGACTATATCGCCCTCGTTCATAGCGGCGACACAGCTCTTTGCATTCTCGCCGACTACGCTGTCGTCCTTAGCAAAGCTGACCTTGACGCCCTCCATAAGCTCCTGAAGCCTCTTTGCGACCGGCGCAAGAGAGAACTTGTCCTCAGGACCGTTCTTGGGCTTGCCAAGGTGAGAGCACAAAACAACCTTTCCGCCGTCAGAAACCAGCTTCTTTATCGTGGGAAGAGCGGCTGTGATTCTGTTGTCGTTAGTGATGACTCCGTCCTTGAGGGGGACATTGAAGTCACAGCGAACGAGCACCTTTTTGCCCTTTACGCTGATATCGTCAACGCTTACCTTGTTTAATCCTGCCATAAATATATCTCCTTTTTTAAAATTATAGCATCCATCATACGGCTGAGACCTAGGACGGCGCCGTCGCCTCCTGCTGCCGCAGCCTAAGACCATAACCATTATATAAAACTCGGCGTGAAAAATCAATACCATACCGAGATTTTTTTAGGAAAAAGCCTTGCCTGACCGCTCAGTCCTCCCATGTAAAGCGGGTGAGCCTTCCCTCACGGTCAAGGTCGGGAAAGTCCCACTGCCTCAGCACCTCATAGACGGCGATTGCGGCGGCGTTTGAAAGATTGAGGCTTCTCAGCTCGGGACGCATCGGGATTCTTACGCAGCTCTTTTCGTTTCCGTAAAGAAGCTCCTCTGGAAGCCCCTTGTCCTCCCTGCCGAAAACTATAAAGCAGTTGTCGGGATACTCGACCTCGGAGTAGACCCTTCTTGCCTTCGTCGTGAAGAAATAGAGCCTCTCGCCGGCGTTTTTGTCAAGAAAATCGAAAAGACTGTCGTAATATGTAATGCTGAGCTTGTCCCAGTAATCAAGCCCCGCTCTTTTGAGCTGCCTGTCCGTCACCTCAAAGCCAAGCGGACGGACAAGGTGAAGCCTTGCCCCGGTGACAGCGCAGGTCCTTGAGATATTTCCCGTATTCTGGGGAATCTGCGGCTCTACCAAAACTATGTTCAGATTCATCCTTTAAAAGCCTCACATTGCGGTGTAGTCCATATAGCACTGGTTTGAAATCAGCATCGGGAGGCATTTTTCAAGCATTACTCCCTCTCTTGCGTCGCTGCCGTAGCCAAAGGTCGTCTTTATTGCGTATTCAAGGAAATAGGTGGCTCTTGACATCGCTATCGGCAGACTGTCCCCCAGCATCAGCCCTCCCGTCAGCACGGAGGCGAAAAGGTCCCCGGTGCCGGGATAGCTCCTTGGAATTTTCTCGTAGGAGACTCTCCAGAAGGCGTTATGCTCACGGTCGTATCCGACATTACAGTTTTTGCCGTCAGCCATCGGGACGCTTGTTATCACGACAATCTTAGGTCCCCTGCCGGCAAGCCTTACAAGCATTCCCTTTATCTCATTCTGGGTGAGCTGTGAGACGGGATAGTCTATTCCTAGCAGTATGGACGCCTCGGTGAGATTGGGAGTTATGATGTCCGCCGCCTGTGCAAGCCTTTGCATACTGTCGCACAGCTCCTTGGTGTAGGTCTTGTACATCCTGCCGTTGTCCCCCATGACAGGGTCAACTATCCTCATAGCGTCAGGATAGCTCTCAAAAAAGTCAAGGCAAAGCTCGACCTGCCTTTCAGACGCCAAAAAGCCGGAGTATATGCACTCAAAGCCGACTCCGGCGCTGCGGTAATGCTCGAGCGCCAAGGGGATATAATCGGTCATGTCCTTCATCACGACATCGCCAAATCCCCTTGTATGGGTAGAAAGAAGCGCAGTCGTCACCGGGCAGACCTGTATCCCAAGCACCGACAGCGTCGGCATTATCACCGAGAGCGAGCATCTTCCCACCCCGGACAGGTCGTGTATGGCGGCGACTCTTTTTAGCTCCTTCATTTTTATCACCCCCTGATAGGTGTAAATCTGCACAAAAATCAATATGAAAAATTGTGAGAGTTTTGAAATTTTTGTTTGCAGGTGAGGGTTTATTTTGCTTTATTTCGCAGAAAATAGCTTTACAAAAACCAAAAAGGAGAGATTAAAATGAGCATGAACATTCCATCACTCTGCAAGGGAATAACCATCGGCATAGTAACAGGGGCGGCTGTCTACGCCGTTTCAAACGCCACCAGAGCCGAAAGGCGGCATCTTAAAAGCAGCACTATAAGAGCCGTCCGCTCGATAAGCTCGATGCTGGAGGGGCTTGGCTCGATGTTTGTTTAAAGCCGCAGCTTCTGCGGCTCAGACAGTCTATAAACCCACTCACCACAAAAATGTTAGTTTATCAGAGTGGGTTGAAGCACGCACTGCAAAATTCGGTTTTTCATTAACTGTGCGGGTGCTTTTGCCCACTCATCGCAAAAAAAGCGGGGTTATCAGTTTCCTAATTTTTATTAGGTAACAAAACGATTCCATTATTCACAGAGCCGTAGTCGGCTCTGTGAATGCATTTTTGCTTACAGCGTCAAAAGCCCCTTGTAGTACCCAAGCACGAAGTACTTATGTGCAAACTATCGAGGCTTTTTCCTTGTCTGCATGGGTTTCTTGATGTCTGCAATTCTCTTAGGCTACATACTACGATGTTCTAACGGAGCTTTCTTTTCCGTGAGCCGTCCTTTGGCTTCTCCTCGGGGGTCTCCTTTTCGGGAGAGTCCACAAACACAGCCTCTGAGGAGGTGTCCCTGTACTCAAACTCGGGATTGGTCTCGCCCCTCTCGTCATACCACGGCTGGATGACATATTTTCTAATCAGAGGGAAGCAGTTGAAGGCATAAAGAAGTCCCAAAAACGAGGGGATTATGATTATCAAAAACGCCGTATAGGGGAAGAATATTATCGTAAAGAGAAGTATCAGAACAGTAATAAAGAGATTGATTATACTGATTTTAACCTCGATACAGGTAAGGAAGAAGCTGTTTTTTAGTATCTTCCAGAGGCTTAGATTAGTCGATACTATCAAAAGATAGATATAAAAATGCATGACGGCAAACAGCACCGAGCATACAAGGCAGACTAAAAACGGGATGTAGAAGGTGGAGTTTTCAAGACTGAACCTATAGTAAAGCGGGAACGCCGTCGACATGGCGGCTAAAAAGCCCATGTCTATCATCCCTATGAACCAGCCCTGCCTGAAGTTGGATTTGTACGCCTTGAAAAAGTCGTGCCACAAGAATACCGGCCGCTCGGTGGCGATATTTCTTACTATCTTTGTAAATCCGCAGGTCGCCGGACCGAAAACAAGACCTCCCAGCACCACAAAAAGAGTGTAAAATACAATGTAGTACAGCCCGGTCTCCTCAGGGGAGATATAATACTCCAGCAGCATTATCGCCGCAAAGGGAAGAAACGCCGCTATATAGATGAAGTTGAGCAGCACGAGCTTGGAAAGATGCGAAAAGTAGTTCTCGAAAAACTTAAAAACTGGCAGCTTATCGTCCGGGTTTTTCGAGACACCCGGTCCCGCCTTGTCGTAATTAGAAAATAGACCCATAGTTTAACATCCTCATCGTTATCATCGCTAAATATCCGTTTTTTCAAAAAGACTCACCCGGCGTATAGCCGCAGAAGCATACAGCCAGCTGCGCTCAGCACGGCACAGACGGCAAGGTGTTTAAAAAAGCCGAGAATGTACAGCCGAAACTCCCTTGCAAGACCTATGCAGTTCTCGTCTGTCACCGAAAGCATAAGATACCGCACCGACATCTGAATCGCACTGTCAGCCTGCATAACAAGCGGCAGGCAGGATACCGCCGCCAGAAAAGCCGCCTGGAAAAGCGTCGCAAAAAGTGAGCCTGAGCCGACTCCCTGGGAATATGCCAAGCGGACAAAGGCTCCGGCTCCCAGCCCCTTAAACGCCACGAGAAGGTACTCAAACGGCGCAGAAAGGGCGCAGAAGCCCATCAAAAAGGAGAGCGTCACAAAGGACGCCGAGCCGACAAGCAGGGTTAAATAGCACTGCCAGCCTGCGCCTGGGAGTCCGCCAAGGTCGTCCAAGAAAGAGTACGGCGACCCCTCCAGACCAAAGACAGCGCCGCCCGCAAGCATTCCCGCCGACAGCGACGCAAAAAGTGCAAGGCTCCTGTTCCATCCTCTTATCCTTTTCAACACGCATCCCTCCTTGTCCTATACCTATGCCGGGAGGGAGGGCATTATTCTGCCGCAGGGTGTCTTGGGTATAGTTTATCACATTATGAGGTCTTTATCAAGTACCCCGGGAGCAATTTTTGCCCTGCTTCGGACGCAAAAAAGCCGGGATGCTTAGTCCCGGCTCTGTATTCCATATCATATATTATATATCCTCCTACTCCGAGTCCTCGGCGGGAGGCTGCGGCTTCTCGATGCCCTTCTGCTCGTAGACATAATCCAGCTGCTGCTGCATAAGCTCCAGCTGCTCTGACTGAGCCGCAACCGTCTTTTGGAGCTCTGAGTTCTTGGTCTTTAGGTCCTGAGAGCTAAAGCCAAGGCAGCAAATTATCACAAGGATAAGGCATATAAGATATGTCAGCGCTCCGATAAAGCCCTTATCGCTGAAAAGCGTGTTTTCAGGCACCTTCCTCACATTCTTGAAGGCACGGTCATATGCCAAGAGTATCAAGGGCAGGAAAACTGCGAGTATTACGATGTCGACGGGAAGCTGGATGAGATTAGACGCCACTCTTGCGGGAAGCATAGCTGTAAAGCCCCTTCCCATAACGCTTGACAGCGCCCATGTCGTCAGCCAGAGGTTGCACACCGCCACCACCGTCGCCTTTGCGGCAACTATTCTGGGGACAAACCATCTGCCGGACACTGCGTTGTAAAGGAAAAGACCGTAGATAAGCCCTCCTACCGCCTCAATAAGGGTGAAGCGAATGTCAAAGGCTCCTGTCGGCTTGACGATAAAGCCCAGGATATCGGTTATGAGTCCTGCCAGGAAGCCGACCGTCGGTCCGTAGAGCATACCGACTGCGCTTAGTGCGACAAACGCAAAGGACAGCTTAATAAACTCGTTCACCTGGATGTTTATCGTCAGCTTGATGACGATATCGAGCGCTATAAGCATCGAGATGACGCAAAGATTGCGAACGCTCCCAAGCTCTCTAAAAGACCTTAGGAATATCCCTCTGTCAAAATACTCCCTGAGACTCTTTTTAGGAGCCTGCACGCTCACGCCGTCCGTGTCCGAACTAAAAAAGCTTTTCATTCTGATTCCTCCTTAAATCAAATCAATACTACACATATCCTACTTAATATGCACAATATGCACAAGACCATAAGGAAAAATCTCATGAAAAGCTGTATGCAAGTTAAGCGGGATGCGGAAACCGAACCGCAGGCTAAATGCCGTTTCGTCCGCACAGCAACTCCCCGTCTGTGCGGCACTGAGCCAATTAAAGGCGTTACGCTCGGTTTCCTACTCAAAACGATTGCTTCCCTTTTTAGAGGGAAAGTGAGGCTAAAAGATTGTGAAGGTGCGAATCGTAGCCCTTCTTCATCGACAGAGCCTCTTGTATATCATAATCGACAAGCTTTGTATTCTTGACGGCTATGACCCTGTTTGCCTCATTCTGCCCGATAAGCTCGACTGCGTAGCAGCCCATCCTTGCGGCTATTACCCTATCGTAGCAGGATGGAGCGCCTCCCCTCTGGACATATCCAAGAATCGTAGCTCTTGAATCTATCCCGGTGTGCTCCTGGATATACTTAGCTATATCCTCGCTGTGACCTACTCCCTCGGCGACGACGACCTCAAAATGCGTCTTGCCGGTGTTCTTCTGGTCGATTATCTTCTTGCATATCTTGTCGATGTCATACGGCATCTCGACGGTTATGACATCTATGGCGCCGGTGGCTGCCGCTACATTTACTGCGATATGACCCGCTCTTCTTCCCATTACCTCGACGACAGAGCAGCGGCTGTGGGACATCTCGGTGTCCTTTATCCTGTCTATCATTTCGATGCAGGTGTTCATGGCGGTGTCAAAGCCGATGGTGTAATCGGTGCAGGCTATGTCGTTATCTATAGTTCCGGGAAGGCAGATGCACTTAACTCCCAGCTTGCAGATATCCATGGCTCCTCTGTAGGTGCCGTCTCCCCCTATGCAGACAAGATAGTCGATTCCGACCTTGTCGCAGGTAGCCTTTGCCCTTTTCTGGCCCTCAAGCGTCATAAACTCCTTGCTTCTTGCGGTAAAGAGCATCGTTCCGCCACGCTGGACGATATCCGAGACATCTCTTGGTCCCATCTCGAAGAGATCCTCCTCGATAAGACCCTGATAACCCCTTCTTATGCCCATCACTCTGTAGCCGCTGAAGATACCCGCTCTTGTGACGGCTCTTATTGCGGCGTTCATGCCGGGAGCGTCGCCCCCGCTGGTAAGTATGCCAATAGTACCCTTTATATCAGTTCTGTCAGACATCAAAAATTGCACCTCCGTAGGATTAGCAGGCAGACCGAATCAGCTCATGACTGCGAAAGCGGCGTCACCGTTTTACCGCAGTGAAAATATTATACATATGAAAAACCGCTTAGTCTCTGCCAGCAAACACATAAAGCATATCATTCCCACCGCATAATGTCAATATTTTTGGGGTGAAATGAATGACGAAAATACGACTGTTTTTTTCAAAATCTCTGTTGATATTAAAGAAAATTCAACACTTTTTAAGGCTTTTCAGGGACTTTTGGCTTCCGGCTTGAATAAACAGGAAGGATATTTTTAATCTAGCCTGCGAACATGGCGTCGGGAGTGTAAACCGAGATGTCGACATAAAGGGTATCTCCCTCCTCGACATTTATCTGACCTCCGACACCGTCGCCGGTCTGCTTGCAGTAAACCCCCATGACAAAGCCGGACTGCTCATAGGGAGTGTTAAGCTCTCTTAGAGTATATTTTATGTTGAGCCTGTCAAGAATCTCGACATACTCCTCCTTGGTATACCTAAACTCCATGCCGGTGAACTCGTCCTGATACATATAATCGGGAATCTCTACGATTCTGAGTCCCTTGCTGACAAACAGCCTGACCTTCTGCACGGGATAGAGGTCGGTGCCGGCGGGAATGTCCTGGTCAAAGATGAGTCCGCTCTCGTAATCGTCGGAATACTCGTACACGGCGTCAAACTCAAGACGCTCCTTCCAGGTCTCGCTCTCGATTACCGAGGTGTACTTCTCACCCTTCAGGTCGGGCATTACAAACATCGTGCCGGTTGGCGCAGACGGGGTTGTGACAGGCTCGCTGTCCTCTGTCGGCAGGGTGACGATGGAGGGAACATCCGGCACGGCTTCGCTGACTCCCGGAGTGCTGTCGCTCCCGGTAGAGGGCGTGACGGCGGGATTGTTACGGCTCCCAGAGCCGTCGGGAAGGAGCATAAGAATAAGTAGGACAAAGGCGATGACTACAACCGCAAGAAGAAGTCCTGCGGCTATGAACATCCCGGGGTTTGCTCCCCTCTTCGAGCCCTTTGAAGCAGGCTTCGGCTTTTTATTTGCTCTTTGGGCGTCGATATTTATCGTCTGCGTAGAGCCGTTTGGCAGCTTTGACATATAGCTTGGCTGCTCAAACAGCTTTGTTACAAAGTCGGTAATGGTCTGAATCCTTCTCTGACAGGAAAGAGCCATAGCCTGTGCTATTACCCTTGAGACATTAGCCGGGATATGCGAGTTTATCTTTCCAGGCTCTAAAAGGGAGTCGTTGCCGACCCTCGCCATAGCCTCGTTAGGCATACAGCCGGTCAGGATTCTGTACATTACGGCTGCGATGGAGTAGACATCCGTCCAGGTGCCGTCCCAGTCGGCGGCTCCGTACTGCTCTGGGGCTGAGTAGCCGGGGTAAAGCTCGGGGGCAAGGTCTGTATTGACCGTTCTTATCTCGGGAATCGAGAAGCCGGTGAGCCTAAGCTCCACCCTGTCGGTGACAAGTATGTTGTCAAGGCTTATCCCACGGTGTATGATTCCTGCGTTGTGGAGACATCCAAGAGTAGTCAAAAGAGGCGGGAAAAGCTTTTTGACCTGCTCCCAGCTAAGCTCGCCGGCATTGTCGGCAAGGTACTGCTTTAGAGTCACGCCGTCGCAATATCCCATCACGACATACGCCGTGCCGTTTGCGGAGAACATATCGTTGGGAGCTATTATGTGCGACATCGTCCTGAATCTTGTAAGACCCTTATTCAGCTCCACAAACTCAGACATATAGTTTTTATACTGCACCAGGGAATTCTGGTTTACAAGAATCCCCAGACCGTCCGAGCTGCGCCTGCAAATAGCGTCCGGCATGTACTCCTTTATAAATACCTTGGTCCTTTCAAGATTGTCATAGCCGATATACACAGCCGACTCGCCGTTGTACCTAAGAAGCCTTCCAACGACATACCTTGAATCAAGCACAGTCCTCGGCTGAAGATAGGACGCCGGATTCGCCGAGGAGTTTACATATCCGCATTTAGGACAGATTTCAAAGCTGTCAGACTCCTCCATGCAGCCCATGCAGAGCGTTTTATGCTCACTCATCAATACAATCTTTCCTTTCAAAAAGTCATATATCCACCGATATTGCTTTACTAAATCAAAAGCTGACAGACAGCCTGCCGGCTTAAAATATTACAGTTGCCGCAAATTACCGATTTAATCATACCAACGGGTGAGTAAAATGTCAACCGGTCTTTTCAAACTGTCACCTCACTGTAACCAACTTGTAACCTTTTTCCCGGACGGTTAGGACAGGTTTTCCCCGAAGCCCTGTCCTATTGGCATAAAGAGCTGTCCCAAGGCAATTTTATTCTACTAATGTTGCCAAAGCCGCATAATCGGTGTATAATAGTATTTTAAGGAGCAGAATCTGCCGAGTCACAAAGGAGGTAAGCCGGTAAAATGAGAAGGATTTTTAAACTGCTTGGCTCTAAGATATTCATAACTGCGCTGCTGGTCTTGATACAGCTTTCGGTGCTGTTTGTATTTTTCATCTTTCTAGCCAACAAATTCGTATGGTACTATATCATATCACTTGCTCTGTCCATTATCTTGATTCTGGACATCGCCAACGAGGAGATGAATCCCTCCTTCAAGCTGACCTGGCTTATAGCAGTGCTGATTTTTCCCATCTGCGGGGGACCTCTTTATCTCATATTTGCAAAGTCAAAGCAGAGCTACAGAATAGGAAAGAGGTTTAAAAGCTACCGTCAGCTCATGCGGAGCGCCGTCAAGAGCCGTGAGGACTGTCTCGACGAAATAGAGGCTGACGACCCCGAAATAGCGAGGCAGCTGAGGTATATCAAGAAAACCTCCTACGCTCCCGTGTACAAAAATACTCAGGCAAAATACTTTCCCTCCGGGGAGGATTACTACGCCGCACTTTTAAGGGAGCTTAACCGTGCGGAGAGGTTTATATTCATAGAATACTTTATCATCGAGGAGGGAAGGATGCTTGGAAGCATCCTGGAGGTGCTCAAAAGAAAGATAGCCGAGGGCATCGAGGTCAGGCTGATGTACGACGACCTGGGAAGCGTCTCAAAGCTCCCTAAGGGGTATGACGGCTACCTTGAGTCGCTGGGAATAAGCGTATCGGTCTTTAACCGGCTTAGGCCCTCCCTTGACACCTTCCTAAACTACAGGGACCACCGCAAAATTCTGGTTATAGACGGCAATGTCGCCTTCACCGGCGGAATCAACCTCGCCGACGAGTATATAAACCATGTCGAGCGCTTCGGTCACTGGAAGGATACCGGCATAATGCTGAAGGGCGAGGCTGTCACAAAGATGACAGAGATATTCTTACAGCTATGGCACTTTTCAAGAGGCGAGTCGCAGGTCGACTACAAGGACTACGAGGGCGAGCTTAGCTGTGAGTCCGACGGCTACATCCAGCCATATGCCGACGGTCCCTCAAACGACAGTCTGATATGCGAGCTTGCCTACCTGGGAATCATAAACAGCGCAACCCGCTCTCTTTACATCACAACGCCCTATCTAATCCTAGACAACGAGATGACAACCGCTCTCTGTCACGCCGCAATGAGCGGAGTCGATGTCAGAATCATCACACCGCATATCCCTGACAAGAAGACGGTTTTCGCCGTCACCAGGTCTAACTACCGCACGCTTTTGCTCTCCGGCGTTAGGATATTCGAGTACACCCCCGGCTTCATACACGCAAAGTCGATATCGGCGGACGGCAAGGTTGCGGTCGTCGGAACGGCAAACTTCGACTTTAGGAGCTTTTATCTGCATTTTGAAAACTGCGTGCTGGTCTACAAATCCAAGTGCATACAGGAAATCGACGCCGATTTTCTTCTCACTCAGGAAAGCTCGCAGGAGATTACCATCAAGCAGCTCAACAAAAAGGGAGCTCTTTACGCCCTGCTGCAGGCTGTGCTGAAGGTCTTTTCCCCGCTTATGTAGAAAAACTAAGGTCTATGTACAGATAAAAAACAGCATGACAATCCATGCTGTTTTTATTTTGTCCCAAAGATCACGAGCCGCCCTTGTGCCTTAGGACTGCGGCGCTCCACATATTAGAGCTTATAAGCTCCAAAAGCTCGAAGCCGCTGTTTTCAAGGGAGGCGATTACCTCATCCCTTCTTGAGTCTATAATTCCTGACACCAACAGCCTGCCGCCGGGCTTTAAAAGCCCAGGGAAGATGTCCTTCATTGAAATCAGCACATCAGCCACGATGTTTGCCGCCACCAAATCATAGCCTGAGCCAAGCTCAGCCCTTAGCGCCGTATCCTTTACTATGTCGCCGTGAAGCACCCTGAAGCTGTCAGGGGAAATGAGGTTTTCCTCTGCGTTCATGGCTGACGCCCTGACTGCGTCCTCTGAGATGTCAACCGCCGACGCAGACTTAGCTCCCAGCAGCATAGCGGCAATAAATATAATCCCGCTTCCGCAGCCTATGTCGCAGACGCCGTCCCCCGGCGCAAGGGTTTTTTCAAGCAGCTCAAGGCACAGCCTTGTGGTGTCATGCCTTCCTGTTCCGAAGCTGAGGGCGGGGTCTAAGGTTATCACCGTCCTACAGCAGTCGGGAGGAAGCTCCTCCCAGGAGGGCTTAATAAGAAGCCTTTTGCCTATTTCAAGCGGCTTGAAGTATTTTTTCCAGTTATTCGCCCAGTCCTCGTCCTTAACGCTTCGGCAGATGATTTCAAGGGGACCTAGGCTTTCCTCCTTCGACGCTGCTCTGAGCGACTCCACGCTTGCATTTACCGCCTCAAGGTCTGTAAGACCGCTCTCGTCGTCGGCTATATAGACTGCGATATAGGTCTTGTCTCCTAGAGCCTCGTAGACCTCCTCGCCGAAATAGTCCCATGCGGGGCTTTTTTCGCTCTCAAGCTGTCTCACCTCGTCGGGGTCGTTTATGACAAAGCTCTCGATGCCGTTTGCTATGAGCATAGCTCCAAGCGGCTCTATGCCTTGATGGTTTGTAATTATCCTAAGCTCTTTCCAGTCCATTTTCCGCTCCTCCGAAAATAACTTGATTCCAAGCGAGATTATAGCATAGGCCGGAAGCAAAAGCAATAGCGTCAGGAAACAAAAAGACCTCCCTGCAAGCCTGTGAGGAGGTCTTATGTGTAAATTTATATCCCTGAATCAGCCTCTTTGCTTCATCGTGGTGTAGAACAGCAGCGCTCCCACGGACAGAAGTACAAAGCCGACAATAAGCGGTATCCAAAGCGACCAGTTTACCTTTTCTGTCCTGTCGGAGTTGAGATAGGAGCCAAAGGCGGTCGACTTGAGCGGCTTTTTGAGAGCGAAGAACAAGGGCACCGATACCAGAACAGATATTACGGCGTTGATGGTGGAGGTAAGAGCGTTTGTCGCCGTTGCGGTTAGAGCCGTACCGACTGCCGCTCCAAGCAGTATCTGACCGAAATAGGTCTTTGAGAGGTAGAATACTATGTATGTAATCTGTCCCAAAACGGCGCTCAGAGTCACACCGAGCACCACTCTTTTGCTCTTTTTCTCTCCCTTGTATCTAGAAGCAAGCGCTCCGCATACAAAGCCCATTGCAAACTTTGATAGGAATGTAAACGGTGCCGAGATGATGTAAACCGGGTCGATGAGGTCATACAGCGCCGCACCTATTCCCGAGGCGAGACCTCCGCCGATTGGTCCGAAAATCAGTCCGGCGAGAAGGCACATCGAGTTCCCGAAGTGTATTCTCGTGACCAAAACTCCGTTCGGTATCTTAACCTGAAGGTAGTTTCCTACAAATACCAAAGCAGCCATCAAGCCCACGCCTATAATAAAAATCAGCCTTTTGTTTTTCATAAAAAGCACCCCTTTCGAGTATCAATTTTACTCGCCGGGAGCTAAAATGCAAATCAGAGAAAGAAGATTGAAAAATTTTACACTTTGTATATTAGGAACATATTTTAATCTTATATCCTTGACTCATTTATAGCTTTCGCCCAGTTTTCCGTCGAGATTTTCGGGGCTCCGATATCCGTATTGAAAACTGCACAGATAAAGCCCACAACTAATGCCTTATGTTGTGCAGCCGGTAGAAATATAAAAATTCCGCCTTGACATTTACTGCCAAAGCGGAAGCTGTTAATTCCGGCTCATTTAATTGTCAGAGTCGCCCTAGTCCTCGTCGGGAAGCTGGGGCATATTCCAGTTGTGGTGAACCTGCTGGACATCGTCGTTGTCGTCAAGAGCGTCAAGCAGAAGATTCATAAGCCTTATCTGGTTCTCGTCCTCGAGAGTGGTGTAGGTGGAGGGAATCATTGCCTCCTCTGCGGAAAGGACGGTGTAGCCCATGCTCCTTAGATTCTCCGAGACCGCAAACACCTGGTTGGGGTCGGTGGAGACCTCGATAGCCTCCTCCTCGACGCTGAAATCGTCAGCTCCCGACTCGAAGCAGTCCTCAATCAGCTTATCCTCGTCGCAGCCGTCGTTTTCAAGGGTTATAAGACCCTTTCTTGTGAACATGAAGGACACGCAGCCGGTTGTTCCCAGGTTGCCGCCGAATTTGTCAAAATAGTGCCTGACATCTCCTGCCGTCCTGTTTTTATTGTCGGTCAGACATTCAACTATCACGGCTATTCCGCCAGGTCCGTAGCCCTCGTAGGTCATCTGCTCGTAGTTGTTCTTGTCGCCCTCTCCGGCTGCCTTTTTTATAATCCTCTCGATGTTCTCATTGGGAACATTGTTTGCCTTCGCCTTTGATATTAAGTCCCTTAGCTTGGAGTTGGAGGCAGGGTCGGGTCCGCCCTCCTTTACGCATACCGATATCTCACGGCCTATTCTTGTAAAGACCTTCGCCTTTGCGCCGTCGGCAGCCTCCTTCTTGCGCTTGATATTGCTCCATTTAGAATGTCCAGACATATAATAAATCCGCCTTTCTTACCTCTGATTGCCTGTTCCGGCGTTCTGCCGGTATATATTTAAGTCTCCTCCGCCGTCTTAGTGTCGCTGCAAATAAGGAGCCTTCCTTTTTCTTGCCATATCATATCGAAAAGCTCGTCAAGCCTTTCCTTACGCCCTAAAAGCTCCAGCCAGCCGAAAAGGCACTCTAAGGAGGTCGCCTTTCTGTACTCCAGGACGCTTGAATGCTTAGGGACTGCGGCTGTGGTTGCGTTTCTGCCTCGTCTCAAAACGCCGGACTCCTCCTCGTCGAGAACAGGTGCAATTATCTCGCAGGCGGCAGACTGAAACTCTGCGCACACCAGCCTGACAGAAAGGCTGTGCAGCCTTCCGGCCGGCATGTTCCCGCAAATTAGAAGCCTCTTTCTTACAAGCTGCTCATATACGCTGTCCCCTAAGAACGCAAGAGCCAGCGGGCTGTAGAGATTTACAGCTCTTTTGTCAAGCATAGACTCCGTTTTGACCCCTCCTAGCTTATATAGTCAAACTCAAGTCCGCATACCGCTACGGTGTCGCCGTCCCTGACGCCAAGCTCCTCCAGCCTGTCGATAATACCGCTGGACTTCAAAACCAGCTGAAGATGCTGCAAGGACTCGTAATCCTCCGGGTCGCACATCCTGATAATGCCCTCCAGCCAGTCCGCCTCGACGGCATACACGCCGTTATCGCAGGTAATCTCAAAGCTCTTGTCATCTGACAGCTCAGAGGGATTCCACTCGGGAAGCCCTGCCGTCTCAAAGGTCTTAATCGGGGGAAGCCCTTTAAGAAGCTCCCCCGCCTTTAGGACAAGCTCCCTTGTTCCCTGCGTGGTGGCTGCCGAGATTTTAAACAGGCTGTAGCCCTTAGAGGTTATAAACTCCTCAAACCGCTCAAGCTGCTCGGGCGCTGCAAGGTCGCACTTATTCGCCGCCACTATCTGCGGCGCCGCAGACAGCTCCTCGCTGAAGCTTTTAAGCTCGCCGTTTATTATCTTGAAGTCCTCGATAGGGTCCCTGCCCTCGCTTCCTGAGACATCAACAACATGGACTATCAGCCTGCACCGCTGGATATGGCGCAGAAACTCATGTCCCAGCCCGACGCCGTCGCTCGCACCCTCGATAAGACCGGGGATGTCAGCCATGACGAAGGACTCGCCGTCCCCCACTCTGACGACTCCCAAAACAGGAGACAGCGTTGTAAAGTGGTAGTTGGCTATCTTCGGCTTGGCAGAGGATACAACCGATATGAGCGTGGATTTTCCGACATTCGGGAAGCCCACAAGCCCTACATCGGCAAGCAGCCTAAGCTCAAGCTTTAGCTCAAGCCTTTGCCCCTTGAAGCCGGGCTTTGCAAACTTAGGTATCTGCCTTGTGGGAGTTGCGAAGCGGGCGTTTCCTCTGCCGCCACGGCCTCCCTTTGCTATTATCACCGGCTCGTCGCCGGACATATCCGCTATTATCCTGCCGGAGGACAGCTCGCTCACTACTGTTCCCCTGGGGACCCTTATAATAAGGTCCTCGGCGCCCTTTCCCGAGCTGTTTTTAGGTCCCCCGTCGGCTCCACGCATGGCGGCGTACTTTCTTTTATATCTGAAATCAACAAGGGTGTTTAGATTGTCGTCCACCAAAAAGACGACATCTCCGCCCTTGCCGCCGTCTCCGCCGTCAGGTCCGCCGGCAGCCACATACTTTTCTCTGTGGAAGGAGACGCAGCCGTCCCCGCCGTCCCCGGCCTGGACGGTAATAACAACCTCATCTACAAACATCTAACTGCATCTCCTTTCCCGAGCGGCAAGCCTTTTCCACACAAGAACCCCCAAGCAGAGTGAAGCTTGGGGGTCATAGCTCATAAGAATTATTCGGCTGGGTATACGCTGACCTTTTTCCTGTCCCGTCCCATCCGCTCGAATCTTACGATTCCGTCAACCTTTGAATAAAGAGTATCGTCCGAGCCGATTCCGACATTCTCTCCGGGGTGGATATGAGTACCCCTCTGACGGTAGAGAATGTTTCCGGCGAGAACGAACTGACCATCCGCCCTCTTGGCGCCAAGCCTCTTTGATTCTGAATCTCGTCCGTTCTTGGTTGAGCTGACACCCTTTTTATGGGCGAAGAACTGCATACTGATTCTTAGCATCATCGTGACCTTCCTTTCTTCCGGGCGGCACCCCAAATCCTGCGGGATGCGCCAATTAACATTCTGATAGGAAAACTACCTTTAAATTTTCAGAAAACTCCTTTTCAAGCTCGGCAAGGTGGGCGTACAGACTATATGCAAGCCTGTCCCAATCCCGATTCAGCGAGCCGGGATAAGCTTTGCAAACAAGCTCACCGTCCCCCGGGACTGCGGTTTCAAGCTCCAAGCCGAACTGCTCGCTCATTGTATTGACGCTTAGCATGACGGCGGAGGAAACGCTTGCACAGACAATATCCGAGCCTGCCTCCTTATAGCCTGAATGACCGCTGATTTTAAAGCCGGTTATCCTGCCATCCGAGTCTGTGAAAAAGCCGGCGGTAATCATTAAGCCTTTATCGCTTCGATTCTTACCTGAGTGTAGGGCTGCCTATGTCCCTGCTTCTTGTGAGAGGAGCCCTTCTTCGGCTTATAGGTGAAAACTGTTATCTTCTTAGCCTTGCCGTTTTTAAGGACCTTAGCGTCTACCGTGACGCCCGAAAGATAGGGCGCTCCTACATCGGTCCTCTCGCCGTCAGAATAAGCCATTACCTTATCGAAGGTTATGTTCTCGTCGGCGCTGACATCAAGCTTCTCGATAAAGAGGACATCGCCCTCTCTTACCTGGTACTGCTTTCCGCCCGTCTCAATAACTGCGTACATCAACTGGCACCTGCCTTTACTTTAAAACTCGCTGTGCTTCGGCGCAGATTCGCCGATTTGCGGGAGCTTCCTGCGAAAATCCCCCAAAGGGCGCAATCCGGCTTCAGAGCCGAACACAAGCGGCCTAAAAATAATACCACGATACGGTGTGTATTTCAATGCATTTTAAGAAAATTCACAGAAAATTTACAATTTCTCTGCCGTGACGACTATCCTGCCGTCCTCTGCGGAAACATTAATGGCTTTAAGCCTTACATCCTCGTCAATCAGGATATTAGCTATCTTATCCTCGACCTCACGGCGGATTATCCTGCGAATATCCCTGGCGCCGTACTTGTCGCTGTACGCCATCTTGGCGACGGCAAGCTCTGCCGCCCTGTCAAAGCTCAGGGCGATCTCCCTTTCCTTCAGAGGAGCCGTCATCTCGTCAAGCATAAGGTGTGCTATATCGGCATAGTTTTCCTCGCTGAGAGGATTGAACACCACTATCTCATCGACACGGCTTATAAACTCGGGACGCAAAAACTCCCTAAGGCCCTTTATCGCCCTGTCCCTTGAAATCTCCGCCTTGGTCTTGTCAAAGCCTATGCCGAAGCTCTTGTCGGTTGAGCCTGCGTTTGAAGTCATTATGATGACAGTGTTCTCAAAGGATACGCTTCTTCCCTGAGCGTCGTTGACACGACCCTCGTCAAGAATCTGCAAAAGTATGTTCATGACATCGGGGTGAGCCTTTTCAATCTCGTCAAAGAGTATGACCGAGTAGGGCTTTCTTCTTACCTTCTCGGTGAGCTGTCCCGCCTCGTCGTAGCCTACATAGCCCGGAGGCGAGCCTATAAGCCTTGAGACGGTGTGCTTTTCCATATACTCCGACATATCTATCCTTATAAGAGGCTCGGTGGCGTCAAACAGGGACGCCGCAAGGGTCTTTGCAAGCTCGGTCTTTCCGACGCCGGTGGGTCCTACGAATATAAAGGACGCCGGACGGCGCCTGGAGCTAAGCTGCACCCTGGTCCTCTTTATTGCGGCGCAGACAAGGTCAATAGCCTCCGGCTGACCGACGACCTTTTTGCTAAGCTCGTCGTGGAGGCTTCTTATCTTTGCGTACTCCGACTCGACTATCTTGCTGGCTGGAATACCCGTCCACAGCTCGATGACCTTTGAAAGGTCGTACTCGGTGACCTTTACCTTATCAGCCTCCGCCTTGGCGGCATCAAACTCGTTTTGAAGCTGCGAGAGCCTTGATTTAGCCTCCGCTATCTTCTCATAGTCGGGGTTTTCCTCCTCCTCGAGCTTAGCAAGCGAGGCTCTTTCGCCCTCCAGAAGCTCGCCAAGCCTCAGCGACTCCGCAATTGCGGGGCTTGCTATGCTTGCGCCGGCACAAGCCTCGTCTAAAAGGTCTATAGCCTTGTCGGGCAGGAAGCGGTTGTTTATATATCTTTCGGAAAGGACCGCACACATCCTAAGAGCATAGTCTGAAATCCTTACATGGTGGAAGTCCTCGTAATACTTTCTGATTCCCATCAGCACGCCGACGGTGTCCTCTACGGTAGGCTCAGCTACGGTGACCGGCTGGAACCTTCTTTCAAGCGCAGAATCCTTCTCGATGTACTTTCTGTACTCGTTGAAGGTGGTGGCTCCTATGACCTGGACCTCGCCTCTTGACAGAGCCGGCTTCATGATATTAGCGGCGTTCATAGCGCCCTCGCTGTCGCCGGTGCCGACAAGGTTGTGTACCTCGTCGATAAACAGGATGGCGTTGCCCTCCTGCTTGACATCCTGCAAAAGACCCTTTACCCTGCTCTCAAACTGGCCCCTGAACTGCGTTCCCGCAACCAGCGCCGTGAGGTCAAGGAGGTAAAGCTGCTTGTTTTTTAGGCTGTAGGGAACATCCCCGGAGGCTATTTTCTGGGCTATGCCCTCGGCTATGGCAGTCTTTCCGACTCCCGGCTCGCCGATGAGGCAGGGGTTGTTCTTCTGCCTGCGGGAGAGTATCTGAAGCACCCTTGCTATCTCCCTGTCCCGTCCTACGATTCTGTCAAGCTTGCCCTCGGCTGCTCTTTGGGTCAGGTTAATGCAGTATACCCCCAGGAATTTAAGCTCCTTTTTGCCCTTGGGAGCCTCCTCCCTTCCCTGCTGTCTCTTTTCACGGCGGGAGGTCCTGTCGGAGCCGTCCTGCTCAGCCGAGCCGTCCTTATCGTTTTGGGACATCTTGCCAAATATATTTGAGATGAAGCCGGGCATAGCCCCGGTGCCTCCCATCTCGAAGGAGTCGCCGTCGCCCGCCATTGCCTCGGAGAACGCCTCGAGGTCCTCGTCGGTAATCCCCATCTGGCGCATATACTCGTTCACCTGGGGAATCCCAAGCTCCTTAGCGCAGATAAGGCAAAGCCCCTCGTTTTTCTTCTCGTTTCCGTTCATAGTGGATATAAAAACCGCCGCAGGTCTTTTTTTGCATCTTGAACAAAGCATATAAAATCATCCTTTTTCCCGTCTGGGATTAATATATTCAAATCGGTCAACCCATCCCGCCGCCCGAACATTACGGCAGGGCACAGTCTGACCATGATAACATCGCCTAGTCTAGGATAACTCCGAAAAGTGATAAACAAATGATAAAATAATAAAACTATCCGCCGATGGCAAGCACCGGGTCGAAGCTGTAAATCCTCGAGAAAATCCAGCTTTTAAGCACGGTTTCGCTGTTGAAGAATATTAGCGAGTCGCCGGTGAAGCCTATTAGCGCCTTTACGGCAAGAGCCAGCACGAAGATAAACACCACGCCCTCCAACGCTCCCAGCGCACCGCCCAGAAGGGCGTTTATAGGGCCTATAAGCGGGATTTTGTTTGCAAGCCTGAAGGCGTCCGCAAGAGGGTTTATTATAAGCCTGAGAATAAACATCATCAGTATGAAAACGACCGCCTTTATCAGCCATACCGCAATCGGGGCGACAAGGTTTTCCTCCGCATACACGGCAGCGTCCTCCTTTGTCCCGGTGATGAACATAATCGCCACCTCGGACATCCTCTCGGCAGCCCCGCCGACAGTCTCAAGCGCACTCTTAATATACTCCGAGGAGATTACATCACCCATAAGAGCGTCCAAAACGGCGGGAGTCACGCTCTGCTCAACTCCCCGCCTTATCTCCTCCTCACTGTCAGGAGAGCCGTTTTTCCTTATCTCGCTGGCAAGTCTGGAGTAAAAATCGTCGTCCTCCTCGATTATAGCCTCCACCTCGTCGGAGGTCATCTCCACGCCGTAGCCGCCGCCGGAAACGGCAGCCAGGACTATCCCCGCCGGGTTTTTGCTGCTTGCGTTCTCAGAAAAGGAGGACAGAATCCTCTCCTTTATGAAGCTGTCGTAGATATAGGGAGCCGCAGCCTCAGCCGTAAACCAGCTCACAAAAAACGCCGCCGCTATCAAGACAATGTACACTGCGCTTCTTAAAAGCCCTCTTTTTGCGCCTGTGTACAAAAAGATGAGCATTACTGCTACCGTACATATGTCGTAAAACAAATAAAGCCTATCTGTCACTGACTTCCTCCAATATTTTTCCGAGCGGTATAATCAGCCTATCCCGCCGGAGTCGTTAAGCGAATATTTTTCAATGCTGCTATAGCTTTTCAGGTAGATATTCTCCCCTACGACGGCAAAGCTGTTATACTCCCTGCCAAGCGAATATGAGCTTATAAGTATTCCGCCCGAGCTGTAGCAGTCAAGCCTTGACCCGGTACTAATATATACCCTGCCGCCGGATATGTCAATATGGCTGATTTTTTCCTGGTAGTCAAGCTGGACTGTCCCCTCTCCTGAGTCGCTGTAGAGGGTGACATAGCTTGATTTGCCGTCTATAGAGGACAGCTCGACCGCCGCAATGCCGTCTCCTATGGCGTAGCTTGATATATCATAGCTATAGTCCGACGAGTACGCAAGGCTGCAATTCTCGTCATAGTAATAAACCCCGGTGTCTCCTATCAGCCAGAAGCCGCCGTGTCCCGTATAGCCTATACCCAGAGCCAGAGTCTCAACCGGGTCGGTTTTGGCGATAATCTCCCTTTTCCCGATGTCAAACACCCTGACGGTTGTCCTTATGCTGCCGCCCTGAGCATAAACAGAGGACACTGCTATTTTGTCCTCCGAATCTGAAAAGCCGGCGGCAGTTATATAGTTGCCGTCTCCCCAGCTGTAGAGCTTGGAGCCGTTTTTATCGTATACAGTTAAAAGTGAGGGGTATCTGTCGGTGGAGGTTACAACCGCCGCACCGCCCCTGTCCCCGAGAGCGGCGTAGAGAATCTGGTCGTCCAGCCTGTGGGAAAACGCCTCCGACTTTTTTGTTATCACTGTAAAGGAATAGCCGCCCATATCATAGGCGAGCGCCCTTTTGCCCTCGGTTAGAATAACAGGGCTTCCGTAGGTGAGATAGGAGGAAAAAAGCTCCTCGCCGCCGCTGTCAAGAGTGGTAAGGTAGTTGTCCTGATAAATGGCAAGGCAGTCGCTCATGGGAGCTATCAGGACATTTACCTTCCTTGATATATCTATAGGAAAGCTCTCCACCCTTTCCTCCTGATTGCCGCCGGTTATGAAGTTTCTTTGGAGCACTCCCTCAAGCTCGGGAAGCCAGAGACTTCGGGATAGGTATATCGCCATGACTATAACGATAAACACGCCTACCGTCACGGCGTTTTTTATATATCTTTTTCTCTTGCGGCTCCTGCGGAGCTTCCGCATGTCGTTTTCATAAGCCTCCATCGAAGCCATAGCCTTGACGCCCTCCCTTTAATATATTGTAATCGCAGTCAGTCGTAGAACACACGGTTTAGATAGAGTCCGTGAGCCGGCACCGTCTTTCCGGCACGGGTCCTGTCCTTAGATTTTATTATCTTGGGGATAGAATCCTGTGAAAGCTTGCCGTCGTTAATAAAAAGAAGCGTTCCGACCATTATCCTTACCATGTTGTACAAAAAGCCGTCCCCTGATACTGTAAACTCCACTATATCGCCGGACCTCGACACATCAAAGGAAAACACCGTTCTTACAGTCTCCTCCTTGTCGGTGTCAGAGGAGCAAAAAGCCTTGAAGTCATGCCTTCCTATAAAATCCTTAGCCGCAAGGTCGAGCTTTTTTTCATCAATAGGATACCAGCTTCTGAATATCCTATTCTCATAAAAGGGATTTCTTATCTCCGAGTTGTGTATTTTGTAGACATATTCCTTCCCGGAGCAGTCAAACCTTGCGTGAAAATTCCCGCCGACCCTCCGGCAGGAGAGTATGGAAATATCCTTGGGAAGAACTCCGTTGAGTCCGAAAATTAGCCCTCTTTCGTTTATCGGGCTTTTTAGGCTGACCGAGAAGATGAAGCTGTTGGCGTGGACTCCTGCGTCTGTCCTTGAGCAGCCGTTTATCTCAGCCCTTTCGCCTAAGAGCCGGAATATTCCCTCCTCGACGGTCTGCTGAATAGTCGCTATGCCGTTTTTCTGCTTTTGAAAGCCGTGATACCTTGTCCCGCAGAAGGACATCTCCACCATAAAATTAACCTCTTGCGAGCCGTTCATGCTATTCACCTTTAAAGCCTGCTAGAGGGGCAGAAAGATGTTTAAAAGTATCACTCCGGCAAGAAAGAGCGAGGTGACAGCGAGCGCAAGCCAGTCGATAAAGCCGACCTTGAGCTGCTTCATCCTTGTTCTGCCGTCCCCTCCGTGGTAGCACCTGCACTCCATGGCAAGGGCAAGGTCCTCGGCTCTTCTGAACGCCGAGACAAAAAGCGGAATGAGTATCGGCACTAGCGCCTTTGCCCTTTGCAGCACCGAGCCGCTCTCAAGGTCGGCTCCCCTTGCCTTCTGAGCGGAGGTTATCTTGTCGGTCTCCTCTATTAGAATCGGTATGAATCTCAGTGCGATGGTCATTATCATGGCTATCTCATGAGCCGGGAAGCGGATTATCCTCAGCGGAGACAGCACCCTCTCGATAGCGTCGGTAAGGGCTATCGGCGAGGTTGTATATGTTAAAAGCGAGGTCCCGCAGATTAAAAAGATTATCCTTACAGCCATGAATATCATGGTCCTAAGACCGTCCTCGGTTATTCTTATAAAGCCCCAGCTCACTAAAACCTCTCCTGTGCTGACAAAGAAAAGGTTTAACACTCCCGTAAAGAGTATCACGGGGACTATCGGCTTGACGCTCTTTGTCATAAGGCTAAGCTGTATCCCGGAGGAAAGAAACGCCGCAGTCAAAAAGACTATCCCGACGCCAAGACCCAAAAAGCCCTTGGCAATAAACAGCATGACAATATACATTACGGTAAGTCCCAGCTTCATCCTGGGGTCCAGCCTGTGGACCAGCGAGCTTCCCGGGAAATACTGACCTATTGTAATATCCTTAATCAACTTCTCACCCTCTTCTCCTGCAAAAGCCTTAAAACAAGCTTTTTTGCGTAGTCTACCGAGTAGACCTCGTCCGAGAAGGCTATCCCGGAGTCCCTGAGCCTGTCAAAAACCCTTGTTATCTGGGGGACGGTAAGCCCCATGTTGTCAAGCTCCTTGACTTTTGCAAACACCCTCTCGGGAGTGTCGTACATGAAAAGCCGTGAGTCGTTCATGACAAGTATTTTATTGACTGTTTTGGCTATGTCCTCCATGGAGTGGGAGACGAGCATTACAGTGCTCCCCTTCTGCCTGTGATACTCCTTTATGAGATTTAAAATCCTGTCCCTTCCGTGGGGGTCAAGACCTGCCGTAGGCTCGTCTAATATCAAAACCTTAGGCTCCATAGCCATGACTCCGGCTATTGCGACCCTCCTTTTCTGTCCTCCCGACAGCTCAAAGGGCGACTTCTGCATCAGCTCCGGCTTTAGACCGACAAGGCTCATTGTCCTTTTGACCCGTTCGTCAACCTCCTCACGGCTCAGCCCCATGTTGATAGGTCCGTAGGCTATGTCCTTGTAGACGGTGTCCTCAAAAAGCTGGTACTCCGGGTACTGAAAGACAAGCCCAACCTTGAATCTTATCTGGCGGAGCCTTGACTTGTCCGAAAAAAGCTCCTCGCCGTCTATAAAGACCTTGCCTGAGGTTGCTTTAAGGAGTCCGTTGAAGTGCTGAATGAGCGTGGACTTGCCTGAGCCTGTCCTTCCTATTATGCCGACAAGCTCGCCCTCCTCGATGTCTATGTTGACCTTATCAAGGGCTACCTTGCGAAAGGGTGTTCCCTCTCCGTAGACATAGCTAAGGTCCTGCGTTTTAATGATTCCCAAATATATCCCTCCCGGATAAACCGCTACTTCAAAAGCTCAAAGAGCGCATTATAGCACTCGTCCTCGGTGATTATGTCGAGGTCCAGCCCGACTCCGCAGTCGTAAAGAGCATGGGTAAGCTCTGTTACCTGCGGGACATCAAGACCCATATCCTTAATTTTCTTTGCCTGAGAGAAAACCCCTTTAGGAGTGTCGTCAAGCACTATCTCGCCGTTGTCTATCACCACAACACGCTTAGCCTGCGCCGCCTCATCCATGTAATGAGTGATAAGAACTATGGTGACGCCCAGGCTGTTAAGCTCCTTTATGGTTTTCATTATCTCCCGCCTGCCTATCGGGTCAAGCATGGCTGTAGGCTCGTCTAGGACGATGCACTCGGGCTTCATGGCTAAAACTCCCGCTATGGCGACCCTCTGCTTCTGACCCCCGGAGAGCTTGTGCGGGGCGTGCTCACGGTACTCATACATCCCGACCGCCTTTAAAGCCTCGTCAACCCTTCTTCTTATCTCGCTTGGCTCGACTCCTATATTCTCGAGTGCGAAGGCGACATCCTCCTCGACGACCGCCGCTATAATCTGATTGTCGGGATTCTGAAACACCATCCCGACCGTCTTTCTGATGTCGAAAAGGCGGCTTTCGTCCGCAGTGTCCATGCCGTCGATATATACCTTGCCCTCGTCAGGCAGGTTTATGGCGTTCAAAAGCTTGGCAAGAGTCGACTTGCCGGAGCCGTTATGACCTAAAATAGCGGTGAACTCCCCCTTTTTTATGCTGAGGGAGACATTTTTAAGCACCTTGTTCTGCTTGGACTCGCCATCCTCGTCGGAATAGTAGGAAAAGCTGACATTTTCAACCTCTATAAAGCTTTTATCCATATTGTCCATATATTATCGCTGCTCTTGCGTCAGCAAAGCCTCCTTTCAAGAGAATATTCTCGCTGAAAATTATGCTCAGCGTCAGTCTGTCTATAAACCCCACGCACCGCAAAAATGCGGGTTTATTATTGCGTGGGGTTTTACCCACTCACAATAAAAATAAAAATTTATTATTTTTGAGTGGGTTTCTACCCACGCACCGCAAAAATGCGGGTTTATTATTGCGTGGGGTTTTACCCACTCACATTAAAAATAAAAATTTATTATTTTTGAGTGGGTTTCTACCCACGCACCGCAAAAATGCGGGTTTATCTGTTTACTATGTTTTCATTAGGGGAGCAAAATGATTGTGTTATTCACAGAGTCAAAAAACGGCTCTGCGAATACATTTTTGCTTATTGCGTCAGAAGCCTCTCGTAGTACACCAGTACAACTATCGAGGCTTCTTCCTTATCTGCGTGTGCTTCTCGACAGCCCCTCAGCTTGTCGAAAAATACTTTTTCGACAAGCTGAGGCTGAGTGTTGCTCAGCGTCTCCAAATTGCCGTGCTTCCCGCCGGCAGAGCCATCCCCGATTCCTCGACAAAAAGCCCTATCTCGTCTGCGCTGACCTCTCCGCCATGTCTTTTTGCCAGCACGCTGCCCAGGATATACGACATCACAGACGGCGAAAGTCCCGCCGTGTAGCTGTTTAGAATAAAGAAAAGCGGATTGTCGCTTAAAACGCCGGAGGTCAGGCTCACCAGCCTGTATATGCTGTCCTCAAGCTTCCAGACCTCGCCGGAGGGTCCCCTTCCGTAGCTGGGAGGGTCCATTATCACTCCGTCGTATCTCCTGCCACGCCTAATCTCCCGCTCGACAAACTTCTCGCAGTCGTCGACTATCCAGCGAATCGGTCTGCCGTCAAGACCGGAAAGGGCTGCGTTCTCCCTAGCCCACTGGACCATACCCTTTGAGGCGTCGACATGGCATACAGCAGCTCCAGCCGCCGCACAGGCAAGCGTAGCCGCTCCTGTGTAGGCAAAGAGGTTCAAAACGCTTATCTGCCTTCCCGACTCCTTTATCATCCTTGACATCTCGTCCCAGTTTACAGCCTGCTCCGGGAAAAGCCCTGTGTGCTTGAAGCCGGTTGGGCGAATGATGAATTTAAGCTCTTTATAGCCTATATTCCAGCTAAGAGGGAGCTTTTTTCTGTACTCCCACTCTCCTCCGCCCTTTTTTGAGCGGTGATATATGCCGTCTGCGCTTTCCCACTCCCTGCGAGTTTTCGGAGTGCTCCAGATTATCTGAGGGTCGGGTCTTATCAGGGTTATCCCGCTCCAGGATTCAAGCCTGTCCCCGTCGGAGGCGTCAAGAAGTCGGTAATCCTCCCAGCCATTAGCTACTCTCACCTGTCAAAATTCTCCTATCTAGTGGTATTTCCAAGTATTTTTTCGGCGATTCTGGCAATAGCCTCGGCACAGCCTCTTACAGCCTCGCCGTTTCTGCCCTCCGCCATAATTCTGAGAACCGGCTCCGTCCCCGATTCCCTTACATATATCCTGCCGTCGTCCCCAAGGCTGCTCCGGCAGTGCTCTATTATCCCGATTATATCGGGGACATCCTTCCATATCCCCCTGCACTCCGCTCTTAGGGGCACATTGACGGTTATCTGCGGATAGGGTCTAAAGACCTGTGCAAGCTCTGACAGGAGGCATTTGCGGCTCTGCATTATGTCAAGCACCGCAGCTCCCAGCAAAAGCCCGTCTCCTGTTGTGGAATAGTCCCTCTGGATTATGAAGCCGGACTGCTCCCCGCCTAGGTTATAGCCGTCCTGAACCATTCTCTCAAAGACATGACCCCCTCCGACATCCGGCGTCTTTGTCACGACGATGCCGTTCTCTCTCGCCCAGGGGAAAAAGCCTAGATTTGTCATCGGAGTGACAACGCAGGTGTTCGAGGACAGCCTCCCCCTCTTTTTCATGTGGAGGGCTAAAATTGCAAGCAGCCTGTCACCGTCAAGAAGGTTGCCGGCTTCGTCTATCATCAGGCACCTGTCGCCGTCGCCGTCAAGGGCGATGCCAGCCTGCGCCTTTGTCTCTAGCACCGCCTGCCTAAGAGCCAGGACATCCGTAGAGCCGCAGTGCATGTTTATATTTCTGCCGTCCGGGCTGGCGTTAATCAGCCTGACCCTTGCCCCGAGGCAGGAAAAAAGCTTCTCCGCCGAGGAGTATGCCGCACCGTTGGCGGCGTCTATAATAATTCTTAGCTTGTCAAGATTTGCCTCAGAGTCCTTTAAAAGCTTCCTGATATAGTCCCACTCGGCGTTTTTTTCGGTATAGACCCTTCCGATTTGCGGAACTCCCCTTGGGAGCATCTGGTCCTGTGCGTCAAAGACAAGCCTTTCTATCTCCTGCTCCTGAGAAAGGGTGAGCCTGTGTCCCTTCGAGTTAAAGAGCTTGATTCCGTTGAACTCGAAGGTGTTGTGGGATGCGGATATCATCACTCCGGCATCCGCCCCGTACATTACGGTGAGCGCCGCAACTGCGGGAGTCGGTACAATTCCAAGGATATGAGCGTCTGTCCCGCAGGAGCATACTCCCGCAGCCAGCGCAGCCTCAAGTATTCCGCAGGACTCCCTGGTGTCCCTGCCTATAAGCAGCTTTTTGCACCGCTTGCCGTCCCTACCAAGGGAGTATGCTGCGGCACGCCCGATTAGCATTGCAACCTCGGTTGTCAGCTCGCTTACGGCTAATCCCCTTACTCCGTCGGTGCCGAACAGTCTGCCCATAGCTGGCTATCCCCTTCTTACTTTAGATTTCAAGTGTCGTCTGACCGTCGTTTAAAATCCCGAGATGCCTGTAGGCAAGCTCGGTGGCGCATCTTCCCCTCGGCGTCCTGGCTAAAAAGCCGAGCTGCATAAGAAACGGCTCGCAGACATCCTCCAGCGTGACCGCCTCCTCGCCTATTGCAGACGCCAGCGTGTCAAGCCCGACCGGGCCTCCGCCGTAGCCCTTGATTATCATGGTGAGCATTCTCTTGTCCAAGGAGTCAAGCCCAAGCGGGTCTATCTCCATCCTGTCAAGAGCGAGCTTTGCTATATCCTTTGTTATGACTCCGTCTCCCATGACATCCGCAAAGTCCCTGACACGCTTTAAAAGCCTGTTTGCGATTCTGGGAGTCCCTCTTGAGCGGGAGGCTAGCTCGTATGCGCCGTCCCTGTCGCAGGCGGCTCCTAATATCAGGGAGGAGCGCTGGACAATCTCGCACAGCTCCTCGTTGGAATAAAGCTCCAGACGCTGAATCACCCCGAACCTGTCCCTCAAAGGGGAGGTAAGCTGTCCCGCTCGGGTGGTAGCTCCTATGAGGGTGAATTTCGGCAGGTCGAGCCTTATGGAGCGGGCGGCAGGACCCTTGCCTATGATTATGTCTATCGCAAAGTCCTCAAGAGCGGGGTACAAAACCTCCTCTATCGACCTCGAAAGCCGGTGTATCTCGTCTATGAAAAGGACATCCCCCTCCTGGAGGTTTGTAAGAAGCGCCGCAAGGTCCCCCGGCTTCTCGATGGCAGGACCTGAGGTTATCCTTATATTTACACCCATCTCGTGGGCTATGATGGCGGAAAGAGTGGTCTTTCCAAGACCGGGAGGACCGTATAAAAGAACATGATCGAGCGGCTCGCTTCGCTTCCTTGCCGCCTCTATATATATCGAGAGATTCCTTTTAACCTTCTCCTGACCGATGTACTCGCTAAGAGTCTTGGGACGGAGGCTTCGCTCGGCGTCGTCGCTGTCGCTCTTTATTATCTGAGGAGCTACGATTCTGTCCTCATAGTCAAATTCCTTCGTTTCAATCATCAAAGCTCACCTGCCAGCCTTCCCGACGCAAGCCTCTTTAGAGCCTGCTTGATAATCTCGTCGGCAGCCATATCCTCGCCGCAGCCAGAAACCGCCGAGACAGCCTCGCTCTGTGAGTATCCGAGCACCACAAGAGCCGCAACCGCCTCCTGAACTGCCGAGCCGGCGGCAAGACCGGCAAGAGACGCTCCCTCCTGACCGAGAGCCTCAGCCGGCTCTCTTGTAATCTTATCCTTTAGCTCCATGACTATCCTCTGGGCTATCTTGGGACCGATTCCCTTGACCTTTGAAAACTCCTTTTGATTCCCGGAGGCTATTGCCATCGCCATCGAGGAGGGGGTCATGCTGGAAAGGATTGCTAAAGCAAACCTGGCACCGACGCCGCTCACCGATATTAAGAGCCTGAAGCACTCAAGCTCCTCGAGGCTGTGAAAGCCGAACAGCTCGACGGCGTCCTCCCTGACGGCAAGATGGGTATATAATGTGGCGGTCTCGCCTACTGAAAGCTCGCTGAGCGTTCCAAGAGTGGTCTTGCAGGCATAGCCGACTCCTCCGCACTCTATTACGGCAGTGTCCCCAAGAGCATAGGCTACCCTGCCGTTAAGACTGTATATCATCTGCCTCCCCCATTTCCCGAATCGTAAAGTAGTATAACAGCGTAATTTCACGCTTAAGCCGCTTAAAGCATCCCCTGAAGGTTAAGCCCGTGGGCGCAGTGCCCGTGAGTTATCGCAAGAGCCAAAGCGTCTGCGGTATCGTCAGGCCTTGGGACCTCTTTAAGCCTTAAAATCGAGCGTGTCATCTCCTGCACCTGCTTCTTTTCGGCTCTGCCGTAGCCTACTACAGAGTTTTTTACCTGAAGCGGCGTGTACTCGAAGATGGGCACCTGAGACTGCCTCGCCGAGAGAAGTATCACTCCCCTCGCCTGAGCGACATCTATAGCCGTGGTGTGATTTGTGTTGAAGTAGAGCTTTTCGAGCGACATAGCGTCCGGCTTGTGCTTTTCGAGTATCATGAGCATATCAAGATATATCATCTGCAGGCGGCTGTCAAACTCCGCTCCCGCCGGCGTGGTGATGGCTCCGAAGCCGACCACCTTAAACTCCCTGCCGTCAAAATCGAGGACTCCGAAGCCGATTGTCGCATAGCCGGGGTCGATTCCTAAAATCCGCACGAAAACCCTCCCGATAAATGCCTGCCTTCCAGCCGGGGAGCTTTTCTCTCCCGGCAGATACGCAGTCAGCCGTATAAATAATCAGTTAATTATATCACACAACGAAAAAAAAATCAACCACCCGTGAATGCCTCTTTGGGGAGGGAAAAAGGGAGTAGTATACAAAATTTGCTCCGGGTAAAATAAAATTTGCATAAACCTCAAAAAACCTGTTGCAATAGCTCACATTTCATGTTATAATAGGCTCAGTGCATTGAATTAATCTTTGCATCTTGGTATATTGCCGGGCTGGTGCCTTCCTTGAGGCTGTAGGGGTCTGGGTCAGTATACCTTGGGCTTAAGGAAAGGAGCTTGACGGATATGGCGGCTTACGGCATAGTTATAGCAAGCAAGCAAGCAAGCAAGCAAGCAAGCAAGCAAGCTTAGCCTAATCCTCTTTTTCTGTCAAGCGGCATATTGTATAAATCTTAAGGGCGGACTCTGTCTATTTTCACGATAGACGGAGCCGTCCTTTTGCTTTGTCAGTATCCTAACAAAATCTAGGAAAGGATGAAAAAAATGAAACTCAAGCGAATTCTTAGCATCTCAATTTCAGCCCTGCTGTGCCTGGCGCTTTTGCCGACTGCGGTTGTGGCTGCCGGGGGAACAAAGGTTTTGGTAAACGGAGAGAATATTCTGGAAGCAGCTGACTATACCGTTACCTGCGGAGAAGGTACGGCAGTATATAATCCCGTGACCCTTGAGCTTACACTTAACAATGCAACAATTAATACTCGTGGACTTGGAACCGGCTCGGCAGGAATAGTTACAGACGGTGATTTAACCGTTATTCTTGTCGGAGCAAATGTTATCGACCTGTCTGCCAGCATGCCTTCAGCAAGCGGCGTCTGGGCTGACGGAAATCTGACTATCAGCTCAAGCAGTGGAGGAAGCCTTCAAAGCTCAGGAGCACTTGTCAGCTGGAGCGCTGGAGATATCAAAATAACCGGCTCGGTTATCACCGTTAACTCTCAGAGCAATAATCGCTCCTCGGTTTGGTCTAGAAACGGCAGTATCTATATCGACAACTCAACCGTTACGGCAAACGGCTCATATGGCGCTCTATTGGGAGGAAAGGACATCATCATTGCCGCCAGCACAGTGAATTCCAGCTGCACGGTGTCAGGATACAACGCAATAGGGACCTCCGGCGGAAAAATTGAGATAAGGGAAAATTCAAAAATAACAGCAAGCGCAGTATCCAGCGCAATATACAGCACAAAAGAGATGGTTATCGACGGCAGCGTTGTAAACTCCGAATCGACAAACAGCTTTGGAATTGCATCAGCAAGTACCCTTGCCATCCAAAACGGCTCTGACATTACCTCTAAGGGAAATGGATCCGGTCTGTCAAGCGGCACCAATATTACAATATCAGAAAGCAAAGTCCAAGCCGCAGGAGCTACGGCGGCTGGTATAGCCTCTAACTACGGTAGCATTGAGGTTATCGGAGGCTCCGACATAACTTCAACCGGCACTACTGCCTATTCTGCTTATACCGGGTTAAAGCTCTCACTACAGAACGATAATCTTATCGAGTTAAAAGTAGGAAGCAGTGAGTCTGACGCACAGCATTTTGACGGCTCTCCGTACAGCGCCGGCGTTACTTTCGACAGTGACGACATGAATACTCTGGGAAGCTATACATACGCTCATGTAAGGGTGCATACCCATGTCTTTGACAGGGAGGTTTCAAGCACTGACTACCTTGCCTCAGAGGCAACCTGCAAGGAATACGCAAGCTACTACTACTCGTGCGAATGCGGTGCGGCAGGAACGGCTACCTTCTCGGGAACACAGCTTGCAGAGCATGTCGTGAGCAGTGCCTTAACCTACGACGATGCCGGTCACTGGAACGCCTGCTCCACCTGCGACGACAAGCTAAACTATGAGGCCCACACCCTCGACTTTGTCATAGAGAGATATCCCACCGAGGCAGTTAGCGGCTCAGGACATTACGAGTGCTCCGTCTGCGGATATGTGTCTGCAAGCGTCCCGACATACTCCGCTCAGCCTATTCCTGAGACTATCGTCACTCCCTCACAGCCATCGGATGAGGATACCTCCGATGTAACCCTTGACGAGGATAATGTCCCCGGCTCTGATGTCACAATAGACGAGCCTGTGCAGTCAGGCCAGTCTGACGAGGAGGCAGAATCAGCGGCTCCCAATCCCCAAACCGGGCTTATCGCTCCTATGGGTATAATCCTTGCGGCGGCTATGGCGGCTCTGGTCGGGAAAAGAGGATAGGAGTAA
>DBPX01000003.1:0-23504 GCA_002305045.1 Ruminococcus sp. UBA1409
GTCAAAGGGTTTTTCAAAACCATACGCAACCAATACCTTGTGAACAATATGATGAAGTATGTGGTCAATCACAGCTGTTCCGAAAGTTTGCATCGTTATCTTATCAATGGGATGTTGATAAGATTGATCAAACGCGATATGGATGGTTGGCTTCGGTGGAAAACGAACAACTACTGTTGAGATTGAAGAAGCTGTCGAAGAAAGATTTGGAGCTATTGACATTACTTTTTGTGGATGGTTATCGTCAAATTGATGTAGCACGTCTTTGGCATTGTTCCAGAAGTGCTGTTGCACAAAGATTTAAAAAAATAAAAAAATTTTTGAATAACACTTAACAAATGAAGCGTATCAGTGCCTACCCATTGAGGGAAGAACATTCTCCCAATGTGGAGCTTGACAATTTCATAGACGGCATTTCCGGTACATAACCTATGTACGAGCGAATCAGGCACGCCGCGAAGATGGACAGCCCCAGGAGGTGATGAATAGGACTGTTCCGAGCGATCCACGTCAGCCTGATACCCGAAAGTGGCATTTCAGGGCGCGATGACTGCATAGGGGTTAAAGATACTTCCTCACGGCCTCCTAAAGACTTGGGGGGAACTCTGCGGCGCACGAGTAAAACGACGCTGTGGAGTTATGACAGCCGCGCCAGCGGAGACCGGAATGTCCCCATCGCCAGGGGTGCGTGGCAAATGTGGCGAGTAAATTTTTCAAAGTCAGATACCATGCGCTGGCAGCTTCGGTTGCCAGCGCATTCATGTGATTTTGAAAGCCACAACCACATCTTTGACAGAAAGGGGGACCACCTATGGAAAAATTGATTTCGCGGAAAGAGGCTGCCAAATTACTGGGGATTAGCATTGCCACTTTGGATGCAGCTCGAAACAGTGGGCTAATTTCCTATGTTCAGTATGTGCAAAATGGTTGCGTGTACTTTACAGATGCTGGCCTTCAGGAGTATATCGCAAAATGCACCCATCGTGCAAAGCCAGTGGAAAAAAGCGCTACATACCGCAAGCTGCGAAGTGTCCGAGCTTGAGCTGTTCCGTATCCTTGCTGGAACCTAATATGTCTGATAAAACAAAGGTACAGCGCTGGACATTATTCTTAGGAGGTGACGGAATTGGCAAAAAGAAAAAGGGCAATTCCTCAATATGGTACGGTCGTGCTTAACGGCATTGAATATTATAGAACCAGAGTCGAAGATTCGGATGGAAACAGAGTGGCGCTTTATGCAAAGACGCCCGAAAAGCTTTATGACAAGGAACTGGAGGCGTTAGAGCAGATTGACAGTACTACGTTTCGTCGAAGATCGCCTACGGTTGCTGAGTACTGTGAGAAGTGGCTGCTGATGCAGTCCGTCCATGTTCGGGCCACCACCTTGACAGATTATACCTCTAAGGTGCGGCGGCACATTATTGGAGGGCTGGGAGACAAGAGAATGGCTGATGTATCCCTGGATGACATCCAACTTGCCCTCGTACCTGTTTCCAAGAAGTCGGCTTCGGTTTATAAGTCTGTGGTGATTCTCTGCAAGTCCATTTTCCGGGCGGCCAAGGAGAGCCATGTGATTGACGAGGACCCGACCATATACCTGGATGCAAAGGGAGGAGTTCCCCAGGAAGAAAGACAGGCATTGACGGATGAACAGGTTGAGCGGCTTTTGGACACGATCCGGGATTTGCCGCCCTATGTATTTGTGATGATCGGTTTATATGCCGGTCTGCGCCGGGAAGAAATCCTGGCGCTGCAATGGGATTCTGTGTATCTGGATGCAGAGGCTCCGTACTTAACGGTACGGCGGGCATGGCACACAGAACATAACAGGCCGGTCATTCTTACCGAGCTAAAGACCAAAGCGGCACAAAGAAACATTCCTCTCCCGGTCTGTCTGGTTGAATGTCTGAAAGATGCAAAGAAAAAATCCACTTCGGATTATGTGATTGCCAATCGGGACGGTGATCCGCTATCCTATACACAGTTTAAGCGGCTGTGGCAGTATATTGTGACGCGGACTGCAAAGCCGAGAATGGCCAGAAAACTTGTGGACGGAAAGTATGTAAAATATATGCTTTACCCGAAACTTGGAGAAAAAGCCAGGAATAACGGCCATGTGGTATATAGCCTGGATTTTGAAGTGACACCGCATCAGCTGCGGCACACCTACATCACCAATCTGATTCATTCTTCGGTGGACCCCAAAACGGTACAATATTTGGCGGGCCATGAAAGCAGCAAAATCACGATGGACATTTACGCAAAGGTCAAATACAACAGGCCGGATGATCTTGTCAAAGCAATGGGCTGTGCCTTTGACTTATGGGACGCTGTGTAAGTTCCGAACAATTCAGAAAATGAAGTAAGAGCGAGACAAGGATGTCTCGCTCTTAGTTTTTCCTTGGCCGTATCTTTGATTCAATTTGAAATCTCTGATAAAAAGGAGGTGTAGATACATCACCACGCGAGAAAGGAAATTAATTATGGCAAAGAAGAAAAAAAACATACCTCAATATGGAACCGTCACACGAAAGGGTGTCCTGTATTACAGAACCCGGATTCTGGACGCAGACGGCAAGCAGGTGAGCTTGTATGGGACTACCTGCGAGGAACTGTACGATAAAGAGCAGGAGGCGAGACGCCAGGTAGCGGAGATCATCTTCCACCGGGAGCATCCTACTGTGGCCGAGTATTGTGAGAAGTGGCTGTTGATGCAATCCGCAAAAGTGTCGCCGGCTACACTGAAGGGCTACGCCTCCAATATGAAGAACTACATTATCAAGCCTTTGGGAGATATGTATATGGAGGAAGTAACAGCGGATGATATTCGTCTGGCGCTGATCCCATTGTCCAATAAGTCCGAGAGCCTGCACAATACGGTGAATATGCTCCTCAAGTGCATTTTTTACTCGGCAGAGCGGAGCCAGTTGCTGGAATACAATCCGTGTGAGGGGATTTCGGCAAAAGGAGGGAAACCGACCCAAAAGAAAGATTCGCTGACAGACCAGCAGGTGGAAGTGCTGCTGGAAACCGTCAAAGGACTTCCGCCGTATCTGTTTACCATGATCGGCTTATATGCCGGTCTGCGCCGAGAAGAAGCTCTCGCCTTGCAATGGGATTGTGTGTTCCTCGATGCACCCACTCCATATATCTCTGTGCGGCGCGCATGGCGATCAGAGCATAACAGACCGGTTATCTCTACAACGCTTAAGACGAAAGCAGCAAGAAGGGATATTCCCATTCCCAAATGCCTTGTGAATTGTCTGCGGGAAGCCAAGGCTGCCTCCAAATCGGAATATGTGATTGCCGATAGTGAGGGACAGCCCTTGTCATATTCGCAGTTCAAACGTGTCTGGCAGTACATCGTTGTTCGGTCTACCAAGGAGCGTACCTATTATAAGTATGTGAACGGACAGAGCATCAAGTACACTGTTCAGCCGAGTCTGGGAGGACATCAGAAAAACAATCCCAACATTGTGTATAGCCTGGACTTCGATGTGACACCGCACCTGCTGCGGCATACCTACATCACCAATCTTCTGTATGCAGGTGTTGACCCCAAGACGGTCCAGTACCTTGCCGGACATGAGAACAGCAAGACAACTATGGACATCTATGCAAGAGTAAAGTATAATAAACCAGAACAGCTATTCGATGTAGTAAATTCTGCATTTCATCAAGCTGTCCCCTCGTAAAAGTGGCCTGTTTTTTGGTTAAGGAATAGGACAACCGAGGGGCCGAGGCTCAAAAAAGCCCGGAATATCAAGGAAAATCATCGCTCAGACGATTGAAGTACGGCCTCAAGGCGGCAAGAAGAGCTCCTCAGTTCTCGAAGAGATAAGCTTCATACCCTACAGGGACTTTATAAAATCACATCCCCCGAAGCGGAATTATCCGTCTCGGGGGATTTTTATGCTTTATACTATAAAAAAGACGCCAAGCCCGTCCTGACCGGGTGCCTGGCTCTAAACACGCCAGTCTATCGGCTGGACGCCGTTTTCCTCAAGGAAGCTGTTTGCCCGTGAAAAGGGTCTTGAGCCGAAGAAGCCGTAGTAGGCGGAGAGCGGACTCGGGTGGGCGGACTCTATCACAAGGTGCCTGCCGGTGGTGATAAGGGACTTCTTGCTCCTTGCCTCCCTGCCCCAGAGGATAAAGACGACAGGCTCCTTCTTCTCGTTCACACAGCTAATGATTCTGTCGGTGAGCTGCTCCCAGCCCATTCTGCGGTGTGAGTTGGCCTCTCCCCTTCTTACGGTGAGGACGGTGTTCAAAAGAAGGACTCCCTGTCTTGCCCAGCAGCTAAGGTCCCCGCTTTTGGAGGGAGGAAGCCCTAGGTCGCTCTCGAGCTCCTTGTATATGTTCACAAGCGAGGGAGGGAGCCTTGTCGAGTCTCCTACAGAAAAGCACAGCCCCATCGCCTGACCCGGCTCGTGGTACGGGTCCTGACCGAGTATCACCGCCCTGACCTTAGACAGCGGGGTCAGCTTCAGGGCGTTAAATATGCTGTACATATCCGGGTAGACGGTCTTGGTGGCATACTCACGCTTCAAAAAATCCCTGAGCTTTAAATAGTAGTCCTTTTTAAACTCGTCCGCCAGGACAGCGTCCCAATCGTTGCCTATTCTTACCATCTGTAGACAAATATGTTATAGAGCGGAGCGGCGATGATGAAAAGCAGCATCAGCGCCACAAGGCATAAAACTATTATTCTCTTTACCGAAGTTTTTTTCATCGAAAAGCCCTCTCTAAGCTGTTAATAATCTCCCCCGGGGAGGCTGATTGCTGTAGGAAAAGCCGCCCTACGGCTGACCGAGAGGCGGCTCCTATAAGCTTTAATACTCTGCCAAAAGGCGTAGCGCCGACAAATCGGCAAATCAGCCGAAGAACCTAGCCACCACCGTGCAGACAAGGGCAACTACAAAGAACACGATAACGCATATCTTTGTGAGCCTATCGAGCTTTGCCTCACGGGTGTTGCGGCCGTTTTTGCCGTAGAAGGAGCTTGTCGAGCCGCCTATCGCCGAGCTAAGACCTGTGTTGTTGGTATCGGTCAGCAAAACGACGAGGATTATAACAACGCTCGCAACCGCCAGAATTATTCCGCAGATGATGTTTACTGCTGTCATTTTATATAACTATCCTTTCCTTTGCAGACCCGCTTGCTCATATGGCCTGCGTTTTTAGCCCTGCGACCGGCAGCCCTCCAGAAAGGAGAAAAGCCACGGTCCGGCATGAATCCAGATGATTATATCACAGTCCAGGCAAAAAAGCAAGAGAATTTAAAGATTTTTTATCCCAAGTCTGCGGATTTTGAGCAAATCACAGTCCCCAGATGTTCTTTGCGTACTCGTCGACCGCTCTGTCAGCCGAGAATATTCCTGCATTTGCTATATTTATCAGCGACATCCTCTGCCATCTCATGGCGTCGCTGTAAAGAGCGGAGGCTCTAGCCTGCGCCTCCTGATAGGAGCCGAAGTCGGCGAGCACCATGTAGGGGTCGATATTCTTGAGCGAGCTTACAACATTGTCAAACTTATTGCCGTTGAAGCCGGCGGCTATCCTGTCGACCACGCTCTTTATGACGGGATTCGAGCTGTAAAGCCTTCCGGGATGATAGCCCTCCCTCTTGAGCCTTTCCACCTCGTCGACGGTCATTCCGAAGTTTATGATATTGTCCTGCCCGACTACCTGACCTATCTCGACATTTGCGCCGTCCCTTGTTCCTAGGGTAACGGCTCCGCTAAGCATGAACTTCATGTTTCCTGTGCCGGAGGCCTCGGTACCCGCAAGGCTTATCTGCTCTGAAATCTCGGAGGCGGGCATGAGTATCTCGGTCAGCGAGACATTGTAGTTTTCTAAGAACACGACATTCAGTTTTTCCTTGATTCTCGGATTCTTCTTTATCTCCTCGCCGATAGACCATATCAGCTTGATTATCTCCTTAGCCATGTAATAGGAGGGCGCAGCCTTTGCTCCGAAGATATAGGTCTTGGGAGTGACATCGGCGTCGGGGTTGTGAACAAGCCTGTCATACTCCGAGACGATGTTCAAAACATTGAGATGCTGGCGCTTGTACTCATGAAGCCTCTTGACCTGAACATCGAAGATGGTATCGGGGTCTATCTCGATTCCCCTTCTTTGCTTTAGGTACTTGCTGAGATTCTTCTTATTCTTGCTCTTGACCTCGGCAAGCCTTGTGAGAACAGACTCGTCCTGAGCGAAGCTCTCAAGCTTCTTTAGGTTCATGGCATTGTCAAGATAGGAGTCGCCTATTGTGTCGTTAAGCAGACTGCAAAGCCCGGGATTTGACTGATACAGCCATCTGCGGTAGGCAATTCCGTTTGTGACATTGGTAAACTTCTGCGGAGAAACTCCGTACTCGTCGCTGAAGATATCCCTCTTTATAATCTCGGAGTGGATTGCCGAGACGCCGTTTACATGGTGGGAGGCGCACACGCAGAGCTTCGCCATATGAACGGTATTGTCCCTGATAATAGACATCCCGGTGACCTTCTTGTGGTCGTGGTACCTTTCCCACAGGGAGGCGCAGTAGCGGTTGTTTATCTCGACGATTATCGAGAAGATTCTCGGGACTACCGATTTAAGAAGGTCGCAGCTCCACTTCTCTAAAGCCTCCGCCATGACGGTGTGGTTGGTATAGGCAAAGGTCTTGGTGACTATATCCCACGCCTTATCCCAGATGTAGCCGCAGTCGTCAAGAAGTATTCTCATAAGCTCCGGGATGGCAAGGGTCGGATGGGTGTCGTTTATCTGGACGGCAACCTTGTCTGCAAAATTGTCAAGAGTGCCGTAGGTAGCCATGTGATGGTTTACTATATCCCCTACCGAGGCGGCGCACATGAAATACTGCTGGCGGAGCCTTAGAATCTTTCCCTGCTGATTGCTGTCTCCGGGATAGAGGACCTTTGATATGGACTGAGCGAGAATCGACTGACCGACAGCCTTGGCAAACTGACCGTTGTTAAACTCGTTCATGTCAAAGGAGATTGCGGGGGCGACAGCCTTCCAGAGCCTTAGCTTAGAGACCGCCCTGCTGTTGTAGCCGGACACGAACATATCATACGGCACGGCCAAAACCGTGGTGTAGTTGTTGAGGGTCACATGGTGATACTGACTGTCCCAGTATTCCTTGATCTCGCCGTCGAAATGCACCTCAATCTGAGCCTCGGGACGCTCCACAAGCCAGACGCTTCCGCCAGGAAGCCAGTTGTCAGGCTCCTCGACCTGCCAGCCGTTCTCGAGCTTCTGGCAGAAAATCCCGTACTCATAGAGGATAGAGTAGCCGGTTGCCGGGTAGCCGTCGGTGGCAAGACCGTCAAGATAGCAGGCGGCGAGCCTTCCCAGCCCTCCGTTTCCAAGACCGGCGTCAGGCTCCTGCTCGTATATCGAGGACAGGCTGACTCCCATATCCTTAAGGGCGCCACTTGCCGCCTCGACAAGCCCCAGATTGTAAAGGCTGGTTTTGAGCGACCTGCCCATTAAAAACTCCATCGAAATATAATATACCTGCTTGCGGCCCTCGGAATGGACCTTGGTGGTGTAGTCATGACGCTTTTTGACAAGCTCCCTGACAACAATCGAGGAAAGAGCGTCGTAAATCTGCTTTTCAGACGCACTTTCCGGGCTGACCATATAGTTTATGTCAAGAACCTTTTTCAGCTCCTCCTTAAGAGACTCCTTTGTGTATGCTGCTTCATTCCCCTTGCTCAAGCTTATCACTCCCATATTAATGCTGCAATTCCGTGAATAAAAATTCTTCGAATTTATGAATACATTATACATATCCGACCGGGGATTGTCAATATTCCTCATGGCAAAAAATCTCGGACTGAAAATTATGCACATATCCAGGCGCCGCCCTCAGGTCAGCCTGCTTACCTAAGACGGGGATTTTTATCTGAGATTTATAAATATGTATGGCTTTTTAGCTTCGGGGAGGAATCGGTTGGTCATCGGGACAGACGGTATTGTGAAAAATGCACAAAGCTGCGGGCAAAAAATTTCACCCCGTTTTGCAAAAAATTATCGGGCCGACGATTTTGCTATTGTCAAACCAAGAAAAAAGAGGTATAATTATCTCTGACAGGACTGGCTGTCGGCGTCTTGCCGTCACGGTCTTAGGGGCAGGACGGCGCTATTGCGGCTTTTTGCCAGCTATAGCCTGTGCTGCCGGCTCTCAGGGCGCTGAAAGCCCGGAGCGTCCTCTTAGCAGGGCTGTTGATATTATATTGGAAGGAGACAGTTTTATGAAGGAACAGGAATTATACCAGCTTTGGTGTCAGAACGCCACCGAGGACCCCGACCTTGTGAGCGAGCTTGAGTCGATAAAGGGTGACGATGAAGCCATCAAGGACCGCTTCTACCGTGACCTCGAGTTCGGCACCGGCGGACTCAGGGGAGTAATCGGCGCAGGAAGCTACAGGCTGAATATCTATACGATAAGGCGTGCAACTCAGGGCCTTGCCGACTATGTAAACGGAGCCTTTGAGAACGCAACCGTCGCCATAGCCTACGACTCAAGAATAAAGTCCGACCTGTTTGCCAAGGAGGCTGCAAGGGTCTTGGCAGGAAACGGAATCAAGGCGTACATATACTCCGAGCTTATGCCCACCCCGATGCTCTCCTGGGCGGTAAGGGCTCTGGGCTGTAAGGCGGGAATCGTCTGCACAGCCTCTCACAATCCCTCAAAGTATAACGGCTACAAGGCTTACGGGCAGGACGGCTGCCAGATGACCATCGAGGCTGCCGATATCGTTCTCTCCAAGATAAACTCCGTCCCGATGTTCGGCGGAGCCAGGCTTGCCGATTTTGACGAGGCTCTTTCCACCGGGATGATAGAGTACATCAAGCAGCCGGTCATAGACGCCTATCTTGACGAGGTCCAAAAGCAGGGAATCCACCCGGATGTCGCCGCAAAGAGCGGCTTAAAGGTCGTCTACACCCCTCTTAACGGCACGGGAAACAAACCGGTCAGGGAGATACTCAGAAGAATAGGGATAAGCGATGTCACCGTGGTCCCCGAGCAGGAGCTGCCGGACGGTCGCTTCCCCACCTGTCCCTTCCCGAATCCCGAAATCAAGGAGGCTCTTTCACTGGGTCTTGAGCTTTGCAAGACCGTCAAGCCCGACCTTCTTTTGGCTACCGACCCTGACTGCGACAGAGTCGGAATCGCAGTTCCCGACAAAAACGGCGACTTTGTTCTCTTCAGCGGAAACGAGGTCGGAGCTATGCTTCTTGAATACATCTGCCGTGAAAGGATAGCTCTTGGCACCATGCCCAAAAATCCCGTAGCGGTAAAGTCGATAGTCTCCACCGCCATAGCCGACGAAATTGCCAAGGACTACGGCGTCGAGATGAGAAATGTCCTCACCGGCTTCAAGTTCATAGGCGAGCAGATAGGCTATCTGGAGGCTGACGGCGAGGCTGACCGCTTTATCTTCGGCTTTGAGGAGTCCTACGGATATCTGGGCGGCTCCTATGTAAGGGATAAGGACGCTGTAATAGGCTCCATGCTCATATGCGAGATGGCGGCTTACTACCGCTCGATAGGCGTTTCCCTCCTGGAGGCAAGGGAGGCTATGTATAAAAAGTACGGCAACTATGTCCACACCGTCGAGTCCTTCACCTGCGAGGGCGCAGCCGGCATGGAGGAGATGGCAAGAATCATGCAAAATCTTCACTCCGAGCCTCCCGCCGAGATATGCGGCTTCAAGGTCGTAAGGGTGGACGATTATGTCAAAAAGACCTCTAAGGACACGGTTACCGGCGAGGAGACTCCCATCGCCCTGCCGAAGTCGGATGTCCTTACCCTCACCCTTGAGAACAAGGCTACCGTCATCATCCGCCCCTCCGGCACCGAGCCTAAGATAAAGGCGTACTACACAACCGTCTGCCCCGAAAGGGAGGAGGCTGTGGCTCTTGGAAAGAGCATAGCCGTCTATGTTAAAAAGCTGCTTGGGTTCTAAGGCCCGGCAGAAACGAAATAATGCCCTCCCGGAGATTTCATCGGGAGGGCAAAATAATCGCCGCTATGCAATATTTTTTGATACTCGGTTGTATTATTGAAAGAAGGCTGACCGCTCAAGGAATCGGCACCGACGGCGGCTGACTTCGTTCATGTTTCAAGCTGTCCGGCTCCTGCCGGACTTTTTTTGTTTAAACCAGCGACTTTACGCCGTAGGAGAGTATCGCCACGATTATCCCGGCTATAACTACGCCCATGAAAATGCTTGGGATGGCGACCCTTGTCTTTATCCCGAACACAACTGCGACTAAAGCGCCGGTCCATGCTCCAGTACCGGGAAGAGGGATAGCTACCAGTATCATAAGCCCAAGAGCCTTGTACTTTTCTATCTTGTCCTGATTCCTGTACGCCTTTCTTTCAAGCCAGTCGGCTATCTTTCCTAAAAAATCCTCCCTTTTTTTCATCCACTCGAGTATTCCGTTCAGGAAAAGAAGGACGAAGGGTATCGGCAGCATATTGCCAATTACTGCGGCGATAGTCGCAGCCAGCGGACTAAGCCCGAAGCCCACCCCGTAGGGTATTCCTCCTCTTAGCTCTATAACCGGCACCATTGATATAACCGCCGTTGCGACAAGCTTGCCTATGTATGTTGATGTGAGCCATGCTAGCATATTTTTACCTCCGAGAGCTTTTATTTGTTTTATTATATATACTGCCTTTGAATCTCCTGAAGCCTTTTTCCCGCCTCCCTTACCACCCAGTCGGGAGCTGTAACCCTGGCCTCGCCTCCGAACTGGAAGAGCCAGCCCCAGAAGGTGGGGCTTATCTGAACATCCAGCTTGACGCTGAAGCTGTCCTTATCTATCCTTTTGGGTCTTGCGGCGTCCCCGAATCTGTCGACTATGACATTTATCAGGCTGTTTTTCATTTCCAGGGTTATCGTCTCCTTGACGCCGCCGTACATGCTGTAGGTCCCTAAAAGCTCCCTTGCAAGCTCCTGCTCGTCCATAGAGAGCTTTCTTCGCTTCTCGTCGGATATCTCGACCTGCCCCATCCTGTCCACCCTGTAGCGGCAGAGGTCGCCGTGCTTGTGGCAGAAGCAGACAAGGTAGTAGCAGTCGCTCTCCCATATGAGATAATAGGGCGAGACGGTGTATATCTGTCCCTGATGGCGGTATCTTTTCTTCTTGTCAAGGTCATATTCAAAATACTTAAAGGTTATATTTCTGTCCGAGAATATAGCCTGCTGAATGGCGCTTATAGAGTAGTAGATGGCCTCGTTGAAGGTCTTTGCCCTCCCTCCGACATATATAGACCTTCTGAGCCTTCCCGCCTTATGGACGCTTGTAAGGGACTGCAGCTTCTTTATAAGCTCGCCGGATTTTTTGTTGCTTAGAAATCTCGAGGAGGCGACAGCGTCCGCCAGCACCAAAAGTTCCTCGTCCTGAAACAGCCTCGAGGCTACATAGTAGCGGTTTGAGTGCCCCACCTTCTCGGTCACTATATCAAGCCCCAATTCGCTAAGAGTCTCAATATCGTCGTAGATGGTCTTTCTCTCACAGCTTATATCGTATTTTTCGAGCTTGTCGATAAGCTCCTTCCCGGAGAGCCCGTGCTCCTCGTCGGTCTCCCTCAGAAGCAGTCTCGCCAAAACTATCAGTCTGCCCTTTGCCCTGTTCTGCATAGCTAGTTATCCTCTTTCGGACGAATTTTCCTGACGCTTCCGTCAGGCTCTAGAATCTCCACCCTGTCAAGAGCGCTGCGAAGACTGCCCAAAACAGCCTCCCTGTACTCGTTTCTAAGCCTTGACTGCTCGGCTGCCTCCTCCTCGGTTAAGCCGACCGTCCGCTTCTTTGCGGCGAGATAATTGATTCTTTCAAGCTTTTCCTTTTTCAACCTCAAGCTCCTCCCCGGGGATGAATAATCCGCTAACTTATTTTACATATATCGGCATTTGAGAGCTATTATACATCATTTCCCCCTCGCTTTGCAACCCTAAAAACGCCTTTTCGGAGCTTTTTGTGCAGAGTGTATGTAATGTCCGTTTTTTTACCCTCATTTTTGTTGACAGAATGTAAGAATCTGATATTATTAATATTAGAACATATGTTCGAATGTTCTGCCGCCGTCAGCCCAAGAAAAAGGAAAGGGGATGCTAAAATGAGGGAGCTTATCAACCGATACAAATTAGAGGCAAAAAGACTGGAGGACTACCAAAGGGTCCTGACAGACAAAATAGCCAAGGAAAAAAGTCCGCAGCTTATCCTCCGGCTAGAGGCAAGAAGGCTTGTCGTGGAGACGGAAAGGTATGAGATAATGCGAGACATAATCGACATGGAGAAGCTTTTATGATAAGGCTTAACTTTTGTAAAAACGCTATTGATTTATTCCCCGCCATGTGCTAGTATCTAAATGGATTAAATCCAAACGGATTATATCCAAACGGGTTAAATCCGAGGTCTACACTAAACGGCTTTTCACGGCTCGCCGGTGCCAGAAAGGGATATATCAATGATTTTTGGCAGACACATCAACAAATACTACATAAAGTATGCATACTCGCTGGTGATAGGGCTGGCGGCTCTAATCCTTGTCGACTATTTGCAGCTTATAGTGCCGGAGCTTTACCGCTCGGTAATAAACGGCATGATATCGGGAGAGGTCGAGCATGACGGCAGACTCCTGCCCTTTGACATGGACTTTCTTCTTGACAGGGTATGCCTTCCCCTCATAGGGATAATTCTTGGCATCGTCGCAGGGAGATTCATGTGGAGAATATGCTTCTTCGGCGCAGGAATAAAGGTCGAGACCGACATAAGAAGCGAGATGTTCGACCACTGCAAGGAGCTTTCCCAGCAGTATTACCAGGTGAACAAGGTCGGCGACCTGATGTCGCTCTTTACAAACGACCTCGAGACCGTCCAGCAGTGCTTCTCAAACGGCATACTGATGTTCTGCGACGCTCTGTTTTTGGGCATACTGGCGTTTTACAAGATGCTTCTTATGAACCCGCTGCTGTCGCTTCTCACCCTCATCCCGATGGGGCTTCTTTTGACCTGCGGTCTGATTTTAGGAAAGTATCTTACGATAAGGTGGGACAGGCGTCAGGCGGCTTTTAGCAGCCTGAGCGACTTCTCGCAGGAGAGCTTTGCGGGAATCTCGGTTATAAAGGCGTTTGTCAAGGAGACAAAGGAGCTTTGCGCCTTCAAAAGGCTCAACCAAAAAAACGAGGACGCCAATATCGCCTACACAAGGCTTTCTGTCTCTATGAACATCGCACTTACCCTTCTTGTAGAGTCGGTCATCTGCATTATACTCGGCTACGGCGGATACCTTGTCTACTCTGGAGCCTTCAACCCCGGTCAGCTTATAGAGTTTATCGCATACTTCAACTCGCTGGTATGGCCGATAATGGCTGTCTCCGAGCTTATAAATATGCACTCGCAGGGAAAGGCGTCTATCAACAGAATCTCCGCCCTTTTGGACGCCGAGGTGGATGTTAAGGACGGCGAGGGAGTTTTCCCGATGGAAAGCATCACCGGCGGGATAAGCTTCAGGGGGCTCACCTTTTGCTACCCGGGAGCGGAGTTTAACGCCCTTGAGAATGTCTCCTTCGATATACTCCCCGGCGAGAATGTCGGCATAATCGGGAGGACAGGCTCCGGCAAGACCACCATCGTCGACCTTATACTAAGGTCGTATAATGTCCCCGACGGCAGCATCTACATCGACGGCAGGGACATAAACACCATCCCGATAAAGACGCTGAGAAAAAGCTGTGCATATGTCCCGCAGGACAACTTCCTTTTCAGCGACACCATAGAAAAAAACATCATGTTCGCCTCCGACTCCGGCGGGCATGAGGAGGCAGTAAGAGCCGCTAGGCTCTCCGCCGTGGACGATAACATAAGCGAGTTCTCCGAGGGGTATCAGACCGTTCTGGGAGAAAGAGGAGTTACCGTCTCGGGAGGGCAGAAGCAGCGAATCTCAATAGCAAGAGCGCTCATGAAGAACGCCCCGATACTCATTTTGGACGATTCGGTCTCCGCCGTCGATGTCAAGACGGAAAAGGAAATCTTATCTAACCTGAAGAGAGAGCGTCAGGGGATGACCACCATCCTAATAGCCCACAGGGTCTCCACCATAGAGGGGCTGGACAAGATAATCTTTGTCGAGGAGGGGCGTGTTCTGGCGGTCGGAACTCACGGGGAGCTTTACGACAGCTGTCCTGAGTACAGGATGACCGTAGATTTACAGCGTCTTGAGGAAAGGAGCGAGCAGCATTGATGCGTGAGTTTTACCCGCTTATAGCGGTAGGTGCGGTCGTGGGAGTGCTCTCCCTGATATTTGTAGCCGCCTACGCTATGATGAAGGACAAGAAAACGGCCATCGGCTTTGACAGGTACATGGCTGACGGCGAGATTTTAAGGCGTCTTTTCAAATACGCCAAGCCCTACTGGCCCAGCTTCCTTGCGGTGCTTGTTCTTATGGGCTTCTCTATAGCCTATGATGTAATCTCTCCTCTTATAATCGGAGACATAGAGGAGATGATAAAGCAGGACTTCGAGCTTGAGCCCTTGTTTATCTATGTGGCGGTCTACGCCTCGATACTCGTGGTCTCGCTCGTCTGCACATACATCCACGCCATAATCCTCCAGAAAACCGGCCAGAAGATTCTTTCAAGCATAAGAGAGGACCTTTTTATGCACATCGAGAGCCTCTCCCATGCACAGCTTAGCAGCATACCCGTGGGAAAGCTTGTCACAAGGGTTACAAACGACACAAACGCCATAAGCATGATGTTTACAAACATCCTTGTAAACCTTGTAAAGAATATCTTTGTAATCTTCGTGATACTTGCAGCCATGCTGCTTTTAAACTACCAGCTCACCCTGATGATTCTGTGCTTCGTGCCCTTTATAATACTCTTTACGGTGATATTCAGAAAGTTCTCAAGGCGGGCGTACCGAAATGTCAAGGACGCCACAACAGACATTAACACCTTCACCTCCGAGCATCTTTCCGGGATGAAAATAATCCAGATATTTAACCGTGAGGAAAGAAAGCAGCAGGAGTTTGAGGAAAGAAACCGCCGTCTTGGCAGGGCGAAGCGTCAGCAGATATTCGTATTCGGAATCTTCAGACCGGTTGTGTATATGCTTTATATCTCCTCGGTGCTCTGCCTTTTGTATCTGGGAGGCAGAGGCTACATAAAGGACACCGTATTTTTAGGGCAGACGATAACCTCCGGCACGGTCGTCACCTTCTATATGTACATATCAAAATTCTTCAATCCCATCCAGAGCCTTGCGGAGCAGTTCAACTGGCTTCAGTCCGCCTTTGCCTCTGCGGAGAAGATTTTTACCGTCATGGACATGGAGCCGCAGATTGTCGACTCCCCCGACGCTATAGAGCTTAACGAGTGCAAGGGAAACATAGAGTTTAAAAATGTCTGGTTCTGCTACAACGAGGGCGAGTGGATACTAAGGGATGTCTCCTTTAAGGTAAACGCCGGGGAGACGGTGGCGTTCGTAGGCTCCACCGGCTCGGGAAAGACCACCATACTCTCCCTTATATGCAGAAACTATGACATCCAGCGTGGTCAGATTCTGATAGACGGCATTGACATAAAGAGGATAAAGATATCCAGCCTTAGAAGGCAGTTTGGGCAGATGCTCCAGGATGTATTTTTGTTCTCGGGGACGATTCGCTCCAACATCCTCCTAAGAGAGGAGGGAATCCCCGACAGGGAGGTCCTGGCTGCCTGCAAATATGTAAACGCCGACAAGATAATAAACAGGCTGGAAAACGGTCTTGACGAGGAGGTAAGGGAAAGAGGAAACAACTTCTCCGCCGGACAGAGGCAGCTTATCTCCTTTGCAAGGACTATTGTCCACAAGCCGAGCGTCATGATACTCGACGAGGCTACAGCAAACATCGACACCGAGACAGAGCTTTTGATTCAGGACTCCTTAGACAGGCTTATGAGCTTCGGGACGCTTCTTATCGTGGCTCACAGGCTCTCAACCATACGCAAGGCGGACAGGATAATCTATCTTTCCCACGGGCAGATTAAGGAGCAGGGCAGTCACGAGGAGCTTCTTAGGCTGAGGGGCAGGTACTACAAGCTGTATATGATGCAGTTTGACAGGGAGAACTCCAAAAAGCTCCAAAGGCTCAAAAATTCCACTTAATGCCGCCGATAGAGATTGCATTTTTAATTTGTTTGTGGTAATATAATAGGGTGAGCATAAACCTAAACGGTATACGCTTCAGACCTTGAGAGAATGAAAGGACTAAAATGTATGAAGCTGATTATTGCCATTATCAACGACGATGATTTCAGAGCCGTATCCGACGAGCTTATAAAAGCAGGCTTTCAGTCGACAAGGCTTTCCTCGACGGGAAGCTTCCTAAAGGCGGGAAACTCCACCCTGCTCATATGCGTTGAGACCAGCAGATTAGACGAGTGCATCTCGATAATCCACGGTCACTGCCGCAAGCGCACCAAGATGGTCGCCTCCCCCTCGCTTCACGGCTCCTTCGCCTCCTATCCTGTTGAGATAAGCATCGGCGGAGCTACCATCTTCGTCACGGATGTAGAGCGCTTTGAAAAGTTCTGATTCAGGCTGCAGCCGTCCTAAGGACGACAGCCTTATGAACAGCCGTGCGGCGCAGCTCGTCCAGAGGATGATAAAAAAGGACAGGCTCTGCCACAGCTTTATACTCTGCGGCGAGCCGGGCGTCGGGAAAAGGACTGCCGCCTATTTCATGGCAAAGCAGATTCTCTGCGAAAAAGGAAGCGGCGTCCCCTGCCAAGTCTGCCGGAGCTGCCGGCTTATCGAGGCGTCGGCGCATCCCGATGTCATCACCCTTACGCCAAGCGGAAAATCCGGCGGCTACCGTCAGGATGATTTAAGGCCTATAGTATACGACTCCTATATAGCTCCCAACGAGACCCCAGGCTCTCACGCTAGCAAGCTATATATAATCCCCGAGCTGGATAAATCGCTGCCTGCGGCTCAGAGCGTGCTTTTAAAGGTCCTAGAGGAGCCTAGCGAGGGGGTCGTGTTCATCATGACCGCCGTGGACCGTCAGGGGATTCTTCCGACCCTTCTTTCAAGGTCGGTTGTGATAAACCTGCCGCTGATGTCAAAAAGCGAAAGCATAAAGACGCTTTGCGAGCTTGGCTACCCCAGGGACAGGGCGGAGTCCGCCTACAGCCTGGTAGGAGGAAATATCGGCTCGCTTCTTGCCTGTCTTAGGGGCGAGAGGGACCAATCGCCTCTTAGGGAGGTAATAGACGCCGTCTCAAGGGCGGACGAGTACCGTCTCAACAGGCTTTTGTTTCAAGCATCGAGGGATAAAGAGGAGCTTTTAAGGCTTATCAGGGAGCTGAAGGAGCTTATAGCGTCCTCCTGCGAGGAAAAAAACGGCGTCGAGCCGTCAAGATTCAAGGAGGAGGCGGCGCTTCTTCTTTCAAGCCGATGGCTAGACCCAAGGCTAGGCTCGCTCACAAAAATCTATTCCTTGCTTGACGAGGCTGAAAAAAGCCTTCTTAAAAACTCCAACCCGGCGCTCACGGCAGGCTGGCTCTCAAGCGTTATTTGCTGTCAGTAGAGCAAGCCGCAGAGCGACCGTGCGCATCCTGCATAACAGGGATTTGTTTAATCATATAGTCAAAGAGAAAGGAATTTCCCATGACCGAAATAATAGGCGTGAGATTCAAAAGCGTCGGAAAGGTTTACTACTTCTCCCCCGACGGGGAGAGCTACTCCATAGGGGACAGGGTAATAGTCGAGACTGCCAGGGGAATCGAGTGCGGAGAGGTTGTCCTTTGCAACAAGCTAGTAGAGGACGATAGGATAGTTCCTCCCCTGAAGTCGGTTATCCGCCGTGCCAGCGACGCCGACTTCCTGCAGATTGAAAAAAACCGTCTCAAGGAGAAGGACGCCTTTGGAATCTGCGAGAAAAAGATACTTCAGTATAAGCTCAACATGAAGCTTGTCGATGTTGAATGTACCTTTGACAATTCAAAGCTTCTTTTTTATTTCACCTCCGAGAATAGGGTGGATTTCAGGGAGCTTGTAAAGGACCTCGCCTCGGTTTTCCATACCAGAATAGAGCTTAGGCAGATAGGCGTAAGGGACGAGGCTAAGATGCTTGGAGGTCTTGGCATCTGCGGCAGGCCGTTTTGCTGCTCCAGCTTTTTAGGTGAGTTCCAGCCGGTGTCCATCAAGATGGCAAAGGAGCAGAGCCTGTCCCTCAATCCGACAAAAATATCCGGCACCTGCGGCAGGCTTATGTGCTGCTTGAAGTACGAGCAGGACGGCTACGAGGAGCTTCTCAGGCTGACTCCAAAGGTCGGCGCAATAGTAGAGACTCCCTCCGGCAAGGGCACCGTGACAGACGCCAATCTTCTCACCGGCAAGCTCCATGTAAGGCTTGCTGGAAGCGAGGGCGACACCGTATTCGAGCGCTCGCAGGTGAAGATAATAAAGGATTCCCACATCAGGGTCAACAGGGATGAGCTAAAGGCTCTAAAGGACCTTGAATAAAAGGGACTCCGGCTAGGTCTGGGCGTTCTGGTTAAGACCGAAGCTTACCCTTAGAGCAGAGTTGATTTTGTCCATCGAGCCGGGGTCCAGCACTCCCATTCTCTCCTTGAGACGCTTTTTGTCGATGGTCCTTATCTGCTCCAGAAGAACTATGCTGTCCTTGGCAAGCCCGCAGGCTCCCGAGTTTATCTCAATATGAGTTGGGAGTCTGGTTTTTTCCCTCTGGCTGGTAATAGCGGCGGCTATCACCGTCGGGGAGTGGCGATTTCCGACATCGTTTTGGACTATAAGTACGGGTCGTATCCCTCCCTGCTCCGAGCCTACAACCGGGCTAAGGTCTGCGTAATATATTTCGCCTCTGTAAACTGACATTGCTTTCACTCCTTTTTTTGCTTTGTTAATAGTCTTGGCAATACTCCCGGGATTATTCACCTCCCGGCTGCTGGCGTGCCTATTTCAGAGTATGCGAAAACAAATCCTGCGGTGACAAGCCGCCAAAAGGAGTATATTTTAGCCTCCCCCGTCTAAAAAACGGGGGCAATGCTGCGTGGAGATTTTTTGAAAGGAGCCGTTATTATGAAGGGTCTGATAAATCGGTTTAAAAGAAAGGAGTTCGCTCCCTCTATAGACTGGATAATAGTAGGTCTTGGGAATCCAGGAGAGAAGTACCAAAGAACTCGCCACAACTGCGGCTGGATGGCTGCCGACCTTCTGGCGCAGTCCGCAGGAGCAAGGCTCACAAGGGTTAAATTCAAGTCCCTTTGCGCCGAGATAGCCCTCTCGGGACAGCGATGCCTTCTTATGAAGCCGACAACCTACATGAACGCCAGCGGAGACGCCGTCAAGGAGGCTCTTGATTTTTACAAGCTCCCTCCCGAAAGGGCTTTGATAATAAGCGACGATGTATCGCTGGATTTAGGACGGCTCAGAATAAGAAGAAAAGGCTCCGACGGCGGTCAGAAGGGTCTTAGGAGCATAATTTTGAGGACAGGAAGCGACTCCTTCCCGAGAATCAGGATAGGCATAGGCGAAAAGCCTCACCCCGACTACGACATGGCGGCGTGGGTGCTCTCAAGACTTGACGACGGCGAGCTGAAAACCCTTTACGGCGCCCTTGAGTCCTGTGCAAAGGCGGCGGAGCTTATCGTCTCGGGAGACATAGACAGGGCGATGAGCCTTTACAACCAGCGTTAAGAGGACGGCTTTATGAATATTTATTACGAAGCGGCGGCGGGTCTGCCGTTTTACAGGGAGCTTTCCTCGGCTGTAGACCAGGGTCAGCTTCCCGCCTCGGTTTCAGGTCTGGGAGCGGTGCACAAGGCGCATATTGCCATGCTCCTGAGCCTTAAAAGGAATGTTTTGGTGCTCTGCCCGGACGAGGCGTCCGCCTCTAGGCTGGCGGAGGACATAAACGAGCTTCACGGAGGGAGCATAGCCTGCCTTTTCCCCTCTAAGGACCTTGTTTTCGCCTCCTCGGTGGAAACGGCGTCAAGAGAATACGAGCAGCGGCGCATAGGTGCGCTTATGGGGCTTACCCTTGGAAGCTACAGGATACTAACCGCCTCGGCGGAGGCTGCAATGCAGTCCTGCATACCTAAGGAGGCGCTTTTATCACGCTGCTTTACCGTCTCCCCGGGGGACAGCGTTGACACCTCCCTTCTTACAGACAGGCTGGTTGAGGCAGGCTATGTCAAATCCCCGGTGACGGAGGGGCGGGGTCAGTTCTCGGTAAGAGGCTCTATAATAGACATCTTCCCGGCAGGAAGCGAAATGCCGGTCAGAATCGAGCTGTGGGGGGACGAGGTGGACACCGTCTCTACCTACGACCCCGAGACTCAGCGCAGGTTCGACACCATAAAAAAAGCCGTTTTTCCTCCCTGCTGTGAGCTTGGAATTTCCTGTGAGGAGCTTTCAAAAAGGCTTGAGCGCCTTATCGGGGGGCTTACGGGGAGGAGTCAGGAAAAGGCGAGGCAGAATCTTCAAAGAGAGCTTGACTCAATCCGCCAGGGAATCCTGCCGTCCAGCCTTGATAAATACTACTCTGTCATCTACGGGAGCCCTGCTAATCTGACCGATTACTTCGAGGACGGACTGCTTATAATCTCGGAGCACTCCGACTGCCGTGAAAGGGCGGCGTCGGTCGAAGCTCAGCTAAAGGAGGACCTAAAGCTTTTATATGAGGACGGCATACTCTGTCCCGGGCTTGACGGCTTTTTTGTCGAGTATTCCTCCCTGCTTGCAAGGGCGTCCCGGCTTGACACCGTCTACCTTGACAGCTTCCCAAGAGGAAGCCTTAGGCTAAAGCGGCTTATCGCCGCAGAGGCGTTTTCCTCCTCAAGCTGGAGCGGCGACTGGGCGACCCTTGACGACGAGCTTAGGTCGCTGATATCACGGGGCTACTGCACCGTCGTTTTGGTAGGAGGCAGCAAGTCGGCTGGAATACTCGTTTCAGACCTTGAAAAATCAGGCTATCGGGCAAGCCTTCTTTCAGACAGCTCCCCGTTAGCTCCAGGGACGGTGCTAGTAGGGAGCGGGAGCCTGTCCGGCGGACTTGATTACCCCTCCGCCAAATTTGCTGTCATCACGCAGAGAAAGACTGTCTCGGGCAGAAAAAAAAGACCGCAGAAGAAGCAGTCCAACGCCGAAAGGATACACAGCCTTTCGGATATCTCGACCGGGGACCTTGTCGTTCACGCCCTGCACGGAATCGGCAGATTCGGCGGGATATCCACAATCACCACCTCAGGCGTCACCAAGGACTACATCACAATAAAATACGCCGGCTCGGATGTTTTGTATGTCCCGGTCACCCAGCTTGACACCGTGTCGAGGTATATAGGTCCCAGGGACGACGAGAATGTCAAGCTCAACAGGCTTGGGACCTCGGAGTGGACCAGGACAAGAGCAAGGGTAAAGTCCGCCTGCAAGGACATGGCAGACGAGCTGATAGCGCTTTACGCAAAGCGTCAGCTTGCAAAGGGGTTTGCTTTTTCCGAGGACGACAGCTTCCAGACCGAATTTGAGGAAAGGTTTGAGTACCAGGAGACCGACGACCAGCTACAGTCAATACAGGAGATAAAGGCGGATATGCAGCGCCCTGTGCCTATGGACAGACTGCTCTGCGGAGATGTCGGCTTCGGAAAGACGGAGGTCGCCCTGCGTGCCGCAATGAAATGCGTCCTGAGCGGAAAGCAGTGCGCCGTCATGGTGCCTACCACCGTTCTGGCGTGGCAGCACTATCAGACCGCACTCAGAAGATTTGAGCACTTCCCGATAAAAATCGAGCTGCTCTCAAGGTTCAGAAGCCAAAAGGAGCAAAAAAACATTGTCGCAAGGCTCAAATCGGGGGATGTGGAGCTTGTAATAGGAACGCACAGGCTTGTCCAGGGAGATATAGCCTTTAAGGACCTCGGGCTGCTTATTATAGACGAGGAGCAGCGCTTCGGAGTGGCTCATAAGGAGAAGCTCAAGGAGCTTTATCCCTCCGTGGATATACTCACCCTCTCCGCAACCCCGATTCCAAGGACCCTAAATATGGCTATGAGCGGAATAAGGGATATGTCGGTGCTGGAGGAGCCTCCCTCGGACAGATATCCGGTTCAGACCTATGTAATAGAGCATCAGCACGGAATCGTGGTCCAAGCGATACAAAAGGAGCTTAGGCGGGGCGGGCAGGTTTATTACATCCACAACCGCATAGAGACCCTGTCCGGCTGTGCCTTTAAGCTCTCCCAGAGCCTGCCGGACGCCAGAATAGGCGTAGCTCACGGTCAGATGCCGGAAAACGAGCTGTCCGAGATATGGAGACAGCTTATCGAGCATGAAATAGACATTCTGGTCTGCACCACCATCATAGAAACCGGGGTGGATGTCCCAAATGTGAACACCCTTATAATCGAGGACGCCGACAGATTCGGGCTGTCTCAGCTCTATCAGCTAAGGGGCCGTGTGGGACGGTCCTCAAGAAGGGCGTACGCCTACTTCACCTTCAGACGGGGAAAGGTGCTCTCTGAGATAGCCGCAAAGCGTCTTAGCGCAATAAGAGATCTGACGCAGTTCGGCTCCGGCTTTAAAATAGCCATCAGGGACCTCGAGATAAGGGGCGTCGGCTCGATTCTCTCCGCCAGACAGCACGGGCATATGGAGGCGGTCGGCTACGATATGTATCTTAAGCTTCTTGAGGAGGCAATCGCCGAGAACAGGGGCGAGCCTGTCAAAAAGGAGGACTCCGACTGCGTTATAGACATAACCGTGAACGCCTACATCCCAAACGACTACATCGAGGACACAAACTCACGGCTGGAGGCGTACAGGAAAATCGCAGCCATTAAGACCCCTTGTGACCGTGAGGATGTCCTAGACGAGCTGATAGACCGCTACGGCGACCCTCCGAAATCTGCCGTAGGGCTTACCGATGTCGCCCTGATGCGAAGCCAGGCCTCCCGGCTGGGAATAAAGGAGATATCCCAAAAGGGAAGCAGCGTGACCTTCTATATAAGAAGCCTGTTCTCTGTGGACGGCATAATGAGGCTCACTCAGGCGTACCGTGACAGGATTCTTGTAAACGGCTCCGAAAACGGGTATTTTAGCATACGACTGGCAAAGTCCCAGCCTCCTGCGGAGCTTGTCAAGGCCGTCCTAAGGACAATGGATGAGCAGTGAGGACGGGTATTTTAAAAACAGGCGTTGGCATTTGACAATACCAGATAAGGAAGAAGGTGTGGATGGCATTGTCGATACAGCTGTGGCAGGGGACAAAGCAGCCGAGCATTTTACTGTTTGCAGCATTGACGATACCGTCACACCGAAGCAAGGTACTCCATACGCTATTATAAAAAAGCAGTTATTCTTTTGAGTTATACTTACAAAATGCTGGAGTATTTTTCTTCGAAATTAAAGCACCGCCGACTACGGCAATAACTGAGCCGAGAACAGCAGGAGTCCTTCGCACGGTATATGGC
>DBPX01000003.1:23704-31629 GCA_002305045.1 Ruminococcus sp. UBA1409
GAGGAGATAAGGAATAAGGATACCGGGGAGGATTATGCCGGGGATTATGCTGTAGACATGGTCGGCGGTGATGATAAGACTTCAGTCAATGTCGATGAGGAAAATTGTGAATAAGGAGTCGCTGCTTTCCTTCCCTAAAACCCCCTTACCCTCCTGAACCTGTCGTGCATGATGGCGTAGACGCCGTCGTCTCCGAATATAGAGACAGACCTATCCGAGCCTTGAAAAGAGCAAAGCGCCTCGGGCTGACAGGATAATCGCAGTATAGCTAAGAGGCAGTCCCGGCGCTGTATCCGGCTTTACCCGCAGTGTGCGAATGTCGCCGTAAAGAGAGCGGCGGCGAGTAAGGAGGCTAAAGCCTCCTTCAAAATAACCCCATAAAGCCTTCGGCTTTATGGGGTTTTCTGCCTGCTCCTTTGGAGCAGGCTTCGCCGCCGATGAAGGGCAGCCGAGATAAGGGGCTGCCGGGAAGCCACGCAGATAAGAAATACTAAGTCTACAGCGTGGATTTAGCGTCCTGCCCGGAATTTTTAAGCCTAGTTTTTGTTAAACTCGCTCAGGATGAGCCCCTCGTTTTTCTCGAGCGCCCACCTTATGTTCCACTCGCTGGTAAACAGGAGCAGGTAGTTGTCCTTGAAGTCCTGGACTATCTTCGTATCCGAGCTGAGGTTAAGCTCCTTGGGGTCTATTCCCTCGTTGTCTATCCAGCGGATGTACTGGTACGGAAGCCCCTCGTTTATAATCTCGACATTATACTCCGTTCTCATTCTATGCTCAAAGACATCGAACTGAAGCATTCCAACAACCCCGACGATGACCTCCTCCATGCCGGATGCAGGCTCCTTGAATATCTGGATTGCGCCCTCCTGAGCTATCTGGGTCGTGCCCTTGACGAACTGCTTTCTTTTCATGGTGTCCTTGTGGCGGATTCTTGCAAAGTGCTCGGGAGCAAAGGTCGGTATGCCCTCGAAGCGAAGCTCCTTTCCAGGAGAGCATATGGTGTCTCCTATCGAGAATATTCCGGGGTCAAAGACGCCGATGATATCTCCGGCGTATGCCTCGTTGATTATCTCACGCTCGGACGCCATCATCTGCTGCGGCTGAGAGAGCCTCATCCTCTTGTTTCCGCCCTGGACATGGCTTATCTCCATATCTCTTGTGAATTTTCCCGAGCATATTCTTAGGAAGGTAAGCCTGTCCCTGTGAGCCTTGTTCATGTTCGCCTGAATCTTAAAGACGAATGCGGAGAAATCCTCGCTGAACGGGCTGACCTCGCCCTTGTCGGAGACTCTTGGAAGCGGAGGACTGGTGAGCTTCAAAAAGCCCTCCAGGAACGGCTCTACTCCGAAATTATTTAGAGCCGAGCCGAAATATACGGGACTCTGCTCTCCCCTTGCTACCCTTTCAGGGTCAAGGCTGTCACTTGCGCCGTCTAAAAGCTCGATGTCCTCCGCAAGCTGGGCATGGTTGGCTTCGCCGATTAGACGGTCCATGGACGGGTCCAAAAGCGTTGCCTCCACCTTTTCAACCTCACGCTGTCCCCCGTTTGGAATGTAGGACAGCACCGTTTTCGTCTCACGGTCGTAAACGCCCTTGAAATCGACTCCGTTGCCTATCGGCCAGTTCATAGGACAGGTTGCTATGCCAAGCTCGTCCTCTATCTGGCTAAGAAGCTCAAAGGGATTTTTAGCGTCCCTGTCGAGCTTGTTTATAAAGGTGAATATCGGTATGTGCCGCATGACGCAGACCTTGAAGAGCTTTCTTGTCTGGTTCTCGACTCCCTTTGCGGCGTCTATGACCATGACGGCGGAGTCGACCGCCATCAGAGTGCGGTAGGTATCCTCCGAGAAGTCCTGATGTCCGGGAGTGTCCAGGATATTAATGCAGTAGCCCTCGTACTCAAACTGCATTACCGAGCTGGTGACCGAGATTCCCCTCTGCTTTTCTATCTCCATCCAGTCGGATACGGCGTGGCGGTCCGACTTTTTCCCCTTGACCGAGCCTGCCATGGCTATGGCTCCGCCGTAAAGAAGGAGCTTTTCTGTAAGCGTGGTCTTTCCGGCGTCGGGATGCGAAATAATCGCAAAGGTGCGCCGGCGGTTTATCTCATTAATAAGCTTTGAATCTGGCAAACTAATTCCTCCTGATAGATTGTCCCGGCTTTTTGCCGGTCAGCTCCTGATATGATAGCACAGTTTTTCTCATTTTACAATAGCTTTTCCGCCTATTAAGCGTCTGGACCCCCCTGTCTGCCTTTAATTTTTTGGGATAGCTATTGCTTTTTCTGAGCTTTATGCTATAATAAAGTCATAATAAATAATGTGCGTATCCTAAGCGTTGGCTGAATATGCACAGAAAGGTAGAATTAATATGAAAACATTAAGGGCTGTATTATGCCTGATTTTGGCTATGCTCATGCTTATGACGGCGGGCTGCGCCAATGGCGACAACGACACTCCCGGAGCATCGGACTCTGGCTCCCCGTCTGAGACTCCCGCCGAGTTCTCAAAGGGAGTAATAAGCGACACCGGCGTATACACCAGCGAGTTTGCCGGCTTTAGCTTCGAGCCTCCGTCTGGCTGGACGGTGCTCACCGAGGAGGAGATAACCCAGACGATGGAGGCCGGCTCCTCCAGCATAGGCGAGGATATGGAGTCGATAAACCTTACCACCGTCTACGACTACATGGCAATGAACGAAAACGGCGCCTCGAATGTCATAATAATGTATGAGGACACCACCGTCACCAACAGCAGCGATATTACCGAGGAGGAGTACTCCGACATCGTTATCGAGGGTCTTTTGGAGCTTGACATGGGCTATGTCAAGGGCGAGACCGGCTCTATCAAGATAGGCGGAAACGACTGCTACACCTCCGCCGCCTCTATAGACCTGGGCGAGGGCATAACCCTGGAGCAGGGCTATATCTACCGCAAAATCGGCGACCATATGCTCTGCATATGCGTGACCACCAGCTCCGGGCTGTCAGATTCCGAGCTTAGCTTTGACGATATCGTCAAGATGTTCAAATAATTTAAACGCTCAAAAATCAGTCCCTCCGAGGCATTAACGCCACGGAGGGATTTTTTACCATACGAAATTGGCTTTTGCCGCCTCGCCGTTGTCGATAAGTATATCCTGTGCGGTCATCGACCTGTTAACCACGCAGACAAAATACGCCCACTCCGCTATCTCCTCCGGGGACGCCCATTTTTCCAAAAGAGTCTCGTCCATAACCCTCTTCCAGAGCTCGGGGCTATTTATAACCCTTGCGTTAAGCTCGGTCAGCACACCTCCCGGGGAGAGACTGTTAGAGGTCGCACCGTATTTGGCTATCCTGAGGGCGACATTTTTCATATACGCAGTGACCCCTCCCTTGCTTGCGGCGTACTCAGGGAACTCAGAGCCTGTCTGCCCGCTCGCAGAGGATATGAACAAAACGCTTTTTATCCCCTCGTGGAAGGCGTATTTCTCGGTGACTCTTATGGTTCCCTTGAGATTAATCTCGATGTCCCTGCCGGAGTCCTGAACGCCTGCGTTGTTTATTAGTATGTCATATGGACTTAAAGGCTCGGGAAGGCTATCACCGGCTATGTCGCACAGGATATGGCTGTAATTAGGGTGGGATATGCTCTCCCGCTTTATATCAAGCCCGGTCACGGTAATACCCTGGGAGAGAAATTTAAGAGCGATTTCCCTTCCTATACCTGAGCTTGTACCTGTTATTAAAGCTCTTAAAGCCATGATTACCTCCCAAGCTGAGCCTGTCCCGTGGCTGCAAGATACTCCCTGCCGACTCCCTGCGCCCTCCAGCTCTTAAATATCCTATATCCGAGACCAAAGAAGATGAGCTCGCACAGAAGCTCGACCACCATGCCGGTGACAGAGCAGGTGACGCACTGCAAAAGCGACCAGCCGAAGAAATTGTGGCTTACAAGCAGCGAGAACACCATGTTGTCCACAAACTGACCCACCGCCGTGGAGATGTAGGTCCTTGCGGCGTATGCCGCTGCTCCGTCCGGCTTTTTTACAAAGGCTGAGCCTATCCTGTGGTTTATGAGGTTATTGACAGCCGAGGAGATTAAAAACGCCGCCGCACTCCCAAAGAGCACATACCATGTCCCGCCGAAGGTATTGTCAAGCGCAGTATTAATCAGCTCCCCGCCCTCCGGGACGAAGGACTCCCCCCACGAGCCGGGAATCGCTCCGCCGAGGTAAAACACCCCGCACATTCCAAGGCTTATAAGCATGGCTATAACCGAGAGCCGTGTCGACGCACCGGGACCGAAGCTCGCCGTGAGGAGGTCCATGCTCAAAAAGCAGAGCCAGGAGACTATTATCCCGCAGTCAAGGGCAAGCCAGTCAAACGGCAGGTCTATGCTCTTGTTTGCAAGAAGATTCATAGAAAATACCGACAGCACAAATACCGACATCGTGACCGGCGGCACGCTCCTTAGAAGAAGCCTAAGTCTTTTAAGCTCGTTCTTTGCGGCTCCTGGTATCCTGCCTAATAATCCTGTTGCCTTATTGTTGCTCATAAAAATACATCCCATCCGGCTTCTGCCGAGGACGGGACGGACAAGGTCAAAAGCTTATCGAAATAGTGTTTTTCGACAAGCTGCAGACTTCGAGAAACGCACACAGATAAGGAAGAAGCTTTGCCCGGCGTACAAGGGTACTCCAAAGGGATTCTGACGCAATAGGCAAAAATGCTTTCTCAGAGCCGGCTTCATCTCTGAGAATACCGCCAATTCGCCAATAAAAGCAAAATCTAAAATAAACTGATTAGCCCGTATTTTTAGAATGCATATGTAAAAACACATTCAAGTAAGGAATAATCTCGTATTTTTGCGATGCGCTTGTTTGTCGAAGGTCTGCGGCGTCCAAGGACGCCTCAAAACTAGGATTCTATAGGATACTATAGAATACTAAGATATAGCCTACCGACGGACTCCGCCGGACTCCATAGTTTTGTTTAATGACAGGATGGTCTCGAACTGTCAGGCAGCAGCCATTAAATTCTAAATATCACAAGCGGATTTTATCACATACAATGAAAAATGTCAAGCCCCTGACTTTAGACGGCGAGGGGCTTGGCGCTATCCTGCCTGACCGATTTTACAAGACCGTCCATGCTTCCCATATAGACAAGCTCCAGCTCCGGCATGAGAAGAAAATCCTGCGGTCTCATAAGCGCCGCCGGCTTCGGGAGGCTCGCAATAGCTCCCGACTGCAAAAGCATCTCGCCCACGAATCTCGAGCAGAAATAATGCTTTTCTCTGTTATAGCTCCGCCCCAGCCTGCACAAAAGCAGTCCGATTGTGTCGTAGCGGTATTTTTTGCGCTCGCTCAGCATCCCGCCGACTATATTCCTGACGCTAAGGTAGACCTCGTCCGGGACGGTAAGCCTCATAAGGGCGCAGGGTATGTAGCTGTGGCTGTGGTAATATCCCGACTCCAGCCTCTCGTTGACCAAGCCGGCAGGGATTATCAGCCTTTGATATCTTCTTGCGAAGCTGCAAAGGGTGAAAAGACTATCGTCATATGCTATCGAGGCGTGTGTGAAAAGGTCCCCGGTGGTAAGGCTTATCGCTCTTGAAACCACCGACCCCGACCTGGTCAGAAGAACATAAATATGGCGCATTTTAATACCTCTGTAAAACTGCGTCTGCCTTATTAATAGATAAATATCCTATACATTTATTCTAACACATCACTCTGTTAAATACAATCCTTATCGGCAAATTTTAAATAAATTTAATTTTTGTTAAGAAATTATGGACCATGGCGGGTTTTTTCCCCTTTAAAATCCCCCGCCCGAGCTTTTTCTTGACAACAGCCTCCGCATAGAGCTATAATAAGCTGGACGAAATCTGCCCGCAACCACAGGTTGCATGAACATAAACCCCTGTTTGGTGGAATGCAACCTCGCAATAGGCTATTATAATTATAGCGGACTGCCGTTTGGAGACGCTCAAAATAAAAATAGCGGAGGTAAGCGTTATGTTGTCGGATAGAATCCTAGAGCTTAGAAGGCAAAGGGGCTGGTCTCAGGAGGAGCTGGCTGAGAGGATGGAGGTCTCCCGTCAGGCGGTGTCGAAATGGGAGAGCGGTCAGACCGCTCCCGAGCTTGACAAAACACTGGAGCTGAGCCGTATCTTCGAGGTCACAACAGACTATCTTCTAAAGGAGGACGGCGAAGCCCCTGTCCTAACGGCTGACAAGCCCCTCCCGTCTGGGAGGATAATAAGCCTGTCCCAGGCTAAGGAGTATCTTGGGATAAGGAAAAGAGCGTCCTATAAAATAGCGGTGGCAACCTTTTTATGCATACTCTCGGTGATACCTGTTATTATACTGTCGGTAGCCTCCGAGGAGCCGTACAGGCTGGTGACCGAAAAAATGGCGGCGGCAGCGGGTCTTTCCTGCATATTTGTGCTTGTGGCAGCTTCGGTGGGACTATATGTCCACACCGGCTTTGAGTCCTCGCCGTATGAGTTTCTTGAGAAGGAGCCGTATGAGCTGGAGCGTCAGGCTTACTGGCATGTCAGGAGCGAGCAGTCGCAGTTCAGGTCAAAATACGCCGTCTTTAACATAGTCGCAACCTGCCTGGAGGTGCTCTCTCCGCTCCCTCTGATAATAGGGGCTTTCTCCGGGGACGGTCTTACCGTCGTGATAACGCTTGCCGTGACCTGTCTTACTGTCGATGTCGGAGTATTTCTTTACATAATCGCCGGAGTCAAATGGGAGAGTATGCAGCGGCTGCTGAGGGAGGGCGACTACTCCCCAAAGGAAAAGGGCTCGGAGCTAAGGCGAGGCATCAGCTCCGTTTACTGGCTGTCGGCAGCGGCACTATACCTTGGCGTCTCACTTGTAACCGACGCCTGGGAATCCACCTGGATAATCTGGCCGGTCGCCGGAGTCCTGTTCGCAGCTCTTAGCTGTATTTTAAATCTTGTCATCGGTAAAAAGGAGAAGTAGACATTTTTACAGTCTGGAGGAAATCATGCACAGCTTCTATTTTGAAAGACTCTACGGGCTTCTGTCAGGGGAATACTCCTGCCGTCCTGAGGATTTTTGCGGCGAAGAAAACATACTCACCGAGTCACGGTATTGTGAATCCGGCAGACGCTACAGCGACAAAAAGCCGTTTTTCAGCATGGTGACGACCGGGAAAAACGCCGTCATCACGGCAGACCCTGCGCTCCTCCCTTTTTTACAGGAGTTTATAAGGAGCAAGACGGGGCACTGGCTGTTCGAGCTTCACAGCCTTATTGAAATAGAAAAAGAGCTTTCAGGGTACTCCTATACCCTCTCTCAGACCCATCATATGTTCCTGCCGGACGAGCGCCCGAGACCGTCCCGGTCTGCTTCCTGCCAGCCTGAGCTTCGATGGTACTATGGCGAGGAAATCCACCGCTTTTACGGCGACAAGAGATTTCCAAACGCCATATGCCAAAAATACCTCCCGCACCGCCCTGACAGGATAGCGCTGACAGCCGTGTCGGACGGCGAGATAATCGGAATGGCAGGCTGCTCGGAGGACGCTCCCGGCTGGCTGCAAATCGGCATCGATGTCCTGCCTGAGTACCGCTCTCTGGGAATCGGGACTCTGCTGGTCTCAAGGCTAAAGGACAAAATACTGGAGTCGGGCGGCGTCCCCTTTTACGGCACCAGCCTCTCAAACTATCACTCCTGGAACATCGCCTTAAACTCCGGCTTCAAGCCTGCATGGGTGGAGGTCAGCGCAAAGGAGCTTAAAAGCAGCTCGGGCGGATAGCCGCAGCCGGGACTTGTGCAGGAAGGGTAAGGCTGCTGAAATAAGCCTTATCTCTGAACGGCAATAGTTCATAAAGCGAGGGCTTTGGGGCCAGGAGAATGCCGTTGCCGCCGGGGAGGGCAAGGGCATTTGAAGCGGCAGGAAAACA
>DBPX01000013.1 GCA_002305045.1 Ruminococcus sp. UBA1409
AGGTTTTAGCTCGCAGAAGAGCAAAGGGTAGAGCAAGGCTCACTTACTAATTCTAAAGGACCACAGGCATTTGTGGTCCATTATTTTTAGATTCCGTCTTAGAAGGAGGCTGCCATGCAAACTACCCTCTCATTAAAGGACAGAAGGGCTTTTTCCAGGCTCTACGGGAGGGGGAGGTTCGTCTCCTGCCGGGAGGTCACGGTCTACTATCTTAAAAACAGGCAGGGGCTTACCCGCCTGGGAGTCACCGCAGGAAAAAGGGTGGGAAACGCCGTCAAAAGAAACCGTGCCAAAAGGATAATTAAAAGCGCCTACAGGCTCTGCGAGGGCATAATTCCCAAGGGGTACGACTATGTTTTCGTCGCAAGACCTGATATCGACGGAAAAAAATCCACCCACATCGAGGAGTTTATAAGAAAAAGACTGGTTAAGGAGATTCTGAGCTCACAAAAGGAGCTAAGGGGTCGCAACGCTTCTGGCGGTCACAGGAAGAAAGGGTCAAATGAAAAAAATAGCTGAGCTTCTTATCACCCTTTACAAGAGGCTTATTTCACCGCTTAAGCCTCGCTGCTGCAGATACTATCCCAGCTGCTCGACCTATGCTCTGGAGGCTGTAAGGCTTCACGGAGTCATAAAGGGCGGGATACTTGCCGTCTGGCGGATATTAAGGTGCAATCCCTACAGCAGGGGAGGAATAGACTATGTCCCAAAGAGCTTTAATCTTCTCTCGCTCAAAACAGGAGTCCCAAGAAGGCTTCACTCAGAAGCACGGCGTAAAAAAGGACTCTGACGGTAAAATTAACTAAACTGTAGAAAATCCCGGTCAGCCGGACTGATGGTATATATTATCTGAAAGGAATGTAACTATGGGGATTATTGCATGGCCGTTTGGCAAGCTGCTCTGGCTCTGTTATGAAATTATAAGCAACTACGGATGGGCGCTGTTTCTGTTTTCGCTTCTTATAAAGCTGATTATGCTGCCCTCCTCCTGCAAGCAGCAGCTATCTATGGCTAAGACCCAGAAGCTGGGTCCCAAGCTCGAGCAGCTAAAGAAAAAGTACGCCAACAACAAGGAGAAGCTCAACGAGGCAACCATGGAGCTTTACAATCAGGAGAATGTCAACCCGATGGGAAGCTGTCTGCCGATGGTGCTGACGATGGTAATCCTTTTTGCCGTCGCCGAGGTTGTATACGCTCCTCTTTCCTATATAAGCGGGCTTCCCAAAGAAAAGATAGAGTCTGCTCAGACGGTGGTATATGATGTCTACACCGTCAGCTCTGCTGTAAAGAGCTATACCCAGTCTGAGGACGGCGCTAACACCGCCACGGTAGCAGGTCTTACCGCAGAGGGCAGGGATATCTACGAGGTCCTGACCGAGATTAAGGCGGATTCCTCCAAGGGAAAGGCCCTCCAGGATTACTCCGACGAGAGGCTCAGGGAGCTTTCCGATATACTTACCTCAAATCCCGGGATAGACGAGTATTTTACAAATCCCGAGAAGGTCTCCCAGAGGCTCCTTGCCGGAGGGGACAGCACAAGGCTTCAGCTCCTTATAATGTCCGCCTCGCAGGACTATCCCGCTATATTCGACCCCGAGGTCACCGAGTTCTGCTCCGAGTTTGACTATATCTTCCTTGGGGTTAATCTAGGGAGATATCCCAGCTGGAATTCGATTCTTGTGCTGATTCCGATAGTTTCGCTTGTTTTACAGCTGGCTATTACAGTTCTTTCACAGTATTATAGTAAGAAGAACGGGGGAGTTGTGCAAAAGGGCGCAATGGGAGCCATGCTCTACATCAGTCCGCTTATCTCCTTCTGGATAGCCTTTAGCTTCCCGGCAGGAATCGGTATCTACTGGATATTCCAGAGCATCCTGTCACTTTTGCAGACGGTGCTTTTAAACCTTTACTACAATCCTAAGAGGGTTGAGAGGCTTCTTGCCAAGGCGGAGTCCAAGGCGAAAAGAAAGCCCTCGCTCTATCAGATGGCCCTGGAGCAGCAAAGAAGTCAAGGCTCCAATCAGACTCTTAAGGAGGGTCCTGACGGCGAGGAGCCGAAGCTCTCCCGTGCGGAAAAGAAGGAGGCGCAAAGGCTTACTCTAAACGAGGCAAGGCGCCGCTATTCTGAAAAATACGGGGACGGCGAGATTTTAGAGGATACTAAAGCTCCTGACCAGAGCGACGGGGATGACGCCGTTTTGGAGGAGGCTAGGCGCCGCTACGCCGAAAAGTACGGGGACGCTCCCAAGCAGTAGCCTCAGGCAGCCTATAAGGCCCTTTAATCTGTGAATAAACGGCGGGAAGCGACCTCATTACATCTTCTCAATCTTACGCCGTATAATAAAGGAGAGTTAAGAAATGAAAGAGACTTTTACAGCCAAAACCGTAAACGAGGCTAAGGAGCTTGCAGCCGCTAGGTTCGGCGTGCCTCAGGAGAAAATCAGCTTTACTACGCTGGAGGAGCCTAAGAGGGGACTCTTCGGGGGTCTCAAGGGAGAGGCGGTCGTAGAGGCGGTTTACGAGATGTCCAAGCCGGAGCTTGCGGCAGACTATGTCAAAAGAGTTATCAAGGCGATGTCCGGCTCTGAGCCTAGCGTCGAAATAAGCGATATCGAGGGCGGCTCGCTGCTTGAAATCGACCCGTCCGCCGCAGATGTCATAATAGGCCGCCGTGGCGAGACTATAGACGCTATGCAGTACCTTGCCTCCCTAGTCGCTAACAAGCACGACAAGGAGTATTACAGGCTCGCCCTTGACTGCGACGGCTTCAGGGACAGAAGAAAGGCTCAGCTTGAGGAGCTTGCAAAAAGGATGGCTCAGAAGGCAAAGAGAACCGGCAGAACGGTCTCCTTGGAGCCTATGAATCCCTACGAGAGAAGAATTATCCACTCGGTCGTCACCGATATGGAGGGCGTAACCTCCAGGTCTATAGGGGACGAGCCGTACAGAAAGGTGCTCATAAGCTCCACCGAGAAAAGACCCTACAGGTCGGACTCTAAGGACCGTCAGGACAGGTCAAGAGGCGGCAGAAGGGGCAATCAGGGACGGCGCAGGGACTTCAAGGCAAGAAGCCTTGATATCTCCTCCTCCTTTGAGAAGGACTACAGAAAGCCCAAGCCGGAGGATGAGCTGGGCAGCGGACTCTATTCAAAGATTGAGTTTTAACCCCGTGCGAGATTGCCAGACCCGGCAGTCTCGCACATTTTGCACTAATTACCTTGGAGGTGCCACGATGTCAGACTACAGGGCGGTCATTGCGGCTATAAGCACTCCGCCGGCTCCTGGAGGGCTTGCCGTCATAAGACTCTCCGGCGAGGGCTGCTTCGAGCTTTCCGACAGGCTCTTTAAGCCTGCAAAAAGCCGTGAAAGAGGCGGAAGGCTGCCGTCTCAGATGGAGGGCTATAGCTGTCAGTACGGCTATGTTGTGTGCGAGGGACGGACAATTGATGATGTAATCCTCACCGCCTTTAAGGCTCCCGAGAGCTATACCGGCGAGGACACAATTGAAATATCCTGCCATGGGGGACTATACCTTGCCCGCAGGATTTTAAGGCTCGCCGTATCCCTGGGGGCAAGCCCTGCCCAGCCGGGGGAGTTTACAAGAAGGGCGCTTCTAAACGGAAAGCTGAGCCTTACGCAGGCGGAGGCTGTCATGGATATAATCGGAGCCGACGGCGAGGCAGCCCTAAGCAGCGCAAGGCTTATGCACTCGGGGGAGCTTGCAAAAAGGGTCGGAAAAATTAAGGATAGAATAGTATCGATTCTTTCCTCCCTTGCTGCCTGGTGCGACTATCCCGATGAGGACATACCGCTTCTTAGCAGGGAGTCGCTTGAAAAAAGCGTCGGGGAGGCGTCGGGTGAGATTAGCCAAATCCTTAATGACTACGACAACGGCAAAATGTTAAAGGACGGTATTACAACTGTAATCGCAGGCAGACCGAATGTCGGGAAGTCCACACTTATGAACGCCCTTTTGGGCTACGAGAGAGCTATTGTCACCCCCTCGGCTGGGACTACCAGGGATGTTATCGAGGAGACTCTTGCCCTTGACGGGCTCAAGCTTCGGCTTACCGACACCGCCGGGCTCCGCCAGACTGAGGACCCGGCTGAGAGCATCGGGATAAAAATGGCTAAGGACCGCCTTACCAGCGCTGAGCTTGTTTTAGCAGTTATTGACGGCTCCTCCCCCCTCACTCAGGAGGATAAGGACATCCTGGCAGAGCTTAAAACCCGTCCCGCAGTCGTCATAGTAAACAAGTCTGACCTCCCCTGCGAGGTAGACAAAGAGTATTTTAGCGGTGAAAATATACTCTTTGTATCAGCAAAGGCCGGCGAAGGACTCGAGCGCCTCCCCGATGTAATTCGGAAGCAGCTGAGTCTGCCAACCGTCGGAGCGAGGGACGGCTCGGTCATCTATGTAAACGAAAGGCAGAGAAACCAGCTTGTGGAGGCTCAGAGACAGCTGGGAGCCGCACTTCAAGCTCTTTCACAGGGTGAAACCCTCGACGCTGTCGGCATCTGCCTGGACCTTGCCGCAGAGGCTCTTTTGATTCTTAGCGGCGAAAGGGTCACAGATTCTGTGGTTGACGAGGTTTTTTCGAGGTTCTGCGTGGGGAAGTAGCGTATACTCTCTGTTATATCTCGCTGAATTATACTCAGAGTTTCCCATTCTCTTAATTTGTAACTTTACTATTTGAAATATTCTTTGATATTATACAGATTGTTTATTTTATGGCGTATTACTGTTTGTATTTTCTGGCTTGATTTATCTATTTGTAATATCCCGTACATCCTATATATAAAGAGAGGATTTCGCCCTTCTCCTTGAGCGGATATTACAAACTGTGTTATTTCGCTTGGTTATACTAATTGTAAAGGTGGTCTTAGCTTATATGGTTCTTGACAGCTTTGATGTGGTTGTTATCGGTGCGGGTCACGCCGGCGTGGAGGCGGCTCTTGCCAGTGCCAGGCTTGGTCTTAGGACGGCGGTCTTTACTATCTCGCTCGACCAGATTGCCAATATGCCCTGCAACCCCTCCATCGGCGGGACGGCCAAGGGCCATCTTGTCAGGGAGATTGACGCTTTGGGCGGGGAGATGGGCAGAGCCGCAGATGCCACCTTTTTACAGTCTCGGATGCTGAATCTTGGAAAGGGTCCTGCCGTTCACAGCCTTCGGGTCCAATCGGACAGGGTGATGTATCACAGGTACATGAAGCAGGCTCTTGAGCGTCAGGCTGGGGTCTATATTATCCAGGGTGAGGTAGTCAAAATTTTAACTGACACGGATGGGGCGGTCAGCGGAGTTGTCACCTCCTTAGGCTGTGAGTACGCCTCCCGTGCCGCAATTATCTGCACCGGGACCTATTTAAAGGGCAGGATTTTTGTGGGCAGGACCTCCTATGAGTCGGGACCTGATTCTACTCTGCCCTCCCGTGGTCTTTCGGACTGTCTTACTAGTATGGGCATCACCCTAAGGAGATTCAAGACGGGGACTCCCGCAAGAGTACACCGCCGCAGCATAGATTTTTCAAAGCTGGAGCGTCAGGACGGCGACGGTAAAATTACCCCGTTTTCCTTTGAAAACAATCTGCCGCTTGAAAATAAGGTCTCCTGCTATATCGGCTACACCAACGGTGATACTCATAAAATTATTCTTGACAACCTTGACCGTTCCCCACTTTTCTCCGGGGACATCGAGGGGACGGGTCCGAGGTACTGTCCGTCTATCGAGGACAAGGTGGTGCGCTTCTCGGATAAGCCGAGGCACCAGCTATTTGTCGAGCCGATGGGTCTTGACACCGATGAATACTACTTGCAGGGAATGTCCTCCAGCTTGCCGGTTGATGTCCAGCTTAAAATGCTTCGCACCATCCCCGGGCTTGAGAGGGTGGAGATTATGCGAAACGCCTACGCTATCGAGTACGACTGCTGCGACTCGCTGGAGCTAAGGCCCACCCTCGAATTTAAGGCTCACCCCGGGCTTTACGGCGCCGGGCAGTTCAACGGCACCTCCGGCTACGAGGAGGCGGCGGCTCAGGGACTTGTCGCCGGGATCAATGCCGCCCTAAAGCTGAGCGGCAGGGAGGAGCTTGTTCTTGAGCGCTCCTCCTCATATATCGGGACGCTTATCGACGACCTTGTTACCAAGGGCGTAATGGACCCCTATCGGATGATGACAAGCCGGAGCGAGTATCGTCTGATTCTTAGGCAGGACTCGGCGGACAGGCGGCTTACCCCAATCGGCTATCGGATAGGGCTTATTTCAAAGGAAAGATATGATAAGCTTATTAAAAAGCTGGATGATATCAAGAGGGAAATTTCCCGTCTCGAATCGGCGACGGTGGGTCCAAGCGAGGGGCTTAACAGATATCTTGAGTCCTGCGGGACGGAGCCTATCTCAAACGGCACCACCCTTTCAAGGCTTTTGAGGCGTCCGCAGGTGAGCTATGAGGGGCTTTCGGTTGCCGACCCCGGGCGTCCTGAGCTTTCAGACGAGGTCAAAGAGCAGGTCGAGCTTGAAATCAAGTACGAGGGCTACATCAAGCTCCAGCTTGAGCAGGTCAGGCGTGCCAAGGCTCTTGAGGACACTCCGCTCCCCGAGGGAATCGACTACTCTAAGATTCGTGGGCTCAGGCTGGAAGCGGCTGAAAAGCTTGGGAAAATCATGCCGTGCAATCTCGGGCAGGCTGCTAGAATCAGCGGCGTGAATCCTGCGGATATTGCGGTTTTGAGCGTTTATTTGGAGCAATGACGGCGTGGTACTGGCTCAAGGGAGGAGGTGTCGGATGATGTCAACAGGTCAGCCGATTGATTTAAAAAGGCTGGAGGGCAGGCTCCTGTCCCTCGGTATTACATTGACCGAAGCTAAGCTTGATATGCTGTATCGCTACGCCGGGCTTTTGTGTGAGTACAACGAGCGGCTGAATCTCACCGCTATTACGGACCCCGAGGGTATCGAGGAAAAGCATTTTATAGACTCGATTCTGCCTCTAAAGCTATTCGAGATTCCAAAGCATGCCAGCGTTATCGACATCGGGACGGGTGCGGGCTTTCCCGGAATCCCCTGGAAGATAGCGAGGGAGGATATTGACCTATGCTTATTTGACAGCCTTAGAAAGAGGCTGGATTTTCTTCTTGCCGTGCTTAGCTCCCTGGGGCTTGAGGCGAGGCTTGTCCACGGGAGAGCCGAGGACTTCGGGAAAAAGGAGCTCCGTGAGAGCTTTGACATCGCCGTTGCAAGGGCGGTCGCCGGTCTCCCGGTTTTAAGCGAATACTGCCTGCCCTTTGTCAAGCCGGGCGGGGTGCTTGCTGCCCTCAAGGGTCCTGATATCGGCTTGGAGCTTGACTCGGCTAAAAACGCCATCAAGACCCTCGGCGGCAGAGTGGAGGATATAAAGGAGTACAGCCTTCCCTCCGGGGACAAAAGGACGCTCGTGGTTATAAAAAAGGCGTCAAAAACGCCTCCCGGCTATCCAAGACCCAGGAGCAGGATGCTTAAGAACCCTCTGTGACGGGGCTTGCCCAAGGACATAGCTTCCTTGGGCATTTTTATGCCTTTTCGGAGGACTTGGGGCTTTAATATCCGAGATTCCTATCCCAAGACGGCTTTGGAGCGCTCGGTCGGCGGCATTGGGGGTAAATCACGGACCCGCCAACCTTTTGGCGCCTCGGGCTTAGGATTTACAGTGAGGAGGGCGTCTTTGGATGGGTGAAGCAGGGAATAGCTGCCTCCTGCCCGCCTCCGAGGCGCCAAACGGCGAGTCCCAGCCCCGGGGGTTAGGGACGGCTGGCGGGGAGCGGGTCACCCGTGCAGGGGGTAGAAGATGGCTTTCAGGGGATTTACCTCCTTATCTTTTTTCTAGGCTCAGGCAGCCGTCCCCCAGACAAAGCGGCGGAGGATATCCTTTGCGGAGTTCCGGTCTTGAGTGCTGATATCCCTTAGGGCTGGGACAGGGCTGCAGCCCGCCCTAGTTAAAGCCGCATCCTCCCGGAGGCTCGTATACTGTATAAAAACCAGTCATCCCGGGGTCATCGCCGGGCGGGCTGCAGCCAGGCGGGTCCCCCCGGAGGGTCTCCCGGCTTATGTAATTATGGCCCTCCCTGCGTGACTTCCGCCGCCTCCCGAGCGGATTTTCGGTCTTGGTTGGGAAATGTTCCATGTGGAACATTACATAGTCTCTTCTACGGCTGACTCCTTTGCCGGCTTTTTTCCTCCGGCTTTCGGCATCCCTCGGCAGGATTTTCTGGCGCATTGTCTCCTATCGTGCGGGACTTTGCCTTTATGTATGCCTAATGCTCGGATTCTGCGATATTTCAATCTGGAAATTTGTTGCAGGATATGCTATTATTGAGTCATCCAAAGCTATTTGACTCCGATACGCCGAAGCCTTAACGGGGGCGTCAGAGTTTTCAACAGCTTTTTGAACGGTCGTTGAAAAAAGGAGGACTCAAAAATGTCAATTAAGTCTGTTCCAAGGCTTGTAGGCTCGGTTTTGCTTCAGGGAAAAAAGGACAAGCAGAGCCGATTGGTCGATATCCCCTGCCAGAGCATAGCTCCAAGCCCCTATCAGCCAAGAAAGAGCTTTCCTGAGGACAGCCTCATGGCGCTTTCCAAAAGCATAGCAAGCGAGGGAGTGCTCTGTCCGCTGCTTGTCAGAAGGTCAGGGGAGGGGTATGAGCTGATAGCAGGGGAGCGCAGGCTCAGAGCCGCAATTATGGCGGGACTTGAGACCGTCCCCTGTATTGTCACCGAGGCGAGCGACAGAAACAGTGCGCTTTTGTCGCTTGTTGAGAATATACAGCGTCAGGACCTCGACTTTTTCGAGGAGGCGGACGCAATAGCCAGACTTATCGACCTCTACGGAATGACTCAGGAGGACGCCGCAGTCCGTCTCGGCTTCGCACAGTCGACGCTTGCGAACAAGCTAAGGCTTCTGAGGCTCTCCCCGAGGGAAAGGAGGCTGGTTGTCGAGAACTCCCTCACAGAGCGTCACGCAAGGGCGGTTTTACGCCTCCCGACGCCCGAAAAGCGTGAGGAGGCGCTGATAAGGATAGTCAAGGGGAAGCTGAATGTCGAGCGGTCGGAGGCTCTTGTGGAGTCAATGCTGGAGTACGAGGACTACAAAAAGCGGATACGCAAGGGAGCAGCCGTATTTCGGGACCTAAGGCTGTTTATGAACACCGTCAACAAGGCGGTCGAGACGATGCAGATTGCGGGAGTCAAGGCTGTTGTGGATAAAAAGCAGTCGGAGGACTATCTCGACTATCACATCAGGATCCCTCTTAAAAAGGAGCCGTCAGGGGAGTAAGGCAGGTCTTAGAATGTTCTATGTGGAACATTGGGGGAGAGGGAGGCTGCCTGACGGCAGCGGTTTCTCTGCCATAGTTTGATAAAGAGGCAGGACCATGCAAAGTGAGCTGTCAGCGATGCTGACCGATTGATTGCCGGGCAGAATCCCATAAAAGCCTGCAAATATATGCCTCCCGGAAAATTTCGGGAGGCTGTTTTGCCTTGCTGACCGGCAATCACTCCGCCACAGCTTTAGCTGTGGCGGCTCACTTTGCTAAGCTATGCTCCCGGCTCCGAAAGCGCCGTCCCAAGGGGATTTAGAGCTAATGTTCCACATGGAACATTGTAAAAAATGAGCCTATGCCTGACCTCGCCGACCGTCTGCTCCCAAAAGGTCCGTGGAGGGCAAAATCACTCGTCAATCCCCTTAGAAGGCTAAAAGGGACTCCCAGAAGCGGCAAAGCAGTCAGCCTTCGGGAGTTTTTTGTACTGATAAGCCGATATTCCAAAAAAATCGGGAAAACCTATTGCAAACTCCGGTATTTATGCTATACTTAAATTATAGGGATAGCTGCGAGACGCTGTTTTGCCGGCAGGCGGCGTGCTTTGCAGCGCAATTTTTAGCTAAATAGGGGAGATGTGCATGGGAAAAATCATCGCCGTTTCAAATCAAAAGGGCGGCGTAGGCAAATCAACAACGGTAGTAAACCTTGGGGCGGCGCTTGGTGGAAAGGGTAAGCGGGTGCTTGTCGTCGATATAGACGCCCAGGGGAACACAACAACAGGTCTCGGAGTGAGAAAGAGGACTATTAAAAACACCGTCTACGAGGTATTAATAGGAGCCTGCAGGGCAGGGGAGGCTGTCGTTCCGACGGCGTACAAGGGCGTCTCCCTGATTTCCTCGGCGCAGAAGCTTGCGGGAGCGGATGTCGAGCTTGCCTCGGTCGAAAACAGGCTCTCAAGGCTGAAGATGCAGCTTCTTACCATAAAGGATATGTTCGATTATATACTTATAGACACCCCTCCCTCTCTGAGTCTTATAACGCTGAACGCACTTGTGGCGTGCAATTCGGTGCTGATACCGATTCAGTGCGAGTTCTATTCGCTGGAGGGACTTGTCCAGCTTTCGGACACCATTAAAAGAATTAAGGACGGCTACAACCCCGCCATGTATGTAGAGGGTATTCTCTTTACGATGTACATGGGCAGGTACAATCTTACAAGCCAGGTGGTGGCTGAGGTCAAAAAATACTTCTCCAAGGAGGTCTACACCACCGTCATACCGAGAAATGTTGCGCTTTCCGAGGCTCCCAGCCACGGCAAGCCGATAATGTACTACGACAGAAGCTCCAAGGGCGCAGAGGCGTACGAGAGCTTTTGCATAGAGTTTTTGGAAAGAAGCCGCCAGAGGAAGAAATCTCAGAGTGCGGCAGGCTAAAGCCAGGAGGCAAAAAGACGGAGGGAATCCTCCCGAAGCCCTTAAAGCCCCGGCAGAGTCAATAAAAAGGAATGGTGAGAAATGGCAAGGTCAAAAGGACTTGGAATGGGCATGGACGCCCTTTACAACGAGAACGACAGCGGAGTCAAGCCAAAGACGCTCAGGATAACCCAGCTATACCCAAACAAGGAACAGCCAAGAACCGATTTTAACCACGAAACCCTGGCGTCTCTTTCGGAGTCGATAAAGCAGCACGGGGTGCTCCAGCCGCTTTTGGTCCGCCCGATGGAGGACGGCAACTATCAGATAGTCGCAGGAGAGCGCCGTTGGAGAGCCGCAAGGATGGCAGGTCTTGAGGAGGTTCCGGTGATAATCAAGGAGCTGTCCGACCGTGAGACGATGGAGATGGCTCTGGTTGAAAACCTCCAGAGGGAGAATCTCAACCCGGTCGAGGAGGCTCTTGGCTACAAGGAGCTTATGGACAGGTACGGCTACACCCAGGAGCAGGTCGCCAAAATCGTGGGCAGGTCCCGGCCGGTCATAGCCAACGCCCTGAGGCTTTTAACCCTTGACGAGCTGATAATCACCTCGATAAGGGACGGCGTAATATCCCCAAGCCATGCAAAGGTGCTGTGCGGCGTCGAGGACCCCAAGGAAAGGGAGGTCCTGGCGGCGAGGATAAAAAAGGATATTCTATCTGTCAGGGAGCTTGAGGAGCTTATAAGGAAGTCAAGAGAGGCAAGAGAGAAGAAAATAAAGCTTCCAAAGAAAAAGGATGTCTTTCTGAGGGAGATAGAGATATCCCTAGCGGAGCTGACGGGCCGCAAGGTTGTCGTCACCGGGAAAAACAGGGGCGGAAAGATAGAAATCGAGTATTACAACAAGGACGACCTCACAAGGATATCAAGGCTTTTAGAGAAGCTGAAGTCGCTGTAATCGGGGACGGAATAATAATTGTTCCACATGGAACAATGATATAAATACACTCTGCGCCTGAGGCGCAAAAAGGAGAATTAAAATGCTTGACATCAAATTTCTAAGGGAGAATCCCGAGGCTGTAAAGGAAAACATCAAAAACAAGTTCCAGGAGGACAAGCTCCCCCTAGTTGACGAGGTAATAGCTCTTGACAAGGAATACAGGGAGGCTATAACCGAGGCGGACAGGCTCAGGGCGGACAGGAACAGGCTGTCAAAGGAGATAGGCGGACTGATGGCGAAGGGCAAAAGGGAGGAGGCGGACGCTGTCAAGAAGCAGGTTACCGACGCCGCCAACACCCTGTCCGAGCTTGAAAAGAAGGAGGCTGACCTCAGCGAGAAAATCACCGGGATAATGATGGTAATCCCGCAGATGATAGACCCAAGCGTCCCGATAGGAAGGGACGACTCCGAGAATGTCGAGCTTGAGAGATTCGGCGAGCCTTATGTTCCCGACTTCGAGATACCCTATCACACCGAGATAATGGAGCGTCTTAACGGAATCGACCTTGACAGCGCAAGGAGGGTTGCGGGAAACGGCTTCTACTATCTCATGGGGGATATAGCAAGGCTGCACTCTGCCGTAATAGCCTACGCCAGGGACTTCATGATAGACAGGGGCTTTACCTACTGCGTCCCGCCGTTTATGATAAGGTCTAATGTCGTGACGGGAGTCATGAGCTTTGCCGAAATGGACTCGATGATGTATAAGATAGAGGGCGAGGACCTATACCTTATCGGCACCAGCGAGCATTCGATGATAGGAAAGTTTATCGACCAGATAATCCCCGAGGACAAGCTCCCGATAACCCTTACCAGCTATTCGCCATGCTTCAGAAAGGAAAAGGGCGCTCACGGTCTGGAGGAGAGAGGAGTTTACAGAATCCACCAGTTTGAAAAGCAGGAGATGATAGTCGTCTGCAGGCCGGACCAGAGCATGGAGTGGTTTGATAAGCTCTGGAAGAACACCGTCGACCTGTTCAGAAGCCTTGATATCCCTGTAAGGACGCTGGAGTGCTGCTCCGGGGACCTAGCCGACCTCAAGGTAAAGTCGCTTGATGTCGAGGCGTGGAGCCCGAGGCAGAAAAAATACTTCGAGGTAGGCTCCTGCTCCACCCTGGGGGACGCACAGGCGAGAAGGCTCAAGATAAGAGTAAGCGGGGAGAAGGGAAAGTACATCGCACATACTCTTAACAACACCGTGGTAGCGCCGCCGAGAATGCTGATAGCCTTCCTTGAAAATAACCTGAACGAGGACGGCAGCGTGAGAATCCCCGAGGCTCTAAGGCCCTACATGGGAGGAAAAAGCATAATCGGGAGAAAGGACTAAAAAAGACACCGCAGGAATATACCGTATAGGAATAAAGGAGGCAGACTGAGTGAAAACCCTCAAGGAGGCATACAAGGACTATTTCACGGTCGGAGCGGCTGTAGCAGCACACTGGCTGGACGAGGCGTCGGAGTGCGTTAAGCAAAATTTCTCCACCCTAACCGCAGAGAATGAGATGAAGTACATGGGAGTCCATAACCACAGCTACAAAAGGCCGGATTTCCGTGGGCTAAAGCCAGGCGAAAGGCCGGAGCCTCCCGAGATAACAAGCCGTGAGAGATTTGTTCATCCCAGCCTCGAGACCGACGCCGCTCCCGGTCTTAAAATTTACAATTTCGCAAGGTCTAACGGGATTTTAATGAGAGGCCACACCCTGTCCTGGCACGGCTCCTATCCCTGGGGGATATTCGAGCAGCTAACCCCTGAGGAGCTTGAAGCAAATACCATAGAGCACTACGAGCTTGTTTCAAGGACCTTCCCCGGCTGCTACTGCTGGGATGTCGTAAACGAGGCGGCAAGCGATAAAAGGGAGGATTTTTATCTCAGGAGGACGCCGTACCTTGACAAATTCGGGGACGACTATCTTATAAAGCTTTACCGCCTTGCAAGAAAATACTTCCCTGACGCTAAGCTCTGCTGCAACGACTACAACGAGTTCGTCCCGCACAAGAGGGACAGAATCCTAAGGATAGTAAACGAGCTTAAGGCTGAGGGTCTTGTCGATGTGATAGGCTGTCAGTGCCATGTCAATGTCCATCTTCTTGACAAAAAGGACGGCTTCGACGAGATAAAAAGAAGCTACGACCTCTACGCCGAGACGGGCTTAAAGCTCCACATAACCGAGATGGATGTAAACTGCGTCGACTGGGAGAGAAGGGACGAGGAGATAACCCCGGAGGCTGTTAAAAATGTCGCCGAGGTATACTCCAGGCTGTTTGAGATATTCCGCCAGTACAAGGGAGTGATAGAGAATGTCACCCTCTGGGGAGTGTCTAATAAGCACTCCTGGCTCAACTCCTTCAAGCTAAGGGGGAGGACGGTCAAGAATCAGCCGCTTCTGTTCGACGACGACTACCAGCCGACCGAGGCGTTCTACAGAGTAACCGAGTTCTAGCCAAAATACCCGTCCTGCGGGCGCAGTGCCTGCCGGGCGGGCTTATTGTACTTGACAAGAGCAAAGATTTAGTGTATCATAAATCAAATAACATTTTGTCTAAAGAAGTAATAACAGGACGCAGGATTTGCAAGAAAGGGTTGTAAGATAATGCTGGAAACTAATTTTGAAGCCAAGTTCGGAAAGGAAGGGCTGACCTTTGACGATGTACTTTTGGTCCCCGGCGAGTCTGATGTCACACCTAATCTGGTTGATTTAAGGACTACCTTGTGCAGGGGGATAACCCTTAACATCCCGATAATGACCTCCGCTATGGATACCGTTACCGAATCCGCCATGGCGATTGCCATCTCGAGGGAGGGCGGAATAGGTATTATCCACAAGAACATGACGATTGACAGCCAGGCTGATGAGATTGACAAGGTAAAGCGCTCCCAGAACGGGGTCATAGTCAATCCCTTTTACCTCTCGCCGGAGAATATCGTCTCCGACGCAGACGAGCTTATGGGCAAGTACCGCATCTCCGGCGTGCCGATAGTGGATAAGGAGAGCAGGCTGGTAGGAATCATAACAAACAGGGATATGCGCTTTATTCAGGACTTTTCGATGAAAATCGGGGAGGTCATGACTAAGGACAATCTTGTGACCGCACCCGTGGGCACCTCCTTAGAGCAGGCGCAGGACATTCTAAGAAGATATAAGATTGAAAAGCTCCCCCTTATTGATTCGGAGGGCAAGCTAAAGGGTCTTATAACCATAAAGGACATTGAGAAGGCGGTCAAGTACCCCAACTCCTCTACCGACGCTCAGGGAAGGCTGATATGCGGAGCCGCAATAGGCGTCACCGAGGATGTTTTGGACCGTGCCGGTGCGCTTGTCGCCGCAGGGGTGGACTGCCTGGTCCTTGATTCCGCACACGGTCATTCAAGGAATATCATGCGCTGTCTCGAGAGGGTAAAATCCAGCTTCCCCGAGATCCCGGTAATCGCCGGAAATGTAGCCACGGCGGAGGGCGCCGAGGCTCTTATCAAGGCGGGAGCGGACTGTGTAAAGGTGGGAATAGGTCCCGGCTCGATATGCACAACCAGAGTTGTAGCCGGAGTCGGAGTCCCGCAGATAACCGCCGTCTACGACGCCGCCTGCATGGCAGCAAAATACGGCGTCCCGGTCATAGCCGACGGCGGAATCAAGTATTCTGGAGACATTGTAAAGGCTCTTGCCGCAGGCGCCGGAGCGGTAATGCTGGGCTCGCTTCTTGCCGGCTGCGACGAGGCACCCGGTGAGATAGAGATTTACCAAGGAAGAAACTTCAAGGTCTATAGAGGAATGGGAAGCCTGGGCGCAATGGCTTGCGGCTCTAAGGACCGCTACTTCCAGACTGGCTCTAAAAAGCTGGTCCCCGAGGGCGTCGAGGGCAGAGTACCCTACAAGGGAATGCTCTCGGACACTATATTCCAGCTCTGCGGAGGAATCAGGAGCGGAATGGGCTACTGCGGCTGTCACACCGTTTCGGAGCTCCACGAAAAGACCAGGTTCGTAAGGATAACCGGCGCAGGACTTAAGGAGTCCCATCCTCACGACATCTACATCACCAAGGAGGCTCCCAACTACTCGGCGCAGATTTAGCCGGGGGAGGGTGTAATACCTGCCCGGAAGCCGTCCCTCAGCACCCTGTAAGCTCAAAAAGCCTATACCGGGCGATGCATTTTGAGCTTTTATCACAGCACAATGGGGGATACTCGCAGAGCCGTTATCCGGCTTTTGCATGAATTTTGCATATTGTGTCAAAAGCCCCTCGGCGGACGGGATACTAATGTACCTATGCGGCGCAGGAAGGGGCTTTTTCAGTTTCAGAAGGGTGATAGAAATGGGTAATCAGTCTCTTTTAATCAGGGAGCTTGCAAGAGGAGCTGTCAGGATAAGGGAGTATTCAAGGCTTGAGTCCACCAACACCCTTGCCAAGGAGCTTGCCGCCTCCGGCGAGCCGGGAGGGCTTGTAATAACCGCAAGGGAGCAGTCCGGCGGCAGGGGAAGGCGTGGACGGAGCTTTTTCAGTCCCGAGGGGACAGGGCTTTACCTCTCGCTTTTATGGCGTCCCGAGCCGATGACGCTCAGTGCCGACAGCGCACTTTTCCTGACTCCCGCCGCCGCCTGCGCCGTCAGCACGGCGCTAAAGAGCAGCTTTTGCATAGATACAGGGATCAAGTGGGTCAATGACATCCTCTACATGGGAAAAAAGCTATGCGGAATCCTGGTGGAGACGGGAACAAGCTCCGGCTTTATCGACTATGCGGTGGTAGGAGTCGGGCTAAACCTGTTTTATCCTAAGGACGGCTTTCCTCCCGAGCTTTCAAATACCGCCGCCGCACTCTTTGAGGGCTTCGACTGCGAAAAAAGGGACAAGGCGCTTTTTTCGCTCGCAGACTCCTTAATAGACTGGCTGGAGCCTCTTGACCCCGAAAGGATACTCCCCGAGTACATAAAAAGAAGCGTCCTCATAGGAAGGAGGATAACGGTTCACAGGCCGGGAGGCTCAGTGCCCGCCCACGCCGTCGGGATAGACAAAAGAGCGAGGCTGGAGGTTTTATATGACGACGGCTCAAGGGAGGCTCTTGACTCCGGCGAGGTCTCGGTAAGGCTTGGATAACATAATTAGTATTCATCACAGGAGGTATATATGAGCGAGAATAAGTCAGCCTCCCGCCAATCGGGAGTCAGAGCGTCGGGGATAGTAAGAAGCGTCACCGTCTCCGGGCTTTTGCTGGCGGTGGGGCTTGTCCTGCCGTTTTTGACGGGTCAGCTTAAAAGCATCGGCTCGATGCTTTTGCCGATGCACATCCCGGTGCTTCTTTGCGGACTCATCTGCGGCTGGAGGTACGGGGCGGCGGTAGGCTTCATCCTGCCGCTGTTTAGGAATCTGCTTTTTTCGATGCCTCCCATGCCGGGAGCTATCTCCATGGCGTTTGAGATGGGGGTCTACGGTCTTGTCGCAGGAGCGGTGTACTCCGCCTCGAGATGGAAGTGCGTGGTCTCGGTTTATAAAAGTCTGATAGCCGCAATGCTTGCCGGCAGACTGGTCTGGGGAGCGGCTCAGTACCTGATTTTAGGAATCCGTGGCGAGGGCTTCACCCTTGAGGCCTTCCTTGCCGGAGCGTTCCTAAACGCCATCCCCGGGATAATTTTGCAGCTTATTTTCATCCCTATTCTCATGCTGGCTCTTGGAAAAACGGGAGCCGTCCGCCTGCAAAAGCGGGAGGACCACGCCCTTTGCTCCCGCTCGGAGTCAAAATAGCCCGTCCCCTAAAAACAGCCGGCACTCTGTATATAGGAGGATAATAAAACCGTATATAGAAGGATAATAAAATGTTCGATGTTTGGATTGGCGGGATAAACGCCATGGTAGTGCTTGCAGCCCTTTTATTGGTCCTTCTGCCGCTCCAGCTTTTTCTTTGCTTCAGGGTCAAAAGCGTAGCAATAAGACTTCTCCCCGCAGTTATTTTCGGCGTGCTGACGGTGCTGTTTGGCATACTCTCCCAGAGCGCCGAGGGCTGGGACGGCTTGGGATATGCAGTTCTTGCCATCTACACGGCGACCTTGCTCCTCGCCTGCGCTGTCTGCTGGCTGGTCTGGGGGATTGTAAGAGCGTCCAAGAAAAAATAGCATGGACTAAATGCCGATAAAGCCCTGCACGGATGAAAAAATCCCGCTCTAAGATTTTCTCAGAGCGGGATTTTCGTTTTTAAAAGCTGATTTTATCCTTGATGTAGCCTGTAAGCTCGCTTATCGGGAGTCTTAGCTGCTCCATGGAGTCCCTGTCTCTTACGGTGACGCAGCCGTCCTCAAGGGAGTCGAAGTCGAAGGTGACGCACCAGGGAGTGCCTATCTCGTCCTGCCTGCGGTAGCGCTTGCCTATCGAGCCGGTCTCGTCGAAATCTGTCATGAAGCTTCCGCAGAGCATGTCGTAGACCTTTAGGGCAGGCTCTGAGAGCTTCTTGGAGAGCGGCAGAACGGCGCACTTGTAGGGGGCTACAGCCGGCGAGAGGTGAAGCACGGTCCTTATGTCGTTTTTCTCGGCGTCGATTACCTCCTCGTCGTACGCCTCGCAGAGGAGCGCCAGCACCGTCCTGTCAAGACCGTAGGTCGACTCGATGATATAGGGGATGTACCTCTCCCCGGTCTCGGGGTCAAGATACTCGAGCTTGGTGCCGGAGTATTCCTGATGGCGTGTTAAGTCGAAGTTTGTGCGGTTGTGGGTGCCGTTAATCTCTCCCCAGCCGAACGGGAACAGGAATTCGATGTCGCACGCCGCCTTGGCGTAGTGGGCGAGCTTCTCATGGTCGTGGAATCTAAGGTGCTCCTTGGCTATTCCCAGGTCGACAAAGAAGCTCCTGCCGTACTCCTTAAAGTAGTCGTACAGCTCGCCGTCGGTGCCCTCCTTGCAGAAGGTCTGGAACTCCATCTGCTCGAACTCAATCGTCCTGAAGGTGAAGTTGCCGGGGGTTATCTCGTTTCTGAACGCCTTGCCTATCTGACCTATCGAGAAGGGGAGCTTGGCTCTCATCGTTCTTTGGACATTGAGGTAGTTTACATACTCGCCCTGGGCGTTCTCAGGTCTTAGGTAGATTACGCTCTTTGAGTCCTGGGTGACTCCCCTGAAGGTCTGGAACATCAGGTTAAACTCCCTGATATCGGTAAAGTTGTGCTTTCCGCAGTGAGGGCAGGGGATGTGATGCTCCTTGATAAAGTCGAACATCTCCTGCTTTGTCATGCCGTCGGCGTGAGCCTCGGGGTCGAAGCTGTCTATTAGATTGTCGGCACGGTGACGCATCTTGCACTCCTTGCAGTCAAGAAGCGGGTCGGAGAAGCTAGCAACATGCCCTGAAGCCTCCCAGACTCTAGGGTGCATAAGGATGTCGGCGTCGACCTCGTAGCTAGACCTGCGCTCCTGAATAAAGCGCTTGCGCCAGGCGTCCTTGACATTGTTTTTCATCCTCGCCCCGAGAGGGCCGTAGTCCCAGGTATTTGCCAGTCCGCCGTAGATTTCGCTCCCTGCGAAGATAAAGCCTCTGCCTTTGCACAGGGCGACAATCTTGTCCATGGTTTTAAGTGAATTATCCATAAACCTCTTTGCTCCTTATATAGCTTATTGTGTCATGATGTATTTTAGCCTATAATCGGGGAGAAGTCAAGCCCGAAAATAGCTGTGGGGAATATACTAGATAAGGTATAGAATTTTATCATATAACATCCATAGCAGCAGTTTAGATTAATCTTGATAGCATTTGCCGTCAAAATTAAGGGGATTAGCCGGCGTTATCTCCCCTGACCGCCTTCAAAGGGTCTGCCGGTATAAGCCTGAAAAAATTTCCCTGAGGGATTTCCAGCCCTGATATTCTTTTAGACCAATATTATGCCCTGCGCTAAGCCCCTGTCATGACATAATACACAAATTCACCCTGTTAATGTGCTGAATATTTTTGTTTTTGTATTGTTGACACCTGTTCGCCGATGGAGTATAATTAAATCCAATAGCCCCATTTGAGTATACTGGCAGCAGGTGTCAAATGGCGCATATAATATGGAAAGGGTGTTAAGCACCTACCCGGAGGTAATTTGAATGAGAGTTTATAACTTCAGCGCAGGACCGGCTATGCTGCCGGAGGAGGTTCTCAAAAGAGCCGCAGACGAGATGCTAGAGTACGGCTCGTCAGGGCAGTCTGTAATGGAGATGTCCCACCGCTCAAAGGAGTATCAGGCTATAATAGACAAGGTAGAGGCTGACCTAAGAGAGGTTATGTCCATACCCGAGGGCTACAAGGTGCTTTTCCTTCAGGGAGGAGCCTCCAGCCAGTTTGCGATGGTCCCGATGAACCTAATGACAAGGAGCGGCAGGGCTGATTTTGTAATAACCGGCCAGTGGGCTAACAAGGCTTATCAGGAGGCGTCAAGATACGGCAAGGCAAATATTGTCGCATCCTCTAAGGATAAGACATTTTCCTATATCCCCGAGCTTGACAGCTCTAAGTTCGACCCCGAGGCGGACTATTTCCACATCTGCTACAACAACACCATCTACGGCACCCGCTTCAACGAGCTTCCCGACACTAAGGGAGTCCCGATAGTTGCGGATATGTCAAGCTGCATACTCTCCGAGCCGGTTGATGTGTCTCAGTACGGTCTTATCTACGCCGGAGCGCAGAAGAACATGGGTCCCGCCGGTCTGACGGTGGTGATAATCAGGGAGGACCTCATAGGCAGCGCCATGGAGCTTACTCCTACTATGTTCAACTACAAGACCCATGCCGACAACGGCTCGATGTACAACACTCCTCCGACCTACGGGATATACATTCTCGGTCTTGTCCTCGACTGGATAAAGGGAATGGGCGGGCTCTCGGTCATGAAGGAGAGAAATGTCAGAAAGGCTGAGCTTCTTTACAGCTGCCTTGACGAGTCCAGGATGTTCTCCGCCACCGTTTCTGGAAAGGACCGCTCGCTCATGAATGTCCCGTTCGTGACGGGAAGCGAGGAGCTCGACGCTAAATTCGTCCAGGAGGCAAAGAAGGCGGGGCTTATCAATGTAAAGGGTCACCGCTCGGTAGGCGGAATGAGGGCGTCTATCTACAACGCTATGCCCTATGAGGGAGTCCAGGCTCTTTGCGAGTTTATAAGAAAGTTTGAGGCTGAAAATGCATAATATACTTACACTTAACAAGATTGCCGCAGTAGGCACCGATAATTTCAACAAGGCATACTATAATGTCGGGGACGCTGTATCCTCGCCGGACGCTATCATGGTCCGCTCTGCAAATATGCTGGATTACAGCTTCAACCCAGAGCTTGTGGCGATAGCCAGAGCGGGAGCGGGAGTCAACAACATCCCGATAGACCGCTGTTCGGAGGCAGGAATCTGCGTATTCAACACCCCAGGAGCAAACTCCAACGCCGTAAAGGAGCTTGTAATAGCTGGACTTCTTTTAAGCTCCAGGAAAATAGCCGCCGGAATCGAGTGGGCTAAGACCTTAAAGGGCGAGGGCGAGGCTGTTCCTAAGCTTGTCGAAAAGGGCAAGAGCCAGTTTGTCGGTCCCGAGATAATGGGCAAGACGATAGGCATAGTCGGTCTTGGCGCAATAGGAATCAAGGTTGCAAACACCGCCTTGTCGCTTGGCATGAAGGTAATAGGCTATGACCCCTTCCTCTCCGTCAACGCTGCCCTCGGGCTGAAGCCGGGAGTCGAGGTCGCTAAGAGCGTCCAGGATGTCTACGCCGAGGCTGATTATCTCACGCTTCACCTCCCTTATAATAAGGACACCGCCAACACCGTCTGCCGTGAGTCGCTCGCTAAGATGAAGGACGGCGTCAGGATTTTGAACTTCGCCAGGGGAGAGCTTGTCAACACCGAGACCCTTCTAAAGGCGATAGCCTCCGGGAAGGTAGCGGCTTATGTCACAGACTTTGTCAGCGACGAGCTGATAGGAGTCGACGGTGTAATCTGCATCCCGCACCTGGGAGCCTCCACCCCTGAGTCGGAGGACAACTGTGCGTACATGGCGGCAGTCGAGCTAAGGGACTATATCGAGAACGGCAGGATTCACAACTCTGTAAACCTCCCCGACTGCGAGCTTTCCAAGACCGCCGACCACCTGGTCTGCGTCATACACAAAAACATCCCTGCTATGGTTTCATCCGTCACCGGGATAATCTCGGAGGCGGGAGGAAATATAGAGAGCATAGCCTCCAAGTCCAAGAAGGACTGGGCGTACACCATGCTCGATGTCACCGGGGATGTCCAGAACGCCTGCGCCAAGATAGCCGCTATCGACGGCGTTGCAAGGGTAAGAGTGCTTTAAGCGGCAGTGAAATTTGTCTTATGACAACAGAAATTCGCTGTAGGCGAATTTCTGTCCCAAACACCGCAGCTTGAGGGGAATCCCAGCTTATGCAAAGTGAGCTGTCAGCTCAGCTGACCGATTGATTGCCCCAGAGCCTGATAAAAAGCCTGCAATTATACGCCTCCCGGAAAATTTCGGGAGGCTTCTTATTTGCTGCCCGGCAATCAAGCCGCCAAGGCGCAGGCCTTGGCGGCTCACTTTGCATATGTGGGGAGGCTTTGCTCTGTGAAAGAAGGGGCCGCCTGACGGCGGGTAAGACACACCATCCAAAAAATGAGGCCCTCCCGGAGCTGGGGGACGCCTCATTATTTTGCCTTAGTATTTTATAGTGCAGCCCGGCTTGACCGAAAACGGCTCGCCCTCGGTCACCCAGCCGCCGGACGCCATCCAGACCTCCTTGGCGGTGGGGTTGTAGATAAGCCTTGAGTCGGGGCTTACAGAGCGCTCGAGAGCCATAAACGCCATGTGGTACTCGCAGATGTCGATATTTGTCGCCAGCCAAAGCTCGTCCTTGTGCTCGCTCACCAGCCTCATGAAGTCCTCGATTACCTGCCAGTTACCGTCCCGGCGGAACTCGGGGGTGTGTCCCCAGAGGTAAAACAGCCTCGGCTCGTCGGTTTCAAGCTCCAAAAACTCCCTTGTAAGCTCAAGGAGCCTTGGGTTGGCGTGATGGGCGGTTGCGTGAAGCCTCAGCCAGTCCTGCGGGAGCATGAAATCCTCCCTTGTGCCCACCGTCCGGCAGTATTTGATTCCGTTAGCCCTAAGAGCCTCCACAGCCCGGTCGTTATAGGAGCCGTAGGGATACGCCGCTCCCCTCACCACAACGCCGTAGTCTTTTTCAAGAGCCGCACGGTCCGCCGAGATTTCATAGCACAGCTCGGCGTCGGTAAGACGGGTGAAGTCCCTATGCACATAGCCGTGAACGGCAACCTCGACGCCGTGCTCCTTGTAATGCTTTAGAGCCTCATTGCGTGTGAGCCTCGGCCAGGGACCCTCAGGCTGTGTACCCTCGGGACGGTAAAGCCCGGAGCTTATGTTAAAGGTTCCCTTGATTCCGTACCTGTCCATCAGCTCCATAAGCCTGATGTCGTCGTAGCAGCCGTCGTCATAGCTTAGGGTTAGAGCCTTTTTTACTCCGCCGGGGAATCTCATTTTTATCATATCATAGCCTCCTCAGGTTGACAAGTCACGGCCGTTGCTGTAAAATCTACTAAGACCGCTCACATAAAAGTATAAACTATTTTTTCCGCTTTTTCAAGCACTAATTTATCCGCTTTCCAAAAAGGAGGACATCAGGATGGAGCTAAGCCGCAACAACCTCTCCGAGGCTTTTCCTGCGGGGCTTTTTGACACCCACACTCACTATGACGACGAAAAATTCGACGGCGTCAGGGAGGAGCTTCTTCGCTCGCTCTTTGAAAGAGGGCTGTCGGGGCTAATACACGCCTCGGTGGATTTTGCCTCCTGCCGCTTCGGTCTGGAGCTGTCAGGGAGCTACCAAAGAGCCTACTCCGCCATAGGGCTTCATCCCGAGAATCTCTACGACGCCGTCCCGGGCTGGATAGAGCGGCTCAGGGAGCTTTATATATCCGCAGGGGATAAAAAGCCGGTCGCAATAGGGGAGATAGGGCTTGACTATCACTATCCCGGATATGACAGGACGGCTCAGCTGGACGCCTTTTGCAGTCAGCTTGAGCTTGCCGGAGAGCTTGGACTCCCCGTGATAATCCACTGCCGGGACGCAATAGGCGACTGCGTTGATGTCCTAAGAGGGCATCTTTCGCCGTCAGGCGGAGTGATGCACTGCTACTCCGGCTCTAAGGAGACGGCAAGAGAGCTTCTTGACATGGGGCTTTATATAAGCTTCACCGGGACGCTCACCTTCAAGAACTCAAAAAAACAGCAGGAGGTTGTAAAATACCTCCCGCCGGATAGACTGCTTCTTGAGACCGACTGCCCGTATATGGCTCCCGAGCCGCTTCGTGGCAGGATTTGCGACAGCTCGATGCTGATACACACAGCCTCAGCCGCCGCTGTGATAAAGGAGCTTGACCCATTGGAGCTTGTGCTCACAGCGAGGGAGAACACCCGCAGGCTTTTTGGGGTGTGAGAGGCCTGTCGGCGGCTATAAATTCGCCTGACGGCAGGTGAAGCTGCTGCGCCGTGAAAGCCTCCTTTCGCAGCTTGAGGGGAATCCCGGCTTACGCAAAGTGAGCTGTCAGCTTAGCTGACCTACTGATTGCCGGGTGGGCTTCATCTGAGCCTGACGCCCATGCGCCTCCTAGAAAACGGCAGGATGCTATCAATCAGAAAACCGGCAATCAAGCCGCCAAGGCGTACGCCTTGGCGGCTCACTTTGCGCCCTCGCCGGAGAGGCGGGGGACGGGGGACAGGGACGGGAGTACGGACAGAAAAAACACCGGGACGGCTGCCTCGGTGTTTTAATTCTCATGCTATTTTACGGCGGAGTGCAAAATGCTAAAGGCAGGAACGCTGCCTTTAGGACAGACCAGCCTGCCTTCGTGGTGACCCGTACGAGAGTCGAACTCATGTTTCCGCCGTGAAAGGGCGGTGTCTTAGCCGCTTGACCAACGGGCCGGTGGTGGCTGTAACTGGATTTGAACCAGTGACACTTCGGGTATGAACCGAANNATGCTCTAGCCAACTGAGCTATACAGCCGTAAAACCCGCCTGCAAAGCGATTAATATAATCTCAGCCCTGCCAAGACACCCTGCTTGCATGAGACTTATTCATTATATTAAAAACTTTGTCGTTTGTCAAGCTTTTTAAGAAAAATTTTTTAAAATTGTTTTACCAGCCTTCCGAGGGACTTTCGTTGAAGTAGAGGTCGAAGCCGTGGCTCTCGAAAAGCCGGAGCGCACGGTCAAGCTCTATGCCGTAGATTTTGTGCTTAACTCTTGAGTCGGAGGCGGTGTAGACTATCACGGTGCAGGTGCGGTTTACCGTCTGGGCGACGGTCTGCCGTATTACCACCTTTGTCACCCTGTCAATGGGAGCTATAACGGTGTGAAAGCCGTAGCCCTTTAGATATCTTAAAACGATGTGGTCCTCCTTGATCCCGACGCCGGTTATAAACATGGAGAGCGTCTTTGTCACGGCGAGCCAGACTACCGGCAGCTCGGCGATTACAAAGGCGGTCAGGGCTACCGAGTGCCACTGAGTCATAAAAAGCTCGCAGACAATATACCCCGCCAGAGGTATCAGCTCAAGAGCCGCCGGCCAGAAGTAGAAGCCGCCAAGAGCTTTAAGGCTTGATTTTACCGAGAGCTCCGGGGAGGGATAATCGGGAAAAACCTCCCTTATGGTCGACCTGACCTCCTTGCCGGGGGTAATAGGAAGCACGACCGACAGCTCGCTTCTTCCCGTTGAGCCGTAGCCGGAGCAGTGGCAGTGAAGGCTTGACACCCTTAAAAGCATCGCCAGCATGCTCTGCCTGAGGTCGATGTAGTTTACCCTTTCCAAGTAGATTATATGCCGGTTTTTTGCGATAAGCCCGCTTTTTATATATATCGAATCCTTAGTCTTGGTGATGATATAGTCCCAGAAGTAAAAGAGGTTGGTGATAAAGCTTGTAAGCCAGCTTATTAGTATCACCGCAGAGACTCCTGCGGCGGCGGGAGGGATTATGTGTGCGAGCCTGTTTGCAAACTCGCTCAGGGTGTCAAGGATTAGCTTAGCCTCCGCCTCCCTGTCAAAGACCTGCGAGGTCTCCATGATAAAGGCAAGGGCGACAAGAACTCCTGAGAGGGTTGAGGAAAAGAGCAAAGAGAAGATTAACAGCCTTGGCTTGTTTGGGGAGACGGAATAGCCAAGACTTTTGACCCGTGAGCGCTTCATGAAAAGATAGAGCCTGTCTGCGTCCCGCTTTTTCATGACCAGAGTGATGTCCGCCCGGTCGAAGATTCCGGCGTTTGTTGCGACATAGACCTTTACCGCTCCCAGCGCACGGTAGAATATACCCTGCTTTAGGCTGAGAGTGGAAATCTGGCTGTAGAAAACCACATCCTGCGAGACCGCTATTATCCCCCGCCTTACCTCGATTTTTTCGCCGTCGAAGCTATAGCTCACGCTTATGAGCCTAAGCCATGCGAAGGCTATGATGGCGAGCAAGACGATGATGTCAAGCCAGCTTCCCCTGAGCCAGCTGCCAAGAGCGTCCGGCGAGAAGGCGAGGCTGTAGAGGCTTCTTAAAAGCGGGATGACAAGCAGCCAGAAGTATTTTGTTGTGTAGGAGAAAAACTTTATAAAATGCTGCTGCCCGGAGACGCTTCCCCGGCTGCCGCCAGATAGGGAGCCGTTCATTTTATTCCTCCTTGCCGGCGTCGCCGTCGGGAGGGACTGCGCCGTCCTCTGAGATTTTGGAGTGAAGGGTAAGAAGAATCTCCTGGCAGTCCTCATAGCGGAGAAACGGCAGGATAATGCTTCCTCCTAAGCCTCTTACAACCAAGAAGTTAAAGCCCAGCGCCCTTGAAAACGGCAGGGACACCCTTGTGACATACTGCACGGCGGACATCCTCATAAGCTCACGGCGGCGGAAGATGACCCCGGAGTGAAGAGCGATTTCGGTTTTCGAGATGTATATAACCGTCCTGCTGAAAAGAACCGGCAGGTAGACAAACGCAAGGAATACCCCCGCAGTCCAGAATACCGCAATGAGGATAAGCATAAGTATTTTAAAGGAGTAAAGATATATCCTCGCCGCAAGGCTGACACCGAGGCAGAATACGATTGTAAAAAGTCTGAGGGCGGCAAGAGCGGCGCTCTTGGGAAGATACTTTCTCATCCTTATATACTCCTTTCACAGCTTGGGAGGTCATAGCTTGGAGCCTGATAAAATAATAACTGCGGTAAAAAACGCCCTTGAAGGCATACAGGGTGCGGTATGGGGACCTCTGACCGTCCTTATAATCGCCGCCGCCGGAGCGGTTGTAAGCCTTGGGACCGGCTTTATACAGCTAAGAGGGCTTAAGCAGATGCTCTTGCTTCTTAAAAGACGGCTGAAATCGGGAGGCCTTAGGCAGTCGATGACGGCGCTCGGGGCGACAGTAGGCTCAGGGAGCGTCTCGGGAGTCGCCGCAGCCCTTGCAATAGGCGGACCGGGAGCGCTTTTCTGGCTCTGGGTGTCCGGGCTTTTCGGCATGGGAGCGGCATACGGCGAGGGCGTATTAAGTATACGCTACCGTGACGGAAAAAAAGGCGGAATAATGTATTCGCTCAGAGACGGTCTCGGGGAGCGCTGGGCGGCGTGGCTTTACGCCGTTTTCACCCTTTTTGCCTCACTTGGGATGGGCTGTATGGCTCAGACGGGGGCGTTCTCAGAGGCTGCGGGATATTTTATCCCGCTTCCCGGATGGGCAGTAGGGATAGTTCCTGCGGCTCTGGCGGTATTCTGCCTGTTTTCTAAGGGGGACTTTTCGGGAGCCGCCTCCGAAAGGGTAATGCCTGCCGTTTCCCTGATTTATCTGGCTCTTTGCCTTTTAGTTATCGCACTCGGGATGGAAAGGCTGCCGTACTCGCTGTCACAGGTCTTTAAAAACGCAGTGGGAATCAGGCAGGCGGCGGGAGGCGCTGTCGGCTGGGAGATAGCAAGAGCCGCCTCCAACGGCTTCAGGCGGGGGATATTTTCAAGCGAGGCGGGGCTTGGGAGCACTGCGGCTATCCACGCCTCGGACGGTCTTGTCACCCCTCACGAGCAGGGGCTTTTAAACATCTTCGAGGTTATAGTCGACACCTTCATAATATGCACGGTTACAGCCCTTAGTATTCTTTGCTCCGGGGTGACGCTTGACTCCGGGCTTGCTCCTACCCTCACGGTGACATCAGCCTTTGAAAGGGGAATGGGAGGGGGAGCCTTGGGAGCCGCCGCCGGAGCGGTCTGCGCCCTTTGCGTCATGGGCTTTTGCCTGGGGACCATAATAGGCTGGTCGAAAATAGGGCTTGGCGCCGCAGAGTACCTTTTTAGCTCAAGAAAAGCGGTAGCCTGCTACAGGGCGGTATATCCTGCGGCGGCGCTTCTTGGCTGTATTCTCAGGCTCGACGCCGCCCTTGCGATAAGCGATATCTTCAACGGACTGATGGCGTATCCCTGCTCGGCGGCGATAATCCTTTTAAGGAGGGAGATTTTTGCCGCCTCGGCAGGAGCTAGAGCCTCCCGGTCGAGCCGAAGCCGCTTTTTCCTCTCTCGCTTTCGGGGAGGGAGTCGGACTCTAAAACCTCGGGAAGGTATACCGGCAGGGCGACCAGCTGCGAAAATCTCTCCCCCGGAAACAGGGTGCAGGGCTGGCTCCCGTGATTTATAAGCGGTACCATTATCTCACCACGGTAGTCTGAGTCTATCACCCCGACGGAGTTTGCAAGGGTCAGCCCGTATTTTCTCCCTAGAGACGACCTTATAAACACGAGCAAAACGACATCCTCCCTGTCAGGACAGCAGGCGACGCCGCAGTTTACCGTTACAATCTCCCCGGGAGCTATGGTGACCGGGGAGTCCGAGCATACGCAAAGGTCAAGCCCTGCGCTTGACTTTGTCTGAGCCTTAGGGATAACGGCGTCCTGCCGGAGCTTTTTAAATGTAAGAGTCATGATAATCCTTCCTTTTTTATGGAGTCATTCGACGCCCCTGTAATATAGACCCCTCGTGAAGCCTCCAGAGGGCGGCAGGCGGTTAATATAGCCGTCGTAGACCCTTTTGACCTCGCCCTTTGACTCTACGGTGAAATACAAAACGCCGAAGTCGAGATTAAAATCCCTCATCCTGTCTGCAAGCCAGATAAAGCGGGAGTTTAAAAGCTCGAACCAGCCGTACTCCTTATGGCAGAGGACAGAAAACTCGCTTCCCGTCCTGTCGGTAAGACGGCGGGTACAGCGAGAGCAGTCAAGCTCGCTTTTAATCGGGCAGTTTTTTGTCAGCATCAAGGGGAGCCTGCCGTATACTACAGCCCCGGTGGGAACGGGAGCGCTCAGCGCCGAGGCCTCCCTGGCCGTCAGCTCGGGGGACAGGGTCTCCGCCTTAAGGCCCATTTTTGCATACTCCCAGGCGCAAAGGGAGTTTTTTATGTTAAGAGTAAAGCCTCCTACCGGCTCAAGCCCCAGCCTTTTGCAAAGAATAAGCTCCCCGGGATTTGAGCAGGCTGCGCTCTTAAAGCCGAGGCCTTTTGCAAGCGTGAGGGTATCAAGCGCCGCATCCCCGTCAAAGCCTCTTGGAGGATATACCGTGGCTTTTTCAATAGGATACCCGGCGTCAAGATACTCCTTAGCCCCGTCTGCGGGGATAATAACCCCATAAAGGCTTTTTACATCCAAATACTCAAGCTGAGATACCCTTTCTACCCTTACAATAAGCTCGGGGTGCTTCATATTCAGGGTTTTCGGCATTGCAAGGCTCAGCCTGTCCCTGTCAAACGGGATGGGCCTCATAAGCCGCCCGATTCTTTTTTCGTCAAGCTCAGTAAGCGCCCTTCGCCTTAGGCCGTTTATTTCCGCCGCCGAGAGATAGGGGCTTCCTAGGAGGCGCAAGGAGATTTTTCCGGCGAGATATACCGTCCCTCCCAGCCTTGTAAGCTGCCTTTTTACCTCCTCGGAGTCTGTAGGACGGCTTTTAGCCTCGCTTACCGGCTCCCCGGTGACGGTTACGCTGTCCCCAAGGGAGGATACGGTGAGCCTGACCCTGCTTCCCGGCTCGGCAAAAAGCTCCATGTCGACAGCAAGCCGCTGTCTTTCGTTTCTGTAAAGCTCCCGAAGCCTAGGGCAGATATCCTTAGCCGCCCTTTCGTCCTCCTGGCTTCTTACTCCGAACATGGCTTTACCTGTTTTGCCGGTAAAATAGCCGTCCGTAAAGCCGCTTCTTGAAAAGACGCTCCTAAGAGCCTCCAGGTCGTAGCTCTCGCCCCTTAGAGCCTTGTAAAGGGAGTCCACCGCCGCCGCAACATACTCGGGACGCTTCATCCTCCCCTCGATTTTAAGGGAGGAGACCCCGGCGTCCCTAAGAGCCTCGGCGTGGGGAATCAGCGAGAGGTCCTTAAGGGATAGGGCGCACTGACCGTTCTTAGGACGGCCCTGCGGGGAAAACATAAGACGGCAGGCTCCTGCGCAAAGACCACGGTTTGCAGACCTTCCTCCTATTGCGGCAGAGAGGTAGCACTGTCCCGAGACCGACATGCAAAGCGCCCCGTGGACAAAGACCTCGGTTTCGATTCCCGCACCGCTAAGCTCCCTTATCCCTTCAAGGCTGAGCTCCCTTGCAAGAACAACCCTTGAAAAGCCTGCCGCTTTTGCAAACTCCACTCCGTCAAGAGTCCCTATCGAGAGCTGTGTGGAGGCGTGAAGCCTGAGCCCGGGAGCAGCCTCCCTGGCTATCCGGCAGACGGCGAGGTCCTGGACTATAATCCCGTCGACCCCGAGAGCCGCCGCAAATTCAAGCTCTGAAGCAAGCTCCTCAAGCTCGCTGTCGGAAACTATTGTATTTATCGCCTGGTAGACGGCGGCTCCGTATCTCCGGCAGAGCCGCACAGCCTCGGCAAGCTCCTCACGGGAGAAGTTTTTGGCGTTTTTTCTAGCGGAGAACCTCTTTCCCCCGAGGTATACGGCGTCCGCTCCCGCCCTGAGTGCGGCTGTGAGCGACTCCATAGAGCCGCAGGGAGCTAAAATCTCCGGCAGGGCGCTCATCTTGCTCTGCCCCTTTGCCCAGGCTCGGACCTTGACTTAGAGGATGTCTCGGGAGCTTTCCCTGGCACCTCCCGCAATTCCTCGGAGGACGCCTCCGGCGCTTTCTTTTGGGACGGCTCGGCGTCTACGCCCTGCCGGCTCCTTAAGCTCTTATCAAGCTCTAAAAGCCTTTTTTTAAGACCTGCGTTCTCCCTTTTAAGGGACTCCGCCCTCTGCCGCTCCCGGGAGGCGTCGTTTAGGTACTCGCCCATCTGGAGCCTTAGATTCTCGGCGAGCTGAGTTGACCTTTTAGACTCGTCCAGCGAGTTGAGGGCGAAAAGAATGGCGGCGTCCAGCACGCCAAGGGACCTCTCCGACCTTAAAAGCTCCGAGACGCCCTTATTGAGCTCCTCGGCGAGCATGACGGTATACTCCCTTGAATTGTCGCTTGAAAGGGTATAGCTTCTCCCCATTATCCTGACGCTGACCCGGCTGCCCGAATTGTAGCTTTTATCCATGGTATCATCCTTCCCGGATTTGTGGTTGTATATATTATAGCATATAATGCTTTAAAATGCTAGACATTTCGCAGAGCAAAGAAAGGGAACGCCCGCAGGCGTTCCCAAGACTGCCTATAAACCCACCGAAAATATCAGTTTATTATTTTCAGCGGGTTGAAACATACTGAATAATTTTGGGCTTTTTTCATTTGTGTGTGTTTCTGCCCACTCACCGCTAACTGCGGGCTTATCAGTTTTTTAGTTTTTATTAGATAAAATAGATGACGGCTTATCCACAGAGCCGAAAAAACGGCTCTGCGAAAACATTTTTTCTTATTGCGTCAGAAGCCCCTCGCAGTACTCCAGTACAACTATCGGGGCTTCTTCCTTATCTGCGTGGGTTTCTCGACAGCCCCAGCCTTCTTATTCGTTCAGCATAAAATACTCCCTCAGCTCGTCCGGGAAGTCGGAGGACACCTCGAAGTAGCCGCTTTCGTTCCAGACCCCCTTGGGGAGCCTATAGGAGGCAGGGGAGTCGAAGCTGTCCAGCATATATTCATACGCCGGCGACACCTCCCTGAAGCGGGGAGAGGTTATATCGGTGTCGGAGTTGTTGAAAATCGTGTTGAAAATGCTGGTTAGGTTGGATTTTATATTCTCCGAATTGGTCAAAAACGCCGAGTTGAGAAGCGAGACCCCTATCTCCCCCACGACCTGAAGCCTTGTCCTCTCTCCGTCGGAGTAAAGGGGATAGGTGACGATTCTGCGGATATCGTCCCCCCAGAGGGTCCTTGTGGCAGATCCCTGGGAGAAGCTGGTCAGCTCGCCGGTCTCCTGATTCTTGTATAAAAGCTCCTCCGGGAAGTTATAGGTGCTTGTTCCTCCAAGATACTCAACCAGCGACTTCCAGCCGCCGTCGCTTATCTTGACATACCTGGAGCACTCTACGCCGAATGAGGACTCCACCGCCTGCTTTAGGAAGGTCATGCCGCCGCTGGAGTAAAGCTCCAGAAGCGTTCCGCTTGCCCCTCCCGCTGAGGACAGGGTGTATTTAGACACCGGGACGATTAGGATTTTGCCCTCGTCCGGGAGGATTCTTAAAATCGCCATGGCGTTTATATCCTCGCTGCCCGCTCCGACGAACAAAACCGTCTGCCTGGCGAAGGAGTAATCCGTCTCCCCGGTCTCATCCTCAGTAACGGCGGAAAGCTCCTCCCCCGACTGCTCTGCGGGAGCGGTTACAAACCTGTCAAGAAGATAAAGAGCTATGCTGCCGAAGAGCAAAAGGCAGACGAGCATAGTAGCCGCATACGCCACAAGGACATTGACCTGCGAGCGGCTCCCGCTGCGGCGTCCCCGATTATTTGATGACATCAGGCGACCTCCTTTTATCCCGGCTGGTTCTCCGGGGAAATTTTTATTGCTTTTTTCAAAAGAGTGTTATATAATCAGTGACGGGCAGGCTCAGTAGATGATATGCCTTATCTCGTTAAGGTCGATGATATTGGTGTTTAAGCCCTTCTTTTTTGCATACCTTATGGTCATGCCGGTGCCGCTCTTGTAGTCTCTGACCACGCCGATAAGCTTGCTGGAATGGTCGACCATCTCCCTGTTCCGCTTCTGATAGCAGGAGCTGGAGTATTTTTCGGAGATGAAAATCAGCCTGTCGCAGGCTCTGGTGACATTTCCGTACTCAAAGAGGTCCCTGTCGTGAAAATGCTTTACCTCCCCACGGTAGGGGGACATTCCTATCAGCTTGATGTTGGGATACTGCTCCTTCAGACTGAATATAAGCATACCGTACCAAAGGTCTGCTCCCTTGGCAAGACCTGTTATGAAGGTATCGTAGCCCTCTACTGTTATGGCGTCCAGAATCTGAACGAGCATCATGCTTTTAAGAGCGTCACGGCTCGCCCTGTCGGGAAGCTGGAGCTTCTCGTGACGGTGACCGGTGAAGCACGCCGTCCTCGAGATATCGACCTTTAAAGGCTCCTCCTCAAGGGTTTTTGTTTCTACATCCCACGGAGACGGTCTTGGAGTAATCGGGGGCGGGGGGAAGAGCATATTTAACACCTCGCATTATTTTATTGCGGCAAAACCGCTCTGACAGATACAGTCATTACACAAATAATAGCATATAATCGCCGTCAATGCAAGCGTATTGACGATTAATCTTTGTTTTTTTAAAGGAGACCCCAAAATGCCTTACAGCGAGCTTCATTTCAAAAGGGCGTGGGCGGAGATAAGCCTTGACCGCCTCAAGAAAAACGCCCTTTACTGCCTCAGCCTTTTACCGCCCTCCTGCCAGCCGATGTATGTCGTCAAGGCGAACGCCTACGGTCACGGAGCGGTTAAAACGGCGGAGCTTCTATCCGGGGAGCTTAACGCAGGCTGGTTCGCAGTTTCCAGCCTCGACGAGGCGGCGGAGCTTCGTCATGCCAAGATTCCCGGCGAGATTCTGATTCTGGGCTACACTCCACCTCAGTACGCCGGGGAGCTTATAAGCTGCGGAGTCGTTCAGGCTGTAACAGACCTTGAGTACGCAAAGGCTCTTTCCTGCGAGGCGATAAAAGCGGGAGGCAGAATAAGGGTCCACACGGCGATAGACACCGGGATGACAAGAATAGGTCTTGGCTCCGGCGGCTCCTGCGGCAGGGCGGTTAAGGAGGCGTACAGCATCTCCTCGCTTCCCGGGCTTCTAGCCGAGGGGATTTTTTCCCATCTTTCCTCGGCGGACGGCGCAGGCGAGTCAGACAGGGAGTTCACCGCCTCCCAGATAAAAAGCTTCCTTCAAATAAAGAAGGAGCTTGCCAGGCTTGGCTTTGTGCCAAGGTATTCGCATATACTTAACTCGGCGGGGGCGTATATACAGCCGGGAGAGGTCAGCTCGTTTGCAAGATTCGGGATAATGCTCTACGGAATCTCGCCCAGCCCGGACATCTGCCTTGACGGTAAAATAGAGCCTGTCATGGAGCTAAAGGCGCTCGTGGCGCAGGTCAAGGAGGTCCCCGGGGGAGTCCCCGTGAGCTACGGAAGGAGCTATGTCACCGGCGGCAGGACCAGGATAGCCACCGTGACGGTAGGCTACGGCGACGGCTACCCCAGGCTCCTTTCAAACAGGGGCAGGGTGCTCATAAGGGGAAAAAGCGCTCCCATCATAGGAAGGGTATGCATGGACCAGCTTATGGTAGACGCTTCCGGCATCGACGGCGTGACTGCGGGCGACACCGTAACCCTTATCGGCAGGGACGGCGGCGAGTGCATAAGCGCATGGGAGCTTGCAGGCAGCTGCTCGATGATAGCCTATGAGATAGTCTGCGCCGTGGCGGAGAGGGTCCCCAGGGTTTATATCCGGGAAAAATAGGACAAATCCCCTCTGACGGCGAAAAAAACGGCTTCGGAAAAGAAAAAATCGGCAAAAACCCCTTGATTTTTTTAAAAAGTGTGGTATACTGTAATTAATATTTTAGAAGAAAGGCTGGAATTTGAAATTCCGGTCTTTTGTTTTGAATCGCAGCCTGATTATAACGGGGCTGCTTGACCTTTAGAAAAAGGAAAGGAAGGGTAACTGATGGCTGAAAACGTAACCGCCGCAAAGGTTGCGGCTCTTGCCAAGCCCATATGCGACAGGCTGGGGCTTTCCATATGGGATGTGCGCTACGAAAAGGAGGGCGCAACCTGGTATCTCAGGGTGCTTATCGACAAGGAGGGCGGAGTCGGAATCGAGGACTGCGAGGCTCTGCACCGTCCGCTGGGCAAGCTTCTTGACGAGAAGGACATTATCCTTCGCTCCTATGTTCTCGAGGTCTCGTCTCCCGGTCTTGGCAGGGAGCTAAGGCGTCCTGAGCATTTCGAGGCCTGCATAGGCAAAAAGGTCAGGGTAAAGTTTTTCCGTCTCACCGAGGGCGTTAAGGAGGTTGTAGGACCTCTTGTCGCCTACGACAAGTTCGGCATCATCGTCGAGACAAAGATACCCGCCAGGCTAAGACCCTTCCCCTGGGCTATAGACGGGAAGCATATTTCCTCTGTCCGGCTTGCGGACGATGAGGACCTCTTTAAAGAGGCAGACGGGGACTAATTAAGAGATTTAATATAGAAAGGAATGGTTTAAGGATTATGAACACGGTCAACAAGGATTTCTTCGAGGGTCTAAAGGGTCTTGAGCTTGCCAGCGGGATAGAGCTTCCTGTTCTGATAGAGAAAATCAAGCAGGGGGTCTTAAAGGCTGTAAAGAGGGACTATCCCGACACTCAGAGCGTCAGGATTGACATCGACCCGGACAGCTGCGAGTTCGGGATGTGCCTTATCAAGACGGTTGTCGAGGGCGAGCCGGAGGACCCTGCAAACGAGATATCCTTAGATGAGGCGAGGGCGATAGATAAGGACTGCGTGGTAGGAGGAGTCTGCGAGATTCCGCTGTCTCCGGCGAAGTTCGGAAGAGTCGCCGCCTCCAGCGCAAAGCAGTCCATAAGGTCGGACCTTAGGCAGTTTGAAAGAGACAGGCTTGTCGCACAGTATAAGGACAAGGAGCACGAGATTGTCTCAGCCACCGTCCAGAAGGTGGAGCCGGGCACGGGGAACGCCATCCTTCTTATCGACAAGGACGAGATCTACTTCCCGAGGGGAGAGCAGCTTCCCGGCGAGGAGCTAAAAGCCGGAGATATAATAAGGGTGTATGTAGTCGGAGTAGTAAATCCCGACAAAAAGCCCTCCGTCAAGGTGTCAAGGACTCACAGGGACTTTGTAAGAAGGCTGTTTGAGCTTGAGGTCCCCGAGATTTACGACGGCACCGTCGAGATAAAGGGGATATCAAGAGAGCCCGGCGCCAGAAGCAAGGTTGCCGTTTTGAGCCACAACCCAGATGTCGATGCGCTAGGAGCCTGCATAGGTCCAAAGCGCTCGAGAATCAACGCAATAGCCTCCCAGATAGGGGGAGAGAAGATAGACCTCATTCTTTACAGCGAGGACGACGCCGAGTTCATAGCCTCCGCTCTTTCCCCTGCTGAGGTAAGGTCGGTCGAGCTTGCCAAGGACGGCACAAAGTACGCTAAAATCATCGTTCCGCCGAATCAGCTCTCGCTTGCCATAGGCAACAAGGGACAGAACGCCAAGCTTGCCGCAAGGCTCACCGGCTATAAAATAGATATCACCACCACCGCCGCAGCAGAGGCTGAGGCTAAGGAAGCGGGCGAAGCGGACAAAGCCGGCGAGGCTGACGAAGCCGAGACTCCAAAGGCTCAGCCGGAGGAGGTGCCGGTAGATGGCGATTAGAAAGAAGCTTCCCGTGAGGACCTGTCTTGGCTGTCAGCAGCCTAAGGAGAAGCGCTCTCTTATAAGAATAGTCAGGACCCCGGAGGGCGAGATACTTATAGATCCGACAGGGAAAAAGTCCGGCAGGGGAGCCTATATCTGCCCCGACTCGGACTGTCTTAAAAGGGCTAAAAAGGCGGGAAGGCTGGAGCGCGCCTTCGGAGCTCCCGTCCCGGACGAGATTTATGAAAGCCTTAGTATGAGTCTCAGGGAGGAAAGCGATGCCAAAAGCCTCGATTAAAGGAAGCCTAACCGTCTGCATGAGGGCGGGAAGGCTAAGGCTGGGAATGGACGAGGTGAAATCCGCCGTGAGACAGAAAACGGTATATGGAGTCATAACCGCCTCGGACATATCAAAAAAGTCCCTCAAGGAGATAGCGTACTGCTGCGGCAGGGAGGATGTCCCGCTTTACTCCGCCCAGATGACCGCCGACGAGATAGGTGCGGCTCTTGGAAAGGTGTACGCCGTCATCGGCGTGGCGGACAGGGGCTTTATGGGCAGCATGGAAAAGTCGCTCGAAAAGATTAACTACAGCAAGGAGTAAATGCCTATGATTACAAAATACAAACTCACCACACTGGCAAGGGATTTAAAGCTCTCCAGCGGGGAGGTCATAGAGTGCCTTTCGCATAGGTTCGGAGCAAAGAAGTCCTCTGCGGTGCTTACGCCGGAGGAGGTAAACTATGTGCTTGAGTTTTACACCCAGAAGAATCAGGTGGAGAGCTTCGAGGGCTATTTTGCCTACAGACCGGCAAGAAAGCCAAAGACAGAGGCTCCCAAGAGGTCAGAGCCTAAGCCTAAGCCGGAACCTAAGCCTGAGGTAAAGGCAGAGCCAAAGCCTGAGGTCAAGCCTGAGCCTAAGCCGGAGGTCAAGCCTGAGCCTAAGCCGGAGGTCAAGGCAGAGTCTAAGCCGGAGGTCAAGCCTGAGCCTAAGCCGGAGGTCAAGGCAGAGTCTAAGCCTGAGGTCAAGCCGGAGCCTAAGCCTGAGCCTAAGCCTGCTCCCAGGCAGGAGTCAAGGCCTGAGCCTAAGCCCCGCCGTGAGGAGAAAAAGCGTCCCGCTAAGAAGCAGGACAGGGGCGAGAGGGTGCAGCTTGTCGCAAGCTCGGTTTCCGGCTCGAGCTACAGCTCTCCCGAGAAGCAAAGAATCGTCGACACCAGGGGAAGCTATGTCGATATAGACAGGTATAACGACAGGTACGACAACCTAGCCGACACTAAAAACCGTGCGGGTGACAACTACCAGAAGAAGCAGAAGCTTGTCCAGAAGTCCAAGCAGAAGAAGAAGGAGAAGCTCTCCACCAAGCGGGAGACCGAGGCTGAGAAGCTTCGCCGTCTCGAGCTTGAAAGGGCAAGGAAGCAGCAGCTAAAGGTGCTTATCCCGGACGAGATAGTAGTCTCAGAGCTTGCGACCAGGCTCAAGGCGACCGTCACCGAGGTTATAAAGAAGCTTATGGGTCTTGGAGTCATGGCGAGCCAGAACGAGACTATTGACTTCGACACCGCAGCCCTTGTCGCAGAGGAGCTTGGAGCGAGGGTCGAAAGGGAGATTGTCGTCACCATAGAGCAAAGGCTGATAGCCGAGACCGAGGATAAGGAGGAGGAGCTAGAGCCCAGAAGCCCGGTTGTCGTGGTTATGGGTCATGTCGACCACGGAAAGACCTCCCTTCTTGACAGGATAAGAAACGCCCATGTCACCGACACCGAGGCAGGAGGAATCACCCAGCACATAGGCGCCTACAGGGTGAGCATAAACGACAGGGAGATAACCTTCCTTGACACTCCCGGACACGAGGCGTTCACAGCCATGAGGCTAAGAGGAGCCATGGTCACCGATATAGCCATACTCGTAGTAGCGGCGGACGACGGCATCATGCCCCAGACCGTCGAGGCTATAAATCACGCAAAGGCAGCCGGAGTCTCGATAATCGTCGCCATAAACAAGATGGATAAGGAGGGCGCAAGCCCCGACAGGATAATGCAGCAGCTGACCGAGCACGAGCTTGTCCCCGAGGAGTGGGGAGGAGATGTTATCTGCGTTCCCGTCTCCGCAAAGACCGGAATGGGAATTGACGACCTGCTTGAAAATGTCCTTCTCACCGCAGATATGCTCGAGCTTAAGGCAAATCCCAACCGCTTTGCTAAAGGCTCTATAATCGAGGCAAGGCTTGACAGGGGAAGAGGACCTGTCGCAACCGTCTTGGTCCAGAACGGAACCCTTAGACTGGGCGATGTCATAATTGCGGGAACGGCCGTCGGAAGAGTCAGGACGATGACAGACGACAAGGGAAGAAGCGCCGTCGAGGCGGGACCCTCCATCCCGATGGAGATAACCGGCCTTACCGAGGTGCCCTCTGCGGGAGATATCTTTAACGCCGTTGCGGACGAGAAGCTGGCAAGAGAGCTTGTCGAGCAGCGCAAGCAGGAGGCAAAGGAGGAGCAGTTCAGGCAGTACCAGAAGGTAACGCTTGACAATCTGTTCAGCCAGATATCCCAGGGCGAGATGAAGGAGCTTCCCATTATAGTAAAGGCGGATGTCCAAGGCTCGGTGGAGGCTGTAAGGCAGTCTCTGGAGAAGATATCCAACGACGAGGTCAGGGTAAAGGTCATTCACGGCGGAGTCGGAGCAATCTCTGAGTCTGATGTCATGCTGGCTGGCGCCTCCAACGCCATAATAGTCGGCTTCAATGTAAGACCCGACCCTGTCGCCAAGGAGAGCGCAGAGCGTGACGGAGTCGACATAAGAACTTACCGTGTCATCTACGACGCCATCGAGGAGATAGAGGACGCCATGAAGGGTATGCTTGCTCCCAAGATAGTAGAAAACGACACCGCAAGGGTTGAGGTAAGGCAGGTCTACAAGATAACAGGAGTAGGCTCTGTCGCCGGCTGCTATGTCATAAGCGGCAAGATTTCAAGAAACGACTTTGTAAGGGTCGTCAGGGACGGCATAGTCATGGCGGAGGATAAGATGTCAAGCCTCAAGAGGTTTAAGGACAACGCAAGAGAGGTAGCGGCAGGCTTTGAGTGCGGAATCACCTTAGAGAGATTCAACGACTTCAAGGAGGGCGACATCTTCGAGGCATACGAGCAGATAGAGACCGAGGCGTAGCCCTCCCCCTGCCGGGAGGATATTAACGGTCACGACCCGGCTTGCTTGCCGCTGCGAAAGGAGTTTATATGGCAGATTACAAATCGGGACGGCTGGCGTCCGATATAACAAGAATAATAAGCGGTATGCTCCCAAGGCTTAAGGACCCGAGAATCAAGGATAGGCTTCTCACCGTCGTTAGGGTGGAGCTTACAAGAGACAGGTCGGTTGCAAGGATATACCTTTCCAGCCTCAACGGAATCGGCGAGGCCAGGGAGGCGGTAAAGGGTCTTGAGAGCGCACAGGGGCTTATAAAAAGGGAGATATCCGGGGTCCTAGGAATCAAAAAGGCGCCGGAGCTGAGATTCATAGCAGACGATTCAAGCGAGTATTCCGCCAGGATATCAAGGATGCTAAAGGAGCTTAATCTTCCCGGCGAGGATACTGTAGACCCCGAGCCGGACTCTGATACGGAGGAGCAGGATGCTTGATTTAAAAAAGCTGCACAAGATGCTCTTAGGGCTTTCAGGAGCAAGAATACTGACCCACAAAAGCCCGGACGGCGACTGCATAGGAGCGGGTCTTGCACTTTGCTACTGGCTAAGAGCCAAGGGAATCCCCGCAAATCTTCTAAACAGCGACGGAATCCCCAACAGATACTCCTTTATCGCCGAGGGATACAGCCCTGTGGAGCTTCCCGGGGACTCGGCGTCAATAAGCGTCGACCTTGCCGACACCTCGCTTTTAGGAGACAGTCTTGAGGAGTACGCCGGGGATATCTATCTGTCCGTGGACCATCACGCCTCCAACAAGATGTTTGCAAAAAACAACTTTGTCGACGGCTCGATGAGCGCCGCCTGCCTCATAGTATACGAAATGCTTTCATCCGCCGGGGAGGAAATAGACAGCCTCGTGGCGTCATGCCTTTACACAGGAATCGCAACAGACACCGGCTGCTTCAGGTTTGAAAACACCACCCCGGAAGCGCATACGGCGGCGGCAGGGCTTATGAGGCTGGGAGTCGACTACGCCGGGATAAACCGGCTGATGTTCGATGTCAGGTCAAAGGGCAGGCTTATTGCCGAGCAGAGGGTCATTTCCGGGATGGAGCTTTTCGGGGATGGCAGGATAGCCGTCATAACCGTCACCAACGGCATGATAGAGGAGCTTAACATAGACCGCACCGAGCTTGAGGGGCTTGCCTCTATACCTCTTTGCGTGGAGGGCGCAAGGGTTGGAATAACCCTAAAGCAGCTTGAGGGCGAGCATGAGGGCTACAAGGTCTCTATAAGGACCATCGACATTGACGCCAGCCTGATTGCCTCCCGCTTCGGCGGAGGGGGACATATAAGGGCGGCAGGCTGTCAGATAGAAAAAAGTCGTGAGGAGGCTGTAAGGCTCCTTGTCAGGGAGGCGTCGGCGCTTCTATGAAATCGGGAGTCATCCTTGTAAACAAGCCCAGCGGCTACACCTCCTTTGACATCATAGCGATACTCCGTGGAGTCCTGAGGGAAAGAAGGCTGGGTCACGCCGGGACGCTCGACCCGATGGCGTCAGGAGTCCTTCCCGTGCTGGCGGGGACGGCTACAAGGGCTATGGACCTTATTCCCGACAGCGACAAGGAGTATATCGCAGACTTTAAGCTGGGAGCCTCCTACGACACCCTCGACACAACCGGGAGGATAGCGGAGTCGGGCGGGAAAGAGCTCTCAGAGTCTGACATAAGGGCGGTGCTGCCAGAATTTACCGGCGAGATAAGCCAGCTTCCCCCGATGTACTCAGCGGTGTCGGTAAACGGCGTCAGACTGTATGAGTACGCAAGAAGGGGAGAGGCAGTTAAAAGGCAGGAAAGGCAAATAAGGGTATCAAGGCTGGAGCTTACCTTTTTTGATGAGGCGAGCCAGTCTGGAAGGCTTGAGATAAAATGCTCAAAGGGGACCTATATAAGAAGCCTTATCGACGATATAGCAAGGCGGGCAGGCTCCTTGGGAGCGATGTCCTCGCTTTTGAGGACGGTATCCCACGGCTTTAGGCTTTCTGAGTGCCTGGAGCTTGAAAAAATCAGGGAGCTTGGGTCTAGCGCATGGGACAGCCTAATTCCCACCGACAGGCTTTTTGAGTGCTATCCTACGGTCAGCCTCGGCAAGGCTCAGGCCAGAATGTATAAAAACGGGGTGAGGCTCGACTCCGGGAGGGTGTCGGGAGCCGTCCCCGGCATACTAAGGGTATACAGCCCTGAGGACGGCTTTTTGGGGCTTTGCAGGGTGGAAAACGGCGAGCTTACGGTTTATAGGAATTTTTGGACGAGATGATTATGAGAGCTGAAACTGCGGTACTTTTAGGACTTTTTGACGGCGTGCATCTTGGGCACCGGGCGGCGATAGAGGCTCTTTGCGGCTGCGGGGTTAAAGAAAGGCTGGTTTACAGCTTCACCTTCCATGGTCTTGACACCAAGGGGAAAAGAAGCCCTCTTACCACAGACCTAGAAAAGACGGAGCTTATATTAAGCCTCGGCGCCGACAGGGTTATTCTGGAGGATTTTGACCGTGTGAGGAATCTAACGCCAGAGGAGTTTGTAAAAGGAGTGCTTTTAGGGGAGCTGGGAGCGGATACGGTTATTGCCGGGGAAAACTTTCGCTTCGGAAAAAACGCCTCGGGGGACTCCGGCACGCTTTTAACGCTCTGCCGGGAGCTTGGCATGAGAGCCGTCATACTGCAGACCGTTAAAATTGACGGCGAGCCGGTATCCTCCACGAGAATAAGGGAGCTTATAAGCAGGGGGAGAGTCAGCGAGGCGTCACGGCTTCTTGGGTATGAGTATTTTATCACCGGCAGGGTGCTTCACGGCGACGCCGTAGGAAGGAGCATGGGTATAAGGACGGTCAACCTAAGCTCGGACGGCGGAAAGCTGATCCCGCTCGACGGCGTATACTCCAGCACCACGGTAATAGGCGGCAGGAGCTATCCCTCGGTTACAAATGTCGGCTTCAAGCCGACGGTGAGGCAGGACGCCGCAAGGGGCATAGAAACTCATATTCTTGACTACTCCGGAGATATATATGACGAGACCGTCAGGGTGATATTTAGACGCTACTACCGTCCCGAGAGGAAATTTCCCTCACGGCAGGAGCTGATTGACGCAATAGCTGCGGATATAAAAAGAAGAAAGGAAGAGTGTCATGAGTGACATAAGAACGAGGTTTGCGCCGAGTCCCACGGGATATATGCATATCGGGAACCTTAGGACTGCGCTTTACACCTACCTAATAGCCAAAAAGGAGGGCGGCAGCTTCATTTTGAGGATAGAGGACACCGACCAGGAGAGGTATGTCGAGGGCGCAACCGAAATCATCTACCGCACTCTTAAAACGGTCGGCCTTAACTGGGACGAGGGTCCCGACGTCGGCGGACCAGTCGGACCGTATGTTCAGTCCGAGAGGATGGGTATATTCAAAAAGTACGCCCTAGAGCTTGTCGAGAAGGGAGCGGCGTACTACTGCTTTTGCGACAAGGACAGGCTCCAGGAGCTAAAGGCTGTTCAGGAGGCGTCGGGAGTCAGCCCGATGTACGACCGCCACTGCCGCAGCCTCCCCAAGGAGGAGGTCTCAAGGCTTCTTGCCGCAGGGACTCCCTATGTAATTAGGCAGAAGATTCCGCTTGAGGGCACAACCACCTTCCACGACGAGCTTTTCGGGGACATCACCGTCGAGAACTCCACGCTTGACGACCAGATTCTAATCAAGGCGGATGGTATGCCCACCTACAACTTTGCCAATGTCGTAGACGACCATCTTATGGGAATCACCCATGTGGTAAGAGGAAACGAATACCTTGCCTCCTCGCCCAAGTACAACCTTTTGTACGAGGCGTTTGGCTGGGAGGTCCCGAAATACATCCATGTCTCGCCAATTATGAAGGACAAGCACCAAAAGCTCTCCAAGAGAAACGGCGACGCCTCCTTTGAGGACCTTGTCGCAAAGGGATACCTTGCCGAGGCGATAATAAACTATATTGCGCTTTTGGGCTGGGCGCCGAAGTCTGAAAGGGAGCTTTTCACCCTAGAGGAGCTAAAGACGGAGTTCGATATAGACGGTCTTTCAAAGTCTCCCTCGATATTCGACCCCCTAAAGCTGCGGGCTATCAACGCCGAGTATATAAGAAGGCTCAGCCCGGAGGAGTTTTTCGTCTGCGCAAGACCCTATCTTGAGCAGGCGATAAAAAGGCAGGATGTCGACCTTAGGGCGATAGCGGCTCTTTTGCAGAACCGCACCGAGGTCTTGAGCGACATCCCCGGGCAGGTCGATTTTATCGACTCTCTGCCGGAGTACGAGCTGTCCCTCTACGATAACAAGAAGATGAAAACCAATCCCGAGACCGCTCTTGACGCTCTGACGAGGTCGCTTCCCGCTCTGGAGGCTCTTGAGGAGTGGAACGAGAACACCATCCACGACGCTCTGTTTTCCCTTATCAAGAGCCTTGATGTCAAGAACGGCTATATTCTCTGGCCGGTAAGGGTCGCCGTGAGCGGCAGGCAGTTCACCCCGGGAGGGGCGCTGGAGCTTTGCTGTATTCTTGGAAAGAAGGACAGTCTTGACAGAATCAGGCGCTCGATAGACCTTATCAGCTCGCAAATCCGTTAAGTTAATTAATCTATCATTTGTTTTACACAATCCGGCTGTATAGTTTACACAACGCATACGGCGCAAACAAAACAAAGGAAAGGACAGAATCCCATGATAGAGGTTAAAAACCTTTCTAAGTCCTACGGCGACAAAAAAGCCGTTGACAACATAAGCTTTAAGGCTAACGACGGCGAGATACTAGGCTTCTTAGGTCCTAACGGCGCAGGAAAGTCCACCACCATGAATATCCTTACGGGGTATCTCTCCTCCACCTCCGGCGAGGCGTATATAAACGGCAAGGAGATTTTAGAAAACCCGATAGCCGCCAAGAGGGATATAGGCTATCTTCCCGAGCAGCCTCCCTTATATCTTGACATGACGGTCAGGGAGTATCTTTACTTTGTCTACGAGCTAAAGGGCTGCCGCCTCCCCAGAAACACCCATCTAAAGGAGATATGCGAGCTTGTCAAGATAGACAATGTGTTCGACCGAATTATCAAGAACCTCTCCAAGGGCTATAAGCAAAGAGTGGGGCTTGCACAGGCGCTTGTCGGGAATCCAGGAGTCCTAATTCTGGACGAGCCTACGGTAGGACTCGACCCCAAGCAGATAATCGAGATACGGACCCTTATAAAAAAGCTGGGAAAAAACCACACGGTAATACTCTCCAGCCATATTCTCAGCGAGGTCCAGGCGGTCTGCGACAGGATAGTAGTAATAAATCAGGGCAAAATCGTGGCTGACGACACGGCGGACAATCTCTCAAGCTCCCTGAGCGCAGACCATAAGCTAATCGCAAGGATTGACGGTCCCAGAGAGGAGGTCGTCAAGGTTGTGAGCGCAATTCCCGGAGTCGTGACGGTGCTTGCCGATATGCAGAGGGAAAAGGGCGTCTGGGAGTACAACATCGAGGCGACAGAGGGTACAGACATAAGGCGGGAGCTTAACAGAAGGCTCTCGGCGAGAAGCTGGTACATCATGGGACTTCGCTCCAGCGAGCTAAGCCTAGAGGACATCTTCCTAAGGCTGACAATGGGCGAGAGCGTCGATTCCTTTATAAACGAGAAGGCAAAGGACCTTGAGGAACACGAAAAGGAGGACAGAAAATGACGGCTGTATTCAAAAGGGAGCTAAGCTCCTATTTCTCCTCCCTTATCGGCTATATATTCCTGGCGGCGTTTTATCTCGCCTCGGGAGTGCTTTTTACCATCACCTCGATAACAAGGAGCGCAACCGACAATCTTTTATACCTCACCACCGATATGTCCAGCATGTTTGCGATACTCTTCTTTGTGCTTCTGGTGCTGATTCCGATTCTCACGATGAGAACCCTCTCGGAGGATAAAAGAAACAAAACCGACCAGCTTTTACTCACCGCTCCCATAAGCCTCGGAGCCCTAGTCATGGGGAAGTTTCTGGCGGCTGTAGTAATCTACTCGATGGGAGTCGGGATGACGCTTGTCTACGCAATAGTCTTAAGCTTCTTCTCAGAGGTCGCCTGGCTTGAGGTGCTTGGAAATGTGGTAGGGCTTTTGCTGGTGGGAGTCGCCTTTATATCGCTTGGGATATTTGTATCCTCGCTCACCGAGAATCAGGTAATAGCGGCGGTCGGCGGCTTCGTTTCGATGGCGGCCCTGTACCTTATAAGCTCGATTGCCGCAGTGATACCGATTCAGTGGCTCTCCGAGCTGATAGGCCACCTTTCCTTTGCGGACAGGTACTATACCTTCACCTACGGCATTTTCGACTTCTCCAATGTGCTGTTCTTCCTTAGCTGGATGGTCGTCTTTTTATTCCTGACGATAAGAGTGCTTGAAAGACGGCGCTGGAACTGATTTTAGGGAGGAGCTAGCATGAAGATAAGAAATATAGCCTCCTCGGGCTTTTCGAGGAAGGAAAAAAAGGAGCTAAACAAAAGGCACCTGAAGTACGGCTCCCTGGCGACCGGGCTTACCGTGATGTTCGTGGCCGCCGTCGTGCTTGTAAATATAGTCACAACCATGCTCTTTGAGAGATTCCCGATATCCCTTGACCTGACCGGGAACAGCATTTATTCCGTCTCGGAGGAGACTAAGGACTATGTCTCGGGGCTTGAGGTCTCTATCGACATCACCGTAATGTCCACCGAGGACAGCTACCGTGGCGTCAGCGACTATGCCGTCCAGTGCGCCGAGCTTTTAAAGCTCTACACCCAGTACAACCCGAGGATTACCGTCAGATACAGGGACCTTCTTTCAAATCCCGACCTGGTTGCGAACTATGTCAATCTGACGATTGCCGAGGGGGACATCATAGTCGAGCCGTCGGGGGACCATTCAAGGGCGAAGGTCATAACCCTTGCGGACATCATAAATGTCCCGGACGATTATGTTCTCTCGCTGGAGCAGGGCAAGAAGGTCTACGGGGGCATGTACACCCACCAGGTCTTTGACACTCAGGGGCTTATAGCCTCCTCCAACGCCGAGCAGGCTCTGACCTCAGCTATAATGGCGGTCTCGGACGCAAACCCGATTACCGTCTGCACCCTCAGCTATCCGGGAGCTAACGAGTCTGATGTCTCCGGGCTTACCGACCTCCTCGACAAGAACGGCTATGTCATAACCAGCCTTGACATAAGGTCGGAGGAGATTCCCGAGGATGTCGACATTATAATCATCCCCGCACCCAAGATAGACTACACCACCGCCGAGACCGAGAAGATATCCAGCTGGCTTACAAACGGCGGAGAGCTTGGCAGGGACCTTATATATGTCGCCTCCACCGAGCAGGGCTCGACTCCTAATATTGACGCTCTTTTGTACCGCTACGGCATAACCGTAGAGCCTAAGATAATCTACGAGACCGACACTAATTACTACTCCAACCTTGCGACCTATACCTTCCAGTCGCTAGCCTCTGAGAGCTATCAGGACGATATAGGAAACCCCTCGCTCTCGGTATATGTCCCCGACTCAAGGGCAATATCCTCAAGATTCGCCCTTACCGACGGCTACAACACCTGCGAGACCCTTGTTTCCTCCTCGATGGGGGCAGTCCTGCGTGACATGTACGACAGCTCGGACGACTGGACCGCTCAGGACGCCACGGAAAGAGGAAGCTTTGCCTCGGTCGTGCTTGGAAGGTACAAGGCGCTCAATCAGGAGACCCATATCTCAAGATTTACAAATGTCATCGCAGTAGGCTCTGACAGGATGCTCCAGAGCACTCTTATGAGCGCACCTCAGTTCAACAACGGCGACTTCTTCCTCAGCCTCATAAACGAGCTGTCCGGCAAGACTGAGGGCGTCACCATAGTTCCCAAGAGGATAAAGGCAAGCGGAGTGCTTGTCAACGACAGCCTTAAAAATTCGCTGAACCTCGCCTTTGCGGTTATAATACCGGCGGTTGTGCTGGCGGCGGGCTGCTTCGTCTGGATAAGAAGGAGACACAGATAATGAAAGCTAAAGCAAAAAGCCTGATGTTTATGGGAGTGTTCATCCTCTGCATGGCGCTGGTAGCGCTTATTCTGGTGCTGACGCAGCCAAAGATCGAGGAGGACGACTCCTCCACCCAGACTCAGAGCACAACAATAGAGCTGCTCTCCTACGAAAGAGATAACATAAGCTCGATGACGGTATCCAACCAGTACGGCGAGTACACCATCACCCAGAACGCCAAGGGCTTCTTGGTAAACGAGCTTGGGAGCCTCAAGCAGAACTCCACCGTCATGGGAGCGGCAGGAAACTGCGCCACCAAGATAACCGCTCAGGCTCTGGTGGAGAAAAACGCCGAAAGCCTTGAAAAATATGGGCTCGAGGAGGGCTCCGAGACGGCGAGCTGCGAGGTCGTTATGAAGGACGGCACCGGCTACACCCTGATTTTCGGCTCGGATGCGCCGGACGGCAGCAGCGTCTACATGAGAATGTCCGACAGCACAGATGTCTACACTGTGCTTAAAAGCTCCACAAGCTATTTCTACAACGCCAAGGAGAGCTATGTCAGCCTGATAATCAAGGAGTCGATTTCAAGCGAGAGCACCGCTCCCACCATCGACTTTTTGACCATCACCAGAAAGGACCTCGACTACGATATCATCTTCGAGGACGATACAAAAAACTACGCCACCGACGAGGTCTCAATGGCGTCCTCCCAGGTTATGATATCCCCGGTATATGCATATCTTGATATAACCAACTCAAACGATATCCTCTACGGAATCTGGGGGCTGACGGCGACCGAGGCGATAAAGCCGTTTCCCACCGAGGAAGAGCTTGCGGAGTACGGTCTTGACGACCCGTTCTGCACCGTCAGGATGGATGCTGAGCTTCAGGTTTACACCCTCCTTATAGGCGATGTCGCAGGCTACAGCCTTGACGAAAACGGCAACGAGACCACCGAGCCGGCGTACTTCTACGGCTACTACGAGGGCACCGACTGCATATTCGTGTTCTCGGCGGACGAGGTCAAATGGGCGACCTTCCAGCCTATAGACATCCTCTCCTCGCTGATGACCTCGAACTACATCTACAAGCTCGATTACATCGACATTCAGCTCCACAACGGCGAGGATATTGACTATTACTTCGATGTCACAGGGAATGTCGACGAGGGCGAGCTTTCGGTCATGCTAGACGGCAGTCCCGCCTCCACCGAGGACTTTAAAATCCTCTATCAGTTCCTTTTAAAGTGCCCGATAGACGCCTTGTGCCTGGAGGACCCCTCTCCCGACGCCAAGCTTCTTGCCTATATTGATTTTCGCAGGGAGGACGGCGGAGGAGACACCCTTGAGTTCTACGACGACGGTACCAACAGAGTCACCATAAAGCTCAACGGCTACACCTCCTTCAGCCAGCCAAAGAGCTATCTCGACACGCTCTGCTCGAATCTTGAGCTGTTCAAGGAGGGCGCATCCGGCGACCAGCTCCAGATGATATGGTAAAATAAAAAAAGAAGGGAGATTGTCATGCCTAACACTCAGGAGAAATTCTTTGAATACCGTGGACTCCCCCTCGTAAGAAAGGGAAACGAGCTTTACTACGGCAGCATGGGCGACAAGGAGGTCGTCATGCTCCAGATAGCAAGACAGGAAAAGGACGGCGAGCTTGACATCGCCACAAAGGTGAGAATATACCGTATGCTCATCGACGAAACCGTCCCGGTCATGGAGAGAATAACCAAGACCGCCGAGAAATCCAGCCTCTTCGAGGCTTTAGACCTTGCCCACGACTGGCTTAAAGCGTAGAGTAGGGGCTTGCCTGACGGCGAGTCCCCCGTCCCGCAGTTTGATAAGAAGGCAGCCTTATGCAAAGTGAGCTGTCAGCGGCGCTGACCGATTGATTGCCGGGCAGCTTTTCACAAGAGCCTGAAGTTTAGCCTCCCGGAAAATTTCGGGAGGCTGCCTTGTCTTTAAACCGGCAATCACTCCGCCACGGCCTAGGCTGTGGCGGCTCACTTTGCATGCTCGGGGCGTCCTTGCTCTGTAGGAGAGAGGGGACGCCTGGCGGCAGTGGTATTGCCTACGGCAGTGACTACGACGCTCTCAAGGCTTGGCGGGGACTCCCGCTGTGCAAAGGGAGGCTCAGCCTGCATAAAAAAAGCCCCTCCGCCAGTCGGAAGGGCTTAATTAATTCCATCTTATTCCATCTCAATTATTGCGTGCAGGACGCCGGTTTCCTCCCCGGTTATGGCGACGGTATGCCGCCCGTCACGGCATGAGTACCCCAGGAGCAGGCTCTGCCCGGGACGGATTTCCTTCTTGTAGGAAATCCTTATATTGTCAAATGGACGGAGCGAGTAGACGCTCTCGGGGAGTCCCTCGTAGGCAAGATCTAGGTAGCAGGTGTTGTGGACATGACCTAGGCAGTCGAAGTCTCCACGCTTGGGGACGCACCTTGTCACAAGCTCGTAGCTCTCGGGAGGGCGGAGCCTTGTCAGGGTGGGGTCGATGCAAACTGGGCGCTCAGGCTCCGACTGATAGCTCGCCGCCTGCTCCTCCCCGATTCTTGCTGGGGACCAGCTAGCTCTGTCTATAAGCACCCACTTGGAGGCTGCGGCGGCTGTTATCCTGCCGTCGCCGTCTAAAAGCTCGAAGTATCTCGAGCCGTAGCATCTCTCCATGCCGTGGGACCAGGTTGTGACCAAAAGCTCCTCGCCGTACCTAGGCCGCCGTATAACGCTCAGCTTCCAGTCCAAAAGCAGCCAGACGGTGCCGCTTCCTCCTTCTGGGCTGTAGCCGTCACCCAGGCTGTCGGCGTGAGAGCCTGCGGCATTTTCAAGAGACTCCAAAATCGCCCTGCCCCCGACAAGCCTGTCGGTCTCAAGCCCCCTGAAGGGGAATTTCACCTTTTCACTAAAAACCATACTCTGTCCTTTCCGCTCTGTCAGTCAAGATTATATTCGTATAATATGAAGGTCGGGATGTCGTCAAAGCCCCTTTCCAGGTCATACTCCCCGGCGCAGCCAAAGCCGTGCCGCTCGTAAAGCCTCTGAGCGGGGAGGTTTCCGGGGACAACGTCCACCCTAACTCCCCTGTAGCCAAGAAAAGCCGCCCTCTCCTTTGCAAATTCAACCATCCTGCCGGCATACCCCATTGACTGGCTCTCTGGGCGGACGGCAAGGCTGTGGATTACCATATACTCGCCCCTTTTGAGGTCCCGGGACCAGTCGCCCTTTTCGTAGCAGCCCTGCGGGTCGTCGTTTAGGACAAAGACTCCCGCCGGCTCGCCGTCCATTGTAAGCGCATAGAGGGTGCCGCTGGCGATTCCCGCCCTCACGGTGCCCTCGGAGGGGTACTCCTTGTGCCTCCATTTCGGGTAGTTAATATTTTCCTCAAGCTGCTTGGTCACCCTGTCGTAAAGCTCTGTGAGGCTTTGAATAAGACCTTCGCCGCATTTGATTATCTTAATCTCGGGCATAAAATCCCTCCTTGAGCAGTTATTGCAGGAGCTGAGCCTGTCCCGCAGGAGGCTGCAGCCCGCCGATAAGCCCACGCAGATAAATAATGATAAATCCGCATTCCTGCGATGCGCTGCACCGTATAAGGCCTTTCAGACCTGCTTACCGGTTTTTTCAACAAACTGAGCCGTGGACGGTTTTGTCCACGGCTTTTTATGGTCTGTCCGACAGGAATCGAACCTGCGCACATACGGTCGGAGCGTAATGCTCTATCCACTGAGCTACGGACAGATGACTTAATGCCAGATCCTCCCGGCGGGACTTCTGCGGGACTTCAAAGGAGAGTCTCGCAGAAGCTCCCAGGGGAAAAGCCCCGCAGGGGGGACAAAGGCTATCTTAATCTTGTGCCTGCCGGGACGGAGTCGTCAAGAAATACGATTTTTGCACTGCCGTCCGGCATATCCGAGCATATGAGCATACCCTGGGAGACCTCCCCGGCAAGCCTTGCGGGCTTTAGATTGGCTGCCAAGACCACGGTCTTGCCGATAAGCTCCTCCGGCGAGTACCACTTTGCGATTCCCGAGAGCACCTGCCTTGTTCCTCTGCCGTCGTCTAGGATGAATCTAAGGAGCTTTTTTGAGCCCTTGAGCTTCTCGCACTCGACAACCTTTGCAGCTCTTAGCTCGATTCTCATAAGCTCCTCGATGTCAATTTCAGGCAGACTAGGCTCCTCGGGAGTCTGGGCATCCTCGAGGATGTTAGCCTCGGGGCTGTTAGAGGGCTTTTTCTCGTCAAGCTCCTTTTTGAGCTTCTCCATCTCGGCGTTAAGCTCCTCCAAAAGCTTCTTGGAGTCGATTCTTGCAAACAAAGGCTCTGACTGCCTGACGCTCTCCCCGGCGGTGTAGCCGCCGAAGGCTTTAAGGCTGTCTATGCATCTTAGGTCTGTATTTATGCCGTCAAGGATTTTTCGGGAGGTATCCGGCATGAACGGCTCAAGGAGTATGCCTATGAAGCGTATAGCCTCGATAAGCTGGTACAAAACGGTCTCAAGGCGGACCCTGCCCTCCTCGGTCTTTGCCAGCACCCACGGCTCGGTCTCGTCTATATACTTATTTGCACGCCTTGCAAGGGCGATTACATCACCGCAGGCGTCCGAGAGCTTAAAGGCGTCAAAATGAGCCTGCATAGACTCTGCGGCGTCGACGGCAGCCTTTTCAAGCTCCAAATCAAGCTCGGTTTTAGTGCCGGGGGAGGGAACGGCTCCGCCGAAGTATTTTATAACCATGGCGACCGTCCTGCTGACGAGGTTTCCTATTGTGTTGGCAAGGTCTGTGTTGTAGCGGTCTATAACCGCCTCATAGGTTATCGAGCCGTCGTTTGTAAAGGGCATCTCGCTAAGAAGGTAGTACCTGGTGGCGTCGACCCCGAAGCGGCTGACAAGCTCGTCGGCATATATTACATTTCCCACCGATTTTGACATCTTGTCCTTGCCGAAAAGAAGCCAGGGATGTGCAAAAATCCTCTTGGGAAGAGTTAAACCAAGAGCCATAAGCTCGACTATCCAGTAAATCGAGTGGAATCTTAGAATATCCTTGCCGATGACATGGACGCAGTTCTGCCAGTAGCGGCTGTACGCCTCGCTGCTGCCGTCCACGCTGTAGCCAAGACCTGTTATATAGTTTGAAAGAGCGTCTATCCAGACATAGATTACATTGTCAGGGTCGAAGTCGACCGGGATTCCCCACTTGAAGCTCGACCTGGATATGCAAAGGTCCTGAAGCCCGGGCTTGATGAAGTTATTGAGCATCTCCTTCTTGCGGGACTCCGGCTGTATAAAATCCGGGTTATTGTCCAAAAACTCCTCGAGCTGCTTCTGATACTTTGAAAGACGCAGGAAATACGCCTCCTCCTTAGCCTTTACAACCTCCCTGCCGCAGTCTGGGCATTTGCCGTCGACCAGCTGAGTCTCGGTGTAAAAGCTCTCGCAGGGTACGCAGTACCAGCCCTCATACTGGCTCTTGTAGATATCCCCCTGCTGATAGAGACGGTTGAAAATCCCCTGAACAGCCCTTTCATGGTCGCTGTCGGTGGTTCTTATGAACCTCGAATAGGAAATTCCCAGCATATCGCAGGTTGCCTTTATCTCGGAGGAGATATTATCCACATGCTGCTTAGGGGAGATTCCCGCAGCCCTTGCCAGCTCCTCTATCTTCTGACCGTGCTCATCGGTCCCCGTCAGGAAGAAGACATCATAGCCCTGCATTCGCCGAAGCCTCGCAATAGCGTCCGCACAGACGACATCATAGGTGTTGCCGATATGCGGCTTCTTGGACGCATAGGCTATAGCCGTTGTGATAAGATATGGCTTTTTTTCCACGGTGGTCAGCTTCCTTTCCAAGACCTCGGTCCGAACTGACGGACGGTCCTTTAAGTTTAGATAGTAAATATAAGCTATCTTAAACATTATACATCATTTTATGAATTTGTCAAGGAGGAAGGAGCTAACAGAAGCGGCCAGGAGGCTGACCTGCCGGTATAAATATGTATGGGCGGAGAGCTTATAAAGCAGTCCGCCCGGCTCTTATTCCTCTATCATTCTTGAGTTGCGGAAGTACAGGGACACGCACCATACCGCACACGCCGCTACGATGATATAGATTATCCTAGAGACGACTGCGGCCGAGCCTCCGAAGAGATAGGCAACAAGGTCAAACCTGAAAATTCCCACAAGTCCCCAGTTGATACCTCCGACGATGAGTAAAAAGAGCGCAATTCTATCGAGTATCTTCATAACTATCACTCCTTTGGGATTTTAGAGCAGGCTGAATTATCTCCGGCGGCAGACCGGCTCCCGCACGAAAATAATCTAAAGCTATTCTTGACAGCCCGCCGGCTTTTATTCATTAAGATAATTAAATTTAAAAAAATTATAGACAAACAGCCCATCATGTGGTAATATTTACTTGAGCGAATTTACCTGAAAGGACTGAATTTCATGAGGTTCGGATATTTTGACGACGAAAAAAGAGAATATGTTATAACAAATCCCAAAACTCCCTATCCGTGGATCAACTATCTCGGCACGAGGGACTATTTCTCGTTGATATCAAACACCGCAGGAGGCTACTCCTTCTATCGTGACGCCCGTCTCAGGAGGATAACCCGCTACAGGTACAACAATGTCCCTACCGACGCCGGGGGAAGGTATTTTTACATAAACGACGGCGGGGTAATCTGGAATCCGGGCTGGGCGCCTGTAAAGACCGAGCTTGACTTTTACTCCTGCCGCCACGGCATGGGCTACACCGTTATCGAGGGCGAGAAGAACGGCATTAGCTGCGAGGCTCTGTTTTTCGTCCCGGTCGGGCTGGACGGCGAGCTTCACAGGCTGACCCTCAAAAACAAGGGCGGAGTAAAAAAGAGCGTAAGGCTTTATTCCTTCCTGGAGTGGTGCCTGTGGGACGCTAACGACGACTCCACAAACTTCCAGCGCAATTTCAGCACCGGCGAGGTTGAGCTTGAAGGCTCCGTCATATTCCACAAGACGGAGTACAAGGAGAGAAGAAACCACTTCGCCTTCTACTCTGTCAATTCCCCGATAGCCGGCTTTGATACCGACAGGGAGAGCTTCTTCGGGCTGTATAACGGCTTTGACAGTCCCGACGCCGTAATAAATAACGCTCCCAGAAACTCTGTGGCGGACGGATGGTCCCCGATAGCCTCGCACTGCCTCGATGTCGAGCTTGAGCCGGGGGAGTCAAGGGAGTATATATTCCTTCTTGGCTATGTAGAAAATCCCGACGATGAGAAGTTTAATTCCGACGGCTCGATGAACAAGTCCCGGGCGTATGAAATGATTAGCCTTTACGACAGCTCAGAGAAGGTGGAGGCTGCCCTCCTGGAGCTTAGAGACTACTGGGACGGGCTTCTAGGCAGATATGCCGTCAAGACGCCGGAGCCTAGGGTGGACAGGATGGTAAACATCTGGAATCAGTACCAGTGCATGGTTACATTTAACATGTCGAGGTCGGCGTCCTATTTCGAGAGCGGAATAGGCAGGGGAATGGGCTTTAGGGACTCCAACCAGGACATTCTCGGCTTTGTCCACCAGATACCCGACAGGGCGAGGCAGAGGCTTATCGACCTTGCCTCCACCCAGATGCCGGACGGCACCTGCTATCATCAGTACCAGCCGCTCACCAAAAAGGGAAACGGCGAGGTCGGCGGAAACTTCTCGGACGACCCGCTCTGGATGATTCTCTCGGTTATAGCGTATATAAAGGAGACGGGGGACTACGGGATACTGGACGAGAGCGTCCCCTATGACAACGACCCGGCTCTTGCCAAGCCGATGCTCCACCATCTTAAAATGAGCTTCCGCAGGGTTATGAATACTCTAGGGCCTCACGGTCTGCCGCTTATCCAGCGTGCCGACTGGAACGACTGCCTGAATCTAAACTGCTTCTCCTATCACTCCGGGGAGAGCTTCCAGACAACAACCTCCAAGGACGGTAAGGTGGCTGAGTCGGTGTTCGTGGCGTGTCTTTTCACATTTGTGCTGCCGGAGTATTCAAGGCTATGCAAAAGACTCGGGCTTGAAGCCGAGGCGATAGAGGCTGACCTTGCCGTCAGTCAGATGACAAGGGCGGTAATGGAGCACGGCTGGGACGGCGAGTGGTTCCTAAGAGCCTATGACGATTTCGGCAGGAAGGTAGGCTCAAAGGAGTGCGAGGAGGGCAAAATCTTCATCGAGCCGCAGGGCTTTGCGGTGCTGTCGGGGATAGGCCATAAGCAGGGCAGGGATGTCAGGGCGCTCTACAGCGTCAGGAATCATCTTCTTTGCGAGCACGGACTGGTGCTTAACTCCCCGGCGTACACAAGGTACTATGTCGAGTACGGCGAGATTTCCACCTATCCCCCGGGATATAAGGAGAACGCCGGAATCTTCTGCCATAACAACGCCTGGATAATCTGTGCGGAGGCGTTTATCGGTCACGGCGACAGGGCGTATGACTACTACACAAGAATCGCCCCCGCCTTCAGCGAGGACATTTCCGAGCTTCGCCGCACCGAGCCGTATGTCTACGCCCAGATGATAGCCGGCAGGGACGCAAGGCGGTTCGGAGAGGCTAAAAACAGCTGGCTCACGGGAACTGCGGCGTGGAACTTCGTTGCGATATCACAGTACATCCTGGGAGTTTTCCCCGACCTTGACGGTCTGAGGCTCGACCCCTCCATCCCGGAGCTGTGGGACGGCTACAGCGTGACAAGGCTTTTCAGGGGCGCAAGGTATAACATCACGGTTAAAAACCCCAGCCATGTCTCAAAGGGGATAAAGTCGATAGTCTGCGACGGCGTCAGGCTGGAGGGAAACCTCGTCCCGGTATTCGCAGAGGGCACCGAGCACACCGTAGAGGTGGTGCTGGGGTGATTAGGGCATAAAGCTTCATGCGCCACGGCGCATCACGATGAGGGACAAAAACCTGCGGCGCATGAAGCTTTTGCGCATCATTTCCGGTTGCCCCGAAGGGGCGAGGAAATGGCGCATCTCAAAGCTTTGCTATGCTTTTGCATAGCAAAAAAGCAGGGTGGCCCCTGCTTTTTTACTGCAAACTATAACCTATCGGCGAGGCCTAAGCTCCCCGGTAAAAGTCGGCTTAGGAGCGCTCTACGCTGTTCATTCCGGGTTATCTCTCGGCATTCCTGTCAGGCGATAGGCGCTGTAATAAAATTCTTCATCAAGCAAATTGCCTGCACTAGCTCCATAATATGGGATGTCTATACAGGTGGAGCAGACGCTCTGGGTTATGAGATTCACCTCGTGTACGCTTCTATGCATAATTGCGCACAGATGGTATTCATCGTTATCTACTTCATTTCCGTCTGCGTCACGGCAGATTGTCTTAGCGTAAAGCCTAACAAGCATACAGTTTCCACGGTGCAGCTTCCCGAGCACGACCCGATTTCTGTACGGACAGTTGATTATTTCCTTTGCCCACAAAACCTCCTCCCCGGAGCATTCCCTTACCGCAACGATTTCATCAGACGACTCGTCCTCCACCGTAGAAGGCTGGCTGGATGGGCTTGCCATGCTGATGGCGGTTAGAAAAGCGAGTAAGAATGATGTGATAGTTTTCATAAGGGTCATCTCCTTTTTTTGAAGTCCTGCCGGGGGGATGCAGCCTCCCACGGCTAAATCCGGGGCAAAGCTAAGGTGGGGCAGCCTCACCAGCCCTGATGCCAATCAGTCTACCGCCGGACGCTCCCTGCAGAGCCGGCTGCGGGCTTAAAACGCTGTGCTGCAGCCTATATTAACCCAAGGAGCCGTCCCACAGCGGTAATTACTGTAGTTTAAGTATACCAAGAGGGCTAGTATTTGTCAAGATACTATATAATACTTTCGATAAATTCTGTTATTATTAACAAGGAACGCTGTCGTTTTGCACAAAATAAATGGGAGAGGGTAACTCTCCCATTTTTTGATGCAAGGTCAAAAACGCACGCTGATAACGAAATCCCCGCATTTTTGCGGTGCGCTTACCGTCCCCGATTAACCCTGCTTTCTCGGGTCGTCCTTAATCCCACGCTTGACATAGGTCGTGTGGAGCAGCTCATGCGCTCTGTGAGAGCCGGGCTTTCCTAGGTAGTTCTCATAGACCTCCTTGATGACCGGGTTCTCGTGCGACTTCCTTATGGGAGCGTTCTTGTCGATATCGTAAAGGACCTTAGCCCTCTTTGCCCTGATGTCGACGGTGTTCCTTACGAAGCCGGGCTGCTGAGGCTGTCCGCCTCCGTTTACACAGCCGCCGGGACACGCCATTATCTCTATAAACTGGTAGTCAGCCTCGCCGGACTTGACCCTGTTCAAAAGCTCCTTGGCGTTTGCAAGACCAGAGGCGACTGCAACCTTGATATCCATTCCGGCAACGCTGTAGGTCTTTTCCTTGATGCCCTTTGTTCCTCTGACATCCACAAAGTCGACATCGGGAAGGCTCTCGCCGGTGAGAGTGTCGACTGCGGTCCTAAGAGCCGCCTCCATGACTCCGCCGGTTGCTCCGAAGATGACTCCGGCTCCTGTGTAGGTGCCGAGCGGATTGTCGAACTCCTCGTCGGGCAGGGAGGTAAACTGGATTCCGGCACGCTCGATCATCCTGCCAAGCTCTCTTGTGGTTATCGAGATGTCGACATCGGGAACGCCGTTTGCAGCCTCGTCCTCTCTGCCTATCTCAAACTTCTTTGCGGTGCAGGGCATTACCGATACCGAGACGATATCCTTGGGGTCGATGCCCATCTTCTCTGCGTAGTAGCTCTTTGTGATGGCGCCGAACATCTGCTGGGGCGACTTGCAGCTGGAGAGATTATCGGTGAGCTCGGGGAAGTAATGCTCGCAGTACTTGACCCATCCCGGAGAGCAGGAGGTGATAAGAGGCAGGACTCCGCCGTTTCTGACACGCTCAATGAACTCGTTTGCCTCCTCCATGATGGTGAGGTCTGCGGAGAAGTTGGTGTCAAACACCCTGTCGAAGCCGAGCCTGCGAAGAGCGGCAACCATCTTGCCCTCGACATCGGTGCCGATAGGAAGCCCGAACATCTCGCCAAGACCGGCTCTTACTGCGGGGGCGGTCTGAACGACTACGAACTTGTCGGGGTCCGCAATCGCCGTAAAGACCTCCTGAGTGAAGTCCTTTTCGGAGAGTGCGCCGGTCGGGCATACCGCTATGCACTGACCGCAGGATACGCAGGAGGTATCGCCAAGACCGAGGTCAAACGGCGAGCCGATATGGCTTGCAAAGCCTCTTTCGTTGGGTCCGATGACTCCTACAGACTGGTACTTGTCGCAGACGGCGACGCATCTGCGGCAGAGTATGCACTTATTATTGTCCCTAATCATGTGAGGGGCGCTGTCGTCTATCTCATAGACCGGCTTCTCGCCGTCGAATCTGCCCTCGTCCTCGACCTTGAGGTCACGGCAGAGCTTCTGAAGCTCGCAGTTTCCGCTTCTCACACAGGAGAGGCACTTTCTGTCGTGGGTGGAGAGGATAAGCTCGAGGGTCTGCCTTCTTGCAGCAAGCACCTTGGGCGAGTTTGTGTATATCTCCATGCCCTCGGTAATCGGGTAGACGCAGGAGGCTACCAGCCTCTTGGGACCCAGTGAGGGACCTCTCATTTCAGCAACCTCTGAAACGCAGATGCGGCAGGCGCCTATCTCGTTTATCTCCTTTAAGAAGCAGAGGGTGGGGATTTCAACGCCGGCAATCCTCGCAGCCTCAACCACGGTAGAGCCCTTGGGAGCCTCGACTGCCAGACCGTTGACCTTTATGTTTAACATATCCATTTGTCCGTAACCTCCTTAATTACTTCTTGGAAATTGCCTTGAACTTGCACGCCGCCATGCAGGCTCCGCACTTGACGCACTTGTCGGGGTCTATCTCGTGAGCGGGGAGCTTCTTGCCGGGAGCGATGTAGCTCGTCTTTGTTATTGCGGATGCAGGACACTGCCTTGCGCACATTCCGCAGCCTATGCACTTTTCCCTGTCTATCTCGTAGCGAAGGAGGCTCTTGCAGACTCCGGCGGGACACTTCTTGTCCACAACATGGGAAACATACTCCTCCCTGAAGAAGCGAAGCGTCGCAAGGACGGGGTTAGGAGCCGTCTGTCCCAGACCGCAGAGGGAGTTCTCCTTGATGTAGTAGCAGAGCTTCTCAAGCCTGTCGAGGTCCTCAAGAGTTCCGTTGCCCTTGGTTATCTTGTCAAGAAGCTCCAAAAGCCTCTTAGTGCCGACACGGCAGGGAGTGCACTTTCCGCAGGACTCGTCGACGGTGAACTCCAGGAAGAACTTAGCCATGTCGACCATGCAGTTGTCCTCGTCCATAACTATCATACCGCCTGAGCCCATCATGCAGCCTATAGCGGTGAGGTTATCGTAGTCTACGGGGGTGTCTATAAGGCTTGCCGGGATGCAGCCGCCGGAGGGTCCGCCAGTCTGGGCAGCCTTGAACTTCTTGCCGTTGGGGATTCCGCCGCCGATGTCCTCGATTATCTCCCTGAGGGTTGTGCCCATAGGAATCTCGACGAGGCCGGTGTGCTTAATCTTTCCGCCGAGGGCGAATACCTTTGTTCCCTTGGACTTCTCCGTTCCCATAGAGGCGAACCACTCTGCGCCGTTTAGGATTATCTGGGGGATGTTTGCAAAGGTCTCGACATTGTTCTCAACCGTGGGCGACTCGTAAAGACCCTTTACGGCAGGATAGGGAGGTCTCGGCCTAGGCTCGCCCCTGTTGCCCTCTATCGAGGTCATAAGAGCGGTTTCCTCGCCGCAGACGAAGGCTCCTGCGCCCAGGCGGATGTGAAGGTCGAAGTCAAAGCCGGAGCCGAAGATGTCCTTGCCTAAAAGACCGTACTCTCTTGCCTGGTCGATAGCTATCTGGAGCCTCTTTACCGCTATCGGATACTCGGCTCTTACATATACATAGCCCTGAGTTGCGCCTATTGCGTAGCCGGCGATAGCCATAGCCTCGATTACCGAGTGGGGGTCGCCCTCCAAAACGGAGCGGTCCATGAATGCGCCCGGGTCGCCCTCGTCGGCGTTGCAGACGACATACTTCTGGGGAGCCTTATTGGGAGCGCACAGCGCCCACTTTCTTCCGGTGGGAAAGCCTCCTCCGCCTCTGCCTCTTAAGCCGGAGTCGGTAACGCACTTGATGACCTCGTCGGGGGTCATCTCGGTGAGCACCTTTCCAAGAGCGGCATAGCCGTCCATTGCGATATACTCCTCGATGTTCTCAGGGTCGATAACTCCGCAGTTTCTAAGCACCACACGGTGCTGGGACTTGTAGAAGGCGGTATCTCCCAGCGAGACATTTCCTATTACCTCGCTTGCGACATCCTTGCCGGTGTCGGTGTAGGCAAGACGGCTGACGACACGGCCCTTTAGAAGATGCTCGCTGACAATCTCCTCGACATCCTCAGGGGTGACTTTTGAGTAGAAGGTGCCGTCCGGGTAGACTATTACGACAGGTCCCAGAGCGCAAAGACCGAAGCAGCCTGTCTGAACAAGCTTAATTTCGTCCTCCAGTCCGTTTTTGGCTATGCTGTCCGTAAAGGCGGTCTGAATCGCCTTGCTGCCCGAGGAGGTACAACCTGTGCCGCCGCAAATAAGTACATGTGCACGAATCATAATTGTATTATCCTTTCTTGGCTTAATCGTTGTTAGCTGTTATTGTGTACTCGGAGATGACCCTGCCGCCCTTGAGATGCTCCTCGACGACTCTTTTTGCCTTCTCTGGATTCATCTTGACATAGGTGACCTTGTCCTTGCCTGCCTCGAAGATTTCGACTACAGGCTCGAACTGGCAGATGCCTATGCAGCCGGTCTGGGATACGGTAACCTTGTCCTCAAGCGCAGCCCTGTTGACCTCCTCGACGAAGGTGCTAAGAACGGGTCTTGCTCCGGCGGCTATTCCGCAGGTAGCCATTCCGACGACGACTCTTATATCGCCGGTGCCCTCTCTTAGAACTACCTTGTCCTTCATCCTTTCCTTGATGGCTTTAAGCTCCTCTAGTGATTTCATGGCATTTATTCCTTTCTTGATTAATTATTGTGAACTGCTTTTTTTATCGCCGTACTCGCCGTACTGCTCGTTAAGATACTCCCTTATCCATGAGATTATCTCGTAGCTGTTTAGGGGGAGGTCTCCTAAAATCTCTCTTAGCTCCCTGGTGTCAAGACCCGCAGCCCGCTCGCCGTCTATTATATGGCTGAAAACAAAGTCGCTGTCGGGATGGCCCTGTATAAGGGTTATGATGCTCTCGGTGACATCCCCAAGCGGGACAAAGTCGATATGCGACTTTACAAACTTCGCCCTGACCACTGTTCCGTGACTGTCAGGAAAGTCGTTTACCCATCTTGACTCCACGCTCAGCCCGCCGCCGGTCATCTCGGCCTCCATCTTCAAAAGGGGAAGCCCCATGCCGACCTTTCGGGTGGTGCGGGTGGTGTAAAAGGGGTCTATGACGGTTTTAAGGGTATCCTCGCTCATCCCGCAGCCGTTGTCCGTTATTGTGAGGCTGAGCCTGTCCCCGTTTTCTGAAATCTCTATGCCGGTAAGCGTAGAGCCTGCCTTGAGCGAATTCTCGGCAATGTCAAGAATGTTAAGTGAAAGCTCCTTCATGCTATGCCCTGCCTTTTAAGTATTCAAACAAATAGCGCCTTATTTCCTCCGGGGAGCCGCCCCGGGGAAGCTCGAAATACTCCCTCGGCTCCTTGATGTCCCAGAGGTAGTGAGCGTCCGAGCTTATAATCAGCCTTTTATCCTCAAGACGGTGCCGGGCTATTATCCCGGGCGCCTTTTCGGGGTCGTGAAGCTCTATGCAGCTAAACTCCGGCGTCGGCGGGAAAAGCCCGAGAACGCCAAGAAGCCCGTTTGCCTCCCTGTCTATATGAGCGGGATAGACCACTCCGCCAAAATCCCCGGCAAGCCCGGGAGCCATATCTATTGTAATCCTTGTTGCGTTTGAAAGGAGATTATCCTCATGACCGATAATCTCGTCGTTTTGGTCGCAGACAAGCTGATTGCCAAAGATATCGACCCGGTTTGGTATGAGAATCCTGTAGCTGTCTACCAGACGGTCAAACTCCATAGCTCCCGACAGCTCCTCGAAAAGGCAGACAAGGTGGATATCCTCCGCCGTTGTAAGCTCCATCCCCGCAACCGGGACGACAGAGTATCTTTTCGCAGCCTCGAAGAAGGCGGGGCAGTTTTTTGCGGTGTTATGGTCGGTAAGAGCCATAATGCCAAGACCGTTAAGCTCGCCCATCCCCAGTATGCTGTTAGGCGTGGACTCATCGTCCGCACAGGGGGAGAGACAGGAGTGAATATGCAGGTCGTAGTAAAAGCGGGTCATTTTTTGAGGCTTTCGTACAAAAGGCAGGCTATCTCATACGCCGGAAGCTCGCTGCCAAGAATATTAACGCCCTTTGAATTCGCCGTGTCGATTATATCCTTAGGCAGGGTGACGCCTTCCGCCAGGATTATGCAGGCGGTGTCCGCAAGGGTTGCGACGGCTATTATGTTGATGTTTGACATGATGGTTATCCATGCATAGTCCGCCGACGCTCTTCCCATTACCCAGCTTAAAAGGTCGCCTATATACACGCCCTCAAGCTGCCTTTTCCCGTCGGGAAGGGCTGCAGCCGTAAAGCCAAGCTCCAAAAGACCGTCAACCGTCATTTTCCTTATCCTCCGTTTCAAGAAGCTCCCTAAGCCTTCTGTTGTTAAGAAGCACACAGCCAAGCCTGTTTTTCCCCGTGGTAACGACATCCTCCGCAAAGGCACGGCAGTTAGGCGCTCCGCAGGAGCCGCAGTCTATTCCGGGAAGCTCCTTTTTAAGCTCCTGAATCTCAGACATCAGCCTGAGCGACTCGACGATATTGTCCGACAGGCGGGATATCGGTCTGTACTCGGGAAGCTCGTCGAAGAGGCAGTAGTCGGGGATGCTTCTTTGCTCGTCGGCGGAAAGCTGGTTCCTGGATACGGGAAGATATCTTCTTATCGTCTGAAGCCTCGCTCTTGCGATAAAGGGATTTTGAACGGTGAGAACTCCTCCGACGCAGCCGCTTGTGCAGGCGTTAAGCTCGATAAACTCGAGATTTTGGATGTTCCCGTTTTCTATCTGGTCAAGGACCCTTATTACATTGTCAATCCCGTCAGCCGCAAGATACTTGTCGTTAAACAGCGCAGAGGACTCTCCTCCCGAGGTCGCCCAGCCGATTCCTATCATGCCGGAGTGGCATATCTGGGAATCCCCGGTGGGACGCTTCATCTTGTTTAACAGCATAAAGTAAAGGTCGTTTATCGGCACGACGACATCCACCTGGCTCTTGTAGCCTGCGAAGCCGTTTCTGACATAGCTCGCCTTTGCGGGACACGGGGAGATAAAGCAGACGCCAATCTCCTCGGGCTTAAGCTCGGGATGCTTTGAAAGTGCCCTTTTTCTTGCAAGCGAGGCAGCAACCTCCATGGGAGGCATGAGATGTATTATGTTTTCGATGAGCGAGGGGAATCTAAGGCCGATAAGCCTCAGTATAACAGGGCACGCCGAGCTTATCGCCGGCTTTTTGACCTTGTCGCTCTTTAGATAAAGCCTTGTGTAGGCGGAAACCAGCTCCGCAGCGGCGGCGACCTCGAAAACATCGTCGAAGCCGAGCTGCAAAAGGCCGTCAAGCACGCTCTCGATATCGTCAAGATTGTCAAACTGACCGTAGAGGGTGGGTGCTGGAAGAGCTATCTTCCACTTGAAGCGGTCCATCGCCTCAAGCTTCTGGCAGGTTGCCTTTTTAGCCTTGTTGGGACAGACTCTTATGCACTCTCCGCAGTCGATGCAGCGCTCCTGATTTATAACCGCCTTGTGGTCCCTGATTCTTATAGCCTCGGTGGGACAGTGCTTCAGGCAGGTGGTGCAGCCGTTGCACTTTTCAGGGTCCAGATATACAGAATGCTCATAATTGTTCATAGATAACGCCTTCCAAATGGTAAGAGCCGATTAAAGCTTAACCTTCATTCTTACAGTAGTTCCGACGCCTACGGTGGAATCGACGGTCATCTCGTCGGTGTAGCGCTTCATGTTGGGAAGCCCCATCCCTGCGCCGAAGCCCAGGCTCCTAACATTGTCGGGAGCGGTGGAAAAGCCCTCCTGCATGGCAAGCGAGAGGTCCTTTATCCCGGGACCGTGGTCAATCAAAACTATTTCAACAGCCTCCTCGGTGACGGTGACGCTGGCTTCGCCTCCGTTTGCGTGGATGACCATGTTGATTTCGCCCTCATACATGGCGATGGAAACTCGTCTTATTATGTCCGGGTCGATGCCGAGCTGCCTAAGATTTTTTTTGACCTGCACCGAAGCCTGACCGGCTGAGGTGAAGTCGGAGCCGTCGACCTCGAAGCGGAATGTGATGCCCTCCGGCATTATTTTGCCTCCTCTGCCCTAAGGCCGTTTGAGTAAAGAATACCGCACGCCTCGTACATACGCTTGCCGGTAGCCAAAAGAACGATTCCGTTCTCCCTTGCAAGCGCTATCATATCCTGACTGGGCAGCTTGGAGCGGACAAAAACCACGCAGCGCATATCCATCATCTCGGCTGTTCTTATGACCTGGGGGTTTACAAGCCCGGTGAGGAGCACGGCCTGGTCCTTGACATACGCCAAAACATCGCTCATCATGTCGCTTCCGCAGGCAGAACAAACATCGGCGTCAAGCCCGTCCTCCCCGCTTATAATCCTTGCGTCAAGAAGGTCTTTAATAGTGGAAATCTTCATAGCCTCACAGCCTCTCCTTAATAGATATTGTCATCGAAGCAATGCCCTTGGAAAGCCTCAGCCCTCGAAGCCGTACTTGGCGAGAATGCCGTCGACATCGTCAACGGTGAGTCTGCCGTATACATCGTCGTTGACGGTAAGCACCGGCGCAAGACCGCAGGCGCCTATGCAGCGGCAGGCAGTCAAGGAAAATCTTCCGTCCGGGGTGCACTCGTCGCCGCCGATGCCAAGACGCTCGCTCAGGCGGTCGAAGATGTTGCCTGAGCCTTTTACATAGCAGGCAGTTCCCAGGCAGACGGAGATGTTGTACTCACCCTTGGGCACCAGCGTGAACTGGGCGTAGAAGGTGGCTACTCCGTAAACCTTTTCCATCGGGATGCCAAGCTCCCTTGCAATCAGGGACTGAATCTCTATGGGCAGGTAGCCGTAGATGTTCTGAGCCTTCTGCATGATGGGCATGAGGCTGCCTCTTTCCTGCTTGTTCTCCGAGATAAACTGCATAAGCTCGGCTTCCTGCTCGGGCGTGCCCCTGAAGGGGATGGAAGTAATTTTATTACCCATTTTTAAACCTCCTTAATTATTTTGTGCTGGGGGACCTTGTACACGGGAAAATGCAGTCCTGGCTAAAAGTATCAGGAAATACAGTCAAGCCCGCATACACACATCGCAATTATATCATATTTTTGAAGCAATATCAATAGATAGGCTGAAAATAGTGTCTAAAAATGCTATGATTTAAATAGTTAAAATTCAAATTAAAGGAGCTAAAGGGATATACAGTAAAAACCAACGACCTCTCTGAGCTGAAAAAAGCTTTTTCTTGCCAACAGCCCTGCAATCTGCTAAAATGAAGAAAACGCCCTAGGAAAAGCGGGCGCAGGGAGGGATGAGCTTGTCAAAAGTAAAAGAGGCGGACTGCCTGCCAAAGGAAAAAGCCGCCTGCGGGGAATGTGGGCAAAACGGGCGCCGTGAGAGTGATGGCAGCCCGGAGGAGCTTTTGTCCGTCAGGGAGCGGGCATTAGCCATAGTAAGCCGCCTCGAGGAGGTCTACCCGGAGGCGAAATGCTCGCTTTCGTACAGCGAGCCGTACCAGCTGCTTATAGCCACCAGGCTCTCTGCTCAGTGTACTGACGCAAGGGTTAACACGGTGACCCCTGAGCTGTTTGCGAGATTTCCAAGCCTTGAGGCTCTGGCAGACGCCGAGCTGTCAGTCGTCGAGGAGATAATAAAGCCCTGCGGACTTTTCAGGACAAAGGCAAAAAGCATAGTAGGGCTTTGCAGGGAGCTTATTTCAAGGTACGGGGGCGAGGTCCCCGACAGCATGGAGGAGCTTTTGACCCTACCCGGAATCGGGAGGAAAACGGCGAATCTTATCCTAGGGGATGTTTTTGGCAGACCCGCCGTCGTCTGCGACACCCACTGCATGAGAATCTGCGAGAGGCTGGGGCTTAGCGCAGGCAGGGACGCCTACAAGGTGGAGCTAAGGCTCCGTGAGGTCCTGCCTATGGACAGGGCAAGCGACTTCTGCCACCGTCTTGTGATGTTCGGCAGACAGACCTGTACGGCTAGAAAGCCAGTGTGCGGCTCCTGCCCGCTTAGTGACCTCTGCGAAAAAGCCGGGTCTGAGGGGTAGAGGAAGCTAACAGCAGTATAGCAAGCGGCAAAGAAGCAACACTCCGCTCGGGGAAGCCGCCCGCTCTGCGGGCGGCTTCCGGGGCTTGGCACCCTCTGAGGCTCTGATTATATAAGCCGGACGGCTACTGCCGTCCGGCTTAGCTTGACGAAAAGGCATTTTTGGCAAGCTGCGAAGCATATAATCAAAGCCTCAGGGGCGGGAGTCTGACGGCTCCCGGGCAAGGGCAGGGCGCCGCCCTGCCCTTGCCGTGCCAAGCCCCGTATTCCCTCAGCCGCCGAAGGCGGCTGAGCCGCCCGGGCGGGGCGCTTACGGCAAATTTACAGTCCCGTCAGCCCCGTATCAATCCCTCCCGGGCGGGATGGGGAAGGGGGAGTGAGCCGTGTTACCCTCCCTGAGGATGCCGAGTCCTTAAGACATCCCAGGTCCTCCCTTCTAATTTCCCCGGACGCCCGCCTGTCCCAAAGCAGCCCTCAAGAGCCGCTATAACGCAAAAAAACACCGTTTGTCAATCCGACAAATGGTGTTTTCCTTGGTGCGGCAAGTGGGACTTGAACCCACACGTCGTTGACACACGCACCTCAAACGTGCCTGTCTGCCTATTCCAGCACTGCCGCATATGAGCTGTCCTGTCCGACAGCTTTTACATTATAGCACCCGGCGGCGCAGTTGTCAATAGCTTTTTTGAAAAATTTTTATCCTCCCAGGAGAAGCCGCTGATTCCCTGCCTACGGGAGTGCGGCATACTATTTTTTTATCTAAAACGCTAAATTATTAAACCTCGGGATTGACTTGCACGGCTGGGGATGGTATTATTTCTAGTAAGACGGTCGGGCTTTGTGACCTGACGGCTGTATTAATCTGACAACGGCAGGCAGAGCGTATTTGCTCGGAAAGGAATTATATGAGAAAAAATGCAGGTCTTGGCTTCGGCGGACGGCGGTGTGCGGCGGCTTTATCGGCTGCCGTCGTAGCTCTCGGACTGGTCGGATGCCAAAATCCGAAAAACGGAGGGAAAGCTGTGAATGCTACAGGCGGCGATTCAAACATTAATTATCAGGCGGAGTACCAGGGAAACCCCTATCTTCCGCTCTGGGAGTACATTCCTGACGGCGAGCCGTATGTCTTTGAGGACCCTGACAATCCGGGGAAGCTGAGGCTGTATGTCTACGGCTCCCACGATACGCTAAAGACGGAATACTGCGGCAAGGACCTTGTGGTCTGGTCTGCGCCGGTGGAGGACCTCACCGACTGGCGGCTGGACGGCGTAATCTTCGAGTCGGTGGTAAACGGCAGTGCGGACACTCTCTACGCTCCCGATGTCTGCCTTGTTGAAAAGGACGGCAAAAAGACCTACTATCTTTACCCCAACAATCAGTCGTGGGGGAGAAACTCGATGGTCGCAAGCTCTGACAGACCTGACGGACCCTTTACTCCCGTCAACTTCGTGGAGGGAAGCACCACCCAGACCTTTGGTCCCCTTGGCTTCGACCCGGCAGTTTTCGTTGACGACGACGGCGCCGTCTACGGATATTGGGGCTTTGTCAGCTCCTGGTGGGCAAGGCTCGACCCAGAGAATATGTCCGACCTCGCTCCCGGGGAGAACGCAAAAAAGAATATTCCCAGCTATGACGAGATGATGTCCGACAGCTATAATCCCGAGGATTTCAACATCGTGCAGGATGAAAATGTCAAGAAATGGGGCTTCTTCGAGGCGTCCTCGATAAGGAAGGTCGGCAACAAGTATGTGTTCATCTACAGCCGGAACGGCCTTTTGGACGAGCCTACCGGCAAGAATTATAACCAGCTCGCCTACGGCTACAGCGACAGCCCGGCAGGACCGTGGAAGTACGGCGGAATAATCGTAGACGCCGCCGGAGAGGTCATCCCGGACGGCAGCGGGGGCTATCAGAGGACCTTTAACTTCGGCAACACCCACGGCAGCATCTGCGAGGTAGACGGTCAGTGGTATGTGTTCTACCACAGGAATATCCAAACCTACGCAAGACAGGCGATGGTCGAGTCTATCACCGTGGACTGGGACGAAAGGCCGGTCTCTGAGGGCGGCGAGGTCAGAATCTCAACGGCTGAGGTCACCTCAAACGGCTTCTTTACAAACGGACTCAACCCCTATCAAAGGCACTCGTTTGCAATCGCCTCCTATATGACAAACAGCTATATAACCCCTGTTTACGAGCAGGACGCCACGACTCTGCCGCTCACCCTGCAAACGGGAGCGGTAGTCGGCATAAAGTATTTTAATATGGACCTCGACGCTCCCTATGACGGAGACAGCGTGCTCGAAATCGAGCTTGTTCCAAAGGGAGTAAAGACAGACCTTGATATCTATCTAAGACCCGCCTCTGCGGTCAACACCCCCGTCGAGAGGGACGAGGAGCTAAATATCGTATCCGTCGGAGAGGGGAGCTTTAAGCTGGGCAGCATAAGCCTTGACGAGAGCATGCCCTCAGAGCCTACGACCTTTACCGTTTCCGCCTCCAGGATAAGCGAGCTGAGCGGTCAGTGGGCGGTGTTTGTAGTCCCCACCACAAAAAGAAACGCAGACCTCTGCGAGCTAAGATATATGCAGCTTGTGGAGAAATAGGAAAAGCCCCGGAGACCTGTGCGCCGGGGCTGGGCTGTTCTTCGGGGTGAAAATACGGGCTGCATTGTCAGCGCCCGGAAGAAAAAAGAGCTGTGCGTTAGCCTTCTGCACGGCTCTTTTTTGTGATATGCCGAGCTTGCTTCACGCAGGTAAGCTGCCGAGGGCAATACCGCTCGCCGTCAGGCGAATATAACCGGCATGATGACAGCGCCGCTACCAATCCCTTACCTCATGGTCTCCCACTCCGCCGAGGCAGAGCATGGGGTCGAGGCGTTCGTCGCCGTATCTTAGCTCGAAGTGAAGATGGTTTCCAGACGCCGAGCCGGTCATACCGACATGACCGATTACATCCCCCTTTGAAACATAGTCGCCCTCGCTGACATCTATAGCCGACTGGTGGGCGTAGACCGTCTGATAGCCGTAGCCGTGGTCGATTATGGTCATCTTGCCGTAGGAGGAGTAGGTTCCTGCGAAAACTACCGTTCCCGAGGCGGCGGCGTAGATGTCGGTGCCTCGCTTTGCGGCGATGTCGATGGCACGGTGGTTAGAGTGGTCCCAGTCCCTGTAGCCGAACAGCGAGCTGACATAGGAGTAGCCGCCGTCCCAGCCGACAGGCCAGATAAAGGTGCCTAGGGTGTCTATCACATGGGTGTCGCCCTCTAGGGTGGTGTTTTGCCTGGTGCCGGTCCTTATAATCATCGGGACCATTTCCTGCAGGGTATACCTGCTGACGACCTGCCGTGAGGTCTCCCTGCCGTCGGTCTCGGTTATCATTATCGTCTGCTTTTCGAGACCGTCGCTTCCGTGCTGGACCAAAAGCTCGGTGTAGCGCTCCTCACTGCTGTCGTAGATGTACTGGACGGTGTACTCCACCGGGCTGTCATGCTGCTCGTAGCGGGTTGTGACAACCGGGAGGTTAGACTCCTCGTAGTGGTATGTAACCAGCTCCCCGGGAGGCACGCTCATCCCAAGGAAGGGATTTTCCGCCTTGAGAGCCTCCTCGCTGATTCCAAGGTCGCTTGATATCGAGGAGAGGTTGTCGCCCGACTGGGTGATGTAAAACGCCTCTACGGTCCTCGTGCCGTTTATGTATTCGAGGGCGGAGTCCGCCGGCTGAAGATTAGTCTCTATAAACTGCCCCTCGATAAGCTCGACATTGTCCCTGAAATCTATCGAGGCGGACCTTGAGGAAAACGCCGAGGCAAGCTTTGACTCAAGGGCGGTGCGGATTCTTTCCATCTCCTCCTCGCTGTACACTCCGTAGAGGTTGTCGTTTATGTAGAAGCCGTAGGCAAAGACTACATTAACCTCCGAGGAGTCAAGAATCAGCTGTGACAGTGCGCTGGAGTCGACCGGCGAATCGTCCTGCCGCATCATCTTGACAGAAAATTTGGGCGTCTCGATTAGGGACTGGTCCTCGTCGGTGTAGGTTATAATGTCCTGGACGATTGCCTGAGCCTCGGTGTAATCGCCCTCCTTGTTGATAACTCCGAGGTCGTTGCCGTTGTACTCGACCGAAATGGTGTACTCAAGGGTGCCTGCGTACCTTACAACCGCAATCAAAAATGCGATTGACAGCACCGGCGCAGCGTAGTTAAAGGCGGTCCTTAAAAATCTCACAAGACCGGCAAGCAGCCGCAAAACGGCGGCGGTTATAACCTTTAGGATGTGAATAAGCTTTTTGCCTATGTGAAGCTCGCCACGCTCGCCAACCTTTTTAATATGTATCGAGGCGTGGACGACGGTGCCTATGGCGTGGGCAATCGGGGTGAGAATGAAGCACCACAAGTCATAAAGAGGCTGTTTTAGCTTCTTGACAAGCCATCTTCCTATGAAGCCGAAAAGAGCGCTCAGCTTTTTATATGTAAAGCGAAAAAGCCCGCCCACAAGGGAGGCGATTATCGAAAATACGGTGCCGCCTGTAAAGTCAAGAAAGTCAAGGGCGGTGCGCCCGGCAGAGCCAAGCCCTTTCTTTTGCATAATTTTCCTCCCATCTGAATTTTGGACTACGGCAACCATTATAGCAGATTATCAGAAAAAATCAACTGCAAATTCTTCCTTGCCGGGCCTGAAAGGCGAATTTTTCCCCTCCTGACACAGCCTTTTCAGCCCTTTTTCACATTTGGGAGGGTGGGCGTCAATCAAAATGAAGCCCTTTTCGCACCGGCGGGAAGCCTGCGGAAGGTCCTACGCATACTATATATAATAGGGAAAGCCGGCAGGGGATACTATATATAATAGGGAGGATAAAAAAGCACGGCTGCTGTCCCCGTGTAAGGAATTTTTTTACGCAGGGACATATAGCCGTGCAAAATTTTTTACGAGCAGAAAAGATGGTTTCCTATTCTTGTTATTACCGGCCGTGACCTAATCCATTTGTTGGAGGTCTTGTCCGGGTTGTAGTAGTAGATCGCTCCGCCGGAGGGGTCCCAGCCGTTGAGGGCGTCCCTTGCGGCGTTGTAGGCGCTGCTTGCTATCGGCTGGTCAAACTGACCGTCGGTGACTGCAGTGAAGGCTCCCTTCTGATAGATGACTCCCGAGATGGTGTCCGGGAAGGAGGGGTGCTCCACCCTGTTCAAAACCACCGCTCCCACGGCGACCTGCCCGGTGTAGGACTCGCCCCTTGCCTCAGCCGAGATTATCCTCGCCAGAAGATATATGTTTGACTCGGTAGCCTGAGGGACCGTCCCCACCGATATCCCGAGGGCGGAAAGGGTCTGCGGACCTGCGATGCCGTCCACGGTAAGGCCCTTTTGCCTCTGGAACTGCTTTACTGCGGCTTGGGTCTTGGTGCCGTAGTAGCCGGTGGACTCTCCCTGAAACAGCCCTCTGTCACGCAGGGCGTCCTGGATAGCCGTGACCTCCTTGCCGCTGGAGCCGAGCTTGGACAGGGTCTGGGTCTCGCCTCCCGGGACAAACGGCACCCTGGCAATAACCGCTGACAGTGAGACCGCCGCAAGGGCGAATAGGAGTATGAAAAAGGTGGCTCCCTTGGAGCCTAGCTTCTGCCTTAGCATTAAAATCATCCTTTCAAGGTTTTTAATAGCATTACACTAAATCGCCGGGGAATACCTGTATTTTTATGGAACTTAAAGCCTCCTGCTGTAATATTATAGGGAATAAAAAGCCGAAAATCCGTCAAACTACCCATACACGCAAGCGAAAAAGGGGGGTAATACTAAAAAAACCAAC
>DBPX01000017.1 GCA_002305045.1 Ruminococcus sp. UBA1409
CGACTGAGCTACAGAGGCAAATGGCGACCCGAATCAGGCTCGATCTGACGACCTCTAGCGTGACAGGCTAGCGTTCTAACCAACTGAACTACCGGGCCAAACCGTCCTCCGTGGGAAGCACAGAGGCGATGGTGGAAACTATAGGGCTCGAACCTATGACCCTCTGCTTGTAAGGCAGATGCTCTCCCAGCTGAGCTAAGCTTCCGTATCAGGACGCCTCGACAGGCGACTCTGACATTATACAACGGAAAATCCTGCTTGTCAACCCCTTTTTGAAAAAATTTTTTTATTTTTCGCTGGAGGCTATAGCCTCGTAGATTCTGAGGTAGGTGGGAAGGGCGTTTTCGTAGTTTTGGGACATCTCCTCATAGGAGGTGGAAAGAAGCCTAGCAGGCTCTCTTATGCCGATATACAGCTCGTCGGGCATCTGCTGCCACTTGAGCTTATCCCTTGTGAGACTGCAATTTAGCCTTATCCCGAGAGCCGTGACGCACTCGCCCTCAAGCTCGCCGGTGAAGTCGTGCACCTCGAAATCGGTGGTGCCGTCCGAGATTATAAGCATATTCTCGCCGAGCTGAAGCTGAGTCATAAGCTGTGCCTGGGAGGAGGTCACGGTCGTCGGGTCGGAGTAGTTTGTCGAGATGTTGTAAACGAGGACATTTACCTCGCCGTCTCCGTTTATGTCGTCGCAGTATTCCTCCAGGAAGGCTGTAAGCTCAGGAGTCCTTGCGTAAAGGGACTGATTGTCCATAACGACAAGCACGGTGAGGTCGTAGTCGGTGCGTGTTGCGGTGTCGTAGACGATGTAGCCGAATACCAAAGCGGTAAAGACGCAGACTATAACTATCCACTTTGACCTGTACCAAAACTCCGCAAGCCTTTTTCCGGGGGAGAGCTTAATATCCTCCTTAGGCTCCTCCTTTATCGTCTCCGAGCTTTCGATCACTCCCTGCTTCAGCTTTACAAGCTCGACCTTCTGCTGCCTTAGCTCCCTCTCATGGCGCTCCCTGTCCGCCTTTTCACGGGCGGCTCTTTCAAGCTCCCTCTGATAAAGCATTTTTTGCTCAAGCTGCTCCTTTTCAAGAAGCTCCTTTTCGTATTCAAGGTCCTCCTTAGGGATAAGACCCTCGTTTTTTCTATCGTTATCCGCCATAGCATAAATCTCCGTTTAGTTATTGGAATATCGCCTGATGCTATAAGTATACCCCCGGAGGCCTTTGATGTCAATATCCTGCCGGAGGCCGCCGCCTCAAAAAAGCCTTTTCCCTAGTATATTGCCTGCTCTGCGGGATATTCTAGCGTTGTGAGCTTTTTTAGGAAGGAGAGAGAAGATGAAGCTTTCAAACACTCAGTATAAGGAGCTTTCAAAGGACGCCTCCAGAGGCTCCAAGGCTCTTTTGGACACCTCCAAGGCGTTTTTGGTGGGAGGAACCATATCCTTAATAGGGCAGACCCTTTTAGAGCTTTTTTCCTCCCTGGGACTTGACAAAAAGGACGCAGGAGCCTCGACCTCGCTTGTTCTTATAGCTCTTAGCGTGCTTTTGACCGGGCTGGGGATATATCCCGCAATAGCCAAGCACGGCGGGGCCGGGACGCTTGTCCCGATAACCGGCTTTGCGAACGCCGTGGCCTCTCCGGCGATAGAGTTTCGCACCGAGGGCTGGGTATTGGGAGTCGGAGCGAGGGTGTTTTCTATAGCGGGACCCGTAATCCTTTACGGCACGGCGGCGAGCGCTGTATACGGCGTGATATACTGTATTATCTTAGCTGTCGTATAAAGCCGGGCAGGCTGAAAATATTAATAAAATTCCCCGGCGGCTATTTACAAGCACCCGCAGATATGTTAAAATCCTCTTAGAGCGGGCAGGGGGACTCTGATACCCCGTCTAGCAAAGGCGGGAGCAGCCGGCAGGCTCCTTCTGCCCGCCCCATAAGTCCATTTTGGAGGTCAGCATGGAAAGAAGTATTAAAATATCCGAAAACGACAGAGCGGTGTTTAACAATAGGGTGGACTTCTGCGTCGGCACGGGAAGGATGGGTCTTGCCCTTCAAAAGGAGTATTACGAGCAGCTAAAGCTGGTTCAGAAGGAGATAGGCTTTAAGCATATAAGGGGACACGGCCTTTTCTGCGACGATATGGCTATATATCAGGAGTACAGGGAGGACCCCAGAAACCCGGACAGCCCCTGTCATGTCGAGTACAACTTTACATATCTGGACCTTGTTATGGACAGCTATAGGGAGCTTGGACTCCGCCCGTTTATCGAGCTTGGCTTTATGCCCAAAAGGCTTGCGTCCGGGGAGCAGACAATCTTTTACTGGAAGGGCAACACCACCCCTCCTAAGAGCTATGAGGAGTGGTGCCGGCTTGTCAGGGCGACGCTTTCCCACCTTGTTCAAAGGTGCGGCGAGGAGGCTTACGAGTACCCGATAGAGGTCTGGAACGAGCCTAACCTGCCCGGATTCTGGTACAGGGCGGACATGAAGGAGTATTTTAAGCTCTTCAAGGAGAGCTTTTTGGCGATAAAGGCTCTTGATTCAAGGTTTAAGGTCGGAGGACCGGCGATATGCGGCGTCAGGGACGAGGAGTGGATATCCGAGTTTATGAGCTTCTGCCGCAGCGAGGGTCTAAAAATCGACTTCGTGACAAGGCATCACTACACCACCGAGCTTCCCGAGCATAGCGGTCACTACGGCTACGCTAAGCTTATGGAGTCGGAGGCTGGGTTTGAAAATCTTAAAACCACCCGTGACATAATAGACAGCTTCCCCGAGTACAGGGGGCTTCCCATACATATAACAGAGTTTAACACCTCCTACATCCCCAACTGCCCGATTCACGACACAAACCTCAACGCAGCCTATCTGGGGCGGCAGCTTTCAAGGCTTGGGGATGTCAACGAGTCCTATTCCTACTGGACCTTCGGCGACATCTTCGAGGAGCAGGGAGTGCCCTTCACCCCCTTCCACGGAGGCTTCGGCATGGTGGCAAACGGCTGCATACCAAAGCCCACCTTCTACGCCTTCAAGTTCTTCAAGCAGCTTGACGGCGAGTGTATGTATAAGGACGACGACGCTATAGTCATGAAAACCGAGGAGGGCTATAAAATCTGCTGCTGGAACATCTGCCCTAAGGGAGAGAATAAGGAGCTTACTCTTAGGCTTTTGCTTCCTGGAAGCGGGGAGTATAGCCTTGTCACCAGCACCGTAGACGAGAGCTGCTGCAATCCCTTAAAGCTGTGGCACGACATGGGAGAGCCGTCAAGCCTTTCTGATAGCGAGCTTAGCCTTCTTCGTGAGGCTGCAAGGCCGCTGATAGGCTCCTCACGGATAGCTGCGGACGGCGAGCTGAGCGTCAGCCTTACGCTTGGAAGAAACGCCCTTGTCTACGCCGAGCTTAAAAAAAGCAGTCTGACGCCAGACCGTGGCTACGACTATGAAAGGGCGACCACCACGCTCTAACTGCAAAAGGCTGATTAAAGAGCCTCGCTGCTTGACAGTGGGTCAAAAAAGGGTTATAATAGCTTATTAAGGCGGCGCAGGAGAAGGCTTATTTTAGCGCCGGGAGTATTTTTCGGAGGGAAAAGGTAATGGCAATAAAATCAACCACAATGTCAAGAGAGGGCTTTCACAAGATTCAGGAGGAGCTTGAGTATCTTGTGACGATAAGGCGCAAGGAGATAGCTGAGAAGCTCAAGGAGGCTCGCTCCTACGGCGACCTCTCCGAGAACGCAGAGTACGACGAGGCCAAAAACGAGCAGGGCATGCTGGAGGCTCAGATTGCCGACCTCGAGGCGGTAATAGCTAACGCCGTCATAGTCGACGACGGAAGCGTCTCCCTGAACGAGGTGGGGATCGGCTCCTTTGTAAAGCTCAAGGATTTTGACCTTGACGATATAGTGGAGTACCAGATAGTAGGCTCCACCGAGTCCGACCCTGACAGCAACAAGATTTCGGACGAGTCGCCCATAGGCAGAGCGTGCCTAAAAAAGCATGTCGGCGATGTCTTTGAGGTCGAGGCGCCCGCCGGGACCTTTAAGTTCGAGGTGCTGAATATAGACAGATAGATAGCATGAGGCTGTGGGTCTTGGGCTTTGCAGCCTCTTTACTTTATAAGATAATTTGAAAGGACGGAAAACGCCGGTGTCAGAGGAACAGATTTTATCCTCCCGTGAGGATGCTTCCGAAAAGGAGCTTGGCTCCCTGAGGAAAATACGCCTTGACAAGCTTGAGGCTCTCAGGGCGGAGGGCTGCGACCCCTTTAAAATAACAAGCTATGACCTTAGCATATCCACCAGCAGCCTTAAAGCGGATTATGAGCGAATGGAAAGCCAGGCTAAAAATGAGTGCGGAGAGGATGAGCAAAGGCTCGCAGAGGCTCTTGACAGGATAAAGGAGAAGCTTCACAGAATAGCCGGGCGAATCGTCGGCTGGAGGGATATGGGCAAGGCATGCTTCATAACCGTCCAGGACATGAGCGGGCGTATTCAGTGCTATGTCAGGATAAACGATGTCGGCGAGGAGTGCTACAGCCGCTTCAAAAAGTGGGACATAGGCGATATCGTCGGCGTGGAGGGCTTTGTCTTTCGCACAAGAAGGGGAGAGGTCTCGCTCCACGCCAAGAATATAACCCTTCTTTCAAAGTCCTTAAGCCCCCTGCCAGAAAAGTGGCACGGTCTTAAGGACAGGGACACAAGATACCGTCAGAGATACACCGACCTCATAGTAAATCCCGAGGTCAGGGCTACCTTTATAAACAGGTCCAAAATAATCAGCTCGATAAGGCGCTTCCTTGATTCAAGGGGCTTTATCGAGGTCGAGACTCCTATGCTGGTCCAGAACGCAGGAGGAGCCTCCGCCCGCCCCTTTGAGACTCACTATAATGCTCTTAACGAGGATGTAAGGCTCAGAATATCCCTTGAGCTTCACCTAAAGAGGCTTATTGTCGGCGGACTCGACCGTGTCTACGAGATAGGCAGGGTGTTCCGCAACGAGGGCCTTGACACAAGGCATAACCCGGAGTTCACGATGATGGAGGTATATCAGGCGTATACAGACTATCACGGCATGATGGAGCTGACCGAGAGTATGTACCGCCATGTCGCAGGCGAGGTCCTGGGCACCCTCCAGATTCCCTGCGGCGAGCATATAATCGACCTTGAGAAGCCGTTTTTGCGTATGACCATGGTGGAGGCCGTCAAGAAATACTCAGGAGTCGACTGGAACGGGGTAACAACCGACGAGCAGGCGTATAAAATCGCCGACGAGCACCATCTTGAGTACACCAAGGCAAGGCACAGAAAGGGAGATATCCTCAACCTGATGTTTGAGGAGTATGTCGAAAAGCACCTTATTCAGCCCACCTTCATAACCGACCATCCCATAGAAATCAGCCCGCTCACAAAGCGCAAGCCGGACAATCCCGACTATGTAGAGCGCTTCGAGATGTTTATAAACTGCGGCGAGATGTGCAACGCCTACAGCGAGCTGAACGACCCGATAGACCAGCGTGAGAGATTTGTCCGCCAGGAGGAGCTTCTGCGCCTTGGCGACGAGGAGGCAAACTCCATCGATGAGGACTTCATCCACGCCCTCGAGATAGGCATGCCCCCCACAGGCGGCATAGGCTTCGGAATCGACAGAATGGTCATGCTCTTCACAAACCAGTCTGCAATAAGGGATGTCCTTTTGTTCCCCACAATGAAGTCGTTAGACCAAAAAAGCCCGTAATCACGCGGTTTTCAAGGTTTGCAGGGTTAGTTTTACCACCTTTTTACCACTTTTGAATTGACGAGCACACCATGATATGTACTGAAAGACACTGTTGTTTCGACAATGGTGTTTTTCTTTTACCTAAAAATCTGCCTGTTTATAAGAGTGCCGCAAGAACGACATTGCTATAAGCATACAGATCAAACGTATTACTGCAAAACTTTACAAACAAGTTAGGGCGGGTTTGGGAGTATATCTCTCATTCCCGCCCTTTCTTTTTTCTCTTAACTCGCGCAAAAAAATGAGAGCATACCACACGAAGTGATAGCTCTCATCTTAAGTAAAAGGGCTGATATTCGACCAGCCCCAAAGTTGTTGGAATGTAATCATTGTCAACGAACATTTCACCCACAAATATCCGAACGCTTTGATTATTCACCGGTGATATAGCCTCTGATATATTCGGTAAAAGAGCGAGTCTTCAACCGAAGCTCATAGGCTTCTTCGATAATCCGGTGTGCAATTTCGACCTCACCATTTGTCAGATTGTGATCGTGGAGATAATTCTCATAATCATTATATATCTTAAAGATTCTGTTGAACTCTTCCATTGATACAAGTGCATTTTCGTCAGCGACTTTGGTGGAGAACGCAATAATGCGGTCTCTGCTGCTTTGGATGAATATCTCCTCGGTCAGCTTTGTATTGTCCTTCAGAGCCTGCGTTACATCTGCCAAATTCTTTGTGATGTCTACGATTGAATTGTCATATACTACTGCACGCTCATTTACCCAGTTCATCCAACTGTTTCGCTTTGTAATGTTGTCTTCTGAGTAATGAGCATTGACTTCGCTGAGGAGCAGCTTAACCTCTCTCAGCGTTTGGGCTGTTTCATTCTTTTCCTGCTTTCTTCGGGAGAAGAACTTACGAACCTTAAGAACCTCCGGCACGACCTTACCCTTGAATTCAAGAAACTCGCCAATGATTTGCATCACAAGGAAGCACCCGATGATAACAAGACCAACCTTTACTGGCGCATCCAAATATTCAAGGTACCCAATCATAAGCCTTACTCACCCGCTTTTTCTGCAGCAGGAACGGCAGGATTGATAACCTTGCTCATGTCACACAGACGGTCGATCATTTCTGCGATTGCGTCATAATCAATATCGTAATTGATGCCATCTGAGCCAGCCTTGAGCATTGCCAGAACCCATTCCTTACGCTCTGCACCCTCCTCAAACTTGGTCTAAGCAGTCTCCATAAGCTCTATGACCTTCTTTAACACAATATTCCAGTTACGCTCCTTTACGGCCTGCTTTACATATTTGACAAGCTGAATGGCCAGAGGGATAGCTGCTGCCAAACCGGAAGCGATAGCAGCGATGAGCTTCAAAATTTCCATCCAATCCATATTCATACCTCCATATCATTTTCTCGACAGGCCGTTAGACCTTATCGGCGTAATCAAGTGAGATCCAGCCCACGCCGGACTTGAGCTTGCCCCACTTACTTGCCCCCTTACCGTCAGACTCGGCAACAATGGTATAAACCCCTTTGTTTTTGATTGTGCCGGCAATAGCATAGTTGGTGCCTGCGCCCTTACGGATGTTAAGAGCATCGGCATTAACTTTAATCCTATAAGGCTCGAACACTGTTTCCGCAGAAACAGCTTTAGCAACCGTCAGATACTTGGTATTGACAGGGCTGTTGATAGCGTTCTTTCCATCTGCAGACTTATTGATAACCGCTCTGTCTCCACTGACCCCGCTTACAATCCAAGTCTTGTTTTTAACCCAAGTAGGAATTGTTTTGCCATTATAATAAGTCGCATTAGCAGCGATTTTAACTTCATCACCCTTTTTAACAGAATTTGCAGAAGGCTGAAATGGGGCAGTATCAGCACCACATGCGCTTGCTGTAGTACCGGGTGGCAGAATAAAACCTTGGAAGGTGTATGCGCTGCCAAGATAATATCCGCTCGCCTTAGTCATCGTCTTCATATAGAAGCGTGTACCGCCATAGGCACTGTTGGATGTCACCACATCGCCGTTGCTCTTAACCTCTTCAACGATAGCCACATGACCAGCACCGTCTGCAGCGTTGCCCGCTTGTCCTTTACGCCAGCAAATAACAGCGCCTTGAACAGGTGTCTGGCTGCGCTTGTAGCCGTCTGAGGTATAACCGTACCAGTTCTCCGCATTGGCTCTGCTCAGCTTCGGACGGATGCCTGTAATCTCATAAAAAC
>DBPX01000006.1 GCA_002305045.1 Ruminococcus sp. UBA1409
TTTTGGGGCAGGGTCTTATTTTTTGACCGTCCCCCTGCCGACATATTACAATCTGTTAATATTTTATAAGGAGAGAATTGCAATGACCGATATTTCGCAGCCGGAGAGGGCTAAAAAGAGGGTATTTTCAGGAATCCAGCCGACAGGCGTTTTCACCCTGGGAAACTATCTCGGGGCGATAAGAAACTGGGGTCCGCTTCAGGACGAGTACGACTGCATCTATTCGATAGTGGATATGCACGCCCTGACGGTCAAGCGTGACCCGGTGAAGTTCCGCCAGCAGACCATAGAGTCCTACGCTCTTCTTCTTTCCTGCGGAATTGACCCTAAAAAGTCTATAGTTTTCATCCAGAGCCATAATCCCAGCCACGCCCAGCTCAACTGGATTCTTGCCTGTGCCACCCAGTTCGGCGAGCTGACCCGCATGACCCAGTTCAAGGACAAGGCCAAAAAGCACCCCGACGATATAAATACCGGGCTTTTCACCTATCCCGTTCTGATGGCGGCGGATATTTTGGTGTACAACGCCGACCTCGTTCCTATCGGAAAGGACCAGAAGCAGCATCTTGAGCTGGCAAGAAATATCGCCGTGAGGTTTAACCAGCGCTTTGGGGACACCTTTGTAATCCCGGACGGCTATTTCGGAGCGGCTGGAGCGAGTATAAAGAGCCTTCAGGACCCCACAAAGAAGATGTCGAAGTCTGACGATAATCCAAACGCCTGCGTCTATATACTTGATGACAAGGACACCATTCTGAGAAAGTTCAAGCGTGCAGTTACCGACAGCGACTCCGAGATAAGGTTTGCCGAGGGCAAGGACGGAATAAATAATCTCATGACGATATACTCCTGCGTCACCGGCAAGGACTTTTCCGCAATAGAGTCCGAGTTCTCCGGCTGCGGCTACGGCGAGTTCAAGCTTGCCGTCGGCGAGGCGGTTTCTGACTATTTAGAGCCGGTCAGGTCGGAGTTCAAGAGGCTTATGGGAGACAAGGCGTACCTAAAGGAGTGCTATACCGACGGCGCTCAGAGGGCGTTCAGGATTTCTAATAAGATAGTTACAAAGGCGTCCAGGAAGGTCGGCTTTGTGGATTACAGATAGCAATACGGAGGTATTATTCGATGAATAAAGGGTCGACTGCGGCGGCTGCCGGAATCACGATGGGCTCCTGCCTTGCGATGATTATATCCTTTAGCGTAAACCATTCGATTATCTGGGCGATAATTCACGGACTGATGAGCTGGGTGTATGTCATATACCGTCTTATCGTCGGCGGATATTGAGTTTTGGAGGAATAAAGATGAAGCTTGGTATGGTGGGGCTTCCTAATGTAGGAAAGAGCACCTTGTTTAACGCTCTGACAAACGCCGGAGCGGAGTCTGCAAACTATCCCTTTTGCACTATAGAGCCGAATGTCGGCGTGGTATCCGTGCCTGACGAGCGGCTTGATAAGCTCGCCGAGATGTACAGGCCCAACAAATTCACCCCTGCAACCCTTGAATTTGTGGACATCGCCGGTCTTGTAAAGGGAGCCTCCAAGGGCGAGGGTCTTGGAAACAAGTTTTTGGCAAATATCCGTGAGTGCGACGCCATTATCCATGTCGTTCGCTGCTTCGAGTCGGACGATATCATCCATGTAGAGGGAAGCGTAGACCCCGCAAGGGATATCGAGACTATAGACCTTGAGCTTATTCTTGCCGACATCGAGCTGCTCGAGAGGCGGCTGGACAGGGCAAAAAAGGCCTTAAAGGGAGACAAGAAGCATCAGGCGGATATAGATATGACAGAGGCTCTTTTGGAGCATCTTGCAAACGGCAGACCGGCAAGGAGCTATCCCTTTACCGAGGATGAGAAAGAGCTTATAAAATCCACTCCGCTTCTTTCTATGAAGCCGGTCATATATGCCGCAAACCTCTCGGACGACGATTTCAGGAACAATATAGAGACCAACAAAAACTTCCTCTCTGTTAAGGAGATAGCCGCCGGGGAGGGCTCTGCGGTGCTGCCCATCTGCGCCCAGCTTGAGGCGGAGCTTGCCGAGATGTCCGACGAGGACAAAAGGCTGTTTCTTGCCGATCTCGGGCTTGAGGTCTCAGGTCTTGACAGGGTTATAAAGGAGGGCTATTCGCTGCTTGGACTGATTTCCTTCCTGACCGCAGGAAAGGACGAGTGCCGTGCCTGGACGATTAAGGACGGCACAAAGGCTCCCCAGGCAGCCGGAAAGATTCACTCCGACTTTGAAAGAGGCTTCATAAGAGCGGAGGTCGTGGCGTTTTCAGACCTCGAGTCCTGCGGCTCGATGACCGCCGCAAAGGAAAAGGGACTGGTCCGCTCCGAGGGCAAGGAGTATGTCATGAGGGACGGCGATGTAGTCCTGTTCAGATTCAATGTCTGAAAGAAGGACTGTATTCAAATAACAAAAATGCTTCTGTCAGAAAGCTAGTATGCAAAAACCCGCCTCCCTTAGGGAAGCGGGTCTTATTTCATATTCCCGGGTGAAGCCCCGAAGATAGCTGCCTAAGCCGCAGGATTAAAGCTCTGCGAAGTACTTGATGGTTCTGACCATCTGGCTGGTGTAGGAGTTCTCGTTGTCGTACCAGGAAACTACCTGAACCTCATAGAGGTCGTCGGTAATCTTGGTTACCATGGTCTGGGTAGCGTCGAAGAGGGAGCCGTATCTCATGCCGACGACATCGGAGGAAACGATAGGATCCTCGTTGTAGCCGTAGGACTCGGAGGCGGCAGCCTTCATAGCGGCGTTGATGCCCTCCTTGGTGATGTCACTGCCCTTTACAACAGCGGTGAGGATGGTGGTGGAGCCGGTGGTTACGGGTACTCTCTGAGCGGAGCCGATAAGCTTGCCGTTAAGCTCGGGGATAACAAGACCGATTGCCTTGGCGGCGCCGGTAGAGTTAGGAACGATGTTAGCGGCACCTGCTCTAGCTCTTCTGAGGTCGCCCTTGCGGTGAGGACCGTCAAGAATCATCTGGTCGCCGGTGTAGGCGTGGATGGTAGCCATGATTCCGCTCTGGATGGGAGCGTAGTCGTTAAGAGCCTTAGCCATGGGAGCGAGGCAGTTGGTGGTGCAGGATGCGGCGGAGATGATGGTATCCTCCTTGGTGAGGGTGTTCTCATTTACGCTGTAAACGATGGTGGGAAGGTCGTTTCCGGCAGGAGCGGAAATAACTACCTTCTTTGCGCCGGCGTCGATATGCGCCTGGCTCTTTGCCTTAGAGCAGTAGAAGCCGGTGCACTCCAGAACTACATCGACTCCAAGCTCGCCCCAGGGAAGGTCGGAAGCCTTGGGCATAGCGTAGATTGTTATCTCCTTGCCGTCAACAATGATTGCGCCGGGAGTTACGACAGTCTTGCCGTCCTCGGCATAAACAGCCGGCTTGCAGTCTACGGTGTGAGCGTTCTCGCCAATCTTTCCGCAGTAGCCGCCCTGAGCGGTGTCGTACTTGAGAAGGTGAGCGAGCATCTCAGGCTTGGTGAGGTCGTTGATAGCGACAATCTCGTAGCCCTCTGCGCCGAACATCTGCCTGAAGGCAAGGCGGCCGATTCTGCCGAATCCGTTAATAGCAACTTTTACTGACATTTTTAAAACCTCCAATATTGATATAAATACGCTCAAAGCGGATGCCAAGAAGCGCATTACGCCTTTATGCACCTATTATTCTACACTAATTATTAATTATTTGCAAGTACTTTGCCAAAAAAGTGTTTGAAAAATTTAGATTAATTCTATTTTCGTTTTAATGCAATTTGCCTTAACATAAAATTAACATAATATTTACAAGAGGGTGTTGAAAATTTGAATATAATTTGGTAAGATTATATATAACCATATTTATAGGCTTTCGTATAGAAAAAGGCTTGACTGCAAGGGCTGTCCCGGCTTTTCCTTGGGGACAGGCTCTTTGGGACCCTGCGGCAGGCTGCCGGATTATAAGGAAGGGATGGAGAATATGAAGATAGGCATTTTGACAAGCGGCGGGGACTGCCCGGGACTGAATGCGGTCATAAGGGCGATAGGCAAGTATATCTTTTTAAACATGCCGGACGCTGAGGTATATGGCATAAGCGACGGCTACACCGGTCTTATAAACGGCGTATACAGGAGGATGAAGCAGGAGGATTTTTCGGGGATACTTAACCTCGGGGGGACCATTTTGGGCACCATCCGTCAGCCCTTTAAGATGATGACGGTGGAGGAAAACGGCTCCACCAAGCTCTCAAGGATGGTGGATAACTACAAGAAGTTCGGCTTTGACTGCATCTTCACGCTTGGCGGAGCGGGAACGCATAAGACCGCCGCTCTGCTGTACTCCGAGGGCTGCCGGGTCATCGGACTCCCAAAGACTATAGATAACGACATTTTCGGGACGGATGTCACCTTTGGCTTCCATTCCGCCTTGGATATTGCGACGGAGTGCATAGACAGAATCCACACAACCGCTGCAAGCCACGGCAGGACGATGTTTATCGAAATCATGGGCAACAAGGTCGGCTGGCTGACTCTGGGAGCAGGAATAGCCGGCGGAGCGGATATGATAATCCTGCCGGAGATTCCCTTTACTCTGGAGGCTGTCGCAAAGGGTCTTAAAAAGCGTCTTGACGCCGGAAAGTCCTTCAACATAGTCGCCATTGCGGAGGGCGCCGTCCTGAAAAGCGAGGCTGACATGAAGAAAAAGGACAGGAGCTTTGCAAGAAAGGAAAGAGGGGAGGCGACCGTCACCAACCATCTTGCCCAGTGGGTGAACGAGACCCTAGGGGTGGAGACAAGGGTGATAGTCCCCGGGCATATCCAGAGGGGAGGAAGCCCCTCGGCGTACGATAGGCTTTTGTCCACAAGGCTAGGAAGCTATGCCGCAGCTCTTTGCAAGGAGGGCAGGTTCGGAGTTACTGCCGCCGTAAGAAACGGCCAGATAACCTACAACGCCCTGCCTGATATCGCCGGAAAGACAAAGTTTGTATCTAAAAACGACCAGGCTATTGCCGCCGCCAGGAGCATAGGAATCTGCTTTGGCGACGAGGAATGAGAGTGCATGATATGAAATATTCTGTAATAAGCATCAGCTCCAGCGGAGTTTCCTCCGCCGTGTTTTTGGACAATCCCGACCAGCTCATCCTAAGAGAGCGTCAGACCATGAGCGTAAGAAATTATATAGACGACGGCAAGCTCTCCTCCAGGGGCATAGAGCGTCTTGTCGAGCTGATTTTAGAGGCTAAGAGCAGGTGCTATTCCGTAGGAGTCGACCTTGCCTGGCTCATAGCCACAGATTCGCTCAGGTCGATAAAGAATCTAAGCCGTGTAAGAAACGAGGTCAAGGCAAGAACCGGCATGGAAATCAACCTTATCGAGGCGGAGACCGAGGCTCTTTGTGATGCCGCAGCCAACCGCAGCGCAAGGGAGTACGACTCGCCGGTGATAATCGACCTCGGCGGCTCCAGCATCGAGCTGTTTGACTTCAACGGCAAGGAGGAGTCTGTAATCTGCCTTGACTTCGGGCTTGACGACTTAACAAGAAAGTTCGTAAAAAGAATCTATCCCACCAAAAAAGAGGCGGACGAGATTAAAAACTACCTAAAGAAAAAGCTCAAGGCGATGGACATTCCCAAGGCGGGAAAATATAAGACCGCCGTTCTGTCAGGCTCGATAACCCAGTCGATATACGATGTCTACTGCGACTATGAGGACATCCCGATTGTCGACAAGGCGGACAAGGTGATGGAGCCGGAGGGCTTCAGAAAGCTGTCAAAGCACCTGTTTGACGGCTCGAAGCGCTCGATGATTGTTATAAAAAACGCCCCCGACAAGCTTCACACCATAGGCACCGCCATGGTTGTTCTGAGGACGCTTCTAAAAAGATTCCAGGTATCCTGCGTCAAGGTCAGCGATTACGGCGTCAAGGAGGGGTATATGAGGCTGATTCTTGAGGACTCCGTATCAGGCGAGAGCTATCGGTTCTCATATGACGACAACGCTCAAAAGGATAAGGACGGCGAGGTTTCAAGTGATGGACAGTAAGACTAAGACCGCACAAAAAGGCTCTTCGCAGACAAAAAAGCTCTCACGGAATATAACCAGATTTATAAAAAAGGAGTATATGAACAGGGAGTATTCCTGGCTGCTTTTCAACGAGAGGGTGCTAGATCAGGCTCTTGACAGGACAAATCCGCTTCTTGAAAGATGCAAGTTTCTTTCCATATTCCAGTCTAATCTGGACGAGTTCTTCATGGTAAGGGTGGGGAGCCTTTACAACGAGGGAAGAATAGATCCCGACGACAGGGAGAACAAGACGGGGCTTACGGCGTCCCAGCAGATAGACGGCATACTTCTTGCCGTAAGGAGGCTGTACGCTAGGTCTGCGGAGGTTTTCAAGGAGCTTAAAAGGGAGCTGAGCGCAGCAGGAATAAGGCTTTTAAGCGGCGATAAGCTGACAAAGGCTCAGCATGAGGAGTGCTGGGAGTATTTTCTTGCAAATATCCTTCCACTTCTTTCTCCGATGGTATTAGACGCCAAGCATCCCATGATAAGGTTTGAGAACAAGACCTGCTACATGATATACGAGCTTGAAAAGAACGGCAGAAGAATGATAGGCGTGATGTCAGCCTGTCCGGGGACGAGCAGGCTCCACCGTCTTAGCAGGGGCAAGAAGGTGAATCTTATCACCACCGAGGCTCTTGTCAGGATGTTCGGGCATACCGTCTTTACAGGCTACGAGGTCAAGAGCAGGATGATGGTCAGGGCGACAAGAAACGCCGACTTCGATACCCAAATAGACGACGCCGATGTCGAGCACGACTTTTCCGAGATAATGAAGAGCCGTATAGAGCTTAGGCAGAAGCTGGGAGTCGTCAGGCTGGAGGTTGACAGGAACAGCCAGCGGCTCAAGGATTACCTTATGAAGCTGATGAAGCTAAAGCCCAAGAGCTGCTTCAAGATAGAGCACTACTTCGATTATAAGTTTATGTTCTCGCTGGGAGCATATCTTACGCCGGAGCTTGCAGGAAAGCTAAAATATCCCGCTCTTAGGCAGAAGCTGCCCGACGCTGTGAGGACGGCTCCCTCGATGATAGAGCTTATAAGGAAAAAGGATGTCTTTCTTTCATACCCGTTTGACAGCATGAATCCTGTTCTTAGCCTTCTTGACGAGGCGGCTGAGGACCCAAGGGTGGTGTCCATAAAGATAACCATCTACCGCCTTGCAAGCCAGTCTAGGATAGTGGAGGCTTTAAAAAAGGCAAGCGAGAACGGAAAGTCGGTCACGGTGGTCATAGAGCTGTGCGCAAGGTTTGACGAGGAGAACAATCTCAATGTGGCGAGCGTCCTTCAGGAGGCTGGCTGTGACATCATCTACGGAATGCAGAACCTAAAGGTACACTCAAAGATAATCTCGATAGTCATGTCTGACGGCGAGAGCCTTGAGTATATCACCCACCTCGGGACGGGAAACTACAACGAGTCCACCAGCAAGCAGTATACTGACATGAATATCCTGACTGCGAACAGGGAGATAGGGGAGGACGCTGTTCTGTTCTTCAGGAATATCGCCATATGCAACACCGACTGCGAGTATAAGCAGCTGCTTGTAGCTCCCAAGACGCTTAAGCGGGGCCTCATTGAGCAGATTGACCGTGAGATTGAAGCCGCCAAGCAGGGAAGAAAGGCGCTGATAGTCGCAAAGATGAACAGCCTTACCGATAAGATGCTGATAGATAAGCTTGCCGACGCCGGCAGAGCGGGAGTCAGGGTGGAGCTTATTGTAAGAGGAATATGCTGTCTTGTCCCCGGAGTTGAGGGAAGAACCGATAATCTCAGTGTCAGGAGCATAGTCGGAAGATTTTTGGAGCATTCAAGAATCTATTGCTTCGGTACAGGAGACGACAGGAGGATATACATATCCTCTGCCGACATGATGACAAGAAATACCGACAAGCGTGTCGAAATAGCGGCGCCTGTTCTCGACCCTGACATAAAGAAAAGCATTATAAGCTATCTTGACATCATGCTAAAGGACAATGTAAAGGCAAGGATTCTCTATCCCGACGGCAGCTACCGCCCCTGCGAGATTGAAGGAGAGCCGGTAAACGCCCAGGAGGAGCTTCTTCGCTGAGGTATTATAAGAAAACAGAGCCTGCCGGGCTTATCCGATAGGCTCTATTTTTTATATATCCTCAGCTTTGTATATCCTCAACCGTTCCCATTCCAAGCACTGCGGGTATGTCGTCGACGCTGTACACTACGCCCGCCTGACCGCTTGAAACCGACGGAGTCGGACTGTCAAGCAAAAGCTCCGCACCGCCCTCTTCCAAAAGAGAAAGCTTAGCCTTTAGCAGTTTTCCTGTAGACCTCAGCCTGCAAAGGCAGCTCATGCCCTGGCTGACAGCGCCGGGATATGACTCCCTAAAGGACTGAAGCCGCACCCTGTCCGTCGTCTTTTTATCATAGGAAAGATATACAAGGGCATTTTCGGGGTCTATTTTAGAGACGAAGGCAGGTCTCCCCAGAGCCACGCCGAGTCCCTTTCGTTGACCTATAGTGTAGCTGTAAATGCCGCTGTGCCGTCCGCAGACGCTTCCCTCCGGCGAGATTATATCCCCTGGAGGGGAGGCTTTTGCGTGCTGTGAGATATACTCCCTGTAGTCCCCGGAGGGGATAAAGCAGTTTTCCTGACTGTCAGGAGCGTCCCAGGAGGACAGCCCGGTACTTTTTGCAAGCTCCCTTACCTCGCTCTTTGTAAGCTCCCCAAGGGGAAGCACAAGCCTTGATAATACGCTCCCGTCAAGCCCGGCAAGCATATACGACTGGTCTTTTGACAAATCCCTTGCGACAGCCAGCCTGTACGCCCTGCCAATGCGCTGTACCCTTGCGTAGTGACCCGTTGCGATATAATCAAAGCCCTCGCTCTCGGCGAGCGAAAGAAGCTGCTTGAACTTTATCTCTGGATTGCATTTTACGCAGGGGCTGGGCGTCCTGCCGGCGAGATACTCGCTTATAAAGTAGTCTATAATCGTTGACTTAAACTCTTTTCGCAAATCAAGCTCGTAAAGCCTTATTCCAAGCTGCCTTGAAGCCTCCCTGGCAAGAGCTGCGGTTTTCTCCTGACCGTCCGACATCAGCATTACGACTCCCGAGACAAAATACCCTCTTTTAATAAGAAGCTCCGCCGAGACGGAGCTGTCAACCCCTCCGCTCAGAGCCAAAAGGAGCTTTTTATTCATCAGTTTAGACCGCAGGCGTCGCACTCCTTGGAGAAGCTGCCCACAAAGGGAGTCGGGTCGATTCCCTGCCTTGTGTAATAGTCCGCCATGGCTGCCTTTATAGCCTGCTCAGCCAGCACGGAGCAGTGGAGCTTTGCAGCCGGGAGACCGTCAAGAGCCTCTATGACCGCCTTGTTGGTGAGCTTTAGAGCCTCCTCGACCGGCTTGCCCTTTATCAACTCGGTTGCCATCGAGCTTGTTGCGACTGCGGCGCCGCAGCCGAAGGTCTTGAACTTTACATCCTTTACAATGCCGTCCTCGATTTTAAGGTACATCTTCATTATATCCCCGCACTTGGCGTTTCCGACCTCGCCGATTCCGTTTGCATCCGGCAGCTCGCCGACATTTCTCGGGTTGGCGAAGTGCTCCATAACCTTTTCAGAGTAAATCATCTTTATCAGCCTTTCTAAAAATCCGTTTATCTGTCCGCAATTTTTTCGTCCCTGCAAATCCTCTCCCACAGAGGGCTCATCGAGCGGAGCTTTTTTACCACCCTGGGGACGGTATCAATAATATAGTCTATATCCTCGTCGGAGGTCTCCTCGTTAATGCTGAGCCTGAGGGAGCCGTGAGCCGTCTCGTGAGGGAGACCTATTGCCAAAAGCACATGAGAGGGGTCTAGCGAGCCGGAGGTGCAGGCGGAGCCTGATGACGCCGCAATGCCCTCTAAATCCAGAGACAGCAGGAGGCTTTCGCCCTCAATCCCCCTGAACGAGATGTTGACATTTCCGCAAAGCCTTTTTTCGGGGTCTCCGTTGAGCCTTGTCTCGCTGATTTTAAGAAGCTCGCTTATCAGCCTGTCCCTTTTTTCGGATACAGACCTTTGCTTTTCCTCGATGCTTTTGACAGCGTCCGAAATGGCGACTCCTAATGCCACTATCGAGGGGACATTCTCGGTTCCTGCACGCTTTGTCCTTTCCTGAGCGCCGCCGTGGATAAGATTTGAAATCTTAATGCCGCTTCTTATATAGAGCGCCCCTATGCCCTTGGGAGCGTGGAGCTTGTGCCCTGACAGCGAAAGAAGGTCTATGTTCATCTTGCTTACATCTATCGGGACATTTCCAACCGCCTGAACGGCGTCGGTGTGGAAAAGGACTTTTTTCTCACGGCAGATTTTTCCTATCTCCGGGATGGGAAGGATGGTGCCTATCTCGTTGTTTGCAAACATCACGGTGACAAGGCAGGTGTCCTCACAGATGGCGTTTTTTACCTGCTCTGGAGAGATAAGTCCCATGGAATCCACCGGCAGATATGTCACCCTAAAGCCCTTTTTCTCGAGGTACTGGCATGTGTGGAGCACCGCATGATGCTCAAAATTGGTGGTGATTATATGCTTTTTCCCGACAGCCGCTCCCGACTCTGCCACGCACTTTATCGCCCAGTTATCAGACTCCGACCCGCCCGAGGTAAAGTAAATCTCGCCGCTTTTTGCTCCTATTGCCTCTGCGACCTTCGCCCTTGAGCTGACAACAGCCCTGGCGGCGTTCATCCCAAGAGAATAGATGCTCGAGGCGTTTCCGTAGCTCTCCCTGAAATAGGGGAGCGCCGCATTAAGAGCAGCCTCAGAGACTCTTGTGGTAGCCGCATTGTCGGCATAAACAAACCTCTTTTCGGTGCTATTCATACTATATTGAACTTCCTTTCATTGCATAAATGAAGCCGTTTAATATCCTCTGACGCCGGGAAAAGACGCAAAAGCCGCTTTTTACAGATTCCCCGGCAACAACATTGTAATACTTTAATCCCCAGTTGTCAAGTGCTAACCGGGACCTTGACCGCCGGCTGACCCGACCCTTAAAGATTCTTATAGTAGCCGGTTGCGAGGGCGTCGCACCTTTCGTTTTCGGGATGCCCGGCGTGTCCCTTGACCCAGACAAAGCTCACCCTGTGATAGGAGCAAAGCTCTAAAAGCCTTTGCCACAAATCCTGGTTTAACGCCAAAGAGCCGTCGGCCTTTTTCCAGCCACGCCTTTTCCAGCCCTCAGCCCAGCCCTTTGTCATGCCGTCGCACAGATATTTTGAGTCCGAGCTAAGAGTCACCTGGCATGGCTCCCTAAGAGCCTCGAGCGCCTTGATGGCAGCAGTAAGCTCCATGCGGTTGTTTGTTGTATCCTTCTCGCCGCCTGACAGCTCCCTTGTGTGCTCTTTGTATTTAAGCACAGCTCCCCAGCCTCCCGGGCCGGGGTTGCCGGAGCAGGCGCCGTCCGTATAGATATAAACGCTTTTCAAGATTATCACCGTGCCCTGATTTTTGGTATTTTAAGGCTATTATACACCCTTGTCCTGAATAAATCAACCTTTGACATCATGGAAAAAAGGATGTATAATAAAGGATATAAAAGCTGAGGAGGTTTATATATGAACGAAGGCTGGGATAGAAGATTTATAGAGGATATAAATGCCATTTTCCGTGAGGAGATAGACGACAGAAGATTTACATCCGGCGCTAATATTCTTGTTTTAAAGCACGGAGAGGAGCTTTTGTACCATGAGTACGGCTGGAGGGACAAGGAGAACAGGCTCCCGTTTTCCAGGGACACAATAATGCGGCTTTACTCGATGTCAAAGCCGATTACCGCCGCCGCAGTCATGCTGCTTGTAGACAGGGGAGCCTTGGACCTCGGCACCTGCCTTTGCTGGTCTATGCCCGGCTTCGGACAGGGCTATGCACAAATCGACGGCAAGCGTCACAAGACGGCTCAGGAGATAACCGTCAAGGACCTTTTGAACATGACCTCCGGCATACCCTATCCCGGGGGAGAGGGGGCGCCGCTCCAGTCTGCCGCCGTATTTTCTGAGCTTATTGGCAGAATGAACACCGACAATCCGATGACCACCGCCGAGTTCTCAAGGAGAATAGGCGAGTGCGACCTTTGCTTCAGCCCCGGGGACAGGTTTATGTACGGAGCCTCGGCTGACATTCTGGGCGCACTTGTCGAGCAGGTTAGCGGGATGAGCTTCGGCGAGTTTTTGAAAAAGGAGCTTTTCGAGCCTCTTGAAATGTCTGACACCGGCTTTTGGGTCCCCGAGGAGAAAAGGCACCGCTTAGCAAGGATATACATGACCGACTACGCTGCCTGGCAGGTGGTCCCGGCTCCGCAGAACGCAAACCATCTCGGAATAAACTACGCTATGGACAAGCCTCCGGCATTTGAGTCGGGAGGAGCAGGGCTGGTCTCCACGCTGGACGATTATGCGAAATTTGCCTTAATGCTTTTAAACAAGGGCGAGTACAAGGGAAGAAGGATACTCTCTAAGCGTGCGGTGGAGTATATGACCTCGCCCAGCCTGATGCCCTGGCAGCTCGAGGAGCTGTCAAGGGGCTGGAGGAGTCTTTCCGGCTTTAGCTACGGCAACCTCATGAGGGTATGCACAGACCCGGGCCAGGCGTATATGCTCTGCGAGAAGGGCGAGTACGGCTGGGACGGCTGGCTCGGCTGCTACTTCTCGAACTCCCCGGAGTCGGGGCTTACATTCCTTATCGGAATGCAAAGGACTGACTGCGGCACCAGTCAGCTCACAAGGCGTCTTATAAACAGGATAAGAAGCGAGCTTTCATAAGCTTTGCTTTTAAGCTATGCTTTTGCTATGCTTTTGCTATGCTTTTGCTATGCTTTTGCTCTGCTTTTAAGCTTTGCTGCATAGTAGGAGCCTCTTTTTGGAGGCGGGACGCATTATCTCCTAAAAAAGGTGATATAAGGCTGTCTCATGGCGTACTACTATCGGTTTTTAGCATCGGCATCCCTGCCGGTGCTATTTTCTTGAAGGCTCCATCTTGAAAAGCAGTGAAAAATATGCTATAATCAATTTGATTTTTTTTGCAGGAGCCGTCTAGGGCCTGGGATTTTCGCTTTGGCGGCTTGGCGGCTTCTTAGGCTGATTTATCTGCATTATTATTTTACGGACGAGGCTGCGGGGAATTTATGAAAAGATGGACTGTTCTGCGCTCCCGGGAGGAAGCGGCAAATAAGCTCGCAGAGGCTGAGGGTCTTGGCAGACTCGGCTCTGCGGTCATGGCGGCGAGAGGATACGGCGACGCTGCAAGCCTCGGGGAGTTTTTAAACCCCGGGGAGCTTTTGGACCCCTTTTTGCTCCCGGATATGCAAAAGGCGGCGGATATCATCAATCAGGCTATAGATAACGGGGAGGTAATATGCGTATACGGAGATTACGACTGCGACGGCGTGACGGCGTCTGCGATAGTTTATGACTACCTTTTGAACATGGGAGGACGGGTCCTTTGCTATATCCCCGAAAGGAGCGAGGGCTACGGTCTTAACCGCCGTGCGATAGAGGAAATCCACGAGAGCGAGGCGTCGCTAATCGTCACGGTGGACAACGGAATATCCGCTCACGAGGAGGCTGAATATATATACGAGCTTGGCATGAGGCTTGTAATAACCGACCATCACCAGCCCTCGGACAGGCTCCCTATGGCGGAGGCGGTGGTAAATCCGCACCTTGAGTCGAGCAGGTCGGAGTTTAAGGAGCTTTGCGGCGCAGGAGTTGCACTAAAGCTCCTTGCCGCATTGGAGGGCGGAAGCTATGATATGGTTTTCGAGCAGTACGGCGATATCGTGGCGATTGGAACCATTGCGGACATCGTGCCGCTTGTCGGAGAGAACAGAGCTATAGTGAAAAAGGGTCTTTCGCTTCTTAAGGACACCGAAAACTGCGGTCTAATCTCGCTTATGGAGGAGTCCGGCGTGGAGCCTTCGTCTGTCACCTCGGAGACGGCAGCCTTCTCCATAACCCCAAGGATAAACGCCGCTGGGAGGTTTGGGTCCGCCATGACAGCGCTTGATATGCTGACCTGCGAGCAGAAGGAGGCGGGAGAGCTTTCAAGGGAGCTTTGCCGTCTCAACGAAAAGCGCAAAGAGGCGGAGAATAAAATTACCGGGGAAATACTTTCAAGGCTGGAAGGCGAGCCTTCTCTTGCAAGAAAGAGAGTGCTTGTAATAAGCGGAGAGGGCTGGCATCACGGAGTGATAGGGATTGCGGCGGCAAAGGTGATGGAGCTGTGCGAAAAGCCGGTGATTATTCTAAGCTCGGATTCCGACGGTCTTTACAGAGGCTCTGCCAGGAGCTTTGGCGGCTTTAACATATTCGATTGCTTTTCTTATTGCAGCGGCATACTTTTAAAGTGGGGAGGGCATGAAAAAGCCGGCGGACTCACCGTAAGAGGGGAGGACCTTGAGCGTTTAGATGAGATGATTCAGGAGTATGCAGGGCTTAGGCACCATGTCATGCCGAAATACACCCTTTCAGCCGACAGGCTTATAAGAGGGTCTGAGCTTACCCCTGAAAATATAGACGGTCTTGAGCGCCTTGAGCCGTTCGGAGAGGGAAATCCTGTCCCTCTTTTCGCCTTTTACGGAGCAAGGATAGCCTCGGTCGCTCCCTTAAAGTCGGGAGCGCATACAAGGCTTGAGCTTGAGTATGACGGAGCGAGGCTCAGCGCTCTTCTCTTCAGGGTAAAAACCGCAGAGCTTGCCCTTGTGCCGGGAGACCTAATCGACCTTATGGGAAGGCTCCAGGCAAAAAGCTATATGGGAAGGCGCTCGGTGTCGGTTATCGTGAGCGACTATAGGCTCCACGGAATCAAGCAGGAGGACTATCTTTCCTCCTACGATACCTACGAGTCATATATTAGAAACGAGGACTGCGAGCCGTCTGCGCTCAGAGACGGACTGCCGGACAGGTCGGAGCTGATTGAAATCTATAAGACGGTAGCGGCGGCGTCATGTCCTATCGGCAGGGAGCTTATCTACGGCAGGCTGATAGGAAAGGGGATTAGCTCATTCAAGCTGAGCGTCGCCCTCGACTCCTTCAGGGAGCTTGGCTTGATAAGGGAGAGCGGCTTTGGCTCAGGCTCGAAGATAGAGCTTGTCAAAACGGATAAAAAGGTTGATATAATGAGTGCGCCGGCGATTTCGGGGCTTAGAAAAAGGATTTCAAGCCTTGAGGCCAAGGGCGCCAATACTAACTCGGGAGGCTGGGGAAATGGCTGAGAGCGCAAAAACCTTTGAGGAGCTTTTGGCGATTATCAAGGATTCGGAGAAAAACTACAACACTGCCAAGATATCCAAGGCATACGAGCTGGCAGAGAAAAAGCACGCCGACCAGAAAAGGGAGTCCGGCGAGCCGTATATAGTCCATCCGATTGCGGTGGCTCAGATTTTAGTCGAGCTTGGAATGGATACCGACACCATCTGCTCCGCTCTGCTGCACGATGTCGTCGAGGACACCGACACCACCCTGGAGGACCTCAAAAAGAGCTTCGGGGAGGATGTTGCCAACCTTGTCGACGGCGTTACAAAGCTGAATCAGATAGCCCTTCACTCAAGGGAGGAGCAGCAGGCTGAGAATATAAGAAAGATATTTCTCTCGATGTCAAAGGACATAAGGGTTATAATAATCAAGCTTGCAGACAGGCTGCACAATATGCGGACTCTTTGCTACAGAAACGAGCAGAAAAGAAGAGCCGTGTCGCTTGAAACTATGAACATCTTTGTCCCCCTGGCAAACAGGCTGGGAATCACAAAGATGAAGGAGGAGCTTGAGGACACCGCCTTTTCCTATCTCGACCCCTACGCCTACAACGAGATTGAGCAGCTTTTGGAGAAATCCAAGCAGGAGCGTGAGGATTTTATCGAGCTGATAAAGTCGAGGCTTAGAAAGCGTCTTGCGATGGATTTCGACCCTGTTCCGACCATCGAGGGCAGGGTAAAGAGCGCATACGGAATATACAAAAAGGTCTACGAGCAGGGGAGGCTGTTCGAGGAGATATACGACAAGTACGCCGTCAGGGTGATTGTAAACACCGTGACCGAGTGCTACTATGTGCTTGGAGTCGTGCATGATATGTTCCAGCCGATTCCCAACAGATTCAAGGACTATATCTCCACCCCGAAATCGAATATGTACCAGAGCCTTCATACCACGGTTATGGGCAGGGAGGGAATCCCCTTCGAGGTGCAGATACGCACCTATGAGATGCACCACACCGCCGAGTACGGAATCGCCGCTCACTGGAAATATAAGGAGGGCGTCAGGGGCAAATACAAGCTCGACAGCAGGCTCAACTGGGTAAGGCAGATACTTGACACTCAGCAGGAGTCTGAGGATGTCGAGGACATCGTAAGAGCGATAAAGGACGACCTTGCCCCAGAGGATGTCTTTGCGATGACTCCAAAGGGCGATGTCATATCCCTTCCCCTTGGCTCTACGGTTATAGATTTCGCCTACGCCATACACACTCAGGTCGGTCACAGGATGACGGGAGCCAAGGCTGACAAAAAGCTTGTCCCCCTTGACTACGAGATTAAAACCGGCGAGATAATAGAGATTATAACCTCCAAGGACCCCAATCACGGACCCAACAGGGCGTGGCTCAACATCTGCCACACCAACGAGGCGAAGTCGAAGATCAGGTCATGGTTTAAAAAGGAGAGGCGTGAGGAAAACATCGTCGAGGGCAAGGACGAGCTTGAAAGGGAGTTCAGAAGGAACCTAATAAGAATCCCCGAGAACGAGCTGGCTGACTTTCTGGCTCTTGACATGAAAAGGCATAGCTGTGAAACTCTTGACGATTTTTACGCCTCGATAGGCTACGGCGGAGTCGTCCTCTCCAAGATAATGCCCAGGCTAAAGGAGGAGTACAGCAAAAGATACCTCCAGCCGGAGGGCGAGCCGCAGTTTTCCGAGGTGCCGTATCACAGCAACAGGAGGGCAAGCTCTGGAATCATCGTGGACGGAATAGACAACTGCGTTGTCAAGCTCTCGCAGTGCTGCTCGCCGCTCCCCGGGGACGATATCATCGGCTTTATAACAAGGGGGCACGGAGTTTCGATACACAAAAAGGACTGCGTAAACTATCTTAGCCAGAAGGATTCCAGCCCGGAGCGCTGGGTGGATGTCCACTGGGCAGGGGACAACGAGCCGTCCAACAGCTACTACAAGGTGGTTTTGGATGTCGTCGGCTATGACAGAATCGGAATACTTGCCGACATAATGCAGAGCCTCCAGGAGGCTAGGATAATGACCCACGAGGCGTCTGCCAGGGTGCTTAAAAACGGAAACTCCAGCATACTTCTTACCATAAGCGTTGCCGGGACAGCCGAGCTTCAGGGAATAATTACAAGGCTGAAAAAGGTAAAGGGAATACTATCAGTTGACAGGAGCGCAAAGTAATGGATAATATTATAGTAAAGCCGGTAAGGGACCTTGGCTTCTGCATGACAAACAGCTATATTGTCAGCCTGGGCGGGGACGCCGTGCTTATCGACGCACCCGACGAGCCTGAAAGACTGCTTGATTTAGCGTCAGGCTTGAAAATAAGGGCGCTGCTTTTGACTCACGGGCATATCGACCATATCCTTGCGGTCAACGAGATAAAGAAAAGGACCGGCTGCCCGGTTTATATCTCAAGGGCGGACTCAGGGATGCTAAAAAGCTCTAGGGACTCCCTTGCAGACTATCTGGGGCTTCCCTTTGAGCCGGTGACGGACGCCGCCGTGTTTTCCGACAACGAGGTAATAGCTGCGGGAGAGCTTACCGTCAGGACGATACCCTCTCCCGGGCACACTCCCGGCTCCGCCTGCTTTCTTATAGGGAAAAGCCTTTTCACCGGGGACACCCTCTTTAAGGGAAGCATAGGCAGGGATTTCGGCTGGAGCGGGTATTACAGAATTTTCGATTCTATAAGGTCGCTTTACTCTCTGGGAGGGGAGTATACCGTCTATCCCGGTCACGGCGAGGCTACGACTCTTAGCGACGAGCTAAGAAGCAACCCCTTCCTTTTCGGCCTTTTTGACTCCGGGAGAGGTGAGTGAATATGAGCGAAAAAAGGCTTACGCTTATATTCTCCGGCAACGATTTTAAGTACGAGCTTGAGGGCGTCTGCAAGCTGTTTTTCCCGGTCGAGAGCTTTAATTTTTTGTTTTTGGACTCCGGCGGGGGTACGCTCCCGGAGGATGGCTCTGACTGCTGTCTTATAACAAGGCTGGAGGGCAGACGGAGCACGCTTATCAGCGTGGCGGCGAGAATAGGCGGGAGGATAAAAACGGCGGGCGAGAGGCTCGATTCATCCTCCGACGAGCTTGAAAAAAGCTGTGAGTTCAGACTGGGAAGGCTCTTGTACAGAGTTCTTTCCGAGCTTACCGGCAAAAGGCCGGAGTGGGGAGTCCTAACCGGGGTAAGGCCGGTAAAGCTTATAAACAAGCTAAGAGGCTCCGGGCTTGATTTTGATGGGATAAGAAAAAAGCTCACCGAGGAGTACCTTGTCACCGAGGAGAAGGTAAGAATAGGCTACGAAACGGCTGTAAATCAGGACGCCGCCGTAAGCGGGATGCCGAAGGACTCCTTCAGCCTTTATGTCTCGATACCCTTTTGCCCAACCAGGTGCAGCTACTGCTCCTTTGTCTCGCAGACGGTCTCGAGCTTTAAAAAGCTGATGCCGGAATATGTTGAAAGGCTCTGTGATGAGATAGCCTACACCTCAGGGCTGTTAGGGGGCGGCGGGCCGAGGCTTGACACCGTTTACTTCGGCGGGGGAACACCGACCTCGCTCGAGCCGGGTCAGCTGGATAGGATTATGAAAACTATAGCCTCCTCGTTCGACCTTTCAGGCGTCAGGGAGTATACCGTCGAGGCGGGGCGTCCTGATACCGTGACCTATGATAAGCTCATGGTCATAAAGGAAAACGGAGGCGGGAGGATAAGCGTAAATCCGCAGACCGTCCACGACAGCGTGCTTTTGCAGATAGGAAGAAGGCATACGGCGGCTCAGTTCTTTGAGAGCTACAGTCTTGCCCGCTCGGTGGGCTTCAAGGCTATAAATGTCGATTTGATTGCGGGTCTCCCGGGAGACAGCATCAGCGGCTTCAAGGAGTCCGTAGACAGGATAATAGAGCTGTCGCCGGAGAATATCACCGTTCACGCTCTTTCGGTCAAGAGGGCGTCCGACATGATGGCAAGCAGGGATATAGGCGACGACAGCCTGACCGAGAGCATGATAGCCTACGCCACACAGAGGCTGCTTCTGGAGGGGTACAAGCCCTACTATCTTTACAGACAGAAAAATCAGCTGGGCAATCAGGAGAACATCGGCTGGACAAGACCGGGGCTTGAGGGAATCTATAACATCAATATCATGGAGGAGATTCAGTCGATAGTTGCAGTCGGAGCTGGAGGGACGACTAAAATCCTCTCAGGGACCGACCCCGGCAAGGGGATACAGAGGTTCTTTAACCCTAAGTACCCGCTTGATTACATAAGGAGCTTTGACACCGTCCTAAAGAGAAAGGAAACCGCCATGGGGCTTCTTTTAGGCTCGGAATCGGATAAAGACAGGAAATAGCCGGGACATTACCCCGCCCTTTGCCACAGAGCCGGAGTACGGCTTGTCCATCAAGGGGCGGGGCTTTTAAGGCGGATTTAAATACGGACCAAGGGGAAGCTAAAATGAAGAAAAACGACATTGTAAGGCTTGAAATAACCGGGTATACGCAGGAGGGAAACGGCGTCGGCCGCACCGAGGAGGGCATGGCTGTTTTCGTCCCGCTGACGGCGGCAGGGGATATCATAGAGGCAAGGATTGTAAAGCTCATGAATAGCTACGCCTACGGAAGGCTGGAGAGGGTGCTGTCCCCGTCCGGCGACAGAATAGAGCCTGACTGCCCGGTTTACAGCAAATGCGGCGGCTGTGCGCTCAGGCATATAAGCTACGAGGCTGAGCTTAGGGCTAAGGAGGGCTTCGTCAGGGACGCCTTTAGGAGAATCGGCGGCTTTTTAATCGAGCCGGAGCCAATAGTCGGCTGCAAGAGGATAAATCGCTACAGGAATAAGGCTCAGCTTCCCGTCGCCATGCAGGACGGCAGACCTGTATACGGCTTTTTCGCCCCGAGGTCGCACAGGGTGATAGCGTCTGACCGCTGTCTTTTACAGCCGGAGGTGTTTACCGACATCTGCGAGTATGTGAGGACATATATCGAAAAAAGAGGGATAGCTCCCTACGACGAGAACACGGACAGCGGACTTCTTCGGCATATCTATATAAGAAAGGGCGAGTATACCGGCGAAATCCTGCTTACGCTGATAGTGAGAGCAGACACCCACCAGCTTGACGGTCTGGCAGACGCCATCGCAAGGGATATAAGGGATATAAAATCCGTAGTTTTAAATATAAACGACAGGAGAACGAATGTCATCCTGGGCGAAAGGAGCAGGACGCTTTACGGAGACGGCTATATCACCGACAGGATGTGCAAAAGGACTCTTATGATATCTCCCGGCTCGTTTTATCAGGTCAACACCCCTGCCGCCGAGGAGGTCTACAGGACAGCCGGCCGGATGGCTGGCTTTAGAGGCAGCGAGACGGTTTTGGACCTCTACTGCGGGATAGGCAGCATAGGGCTGTCTATGGCGGACAGCGTTAAAAGGGTAATCGGCGCAGAGGTGATAGAGGACGCCGTCAAAAACGCCGAGAAAAACGCCGCCCTCAACGGCCTCTCGGACAGGTTCAGCTTCCTCTGCGGCGACGCCGGCGAAATCGCCTCCCGTCTTTTAAAAAGCGGCGCCGCCCCGGACGCCGTCATCCTAGACCCTCCCAGAAAGGGCTGCGACTCAAAAACCCTTGACGCCGTCCTTGGGCTGTCCCCCGAGAAGATAATCTATATCTCCTGCAACCCCTCCACCGCCGCCCGGGACTGCAAAATGCTTTGCAGCTGCGGCTACACCCTTATTCGCTACAAGCCGATGGATATGTTCCCAAGAACTAATCATGTGGAGACTGTTGTCTTGCTTTCCAAGGGTGAGGTCGACTCGAAAAAGATTCGGGTTGAGTTCTCTTTGGAAGATATGGATATGTCGGAGTTCCAAGATGGAGCTACCTATCCGCAGATCAAGGAGTATGTTTTGGAGCATACCGGGTTAAAGGTGTCCAACCTCTATATCTCACAAATTAAACGGAAATGTGGGATTGAGGTAGGCAAAAACTACAATCTGCCGAAATCCGAGGATTCCAGACAGCCCCAGTGTCCGCCGGAAAAAGAGAAAGCAATCCGAGAAGCATTCAAATATTTTGGGATGATCTAACATCCCGAAAAATGGAGGTTTCTTATGGATAGATTGATTTCTTGTGAGTTTAATATGGACAATGCCTGTGTGGAACTAAAATTTTTTGATGGCAGCATGATTGCCATTGATACGATTGCGGTAGAGAATGAGGTCGCCGACAATATGTATCAGCGGTCAGAGCTTGACTATCTGATCTACAATGCGCCGCTGGAATATGCTGACCTTATTCTGAATGGTAATCCGGAAGCCTATTTGAAAACCGTCACAGAGTATAAACCTTTAGACAGTTGAACACCTCATTGCCCGTGGGAGAAATCCTTCGGGCAATTTTTTGTATCTTTTCTGTGAACTCTATTGATTTTGATTGTCTAATGTGGTAGACTATATTTGAAGTCTAATAGCGTAGACAAGGAGGGCGTGAATATGGATTTTCCGAAGATTCACGAAAGTGAATATCGTTTTTGTTTGATTATGTGGGAGCATGAGCCGGTTACTGCTGTCCGGCTTGTAAAGCTGTGCCAAGAGCAGCTTGGCTGGAAAAGAACTACCACCTATACCGTCATCAAGCGTCTTAGAGATCGTGGTGTACTGACGAACGACAACGGCACCATCACTTCTCTTGTTTCTAAAGATGAAGCGCAGGCGTGTGAGATTGACGAATTGGTTGAGAAGAAATTTGAAGGTTCTCTGCCTGCCTTTATCGCTGCTTTTACAAAGCATCAGGATATGTCCGAAGGTGATCTTGATGAGGTACAGCGTATGATTGACCGTATCAGGAAAGGAGGTTCGCAATGAACGAACTCTTTTTGAAAATCATCAATATGAGCATATCGGCAAGCTGGCTTGTCCTGGCTGTGCTGATTCTCAGACTTGTTTTGAAGAAAGCTCCCAAATGGGTCAATGTTCTGCTTTGGGGTATCGTTGCAGTCAGATTGATCTGCCCGTTTTCTTTCGAGAGCGTATTGAGCCTGATTCCAAGCGCTGAAACCATTCCGTTGAACATAGGCATGGATACCACCCCTACCATCAATAGCGGGATAAATGCAATAAACAACGCAGTTAATCCTATCATCAGTCAGTCCAATACTCCAATGGCTGGTGCCAGCGTAAATCCTCTGCAAATCACCATCGGTATCTATGAATACATCTGGATTTTCGGCATGATTGCACTTGCGCTATATACAGCTATTAGCTATTGGCGTCTGAGTCGCAAAGTTGATACTGCCGTTCGCTACAAGGACAACATTTTCCAGAGCGAGAATGTAAACTCTCCGTTTGTGCTTGGTATCATCAAACCGAGAATCTATCTCCCGTTCAACATGAACGGTCAAAATCTGGAACACGTTGTTGCCCATGAGCAGGCACACATTCGCCGTAAAGACCATTTGTGGAAGCCCCTTGGTTTTCTCCTGCTGACGATCCATTGGTTCAATCCTCTCATGTGGCTGGCTTATGTTCTGTTGTGCCGTGACATTGAGCTTGCCTGTGATGAAAAGGTAATCAAGAAACTTGGCAACGAACAGAGAGCCGATTACACTCAGGCACTTGTGGCCTGCAGCGTAAATCGCCGTATGATTGCCGCTTGCCCTCTCGCTTTTGGTGAGGTCGGTGTTAAGGAGCGTGTGAAGTCTGTGATGAACTATAAGAAGCCTGCGTTCTGGATTGTTGTTTTAGCGGTCATGTCTTGTGTAGTTGTTGCGGCGTGCTTCTTGACCAATCCCAAACAAGACAGCTTTACGATACGGATTGTTGTTCCGGCAGGCAGCACAGAAGAAATTGTGTATCAAGAGGATTTTGCTTATTCTGATGAAGAAATATCCCCGCTTGGCAATAAGATTACAATTTCATCTGGTGAGGGATTAGGGGATACCGAGGTTGTATTGAAACCAATTCAAGTAAAAGAAGAGAATGCATACGAACCAACATATCTTACCCCAGGTATGCCAGTTGAAATGGATGTTGAAAAAGGTGCCTGGTTCAAAGTAGGTGTGAATGTTCAAAACCCTACCGATGAAGACATAATTGTTTATGTTGAAGTAGAAGGTGTAGAGGTACGCATTTCAGATGAGATAAATTCCGTCATAGAGTGGTTTGACTACACAGAGAACCCCTCTGCTATGGATGATGAATCAACTATAAAGCTTCCGATATATCCAGATGTTACTTTCAGCTACAACCAGACACAAATAATTGCGTCAAAACCCTTTGACACTTCGGAACTTACCAGTCAAACAATTTTGATTGCCGGTATGCCAATTTGGAACGCTTATTTTACAGATTTAACCGGTGATGGTTTTCCGGAAATCTGTGCTACATATACTTGGGGTTCCGGTATTATCGACAGTCGCATTGTCGTCTGCGACTATGTAAACGGAGCAAGCTACGAGCTATCTGATCGAGGAAATTTCGATTTCACTCTTAGACAGGATGAGCAAGATGGTCGTCTGTATGTAGATAAAACAAAGTATAATTCTAATGAACTGGTAGAAACTGGCCGATTGGTTTTCAAGAATAATTGTATTCAGATTGAAGGCTTTTCCAACGAAACACATCAGGTGTTCCAAGCTGAAATTCTGGAAATCTATGATGGCTATTATCTTGTGAAACCTGTTGAGGGCAGTTGGGAACTGAGTAGCACAGACCGAATTGAAGTGCCAATTAGAAATGCTCATCCGTCACCTGAACCAGAAGTCGGAGATGTGATCGAAATTGAATACTCCGGTGAAATCCTTGAAACTTATCCTGCACGAATTGCGGATGTTTATAGCATCAAAGTTGCAGCAGAAAAGGGTAGACTAAACGGATTTGAACTCAATTTTGATGGAAACACATCTTTGCAACATAAGATGGTACTGACTGAGGATGCACCGTATTGGTGCATTTTCATAAACAATGAAGGATCTAACAATATTACAGTAGAAATTGGTGGCCACGTCTATGAAGTCGAAGCTGAAACGTATGGACATATCTTTAGGGATGAACTGTGGGATGCTGGCACTTACAGTGCAAGTTTTGCGTCCATAAATGGAATGGAAGGAACTGCGACTTGCTATACTTACAAGTACAGGATGGAAGTTACCGGACGGTTGAATAACGCCGTTGAGGATACAACCTATGTTATTTTGAGCAACATTGAGAATATTACATTTGAACAGGCTTGGAAGGCCAGCGGACTGAGTGGCGATACCGCAGACTACTTCGATCCTGCCGAAGCTGTGATTATCAACAGGACACGATGATTATTGATTCTCGTAATATACTTAAAAATAAGTTGAGAAAACCGTAACCAATGAAACCGCTGCAATTTTTACGGAAATTGCAGCGGTTATTTTTAGAGTTCAAATGCGACCATTGTTTCCTTTGGCAACTTCTCATTCTCGCAATTCAAAAGATACGCTATCGCCTTGTTCGCAAAGCGGTTTGTTTGCATCGTATCCCAGTCGGCAAGACGGATGATCTCCGCTGTGCCGTTCTCAAAATCCAATGAAATTTCGCCCCATTCGCCGTCGCAGTCGGCGACAATAGGAAAGTCTGACTCGCTTATAGCTATTTGCGCAGTATAATTGTCCATATATTTAGTACATTTCTCCATTGAATTTGTAGTGCAATAATATTATAATGCATATAGATAATTCAGTCAACAGCTTGAGGAGGGTAATATGAAAGCGACAGTCAAGATACCCGTTGCCGCATATAAGGCTTCGGGCTTTATTAAAAAGTACCAAAATATTGTAAAGGACTCGGTTATTCCTTATCAGCACAGCGTGCTTTGGGACAGGGCTGAGGGCGCCGAGAAAAGTCATGTAGCCGCCAACTTTATAAACGCCGCCAGGGTGCTAAGGGGAGATAATCCCGGGGACGGCTTTTACGGCATGGTTTTTCAGGACAGCGACGCCTACAAGTGGCTGGAGGCTGCGGCATACTCGCTTGCAAGCCAGCCTGATTGCGTCTTGGAAAAGGAGGCCGACGAGCTTATCGAGCTTATTGCCTCCTCTCAGGACGGGGACGGCTACATTAATACCGCCTTTACCATAAAGGACAGGGAGAGGCGCTGGACAAATCTGCTTGAGGGGCATGAGCTGTACTGCTCGGGCCATATGATTGAAGCCGCCTGCGCCTATTTTGAGGCGACAGGAAAGGCTTTGCTGCTCGAGGTCGCAAAAAAGAACGCCGACTGTATCTACCGCCGATTCATTACCGAGGGAAACGAGGGCGTTCCCGGACATCCCGAAATCGAGCTTGCGCTTATGAAGCTGTTTAGGCTCACCGGTGACAGACGGTATCTTGAGCTGTCGGAGCATTTCATAAACGAGCGTGGAAAGCGTCCTGATTTCTGGGCGAGAGAGGCAGAAAAGCGCAATTGGTCGGTCTGGGGAAGCAACCCGTGGGATAACGACTACAGGCAGAGCGCAAGACCCGTCAGGGAGCAGACCGAGGCGACAGGTCACGCTGTAAGAGCGGTCTATCTCTATACAGGAATGGCTGACCTTGCCTCTGAAGCTGAGGATGAGGAGCTTCTTGAAGCCTGCCGCCGTCTATGGAGAAACATTGTCGACAGGAGAATGTACATAACCGGGGGCATCGGCTCTACCGTAAACGGAGAGGCGTTTACCGTCGACTACGACCTGCCGCCGGACACCGCCTATTCTGAAACCTGCGCCGCCATCGGGCTTATTTTCTTCGGAAGCAGTATGCTTGAAAACGAGATAAAGGGCGAGTACGGGGACATAATGGAGCTTGCGTTTTACAACACCGTCCTGGCGGGCATGCAGCTTGACGGAAAGAGATTTTTCTATGTCAACCCTCTGGAGATAGATTTAGGGATATCGGGGAGGGCGTCAACCCACTCTCATGTCCTGCCCTCCCGTCCGGGCTGGTACGCCTGCGCATGCTGTCCGCCGAATGTGGCAAGAATGATAGGCTCAATCGGCAGCTACGCCTACGGCGAGAAGGAGGATACCGTTTACTGCCACCTCTTTGCCCCGGGAAGCGTAAAATTTGCCAACGGAATAAGCCTTGAATGTGTCACCGATTATCCATATGATATGAATATCAAATATGCCGTAAAGGGAAGCGGAATTATAGCGATACGTATACCGAAATGGAGCAGGACCTACGCTTTAAGGCTTAACGGCGAGGAGGCGGACGCCGCGATTAAGGACGGATATGCGTATATCAGGGTCTGCGGCAGTGCCGAAATCCAGCTTACGCTCGACGGCTCCCCGAGGTTCATAAGAGCCTGTTCGTCCGTGCCACGGCTCACTGGAATGACCGCTCTTATGCGTGGACCTCTGGTTTATTGCTTCGAGGGTGCAGACAACGGGGGAATCAGGGATATTCTTCTTGATAAATCAGCCGCTCCCACTGTCGGGGACTTCAGTCCCGAGCTTCTAGGCGGGACGGTGACGCTCACCGTGAAGGCATACCGCATTTCTGATATAAACAGCCTCTACAGCGACGAGGAGGAGCGTCTTGCCCCCTGCGAGGCGACAGCCGTTCCCTATTACACCTGGGGAAACCGTGGCGAAAACGATATGCGTGTCTGGATGAGCTATAGATAACACGAAATAGTACAATAATATAAAGGCAATACCGTGCAAGGGCTGATTGTGTCCTATCTGCGGCGTTGCCTTTTTTATTTTCGTGACAATCCCGGGTCCTGCGTAAAAACCGTCTTGCGGCAAAATTTAATAAGGCTTCTTCTTGACAAGCCTAAGGTAAATAAGTATAATTAGTTATACAAATCATACTTTAGGAGGAAATATAATGGCTAGACCAAAGGGCAAGTACGCATGGACGGCTACAGTCGGCGAAAAGGGGCAGATTGTGATACCCAAGCAGGCAAGAGAGATATTCGGCATAAAGCCAGGCGACACGCTGGTGCTTCTTGGAGACGAGAAAAGGGGGATAGCAATTCCTCCTAAGTCGATGTTTTCTAGGTTTGCCGCCGCCGTATTTGAAACTAGCGAGGAGGAGTGAAGGATGTCCCAGCCCTTATGCGAGGTTAAAATGCTTAAAAAGGCGTACCCGTCCTTTATGTTATCCGATGTGAGCTTTAGCCTTCGTCCCGGGAGGATAACAGGCTTCATCGGAAGAAACGGAGCGGGCAAGACCACCACCATCAAATCCATGCTGGGGCTTGTTCACCCCGACGGCGGTGAAATCAGCTACTTTGGGACGCCTCTTTCTGGAAACGAGAAGAAAATCAAGCAAAGACTTGGATATTCCACCGGGGCGGTAAACTACTATCCTAAAAAGAGGATACGGGAGATAGTTGCAGTCACAAGACCCTTCTTTGACAGCTGGGACGAGGACTCCTACAAGGAGTACCGCACGCTGTTTTCAATAGATGAGAGCAAGCTCCCATCAGAGCTGTCATACGGGATGCGTGTCAAGCTCAATCTCTTGCTGGCTCTTTCTCATAGGGCGGAGATTCTAATTCTTGACGAGCCTACCAGCAGCCTTGACCCGTTCTCCCGTGACGAGCTGCTTGATATCTTCACCGAGCTTAAAGACCGTGGAGTCTCGATACTATTTTCAACCCACATTACCTCTGACATCGAAAAATGCGCCGACGATATCCTTTACATTAAGAAGGGAAGGCTTGCCGCCGACTGTACCAAGGAGGATTTTGTCAAAAAATACTGTAACGCCGGGGAAAGCATCGAGCAGGCAATCCTGAGGCTGGAAAGGGGAAATGACAGATGATGAAGCTTCTAAAAAAGGAACTAAGGCTTGCGGCGTCGCCGGTTACATATCTTTTTATCGTCTTTGGCATGACGGCGCTTATTCCCGGGTATCCCATTTTAATCGGCAGCTTCTTTCTTGGACTGGGCTTGTTCCAGTCCTTCCAGACAGCAAGAGAGGCAAACGACCTGACCTACACCGCCCTCTTGCCGGTGGCAAAGACCGATGCGGTCAGAGCAAAATACCTTTTCTGCGGCTTTATCCAGCTTTGCTATCTTCTTCTGACATCCGCCGTGACCCTTATCCGCATGACGGCGCTGTCTGGAGCCAAGGTCTACATAAACAACCCGATGATGAACGCCAACCTTGTCTATCTGGGCTTCGTCATGCTAAGCCTCGGCCTGTTCCAGAGCGTCTTTGTGGGCGGCTTTTTCAAGACGGGCTATAGCCTGGCAAGGCCGTTTCTTAGATTTATCATCCTGTCCTTTTTGACAGTAGGGCTTGGCGAAACCCTTTTCCACCTCCCCGGAATGTCTGCCCTAAACTCTCCCGGCTTTTCCAATATCGGCTTACAGCTAGCAGCGCTTCTGCTAGGAGCGATATCCTATTTTGCACTCACCGCCGTCTCGGTGCAAAGGTCTTTGCGAAGCTTTGAAAGGATAGATTTGTGATGTCCCTCGACAATGTAAATAAGACGCTGTATATTCCTCTTTACGGGAAGGCTCTTGTCAGCAGGCAAGGAGTTATCCTTAAGGACATTACCGCCGAAAGGATATGGGAGGAGGGTGCTGTCCCGCTGGGGAAAAAGTCAAAATCAAGGTGGCTCGCTTATTCTATGTCTATGCGGGCAAGAACATTTGACGACTGGGTAAGAAAAATGCTTGCTATATGTCAAAACGCTACCGTTTTGCATATCGGGTGCGGGTTGGACAGCCGTATACTCCGTGTCGGAGCGTCAGGTGTGCTGTGGTACGATTTGGATTTTCCAGAGGTCATCGCCATGCGAAAAAAGCATTATTCCGAATCTGAATTTTATCACATGATTTCAGGAAGTGCGGCTCAGCCAGACTGGCTGTCTAGGATTCCAAAGGACCGAACTGCGGTTATCGTCATGGAGGGCGTTTCTATGTACCTGTCATTAGATGCGCTTAGGCGACTGCTGCTTGCGCTGTCAGAGCATTTTGCCTCTTTTCACCTTATGACGGATGTGTATACAGAGCTTGGAGCCAAGCTGTCAAGGTGGAAAAACCCCATTTCAGATGTAGGAGTCACAGCAGTCTACGGACTGAGACATCCTAAAGAACCCCTGGGGAAAAGCCGGGTTAGCTATGTGCAGGAGCATTCTATGACTCCGTCCGATTTAGTGAATCAGCTCACAGGCTTTGACCGCCGTTTCTTTAAGCTTATGTTTGCAGGAAACGCCGCAAGGAAGCTTTATAGAATGTACGAATATGAGCGGTAGGGGGTGTTGGATAAGAAAAATAATTAAAAAACTATGCAGCGTGAAATATCGCTGCAATTTTTAATAGCATTTTAAGGAATATATGGTCTTTTCACACCACGATTTTCTTCTTTCCTCTCTGATTTTTACAGATTTTTTCTAAAAAACCTGCTGCAGTCCGAAAAAAAGGACTGTATTTTGTTGACATATGTCGCCAAGAAGTGTATAATATCATTACATTATATGGCACAAATTATAACAAACATTGAAAGGAATCGTCATGTGTGCCCCTTTTACACCTATTCTTTCACTTTTACCCGGAAAATCCGGCAGGGACCACACCGGGATGTGGCTTCCTACATGGCTTCATGCGCTGGATACCGCCGGAGTCGTGAAGAGACTGCTTTTGCACTGGCTGCCGCAGTCCGTCCGTGAGGGATTATCGCAGGAGCTTGGCGAGGATGGAGCGGTATCTTTTGCCGTGTTGCTTGCGCTTTTACATGATATCGGAAAGATGACGCCGCTGTTTGTCTCAAGGATTGCAGGCTCACTGCCCGAGATTATAGACAGACTTAGCTCTGCCGGTCTTGAAGTGCCGGACATTAAATCCTTTCGAGACTCTGCAAAATCTCCCCATGCGCTTGCGGGAGCCGCAATCCTGTCGGATGCCGGCTTCCCGGAGGTAGCTGTTCAGGTGGTCTTTGCACACCACGGTCAGACCATGACCGAGAATGAGTCCGATACCTTTGATATCATCACAGAGCTATACAAGCAGCACTATTTTGATTACAAAAACGGAAATGAAAAGATATGGAGGGCGATTCATAGCGAGTGGATTCGTTTTTCTCTTGATTATGCCGGATACTCCTGCCAGGATGAGCTGCCGAAAAATGTTGACATAAAGACGCAGGTGATTTTGAGCGGACTTGTTGTCATGGCGGACTGGATTGCGAGCAACACCGAGTATTTTCCTCTTATTTTCACGGATGAAACCGGCAGCCTTTCCATGTGCGAGCAGCGAGCCTGCGACGGCTGGGATAGGATAAGACTGCCATATCCCTGGTCCTCCGCCAGCTTTGTCATGGACAGCTCTGACTTTGAGGAGCGCTTTGGATTTTTGCCAAATGCCGTGCAGAGTGCCGTGCTTTCTGCAGTCTGCGAGAGCGCAAGCCCAGGCATTATGATTCTTGAGGCACAGATGGGAGTCGGCAAGACGGAGGCGGCTTTAGCCGCCGCAGAGGTTTTCTCGGCGAGGTTTGCAGAGGGCGGCATATTCTTCGGCTTGCCGACACAGGCGACCGCCAACGGAATATTTCCAAGACTTTTAGAGTGGGCGAGGCTTCAGTCTGAGGACTGCCGTCATGCCATTAGGCTGGCTCACGGGATGTCGGAGATGAATGAGGACTATCGCTCTCTTTTTAAGGGCGACAGCCGCACTCAGGAGGACAGCGACAGCGGCTTAGTAGTACATTCGTGGTTTAAAGGACGCAAGCAGGCTCTTTTATCCAACTTTGTAATAGGGACGGTCGACCAGCTTCTGCTCTGCTCGCTAAAGCAAAGACATCTCATGCTAAGACATATAGGAATTGCCGGCAAGGTTGTAGTTGTCGATGAGTGTCATGCCTACGACGCTTTTATGAATCAATATCTTGAGTGCGCCATTTCATGGCTGGGAGCTTACGGAGTGCCGGTTATTCTTCTTTCCGCCACTCTGCCTCCGGCACGCCGCAGGGCGCTCGTGTCTGCGTATTTAGGAGACGGTGCTCAGAGCCTTTACGACGGCTGGGAAAGCACCGAGGCATACCCTCTTTTGACATGGACGGACGGCAAATGCGTAAAAAGCCGTGCAATCGAGCAAAATACGGCTTCAAGGACGGTCAAAATTACCGGCATGACCGATGATGATATAGCCTCCTTCCTTTTTTGCAGGCTTGAATGTGGCGGCTGTGCGGGAATTATTGTGAACACAGTCTCACGGGCGCAGAAAATCGGGAGTATGCTCAAGGAAGCACTGCCAGATTACAGGGTGATGATAGTCCACTCTCATTTTTTGATGACAGACAGGGCGGAGTGGGAAAAGAAGCTTCTTTCAGAGCTTGGAAAAAGCTCCTCGTTTGAAAGCAGGAACCGTCTTATTGTAGTTGGTACTCAGGTGCTGGAGCAGTCGCTTGACATCGACTTTGACATTATGATAACCGACCTTTGTCCTATGGACCTCCTACTTCAGAGAATCGGACGCCTGCATAGGCATCCGTGGAGAAAACGCCCGGAGCCTCTTAACGCTTCGGAGTGCGGAGTGCTTTATGCTGGGGAAACCGAGACAGAGTCCGGGGCAAGTACCATCTACGGCGAATGGCTACTTAAAAGGACACGCTCAATTCTTCCGCCGCACATCAAGCTGCCGGAGGACATAGCTCCGCTTGTTCACAAGGCATACAGCGAGCCTGAGGACAAAAATGACAGTGATTACAGCCTATACCTTCAGACTATCAAGGACAAGGAGGTCCGTGCCAAGAATTTCCGCATCAAAAAGCCTTCCTCCGGCGACTCACTGATTGGCTGGCTGGCTACTTCCCAGGAAGGGGACGAAAGGCATATGGAGGCGTCCGTCCGTGACGGCGATATGTCGGTCGAGGTGCTTATTATGGTTGATTACGGAAACGGATATCTTGGCTTTGTAGCCGGAGGCGAGCCTATATCGGCGTCCTGCACGCCGGATGAGGAGACTGCAAGAAGGATTGCACAGCAGCGCCTAAGGCTGCCGTACATATTTACCTACAAGAGCGGCGAGGTCATAAAGGCTCTTGAGGAGACTACATCAGTTAATCTTTATGCATGGCAGGAATCCGCATGGCTGCGGGGAGAGCTTGTTTTGCTCATTGGTGCTGACGGCTTTGCAAGTCTTGCCGGATACCGCCTGCATTATGATTCTAACAAAGGATTGACATATCGAAAGGAGGATGATTATGCAGAAAATTGAAAGCGAGTTTAATCTGCTTGACGAGCCGTGGATTATGGTAATGCAGAAGGACCATACCGTTACGGAGGTTTCCCTGCGTGACGCACTTTTGCAGGCTCACTGCTACCGTGGGCTCTCCGGGGAGCTTCCAACGCAGGATATAGCCGTGCTGAGACTGCTGCTGGCAGTAATGCATTCGGTGTTCTACCGTGTTGACGAAAACGGAGAGACGGCGCCCATAACTAAAAGCAGTCAGGCGTACGACCGCTGGAGGACTCTTTGGACGGGAGGGAGACTTCCCAAAAAGCCGATTGAGTCCTATTTGGAAAAGTACCGTGACAGATTTTGGCTTATCGACCCTGAAAGACCGTTTGGGCAGGTGCCGTCAGCAGACAGTGGGACCCCTTACAAATCGTCAAAGCTAAACGGAGAGCTGTCAGAAAGCTCAAACAAGCTCCGCCTTTTTCCGCTGACTGCCGGTAAGCCCAAGGAAGGGCTTACCTATGCACAGGCGGCACGCTGGGTTTTGTACTTAAACGGCTTTGATGATACCTCATCCAAGCCTAAAGGAAAAAATCTGCCCTCTCCCGGTGCAGGATGGCTTGGAAAATGCGGACTTATCACGGCAAAGGGGGATAGTCTCTTTGAAACCCTCATGCTAAACTTCGTCTTGCTCAGGGATGTAGACGAGGGCGTCTGGCAGAGCGTGACGCCGATATGGGAGCTGGATAATGTAAGAGGCTCGGAGCGAACGCAGATTCCCCAGCCGGACGACCAGGCTGCACTGCTTACCCTGCAGTCAAGAAGAATCCTTTTACAGCATGAAAACGGCACGGTATACGGGTATTCTCTTCTTGGCGGGGATTTCTTTGAGCCGACAAATGCCTTTTCCGAGCAGATGACACTGTGGCACCCTATGTTCAAGGACAGTAAAAAGACTAATCTTATCGGCTATAAGCCAAAGAGGCATAATGCAAGCAGGCAGTTCTGGCGTGATTTCAGCGCAATTGCCGCACAGGATGAGAACAATCATCCGCCGGGCATTGTAACATGGCATATGCGGCTTTACCGGCACGGGTGTCTTGATAAGGGGCGACTTATTGCATACAGCATAGCCTCGGTGCAATACGGCGACAAGGATTTCTTTGTTACCGATTTGTTCAGCGATTCTTTGTCTTTTCATCTGTCAATGCTCTCAGAGCTTAACCGAGTTTGGCGTCAGATGGTAATAAATCAGATATCCTGGAGCGACAGTATTGCATATGCCGTCGGGACTCTGGCGGCGGATTTGGACAAGGCACAGGGCGGCGATGGCAAGCATCCTATGGAGAAGGAAAAGGCGGAGTATTACTATTGTATTGACATGCCATTTAGGAAATGGCTGCATGAGCTGTCGCCGGAAGACGGCGAGCTGGACGAGGCAATCGCAAGCTGGCGCACTCAGGCGATGGGAATAGCAAGAGGACTTGCTAAAGAGCTTATCGCCGGAGCCGGTCAGTCGGCGTTTGTTGGACGAACGGTTACCGAAAAGAAAAATAACGAGGAAATCAAGCTTAATCACTCTGCGCCCAAGGCGTACAACCGCTTTCTAGCTCAGCTTAATAAGCTTGGACGATAAGGAGGGGAAAAGGATTGTCAGTTTCAAGAGAACAGGTAGAACGGTACACAAAATATCGGCTTGAGCGGCTGATAGGCATGACACAGCCAAGCGCACAAAGCGGAGTCTTGGCACGGCTTAGGAGGGGAGTAGGTCATCATCCCGGCTCCCAGCCCTGGTTATGGGGAGAGCTTTTATCCGAAATGCCGCAGGAGATGATGAATAACAGCGGAGAGCCAAGCAATGCCGAAATGGCAGTTTACACAGCGCTGACGCTGTTTGCCCTGCATCAGCAGAGTAAGGACATCAAATCGGAATGTATGCACTGCGAGGGTACTACCCTGGGAGCCGCCTGCGGAAGTCTCGTTGCGGATGAAAACGACCGTGACAGAGTCGCTCGCCGCTTCAATGCCATGGCAACCTCGGCTAATCTTAGAGAGCTGTCCAACCATCTTCGTGGGATTGTACAGCTGCTCCGTGCTAAGGATATCGGGCTTGACTATTCGGCTCTTGCCGGAGAGCTGTATGTTTACTCCTTCAAGGCTCGGCGCAACGACATCCGCCTGAAATGGGGACAGGATTTTTACCGTGAAATCTATAATAATATTGACAAAAACAAGGAGGACGAAAATAATGAATAATCGACTTTATATGGATGTACATATTTTACAGACGGTGCCGCCAAGCTGCATCAACCGTGACGATACCGGCAGTCCCAAGACTGCAGTTTACGGAGGCTGTATGCGTTCCCGTGTCTCCAGCCAGGCATGGAAGCGCTCTGTCAGGATTATGTTTAGGGATCTGCTCGCCGGCGAGGAGGTAGGAATAAGAACACTTCGTGTCCCCGATGAGCTTAAGGAGGTCATAAAGGGGCTTGACCCTTCTAGCAACGCAGAAAAGCTGGCGAATGAAGCACTCAAGCTTGCGGGTATCAAAACGAAGGAGAAAAACGGCAAGGTTTTGACTGACGCTTTGTTCTTCATAAGCCGCAAGCAGCTTGAGGCACTTGCCAGGCTGAGCGTAGAAGGCTCCAAGGATGGCAAGGCTTATAAGAGTGCTGTAAGTGATAATCCAAGCATAGATATTGCGCTCTTTGGCAGAATGGTTGCAAGCGACCCTACTCTTAACACCGATGCCGCCGCACAGGTAGCTCACAGTATCTCCACTCATGTAGTAAACAACGAGTACGATTACTTCACCGCCGTCGACGACTGTATGCCGGAGGACAATGCAGGTGCGGGTCATCTTGGCTCCGTGGAATACAATTCCTCTACCCTTTATCGCTATGCTACTGTATGTATTCCAGAGCTTTACAAGAATTTAGGCAACGACACAGCTCGTGCGGCGAGGGCATTCGCTGAGGCGTTCATTCTCTCTATGCCTACTGGCAAGCAGAACACCTTTGCAAACAGGACGCTTCCCAGCCTTGTTTATCTGACGCTTAGAAAAGACCAGCCGGTAAATCTTGTAGGGGCATTCGAGAAGCCAGTTCCTGATAGCGAGCAGGGCTATGTTAACGAATCTGCAAAGCGCCTTATAGAGTATGCCGAAAAGACCTACCGCACCTTTGCAGACAAGCCGGAAACAGCCTACGGAGTCGGCGAGTTTGAGAGACTTGAGAGCATTGCCGATGTCATGCCGCTAAGCAGTATGCTTGATAGGTTGCAGGAGGATATCAGCCGCATGACCTCAGAAGAGGTGATGTAAATGGGTACCCTGCTGCTCAGGCTTGCCGCACCACTTCAGTCGTGGGGCATAGATTCCAAGTTTGAGACCCGCCGGACAGAGCGTGAGCCGTCAAAATCAGGTGTTATCGGGCTTCTTGCCGCCGCACTGGGCGTCAGTCGTGATGATGAGGCAACGCTGGCAAGGCTGTCCTCCATGCGCTTTGGCATCCGTGTGGAGCAGGAGGGTGAGCTGCTTCGTGATTATCATACTGCCAGAAATGAAAAAACCACATATGTTACACACAGGTACTATCTTTCTGACGCTGTGTTTCTGGCAGCCCTTGAGAGTGAGGACGAGGAGCTTCTTTCAGAGCTTGAAAACGCCCTGCATCACCCTGTTTTTCCATTATTCCTCGGCAGACGCTCCTGCCCACCGACGCTTCCCATATCCTTGGGAGTCCGCAAGACGGGGCTTTTGCAGACTCTTAACAGTGAGCCGTGGAGAGCGTCTGAGAGATATATGCATAAAGCAGAAAATCCCAGCCTTCGCATTTTATTAGAAGCATCAGACCCCTTATCGTCAGCAAAAAGCGTAAAGGACCTCCCCGCATCCTTCAGCCCGTTCTGCAGAAGATATACCTACCGGGCTATGAGCGACGAGGAATTTATAGAACCGCCGTCTATTGGCGATACCGAGCACGACGCAATGCAGGAATTGAGGTGATATAGTGTATCTTAACAGAATAAAGCTTGACATGACCAACAGGGAAACCATGCAGGCTCTTACCTCTCCCAACCGCCTGCACGGCGCAATAGAGTCCTGCTTTCCCGGCGAGAGAATAAGGAAGCTATGGCGTATAGACACACTCGGCGGACAGGCGTACTTAATGCTTTTAAGCCAGTCGACGCCGGAGCTTGACACGGTTTGCAGGCAGTTTGCACCTCCCGGCGAGGGGTGGGAGAGCAGACCCTATGACGCTCTTTTGAACCGGATAGAGCCTTATGGCGTCTGGCGGTTCAGGCTGACGGCAAATCCCACCAAGAGCCTTCACAATGACAACGGAAGAGGCAGAGTTTGCGCTCATATAACCGTAGCTCATCAAAAGGAGTGGCTTATGGAGCGAAGCGAAAGAGGAGGCTTTTTGCTCAAGGAGGACGAATTTGATGTCGTTCACAGTCAGTGGCTGCGTTTTCGCAAGGGCACAGAGGGCGGGCGTCCCGTCACACTGCTCAGCGTGACATACGAGGGGATACTCACCGTCAGCGACGCTGAAAGCTTTAAAAGAACCCTGACCCAGGGAATAGGACGGGGACGGGCATACGGAATGGGAATGATGACAGTCATTAAGGGAATGTCGCCGTGAAGCAGATTCCAGGCATCGCCAGACCAGAGCTTCAGGCTCTGCCGCAGATTAAAGACAGGATGACCTTTCTTTACCTGGAGCACTGCCAGCTTGAGCGTGACGACAGCGCAATAGTCCTAAGAGATTTAGACGGCACCGTATATGTCCCGGCGGCTGCGATATCCGTGCTGCTTTTAGGACCGGGCACCAGCATTACTCACCGTGCTATGGAGCTTATCGGCGACGCAGGAGTCTTAGCTGTCTGGGTAGGCGAAAGGGGAGTCCGCTACTATGCGGGAGGCCGTCCGCTTACCCATCGTGCGAGGCTTCTCATCCGGCAGGCGGAGCTTTCCAGCAACCAGAGGGAGCACCTTAAGGTCGTGAGAAAAATGTATCAGCTTCGTTTTCCCAACGAGGATGTTTCCTCACTGACTATGCAGCAGCTAAGAGGCCGTGAGGGAAGCCGTATGCGTCAGGCGTATCGCAGTGCATCTAGAAAATGGAATGTCACCTGGAATGGGAGGGAATATTCGCCGGAAAACTTTGAAGCGGGAACTCCTGTCAATCAGGCGTTATCCGCCGGCAATGCCTGCCTTTACGGTATTGCCCATGCAGTGATATTTGCAATGGGCTGCTCTCCCGGCCTTGGCTTTGTCCATGTCGGACACGAAAACTCCTTCGTATATGACATAGCCGACCTATATAAGACTGAAATCGTCATACCGCTCGCCTTTGAGCTGGCGGCAATAGGCGCTGAGGACCTTCCCGGCGAGATGCGCCGCCGCACCCGTGACGCCATGACCGCTGCACATATACTTGAACGGATGGTGCATGACATCCGCTGGCTGCTTTTGGACGGTGAAGAGCTTGACGAGCCGTCGGTGGAAGAGGTGCTTCTCTGGGACAAAAACAGCGAGGGACTCCCCGGCGGACGCCTTTACAGGGAGGTGGATTAAGGATGACTGTGGTTGTTCTCACCGATTGCCCGCCAAGACTGCGTGGAGACCTCAGCAAATGGCTGCTAGAGATTAATGCCGGAGTTTATGTCGGCAATATTACCTCCAGGGTAAGAAGCGAGCTATGGGAGCGTATCTGCGAGAATGTCAGGCATGGGCACGCCACCATGGTATACCGTGCGGCAAATGAGCAGAAAATGGACTTTCTTATCCATAATGCTCTGTGGGAGCCGGTAGATTATGACGGGATTAAGCTAATCCGCCGTCCGTCTCCCGAGCGTGTCCGTAGGAAAGAGAGAGGTAGCCAGGACTTGTCAGGCTTCAGTAAGGCGGCAACCTATAAGAAGCTTGGCAGTATAGCTGATGCAAGGAAAAGGACACAGGCAGCTTTTTATACCGTCGTCGACATCGAGACCACCGGCTTAGACCCAATGAAGGATATGATTATAGAAATCGCTGCACTTCGTGTCGAGAACAAAGAGCCGACATCGCAGTTTCACCGCATGATAAAAATAGGGATGCCGCTCTCGCCTTCTATAACCGCTCTCACGGGAATTACCGATGATGAGCTTGAAGGCTGCGGAGTCCCTCTTGAAAAAGCCATTTCAGATTTTGTGGAGTTTGTAGGTAAAGACCTTCTGGTTAGCCATCATGCCTCCTTCGACCAGCGGTTTTTGCTGATTGCCTGTAAAGACTGCAAGCTCCCACTTCTGAAAAATTCATTTGCAGATACTCTTGTAATTGCAAGGCGGAAGATTACAGGAGTCCCGGACTATAAGCTGGAGACTCTTGCTAAGCATTTTTCTCTGGACGCAGACGGCTGTCACCGTGCCCTCAGGGACTGTTATATTACACACGGGATTTACAGCAAGTTAAATCAAATATCATAATTTACAGCTTAACTATTAAGCAATAGCTTGCTTTTTTTAGTCTTTTCCCCGCACATGCGGGGGTGATCCTTCATCAGGAGTAAAAACTAATAAATCATCCTCCTTTTCCCCGCACATGCGGGGGTGATCCGTCTCTAGGATATGGCTCATGTACATAGCGTAACTTTTCCCCGCACATGCGGGGGTGATCCTCGGCGGTACGGACTACGCAAGGGGAATAACAACTTTTCCCCGCACATGCGGGGGTGATCCTATGGTTTTTGTCCAGCAGATGAAATGGGCGGATTTTTCCCCGCACATGCGGGGGTGATCCGAGATGATGCAGTACATTAGTGATTACCTTCGGCTTTTCCCCGCACATGCGGGGGTGATCCCTCCTAGAGTATATTTTTGTGCATTTTGAGTATCTTTTCCCCGCACATGCGGGGGTGATCCACACGTATTTTTCGGTCTACGCCATCCCATTGTCTTTTCCCCGCACATGCGGGGGTGATCCCCGAAGAACACAGTTTTATAGACATAATATACACTTTTCCCCGCACATGCGGGGGTGATCCTAAGGGCGCAAACGAATGTTCTCGAAGGCTCGTCTTTTCCCCGCACATGCGGGGGTGATCCTCGACGACTTAGGGGCGGAGAGGGGAAGCGACTCTTTTCCCCGCACATGCGGGGGTGATCCTCGCCGGAGTTGCAATCGCCGGAGTTGCGATTGCTTTTCCCCGCACATGCGGGGGTGATCCTATACATCGGTAACGATACGGATGTAGACCTGACTTTTCCCCGCACATGCGGGGGTGATCCCTGTGCCTCTTGACCTTTTCCAAGATGTTCAAACTTTTCCCCGCACATGCGGGGGTGATCCTAATATACCATCGACCGGTATAGCCCTGTTTTTCTTTTCCCCGCACATGCGGGGGTGATCCTTTCCATGTCGGTGTTCCTTTCTTCTGATTTTTCTTTTCCCCGCACATGCGGGGGTGATCCATGCAACGAAATGTCCCAAAACGAAAATTTAAACTTTTCCCCGCACATGCGGGGGTGATCCAGGCTCTCGTCCACCTTTTCCTTGCTGACGAAGCTTTTCCCCGCACATGCGGGGGTGATCCTCTGATTGATATGCTGAAAGAATTCTTCCCTGACTTTTCCCCGCACATGCGGGGGTGATCCTTTCTCGGGGTCTTTTCTGCTTTCTAGGAATCCTTTTCCCCGCACATGCGGGGGTGATCCTCCTAAGAGGCAAGGGAATTTTACTCTCTGATGCTTTTCCCCGCACATGCGGGGGTGATCCCAGAGACGCTTTAATCGTGGGAAGCTCCTACACCTTTTCCCCGCACATGCGGGGGTGATCCTCAGGACGATAATACAGATAAAATAATTCAGAACTTTTCCCCGCACATGCGGGGGTGATCCCATTTATAGTCAACCAGTTTTTGACTCAATGGGCTTTTCCCCGCACATGCGGGGGTGATCCTCGCCGATGTACAAGTCATCGAAAGTCCCGGCACTTTTCCCCGCACATGCGGGGGTGATCCCATACCCACCCGTAGTGATATTGGTGTCGTTCACTTTTCCCCGCACATGCGGGGGTGATCCTAACACCAACACCACGAAAGGGGCGGGGAAACTCTTTTCCCCGCACATGCGGGGGTGATCCCAAAATGAAGAATGGAGGTAGAAAATAATGGCACTTTTCCCCGCACATGCGGGGGTGATCCTCATGATTAAAACGGCGTCAACACCGGGCAAAGCTTTTCCCCGCACATGCGGGGGTGATCCCGCGCGCAGGGTGAATGCTCATTCTTCAGTTGTCTTTTCCCCGCACATGCGGGGGTGATCCTCGGCAGACTCCCCCGCGCCCGGTCTGCGCCCGCTTTTCCCCGCACATGCGGGGGTGATCCGCGTTATCCCATCCGGGGATAGCCTTGGGGGATCTTTTCCCCGCACATGCGGGGGTGATCCTTTAACAAATAATTCCACTAACTATATGTGCCACTTTTCCCCGCACATGCGGGGGTGATCCACACGGGCTTCCCGCTGTCGTGGCTACGCCCTTCTTTTCCCCGCACATGCGGGGGTGATCCGCTGCTGAAGGGTCATTGGTATAACCAAAGTCACTTTTCCCCGCACATGCGGGGGTGATCCTTGTTGTTGGTGTATGCTCTGACCAAATCTTCACTTTTCCCCGCACATGCGGGGGTGATCCATTCCGCGACTTCAGCTCTGGCCAATCTTGGCGCTTTTCCCCGCACATGCGGGGGTGATCCCACCGTGTTATGCGCTGTCTTGGAGTGCGGCTTCTTTTCCCCGCACATGCGGGGGTGATCCTCTCCCTGCTAGGAACGCTGGCGGGGAGCGGCGCTTTTCCCCGCACATGCGGGGGTGATCCTCCGGCTCGGTCATATGCCGTTTCCAGTGTCCCCTTTTCCCCGCACATGCGGGGGTGATCCCAAGCTCGCCGACGCTATAGACGTCAAAAGGAAACTTTTCCCCGCACATGCGGGGGTGATCCATTTTCGGGTAGGGTCTCGATTACTCATGAGGTCTTTTCCCCGCACATGCGGGGGTGATCCTTAGCAAGGTCAGTAAAAATAGAAACGATAAAACTTTTCCCCGCACATGCGGGGGTGATCCTCCGACCCGACACCGTCCCACCGCCTGACAAGGCTTTTCCCCGCACATGCGGGGGTGATCCCTCGGTCGGCTTTGACATCCCGGACTGGGTGCCCTTTTCCCCGCACATGCGGGGGTGATCCTCGCCCTTTGTCATCTGCTTCCCTCCAATCGATCTTTTCCCCGCACATGCGGGGGTGATCCCGAGAGGGAGCCGTCTTGGGATGGCGCAGTCTTCTTTTCCCCGCACATGCGGGGGTGATCCCGCCATCCCTGTGAAGCCGGTATACCACGGGCTCTTTTCCCCGCACATGCGGGGGTGATCCGTAGGTATCAAGATACAGATTATCCATAACAGGCTTTTCCCCGCACATGCGGGGCCTATTCTTCCGCCTCTCCCCATTATTGCACTATATAAATCACTTTATTGACGAGTTCTCATTTTTGGTGCGGGGGATATTGCTTTTTGCGTGGTAATCTGGTAAAATCCAGTTACTATTATTCAGTTTATTCTGGAGGGATAAATATGGCAGGGGCAGGGACCAGGGCAGCTTCACTTATTTTGGCGGTTATTATGGCGTGTACGCTTCTTTTCGGGTGCTCCGCTCCTGAAATTAAGGGAGGAGTTTCAATGATTGAGACAGGCTACTCGCTGAAGAGCTATACCTCGAGCGATGTTCTTTTGACGGGCGAGTTCTTTGAAAACGCATTCAACAAGGAGATAGACTATCTTTTAAGCCTTGACAACGACAGGCTTCTTTGCAACTTCCGCAAGAACGGCGGAGTTGACTGGAAGGGAGTCGAGCCTTATAACGGCTGGGAGAATTCGCTCATAGGCGGTCACACGATGGGTCACTACCTAACCGCTCTTGCACAGGCGTACACCAGTGAGCTGGCGTCTAACAGCCAGAAAAAGGCTGTCGGGGAGAAGCTGGGGCAGATTATCGACGGTCTTGCCGAGTGTCAGCGTGACAGTGGCTTCCTGTGGGGAGCAACGGTCGAGAATTTCGGCAATCTTGAGTTCCAGTTTGACAATGTGGAGCAGGGAAAGTCCAATCTTTTCACCGAGGCATGGGTTCCGTGGTACACCATGCACAAAATCTTCGAGGGACTTATATCCTCCTATGAGCTTGCCGGGAACGAAACTGCGCTCGATATTGCAAAAAGGCTGGGAGACTGGGTCTGCGAGAGGACCTCTCGCTGGGACGAAAGCACTCAGAGGACGGTTTTAAGCATCGAGTACGGCGGCATGAACGACTGTATGTACGATTTATATAGAGTCACCGGCGAGAAAAAATACGCCGAGGCTGCCCATGCCTTTGACGAGGAGCCGCTGTTCGAGCTTATCAGGACGGACGGCGCCAATGTCCTTAACAACCGTCATGCAAATACCACAATACCCAAGATAATCGGCGCACTTAAAAGGTATATAGTCCTTGGCGACTGCGAGGAGTATCTTGAAACTGCGGAAATATTCTGGCAGATGGTTGTAGACCATCACACCTATCCCACCGGCGGAAACAGCGAGTGGGAGCACTTCGGCGAGGACGATGTCCTAAACCGTGAGAGGACAAACTGCAACTGCGAGACCTGCAATGTCTACAATATGCTAAAGCTCACAAAGGACCTTTACATGCTGACCGGCGATGTCAAGTACGCGGACTACTACGAGCAGGCATTTATCAACCACATCATGGCGTCTCAGAATCCCGAGACCGGCATGACCACCTATTTCCAGGCTATGGCGACCGGCTACTTCAGGACCTTCTCCACCCCGGAGGACAGCTTCTGGTGCTGCACCGGAACGGGAATGGAGAACTTCACCAAGCTGGGAGACGGCATATATTTCAGCGAGGGCAATAGGCTGTTTGTCAATATGTATATAGAGTCAAGGCTTGAGGCGAGTGAGTACGGTTTGATACTCACCCAGTCCAAGACGGTCCCTCTTACCGATACTGCGGAGCTTTCCCTAAAGCTTGAGTCCGACTGCGAGCTTACAGTCTCCCTCAGGATTCCCTACTGGGCAAAGGGGGACCTTGAGATAGCCGTAAACGGCGAGGCTGTAGCCTACACCGAGAACGGCGGCTATGCGGATATAACAAGGACATGGCACTCTCAGGATAAGATTACGGTAAGGATTCCTTTAGGACTGAGAGCTTCAAATCTTCAGGACGGAATCAACACCGTTTCGTTTAGCTACGGACCTGTGCTTCTTGCTGCCGACCTTGGCAACGAGTCTATGAGCACCACCTACACCGGCATGAGCGTTCTGATTCCCGAGTCCAGCGTCGTCGAGAGCGACACCATAACCCTTTCTGAGGGGATTACTCCGGCTATGGTCAAGTCCGACCCCGATAGCTACTTTGTAAAGGGCGAGGGTCTGGAGTTCAGCTTTACCGGCTCGAATGACGGTCTTGTTTTCAAGCCGTACTATTCGCTCTACAACACTCGCTACGGAATCTTCTGGAGGCTGTTAGCTGCGGACAACGGATGATTTTTATAGGCATGATGTAAAGCCAGGCTCGTCCCTTTTCGGGGCGGGCCTTCTTTAATCTCGCTTTAAGCTAAAATTAATAATTTATTAATTGTAACTGCCGTCCGATTCTGCTACAATAGAGCATAGAAAATATGACCCGGGCTTTCCCGGTCGATACGGGGTGAGAGCTTGTACAATATACTGCTTTGCGACGATGAGAAGGATATCGTCTCCGCTATGAAAATATACCTTGCCAACGAGGAGTACAGCTTCTTTGAGGCATTCACCGGCAGGGAGGCTGTCGAGATAGTCCAAAAGAACAGGATAGACCTTGTCATAATGGATATCATGATGCCCGAGCTTGACGGACTCAACGCCTTAGACAGAATTCGCAGGATATCAAATGTCCCGGTGATATTCCTCACCGCAAAGTCGGAGGACTCCGACAAGATAATCGGCTTAAACTTCGGGGCTGACGATTACATCACCAAGCCGTTTAATCCTGTCGAGCTTATAGCGAGGGTGAAGTCCCATCTTAGAAGATATGTAACCCTTGGAGGCGTCCCCAAAAAGGAAAACACCCTCGGGGTGGACGGCATTGAGCTTTTCAGGGACTCCAGGACCGTAACCGTAGACGGAGAGGAGGTGTCGCTCACTCCAAAGGAGTACGATATACTGGAGCTTTTGATACAGAATATAGGTGTCTCCTTCACCCCCGACGAGATATACAGCAGGGTCTGGGGAACAATACCCTACGGAGTGGATAACACCATAGCCGTCCATATACGGCATATAAGGGAGAAGATAGAAGCTGACCCCGCCCATCCCAGGCATATCAAGGTGGAATGGGGCAGGGGATATAAATTCGAGAGGTCGGCAAAGAGGTAGCCTGTCTCCGGCAAAATGGGTGGTGAAGATATGAGAGTGAACGGATTGAAGGGCAGGCTGTGGGCAAAGACCGGCGGGATAATCCTTTTGTCTGTGCTTTCTGCGCTGGACGCCGTAGTGCTGACGCTCTGCGGAGTGCTTTTTTCCTACAACGCCTATTTTGACGGCGGAGACGAACTTAGACGGGGAGTTAAAGCTGAGTGCGCCGAGAGAGTAGGAGACGAGCTTGTCTCGCAGGCGGCGTATCTAAGCTACAAGCAGAAGCAGACAAGAGACGAATACTTTGAAGCCATACAGGAATACATTGATGCAAACTATCCGCCCGAGAGCGCAAACGCCTATATCAGGGTGATATCCGAGGGGATAAAGACAGCCGGGAGCGATGTCAGCGCCGATTATTTTGTCGCTCCTGACTATTCCGTTTCGGTCGGTATGACTATAAAGCTGTCCGACCTTGTGGTTATAACCGACCCCGAGGCTATAAGGAGCTTTCTTGAGGATTACGAGGCGGGATTGTACAGCTTTTACGATGAGACCGCCGGAGAATGGGTCGGAGGGGAAGAAATAATGCTTGAGACCGAGGCAGGACTTCCCGATGGCTACTATTACGATTTTGCCGACGAGTCGTCAAGCGAGATAAATCTTGTCATATATGAAAACGAGGAGGACCGCCTCAGTTATTATATCGAGCAGACTCTGCCCTTTACGGTGGAGGTGGCGATATCCGATGTGATGATTAACTCCTGGGACGGCATTTACGCATCCAACCGTGTCATAGAGTGGATGATATCAATCCGCTCACGGCTAATAGTATACGCAGTCCTGCTGACGGTCTCCTCGCTTATAATTTTTATCTTCCTAGTAAACTCCGCCGGCTATAACGACAGGCAGGAGGGGGTCACCCTTGCCTCTGTCAACAAGATACCGCTCGAGCTGCTTTTAGGCGCTGCGGCGGGGATATTTGTGCTGGGACTGCTTGCGCTTGGCATCCTTTACAATGAATTTGTAAGCTATGACAATTTCCTTGCCAGCTACGGCAGCAGCGGGTACAGCATCACACTCTTTGACAGCAGGAGCGTCGCCGTTGCTCTGATGGTAATATTTGCGGTGGGACTGCTGCTCTGCATGACTGCATTACTGCTTATTATGAGCATAGCCGCCAGGCTGAAATGCCGCTCTTTGCTGAAGTACACCATTACAATAGGCGGAATTATCCTGATTTTTAAGCTCCTGAGAAGAATTTTCAGGGCTGTAGCCTCCTGGTTTAAAGAGATTAAATACTCCCTTAGAGTCGTCATATTCGTAATAAGCATGACCGCTTTAGGGCTTTTGGCGCTGGTTACATTGGGAACGGCGGAGTTTATAGCTCTGTATCTTGTCTGCGCCACCATGCTGTGCGTCTATCTTTTGATGCTTGGCAGGATAAAAAGAAGCTGCTCCGACATCGCAAAGGGCAAGGTAGACAGTCAGGCGGGCGGAATCTGGATGCCTAAAAGCCTCTCGGAGCTGTCAAAGGACATCGACTCTATGAGACAGGGGATAAAGCTTGCGGTCGAGGAGATGACAAGGTCTGAGAGGATGAAAACCGAGCTTATAACCAATGTCTCCCACGACCTAAAGACTCCGCTGACCTCGATAGTCAACTATGTCAATCTTTTGTCTGCGGAGGATATCCGTCCCGAGAGGGCAAAGGAGTATGTAGATGTCCTTGTGAGGCAGTCAAACAGGATGAAAAAGCTGGTGGAGGACCTTGTCGAGGTCTCAAAGGCAAGCTCCGGCGCAATTGCCGTGGAGCTAGAGCAGCTTGATATGTCTATAATGCTGAGTCAGGTGCTGGCTGAGTACAGCACCAGGCTTAGGGAGTGCAATATAGCGGTGCTGACCGCCATCCCGGAAAAGGGAACGCCGGTTATGGCTGACGGCAGGCTGATGTGGCGTGTCTTTGACAATCTTCTTGGCAACATCTGCAAGTACGCAATGCCCGGCACCAGAGTCTATATCCGCCAAAGAGAGGCGGGCGGCGGAGTCGAAATCACATTCAGCAATATCTCAAGATACCCCCTTGACATCTCCGGCAAGGACCTCACGGAGCGGTTTGTAAGAGGGGACGCCTCCCGTCACTCCGAGGGAAGCGGTCTTGGACTGTCGATAGTAAAGAGCCTTTTAGAGCTTCAGGGAATAGGCTTTAAAATAGTCACCGACGGCGACCTCTTCAAGGCGTATATGATATTCCCCGGCAGCGACGGAAGGACTCCCCCGCAGGAGGACGGCTCGTCAGAGGTCTTGTTCACCGAGTACGACCCCAGTCTGACCGACGAGGAGCCGCCCGAAAAGCCCTCGGATGAGCCTAAAGAGGAGCTATCAAATAAGCCCATCAACGAATCAGCTGTAGGCTCTTCGGAGGGAGCAGCTACTAATCCCATGAAGGAATCAACCGTGAAATCTTCGGAGGAATCAGCTGCGGTTCCTTCGGAGGAATCAGCTGCAAAGCCCTCTGGGATAACCCCTGAGGAGCCGGCAGTGAAGTCTGAAGTGGAGCCATCATAGATGCAATAAAAAGCCCGGAGCCGTTCTGACTCCGGGCTAGCTTGTAAAAACCAACGCACCGCTAAATTAAGATTGGCGATATAATTTCCAAGGACGATGACGGCCTGCCTTGACAAAGCCTTAGGACATTTTTGGAAAGCAGTATGCTTTTACAGGGCTTGATTTACAGGCAGCCCCAGCTTGTCTTGGCTGTCTAGAAACGCACTCCTGTGTGACTTTCTAGACAGTCTTAAAGCTCCGTGTCCTGCCTTCAAGATATGGGGCTTATTGCTTATTAGCATAAAACCACGGCAAAGCCGCCCGGCGGTTAGGTCCTTAGCTCCGTCCGGCTAGAAAAGCGCTTATATTAGTCGCTTCCTTGCTTCGCAGCTTCCTCAAGCTCCCTCCTAAGAGCAGTATCAAGCTCGGGGATGAGCCTTTTTACCGATACCGGCTTTTTGCCGGAGTCTATAAAGCAGTGGGTTGACTCCGCTCTTGCGGCAAGCTCGCCGGTGTCCCGGTTAATTATCTTATAGCCAAGACAGAGCCTTGCCCCGGTGTATTTTTTAACCGTCACGAGGATTGCGAGGCTGTCGCTGTAGGTGGTGGGATGCTTGTACTCGCAGCTAAGAGAGACTACCGGCGAGGTCAGCCCCTTTGACTCGATAAGAGTCATCGGACAGCCGATTTTTTGTAGGTAGTCCATCCTTGCCTCCTCCATGAAGCGGATGTAGTTTGAATGGTGGGTGATACCCATTTTGTCTGTCTCGTAGTAATTGACCCGCCGTTCGTAGCTTATCATTATTATCACATCTCCTTGCCGGCCAGCTCGCCCAGAGTGGTCTCGCCCCAGCTGTAATTTGTAAGATAGCTCCCCTTAAAGCTCTGGGAGTACTCCTCTTTTCCTGAGAGGTAATCGTACAGGTCGCAGTGTACCCTGGAGGCGACAAGCCTTCTCTTGCCGTCTACCGCCTCGACGATATCTGGTATGCCGTACTCCTCGAGGGTGTTTTTCAGTCTCAGGGCGACCTTGCGGTATCTTGAGAGGGTCATCGGGCTTACAGGCTCGTCCTCCCACAAAAACCCTATTGCCTCCTCCGAGGTTATGTAGCCGCCACGCCTGTCCACCAGAAGAGCCAAAAGCTCCTTTGATTTTTTGTTCCTGAAGGCGATGGGGATGTCGTCTACAAAGACATCGAAGTAGCCGAAGGTTCGGATAAAGACATGATGCTCCTCCCTTTCCTCCCTGCCGGAGGAGCCCTCGCTTAGGGAGTGTAATGCGTAAAGAAGTACATATCTTGAGGATGCGGCGCTTGTCTCCCTCTGGGAGCAGACCGCCTTTATCTTTCTTCTGGTTTCCGTCCTGTAGTCAAAATAGGTAAATTCCGCCTCGCCGTTTTTGAGGAGCATTAAAAAGTCCTCGTAGGACGCCTCGCTTCTTGACACAAAGCTCTCGACGGGCGTATAGCTTTTTGTCAGCGGGAGCCACTCCTCGCTTGTGTAGCCGAAGAACTCGCAGACATTCTCTCCTGCGAAAAGCGGCTTGACAAGTCCGCCGGGGGTTATCTCGAAGGCGGCTATTCCGTCCGAGAAGCCGGTTACAAGGTCCCTGACGCCCTCCTTTAAGATATCGCCGTCAGGCCTTGTCTCTGTTCCGATGGGCGTTTGGGACTTCCGGCAGCAGAAATAGCTCACCGATTCGTCCGCCTTGATGAATACGCCGGTATACTGACGGAAGCTGCCGTCCCGTGATTTGGCGTGATAGGCTATCTGAGGAGGCTTAGCGTCCCTTTGGTAAAGACGCTTCTCCCTAAACGCCCTGAAAAACTCGTCGACGCTTTTTTGGTCATCAGCCTTAACCGAGCCAAGCAGCCAGCGGTCTATTGCGTCGTCCATAAGCATAGCGATGCCCTCGAAGCTCTTAAAGGGGGAGCTTTGGTCGCTGTAGAGGCATTTTAGAGTATTGGTATCGGGATTGAACTCAAATATCTTGTCATATACCTCGGCTAGGGCTTTGATGTACCTGCCGTTTTCAGCCTCCCGCCTCGACCTGTAGCGGTCGGTTATGTCCATGCAGACGCTCTGGAACTCCTGCTCGCCGTTCTCGCCGACCCTTTTTGCCACCCAGCCGAAAACATGTGCTCTTGTTCCGTCACAGCGAAGAAGGGTCATCTCGCCGGCAATAGGGGAGTCGCTGGACATGACCCTTGAGAGATACTTTGAGAACCTCTGCCTTTCCTCCATCGGGACCATCAGAAAGATGTTGCTTTTGTACATCTCAAGATAATCAAGCTCAGCCTTTTCGTGCCTGCCGAAGCGCAAAAGCTTAATCATGCCGTCGTTTATATAGGTTATCCTGGGCTGCTTTTCGCAGGTGTAGTTCAGAAGCCCGCAGGGGATAGCGTCGCCCAGCATGGAAAGGGTCCTGTTTTCCATTTTGATGTCGGTGATGTCGGTTAGCACCGAGGTCCCGATAAGCTCGCCGTTAGGAAGCCTCTCGCAGACGGCGGAGTCCCTGACATAAACCGAGCTTCCGTCGCTTTTTAGAAGCCGGTACTCGGCGCAAAGGCTTGCCTCTCCGCTTAAAAGCCCGGCGATAAGCCTGTTGTATCTTCCTATATCGTCGGGGTGGACTCTTAATGAGTACAGGTCCCTCTGCGAGCCGACAAGCTCCTCCCTTGATATTCCAAGCAGCAAAAGAAGGCTCTCCCCGGCGAAAAGAATACGGACAAACGGCTCCAGGGCGTACTGACGCAGACCGCTCAGCCTGTTTGCAAGCGGCAGGTCTATATTTATCGGCAAATTATTGTCACTGGGCAGATTTTTCATAAACATCTCCTTGATAAGAGTATAGCCAAAAATCCTGTGTAATCAAGTCATGCCGCCTATCTGCCTTCCCGGACGCTGTGCCGGGGGATAAATAGGCGCCATCAAGTGTATTATAGCAGAAAAGTGTGACGAAATTGTGACTTTTTTATGTTATGAAAATAAAGCGGTGAGAATTCCCACCGCTTTTTAATTCACCCCGAGCACTGGCTTCTCAGCACGGATTTTTTTATCTTTCCGCTTATGGTTTTTGGGAGGCTGGCGGTAAACTCCACCGAGCGTATCCATTTGTACTCAGCTAAGCGGCTGTTGCCGAAGTTCTTGATTTCAAGCTCCAGCTCCTGGGAGGGCGAGTACCCCGGCGCAGTCACTATAACCGCCTTTATCGCCTGACCCCTTAATGGGTCGGGGACGCCGATAACGCTGCACTCGAGCACTGCCGGATGCTCCATCAGGATGTTTTCCACCTCGTAGGGTCCCACTCTGAAGCCGCCCGTCTTGATGATGTCGTCAAACCGTCCGTGGAACCAGTAGCAGCCGTTTTCGTCGATGTAGGCGGCGTCGCCGGTGTGATAGACTCCGTCCCGCCAGCAGGCCCTGTACTGCTCCTCGTTGTCAAGGTAGCCGGTGAATATCCCGGGATGCCTCCCCGACTTGTCCGGGAGGACGACTATCTCGCCTATCTCGTTTACACCGACCGGTCTGCCGTCCTTTCCTCTTAGCTCGATGCTGTAAAATGGCGAGGGTCTGCCCATAGAGCCTTCAATCGGCTGAAAGCCTTTGAAATTCGCCAAAAGAAGGGTGGTTTCAGTCTGACCGTAGCCCTCGCAGAGGGAAAGCCCGGTGCGCTCCTTGAACTTTTTAAAGACCTCGGGAGCAAGCGTTTCGCCTGCCGTGGAGGCGTGCTTGAGCGAGGGCATATCTGGTATGCCCTTTCTTACAAGATAGCGGTATACCGTCGGCGGGGCGCAGAAGGAGGTCACCCTGTACCTGTTGATGACCGATACAAGCTGCTTGGGATCGAAGTTGTCGAAGTCATAGACCATGACTGCGCTTCCTATCAGCCACTGACCGTACATCTTCCCCCAGGACGCCTTTGCCCAGCCGGTCTCGGCAACGGTGAAGTGAAGCCCGCCGTCCTCGGCTTGCTGCCAGTATTTGGCGGTGACTATGTGCGCGAGGGGATAGCTGTGGTCATGTATTACTCCTTTTGGATACCCTGTAGTCCCGGAGGTGAAATAAAGCATCATCGGGTCGGTGGAAAGGGTGGGGACTCTTTTCAGCTCACAGCTTGACTCTAAAGCCAGCCTTGTCAGGTTTTCGAAGCCGTCGGCGTTCTCCTGAACGCTAAAGAGCCTTAGCCTGACGCCGGCAAGCCTTGACGCCTCTAGAAGCCTTTTAGGAAGCTCGTTCTGGGTAGTGACGACGGCAGCCTTAGCTCCAGAGGCCTTAAGCCTGTAGACAAGGTCGTCGGTTGTCAGCATATGCGTTGCCGGAATCATGACCGCTCCCAGCTTGTGGAGAGCTATAGCCGTAAACCAGTATTCGTAATGCCGCTTGAGTATCATAAGAACACGGTCCCCACGGCGTATTCCGCAGCGGCTCAAAGCGTTTGCTATGCGGTTGCTCTCCCTTTTTATATCAGAAAAGGTGAATATATGCTCCTCGTTTTCAAGGTTGCACCATACGAGCGCCCTCTTGTCCGGGAAGCGCTCAGCCAGCCTGTCTACGACATCATAGCCGAAGTTGAAGTCCTCGGGATAGTCGAGCGTAAGGCTTTTAAGCGCTCCGTTTTCGTCGAGTATTTCACTGCAAAACTCCTTATATATGCTCATATATCTATACTCCTGCCGGGCAAGGGCTACTGCCAGGCAAAAGCCTCCTTTCTTACTTATGCCGGGTCCTGACTCATGGGGCCCTCACGCCTCCTCCTTGACCGAAGCCTCAGAGCCTAGCCTTCTGAACCTGTCGTATCTCTTCTGGGTAAGCTCCATGTCCTGCAAAAGTACGGCAAGCTCCTCTGAAAGAAGTGCCCTTATGCGGTCGTAAAACTCCTTCCTGCCGATGTCCTTCTCTGACAGTATCCTTTCTATAACTCCCAGGCTCTTTGCGTCCTCAGCCGTAAGACGAAGGCTCTTTGCGGCTGCCTCTGCCTTGCCGGGGTCCTTCCAGAGTATGCTGGCACAGCCCTCCGGCGATATGACGGAGTAGACGGCGTTCTGAAGCATCCAGACCCTGTCGGCTACTGCGAGGGCGAGCGCTCCTCCGCTTCCTCCCTCGCCGATTAGTATGGATATCACCGGCACGCAGAGGGTGGACATCTCCATAAGGCTTTCCGCAATAGCCTGACCCTGACCACGCTCCTCGGCTCCGACTCCGCAGTACGCCCCCGAGGTGTCTATAAACGAGATGACAGGTCGTCCAAACTTCTCAGCCTGCTTCATAAGCCTTAGAGCCTTTCTGTAGCCCTCGGGCAGGGGAGCGCCGAAGTTTCTTTGGCTTCTTTCCTTTGCGGTATGCCCCTTTTCTATCGCTATTACCGTGACGGGAGTCCGTCCCAGCATGGCTATTCCGCCCACGACGGCGGGGTCGTCGGCAAATCTTCTGTCTCCGTGAAGCTCTATAAAGCCACGGAAAATGTTTTTTACATAGTCAAGCCCGGTCGGTCTTTTGCAGTCCCTTGCCAGCCTGACCCTATCGTATGCGCTCTCGCTCATATTTCAGCCCTCCCGTTGTGAAGCCTTAACAGCTCGCCGATAAGCCTTCTTTGTCCCGAGCGGGGGACGATGCTGTCGACAAAGCCGTGCTCAAGGACAAACTCCGACTTCTGGAAGCCGTCGGGAAGAGACTTTCTTGTCGTCTGCTCTATGACTCTTGCTCCCGCAAAGCCGACGGTTGCCCCCGGCTCGGCAAGGATGATATCAGCCTCCATGGCAAAGCTAGCCGTGACTCCGCCCAGGGTGGGGTCTGTAAGAACGGCGATGTAAAGAAGCCCGGCGTCGCTGTGACGCTTTACCGCTGCGCTGGTTTTAGCCATCTGCATAAGAGATATAAGCCCCTCCTGCATCCTTGCTCCTCCCGAGACGGTAAAGCCTATTACCGGCAGACGGCGGCTTATTGCGTACTCAAAAAGCGAGGCTACCTTCTCGCCGACTGCACTGCCCATGCTTCCCATCATAAAGTACGGCTCCATGACGAATATACAGCAGCGCATTCTTTTAATGCTTGCCACTCCGAGGATGACAGCCTCATCCTCGCCGCTTGCAACCTTTACGGTGTCAAGCTTTTCCTTGTAGCCTGGAAAGCCCAGGGGATTTGAGGACTTGATATCGGTAAAAAGCTCGATAAAGCTGTTTTCGTCGACTATCATCTGGATTCTCTGCCTTGCCTTCATCCTGAAGTGATAGCCGCAGCCGCAGACAAGATTGTTCGCCCACAGACGGCTCAGCGGGATTTCCTTGCGGCAGTTGGGACATTTTTTCTCAGGCTCGCCGTCGTCCTGCTGGACGGGAGCAGAGCATCTCCCGCCCTCCTCGAGCTGATTTTTAGGCTTTAAAAAAGATAAAAGCTCCATAAATTACTGTTGCTATTGCCTATGCTTTAGCAAAAGCCTCTCCTTTCTGCGGGAATTGCGGTCGGTTTTAAAGGATTTTGTACAAATTATCATGCGGTGGGACTCTCAGCCGCTTCCCATGAAGGTGAGGTCGTAGCAGCCCTTTACAAACCGGCTGTCCTCCACGATTCTAAGCTGCTCCTCGATGTTGTTGGGAATGCCGTTTATCACAAGCTCGCAGAGCGAGGCGTTCATCTTGCGGATTGCCTCCTCCCTTGTTCTTGCGTATACTATCAGCTTTCCTATAAGAGGGTCGTAATACGGAAGCACAGAGGCTCCCTCAATCAGTGCGCTGTCGAACCTTACGGACGGTCCTCCCGGGACATGCAAAAGCTCTAAGGTCCCGCAGCTCTTGGCGTTTATGCGGCACTCAATTGCCGACCCTGAGAGATTTACATCCTCTGAGCTAAAGCCAAGCGGGACTCCCGCCGAGATTCTTATCTGCCATTTTACAAGGTCGACGCCTGTGAGCATCTCGGTCACGCAGTGCTCGACCTGGAGCCTTATGTTCATCTCCATGAACCAAAGGCTGCCCTCTGAGTCAAGAAGAAACTCCAGCGTTCCCGCTCCGACATAGCCGATTTTCTTGATAGCCGAGACGGCAAGCTGGGTTATCCTCCGCCTTTTTTCGCTGTCGATGGCAGGGGAGGGGGTCTCCTCTATGAGCTTTTGGTTTCTTCTTTGAAGAGAGCAGTCACGGTCTCCTAAGCACACCACGCTGCCCTGCTCGTCGGCTAGAATCTGAAGCTCTATATGCCTTGCGGGATAGATGTACTTTTCAAGGTAGAGGCTGCCGTCCCCAAAGGCGCTCATAGCCTCGCCGGACGCCTGGTGATAAGCCTCTACAAGGTCCTCCCTTGAGCCAATGAGCCGTATTCCCCGTCCTCCGCCTCCGGCGCACGCCTTTAGCATGACGGGATAGCCGATTTTCTCTGCCTCGCTTAGAGCCTCCTCCGGTGAGGAAAGCGCCCTTGTCCCAGGGATTACGCTCAGCCCGGTGCCCTTTATCAGCTCCTTTAGGACCGCCTTGTCGCTAAGACGCTCCATCTGCTTGGGGTCTGGACCTATAAAGACAATTCCGTTTTTCTGGCAGAGCCGTGCAAAGTGGGCGTTCTCGGACAGAAAGCCGTACCCCGGATGAATCGCCTGAGCGCCAGATAGGATTGCGGCGCTCACTATTCCCTCCTCGTTGAGATAGCTGCTTTTAGCCTCCGGACCGCCTATGCAAAGGCTCTGGTCGGCGAGGGCGACATGAAGCGAGTTTTTGTCAGCCTCTGAGTATACAGCCACGGTGGAGACTCCCATCTCCTTGCACGCCCTTATTATCCTGACAGCGATTTCTCCACGGTTGGCTATAAGTATCTTTGAAAACATTTCCTACTCTCCTGTTCCTGCGGCTATCGCAAATGAAAACTCCGCCTGTGCACAGAGCCTTCCCTCCACGCTTACGGTGCCCTTTGCAAAGTAAAAGGGGTGCTTTGAGCGTGTCAGGGAGCAGCGGGCTGTAATTTTGTCGCCCGGCCTTACAGGCGAGCGGAACCTCACATTGTTAAGCCCGGTGTAAACAGGCTGTCCGCCATTGATTTTGTCGCCGCTTAAAAGCACGCAGGCGGACTGCGCCAGGATTTCAAGGAGTATCACTCCGGGGACGATAGGATTTCCCGGGAAATGTCCCTTTAGGAAGAACTCATTCCCTCTTACGGTGTAGCTGCCTACTGCAACGCCGTCGTCAAGCTCCGCAGAGTCAAGAAGCAGCATATTGTCACGGTGGGGCAGAAGCTCCATAAGCTCATCCCGTTCCATCCTATCACCTCTTTATGCGAAACAGCTCGGTGCCGTATTCCACGACCTGACCGTTTGTAGCCATTATCTGGGCAATTGTGCCGCTGTATTCTGCGGTTATCTCGTTCATAAGCTTCATCGCCTCGACTATGCAAAGCACCTGACCCTCGGTGACGCTGTCGCCCACGCTGACATAGGGAGCGGCGTTTTCCGCAGGGGAGGAGTAAAACACTCCCACAAGCGGCGACCTTACGCTCACATAGTCCTTTGCGGGAAGCGGCTCCTGGGCAGGAGTGGGCTGTGCGGCTGTCTCCCTAGTCGCTAGCGGCTTTTCAGGCTCCCTAAGCCTTTCCAGTCTCACCCTGGTGCTGTCGTCCTCGATTTCAAGGCCGGTAAGACCAAGCTCCTTCATAAGCTCGGCATATTTTCTTATATCGGTATCCTTCATTTAAAATACCCTCCTGAATGCAAGACAGGCGTTGTGTCCTCCGAACCCGAGCGAATTTGAAAGCGCAAGGGTGACGGCTAGGCTTTTCCTGACGGATGGGACGCAGTCGAGGTCGCAGCGCTCGTCCTGCTCCAAAAGATTGATTGTAGGAGGCAAAACCCCCTCGTTAAGAGCCATAATGCAGGCAAGAGCCTCTATTGCTCCGGCGGCTCCGAGCATATGACCCGTCATCGACTTTGTAGAGCTTACCGACGCTCTTTTTGCGGCGTCCTCTCCCATAGCTTTTTTTATCGCCGCAGTCTCTATGACATCGTTCATGGGAGTGCCTGTGCCGTGGGCGTTGATGTAGACTATGTCCTCCTCGGTATACCCTGCCTCACGCATGGCGATTGACATTGCCGCCGCTCCGCCTCTTGCCTCGGGGTGGGGAGCGGTTATGTGGTAGGCGTCGCAGGTGGAGCCGTAGCCGCAGACCTCGCCTAAGATGACTGCGCCTCTTTCCTTTGCGTGCTGGTACTCCTCAAGAATCAGAGCCGCCGCTCCCTCTCCTATAACGAATCCGCCTCTTCTTCTGTCAAAGGGAAGGGAAGCCTCGTCGGGATTTTCCGAAACCGAAAGCGCCTGCATATTCACAAATCCTGCAATGGCGGATGGAGTGATGGCAGCCTCAGCTCCTCCCGTTATAACTGCGTCGGCGTAGCCGTGGCGGATAAGCCGCATAGCCTCTCCGATGGCGTTTGAGCCGGAGGCGCAGGCTGTGACGGCAGGCATCGCCGTCCCACGGCAGTCATGCCTTATTGCAATCATTCCGGCAGCCATATTTGATATCATCATCGGGACGAATAACGGAGATACACGCCTGGGACCCTTTTCAAGAAGCTTTGTATGCTCTGTCTCGAAGGTCCCGATGCCTCCTATGCCGGTCCCGAAGACAACAGAGAATCTGTCGGGGTCGACACCGCCCTTTATTCCGCTCTGTGCGACCGCCTGCTCCACTGCGGCGACGGCAAACTGAGCGTAGCGGTCTGTTCTTAGAACCTCGTTTACCTCAAGATAGTCTCTTGGGTCGAAGCCCTTGACCTCGGCGGCGAGCTTGGCTTTAAAGCCGGAGGCGTCAAACAAAGATATCGGGGATATTCCGTTTACTCCGCTTTTAAGACCCTCCCAGGTGGATAAAACATCGTTTCCGAGCGGCGACACTGCTCCCAGCCCGGTCACGACGACTCTTTTCAACTCATTCATACTGCTATGCCCTTGCCTAGGCAAAGGCCTCCTTTCCAAGATTCAGATTGCGATTCCGCCGTCTACCCTTACAACCTCGCCGGTGATGTAGTCGGCTTTTATCAGAAAGACTGCGGCGTCTGCTACCTCCTCGGGAGAGCCGAGCCGTCCCAGGGGCACTGCCTTTTCTATTCTCTCAAGGTCAAGCCCGCTTGTCATGTCGGTTTTTATAAACCCGGGGGCGACTGCGTTACAGCGAATACCCCTTGGAGCAAGCTCCTTTGCCAGGGACTTTGTAAGCCCGATAAGCCCCGCCTTAGATGCGCTGTAGCTGCACTGACCGGCGTTTCCTATTATGCCGGAGACGGAGGATATATTAACTATGCAGCCCTGCCGCTCCCTTATGAAAATTCCCAGCATATGGCGGACCATGTTAAAGGCTCCTTTAAGATTGGTCCCGATGACGGCGTCAAAGTCGCTCTCGCTGGTCATGGCGGCAAGCCCGTCACGGGTAATGCCGGCGTTGTTTACCAGTATAGTTGCAGATCCAAGCTCCGATTTGATTTTAGCTACCGTTTCCTTAGACGCAGAAAAATCCGAGACATCTAAGGTATAAGCCCCTGCTTTTACTCCGAAGGAGCCTTGACACTCTAACGCCGTTTTTTCGGCGGCGTCAGAGCTTCCCGAGGATATTATCGCTATGTTTGCGCCCTCTGAGGCAAGCCTTAGGGCGATAGCCCTTCCTATTCCTCTTGACCCGCCTGTGACTACGGCGGTTTTGCCTCTTATCTCCATCTAGCCGACCTCCTTTAGGTATTCAAAGACGGTGACCGCCCTTGCCTCCGGCGATATCCTTTTTATCATGTTCGTTAAGGTCCTGCCGGGACCTATTTCGACAAACAGCTCGGCGCCGTCCGAAAGCATATTCAAGACGAGCCTCTCCCAGAGCACCGGGCTTTTTATCTGCTCGGACAGATAGTACGCCGGGTCGCCGTCATAACGGGATGCCGTAAGGTTTGAATAAAGAGGAAGCTCCGGCTTCCTGCAGCCGGCGTTTTTAAGGTCCATGTAAAAGCCGAGGGCAGCCTCCCGCATGAAGGGGGAGTGAAAGCCTCCCTTTACCTTTAGGGGAACGGCTCTTCCTCCCGACGCCTTTACATCCTCTAAAAATCTTGACAGCTCCTCGGATATTCCCGACACCGTGGTCTGTCCGGGACAGTTTATGTTTACGGGATAAACGGCACGGTATTTTTGGCAGAGGGAGGATACCGTGTCGTGGTCAAGCTTCAAAACGGCAGCCATCGAGGCGCTCACGCCCTCAGACGCCCTCTGCATAAGCTCAGCCCTTCTTTTTACAAGCTTAAAGCCTGTTCTGTCGTCAAATACTCCGGCGACCGCTGCGGCGGTCATCTCTCCTAACGAGAAGCCTGCCAGAAGGTCGGGCACGACTCCCTTGGAGATAATAGCTCTTGCGGCGGCAAGCTCCATTGTAAATAGACACGGCTGTGTGTTTTTAGTTATAGAAAGCTCCTCCTCGGTCCCCTCGAAGCACTGAGCGATGGTTCCCGGGCGGAGACTCTCGCAAAGATAAAAGGAGTCCCTTGCGGCTGGATAGCAATCAAAAAGCTCCTTACCCATCCCGGGGTGCTGGTCACCCTGACCTGAAAACAAAAACGCTATTTTACCCATTTCGATGCATTAAGGAGGATAGGCTCAGCCTCCCTTACAACCTCCCTTACGATTTCCTGAGCCGGCTGCTCCTTGTTCACAAGAGCCGCTATCTGTCCGGAGAGGAAGCAGCCTCTAGCCTCGTCTCCCTCCTTGACGGCAAGCCTGAGTGCGCCTGTGGCAAGAGCCTCTAGCTCCTCGTCCGGCATACCGCCGTATTCAGCCTTTAAATACTCTCTTGAAAAGCTGGTCCTAAGACTTCTTACGGGATGCCCAAGCCTTTTTCCCGTCACCATCGTGCAAAGGTCCTTTGCCGAAAGGATTTTTTCCTTGTATCTTGGATGTATGCTGCACTCCGCTGCGCTTAAAAATCTTGTTCCCATCTGGACTCCGCAGGCGCCCAGCATAAACGCCGCCGCAAGACCCCTGCCGTCGGCTATTCCTCCGGCCGCTATTACGGGAAGGCTCGTAGCCTGGCAGACCTGCGGGACAAGCACCATCGTGGTAAGCTCGCCGACATGACCTCCGCTCTCTCCGCCCTCAGCAATAAGGGCGGAGGCTCCCAGCCTTGTCATAAGCCTTGCCATTGCGACAGAGGCTACCACCGGGATTACCTTTATTCCGGCTGAAAGCCAGTCCTTTATATATTTCGAGGGGTTGCCTGCGCCGGTCGTCACCACGCTGACGCCCTCCTTGATTACAAGCTCAGAGACCTCGTCTGCGTAGGGACTCATGAGCATAATGTTGACTCCGAACGGCTTGCCTGTTAAGCTTTTGGCGATGTCTATCTGCTCCTTTACATAGTCTGCGGGGGCGTTTCCAGCGGCAATAATGCCAAGACCGCCGCCGTTTGAAACGGCAGCGGCCAGCCTCCCGTCAGCTATCCAAGCCATGCCGCCCTGAAGAACAGGGTATTCAATGCCTAAAAGCTCGCAAATCGCTGACCTTATCATAGCCTTATCCCTTTTTGCTCTGGATAAACCTGTCGAGGTCGTCGATTGTCTCGACCTTCTGGTCAAGCTCGATTTCGATTCCTATCTTGTCCTCGAGGCTCATTAAAAGCTCTACGGTGTCAAGGGAGTCGATTCCAAGCTCGGTGAAGGTGCTCTCGGGCTTGATTGTCGAGATGTCGCAGCCGGTGCGCTCTGAAACTATTTCTGCAATTGCGTCAAAATACATAATAGATGCCTCCAATATAAATTCGGCAGACTAAAGCCTTAAACACTTAGACCAAAGTCCTGCACCTACGATTATACTCGGCTTGCGTTCCCTGACTGAAGCCATAGCGTTCCACAAGCGTTCTCTAATTGTAAACTATTTGTGAACAAACGCACGGCTCCCGACCCGGATTTTCTTTAAAAGACTGATAAAGGGTATTGGCAGCGGCGGATAAAGCTGTTATAATAAATACTGGAGCTAAACCGTCACGGACTCATTTCACTTGGAGGAATAATATGGATAACGCTAAAGGCAGGCTGAGCATTGATTTTAACGACGGCTGGAGATTTAAAAGGCTTACAAGGGAAAGCGGTTTAGACAGGCTTGACATCTTAGGTCCCGATTTTGACTTTTCCTGCTGGGAAACGATATCCCTGCCTCACACCTGGAACGATCAGGACGGCTGCAGCGGTCCTGACGGAATAAAGGAGGGCGGGGAGCATTACTACCGTGGCGCAGGAGGATACGAAAAGAGCTTTTTCCTTCCCCCGGGGCTTATGGGGAAGCGGATATTTTTAGAGCTTGGAGGAGCCAATACCGTAGCGTGGGTGTTTGTAAACGGAAGCCCCGCCGGAGTCCACGAGGGAGGCTACTCTATGTTCAGGCTGGATATAACCTCCCTTCTTCGATTTGACGGTATTAACCGCATCATTATAAGGGTCAGCAACGCCCCGACTGATTACATTCCTCCCATAACTAATCAGGGGGACTTCACCAAGATGGGCGGGATATACAGAAAGGTCAGGCTGATAGCCGTAGAGCCTGTTCACATCGAGCTTTTGGACCTGGGCGGTCCGGGAGCTTACATAACCCCCTGCAATATTTCAAAAAGGAGCGCAGATATACGCCTTGCCATAGGGATAAGAAACGACGGGGAGGCGGACTGCCGCACCGCCGTCTGCGTAGAAATTTTCGGCAGGGAAGGCGGCAAAACCCCTCTTTTATCTAAAAAGGTATACTCCGAGCTTCATGGGCACGGCTGTGAAAAGGTCGAGCTTACTCTGAGGCTTGCAGACCCTATTTTCTGGGACGGAGTGAAGAATCCCTATCTTTATACGGCGAGGGTCAGCCTGTCGGACTGCGGCGGAACGCCGCTTGACGCAATATCCGAGAGCTTTGGCGTAAGGAGCTTTTATGTCGACCCCGAAAAGGGCTTTTTCCTAAACGGCGTAAGGACCGACCTTCACGGCGTTAATTACCATCAGGACAGCTTTGAGTCCGGCTGGGCGATGACCGACAGCCAGCGTGAAAGGGATTACGGCATCATGCGTGAGCTCGGCTGCACGACCGTCAGGCTCGCTCACTACCAGCACGACAGCTATGAGTACACCCTTTGCGACAGGCTGGGGCTTGCCGTCTGGACGGAGATAGGAATAGTCAACACCGTGTCCCCGGACAACGACACCCTTGCCGTAAGCGAAGCCTTTGTAAAAAACGCCGAGCAGCAGCTAAAGGAGCTGATACGGCAGTGCTACAACCATCCGAGCGTATTTTTCATCGGGATTTCAAACGAGCTTTACCAGATGTCGGACGAGATATTCGGAATTTACAGCCGTCTTTGCGAGCTTGCAAGGGCGGAGGACCCGACAAGGCTTATAGTCTGTGCCGACAACCAGGCGCATGGCAACTTCAACAGGCTCCCCACCGATTTGGTCGGCTACAACAAGTATTTCGGCTGGTATATAGACTCCGGGGAGGACGCACTGGGAGTCTGGCTGGATAAGCGGCGCTCAGCCCAGAGCAGGGCGGTGGCAATTTCCGAATACGGTGGAGGCGGCGCAATATCCCAGCACATGGACAATATCGTCTGGGAAAGGGACATTGACCCGTGGGGAAAAAGGCATTACGAGTGCTATCAGGCGTCGATGCATGAAAATATCCTAAAACAGCTTAACAGCAGGGAGTATCTCTGGGGAAAATATGTTTGGTGCCTTTTTGATTTTGCCTCGGACGGCAGGGTCGAGGGCGACACCGTGGGTCAAAACGACAAGGGTCTTGCAACAAGGGAGCGTGTTCCAAAGGACGCCTTTTACCTCTATCAGTCGATCTGGAGCGACAAGCCGATGCTAAGGCTGACGCAAAAGCGCTTTTCTGTAAGAAAAACGCCGGTACCGATAGTCAAGGCGTACTCAAATCTTGACGAGGTCAAGCTGTTTGTCGACGGCGCTTTTGTCGGCGTCGGGAAGAGGGATAATACCGTTTTCACCTGGGAGAATGTCAGCATAAAAACTGGAACTCCGAGTAAAATAAGAGTATCCGCAATGACAAGGGACGGCATACTGCTGGAGGACGCCGCACTCTGGGAGGCGGAGGAATAAAAAATAATGCACCCGGCTTCAGCCTTGATAAGGCTGGCAGGGTGCATTTTTGTACGGTCGTTAATGCCCGGGAGGGTTCTAGGGCATAAAAAGGAGCAAAGCCCGAAGACAAGGAGAGCTTCAGGCTTTTAAATGGATGAAAGAAAAAGTGGGGTGGATAGTGGGACTCGAACCCACGGTCTTCAGAACCACAATCTGACGCGTTAACCAACTACGCTATATCCACCATATGGCAAATAATGAAATATGTCGCAGCCGGGAGAGCACCCTCCCGACGCCGCAACATATTATAGCATGACCTTAGAGAAAAATCAAGTATTTTTTAAAATTTTGTTTTTTACTCACCAATTCTTCCTCGAGGACACCTTTCCCTCGTTGAAATCGCCGATGGAATCCTTGAGCCATTCTATGCTGTCCTCTACCCAGTCGGGAGTCCTCGTGCATATCCAGGAGCGGTTTTGCACCCAGGAATCGCAGGTTGTGAAGCCGTGGTTGGCGTAGGCGTAGATGTGGCTCTCGTAGGGGATGTTGTTTTTTGTGAGAGCGTCAAGAAGCCTTATCGTGTTGTCTATCGGGACAGTTGAGTCCGTTCTCGAGGAGAAAACGAAGATGGGGCTTGTTTTTTCGCTTACCGACTCGGGGATTCCCGGAGCGTTTTCAAGATAGACGCTGACAGTCTCCTTGGTTATAACCGGGTAGCCAAGAATACACGCCGCAGGACGGTATTTTGAAAGACAGGCGCAGGCAGCCGCAAGATGTCCGCCTGCCGAGAAGCCCACTACGCAGATTCTGTCCTCGTCCACCTGCCATTCCTGCGAGCTGCTTTTTATAAGCTCTATTGCCTCCTCGTAGTCAAGCATGGGAGCCGGCCATTTTATATCCTCGCCGACCGAGTACCTAAGAACGAACGCCTGATAGCCCGCTCTTAAATAGCAAAGAGCGACAGGGTCCGCCTCCCTGTCGGAGCAGTACCTGTAGCCCCCTCCCGGAAGGACAAGCATGGCGGGTCTTTTTTCAACTCCCCAGTATTCCGGGCTTTTATCATGCAGGTAGCAGGTCAGGGTAACGCCGCTTCCCGAGCTTAAGGTGTAGCTTAGTATTTTCATGAGGGTTGTCTCCCTTCGCCAAAATTATTTCATGAAGTAATTTTAGCACAGAGTCCTCAAAAATGCAACCTGAAAATCCCTAAAGCTGGCTTTTTGCAACGAGAAAATCCTCTACGGCGTCCCTAATATGTATAGAGGAGAGTCCCAGCCGGTTGAAGCTTTTTGCAAGCTCGAGCAGCTCGTTTTTGTCGCAGGAAATTCCATCTACGGACGCCGCTACGCTTCCGTCCCCGTAAAAAGCCGCTATACCGTACTCTGCCGGCTCGCCGGGACGAGAGGGCTTAGTCTCGGTGACGGCATAGCTCAAATTGGAGCCCATTGTTAATTCTTTGGCAGTGTTCATTTTTATACCTCCAAAAAAGATGATGCAGGCATTATTATACAATACAAAATATTAATATTATGTCGAAAAAAGTTATAAATATAAATTATTTGAATCAAATTCTGCTTTTGAAGCTCTAATTTGCTACTTATTTCCAGGACTTTATTCTCCTTAACGGAATATAATAGGTATCAGAAGCGGCGAAGTATATTTTCAATGGTTTCGGGAGGCGGCTATGCTGGGATTCGTAATTGGCTCGATGCTGGGAGGCTTTGTGGGGATAGCGACTATGGCGATTTTACAGATTTTTAAAAGCTCAGACAAGGATTCCGAAAAATTTTTTGTCTGACGGCTTATTAAGCTTGGATGGTATATACAATGTCTGACAGGGTGGGCGGCATGACAGCCGGCTGCCCGTTTGCATTGTAGATCGCTGTCAGGGAGGCTTTTTTGGTCTTAGTTCATAAAATGGCCAACGGATTTGTAAAAATAAGTTGCGAAGGAGCTTATTTAGTGCTATAATTCACTAAAAAGCTCCGGCAGTTTATAAGCCGGAAATTCAAATCGGAGGACCAGCCATGAGAACTATTTTCAAACGGGCGCTGTTAATTGCGATGACTGCGCTTATTCTTCTTGAGACCGCAGCCTGTGCCTCGGGCGGAAGCAAAAGGGACGACGAGCTTTTCACTCCCGACCTTTCCGGGGCTGAGGAGTCAAACTGGGTGGAGGTCAGCTATCTCGAGGAGCACCAGACCATCCAGGGCTTCGGAGGGATAAACTACCCCACCTGGATAGACGACCTCACCGAGGAGCAGTGCGACACCGCCTTTAAAAACGGCGAGGACCAGCTTGGCTTTACAATACTTAGAATCCATGTCGACCCGGACAGCTCCAACTGGGAAAAGGAGCTAAAGACCGCAAAGGCAGCTCAGAAGGAGGGAGCCTTGATATTTGCCTCTCCCTGGAACCCGCCCCCCGCTCTTTGCGAGACCTTTGAGCGGGGAGACAACAAGTACGCCCAGAGGCTTGCTCATGACAAGTACGCCGAGTATGCCCAGCACCTAAACGACTTCGTTACCTTCATGAGGGATAACGGGGTGGAGCTGTACGCCATTTCGATTCAGAACGAGCCTGACTACGCCGACGATTGGACCTGGTGGACGACCGAGGAGATGATGGATTTCATAATAAACTACTCTGACGCAATAGATTGCAGGATAATGAGTCCCGAGTCCTTCCAGTACAGAAAGGATTTCTATGATGTCATGCTCAAGGACGAGGAGGCTCTTTCCAGGATAGACATCTTTGCGACTCATTTTTACGGCACCCAGAAAAAGGACATGGCGTATCCTCTGTTTGAGCAGTACGGCGAGGGCAAGGAGCTTTGGATGACTGAGGTATATGTTCCCAACAGCTCCTCCGATGCAGACACCTGGCCGGAGGCGGTCGAGGTCGCCGTAAACATCAGCGACGCCATGACCGAGGGCAATATGCAGGCGTATGTCTGGTGGTATATAAGAAGATTCTACGGCCCTATGAAGGAGGACGGAACGATAAGCAAGCGTGGCTACTGCATGGCGCAGTTTTCAAAGTTTGTCCGCCCCGGATATATAAGGATAGGCGCAACCGAGAATCCCGCATACGGAGTCAGCGTCTCCGCCCACAAGGGCGAGGACGAGATAATTATAGTCGCAGTTAATCACTCACTGGCTAAATACGCCCAGAGCTTCAAGCTAAGCTCTGCGCCGGGGATAGAGTACATCGAGGCATATACCACCGATTCATCTAGGAATCTTGAAAGAACGGGAAATGTAGCCTTTGACGGGGAGAGATTTTCCTATGTCCTCCCGGCTGAGAGTGTAACTACTTTTGTAATATCAACCTCTTCAGCCGAATAAATCATTGACTTAACCTTAGCTTTGTGGTATCATTGGCGGTAAGGGAATACAAATTTTAAATGAAGGAGAGCTGGCTATGTCTATTCTGGTTTCCGGCGGCGCCGGTTATATCGGCTCGCATACCGTTCTGACCCTTTTGGAGCAGGGGTATGATGTCGTAGCGTTTGACAATCTTTCAAATTCCTCCACCGAAGCTCTTAGGAGGGTGGAAAAAATCACCGGCAGGAGCCTAAGGTTCTACGAGGCGGATATGCTTGACAGGCAGGCGATGGACAGGATTTTTGATGAAAACCCGGATATAACCTGTCTTATTCACTTTGCCGGGCTGAAGGCTGTGGGAGAGTCTGTTGCAAAGCCGGTGGAATACTACAAGAACAACATCGGAGGGACTCTTGTTCTTCTAGAGGCGATGAGGGCGCACGGCGTCAAGAGCATAATTTTTAGCTCCTCGGCGACGGTTTACGGAGTCCCCAAGAGCGTGCCGATTTCGGAGTCCTGCCCAAAGGGGGAGTGCTCTAATCCCTACGGCTGGACAAAGAGCATGATAGAGCAGATACTTACCGACCTTCACACCTCGGACAGCGAGTGGAAGGTGGTGCTTTTAAGGTACTTCAACCCGATAGGAGCGCATCCCTCCGGGCTTATCGGAGAGGACCCCAAGGGAATACCCAACAATTTGGTTCCCTACATAGCGCAGGTTGCCGTCGGCAGGCGGGAGCATTTAAATGTCTTTGGAAACGATTACAAGACCCATGACGGCACTGGAGTGAGGGACTATATCCATGTCTGCGACCTTGCCGAGGGCCATGTAAAGGCGATTAAGAAGCTTGACGAGCCTGACTGCGGCGTCAGGATATACAACCTCGGAACAGGGGTTGGCTACTCTGTTCTTGATGTCGTCAAGGCATACAGCAAGGCATGCGGGAAGGATATTCCCTATGTCATCTGCCCGAGGCGTCCTGGGGATGTCGATGAGAACTACTCCGACCCCTCGCTGGCAGAAAGGGAGCTTGGCTGGAAGGCGGAGTACGGCATCGACAAGATGTGCGAGCATTCCTATAACTGGCAGTCTAAAAATCCCTACGGCTACGAGGGCTGTCAGGAATAAAAAGGCAAAAACGGCGAATTGATCAAAAAGGAGGAAGTATGAGAAGATTTTTTAAGCTGCTGGCGGTGCTTATTGTTTGCGTGATGGCGGTTTCGTCTGTTTCTATCACCGGCTGGGCAACCGAGACTCCGATGAGCTTTACTGTTTTTGAAGGCTCTAAGCTTATTGACGGCTGGTTCCCGGCGTTCGTATCAAGCTGGCAGAATCCCGGAAGCGTAACGATAGACCAGCTCAAGGCGGCGCTTGACCATCCGTATGCTACGATAGAGCTTGTCTATTCAGGAAACGCAACCCCTGAGCTGCTTTTGCAGAGCTACCCGGTAAGTGGAGGCAACTACACATGGGCGACAGATTCCGACTGCGAGATAACCGTAAACGGAGACAGAAAGACGGCTGTATTTTCGGCTCAGAGCCTTGTGAACAAGTACACCTCTACAAAGCATGAGGACGACGGAAGCTATTTAAGTCTTGACAATCTTCTCAACTTCTCGGTCGGAGGAGAGGGCAACACGGTATACTCTATAGTTGTCAAGTGGATAGACAACGGCACCTCCAAGATAATCATCGACCCCTCCTCAAGGCATCAGACGATAGCCGGCTGGGGAGCCTCCTACACCTGGTACGGCGACTGGCTGGTCAATAACATCCACGCCGAGCAGGGCTATGACTGGATTTTCGAGGACGCCGAGTTCAACATCCTAAGATTCAGGGACCTCAATATGGTAAGGGGCTACGGCGGAGGCTACGAGAGCACCGAGTATAAGGCTTACAAGGCGTACTATGACGCAGCGGTAAAAAGAGGGATAGACCCCATCGTGCTTGTCACAAGCTGGGGACAGTATGACAGAAACGACTGCGAATTTGTAGCCTTTACCGAGCGTGACAATAACGGCTACACCTACTATACCCTCGCCAAGGACCAAAACGGCGAGTATATGTACGAGGAGCTGGCTCAGTTCTGTGTCGAGTCGGTCAAGCTGTTTTTGAAGGCGGGGATACCCGTAGACTACTTCTCCATCTCAAACGAGACCGAGCTTCAGGGTCTTGGCCGTGACGAGCAGGGCAACGCAAGAGACGAGGCGGGCTTTTACTTCGGAGCTGAGGAGAACGAGTATCACTGCGCATACTGGAAGGCGCATGTGGCTGTGTATGAGGCCTTCCAGGAGGCGTTCGGGGACGACGCTCCCATTATCACCGCCGCCGAGGTCATGGCTGACAGGGCGTCCCTCATAAAGGAGTATCTTGACCCTCTGTTCAAGAACGGCTATGGCTACATGGTAGAGCTTATAGCCCATCATCTTTACGGAAGCGAGAACTCCAAGGCGTCCTTTGCCGAGGTCTACGAGCTTTTCGGGGATTATGAGCTTTGGCAGACCGAGTGGTACAACAACGACTTCTTAGACCATGCCGACAAGCTTATAAACGAGCTTAACTATGAGAATATTACGGCGTACCTGTACTGGAACGGAGTTTGGATAGAGGATACAGCCAACTGCTTAATTCAGGTAAACGGCTGGGATCCAAGCTCCTCAATAGAGAGGCGAGCCAATCACTACGCCATGACCCACTTCTCGAAGTACATAAAGCCGGGCTATGTAAGGCTGGATTCGGATGTTCAGATGTCCAACTGCAATGTGACGGCGTTTATCTCTCCCGAGGGAGATAAGCTGGTCGCAGTGGTTTTAAACAAGTCGGGGATAGATGAAAATCTTTCCATCGACTGCGGCTTTGATATCAGCTCGGCGAGCATCTATCAGTCCACCTTCAACTCGCCTAAGTATGTAAAGCCGTCTGACGGAAGCCTTTACCGTGACGATATCCTCATGAACAAATACCTTGTCAGCGTGGCCTATTCCGGCGGCACCGTAGCCTTCCCGAACAACACCCTCACCACGATAGTTATGGACATCGTTCCCGCCGAGGGAGACATCAACGCCAGCGGCAGTGTTGACGGTGTTGACGCCGGCCTGCTCTTTGACCATATCGTGGGCAGGAATCTTCTTGACGGAAGCCTGTTAGACAGGGCTAATGTCTACAAGGACGGGACTCAGAGCGGCGTCGTGGTTGACCTTAGGGACTTTGTAAAGCTGATAACTGTTATGAGAAATTCGGGCTGAGACCGCCGGCGCTTGGTGGACGATTGTTTAATTCACATAAAGTTTACATTTTAAATGCAATTTTTTTGAGTTTTTTGCACAATGCCGGTTTTTCCGCACGATGTAAATAAACAATTGTTAATTTTGGCAATAGTAAAGCCGGACATTATATGATATAATATCTTCACAGGTAATGTGGCGCTCACATATCTTGCGGCATTGCCGGAATAATTAGGAGGATGATTACAATGAAGAAACTGCTTGCTATGCTTCTTGCTATGGTCATGGTTATTTCCATGCTTACCGTTGCTGCTTTTGCTCAGGCTGGAGATTCTGACGAGGAGCCCGATGGAACCGATAATGTAACCGTTACCGACCCCGATGAGGACAGCAATCCTCAGACCGGAATCGCTCTCGCCGTTCTTCCCATGGTTGCGGCTGCAGCTGCCGTAGTAGCTTCCAAGAAGCACTAATTAACGAAATTTTAGAGGCTGTCGGGTATTCCGGCGGCCTCTGAAGCTTTTTGTTCTAAAATCGTCCGGGGCTTTCTTCGGGACGGCATATTTCGGCATCAAGCGCCCTAAGAGGGAGCTTTTTTTATTTTCCGGGCATATTATGCGGCGTCTAAAGGCTTAGGACAGCTTCAGACCCTCCGGGCTTGTATTTTCGCATTTTTTGTGATACAATAAAAACAGCTGTGACTCCCGGATTAAAGCTGCTTAGGCGTGTAGGCTGTGAGGACGGGCTGCGGCATGACTATTAAAATTCAAAAAAGGAGATATTAAAATGGATGTAATTTCACTTGCCAGAGAGCTTGGGAAGGCGGTTCAGGCAGACTCTAGATATCAAAGGTATCTTGTCGCCAAGGAGAAAAACGACGGCGACGGGGAGCTTCAGAAGCTCATAAGCGAGTTCAACCTCAAGAGAATGCAGCTAAACAGGGAGATGTCAAAGTCCGAGAATAAGGACGAGGCGGCAATCTCCGAGCTGAATCAGGAAATAAGGACTCTGTACGGCCAGATTATGACAAATCAGAACATGAACGAGTACAACGAGGCAAAAAGCGAGATGGACCGTATGCTCGACCAGATAAACAACATCATAACCTACTCGGCAAACGGCGAGGACCCCGAGACCTCCCCCGCCGAGACAAGCTGCACGGGAAGCTGTGCTACCTGCGGCGGCTGCCACTGATGCCTTGCCGGCTCAAAAGGGCATAGAAACAGCTTAAATTAAAGAGGGGTGAGCGTTTTGCTTCTTAGCTACAAGGATATTGACGAGTCCAAGCTTTCAAAGGGAATGGCTCAGTATCTTGAAATAAAGCGAAATTATATGGATAATATCCTGTTTTTCCGTCTCGGGGACTTTTACGAGATGTTCTTTGACGACGCCGTTTTAGTCTCTAAGGAGCTTGAGCTTACACTCACCTCAAAGGACTGCGGTCTTTCGACGAGGGCGCCGATGTGCGGAGTGCCCTATCACGCCGGGGACCAGTACATAAAAAGGCTTGTGGACAAGGGCTACAGCGTTGTCGTCTGCGAGCAGATGGAGGACCCTGCAACAGCCTCGGGAATAGTAAAGAGGGAGGTCGTCAAGATCGTCACCCCCGGCACGGTTACGGACGGCAGTATGCTTGACGACTCCGCAAACAACTGGCTTGCAAGCGTCTATATAGACTCATGCTGTGCGGCGGTATGCCTTGCGGATGTGTCAACCGGCACGGCTCACCTCTACAGCTATGACGGCAGGGAGCTTGAGTCCTTTTTGTCAGGGCTTCTTTACTCCTTCTCTCCCTCCGAGATACTTTTCCCCAAGGAGAGCGACGACAGCATCATCTCTAGGATAAACCTAAGGCTGATGGCGTCTTTAAACCGTCTTGACAGCTCTTATTTTGACTTTTCCAAGAATAAGGAGACGGTTTTAGCCCAGTTTACAAACGACTCCTTTGCGAACCTCGGGCTTTTTGACAGCGAGCCGTCGGCGAGGGCGGCAAGTGCGCTGTTTTTGTATATCGAGAGGACTCAGAGGCTGTCCGTGGGCCGCTTTGTTTCTATACAGAGGCACTCTGACGGAGCCTCCATGATGCTGGGCTACACCGCAAGAACTAATCTTGAGATTACAAAAACCCTTCGCTCGGGAGAGAAAAGAGGCTCGCTCCTTTGGGTGCTGGACAGGACTAAGACTGCAATGGGTAAAAGGCTCCTAAAGGCCTGCCTTGAGCAGCCTCTTGTAAATCCGGCGGCGATAATAAAAAGGCTTGACGCCGTCGACGCCATGTACAACGCCACCGTGGAGCTAAGGGAGCTAAGAGGCGAGCTGTCCGGGATATACGACCTCGAGCGGCTCATGACCAAGGTGATGTACAGGTCGGCAGGACCTCATGACCTTCTGGCTCTTGCCGGAGCGTCAAAGAGGCTCCCGGCGGTAAAGGAGCTTTTGGTCAGGCTTTCAGGCTCGGAGCTTCTGGCGTCTCTTAACAGTGAGATATCAACTCTTGAGGATATTGTAAACCTCATCGACAACGCAATCTCTCAGGACGCTCCCCAGATGATGAAGGACGGCGGGTACATAAAGGACGGCTTCAGCGCTCAGCTTGACGAGCAAAGGGCGGTCGCCGCCGGAGGACGGGAGATAATAGACAAAATCTGCCTCAAGGAGCGGGAGCTTACCGGCATCAAGAATCTAAAAATCGGCTATAACCGTGTATTCGGATATTATATAGAGGTAACAAGGTCGTTTTACGACATGGTGCCCAAGGACAGGTACATCCGCAAGCAGACGCTTGCAAACTGCGAAAGATTCATAACTAGCGAGCTTAAGGAGGCCGAGGACTCCATACTGGGAGCTAAGGACAGAATAGCGGCTCTTGAGTCGGAGATATTCTTAGAGGTAAGGGAGTATCTTTCAAGGAGGCTCGCCGAGGTTCAAAGAACAGCCTCCGCAATAGCATATGTAGACCTTATCGCCTCCTTTGCAGACGCCGCCATAGAAAACGGCTACATCAAGCCGGATATCGCCATAGACGGCGTTATAAGCATCAAAAACGGCCGGCACCCCGTTGTGGAGAGAATGCTTCGTGAGGAGCTTTTTGTCCCCAACGACGCCTATTTAGACCTCAACGACAACAGGATGATAATCCTGACAGGGCCTAATATGTCGGGAAAGTCCACCTATATGCGGCAGATAGCGCTTATAGTCGTGATGGCGCAGATAGGCTGCTTCGTCCCGGCGGACTATGCCAAGATTTCAATAGTTGACCAGATATTTACAAGGGTCGGAGCCTCAGACGACCTGGCCTCGGGGCAGTCTACCTTTATGGTGGAGATGAGCGAGGTTGCCGACATATTAAAAAACGCCACAAAAAACAGCCTCGTAATCTTGGACGAGGTCGGGAGGGGAACCTCTACCTTTGACGGAATAAGCATAGCAAGAAGCGTGGCGGAGTATATTGCAAGCGGCAGGCGGATTGGCTGCAAGACGCTTTTTGCGACTCATTACCACGAGCTTATCGCACTGGAGTCGGCGTGCAGCGGGATAAGAAACTACAGCGTCGCCGTCAGAAGGAGCAAGGACGGCGTCCGCTTCCTAAGAAAGATAGTCGAGGGCGGGGCGGACCAGTCATATGGAATCGAGGTCGCAAAGCTTGCGGGGCTTCCCGAGCCGATACTAAAGCGAGCTAAGGAGATTCTTTCAGAGCTTGAGGAAAAAAGAAGGACGGCTTCCGGGGAAAAGCCGGAGGAGCAGGTGACATTTTCGTCAATCAGCAGGGAGGACGCCGTCAATATGCTGAAAAAGACGAATATAGACGAGCTGTCCGACGGCGAGCTAAGAGAGCTTGTAAGGGATGTTATTTCAAGGCTGTGATGGCTTTTCACGGCTTAAAAGCGTAGGCGGGTGATAGCGTGGAGGTAAAAAGGGTCAAGGTCGGCGGCTTGGAGCTTGGCGGCGGCAGGGTATATGTCCAGTCGATGCTAAGCGTCCCGTCATGGGACATAGAGGGAAGCGTAGAGCAGGCGGTCAGCCTGGAAAGAGCTGGCTGTGAGATAATAAGAGCTGCGATACCAGACAGGGAGGCGTTAAGGCTAATCCCTGCCATAAAGGAGAAAATAACCGTTCCCTTGGTTGCGGACATACATTTTGACTACAGGCTTGCAATCGATTCTGTGAGCATGGGAGTCGACAAGATAAGGCTGAATCCCGGGAATATCGGCTCTGAGGACAGGGTCAGGCAGGTTGTGGAGTGCTGCAAAAAAAGAGGAGTCCCGATAAGAATAGGGGTGAACTCAGGCTCGCTTGAAAAGAGCGTTCTGGCAAAATACTCCTCTCCGACTCCCGAGGCGCTCTGCGAAAGCGCACTTTCGCATATAAGGCTTCTTGAAAAGTATGATTTTGAGGATATAGTGGTATCCATAAAATCCTCCGATGTAAAAAGCACCATAGCAGCCTACAGGCTTATGAGGGAGCTTTGCCCGTATCCCTTGCACCTTGGAGTCACCGAGGCGGGGACCTATCATATGGGGCTTATTAAATCCTCCATAGGAATAGGCTCGCTTCTGTGCGACGGCATCGGAGAGACTATAAGAGTCTCGCTGACCGACGACCCAATACGGGAGGTCGAGGCTGGAATAGACATTTTAAAGGCTGCAGGAAGAAGGGGAGGCGTAAGGCTTGTCTCCTGTCCCACCTGCGGCAGGACGAGAATAGACCTTATAGGTCTTGCCAAAAGAACCGAGGAGGCGCTAAAGTCCCTTGACAAGGACATTACCGTTGCGGTAATGGGCTGCGTTGTAAACGGTCCCGGAGAGGCTAAGGAGGCTGACATCGGTCTTGCCGGAGGGGACGGCTGCGTGGTTATATTTAAAAAGGACAGGATTCTCGGCAAATACCCCGAAGCCTCGGCTCTTGACGCTTTATTTGATGAGATAAAAAAGCTCCCGTAGCCATTTTGGGAGACGCTTGACGGCGGGCTTTTTTGAAAGGATAGTATAAATGGCTTTCAGGACGGTTTCACAGTTTTTTGGCACGCTCTGCGGCTATGACGGGGCGATGCCCGGCTCGCTTTCTGACGGCGAGATAACCCGGCTTTTCGCCTCGGTGAAGAAAAGAAGCGTCGAGGTTGGCGTCAAGCTTTCAAGGCTTGCAAGCCCCTCTGAGCTTAACGAGCTTGCCCTTGGGCTTAGGGGCTGGCTGGGGGTCAGCAGCCTAAGGCTCTGCCCGGAATATCCCGGGGAGCTTTTTTGCGCCGATGCCATGCCGGCTGTAATAAACGAGGTCAAGACTCGTGCGCCGATAAACGGCTTCTTCGACGGCGCAGGCTATGAGCTTTCCGGCGGCGAGATGGTAATCACCCTAAAAAACGGCGGAGGGGAGTATCTTTCCTCGATAGAAGCGGCTAGCGAAATCTCTGCGGCCATAAAAAGCCTTTTCGGAATAGCTGTCCCGGTCAGGCTGTCGGGGAGTCTTTCTCTTGACGCTCGGGCGGCGGAGTCTGAGCGTCTTGCCGAGCTTCAAAGACAGCTTGAAGCCATGCCCGCTCCCAGACAGAGGCAAAATGATTCGGCCTCCTGTCAGCCGGAGTATAAAATCCAAGTTCAGGACGACAGCATACTTCCAGAGGCTGTTGCGGTATACGGAAAGCCGATACTCTCCGACTGCCGTCCGGCAAGCCTTATAGATGTCGACGAGAACAGCGGAGCCGTTTTGGCTGTCGGGGATGTGCTCTCAATCGCCTCAAAGCCCTCGAAAAACGGCAGAAACCTTATTTCAACCATCACAATAACGGATTATACAAGCTCTGTTCCGATAAAGCTTTTCGACAGCATAAAAAGGTCGGAGGCTCTTCTGGCTGAGCTAAAGCCTGGCTGCACTCTTTTGGTGTCGGGTGAAATGACCTTTGACAGCTACGATGAGATGACTGTCATAAAGCCAAGGGATATAAGCCTTGTAAAAAGGAAAAAGACGGTCGACGACGCCGAGGTTAAGCGTGTCGAGCTTCACTGCCACACCAATATGTCCACGATGGACGGCATATCCCCCTCCGACAAGATAGTCAGACGGGCTTACGAGTGGGGAATGAGCGCAATCGCAATAACCGACCACGGGGTATGCCAGGGCTTCCCGGACGCTATGTACGAGGTCGACAAGATACGCAAGGAGGGCGGCGAGTTCAAGCTCATCTACGGTCTTGAGGCGTATCAGGTGAACGACGAGAACAGCATCTTCTTCGGCTCGGACACAAGAGGACTGGAGGACGAATTTATCGTATTCGACCTTGAGACCACCGGCCTTTCAGCCGCAAACGAGAGGATAATAGAGATAGGAGCCGTCAGGGTAAAGGGGCTTGACATCAAGGAGAGCTTTAACACCTTTGTAAACCCCGGAAAGCCCATACCTCCCAGGATAATCGAGCTTACCGGAATAACCGACAGCATGGTTTCGGGCGCTCCCTCCGAGGAGGAGGCGATAAAAAGCTTTATTGAGTTCTGCGGCGAAGGACCCGTGCTTATCGCTCACAACGCCGGCTTTGACACCTCGTTTATAAAGGCTGCCGTAAGGCGGCTTGGGATAGCCTTCGAGTTTTCGTATATAGATACCGTCGCCATGTCGAGAAATATGCTTAAGGGACTTTCAAGGTTCACCCTTGACAGCGTCGCCAAGAATCTCGGCCTTGGTGAGTTTAACCACCACCGTGCCAGCGACGACGCCTCGGTCAACGCCGGGATATTCATCAGGCTGGCAAGGAGGCTTCTTGACGAAAAAGAGGATTTAAGCGTCGACGGCATAAACTCCTTCCTCCCAAAGACTGATATAAACAAGCTTCCCTCCTATCATCAGATAATCATAGCCAAAAACAAGGAGGGGCTTAAAAATCTCTACAAGCTTGTTTCCTACTCAAATCTTAAATATTATCACAAGACCCCCAGGATTCCAAAATCCGAGCTTATAAAGCACAGGGAGGGTCTTATAATAGGCTCCGCCTGCGAGGCGGGAGAGCTTTTCAGAGCGATATTCCAAGGAAAGCCCTGGGAGGAGCTTTGCGATATAGCAAGCTTTTACGACTATCTTGAGATACAGCCGATAGACAACAATATGTTCATGCTGCGAGACGGCAGCGTCTCGGACGCCGAGCAGCTAAGGGAGTTCAACCGAACGGTCGTAAGGCTGGGCGAGGAGCTTGATATACCAGTAGTCGCAACCGGGGATGTCCACTTCCTTGACGCTAAGGACGCCATATTCAGAAGCATCCTAACCTCCGTCATGTACGAGGACTCGGACACTCAGGCGCCTCTTTACCTAAAGACAACCGCCCAGATGCTCGAGGAGTTTTCCTATCTCGGGGAGGAAAAGGCTTACGAGGTGGTAGTAAGGAACTCCAACCTCATCGCCGACATGACCGACCCCGAGCTGAGGGCGTTTCCTAAGGGAACCTTTACTCCGCATATCGACGGCGCAGACGAGGAGCTGACCGAGATATGCTGGCGCAGAGCCAAGGAGCTTTACGGAGACCCCGTTCCAAAGCTCGTCTCCGACCGTCTCTCAAAGGAGCTTGACTCGATTATAAAGCACGGCTTTGCAGTTTTGTATGTAATAGCCAAAAGGCTTGTCGCAGACTCTGTGGCGCACGGCTATCAGGTCGGCTCGAGAGGCTCTGTAGGCTCCTCCTTCGTCGCCTCTATGGCGGGAATCTCGGAGGTCAATCCCCTTGTTCCGCACTATGTCTGTCCCGAGTGCAAGTACAGCGAGTTCTTTACAAACGGCGAGTACGGCTCCGGCTTCGACTTAGAGCCTAAAAAATGCCCCAAATGCGGGACCATGCTCAGCCGTGACGGTCACGACATCCCGTTTGAGACCTTCTTGGGCTTCAACGGAGACAAGTCTCCCGATATCGACCTCAACTTCTCCGGCGAGTACCAGACCTTTGCCCACAGATACACCGAGGAGCTTTTCGGAGCCGATTATGTATTCAAAGCGGGGACGATATCCACAGTCGCCGATAAGACGGCGTTCGGCTATGTTATGAAATACCTGGAGGAGCGGGGAAGAAAGGTCCCTCCCGCAGAGGTAGACCGCCTTGCAAAGGGCTGTACAGGAATAAAGAGGACGACAGGTCAGCACCCCGGCGGAATGGTAGTAATCCCGGCCGGGTATGAGGTCTATGACTTCACCCCGGTGCAGCATCCCGCCGAAAAGACCGATTCTGACATCATAACCACCCACTTTGACTTCAACTCCCTCCATGATACTATTTTAAAGCTCGACGAGCTTGGCCACGATGTCCCCACGCTTTACAAGTACCTCGAGGATATGACCGGGACCGACATCACCAAGACACCGATGAGCGACCCTAGGATATACTCGCTTTTCACCTCCTGCGAGGCGCTTGGGGTCACCGAGGAGGAAATAGACAGCAAAACGGGGACCCTAGGCATTCCCGAGATGGGCACGAATTTCGTAAGGGGGATGCTTGTAGAGTGCAAGCCCTCCAGCTTTTCCGACCTTTTACAGATTTCCGGTCTGTCTCACGGCACAGATGTCTGGCTGGGAAACGCCTCAGAGCTTATCAAAAACGGCACCTGCACCATCGACCAGGTAATAGGAACGAGAGACAGCATAATGACATACCTTATATACCACGGCGTCGACCCGGGTCTTTCCTTTAAAATCATGGAGATAGTAAGAAAGGGAAATGCGCCCAAGCTTTTAACCGACGAAATGAAAAAGACGATGCGTGAGCATGATGTCCCTGAGTGGTATATAGACAGCTGCATGAAGATAAAGTATATGTTCCCCAAGGCGCACGCAGCGGCGTATGTAACGGCGGCTATAAGGCTGTGCTGGTATAAGGTGTACCATCCGCTCGAGTTTTATGCGGCGCTGTTTACCGTCCGTGGGGAGGACTTTGACGCCGAGACTGCTGTCAGGGGAAAGCTCGCCGCAAGGTATAAAATAGAGGAGTACAAGCAAAAGGGAAGCGACCGCTCCGACAAGGAGGACGGCGTGCTTGAGACACTTCTTCTAATCAACGAGATGCTCTGCCGTGGCTATGAGTTCCTGCCAATCGACATCTATAAGTCCCATTCGACGGTGTATCGGATAGAGGACGGAAAAATCCGCCTTCCCTTTGTCTCGCTTGGAGGAGTCGGAGAGAACGCCGCAAAGGCAATTTACGACACCGCCACCGCCGGAGACTTTATCTCGGTGGAGGAATTTAGAAGCCAGTCGGGAGTTTCAAAGTCTGTAGTAGACGCTCTTGTCGGAGTCGGAGCGTTCGGAGAGCTTCCCATGACCTCTCAGCTCACCCTGTTTTAGTCAGCTGACAGCGGCAGATTTCACGGGATGTAACTAAATCCGCCTGATGTGAATAATATGTAGAGAAGTTTAATGCTGAATGTGAACTTTAATATGTACTTACAGGAGGATTTACATGGCTGATTTAGGAACGAATCCCTGCGGCTTTAAGGAAGCTGTTACCATAGAAGCGCAGAGAATCTTTGACAGCTGCTCGGACAGAGACTGCCTGGAGGACCTAGAGGTGTCCTTTGCGGATTTTGAGTCCAACAGACTGGTAAACGAGGCTTCCTATGCAAAGGCTAGAAGCGCCGAGGTCACAAGCGTGTACTTTTCCACCGAGCCTATACCCTTTAACAAGGGCTTTTACTCGGTGGACATCACCTACACCTTCAGCCTTGAGATTGATTTGTCGTCGTCCGCCGCCGCACCCTCTACCACGGTGACGGGAACTGCGACCTTTACAAAAAAGGTAATCCTATACGGAAGCGACGGAGGCACCAAGTATTTCACCTCGAACGAGAACGGCGTAATATCGCAGAATGGCTGCTGCTACAACAATCCGCCCAAGGCTACCCTTGCAGTCGCCGACCCGATAGTGCTGGGAATACGGCTGGTCGGGATACCGCAGGCGACCTGCTGTCAGGACCCGAGCTGTCAGGAGACTGTTGTCTCCCCTGCGAGAAGGGTTATATATGTCACGCTGGGAGTATTCTCCATAGTGTCTCTTGCGAGGACCGTCCCGGTTATGGTGCCGGCGTATGACTATGTAGTGCCCAACAAGGAGTGCGTCTCCACCACCGAAAGCCCCTGCGAGCTGTTTGAAAAGATAAACTTCCCCTCGAGCGAATTTTTCCCAAGAAGCCTTGAGGATATATCGAGCAGCTGCCAGCAGAGCTGAATACCAAAGACACCTCGGTCATAGAATTGACTGAGGTGTTTTATCATGAAATGTACGCTCAGGGAGCTTAGAGGCAAGGATGTAGTGGAGACCAAGACAGGCTCGCTGCTGGGAAGGATCGACGACCTCGAGATAAACCGTGAAAGCTCTAAAGTCGAGTCGGTCATAGTATACGGCAGACCGAGGCTTTTCGGACTCCTGGGGAGGGACAGCGACATCATAATCCCGTTTTCGGACATCGAGCTTATCGGCAGGGACACGATTTTGATATCCAAGGATTCCCTTATTGAGTATAAGGACTCGCAAATCGGCGCACCCTACCAGGAGGGAGTCAAAAAAATGAAAAAAGCACTTGACAATTAAAACACGCCAGTATATAATGTTAAGGCAATTCGCACGCAGAGTAGCCGCCGTGGTTCCCGGATTAAAGGGTGAAGGCCGGCTCAGCTCTGCGGAGGGTTAGTAATAAAAAACCATAGGAGGTTGCTGCAATGGCAGTAGTATCAATGAAACAGCTTCTTGAGGCTGGCGTTCATTTCGGACATCAGACAAGAAGATGGAACCCCAAGATGGCTCCGTACATCTTTACAGAGAGAAACGGAATCTACATCATCGACCTTCAGAAGACCGTTAAGAAGCTTGACGAGGCTTACGCCTTTGTCAGAGAGGTCTCCGGCGAGGGCGGAGAGATTTTGTTCGTAGGAACAAAGAAGCAGGCAGGCGATTCCATCAGGGAGGAGGCATTGAGAGCTAACGCTCACTATGTCAACGCCAGATGGCTAGGCGGCATGATGACAAACTTTAAGACCATTCAGACAAGAGTAGCCCGTCTTGAGCAGCTCCACAAGATGGCTGAGGACGGCACCTTTGAGCTTCTTCCCAAGAAGGAGGTCGCTCAGCTCACCCTCGAGATTGAGAAGCTTGAGAAGTATCTCGGCGGAATCAAGAATATGCAGAAGCTTCCCGCAGCTCTGTTCATAGTCGACCCAAAGAGGGAGAAGATTGCCGTCTCCGAGGCAAAGAAGCTCGGTATCCCGATAGTCGCTATAGTCGATACCAACTGTGACCCTGACGAGGTTGATTATGTAATCCCCGGAAACGATGACGCTATAAGGGCTGTTAAGCTCATCTGCGGCGCAATGGCTGACGCTATCATCGAGGGCAGGCAGGGCGAGACCATGGCTGAGGCTGAGGCTGAGACTGAGGCTGTGTCCGAGACCGAGGCTCCCGTCGAGGAATAAATTACCCTCCGGGCAGGCGCTACACTACCTGCCCGGTATTACTGGATAAATAAGTTTAGATGAAAGGATAGTTTAATATGGCAAATATTACTGCTAAGGATGTCGCCTCTCTGAGAGAGAGGACCGGCGTAGGCATGATGGACTGCAAGAAGGCGCTTGTCGAGGCTGAGGGCGATATCGAGAAGGCTGTCGTCATACTAAGAGAGAAGGGTCTTGCGACCCAGGCAAAGAAGGCAGGCAGGGTTGCCGCAGAGGGTCTTGTAGCCTCCATGGTAGAGGGAAATGTCGGAGCTGTCGTCGAGGTCAACTCCGAGACCGACTTCGTTGCCAATACCGACCAGTTCAAGAGCTTTGTCGAGCAGGTTGTAAAGACCGTTATCGAGAAGAACCCCGCCGATGTAGAGGCTCTCAAGGCCTGCAAGGCTAGCGGCTCCGATAAGACCGTCGAGGAGGAGCTTCAGGAGGTATTCCTAAAGATAAGGGAGAACATCCAGATCCGCAGATTCACAAGGATGGAAGGCAACATCATCTCCTATGTTCACGGCGAGGGCAGAATCGGCGTTATGGTCAAGCTTGACACCGACCTCGGCGAGAAGGCATACCCCTGCGGAAAGGACTGCGCTCTGCAGATAGCCGCAATGAATCCCGCATACCTTGACAGAGGCTCTGTTCCCGCAGAGGTTTTGGACAGCGAGAAGGCTATAATCATGGGCCAGATGGCTGAGGACCCCAAGATGAAGGGCAAGCCGGAGGCTGTTCTTGCCAAGATTGCAGAGGGCAAGCTCGGCAAGTACTACACCGAGAACTGCCTTGTCGACCAGGAGTTCGTCAAGGACGGCGACCTCACCGTCGGCAAGTATGTCGAAAAGTGCGCCAAGGAGCTGGGCGGCTCTATCAAGATAACCGAGTTTGTCCGCTACGAGAGAGGCGAGGGCATAGCCAAGAAGGAGGACAACTTTGCAGACGAGGTTGCCTCGATGATAAAGTAATCTGAAAGGAATTTTATTCCTTTTGCGACAGCGTTACTAAAAATCCGTCTTTAATTGTGCGGCTGCACAATTTTAAAAGGATAAACCCATACTAGTTTTGGGGAGCTTTTCCTATTGACATTTTTCGCAAGCTGTGCTATAATCAGAATCCGATGAGCAAAGGCGTTCATCTGCGGGATTTTCCTGTAGATGGCGTCTTTGTTTTTTTTGTTGAAAGGGTGTGCGTGATGTTCAAATCTAACAGTACCGACCGTCAGCTCTTAGAGGGCGAGGTAAGGATTCCCTCGGGCTGCGCCATATCCGCCGCAGTGTCAAGGGACGGCCGCCGCTTTAACGGCGAGGGTATAATAAACAGTATGCTTCCTATGCATGACCGCTCCAACGGTCTTGGAGGAGGCTTTGCCGCATACGGCATCTATCCCGAATACAAGGAATTTTATGCTCTGCATATATTCTTCAACGACAGCATGGACAGAACCGCCTGCGAGGAGGTCCTCAAGGAGGGCTTTGAAATCGTCAGGGCGGAGAATATCCCTATAAGAAAGATTCCCGAGATAACCAATGTCCCTCTGATATGGAGGTACTTCGTGGCTCCTCTGGCATCGGTGCTTGCCCGTCTGCAAATCGACGAGAAGGAGTATGTCGCCAGGATGGTCATGAAGATAAACACCAAGATAGACGGCGCATATGTTTTCTCGAGCGGAAAGAACATGGGAGTGTTCAAGGCGGTCGGCTTCCCGGAGGATGTGGGAAGATTTTATAGGCTGGAGGAGTACATGGGCTATATGTGGACCGCTCACGGACGGTATCCCACAAACACCCCCGGCTGGTGGGGAGGAGCGCATCCCTTTGCGCTTTTGGACTACTCGATAGTCCACAACGGCGAGATATCCTCCTATGACGCTAACCGCCGCTCTATAGAGATGTTCGGCTACAAGTGTACCCTTCAGACAGACACCGAGGTAATAACCTACATAGCCGATTACCTTTTAAGAAAGCAGGGGCTGAATCTTAAGGAGACCGCCTCGGTAATAGCCGCTCCCTTCTGGTCGACGATAGAGTCAAAGCCGGAGGAGGAGAAAAGAAAGCTCTCCTTCCTAAGAACAGTCTATCCAAGCCTTCTTATCACCGGTCCGTTCTCGATAATTCTGGGCTTTGAGGGAGGTCTCATGGCTCTTAACGACCGCTTAAAGCTTCGCTCCATGGTAACTGCCGAAAAGGACGACATGGTTTACATCGCCAGCGAGGAGGCTGCCATAAGGGCTATGGAGCCTGACATAAAGGGCATCTACGCTCCCTCCGGCGGAGAGCCTGTGATAGTTAAGGTTAAGGATGGTGCATACTGATGGGAATCGAATATATCTATCCCGAGTTTGAGGTAATAAGAAATGCTACAAGGTGCATTGGCTGCCGTGTCTGCGAGAGGCAGTGTGCAAACCTCGTCCACAGCTATGACGAGGAGCTTGGCTGCATGACGGCTGACGAGTCGAAATGCGTAAACTGCCAGCGCTGTGTAGCCCTCTGCCCGACCAGGGCGCTGAAGATTGTCAAGAGCGACTGTGCGTTCAGGGAGAACGCCAACTGGCAGCAGGACACCATAAAGGAGATATACAAGCAGGCGGGAAGCGGAGGAGTGCTTCTTTCCTCGATGGGAAACCCCAAGCCTCTGCCGGTTTACTGGGATAGGATACTGATAAATGCCTCGCAGGTGACAAACCCTCCTATAGACCCGCTCCGAGAGCCTATGGAGACAAGGGTTTATCTTGGCAAGAAGCCAAAGACCGTGACAAGACTGCCCGACGGAAGCCTCGACACCACCCTGACGCCCCAGCTAAGGCTTAATATGCCGGTAATGTTCTCCGCCATGAGCTACGGCTCGATAAGCTATAACGCCCACGAGAGCCTTGCAAGAGCTGCAAGGGAGCTTGGAATCTATTACAACACCGGCGAGGGAGGACTCCACGAGGACTTCTACTGCTACGGTGAAAACACCATCGTCCAGGTTGCCTCGGGAAGATTCGGAGTGTATGAGGACTACCTCAACGCAGGTGCGGCAATCGAGATAAAGATGGGTCAGGGAGCAAAGCCCGGAATCGGCGGTCACCTTCCCGGAGCCAAGATAGTAGGAGATGTCTCTAGGACCAGAATGATACCTGAAGGCTCGGACGCCATATCTCCCGCACCTCACCACGATATCTACTCGATTGAGGACCTAAGACAGCTTGTTTATTCCCTCAAGGAGGCGACAAGGTATAAAAAGCCGGTAATAGTAAAGGTTGCCGCCGTACATAATATTGCGGCAATAGCCAGCGGAATTGCAAGAAGCGGCGCCGATATCATAGCGATAGACGGCTTCAGGGGAGGAACTGGAGCCGCTCCCACAAGAATAAGGGACAATGTAGGAATCCCTGTGGAGCTTGCCCTTGCCGCCGTTGACCAGAGGCTAAGAGACGAGGGAATAAGAAACAATGTCTCGCTTGTAGTCGGCGGAAGCATACGCTCGGCGTCCGATGTGGTAAAGGCAGTAGCTTTAGGAGCGGACGCCTGCTACATAGCCACGGCTGCGCTCATAGCCCTCGGCTGTCATCTTTGCAGGACCTGTCAGACCGGCAAGTGCAACTGGGGTATTGCAACCCAAAGACCCGAGCTTGTAAAGAGGCTGAATCCAGACATAGGAAGCCAAAGGCTTGTAAACCTTATCAAGGCGTGGAGGCATGAGATAATGGAGCTTATGGGCGGAATGGGAATCAACTCCATCGAGGCTTTAAGAGGCAACAGGCTGATGCTCAGGGGCATCGGTCTTAACGAGAAGGAGCTGAGCATTCTGGGAATAGCTCATGCGGGGGAGTGATAATATGAAAAGAGTATATGTCAACGAAAAATGGTGTCTTGGCTGCCATCTCTGCGAGTACAACTGCGCCTATGCCAACTCCGGGCTTTCAAGCATGGCAAAGCTCAAGGGAGTCAAGATATTTCCTAGAATCAGGGTGGAGGGCGATGACAGCATATCCTATGCCGTCTCCTGCCGCCACTGCACCGACCCCATATGCATAAAGAGCTGTATCTCTGGCGCTCTGTCAAGGGATGAAAACGGAACGGTGGTAATAGACCATGAAAGATGCGTCGGCTGCCTGACCTGCGTGCTGGTATGCCCATACGGCGCTGTCACCCAGGACGGAGAGGGAGCCGCAGTAAAGTGCGAGCTGTGCCTTAAAAACAGCAGCGGGGAGCCTGCCTGCGTAAAGGGCTGCCCGAACAACGCCATTGTATACGAGGAGAGGTGACAGGGATGGACAGCTTCTACAAATATGTTATAATCGGGAACGGAACAGCCGCAATAGGCGGCGTCGAGGGAATAAGGAGCCTTGACAAGGACTCCGGGATACTCATAATCTCCAAGGAGCCTCATAAGGCGTACTGCCGTCCCCTGATATCCTACTATTTAGAGGGAATGGCGTCTCCCGAGAGGATGGGCTACAGAGGGGACAGCTTTTACGAGGATAATAACTGCACCCTCCTTTTGGGCAGGTCCGCTGTCGGTATAGACCGCAAGGACAAAAGGGTAAGGCTGGATGACGGCACAGAGGTCGGCTTTGATAAGCTTCTTGTGGCTGCCGGGTCGTCTCCCTTTGTCCCGGATTTCAAGGGCCTTTCGAGCGTTGAAAGAAAGTTCAGCTTCATGACAATAGACGACGCCATGGCTATAGAAAAGAGCATAGCTCCAGACAGCCGTGTTTTGATTGTCGGAGCGGGACTCATAGGTCTTAAATGTGCTGAGGGGCTTTTTGGCAGAGTGGGGAGCATAACCGTCTGCGACCTTGCCGACAGGGTGCTCTCAAGCATACTTGACAGCGATTGTGCGAAGCTTATGGGAGAACGCCTTGAGGAAAAGGGGATAAGGCTGATGCTGGGCGACTCCGTTTCGTCCTTTGACGGCAGAAAGGCTTTAATGAACAGCGGCGAGACGGTGGAGTTCGATGTTTTGGTGCTTGCTGTCGGAGTCCGTGCCGAGACCTCCTTGGTAAAGGACGCAGGAGGCGAGTGCGGCAGGGGAATAAGAGTGGACGAGAATATGCGTACCTCACTTTCCGACATATACGCCGCCGGAGACTGCACCGAGTATATGGATATCTCCTCGGGAAGCGTCAAGATAATGGCTCTGATGCCAAACGCCTATATGCAGGGTCACTGCGCCGGGGTCAATATGGCGGGAGGAGACGAAAGCTTTGACAACGCCATCCCGATGAACTCGATAGGCTTCTTCGGGCTTCACGCCATGAGCGCAGGAAGCTGTCAGGGAGAGGCGAGGACCGTATCAAATGAGGACGGCGTCAAGAAGTTTTATATAAAGGACGGCAGGCTCGTCGGGTTTATGATAATCGGAAGCACCGCCAGAGCCGGCATATATACCGATATAATAAGGAACAGGGTAGAGCTTGAGCCAAATGAGCTTGAGGCTGTAATGGAGAATCCCAGCCTTTACATATTCGGCAGGGAGAAAAGAAACAGCGTACTTGGAGGTGTGGTTTGATGCTTATAGACGCAAGCGAGCTCGATTTTCGCACCCTTAACGAGCGCATAAGAGAGGCTAAGGGCGACTGCCTCATCACCGGCTGTCTTGGTCAGAGGTTTATAGGAGCCGGGCTTAGCTCCGGACTTATCAAAATCGGAGGCATACCCGGAAACGCCCTGGGAGCCTATCTCAACGGCGCAGAGATTATCACCGAGGGGGACGCTCAGGACGCCATAGGCGACACGATGAACGGCGGAAGGATTGTCGTCCACGGCAGTGCAGGAGACGCCGTCGGCTACGCCATGAGAGGCGGAGACATCTATATTAGGGACAGCGCAGGCTACCGTGCTGGAATCCATATGAAGGAGTACAGGGACAAGGTTCCTGTCATGGTGATAGGAGGCTGCACGGGAAGCTTTTTAGGAGAGTATCAGGCGGGCGGAATAATAATAGTCTTAGGGCTGAACAGGGGAGCCAAGGAGATAGTCGGAAACTTCCCCTGCACAGGAATGCACGGCGGCAGGATGTTCCTTCGCTGTGAGCCGGAGGAGCTTCGGCTCCCAGGTCAGGTGGTCACCAAGAGGGCTACCGAGGAGGACCTCGCAGGAATTATGCCCTATCTTGAGGAATACTGCAGGCTGTTTGATGTAGAGCTTGACAGCATTTTAGGCTCCGGCTTCACGATGATAACGCCGGACAGTAAAAATCCCTACAAGCAGATGTATGTAGGAAATTAACGAAAATAAGCCGTCTCGCAGGAGCTTTTTGTCTGCGGGGCGGCTTTGGTTTTTATTCTGCCATAAAGGTAAAGCGTTATGCTGTAATAACGGAAGATTAAATTGTCTGCGGCTGTTAATCCTCAAGAGCCTCCATGAAAAGCTCGTAGAGAGTGTCCGAAAAGACTATTATGTCGTTCAGCCTAAGAGTCTCCGGGCGGATTGAGAGGTCGTCGGTGAAGCTGAAAATAGCTGTTTTCACCATCTCCTTGGGAAAGCCCATGGTTTGGGTTATGCTGTTTAGAAGGGTTTTTCTTCTCTGGGAGAACATAAATTTTACAACCTTGAAGAAAAAGTCCTCGTTTTTAACCGGGGGAGTCTCGCTTCTTGGCTCGAAGGAAACAACGCAGCTGTCCACCCTGGGAGAGGGAACAAAGCTGACCCGTGATACATCAAAGAGAATCCTTGCCTCGCTGAAGTAGTTTACAGCCACGGTGACGGCTCCAGAGTCCCTTGAGCCCAGAGGAGCGGTGAGCCTGATTCCAGCCTCCCTCTGGACCATTGCGGTTATCCTTTTTATCGGGAGCCTCTTTTGCAGCAGAGTCATTATTATCGGCGAGGTTATGTAGTACGGAAGATTTGCGCAGACCACGACCTCCAGCCCCGAAAACTCCTCCCTGATAACACTGTCAAGGTCGAGCTCTAGGATGTCCTCGTTGATTATCTTTACATTGCTGTGCTCAGACAGAGTCCTTTCAAGGATGGGAATAAGCCTTTTGTCTATCTCCACGGCGACGACCCTGTCCGCAAGCTTTGCAAGCTCGTTTGTCAAAACGCCTATTCCCGGACCTATTTCAAGTACACCGACGCCCTTTTTCGCCCCGCCGAGCGAGGCAATCCTCGGGCAGACGGTGGGATTCACAAGAAAGTTCTGCCCCAGCCGCTTTGAGAAGGTGAACCCGTGCTCCGAAATAAGCCCCTTTATCACCCCGATGTTTGATAGCTTTTCCATCTTCCCCGCCTCCTTTAGACAAAGCATAAGCGTTATCATCTGCCGATAAGCGAAAAAGCTTCGCTTAAACCGGCATAATTATCTTCTTGGAACTATTATACCATAGGTACTTCTGCGAGTCAATAGTCGGCTTGAGCCTGAAAATTGACAGCATACATAATCGTACTACTCAGTTATTGAAATATTTTGTATAAAATCACCTTTTTAAAAAATGCACTTGACAAATTTCTTTCGGCGAGTATAATGCTATATGTAAGGCGAAGGTGTCTTGAGAGCGAGTGCTCTCAAGGCATCTTTTTAACTTTTAGCCTGCAAAATATTGGATTATAACGGGCAATGGCGTCCAGCGTGGGGATAGAAGGTCTCCTAAGACGCCGTGCCCGTTTTTAATTCAGAAGGAGAGTTTAATATGAACAAGGTTTCACAGTCTTTCGGATGCATGGTATTTGATGACAGAGTGATGAAAGCCAATCTGCCGCCGGATATATACCGTTCTCTGAAAAAGACGATAGATGAGGGCTCCCGCCTGGATACAAGGGTTGCAGATGCCGTCGCCACAGCTATGAAGGACTGGGCAATTGAGAACGGTGCAACCCACTTCACCCACTGGTTCCAGCCGCTCACCGGCGTCACAGCTGAAAAGCATGACGCATTTATTACTCCCGCACCCGACGGCAGGGTGATTATGGAGTTCTCCGGCAAGGAGCTTATAAAGGGCGAGCCGGACGCCTCTAGCTTCCCCTCGGGAGGTCTTAGAGCCACCTTCGAGGCAAGAGGCTACACCGCATGGGACCCCACCTCCTACGCATTTATCAAGGGCAACACTCTTTGTATTCCGACCGCTTTTTGCTCCTACGGAGGAGAGGCTCTTGACAAAAAGACACCTCTGCTTCGCTCGATGGAGGCTCTTAACAAGCAGGCTATGAGAATCCTCAAGCTCTTCGGAAACGACGAGGGCGTAAAATGCGTAAGGACCTCTGTAGGACCCGAGCAGGAGTATTTCCTTGTAGACAAGGATATGTTTGAAAAGCGCAAGGACCTAAAGTTCACCGGCAGGACGCTCTTCGGAGCAAAGCCTCCTAAGGGACAGGAGCTTGACGACCACTACTTCGGAGTTATCAAGCCCAAGGTACAGGCGTACATGGCCGACCTCAACGAGGAGCTTTGGAAGCTTGGAATACTTGCAAAGACAGAGCACAACGAGGTTGCTCCTGCACAGCACGAGCTTGCTCCCATCTACACCACCACCAACATAGCAACCGACCACAACCAGCTCACCATGGAGATAATGCAGAAGGTTGCCGCAAAACACGGTCTTGTCTGCCTGCTGCATGAGAAGCCGTTTGCAGGCGTAAACGGAAGCGGAAAGCACAACAACTGGTCGATTGCCACAGACACCGGCACAAACCTTCTGAAGCCGGGCGAGACTCCCTACGATAACGCTCAGTTCCTTCTGTTCCTGTGTGCAGTAATCAAGGCTGTAGACGATTATCAGGACCTTCTGAGGCTCTCGGTTGCGACTGCGGGCAACGACCACCGCTTAGGAGCTAACGAGGCTCCTCCGGCAGTAGTTTCCATCTTCCTCGGAGATGAGCTTACCGCAGTTTTGGACGCTATCGAGAACGACGCTCCCTATGCTGGAGCCGAAAAGACCACCATGAAGCTGGGCGTCCATGTTCTACCCAGATTCACCCGTGACACCACCGACCGTAACCGCACCAGCCCGTTTGCCTTCACAGGAAACAAGTTCGAGTTCAGAATGCTTGGCTCCTCCAACTCCATAGCCTGTGCAAACATGATGCTTAACTCCGCCGTTGCAGAGTCCCTCAAGATTTATGCCGACAGGCTAGAGGGCGTCGAGGACTTCGAGACAGCTCTTCACGAGATGATTAAGAAGACCATCAAGGACCACAAGAGGATTATCTTCAACGGAAACGGCTATGACGACAGCTGGATTAAGGAGGCAACCGAGGTCAGGGGCCTTACCAACCTAAAGACTACTCCCGACTGTATGCCCGAGCTTCTTAACGAGAAGAATGTCAAGATGCTGACCTCTCACAAGGTGTTCTCCGAGGCGGAGCTTCACTCCCGCTGTGAGATAATGCTCGAGAACTACTGCAAGACGGTAAATATCGAGGCAAGGACGATGCTCGATATGGCTAAGAAGGAGATACTTCCCGCAGTCGAGAAGTATTCAGGCGACCTGGCGACGGCATATGCGGCAAAGAAGGCAGCTGTTCCCAGCCTTTCGCTTGGCTACGAGACCAAGCTGATTGAAAAGCTCTCAGGGCTTATCGACAGCATGGATAAGGCTGCTGAGAAGCTTGAGAGCGACCTTGAGGAGTATCAGGGAATTGCCGATGTAACCAAGGCGTCCTGCTACATAAGGGATGTTATACTTCCCGATATGGATGAGCTGAGGGCACCCGCCGACGAGGCAGAGCTTCTCACCGCCGATAGCTACTGGCCGTTCCCGACCTACGGAAAGCTTCTATTCGGCGTTAGGTAAATCATCCTTTGGGGAAATTAGAAAGGAATGAATGGTATGTTGATAGATACTTTATGGGTATTTTTGTGTGCTATACTGGTATTCTTTATGAACCTGGGCTTTGCTACGGTCGAAGCCGGCTTTGCCCGCTCGAAGAACACGGTAAATATTCTTTCAAAGAACTTTATCGTATTTGCTGTTTCCTCGCTCGGCTTCATGCTTTTGGGCTGGGGACTGATGTTCGGAAGCGACAACCCGATTGTCGGAACAGAGAATCTTTGGATACTGGGAGGTACTGACCTGTCCGTTTATGACGACACCCTCACATCTAATGTTCCGTTCTGGGGTAAACTCTTCTTCCAGCTCGTATTCTGCGGAACTGCCGCAACCATAGTTTCTGGTGCGGTTGCAGAAAGAGTTAAGTACATCTCGTTCATCATCTTCTCCTTTGTCCTTACACTCCTCATCTACCCGATAGTAGGTCACTGGATTTGGGGCGGCGGATGGCTCGCAGACATGGGCTTCCAGGACTTCGCAGGAGACACGGCGGTCCACTCAGTAGGCGGATGGGCAGCTCTCTCTGGAGCTATGATTCTCGGTCCCCGTATCGGAAAATATGACAAGAACGGTCGTCCCCGTGCTATCCCCGGACATAGCATGTCGCTCGCTGTTATAGGACTCTTCGTGCTTTGGCTCGGATGGTTCGGCTTCAACCCCGGCTCTACCATGAGCTTCCAGAATCCTTCCGATGTTATGCACATCCTGATGACCACCAACACCTCTGCTATTGCTGCTGTTCTGACATCTACGGTAGCTGCTTGGGTATTCATAGGAAAGCCTGACCTTGGCATGACTGTAAACGGATGTCTTGCAGGACTTGTAGGAATAACTGCAAGCTGTGCATATGTAACCGTAGGAGCTTCGATGCTCATAGGTGCAATCGCCGGCGTTCTGGTAGTATTTGCTGTAATGTTCTTTGACCGCATTAAGGTTGATGACCCTGTCGGTGCAACCTCTGTTCACCTCGTCTGCGGCGTCTTTGGAACAATCTGCGTTGGTCTGTTCGCAAAGGAGGGCGTCACAACCCTGTCCTCAAGAAGCGGTCTGTTCTACGGCGGCGGCTTCGGACTCCTTGGAGTACAGCTTCTTGGAATCATTGTAGTCGGTATATTTGTATTCGCAACCTCCAGCCTTGTATGGTATGCTCTTAAAAAGACTGTCGGTATCCGTGTTTCCGCTGAGGAGGAGATGGCAGGTCTTGATATCGGAGAGCACGGCAACCGTGCATATCCTGACTTTGCTCCCACTGTTGACAGCGTTGTCGACTACACCCTCGATGAGATGTATCCCGAGGCTGCGAAGAATGCAGAGGCCTCTGTCGAGGAGGCTGTACCCGTTAAGCATGCCGTTGTCCGTGAGGAGGGCATGCCCAAGTTCACCAAGGTTGAGATTATCTGCAAGGAGTCCCGCCTTGAGGCTCTCAAGACCGCTATGATGGACATCGGAATCACCGGCATGACGGTATCCCATGTACTTGGCTGCGGCGTCCAGAAGGGCAAGCCGGAGTACTACCGTGGCGTTCAGATTGAGGCAAGCCTGCTTCCTAAGATTCAGGTTGATATCGTAGTAAGCAAGGTGCCCGTCAGAAGCGTAATAGAGACAGCTAAGAAGGTTCTTTACACTGGTCACATCGGCGACGGAAAGATATTTGTCTACGATGTTGAGAATGTCGTAAAGGTCAGAACCGGCGAGGAGGGCTATGACGCTCTCCAGGATGTCGAGTAGCCTGTTCCTCTGAAATCAGGGTAAATATACGGTGAAACCGGTCTTTAAATAAGGCCGGTTTTGCCGGAATAGGAGATGATAATATGTGTTCTATAATGGGCTGGCTCAGGGCTGACGCCGATAGAACGGATTTCATGAGGGGCTTTGAGAGGACCGTATCCCGAGGCCCTGACGATACAAGAGTCATTGACACGGGAAGGGGTCTTTTGGGCTTCCACAGGCTTGCGATAATGGGACTCACTCCCGAGGGTATGCAGCCCTTTTCATTTGAGGGAAATTACCTTGTCTGCAACGGAGAGATTTACGGCTTCAGAAGGCTCAAGGAGGAGCTTATCAATAAGGGCTACACCTTTAAGAGCGGCTCTGACTGCGAGCTTCTTTTGCCGATGTACAAAGAGTACGGCACCGATATGTTCAGAATGCTGGACGCCGAGTTTGCTCTTATCATCTACGACTCGGCGACAGGCGGCTTTGTTGCCGCAAGGGACCCGATAGGCATAAGACCGCTCTACTACGGATATGACAGCGACGGCTGCATACTCTTTGCCAGCGAGCCTAAAAACCTTGTCGGGCTTAGCTCTAGGATAATGCCGTTCCCTCCGGGTCACTACTACAAGGACGGCAGCTTTGTCTGCTACAGGGATTTGACCAGCCCTCTTGAGAAAAAGGCTGTAGACTGCTCAAGCCTTGACGCTGTGTGCAGGGGAATACACGAGCGGCTTGTAGAGGGAGTGAAAAAAAGGCTTGATTCTGACGCCAGGGTGGGCTTTTTGCTCTCGGGAGGACTTGATTCCTCGCTTGTCTGCGCAATAGCTCAGAAGCTCTCCCCGCAGCCAATCCGCACCTTTGCCATAGGAATGGTTGGCGACGCCATCGACCTCAAATATGCAAAGGAGGCGGCGGATTACATAGGCTCGGAGCATACCGAGGTCTACATGACCAAGGAGGAGGTAATATCCTCCCTTGACAGGGTAATAGAGCTTTTAGGAACCTTTGACATCACCACCATAAGGGCAAGCATGGGAATGTATCTTCTTTGCAAGTGGATACACGAAAACACCGACATCAGGGTGCTTCTCACCGGCGAGATTTCAGACGAGCTGTTCGGCTATAAGTACACCGACTTCGCCCCCTCCGCCGAGGAGTTCCAGCTAGAGTCGGAAAAAAGGGTAAGAGAGCTTCATATGTACGATGTCCTAAGAGCCGACAGGTGCATATCCGTAAACTCCCTAGAGGCAAGAGTCCCCTTCGGAGACCTAGATTTTGCAAGCTATGTCTTATCGGTAGACCCCGGCATGAAGCTAAACACCTACGGCAAGGGCAAGTATCTGCTAAGAAGGGCGTTTTTGGAGGGGGATTATCTTCCCGAGAGCCTTTTGTTCCGTGAAAAGGCCGCCTTCTCCGACGCCGTCGGCCACTCGATGGTGGACTATCTCAAGGAGTACGCAGAAAAAAGCTATTCTGACGAGGAATTTGAGCGTCTCAGGCAAAAATACACCCACTGCACGCCGTTTACAAAGGAATCCCTTTTGTACCGTGAGATATTTGAGCGGCACTATCCCGGGCAGTCCGAGATGATAAAGGACTTCTGGATGCCCAACAGAAGCTGGGAGGGCTGCAATGTAAACGACCCCTCGGCAAGAGTGCTGTCAAACTATGGCGACAGTGGAAAATAAGGACATTAATCGAACTATCGCCCGGCAGCAACTGCCGGGTCTTTTTTGACCTGATAATATCTATCTATTGCTAACCTTGATTTTTTGTGCTATAATCAGAGAAAAATCAGCCGGTCGGCGGAAAGAGTGAAAATATGGATTATCGCATTGAGCATGATTCTATGGGCGAGGTTTCGGTCCCGTCCGATAAGCTTTGGGGAGCGCAGACTCAGCGAAGCTTTGAAAACTTTAAAATCGGGACGGAGAGGATGCCCAAGGAGGTAATCCATTCTCTTGGCATACTAAAGCTCGCTGCGGCAAGGGCGAACAGGAGCCTTCTTCCGCAAAGGATGACCGAGGATAAGCTTAAATTCATCGAGCAGGCGGCTTTAAGGGTGATAGACGGCTCCCTGGAGGAGCATTTTCCGCTTGTCGTCTGGCAGACGGGGAGCGGCACCCAGTCGAACATGAATCTCAACGAGGTGATTTCAAATCTTGGCAATCAGCTTGCGGGAAGGAGGCTTCTTCATCCGAACGATGATGTAAATATGTCTCAGTCGTCAAACGACACCTTCCCGACAGCCATGCACCTTACAGCCGTTTTGGAGACCGAAAAAAGCCTCATACCCTCGCTCGATAGGCTTATAGGCGCATTTTCAAGGCTCGAGGAGGAAAACAAGGGGATAGTAAAGAGCGGCAGAACGCATCTTGAGGACGCCACGCCAATCGCCTTCAGTCAGGAGATAAGCGGCTGGAGAAGCTCGCTGGAGAGGTGCAGACAGATGATTTTAGTCTCGCTTGAGCCTCTTAGAGAGCTTGCCATAGGCGCAACGGCGGTAGGAACAGGTCTTAACGCTCCTAAGGACTTTGACAGGACTGTAGCTGGCGAGATATCTAAAATTACCGGGAGCAGCTTTTATCCCGCAGAAAACAAGTTCCACGCTCTTAGCTCGAAGTCGGAGCTTGTAAACGCACACGGAGCGCTGAAGGCTCTTGCCTGCGACCTTATGAAGATAGCAAACGACATAAGATGGCTCTCAAGCGGACCAAGATGCGGTCTCGGCGAGATAACCATACCCGAAAACGAGCCCGGCTCGTCGATTATGCCCGGAAAGGTCAATCCTACCCAGTGCGAGGCTGTCACCATGGTCTCGGTGCAGGTTATGGGAAACGACTGCACTGTGGGAATCGCCGCCTCGCAGGGAAACTTTCAGCTAAATGTCTTTATGCCGGTGCTGATATATAACTATCTGCAATCGCTTAGGCTTCTTTCTGACTGCATGGAGTCCTTTAGGAAAAACTGCGTTGAGGGAATTAAGCCCGACAGGAAGAAGATGAGCGAAAATCTCAACCGCTCGCTGATGCTCGCAACTGCGCTGACGCCGTATATTGGCTATGAGAATGCGGCGGCTGTTGTCCACAAGGCGCACAGGGAGAATCTTTCCCTGAAGGAGTCCTGCCTGGAGCTTGGATATCTTAGCGAGGAGGATTTTGATAGGTATTTCCATCCCGAAAAAATGATATAGACATGCTTGCTGACTGCGAATTATGAATGTGAAAGGATGTTTGCTATGGATATAAAAGAGGAATCCCTTAAAAAGCATTACGAGTGGAAGGGCAAAATCGAGGTTGTTTCAAGAGCAAGGGTCGACACGAGGGAGCAGCTGTCGCTTCTTTACACCCCGGGAGTCGCACAGCCCTGTCTTGAGATAAGGGACTGCTACGAGAAGTCCTGGGAGCTTACAAGGCGTTCAAACCTCGTCGCCGTCATTACCGACGGCACGGCGGTGCTAGGTCTGGGTGACATAGGTCCTGAGGCGGGAATGCCCGTCATGGAGGGCAAGTGCGCCCTTTTCAAGGAGTTTGCGGATGTCGACGCCTTCCCGATATGCATAAGGAGCAAGGATGTCGACGAGCTGGTGAGAACAATTTATCTCATTTCCGGCTCGTTCGGCGGGATAAATCTTGAGGATATAAGCGCACCAAGATGCTTTGAGATTGAAAGGCGGCTCAAGGAGCTGTGCGACATTCCCGTTTTCCATGACGACCAGCACGGCACGGCAGTTGTGGTTGCGGCGGCGCTTCTCAACGCCCTCAAGGTGGTGAAAAAGTCCATCGGCGGCGTAAGGATAGTCATAAGCGGCGCAGGCTCGGCTGGAACCGCCATAGCGGGACATTTAGCGAGCCTTGGAGCTAAGGATATAGTGATGGTCGACCGCTTCGGAATTCTCTCAAGGACGGATGCTTCGCTCAGCCCGTCTCACAGTGAGCTTGCAAAAAGGACAAATCCAAGGCTTCTTGTCGGCGGGCTTTCAGACGCCATGAGGGACGCCGATGTGTTTATAGGAGTCAGCGCCCCCGGGATAGTCTCTAAGGAGATGGTAGCGTCAATGAATAAGGACGCCATAGTTTTCCCGATGGCAAACCCCACTCCCGAGATAATGCCGGATGAGGCTAAGGAGGCGGGAGCGAGAATCGTCGGCACGGGACGCTCCGATTATCCGAATCAGATAAACAATGTCCTCGCCTTCCCGGGAATATTCAGAGGAGCGCTAGACTGCCGTGCTGTATGCATAAACGAGGAGATGAAGGCGGCTGCCTCGACGGCGCTTGCCGACTTTATACCCGAGTGTGAGCTAAACGAAGAAAATATTATACCCTCTGCGCTTGATAAGACTGTTGCGTACTCTGTCGCCGCTGCGGTTGCGGAGGCTGCAAGAAGGTCGGGAGCGGCAAGAGCATAACCATAAGCTAGGCTTTAAGAAAGGAAGGCTTTTTATGAGAAAGGATTTTGGAGCAAAATCATGGACCTATCCCCAGCCGGTGTTCATAGTGGCGGCCTATGACGAAAACGGCGTGCCCAACGCAATGAACGCCGCATGGGGAGGAATAAGCGACGACAACCAGCTTTATCTTTGCCTGTCAAAAGGACATAAGACGGTTAAAAACATCCTTTTAACCGGGGAGCTTACCGTCAGCATGGCTACAAAAGATTATGTCAAGGAGTGCGACTATCTTGGAATCGAGTCGGGAAATAAGACCCCCGACAAGCTTTCAAGGTGCGGCTTAACTACGGTAAGGTCAAGCCATGTAAACGCCCCGGTTATCTGCGAGCTTCCCATGTGCCTTGACTGCCGGCTCATATCCTATGACGGTGCAACGGGTATGATGCTTTGTGAGATAGTCAATGTGTCCTGCGACGAGTCCGCCCTTACCGACGGCAAAATCGACCCCGCAAAGCTGTGCCCGATAGTCTTTGACCCGGTGAACGCAAGGTATCTTACGCTGGGAGAGACGGTCGGAAACGCCTTTAAGGACGGTCTTAAGCTTAAATAGCATGGCAGCTTCAACGGTAAGGGAGGAGACCTCCTTAGGCAGCGAGCGCATCCAGCTTTTTGAGACGCTGTCCATCCCGAAGGCGGTAATAAAGCTCTCTGTCCCGACGATTTTAAGCTCCCTTGTAATGGTGCTTTATAACCTTGCGGACACCTTTTTTGTAGGTATGCTTAACGACCCGGTGCAAAACGCAGCTGTAACTCTGGCGGCTCCTGCGCTTTTGGCGTTTAACGCAATAAACAATCTTTTCGGAGTTGGAAGCTCGAGCATGATGAGCCGTGCCCTTGGGCGAAGGGATATAAAGACGGTTGAAAGAAGCTCTGCCTTCGGCTTTTACAGCGCCCTTTTCTGCGGACTTCTTTTGTCCCTTCTTTATACCGTATCCAGATCCTTTATGCTTGGAGTCCTGGGAGCGGAAGGAGAAAATCTAGACGCTACCTCAGACTATCTTTTCTGGACAACGACCCTAGGAGCCGCACCCTCGATATTAAATGTCGTGATGGCATACCTCGTAAGGGCTGAGGGCTCGGCACTCCACGCCAGCCTCGGCACGATGAGCGGCTGTATTCTTAATATAATACTTGACCCGCTGTTTATAATGCCCTGGGGCTTTAACATGAAGGCGTCAGGAGCGGGACTTGCCACCTTTATCTCAAACTGCGCCGCCTGTCTTTACTTCTTTGTCCTGATTGCCATAAGGCGGGGAAAAACCCATGTAAACATCAGCCCTAAGAACTTCCGCCCGGACAGGGAGATTGTATTCGGGGTCTGCGGAGTCGGAATCCCTGCGGCAATACAGAATCTTTTAAATGTCACCGGGATGACGGTATTAAACAACTTTGTCGCCGGCTGGGGGTCTGACGCCATTTCCGCCATGGGAATAGCCCACAAGCTTAACATGATACCCTTCCAGATAGCGATGGGCTTCTCTCAGGGAGTAATGCCTCTCGTGAGCTACAACTACGCCTCCGGGAACAGAAAAAGGATGCGTAAAGCGACGCTTTTTGCAGGCTCGCTGTCCCTTAGCTTTTTGTGCCTGATAACGGTGGTTTATTTTGGCTTTTCCGACGGTCTTGTCTCGCTTTTCATGGAAAACGAGAGCGTCGTCGGATACGGAGTACGCTTCCTGCGAGGGATGTGCCTTGCGCTTCCGTTTTTGTGCCTTGATTTTCTGGCTGTCGGAGTTTTCCAGGCGTGCGGCTTGGGAAGGCTGTCGCTTCTTTTTGCAATACTGAGAAAGATAATCCTAGAGATACCCGCCTTGTATGTTCTTAATTATCTTTTCCCGCTCTACGGGCTTGCCTACGCACAGCTTTTCGCTGAGGCTGTCTTGGGAGTCTCTGCTCTTGTAGTCCTTGGCAGGCTGTTAAAAAAGTCCGCCTGAAGATTCAGACGGACTCAAGATTTAGCCTTTTTGCAGCTTATTGCATATTGCAGTCTATTACGATGTCGCAGGAGTTTTTGATGTCAAGAGCCATAAGGTAGCTCTCCTCAAGAGGGAGCCAGCGGTTTATGTACTCCTCGCTGTCAATATCACTGCGGCGTGAGAGCCTCTTTAGCTGAAGCTCCTTTGAAAGGTCTAAAAATACGCAGATGTCGTAAAAGCGCCTTAGCTCGGGATGAGCGCTGTAGCTGCCCTCGACAACGGTGAGGCTTCTGGGGGAAAGCTCCTTTTCCTCCGCAAGGGACATACTCTTACAGTCAAACCGGCGGTACTTGACGCTGAGTCCCAAGCTTAAAGGACCCAAAACCTCGCCTATGAGCCGCTCACGGTCGGAATTTCCGCCGGGCAGAAGGTATCTTTCCTGAGTTCTTTGCTCCGGCCTCAGAAAGAAGTCGTCCATATGCACGACATTGCAGCCGTACATCTCGAAGATGCTTCTTGCTAAGGTGGTTTTCCCGGAGCAGGACCTGCCGTCTATAGCCATAAACACATGGTCCTTTCTTTCTATGAGCCTGTCTATATTTGAAAACAGGGAGCTGTAAATTTCCTGCATTAAATCCTCCTGAATAAGATATTTTGCTCTGTACGGATATATTATAGTCGTTTGCAGCCGTTATGTCAAGTGAGACGGCTTTAGAGCCGTAAAACTCAAAAAGTTTTGAAAAAGCCCTTTACAAATTGCTTAATATATGATAATATTACCTTGTCTGTGGATAGACTGCCTATAGTCTTGACGCAGGCAGGTCGCCTCAGCGCTGACAGCGGGTCAAGCCCCTGTGGGGAGAATACCCGCCGCTGTCTATGCTGTAGGAAATTTTAGGAAAGAGGTATTATTATGCTGCTAAAGGATGAAAAGCTGGCCATCATCGAGGCCAACAGAATGTCCGAGAATGACACCGGCTCTCCGGAGGTTCAGATTGCCATTCTCACCAAGAGGATTTCCGATCTCACCGAGCATCTGAAGTCCCACAAGAACGACCACCATTCAAGAAGGGGACTTCTCAAGATGGTCGGACGCAGGCGCAACCTTCTGAACTATCTTCAAAAGACCGACATCGCCCGTTACCGTGCGATAGTCGAGAAGCTCGGACTCAGAAAGTAACTAAGGTAGCGAATCAAGCCGGGACCCTTCCTGCGGAAGGGCTCCGGCTGAGCCTGATTCAAGGGTTGTTTTTTAGTAATAAGTTAAGCTTTTTCTTTGGGGAAGGCTTAGCTTATTGCTAAAGCAGCCTCTTGAAAATCTAATTTAACGGAGGTAAAAAATGTCAAGCTCTGCAATGTCAGAAATCAAAAGCTTTGAGAAGTACAGAAAATATGAAACCACCTTCGCCGGCAGACCGCTGGTAGTCGAGACCGGCAAGACCTGTGAGCTTTCAAACGGCTCCTGCTGGGTAAGATACGGTGAGACGGTTGTAATGGCGAATGTCACCGCCTCTGTCAAGCCGAGGGAGGGCGTGGATTTCTTCCCGCTTTCGGTTGACTACGAGGAGAAGCTCTACTCCGTCGGCAGGATACCCGGCTCCTTCACCAAAAGGGAGGGCAAGCCCGCAGATAAGGCTATACTCACCTCGAGAATGGTTGACAGACCGATAAGACCGCTTTTCCCCAAGGATATGAGAAACGATGTCAGCGTGGTTATGACCGTCATGGCGGTAGACCCTGACTGCTCTCCCGAGATTGCCGGAATGCTGGCGACCTCTATTGCGATATCCATATCCGACATTCCGTGGGCAGGTCCCATCGCCGGAGTCAGCGTAGGTCTTGTCGACGGCGAGATAGTCCTAAATCCCACCCTCGAGCAAAGAGGCAAAAATCATCTTAACCTCACCGTCGCCGGAACGATGGAGAAAATCGTCATGATAGAGGCGGGAGCGGACGAGGTCGACGATGACACCATGCTTAACGCCATAAAGCAGGGTCACGCAGAGATAAAGCGGATGGTTGAGTTTATAAACGGCATCAAGTCGGAAATCGGCAAGCCCAAGTTTGAGTTTGAGTCGATGGAGGTTGACCACGACCTGTTTGACGCCATCGAGGAAATGGTAAGCGAGCAGGTCAAGGAGGCTCTTGACACCGACGACAAGAATGTCAGGGAGGCTAGGCTCCAGCCCATTAAGGACGCTGTTCATGAGAGATTCGACCCCGAGTATCCCGACGGCGCCGCCATGATAGACGAGTGCATCTACAAGCTCCAAAAGAAGATAGTAAGAAACTGGCTCTACGAGGGCAAGAGGGTCGACGGTAGAAGCCTTGACCAGATAAGACCCCTCGCCGCCGAGGTTTCGCTCCTGCCAAGAGTACACGGCTCGGGACTCTTTACAAGAGGTCAGACTCAGGTGCTCTCGGTTGTCACCTTAGGACCTGTAAGCGATTCTCAGAAGCTTGACGGACTCGACGAGGAGACCGAAAAGAGATATATCCACCACTACAACTTCCCCTCCTACTCGGTAGGAGAGACCAAGCCCTCCCGTGGACCCGGCAGAAGGGAGATAGGTCACGGCGCACTCGCTGAAAAGGCGCTGATTCCCGTTCTGCCCTCGGTTGAGGAATTCCCGTATGCTATAAGAGTCGTATCTGAGGTTCTCTCCTCCAACGGCTCGACCTCTCAAGGCTCCATCTGCGGCTCTACGCTTGCGCTTATGGACGCCGGAGTCCCGATAAAGGCTCCCGTTGCCGGAATCTCCTGCGGTCTTATCACCAGGGAGGACGGCTCCTTCGCCACCATGGTGGACATCCAGGGGCTTGAGGACTTCTTCGGCGACATGGACTTCAAGGTCGGCGGAACTCACAAGGGAATCACCGCAATCCAGGTTGATATCAAGGTGGACGGCCTTAGCTACGAGATTATCGAGGAGGCGTTCGCCAAGACCCACAAGGCAAGGGATTATATACTCGATGAGATAATGGCAAAGGCTATTGACGCTCCCAGACCCGAGGTTTCAAGGTGGGCGCCCAAGATGCTCACAACCAAGGTCCCTGTCGACAAGATAAGGGAGGTCATCGGCTCAGGCGGAAAGGTCATCCAGAAGATATCCGCAGACTGCGATGTAAAGATAGACATAAACGACGACGGAAATGTTTTTGTATCCGGACTCGACCTCGACAAGGCTCAGGCTGCCATTTCCATCATCAACACCATCGCCTTCGACCCGGAGATAGGCTCCATCTACAAGGGCAGGGTCACAAGGCTTATGAACTTCGGCGCATTCGTCGAGATAGCTCCCGGCAAGGAGGGCCTTGTACACATCTCCAAGCTCGACCTTCAGAGGGTCGGCAAGGTCGAGGATGTTGTAACCGTAGGCGACGAGGTGGTTGTCAAGGTTGTCGAGATAGACGACCAGGGAAGGCTTAATCTCAGCCGTAAGGACGCTTTAATCGACATGGCTGCAAGAAAGTCGGCAAGAAACGACTGATAATCCTGCGCTTATACTGTCAGACTGTCTTAGCCTGTAGTGCTGCGGTCTGACAGTATTTTTAAATCATAAAAGCATTAATCTAAAACACGGAGGTGACGGCTCACAATGAGACAGGAGGCAGAAATTCTGGAGCTAGTAAAAAGGACGGCTCTTGACGACAGCAGGATATCCTCGGCTTTTTTAAGAGGCTCGAGGGCGTCGGGCAGGATAAAGAGGGATGTCTACCAGGACTATGACATAGAATATTATGTTTCAGACCTTGCCCCCTACTGGGACAATATTTCATGGCTTGAGAGCGTGTTTGGAAGGACTCTTATAGTCCAGATGCCGGTTATAATGGACGACCCGGATATTACCCCTGAAAGGGCGGAGCGCTTTACCTACCTTGCTATCTTCTCGGACGGCGTAAGAATTGACCTCAGCCTGGTAAAAAATCCCTTTTACGACAACGGCGAGCCTGCCATACTTCTTGTCGACAAGGACGGCGGGCATGACAGCGTGTACGGAGACGACAGCGCATATCTTCCGCTGCCTCCCTCAAAGGCGGAGTTTGACCGCTGCTGCAACGAGTTCTGGTGGTGCGTGAACAATCTTGCCAAGGGTATAGCAAGAGGGGAGCTGCCCTATGCCATGAATATGCTCGGCATATACATAAGACCTGAGCTTGATAGGATGCTGGGATGGCTGATAGGCAGCATGACCGATTTCTCTGCGGGTCCGGGAAAGCTCGGCAGATTCATGGAAAAATACCTTCCCGACAGCATGTATAAAAAGTACCTAAAGACCTTCCCGCAGCCCTCGGCAGGCAGGATGTGGACCTCCTGCATAGAGATGTGCAAGCTCTTTTCGGACGCCGCCAGAATAACGGCAAAGAATCTCGGGCTTGAGTATAACTCCGGCTGGGAGGACGGCATCAGGATTTATATAGACATGATAAGAAGTATCCGCTCCTGAGCCTTGGGCAGACTAAGGCCCTGTCTTAGGATTCATCATTTTTTGCATAATTGAGGGGTTATTGTCAAACATAGCTTTATATTTATCGAAAGGAAATAATGCTATGCAGATAATAATTCTTGCCGGCGGAGAGGGAAGAAGGCTCCGTCCGCTCACAAGCTCAACTCCAAAGCCGCTCGTCAGGATGCTGGGCGTCCCTGTCATAAAAAGGCTTCTTGCCAGGCTGTTCACCTGCGGCTTTAAGAGTGTAACGATAGCCGACTGCTACCTGGCGGACCGGCTTGAAAGCGCCCTTGGCGGCTTCGAGTGCGGAATCGAGCTTAGCTATGTCAGGGAGACGGTGCCTCTTGGAACTGCGGGCTGCGTCAGGCAGGCGTGGAGGGAAGGGGAGGATGTCCTCGTCCTGAGCGGCGACAGCGTTCTGGATTTTGATTTCAGGGAGATTATAAGGCGTCACGGGAGGCTGGGCTCGGATGTAACAATAGTCACCCACAGGGTAGGCGACCCGAGGGAGTACGGGCTGGTCACCGCAGACAGCTCCGGGAGAGTTACAGGCTTTTTGGAAAAGCCGGGCTATGACTCCTGCCTTACCGATGTTGCAAATACCGGCACATATGTTTTGTCCTCGGAGGTCGTCTCGGGCATCGCCGAGGGCGAAAGGCTCGACTTTGCCAACGATGTATTCCCCCGGTTATTAAAAGAGGGAAAGAAGCTTTATATCTTCGAGGAGGAGGGTCTTTGGCGTGATGTCGGGGATATCCCCGGCTTTCTTGACTGCCAGCGTGAGCTTCTTGAAGCAGAGAAAAAGAGCTTTCTTGTCTTTTCCGGGGCGCAGGTCGACAAAACGGCTGTCATATCGGACGGGAGCGTCGTCGAGGACGGTGCCTCGATAGGCAGACACTGCCGCATCTTCGGCTCCTGTGTGCTGAGCGGAGCCGTGATAGGGGATGGCTGCAGCCTTAGCTCCTCGGTAATCGGCGAGAATGCCGTTATCGGCAGAGGCTGCGTCCTAGGAGAGCTTAGCTGTGTGGGCAGGGACTGCGTTATCGGCTCCTCCGTCATAATAGACAGGGGAGTCAGGATAGAGGAGGGCATAAGGATTCCCTCCGGCACAAGGGTAAGAAGCAATGTAAACGGCGAAAGGCTATCCTACCTTGAAATGGCGGAGGGAGGAAGCGTCACCGGGATCGATATGGACCCGGTGTCAATGGTGCGGCTCGGCATGGCTGGAAGCGTTTTGTACGAGGGAGGCTTCCTTGCGGCGTCCCAGCTGTCTAATAGCCTTGTCCTAGACGGCCTTATACTCGGCATAAGAGCCTCAGGCAGGGCTGTAATAAGGCTGAGCGGAGTCACAGTCGGCGAGGCTGTGTATTATGCGAGACTCAAAAAAATCCGCTACCTTTACTTTCTTTCCGAGGGCGGGACGCTCAGGCTCATGCGCTCAGACAGGCTGGAGCTTTCACGGTCGGAGGAAAGAGCGCTTGAGTCCGGCTATAACCGGGGCGAGCTGACTCCTAAAGAGCCTGGAGAGCTGATAGCCGATGACAGCTATCAAGACGGCTATTTTGACCGTATCAAGGGGATTATCCCTAAGTCGGTGGACGCCAGCGTCAGCTTTTTCTCTAAGAGCGAGACTGAAAAAAGGCTGTTTGACAGGCTCTTTGAGGGAATGTCCCACTGCACAGGCGAAAATATAGCCTTTTTCTCTGACGGCGAGGGCGGACTTTTCGCCACGGTCGGGGACAAAAGGGTTATAAACGAGGAGCTTTTTATCCTCGGACTAAAGAGCCTCCTTGAGTCGGGAGAGAGGGCGTTTATTTTGCAGAGCGCACCGTCCGCCTGCGAGGAAATCGTCAAGGACTATAGCTCGGATATAGTAAGAGTCTCGCCCTCGGAGAGTAAGGAGGTCAGCGAGCTGTGCTACGATGTAATGTCGCTGATTGCACAGGTGTTAAGATACCTTTCAAGGCGGAAAATCACCCTGAGGGCGGCTGTCTCAGAGCTCCCGAGAATGTGTTATTCTAGCAGTATGATTCCAGTCGAGGGAGAGCTTCCAAGGCTTCTTGCAAACGCCTTTTCAAAGTACCGAAGAGACAGCGGCATAGTTATGGAGTCCGGCGGAGCGAGAGCACGGCTTCAGCCGGCAAAGAGCGGCAGGGAGCTTAGGATGTATGTCGAGGCTGTTTCTACCGAGGCGGCGCAGGATATCTCGGCAAGGATAAAAAATATGGTAGACAGCTTTTTGACAGGCTCTTCCGGCTTGACATCCTGACCGTTTTGTAGTATCATAAAACAAATATGGAGTGTCAGGCATTTTAATTTTTGAAACCCTGCGAGAGGAGCGCCTCCTCTTCGCTTTTCGCCTTTTTAGGCGTATAGCTAGCCTTTAGCCGGTACTCCCTTAAAAGCTAAGCCGGCTTATAGGCTGGTTCCCGGCACTTTTAATCTGGCAGGAGGGCTCAAAAAAGAAAAGAGGCCCTTTTGCCGTATGAATTTGGGCGACGCTCAAATTCCGTACTTAAAGCAGCTGCATATATAAAGCTTAGAAACTGTTTAAAATTAAAATAAATACTAATTTAGAAAGGAAATTCATGGCAAACACAGAAGAAAAGATTTCAAAGACGAAAAGGTCAAGACAGGGGAGCCAGCATCAGGGGCAATCCAGGGGGAATAATTCCGTGGGCAATAGCGCCCTGGACGCTGCGATAGCTGCGGCAATTTCGGCTCCCAAGCCGCCCAAGAAGTCGGCGCAGTTTTCATCAAGGTCAAAGACCTCGGGGACGGTATCTAGAAGAGAGGAAAAAAAGCAGTCCCAGCAAAAAAGACCCGCAAGGCAGGAGAAGCAGGAAAGGCGGGAGCAGTCAAAGGCAGCTCAGGAGAGAAGGCAGCCGCCTAAAAGACGGAGCGAGCAGCCCCAGGTCCTTATGCCGGAAATCGACCCCGCAGCCGTCAATGCCGCACTGATTTCCAGCTCCGTGAGGATAATAGCCCTGGGAGGGCTTCAGGAGATAGGTAAGAATATGTATATAGTCGAGTATGGCAGGGACATGGTCATAGTCGACTGCGGAATGACCTTCCCTGACGCCGAGATGCCAGGAGTGGACATTGTTATCCCGGACTTTAGCTATGTCGAGAAGAATATCAGCAGAGTCAGGGGAGTAATCCTTACGCACGGTCATGAGGACCATATCGGCGGAATACCCTATCTTCTAAAGAAGGTAGACCTCCCGGTTTACGGCACCAAGCTCACAATAGGACTTGTCGAGAATAAGCTGAAGGAGCATAATCTTAGCAAGGCAAAGCTTCATGTCGTCAATCCCTCTGATGTTGTAAAGCTTGGAGGCTTTACAGTCGAGTTTATAAGAGTGAATCACTCCATCCCGGGTGCGGTTGCCGTGGCAATCAGGACGCCTGCCGGAACAATTATCCACATGGGCGACTTCAAGGTCGACTATACTCCTATTGAGGGCGGGATAATCGACCTTCCCAGGCTTGCACAGCTTGGAAGCGAGGGAGTTTTGGCTCTTATGAGCGATTCCACCAACGCCGAGCGTCCCGGCTTTACCGCCAGTGAGAGAAGGGTAGGAGATACCTTTGACAGGCTCTTTGCCAAGGCGGGCGACAAGAGAATTATAATAGCCACATTTTCCTCCAATGTCCACAGGGTCCAGCAGGTTATAAACTGCGCCCAGAGGTACGGAAGGAAGGTCGCCGTATTCGGCAGGAGCATGATAAATGTAATAAAGCTCAGCGCAGAGCTTGGGTACCTTGACCTGCCGGAGGGAATTCTTATCGACATCGACAGGATGAGAGGCTACAAGGACTCTGAGATAGTCCTAATCACCACCGGAAGCCAGGGCGAGCCTATGAGCGCTCTTACCAGGATGGCTCTAAACGACCACAGGCAGGTCAGCATAACCGAAAACGACTATATTATCATATCCGCAAGGCCGATTCCCGGAAACGAGAAGCTTGTAGGCAGGGTTGTGAACAAGCTTTTGATGCTCGGCGCCGCCGTAGTCTACGAGGAGATGTACGAGGTCCATGTGTCGGGTCACGCCTGCTGCGAGGAGCAAAAGCTTATTTTAAGCCTTGTAAGACCCAAGTATTTCATACCCGTCCACGGCGAATATAAGCACCTTGCCCACCATGCGGCAACCGCCAGGGAGATAGGAATCCCAGCGGAGAGGATAGTCCTTGCGGACATCGGAAATGTCATAGAGATTGACAACAGCGGTATAAAGCTAGCAGGAAGCGTCCCTGCGGGCAAGGTCATGATAGACGGCAATGTAATAGGGGATGTCGGCTCCAATGTGCTCAAGGACCGCAAGCATCTTGCGCAGGACGGCGTCATAGCCGTATCCTTCACCGTAGACAAGCTGGAAAGAAGGCTTCTTTCGGGACCTGAGCTTATATCAAGGGGCTTTGTATACGAAAAGACCAGCGAGGAGCTTATGCAGAGCGCAAGGCAACGAGCCAAGGAGATACTTGTATCCGAGCTTTCGACAAGGCATGACTACTCTGCGATAAAAAACAAGCTCATCTCTGAGCTTGGCGATTACTTCTTCTCAAAGACAAGAAGAAGACCGATAATTATACCCACTGTTTTGGACATTTAATCTGCCGGGAAAGGCAATCTTCAGGGGAAGGAGCGGTCAGCTTTGAAAAAACGGGTCCTTTTGCCATTTGCTTTGGCGCTGGGTTTTTTGATGGTGTTCTCGTTGGCATTCGGCATAATCCTTCTGACGGAGGGTCAGCTTGTCAAGGGGATAGCTGCGGCTGTCGTGTTTGCGGCGGCTTTTGCGGTGATGGTGATAGTCTGGGTGTTTGACAGCAACCTGACAAGGTATGTCACCAGGATGGATAAGGACATTGTTGCCGTCAGCAGGGAGACCTTTTATGACTATCCCGAGCCTATTGTCATAGCCGACGGCGACGAGAAGGTGGTCTGGTACAACAAAAGCTTTGAGGACCATCTTTTCTCGGACGACAGGGCGTACGGCATCAGCCTTTCCGAGCTTGTAGGCAACAACACGGCAAAGATATTCTCCGACACCGGAGCAACCGTCAAGATTCTTGACAGGTACTACAGCGTCATGGCGAGGCAGTCAAAGTCCTTTGAGGCGAGCATGTCGGTTATAAGGTTTTCGGACATCACCGACCATGTGCTGCTCGAAAACGAGTACCGTGCCAGCAGAAAGACCGTCCTTATACTCACCGTCGACAATTACGACGAGGTCCTTCAAAACGCCAAGGAGAGCGACAAGGCGAATGTTCAGGCAAAGCTCGAGCAGATTTTAGAGAGGTTTATAGAAAGCACCAACGGAGTGCTTCATAAGTCCTCGAACGGCAGGTTTTACGCCGTTATAGAGCAGCGTCACCTGTCAAAGATAATCGAAAGAAGATTTGACATCCTAGACGAGGTCAGGTCTATCCAGGTCGGGGACAGGATGAGCGTCACCCTCTCCATAGGAGTCGGCAGAGGTGCTAAGACCCTTGCAGAGAGCGAGCTTTACGCCAAGCAGGCTCTTGATATGTGCCTCGGCAGGGGAGGAGACCAGGCGGCTGTCAAGACCGAGAGCGGCTTTGAGTTCTTCGGAGGAATCTCCAAGGCTGTCGAAAAGTCCACCAAGGTGCGCTCCAGGATAATCTCAAACGCCCTAAGGGAGCTGGCTATTAGCAGCGACACCATATACATCATGGGTCACCGCTACGCAGATTTTGACGCTGTGGGAGCCTCGATAGGGCTGTCAGGAGCGTTCAGGAGCATGTCAAAGCAGGCGTTTTGCGTGGTTGACAGCGAAAGAAATCTTGCAAAGCCGCTTATCCAGTACATGACCGACAACGGCGAGGGGGATATCTTCATCTCCTGCGAGCAGGCTCTTTCCGAGATTAACGACCGCTCGCTGCTTATAATCTGCGACACTCACAGCCCCGATTTCGTGGACTCCAAGGAGCTTTACGAAAAGGCAAAGACGGTGGTTGTAATCGACCATCACAGGAAGATGGTAAATCATATAGACAATGCTGTGGTGTTCTTCCACGAGCCGTTTGCCTCCTCCGCCTGCGAGATGGCGACCGAGCTTATCCAGTATTTCGGAGTCGACTGCAAGATTTCAATAGCCGACGCCGAGGCCTTGCTTGCCGGAATAATGCTGGACACCAAAAACTTTGTCATGCGCTCAAACGCCAGGACCTTTGAGGCTGCCGCACACCTTAAAAGGCTGGGAGCCGATACGATTGCGGTCAAGGGACTGTTTTCCGACACTCTGGCTACATACCGTGAGAAGAGCATACTAATTCAGTCCGCACAGCTTTTCCACGGCTGTGCCATAGCCGTGACCTCCTCTAGCGAGCCGGAGCTTAGGCTTGCCGCTCCCCAGGCGGCCGACGAGCTTTTAGGAATCACAGGGGTGAAGGCGTCCTTTGTTTTCTATATGGTCGACGGGGTCTGCTACATCTCGGCTAGGTCCTTAGGGGACTTTAATGTCCAGCTTATAATGGAGGCTGTCGGCGGAGGCGGACACAGGACCATGGCGGGAGCACAGCTGAGGATGGATATAGACGAGGCTCAGAGCCTTGTCAAAAAGGCAATCGAGGATTTCAGGATCAATATGTAAAGCCGGGCGGAGAGGCTTTTCGCCGTCGGCAGAATATCTAGTGAGCTATAGGAGAAGATGTTATGAAGGTAATACTTTTAAAGGATGTCAAGGGCACCGGCAAGGCGGGGACCGTCGTCGAGGTTGCGGACGGCTACGCAAGAAACTTCCTTCTTTCAAAGGGCTTTGCGCTTGAGGCGACTGCGAAGAATCTAAACGACCTCGAGGGGAAGAGGGCGTCTATTCAGCACAGGCTGGACACCGAAAAGGCGGCGGCTATGGAGATTGAGTCCAAGCTCAAAGGAAGGTCGGTGACAATAAAGGCAAAGGCCGGTCAGGGAGGAAAGCTCTTTGGCTCGGTCACAAGCTCGGTCATCTGCGACGCCATCAAAAAGAGCTACGGAGTCGAGCTTGACAAGAAAAAGGTTGTTCTTAAAAACGACATAAAGACCTACGGAGACTTCGGGATTGACATAAAGCTCTCTCAGGGAATAAGCGCTAATATGACCGTAAAGGTCGAGCCGGAGGAGTAAGCAATGCCGGTAAACAGCCTTAGCCTCCAGGACCTGACGGGCAGGGAGCTGCCCTACAGCCTAGAGGCGGAGCAGACAGTTCTGGGTGCTCTTTTGATAAACCCGGAGGTTCTGCCGCTTGTAATATCAAGACTCAAGCCTGACTGCTTCTACAGGGAGCAGCACAGGCAGATATATTCTGTAATACTCAGGATGTTCTCAAACGGCCAGGAGGCGGACATAATCACCGTCATGAACGAGGTTGTGTCAGCCGGCATCTTTGAGACTCCAGAGATGGCGAAGGCGTACCTAAAGGGCGTGATGGACGGCGTTCCCTCCACCTCGAACATACTCTCGTACTGCAAGATAGTCGAGGATAAGTACCTGACAAGGGCGTTAATGAGCAGCTCGAGGGATATTCTTGAGGCGTGCTCAGACGGCTCTGAGGACCCCAAAACCCTTTTGGACCTTGCAGAGCAGAAGATATACGAAATCCGTCAGGGCCGTGAGGTCGAGGGTCTTACAAGGCTCAGCGAGGTGCTTGTCGGGGCGTACGACCGCATACAGAAGCTCTCCGGTGAGGATAAGGACAGCTATCAGGGGCTGAAAACCGGGTTCGGACAGCTTGATTCCTACATATCCGGGCTTAATCGGTCCGACCTTATTATAGTGGCTGGACGGCCGGGAATGGGAAAGTCCGCCTTTGCGTTTAACATAGCGGTTAATGTCGGAAGAAGAAATCCCGACAAGGATGTCTGCATCTTCTCCTTGGAGATGAGCAAGGAGCAGATAGCGACAAGAATGTTAAGCTCGGAGGCGTTAGTCCCCAACACGGCGCTATACTCCGGCGAGATAACCAGCGACCAGTGGGTAAAGCTCGCCGCAGCCGCAGACCTTTTGACCCACATGAATATCTATATCGACGATACGGCGGGGATAACCGTCCCGCAGATGAAGGCGAAGCTCAGGCGAATGAGAAACCTAGGACTGGTAATAATAGATTATCTTCAGCTTATGGAGTCCTCCTCGTCGCATACGAACCGAGTCAACGAGATATCCGAAATAACAAGGCAGCTCAAGCTTATGGCAAAGGAGCTTGATGTGCCGGTAATACTAGCCTCACAGCTTAACAGGTCGGTCGAGTCCAGGCAGGACCACCGCCCGATGCCCTCAGACCTAAGAGAGTCCGGCTCTATAGAGCAGGACGCCGACATCATCCTGTTTGTCTACAGGGAATCGGCATATAACAAGGAGCTTGAGAATCAGTCCGCCGCAGAGTGCATAATCGGCAAGAACAGGCACGGAAGCACCGGGACGGTCAACATGGCATTTTTAGGCGAATACACACTGTTTAGAAATCTTGACACAAGGCAGCAGGTATAGAATGCAGAGCTTTGAAAATAATGTTCTTGAAACGATTAGAAGCTATAATATGCTCCACGAGGGAAAAAGCCGGAGGGTCACCGTGGCCTTATCCGGCGGGGCGGACAGCGTTTCGCTTCTTGCGGTGCTTTTAAGGCTTGGCTTTGATGTTGACTGCGTTCATGTCAACCACTGCCTCAGGGGCAGCGAGAGCGACAGGGACGAGGAGTTCTGCAAGGACCTATGCAGGAGTCTTGGAGTTGATATCCGTGTCGAGCGGGTGGAGGTAAGGCGGTACTGCGAGGCTAACCGTCTTTCAATAGAGGAGGGCGCAAGAAAGCTAAGGTATGAGATACTCGAAGGATTAAGCCCCTCGCTGATAGCTACAGCCCACAATCTGGACGACTGCCTAGAGACAACCCTGTTTAATCTGACGAGGGGGTGCGGACTTTCCGGGATAACCGGGATACCTCCCGTCCGTGGCAGGATAATCCGTCCCCTGATAAGGACCAGCCGTGAGGATATCGAAAGATATCTTGATGAGCTGGGTCTTGGCTTTGTGACGGACAGCACGAATCTTGTGGACGACTGCTCAAGAAATATCATCCGGCTCAAGGTCCTGCCGGAGCTAAAACGGCTCAACCCGTCGCTTTTAAAGACCTATCGCTGCGAGCTTAGCGGCTTCGAGAGCGCAAGGGATTATATATCGGCAGAGGCTAAAAAGCTTTTTAAGAAGAATAAGAACGGCTTTTGGGAGCTTGGGAGCGCCTGCGGGGACGCTGTTCTTTGCGAGGCGATAAGGCTGATTTTAAAGGATGAGGGGATAACTCCCAGCTCTTATAGAATTGGCGTGGTAAAGGAGCTTGTAAGGTCGGACGGCAGGGTAAATATCGCAGGCGGCGTTTATGTCAGAGGCTGTTCGGGCAGAATAAGCTTTGAAAGGGACGAGGCCGAGCTTTATATTCCCTCACGGCTTTTAGGCTATGTGTGCTTCGGGGGACGGCGGGTTGAATTCACCGAAATTTCACAATTCGACATATCCTGTTATAACAATACCGAGATAAAATTCCTGATGGATGCCGACCTGCTCAAAGGCCCCGCCGTTTTAAGAAGCTATAAGGGCAGCGAGAGGATAAGGCTCGCAAAAAAGGGCTTCTCTCAGGAGATTAAAAAGCTTTTAAGCGTTTACCCTGCCGGAAGCAGGAAGGGTGCGCTTGTCATAAGCGACAGCGAGGGAGCTGTCTTTGTCGAGGGCTTCGGAGTCTGCGAGAGGCTTATGTGTACCCGGGAGACAAAAACTGCGATACGGGTGGAGATTGCCCCTCCCTGCGGCTTTGGCGATTAACGGCGGCTTTAAGCGTCAGGACTGCAACGGCTTGACGCACGGATATTGACTTTTAAGAAGGGCGGGACAGAAAATGACAGAAAACGGCAGCATCAAGGCGATAATCTCCAAGGAGGAGATACAGGCGGCGGTCGAGAGGATGGGAAAAAGGCTTACAGAGGATTATGCGGGCAAAAATCTCCTTGTCTTAGGGGTTATGAAGGGCTCGTTTATCTTTATGGCTGACCTTGTCAGGAGCATAAGGCTTCCCATAAAGCTCGATTTCATCCATGCCAAAAGCTATGAAGGCACGGAGTCCACAGGCGTTGTCGATGTCAAGATGGATGCCGAGCTGGATGTCAAGGGCAAGCAGGTCCTTCTGGTGGAGGATATTTTGGACACAGGCAAGACCCTTAGCGTACTAAAGAAAACAATGCTCTCCAGAGGAGCCGAGGATGTTAAAATAGTAGCGTTTCTCGACAAGACCGCAAGGAGACTTGTTGATATATCTGCGGATTATTCCTGCTTTACGATAGAAGACGGTTTTTTGGTCGGATACGGACTCGATTACAACGAGGACTACCGCAATCTTGACTATATCGGCGAGCTTATTCTCTAAGCCTAAGGCCGTCAGACCCCGTATGCAGCTCTAAGCCGTAATCCAATCCGAAATGAGGAATTTGATTGAATGTAAATAAAAACAAGGGCATACTTATTTACTTTGCCATAGCGATAGCCATACTTTTGTTCATGGTTTTCGGCTTCAGAAGCCTTCTTCTTGAGTCGGACTCCACGAGCTACTCTGATATCATCGGCTATTTTGACGAGTACAGGGTGAGCGAGTTCTCGCTGAACCTCGGCTCAGGTCAGCTAAAGTACAAGCTTGACGGCGGCACGACCGAGTACACCTACAAGGTGCCGAGCGTCAGCGCATTCTACGGCGAGCTTTTCAGCGACACCTCAAACTACCGTGAGGAGTATAACGCCACGCATACGGTTCCGCTGGTTTATAATCTCATTCCGGCGTCGAACAGCTCGATGTGGCTCAATCTGATTCCCACGCTTTTGATGATAGGAGTCATGATATTTGTAGTCGTCTCGATGTCAAGGAGCATAACCTCAGCCGGCAAGATAGGAAATGTCGGCAAGGCTAACGCCAAGGTGGAGGCCGACGGCAAGAATAAGGTCACCTTTAACGATGTCGCCGGCGCAGACGAGGAGAAGGCGGAGCTTCAGGAGATAGTCGAGCTTCTAAAGGACCCCAAGAAGTACCAGGACATCGGAGCCAAGATTCCCAAGGGAGTTTTGCTTGTTGGACCTCCCGGAAACGGTAAGACCCTTCTTGCCAAGGCTGTCGCAGGAGAGGCTGGAGTGCCCTTCTTCTCGATATCAGGCTCTGACTTCCTAGAGCTTTATGTCGGCGTCGGTGCGGCAAGGGTAAGAGACCTGTTTGACCAGGCTAAGAAGTCCGCCCCTTCTATTATCTTCATAGACGAGATAGACGCCGTCGGCAGAAGAAGAGGCGCAGGTCTAGGAGGAGGACACGACGAGAGAGAGCAGACCCTCAACCAGCTTTTAGTCGAGATGGACGGCTTCGAGGTCAACAACAGCGTAATAGTCATGGCGGCTACAAACAGAAGGGATGTTTTGGACCCTGCGCTTCTGCGTCCGGGAAGATTTGACCGTCAGGTATATGTCAACTACCCTGATATTAAAGGCAGGGAGGAGATTCTGAAGGTACACTCAAGAAACAAGCCGCTCGGTCCCGATGTCGACCTGCACCAGGTCGCAGCGGCCACCGTAGGCTTCACGGGAGCGGACCTTGCAAACCTTGTAAACGAGGCTGCTCTTTTAGCCGTCAAGAACAACAGAAAGGCGATAATAGCTCAGGACCTGAGCGAGGCTGCCATAAAGGTAATAGCAGGACCCGAGAAGAAGTCAAGAGTTGTCCTGGAGAAGGAAAAGAGGCTCACCGCCTACCACGAGGCGGGCCATGCGATATGCCACTACTACTGCCCGACTCAGGATAGGGTCAGCGAGGTCTCGATTATACCAAGAGGTCAGGCGGGAGGCTATACCATGGCGCTTCCCGAGCATGATAAGTCCTATGTCACCAAGGCTGAGATGAACGAGGAGATTGTAACCCTCCTTGGAGGAAGGGCAGCCGAGAAGATAGTCCTTGACGATATCTCGACAGGAGCCTCCAACGACCTTGAAAGGGCTACTAAGATTGCAAGGAGCATGGTCACAAGATACGGCTTCAGCGATAAAATAGGGCCTATTGTCTACGGCAGGGACGAGGACGAGGTGTTCCTTGGCAGGGACTACAACTCCGACCGCTCCTACTCTGAGGTCATAGCCGGCGAGATAGACTCCGAGCTTCGCTCGATTGTCCACGGAGCCTATGACAAGGCTGTCGAGCTTCTTTCAGGGCATATCGACCAGCTCCACACCGTTGCCTCCTATCTTATCGAGCATGAGAAGATAGACGGCGAGCAGTTTGAAAGGCTGATGACCGGCGAGCTTTCGGCTGATGAGGAGAAAAAGCCTCAGGCTCCCGAGAAGGACGGCGCCGAGGCCCCAGCAGACGATACTCCTAACGATAATCCGCAGCCCTCGCAGGAGTAAGGGCATTATAAAAGCACAGATAAGCCCACCCCCCGGGAGTGAACAGGTCCAGTAAAAACGGACAATAGAAAAACACACCCCCTTATGGTAGAATAAAAGAAACTACCGTAGAGGCACGCTTCGTAAGGAAGTGTGCCTCAGTTATATTCGCCTGCGGCGAGTGATATTACTTTGCAGTGATATACGGCTATGCCGTGTGATATTCGGCTGCGCCGAGTTTTGTAAGCGAATATAATACCACTGCAAACAAGGTTTGCAATACCACTTTCCGAAAGGAAAATTTCGCTCCGAGCGTTAGCTCGGAATATCACTTCTTTTGTCTTTAAGATTAGCGAGCATCGGATTTTGACACCCAAAATCCAAATGAATTTGTATTCAGACAGTATAAACAAACACAGAAAACACCGTTGAAATATTTGTGTGTTTTATATATAATTAATGCAGAGGTGATAGTTGTGGCTGAAAGCGTTTTAAGGGATAAGGCGAAAGAATTTGCAAAGGAAATAATTTTTCTCTGTCGTGAAATGAAAGCAAATCATAAAGAAGCAGTTTTAATAAACCAATTACTTCGTTCTGCCACTTCTATCGGTGCCAATTTGCACGAAGCACAATACGCACATGGAACTAAAGATTTTATAGCTAAACTTGAAATAGCCCAAAAGGAATGTTATGAAACGGAGTATTGGTTAGAACTTCTTTTTGAAACGAATTGTTTGTCAGAACATACCTACAAGTCATTACAAAACGAATGCGGCGCAATCAGAAGAATGCTGATTTCTTCGCTAAAAACCATGAAGTCAAAATAAGGAAATAAAGAACATGCGCGTCATTGAACATTATGATAAACTAATTGAAGAAAATAACGATCCTGTATACGATCCCGCACCCTTGAAAGAATATATGAACAAATATGACGGGCAAATATTTATCGATAAAATGAGACTTGACAAAACAAAAAGTGTTTTGGAAATCGGCGTCGGTACGGGTCGTCTAGCATTGAGAACGATACCGCTGTGCAAGAATTTTTACGGCATTGATATATCACCTAAAACTATAGACAGGGCAAGGCACAATTGTTCAACACATAAAAATGTAAAGTTAATTTGTGATGATTTTATGCAACATAACTTTAACATTAGTTTTGATGTTATATATTCTTCGTTGACATTTATGCACATTGCCGATAAACAGAAATGTATCAACCGAATTTATTCTTTGTTAAATACATCGGGACGATTTGTTTTATCTATTGATAAAAATCAAAAGAAATATATTGATTATGGGGACAGAAAAATAGAGATTTATCCGGACAATCCGACCGACACAAAGGCATACATCATAAAGTCCGGTCTAACATTGTTGGATTGTATAGAAACAGAATTTGCACATATTTTCGTTTGCACAAAGGAATGAAATAAAGCCGATAGATTCTAAAAAATGAACCTATCGGCTTTAATATCCTTATAAGTCTATTTTTATAAGCTTTGCTTACTTCCTCACGAAGGGTGTCCGTAAGGGGGAATTTTTATGCCA
>DBPX01000022.1:0-38239 GCA_002305045.1 Ruminococcus sp. UBA1409
ATGTTGCTTAAAACCTGATTTTATTTACCATAGGGTGTTTTTGTACTGTCCGTACAAATTGGGGCAGTTCACCTCTTGATAACCGGCTTCATTTTTTTACCTCCCCCATCGGGTCATCCCTTGACCCTTTAAAAAAGAATATCACAAAGAAAAAGGATTTTCAAGTGGCTAAAAAAGCCTCCCGCAGAGCTTGCAGGAGACTGTTTGTCTGTCTTTATGGGCCGGACCGTCCCGAAGCCTTTGGGGAACGGCAGGCTCAAGGGTCGGAATTTTTATCCGCACCGAGGCCCTTGTCCCTCTTTTTGAATATGAAAAGGCGGCTGGCGGCGTAGTTGAATACGACCACCGCAGCGTCTGATATCAGCTTCATTATCCTGCCGTCAAGCCTGAGGATATCGCAAAAAAGCGCCATAAAGCCGACATCGAAGCCGCCAGAGATAAGTCTTGCTCCGAAGAAGCATAAGGCCTCGGCAAGAGCCCTCTTTCCCTTTTTCCCGGAGTGAAAGACAAACAGCTTGTTTGTAAAAAAGGCAAAGGTCACAGAAACCAGCCACGCCAGCGCAGTAGCCAGCCAGGAGTAGTCAAGAATACGGACTGCGGCGAGGTATGAAAGATAGTTTACAAGAGTAGTAAGCACCCCGAAAAAAAGATAGCTTACAATCTCCCGATGCTTTTTTAATAGCTCCAAAGGCTTAGTTATAGGATTCAAGGCAGGCTTCCTTTCACTTTATCAGGACAGACTCAGGGCTTAGCAGACTCAGTCGCCTATTTCGATTATAACGCTCATAAAGCCAAGCTCGCCCATAAGCTCGCCGACGCCGTCCTCCCCCTCCTCGGCGGCTACAAGCGGCTGATATGTTACGCCCATGCCGCCAAGGGTCTCGGAAACCAGCTTTACAGCCGCTCTTAGCTTATACTCCCAGTTGAGCCCCTCGAAGGAGACCTGGCTGCCGTCGCTCCTTGTTATCCTGTCGTCAAGGCTTGAAAGCTCGAAGCGGACTACAAGGCTCTTTGTGCATAGCGCCTCCGGGTCGCTGAGTATCTCCGCTCCGCCGGATATGACATCATAGGCGTCAAGCTCGATTCTGAACTCCTTTTCGTTGTTGAAGGAATCGCAGGCGTTTTTGGCGAAGTCGGTAAGGGCTTTGTGCCTGTCGCCGCTTTTGACGCTTTCGCCTATGTACTCAAGGTCCCTTGACCTAAACGGCGGAAACTCGACCTCTCCGGCTATAAGCCCAGAAAAGCCTGCCTGCGATATCCTAAGGCAAAGCTCCCCGGTGTAATCAAGCGAGCCCTGCTCAAACGGAGATAGCCAGGGCTTTCCTCCCCTTTCAGCGGTATCGTCCAGCCATCTGTAGGTGGAGCCCTCTATCATGTATGAGGTAGACTTGTCGTACCAGGAGACGATATGGTCGCTTAAAAGCGAGACCCTTGCATAAGGCGTCAGCCCAAGCCCGGAAACCGAGCTGCAAAGCCCGCCGAGGTCGGCTATTGCGTTTCCGGGGACGGCTCCAGACTCGTTTGCAAGGCTCCCTGAGTCGGAAAAGAGCACCGCTCCGCCCTCTGCGACAAGCTCTATTACGCAGGCCGTGTAGCCCTTTCCGGCGGCGTTCTCCGCCAGAGATAGTATATACTCAGAGTAATCTGAGGCGGACTCTCCGGGATAGCTTATATAAAGAATCCTATCGACCGGGGCGGGCTCAGGCTCATAAGAATCGTCCTGGCTTGACTCCCCGCTTGAGTCCTCGGTTTTAGGCTGGCTGACCATCGGGAGGTCCTTAGTTACATCGGGAGCGTCGGTATTAGGCTCTGTCACCTGACCCTGCCTGTCTCCCCTTATAAGCTCGATTATCGGGCGGCCTGCGCTGTAGCCTACGAATACCAGCGCCGCTATCGCCACGAGGGTTATAATAGCTCCCAAAACCGAGCCGTGCTTTTTAGCCTTGAATATCGGCTTGTCCTTTCTTGTTCTGTTTTTCACCGCTTAAAATGTCCTTTCCGGGTCGAATGAGGTCATCGCTTCAGTATATAAATGATCATCGAGACGAGTCCGATGTACAAAGCGTATATCGGGAATCCCCGAAACGCCGCCGGGACCCTGTCCGAGCTGAGCCTGTCATAGTTGATTCTGAGAATGTACGCCGCCAGCATGAAGCCCAGCCCTGTATAAGCCGCAAACAGCAGCCTGTCCAAAAGCGAGGAGCCGTTTACCGAGTTTGTAAACAGCACGCTCAGCACGGCGCAGTTGAAGGCGGACAGGTGTATATACCTTTTCATGGCGGAAAACGCCTTCTTGGAGGCGGCTCTTATCCCTATAAGGGTCAGGATGTATATCGCTCCTAGGGAGATAATATAGCCTATCGGCATCAGCCTAAGACCCAGCCCCCATGATATTAAAAGCCCTTCAAGAAAATAGGCTATGAGGCTTGAGAGAACCGCAAACTCGGTTATAAAGCCGCCGAAAGAGAGTATCTGCCAGTTTTTCTTTGTCAGCTCTATCAGGGTGCTGGTGCCAAACGCCGTGGTGAATATGACATTTTCAAGCGTCACAGCCGCCAGCGACGCCATAAGAAGCTCTAAAAACTGGGTCATGCAGCCTCCTCCCTTCTTAAAAGCCTTGCGCTTATCCATCTGAAGCCGGCGCTGAGGATGGCAAGCACGATAAACCCTCCAAACAGGCTTGAAACCGTGGGAACGCTTATCGGAAGCATTTTAAGCCCGAAAAGCCCTCCGTCAGCCATCATCTCCCTCAGGGTGCCGAGAGCAAGCAGTCCTATATCGTAGCCTATGACATAAAATGCCGCAAGCTGGAGCATATATCCCCTTTTGAGACGGTAGAACTTCGCCTCTGTTCTCACGGTTATCATCGAGTTTGTGATAAGAAGCGGAGCGTATATCCCCAGAGCCGCAAAGTAGGAGGGCATAAAAAGCTCCACCAGCATAGCCGCCGGTACATACACTAAGGACGCCACAAGAGTATATATTATAATGCGGATGGTGTAAAGCAGCTTCCTAGGGACATAGGAGCAGACAACGACGGTAATATATGTCACCGTGCTGAAGATTATGCAAAGAGCCGCCGCCTGCATGAAGCTTGTGGCTACCACTACTGCGGGCGCTATTATCGAGCCGCTCGACAAAAGGGCGTTCGATGTGAATATCGCCTCCTTTGAGGCGGTCCCTATCCTTGACTCATACTGCGTCATATGCTCACCCTCTAACCTGATTATAGCCCTTGCTATTACAAAAGCCGTCGAATTTTAAATTAGTCCCCTTGGGAGGATTTAGAGCCGTCCTACGAGGAGGCGCCGCCGCCTGAAGCCTTGCCGGAAGCATCCTTACGAGGCTTTTCAAGGTCACTGTCCAGGGACGCTTCGTTGGCGCTGTCCAAGGACGCTTCGTTGGCGCCGTCCAGGGACGCTTCGTTGGCGCTGTCCACTGATTTTTCAGAGGCATTTTCCCTAGGGTCCCAAGAAGGCTCCTCGAGCCGGGCGTCCACCCTGCCGGTGCGAAACTTGATGTAGATAAAGGCGTCCACGGCTCCCCTTTTTATCCTTTGCAGGAGTCTTTCCCACGCCGAGCCAGCAACCGCCGAGAGCCTTTCAAGCTCGGAGGCAAAAAGCTCGACTATCAAAAGTGCGAAAACTCCGCTGCTTTCCAGCATAAGAAGCTTTCTGAAGATGAAGGAAAGACCCGCCAAAAGCCCTCCGTAGAGCACTCCTGCCATCGGGAGCTTGGGCGCAAGCCTCGGGTCGCACGCCAGAAATACCAGAATATACATGAAGGAGCCTGTCACCAGCGAGTACAAAACAGCCATCCAGCCGGTCTGGGAAAAGGGGAAAAGGACGAATAAAAACATATTCACAGCCGTCCCGCTGAACAAAACGGACGCCGGGATGTCCTTAAAGAAGTAAAGAGAGACCGCACAGATGATTATTATCAGCACACAGCCTGTCCCCATAGGACCCCGGAGCCTCCCCCAGATTATCTCCAAAAGCCCGGTGTAGGAGGTCGAGATGTCCGTGTTATAGGAAAAGGAATGCTCCAGCACCTGGGGCAGGTCGCTAACAAGCGAAAGGCTGCCGAAGGGCTCCGGGCTTGGATATCTTAAAACATTCTGCGGCCAGGTTATTGCGCTGAAGGCAAACGCCGCCGCAGGAGGAGAGAATATGAGATTCTTGTTCCCTCCGAAGGCAAATCTGAGGACTCCGCTCATAAAGACGGAGGAAAACACGACTATCCTATACGGCACCGAGGCGGGAAGCAAAAGGGCGAGAAGAAGCCCGTCCGAAAGAAAGTAGATATCACAGAGCCTAGGGCTTTTTTTGCTGAGCACAGCCAGTATATACTCGGTGACAAGGCTTGCTAAGACCGCAATCCCCGAGACGATCGCCGCCCTTGCGCCGTAGTAATAAACCGCCATGACATTGAGCGCAAGCAGCATCAGGGTTATTCTTGCCGAGCGGTTAAGTTCTGTACGGTCCGAAGCCGAGAAAACGCTGTTAGAAATAGTATCCACCATCCTTAATCGAAATGAGGTAAGGTCAAAGTGTCAGTCTATATTCCCTGCCGAAGGCTATACACCGAGGCGGTCTGCCAGAGCAGCGGCCTAAGAAGCCTAAGACGGCTCTGCGAGGCTCTTTTGCGCCTTGACTGCGACATAAAAAGCAGCTCGGTTTACTACTCCGGGGACTTCTGCCTGCTTTTAAGCATCAGGACACGGGAGCTTATCAGCCTGCTCCCGATAATCTGCGAGCACTCAGACAGGGTGATAATAGGAGGGCTGTGCTCCGCCGTGGCGGCAGAGCATATGATAAAGATAATAGACAGCGGTGCGGCAAGGCTTCTATCCGATTAGCCCGAGCACCCGTGAGCGCATGTCCTCCGCCTTGAATAAATACGAGCCGGATACTAGGACATTCGCCCCGGCGTCCCGCACGATTGGGGCTGTGCTGTCGGTTATGCCGCCGTCCACCTCGATGTCAAGAGCCCTTCCGTGGCTAATGCAATAATCCCTTAAGGCCTTTATCTTGGCGGTGGTGGAGCTAATAAAGCCCTGACCGCCGAAGCCCGGCTCCACAGTCATCACAAGCACCATGTCGACAAGGTCGATATAGGGATAGACCGTCTCCACCGGCGTCCCCGGCTTTACGCTTATCCCTGCCTTTGCTCCCGTTTCCTTAATAAGCCCGGCAAGCCCGGCAGGGTCCTTTGAAGCCTCAAGGTGAAAGGTTATAATGTCCGCCCCTGCCTGCCTGAACCTTGCGACATATTCCTCGGGGCGCTCTATCATAAGATGCACATCCATAGGAAGCCGGGTGTATCTTCTGACCGACTTCAAAACGGGTATGCCGTAGCTTATATTAGGGACGAAATGACCGTCCATAACATCAAAGTGTATCATATGACAGCCTGCCTGCTCCGCTTTTTTAATCTCGTCGGCAAGATATCCAAAATCGGCTGAAAGTATAGAAGCGCTGACCAAGGTATTCATATATGCCCCCTGTATATCTCCCGTACCAGCTCCGGGTAGTATGATAGCCGTCTCCGGCAATTTAAGCTTTACGAAATAATTATACTCTAATAAAACAATTATTGCAACCTTTATATTGCAAAAACATATTAAATATCCGAGGCTTTTGACCGGCTATTTTTGCTTATAGGGCTTGACAACCGGCTTAAACTGTGATATCATATCCTAGCGTGAGCCGGACTGCGTTATCTTGTGCCCGGGTCACGGTAAAAGTTATGCGCCTGTAGCTCAGTGGATAGAGTGCCCGGCTACGAACCGGTAGGTCGTGAGTTCGAATCTCCCCAGGCGCGCCAAGAAAAAGCATGCGAAAGCATGCTTTTTTCAGTTAAGGGCGCCCTTTCGGGCAGATGAAGCGCACTCTGTGCGTGAAGCAGCGCTTCGCACCGTGAAGCGCCTGCGGCGTGAACGCTTTGCCTCACCTCGTGCCGGGCACGGCGCCTCACGGTGCAGCTGCCTATCTTGTCTGGCACAGCTCTTTCTGCGTCAGCTTTTTTTTGCTTCTTCCAAGCTTATACATCTCCTCGGCTGCAAGCCTTGCCTTTGCGGCGACATCCCTGCCGTCGGTCGGGAAGCAGTAATACAGCCTCCTGGTGTCTCCTATGCATATCATGTCCCCTATTTCGTACCAGAAATAGTCGGAGTAGAGGCTATAGGAGGCTGTCGGTCTCTGGGAATAATCAAGCCTTCCGTCACAGCCTGTCAGCCTGAAGCCGTCGCAGTCGTGGATAAGCACGCCCTCGCCGACCTCGTAGACAGCCCTTGTGTTGCAAAGAATCATTATCCTGACGGGGAGGGTCATCGAGTATTTTCCTGACAGAATCTCGTCCTTGACCTCCTGACGCTGCCAGTCGTACCACTCGGCGACGCTCTTAAAGCCCCTCTCATCTGAGGGTATCAGCTCGCCGTACTCTCCCAAAACGCTCTCAAAGCCGCAGTACGAGCAGACAACCCTGTCCTTAGACGCCGTCATCGAGTCCTCCCTTTTGCATATCGGGCACTTATACAGCACCCTGTTAAGACCCTCGGCACGGAACGGCTCGGACACCCTGACCCTGTTTTCAAGCTGCCATTTGAAATTGTCGAACTCAAACTGCGACTTTATTATATCGCTCAGCCGTGAGGCGGAAAGACCCTTTATATCCTCGGGCGAGAGAAGATACTCCACCGTGCAGGAGACATCCACCTTTCTTAGCCTTAGACCGTTGTAAAGCGGGTCACGCTGGAAGGCTCCGCTTGTCCTTATCATCACAACCGGCACGCCAAGATACCTCACAAGCTTCCCAAGACTGTCCGGCAGAGGGGTCGCCCTGCCGTCGAAGCTGTAGCTCGCCTCTGGGAACAGTAAAACCGAGCAGCCAAGCTCTGACACCGCCCTTTTCATCCTCCCGACAAGCCTTTGGTCTGTGACGAACTTGTTTGTCGGGATACAGCCGAGCCTTTTCATAAGCCAGCGCTTCCCGACGAAGCCGTCGCTGGTGCAGACTATGCTGAACGCTCTGGGATACAGCACCGCAGAGGCTATCTTTAGGTCTATGAAGCTGGAGTGATTCATAAGAATAAGGGCTGGCTGGTCGGGGGCAAGCCTTTCCATCCCGATTCTGCGGCAGCTGAAATTCACGCTTTTAAGCTCCGGGGCGGAGGCGAGCCTCACAAGCGTCCTGAAAAAAATGCCGGGACGGCGTGGCACAAAGTCTGCAAGCAGCCCGGAGCCGTCCTCTAACGAGGCGATTTCGGAGTAATCAAGCTTTTTTACCTTTATTTTCAAGTTAATTCCCCCTGTTCGGTGATTTTGTATACCCTGCGCCTCCCCATCTTGCCGGCAGGAGCCGCCATTCCGAGCCTTAAAAGTATATTTATAGCAGTATAAGCGCTTCTGGACGGTATCCTTGCCGCTTGAGCCAGGTCTGCGGCGGAAAAGGGCATAATAAGACCCTCGGGCAGGAGCATAGCCCTGTAATCCTCGGGACTGGAAAGGCTGATCATCCCGGCAAGCTCCACCGGGACCCTCTCCTCACGGTTAGAGCGCCGCTTTCTTGATTTCCCGAAGCCGTCCAGCCGCCTTATGTCCCTCACATCCATTAGCAGCAGAGTAAGCCTCAGTCCTGGGCTTCCTAGATAATCCTTTATCTTGTAAAGCTCCCAAAGAGCGTCATAATAGCTGCCGGTCTTGGGGGAGCGCCGCTCTGGGAGGGCTTCTTTGGTTTCGGGGTCTACCCAGACGATCCATTTTTTATGCGCAACAGTGTAGACGACATTTACAGAATACCCTTCGGCGAGATAGCAGCCCAGCTTTTCCCTCAGCCTGTCGAGCGACCTTGTCTGAATCTCGGTAACGGTCCCGTTTTCCAGTATGTCGGCGGTAAATCTCCCGATGGCAGCCTCGTGAAGCGACCTGTCCGGCTGAATAAGGAGCTTCAAGGCTGCGTGAAGCCGCTTCTCGCTAAGAGTACCCACTCCGCTTTTGGAAAAAAGCTCCTCGTCGGGAAGCTTTAAAAGCTCATGAAGCCGCTCCCTCAGCTCGGCCAGCGACGGCTCAGTCCTTTCCCCTTGGCTCATGCTCTTTTATGTATCCGTCGAGTATCTCGGCGGCTATCGGGATAATCCTAGGGCAGGGTCTTGTTCTGAAGAACTCGCCGTCTCTCACCGGGGAGACGGGGTCGGAGGCTCCCTCAAGCCCCAAAAGCTCCCGGCAGATTATCGAGCCGGTTTTTTGCCTGAAGCGTGACGCAAGCTCCTGCACCAGAGCATAGTGCCGGCTTTTTACATCGTAGTCCCCGGGGACGCTGTAGCCGTACAGAATCCCGGCAGCCATCAGCATGCCGCTCAGCGCACCGCAGACCTCCCTTAGCCTGCCGATTCCTCCCCCGAAGGAGGAGGACAGCCTCAGAGCGGTATCCTCGTCGACGCCGGTGACATCGCAGAAGGCGGCGAATACCGACTGCGAGCAGTTATAGCCTGCCATGAAAAGCTCGTATGCCTTTTTTGAATGCTCCACCCTAAACGACCTCCAAATTTAATCTTTTAAAATTATACTGCATTAAATTCCCGCTGTCAACAATTCTTGGGCTGAGCCTGGGTCTTAGTCCCGCATTATATTTTCAGTCGGCCGGGAAATCCTAATGCAAAGGAGGTATATATGGAAGCAAAAAGTCTTTTAATCAAGGACACCACCAAGGAGCAGCGTGAGGAGATAGTAAGGCAGGGGCTTTGCTCCGACTCCTGCGGCGACTGCTCTCAGTGCGGAAGCTACGGCGTCAGGGATTTGATGAGTCTCTATCAAAAATATATAGACGGCGAGATGGAGCTGTTTGAAATCAACCTGCAAATCCGTGGCGGAACGGTAAGGTAGAAAAAGAGCCGGACTCATGCATGGACGGGTCCGGCTTGCGCCTATATCCTATATAAAGAACTTTCTTCCAAGCGCCTCTCTCATGGGGCGGCAGGAGCCTATCACTATCAGCAAAGCCCCTACCGTCACCAGGCATATGAGCGGGTAGAGCGACCAGAAGATGAATCTCACTCCGAAGGTGACATGGATAAACAGCTCGATGAGGACTATATACCCCCCGAGAGCTATTATCATCCCGCCGAAGATGAAAAAGTGCCCCTTTTTGATGTATTTCACCATCGCAGCCACGGCGGTTATTATGATCCCCAGTATTCCCGTCACCGGGAAGCCGAAGCTCAAAAACCATCCGCCGCCGGTGTGAAGCGAGATGTACAGCAAAAACAGCTCCACCGCCGCAAAGGTCGACGGTATGAATATCACCGGGTTGGGTCTTTTAAACCAATACGGCAGAACTAGGCTGACATAGAATATCCCAAGACCGCCTATTACATAGCCCGACCAGCTTATCCCGCCGCAGAGCCTTATGTCCAAAAGAGTAGGTATCATCGCCGTGAGAGCGAAAACCGCCGTCAGGATGATTAACATAGCACGCCGGTTGTACTTCTTGTCGGTCTGGATATATTCTGGGTACAGCCTCTCGCCCTCCTCCCTTTTTATGTCGGGATGAAATACAGGCGTGCCGCAAAGAGGGCAGCTTTTCTCGCTGTCGCCAAGCTCCACTCCGCATTTGATACAATACATTTTTACCCTCGCTTTCTAGTCCGCCAGCTCGCTGCGCTGATTGCTCTCAATCCTAACCCTGAGTCCCAGCCTGACAAGACGGGTAAAGAACTCCCGCTCAAGCTCCGGCTCGGTGCTTCTTCTTATTATATTTATCCTAAGCTCGTCCTTATAGGAGCAGACCCCGCAGTTGTACGGAGCGGCAGCCTGAGGCCCTATTATGAAATCAAAGCCGGTGACATGCTCATCCATCTCCTTTGGAAGCTCCAAGGCTCCCAGATTTGAAAGTGACAGGCACGCCTGAGCCTCCCCCACCGAGTCAAACACCGCCTTCATTATCATGTTTTTTATAAACAGCGGGACCATCCTTATGGCAAGAGAGCTCTCAGACCTCACATTGGTGGTGAAAACGCTCTGCATATGCTTTTTGGTGACAAAAAGGGCAAGCTGGTGCTTTACCGTATTTACGACCTCGTCGAAGCTGTACTCCCCCATTCTGGGGTCTATCCCGACATTTACCACCATCACAAAGTTTCTAAGGGTATGCCCTCCGAAGAGCTTTCTTAGGTTTACGGGTATCTGTATCCTGACGGGACGCCTGTTTTTCCTTGCGGGGACCTTTTTAGCCTGAAGCTCCAGTATCGACATGAGCATCACCGCCGCAAGAAGCCCTGTTATCGTGACGCCGTAGCCCTTTGCCATCGAGTGAAGCTCCTCAAGGCTAAGCTTTCCCACGGTGATATGCAAAAAGCCGTCGTCCTCCGGGATTCCGTCAAGCCTGAACGACCTCCCCTGGCTCCTCTTTGCCGACACCTCGCCGATGTTCTTCAAAAAGCTGTCCTCAAGCTCCCCGGGGTCGGGATACGCCAGCCTGTCAAGCACTCCCTTTTCGCAGGGAATGCTTACGCCCTCCCTTCGCTCAAGGTACTCGGCGGCAAGGGTCTTTAGGAATATAAGCCCGCCCGTGCCGTCGGTGACGGCGTGGAAGAACTCGACGGCTATCCGCTTCTTGTAGTAAAGGACCCTGACAGCGCATTTTCTCATGCTATCAAAGGAGTCAAGCTTTAGGGGATGGCAGTATTCCGGCTGGACGGCGGGAGGACTCTTTACCTCCTCAAGATAGTACCAGAACACGCCTGTTTTGAGCCTCGCCGCTATCATCGGAAACCTTTTTGCGGTGACATCAAGCGCCTCCTGGAGCAAAACGGGGTCAACGGGCTGGTCAAGCTCGAGAGAGAGCCTGAACATATTGTACCAGCCACGCCTTCTCGAAGCGGGAAAAATCTTGGCGGCGTTGTCAAGCCTTGCCCACAGCGGAGAGGAGGGCGGCATCACCCCGGAGATAAACTTTGCTATCTCGGTGTAGTCCTGCCTGCGCTCCTTTAAATCGTAGAGGACATAGGCGTGCCACAGCCCGGGAGCTACCACGAGCTTTGACCTTGAGCCGCCTCTAAGAAGCCTCTTGTGCATATTTACAGAGTCGTCCAGCATTATCTCGTCCCCTCCCACCAGAATAAGCGAGGGAGGGAAGCTCACTCCCTCGAAGAAAATCGGGGAGACGAGCGGGCTTTTCCTTTGCTCGCAGTAGCACTCTGCGAACATTTCAAGCCTTTTTACCGTCATCGAGGGGTCGACCTCGGCGTTTTTTTGATAGGACTCTCCCGACATGGTAAGGTCTGTCCAGGGGGATATTGCTATCACTCCCGCCGGCATATCCATCCCCAGCTCCCTAAGCCTTATCATAAGGCTGTAGCAAAGACCTCCCCCGGCGGACTCCCCGACAAGAACTATCCTGTCTGAGGTAAAGCCGCTCTGGAGCAAAAACCTGTAGGACTCAAGAGCGTCCTCAAGCGCTGCTGGAAAGGGATTCTCAGGAGCAAGCCTGTAGGCGCAGCAAAAAACCTTTATTCCCAGCCTTGCCGAGAGCTTAGAGCCAAAGCCTCTTGTATACTCAAGCTCCCCGCAGGTGTAGCCTCCGCCGTGGAGGTATAAAATCACTCCGCCGCAGGACTCCCTCTGCGGAGTTATCCACTCGCCGTCAAAATTAGGAAACTCCCTCCTGCTAAAGCTGACATCCGACCTGCTGGAAAGAGCCATAAGCTCTCCGATAAGATTCTGGTACCTTCTTGCCGACTCTAGGGAGGACTCCGTCACCACCTGTTTTAATATGCCAAGCTGATTTCTTACAAACTTTTCGGTCACCTGCTACCTCCCTGCCAGACGGCTGCTTATATCCAGACTCATAGAGCACTCATAGAGCACTCATAGAACGCTCTAAGAATGCTCATAAAGCTAAACACTCTTAGTTTAAATCCCGCTGCGATTATTATAGCATCCGGCGCCTGGGATTTCAATACGCCGGGATAAATAACTCTTGAAATTAAGAATAACCAATCCATTTCGGGAAAAGACTATACCAAATCCAGATAAAAAGGAGCTTTTTAATATGATTGAAAAGGACACTATCCGCCTTTTAAGAGAGTGCGACGCCGGAATCAGGATGGGAGTCGCCTCGATTGACGAGGTTATCGACCGTGTAAGCCATCCCAGGCTCAAGGACTTCCTAAAGGACTCCAAGAGCGAGCACAGAAGGCTGGGCTCTGAGATAGACTCTCTTCTTTCTGACTATCACGACGAGGGCAAGGAGCCAAATCCCGTGGCAAAGGGGATGTCGTGGATAAAGACAAACCTCATGCTGGCGGCGGACGGCTCCGACAGCACCGTTGCCGACCTGATTACCGACGGCTGCAACATGGGCGTAAAATCGCTGGGGAGATATCTTAACCAGTATGAGGCGGCAGACGAGCGCTCTAAGGACATCGCCAAGAGGCTTATAGGTCTTGAGGAGAGCCTCGCCGTAAGGCTAAGGGAGTTTTTATAGACTAGACTCCCTTGCTCGCAACGGGCTGAGCCTTGTCCGGCTCTTTTTTCCTTGAAAACAGGAGCTTTAGGAATATCGGGGTGATGATAGACGAGACGATAATCAAAAGTATTACAGAGGTAAAGTATTTTTCCTCCAAAAGCCCGACATCAAGCCCCTTCTGGGAGACTATAAGCGCAACCTCTCCCCTTGTCATCATCCCGACGCCTACTATCAGCGAGTCGAGCCAGCCGAATCTGAACAGCCTTGCTGTGAGTCCGCAGCCGATTATCTTTGTTATCAGCCCGACCAGAACAAACAGCACCGAGAAAAGTATTATCCCGCCGTCTATCTCGCTTAGCTGAGTCTTTATGCCTATGCTGGCAAAGAAAACCGGTCCGAAGAAAATATAGGAGCTTATATCCATCTTCTCGTTGATATAGCTAGAGTCCTTAAGACTGCAAAGGATTATTCCGGCGACATAGGCTCCTGTTATGTCCGCTATGCCGAAAAAGCTCTCCGCCACATACGCCATTCCAAGACAGAGGGCAAGACCGAGTATCGGTATCCTTCTCTGATGCTGATGGCGCATGTCTATGTACTTAAACAAATAGTATATGCCGACTCCGACCGTGCAGCAGAGCACCAGGAACAGCGCCGTCCTGAGCAGCACGCTGCCCGCTCCCGTGCTGGAGTCCTTAAGGCTTATTACCACAGTAAGAACTATTATTCCTATCACATCGTCTATTATTGCGGCTCCCGTTATAAGAGTGCCTATTCTGCCCTCCAGCCTGCCAAGCTCCTTTAGCGTCTCGACGGTTATGCTGACCGAGGTTGCGGTTAGTATGACTCCTATAAACACCGCCTTTAGAAACTCCGGCGAGCCGACCGACGAAAAGCCGTAGAAGGCGGAATAAAGGAGCGTTCCTCCCAGAAGCGGGACGAATACTCCGACGCAGGCTATCAAAAGCGCCATAGGGCCGGTTTTTATGAGGTCCCTTATGTTTGTCGTCAGTCCTGCCATGAACATAAGTATTACTACGCCTATCTCCGCAGAGACGGCTATATAGTCCGACGGTCCGACAAGCCCCAGCACGCTGGGACCTATCAGCAGTCCGGCTACAATCTCGCCCACAACCTGAGGTGCGCCTATATGCTTTGCGGCAAGTCCCAAAAGCTTGGCGGCAAGTATGATTATCGCAAGGTCCTTAAAGATTTCCACTGTTTATCACCTTATTTAAAAAGCATTTGCAACCTATTATTATACACCCTTTTTCTCAATTTGCAAGCCGTTTTTCAAATATGCTTGAAGTAAGGCTCAAAATCGTCTATAATAAATAAAAACCCTAAAAAGAAGGCTTGGCTATGCTTGATTTAGACTATTTTTTGTCCCTTCCGTCATATCTTGAGTTTCTTGGCTCCACCCGTCTGCCGATTTTCATCTGGGGGATGGGGGACGGCTGTCTCAAGCTTTTAAATATCTTTAACGACTACGGCATCCCCTGCGCCGGGATATTCGCAAGCGATGAGTTCGTGAGGGATAAGCTCTTTATGGGCTACAGACTGCACAGCCTGTCCGAGATAGAAAACGCCGTCCCGGAGTTTATAGTAGTTCTGGCGTTCGGGGCGGGATATCCCGAGCTTATGAGAAAAATCGAGGGGCTGTCGCTCAGGCACAGGCTCATTGTCCCGGATATGCCGGTTGTCGGCGGAGGGCTTTTTACAAAGGATTTCCTTGTAAGCCGGTTTGACAGCCTCAGCCGTGTTTATTCCATGCTCTCCGACCAAAAATCAAGGGAGGTCTACAAGGCTCTTATAGAGTTTAAAATCACCGGGGAGATAAAAACTCTTCACTCCTGCGAGACCCCTCCCTCGGACGGCTACAGGCTCCTTAAAATAGGCGCCAGCGAGAGCGTATTCGATTTGGGAGCCTACACCGGCGACACCATAAGGGAGCTTCTTGACTTTACAGGCGGGAGCTTTAGCTCGATAACTGGGATAGAGCCTGACAGAAGAAATTTCAGGAAGCTGTGCGAGTATGTAGAAAGAAGCGGGCTTGACAGCAGCAGGGTTCGGCTGATTAACGCCGCCGCAGGAGACAGCTGCGGCAGTATAACCGTCCTAAAGGGAGGCGGCAGGATGATAAAGCGCTCGCAGTCGGGAGTCAGCGTCCAAATGATAAGCCTTGATTCCCTCTTTTGGGATAATGCCAGCCCGGAGGACTCAGCCTTTAGGGAATGCACCTACATAAAATACGACATCGAGGGGGAGGAGCAAAACGCTCTTTACGGCTCAAAAAGGGTGCTAAAGATGTTCAAGCCCTCAATCTGCTGCTCTATATACCACCGGCTTGAGGACATCTACAGCATCCCTCTTTACATAAGCTCCTGCCTCCCGGGTCACAGGCTGTATATAAGGCACTCTCCCTGCTATCCCGCCTGGGACACAAGCCTCTACGCCACCGACCGCTGAGGCTGGTCATAGACTTGAAACCTTTTCGCCGTGCTTTGTAACCGTAATGTTATTAATTGTAATCGCTTTGTTCTTGAAAAAGGCTCAGGATATGATAAAATAAAATCAAGGAAAGGGAAAGCCCCTAAGAACCGGGGAGTCCTGAATTCGCCTTACTCTGGCGTCGCTTCGCAACGGGTCTGCTCCTAAGGTGCAGAAGAAGCGTTCCAGTTTCCATAGATTTTGTCTTTTCATTTTTTCCTCCTTACCCATAGACAAAGAAGGGATAGCTGCTTGGCTGAAATAATCGCCTTGCGGCTATTTCTTTTTGTTGATTATTCCACTTGACAGCGCTAAAGCACGGTGCTATACTTATTTTACTAAAACAGGGGAGCTTGTATCTCAGGCTGAGAGGAAGCGGATGAACGCTTCGACCCATAACCTGATTCGGATAATGCCGACGGAGGGAAATCGCCGTTTCATGCGGCTGACTTTATGCGCCGATAGCTCCGGGTCCTGTGTCCGGGGCTTTTTTATTTCAGAACGGGTGCGTTTTAAATCTTTTTAAGGACGGTTTTTGTATGAAAACTAGCAGTAAGACGCTTGCTCTCACAGAGAGCGCAGTAATGGTTGCTCTTGCCTTCGTGCTGAGCTTTTTAAAGGTTGTTGATATGCCCTACGGCGGCTCGGTAACAGCCTTCAGCATGCTCCCAATCGTAATTATAGCCTATCGCCACAGGCTAGGCTGGGGACTCGCATCTGCACTTGCCTACAGCCTTCTTCAGATGCTCATGGGACTTAACAACCTCTCCTACGCCACAAGCGCCGCAGCGGCTGTCGCAATAATCCTTCTTGACTACATCGTGGCGTTTTTGGTGCTGGGACTTGCGGGAGTGTTTAGGAAAAATCCTGCCAAGCAGCCCTCCGAGATAGCCCTTGGCGCACTCCTTGGCTGTATTCTGCGCTATGCCTGCCATGTAATATCCGGCTGTACCGTATGGGCGGGAGTCTCTATCCCCACCTCCGACGGACTGATTTACTCCCTCGGCTACAACGCCACCTACATGATTCCTGAGACTCTTCTTACCGTCGTGGGAGCATATTATGCCGGTCAGGTGCTGACCCTCGGCGAGCCTAGAGTCACAAGAAGGCAGGCCGTCTCGGGAAGCGACAGCACAGCCATAGCCTCGATGCCTGCTGCTCTTGCCGTGGTAATCGCCTCCGCCTTTGTCTTTGGAATGATGCAAAACCCCGACAGCGGAAGCTTCGACATAACCCTGGTCGCCCAGGCGGGGCTTATGGACTGGCTCCCTGTCCTGCTTGTTCTTGTATTGGGAGCTGCGGTATCCGTAGCCCTGGCAGTCGTCCTGCCCAAGAAGGCTAAGTAAGCCCAAGGTCATTTTTAGTATATTACGCCGCAAGACCGCCGGGAGGGTAAGCCTCCTGGCGGTTCTTTGTAATAAACTTTTAATAAATACGCCCTTGTAAAGGCAGGCGTCATCTGCTATAATTAAGAAAACAGCCCCTGAAGGAGGATAACCATATGCTTTTACGGCGTGCCGCCGCTGTTTTTGTTTCACTTGTGCTGTCGTTCTGCCTTTTGAGTCAGAGCGCTGCGGCGTTTACCTTTTCGCTCCCCAGCGAGCTTAACATAGCCTCGGAGGCGGTCTATCTTGTGAATCTTGACACAAAGGAGGTCGTCCTTGAGAAAAACGGTGACAAGCAGCTTGTCCCGGCCTCGCTCACCAAGATAATGACAGCCATACTCCTTCTGGAGGAGTATAAGGACAATATTCACGGGCTGTCCACAACCTATGTCAGCGGGACCTCGGCCTGCTTCGACGAGCTTTATCTCACCGGCTGCTCGAATGCGGACATCCAGATAGGCGAGAAGGTCTCCTACAAGGACCTTTTGTACGCTCTTATGCTCCGCTCCGCCTGCGAGGCTGCCAATATCATCGCCTATAACCTTGCGGGAAGCCTTGAGGCGTTCGCCCAGATGATGAACGACAAGGCTTATGAGCTGGGCTGCCGGAATACCCACTTCACAAACGCCCACGGCCTGTTCTGGGAGGACCACTACACCACGGCTCACGATATGGCTATAATCACCCAGTACGCCCTCACCCTGCCGATGTTCGAGGAGATATCCTGCTCCCAGGAGTACACCATGGAGGCTACAAACTTCCACGGCGAGCCAAGAAAGATAATACATACCAACTTCATGATGTCAAAGGCTCAGGGAGGGGACAATTACTACGAATATGTCAAGGGCATAAAGACGGGGACTCTGGACGAGGCCGGAAGGTGCCTTGTCTCGCTTGCCATGAAGGACGGCTACAGCTATCTTCTCGTGACGATGGGCGCACCCCAGAAGGATGCCAACGGCAACAATGTCTACTACAATTTCATCGACGCCAAGGCAATCTACACCTGGGCGTTCGACAATCTTCGATACACCGACCTAATTCTAGACACCGAGGAGCTTGCCGAGGTCCCCGTCTCCTACGGCGAGGGCAGGGACTTCGTCATCGTCCGCCCTGAGGAGTCCTACTCAAGGATATGGGACCTCAGCGTGCCCTTAAGCTCGCTCCACAAAAAGATAACCGTCTATGAAAATGTGGTCGCCCCGGTCAACGAGGGGGACACTCTCGGGACCCTGGAGCTTCAGTACGCCGGGGAGACTCTTGTCACCATGGACCTAGTAGCGACCTCGAGCCTCGCCCGCTCAAGGCAGGCAGAGCTGATGACTGTTGCACAGAATTTCGTCGGCTCGGAGCATTTTTACGACGCAGTCAAGTACACCGCCGGATTTTTTCTTATCTATACTATACTGATAATCATAATCAAGATTGCCGTCGCCAAGCAGAATAAAAAGCAGAGCTATCTCATGGGCGGGAGGACAAGGAGAAGGAAATAGCTCTGATTATGTTTAAAATGGCAACAATAAACCGGGAGGGATAGGCTTAGCGCCTGTCCCTCCTGATTTTTTACCTTTTTCTGATCAAGCCCACGCTTGCCGTGCCATAAAGCGGAATTATGACGGCATAATCCCGCCTAGACGCCCACGCCGCCTGCAAACTGCGAGATATACCACACAAAGCTGACTGTGGTTATCACGGCTGACAGCACGCCCAGCACCGTAGCTGCGGCTATAAGCCTTTTCCTGCCAAGAGGGGTCGACAGCATGGAATACTCCGGCTGGCTTGTCATTATGCCGATTATATCCTCCCTGAGCGGCTCCTCATCCTTTGAAACGCCAAGCTCGCATTTCATCCTGTAGGCTACTATCCCTGCCATCTTGGAGGGTCTTAGAAGCACCAGCACGGTTATTAGATTCGGGACAACCGCCGGGATAAGCTGGAACGGGGTGTAGGAGGCTATGCTCTCGCTGAGCGTGCCTCCCTCTATTATCCCGGAGCTTAGGCTGGCGCAGAGATTTATGAATATGTGCAAAAGTATGACTACCCACAGATTCCTCGTCCTATAGTAGATTGCGGTAATGGTCATCCCCATAAAGCAGGCTGCGACCGCCTGAATCATCGGACCTACAACATAGCCAAGCTGCCAGCCTGCGGCAGGGTCGTAGCCGGAGACGATGTTAAACAGGTGCATAAGCCCGAATATCATCCCGGTGCAGACCACCGACGCCCAAACTCCTGCGGGATTTTTAGCCCACTTTTTCCAAAAGACATTGGAGATTATCCCACGGAAAAAAATCTCCTCGGTGAGCCCTATAAGGATTATCGCCAGGACAAACCAGGCTATATCCCCTGCCGGAGCTATTTTGACAGCTCCGGCCCCGGGGTCAAGAAGCAGCATGATTTCCGTCACGAGCGAAAAAAGGTACAAAACTATAAAGTACCCGGAGGCTACGGCTCCCTTCAAAAGCCCCTCCCTTTTTTCCTTAAACAAAGAAAGCTGTCTTAACGCCAGAAGGATTATAAGCCCCGCTATCAGGCTGACCGTCTCGCAGATAGCCTGAAACTGCCACGCCGACCACTTAATCGCAATCTGCGGGATGGCATAGGCTATTACCAGGGACGCTATATTCATCGAAAGAAAGAATACAAGCGTCACTGCGATGCTGAAAATAATCGGGTGACGGGACTCCCCAGGAGCCTTAGCCGGTATTTTCCTATCCATATCTGCCATTTGATACCCCTTTACCGTCTAGAGAGCCGCTATCGACTGCTCTATCTTTGAAAGCCTCTCCTTAGCTCTTTGGAGCTTTTCTCTCTCGCTTTCGATAAGAGCAGCCGGAGCCTTTGCCAGGAAGCCGGGATTGTCAAGCTTTTTAGAGATTATCTCGATGTCCTTATTTGCAAGCGAGCGGTCCTTTTCAAGCCTTGCAAGCTCCTTCTCCCTGTCTATTATCTCGCTCATCGGGATAAACAGCCTTGCGCTGTCTGTGACAACTGTGACAGAGTCCTCAGGCTTCCTTCCGTCCGAGATTATTTCAACCCCTGAAGCGTATGCCAGTCTGCTAAAGAACATCTCGCAGCTCTTAAAGAGCTCCTTATAATCGGTCTCGACGAACAGCTCAGCCTTCTTGGACGGCGGGACATTCATCTCAGACCTTAGGTTTCTTACTCCCTTGATGGCGGCGATTATCCTGCCGAAGTCCGTCTCCTCCGCAGGATAGGAAAGAGCCTCGTCGTATACGGGATAGCTCTCAAGAATGAGCGGAGTGTTTGTTCCAAGAGACTGCCATATCTCCTCGGTGACATAGGGCATAAAGGGGTGAAGAAGCTTCAGGATTCTCATTATTGCGAATACGAGGACCTTCTGAGCGCTTGCTTTGCTCTCCCCTCCGGCATTGATTCTCGACTTTGTAAGCTCTATATACCAGTCGCAGAATACATCCCAGATGAAGTCGTACAGCTTTGACGCTACGACTCCCAGCTCGAATTTATCGAAGTTGTCGCTTACCTCCCTGCAAAGGGTGTTGAGCCTTGAGACAAGCCACCTGTCCTCAAGCTCTAAGGTCTTAGGAAGCTCGCCGGTTATCTCAAAGTCCTCCGGCAGGTTCATAAGAATGAATCTTGTGGCGTTCCAGAGCTTATTTGAGAAGTTCCTAGCCGCCATTACCTTCTCGTCGGAGTAGCGCATATCGTTTCCAGGAGAGTTTCCGAAGGCAAGCATGAATCTGAGCGAATCCGCTCCGTACCTGTCTATAATCTCAAGCGGGTCGACGCCGTTTCCGAGTGACTTTGACATCTTTCTTCCCTGAGAGTCCCTTACAAGACCGTGAATCAAAACGGTGTCAAAGGGCTTTTCATGCATATGCTTCATTCCGGCGACTATCATCCTTGATACCCAGAAGGTGATGATGTCGTAGCCGGTGACAAGAGTGTTTGTAGGATAGAAATAGTCAAGGTCGTCCGACCCGTCCGGCCAGCCCATGGTCGAAAACGGCCAGAGTGCGGAGCTAAACCAGGTGTCAAGAGTGTCGGGGTCCTGCCTCATAGGCTTGCCGCAGTCGGGGCAGACAGGGCTGTCCTCCTTTGTTACTACCATTTTACCGCAGTCGTCGCAGTAGAACGCCGGAATCCTGTGACCCCACCATAGCTGCCTTGAGATGCACCAGTCCTGGATATTCTCCATCCAGTGGAAGTAGTTTTTCTCAAACCTCTCGGGGACGAATTTAATCTGCCCCGACCTTACCGCCTCGATGGCGTCCTTGGCGAGCGGCTCCATCCTTACAAACCACTGCAGGCTTATCATCGGCTCGATGGTTGTCCCACATCTGTAGCAGGTGCCGACCTCGTGCTTGATATCCTCTATTTCCATGAGATAGCCGCCTGCTTTTAGGTCCTCGACTATCGCCTTTCTAGCCACATACCTGTCCATGCCTGCGTATTTGGGGTAGTTTTCGGTGATTTTAGCGTCCTCGGTCAGAACAACCTCCATAGGAAGCCTCTGCCGCCTTCCGACCTCGAAGTCGTTGGGGTCGTGAGCCGGGGTTATCTTCACGCAGCCCGTTCCCTTGTCGAGCTGGGCGTGCTCATCAGCTACTATCGGTATCCTTCTTCCGACCAGCGGCAGGACGCAGTAGCTCCCGATAAGCCCCTTATACCTTTCGTCCTTGGGGTTTACAGCGACCGCCGTATCGCCAAGAAGGGTCTCGGGTCTTGTGGTTGCGACCTCGATATATCCTCCCCCGCCGACAAGCGGGTACTTTATATGCCAGAAGTGACCGTCCTGCTCCTCATAGTTGACCTCAGCGTTGGATATGGAGGTCCTGCAGTGCGGGCACCAATTGATTATCCTCTCGCCACGGTATATAAGGCCCTCCTCGAAGTACCTTACAAAGACCTCCTTGACAGCCTTGGAGCAGCCCTCGTCCATCGTAAAGCGCTCCCTGTCCCAGTCGCAGGAGGCTCCCATCTTCTTTAGCTGGGAGACGATTCTGCCGCCGTAGGTCTCCTTCCATTTCCATGCTCTTTCTAAGAAGGCGTCTCTTCCCAAATCCTCCTTGGTAAGCCCCTCCTTTCTCATCGCCTCGACTATCTTAGCCTCTGTAGCTATCGAGGCATGGTCGGTTCCGGGGAGCCAAAGAGTCTCATAGCCCGACATCCTCTTGTACCTTATGAGAATGTCCTGAAGATTATAGGTCAGAGCGTGACCCATGTGAAGCTGCCCGGTGATGTTAGGCGGGGGCATCATGATGGTGTAGGGCTTTTTGTCAGGGCTTCTTTTCGCCCTGAAGCAGCCGTTGTCCAGCCAATACTGGTAGATTTTCTGCTCGACGGCCTTGGGGTCGTAGAGCTTTCCCATTTCCTTTTTCATAGCAACGATACCTTTCTTTTTTGGAGCAGAGAATAAAAAAATCCGCCCCAAAGTATTTTACCTTGAGACGAATGGACATACCCATCCGCGGTACCACTCAAATTGCCCGACGGAAGCCGCCGGACCTCTTAAAGCCGGTAACGAGGCTAAACGGGCGGAGTCTACTCGCAGCTTGCTTTCTTTCCGCCGGCTCGGGAGGCTACAGGAGTCCTTTTCCGGCGGCAGCTCGCACCGTGCGCTGCCTCTCTTTAGCCGGATAGCAAGGGTCCTCTCCCCGTCAACGCCGTTTTAAGTATGATAGCACAGCCGCTTGAAAATGTCAACACCGCAGCCGAATATTGCCCTCGCTGCAAGGGCATACTTAGCCTTGACAGGGCGTTTTGCCCAAAAATTCGGCTTCAGGGGAGGATTTAAGGATGAAGATTTTAAAGTTCCTTGCCATTTTCAGCTTCGGAGGGCTTTCCTACGGACTCTGCGAGCTTATGTTCAGGGGCTTTACCCACATCTCGATGTTTGTGGTGGGAGGACTGCTTTTTTATCTGACCGGGCTTTTAGACGAGGGAAAGAGCCCTCCCTGCCTTATAGTCCAGATGGCTCTTGGCTGTCTTATAATAACCTCAGGAGAGCTTTTAAGCGGTACTGTAATCAATCTTTTTATGGGTCTTGAGGTCTGGGACTACTCTTTGCTGCCGATGAACCTCTTAGGACAGATATGCCCGCAGTTTTCCTTAATCTGGCTGGCTCTTACCCTGCCGGTTATCTATCTTGACGATTTGCTAAGGCATTTCCTTTTTTCGCAGCCCTTAAAGCGCCAGAGGCTTCTTCCTGGGCGCGAGGAAGCGCTTAACCTCCCCGAGACGGGAAGCATTATCCCCTCAGAGGGTGATTATCCTGTCGCAGAGGGCTAGAGCCTCCTCCCTGCTGTGGGTGACAAGAACAAGCGTCCTGCCGGCTGTAAGCTCCCTCACCCTGGGCAGGACAAGCTGGGTTAGGGTTGCGTCGTCGATACCCTTGAACGGCTCGTCCATGACGACAAGCCCGGAGTCCTTCATCAGCGCCCTTGCCAGCGAGACCCTTCTTCTCTCCCCGCCGGACAGCTCCCTGGTCGGTCTTAGAAGCATACCCTCGCTCAGCCCGAAACTCAAAAGAAGCTCAGCCGTCCTATCCGGCGGACAGCCGGCGACCGCTGCGTTTCCCACTGCGCTGAGGCCAAGAACAAGCCTGTCCTCCTGAAAAACCGCCGAGGGGCGGCTCCTTGGCTGGACCTCAGCCGTCCCGGAATCTTTTCTTTCAAGCCCTAAAAGTATTCTTATAAGAGTGGTTTTTCCCGCTCCCGAGTGACCCATAATCGCAATATGCTCGCCGGGAGATACAGTCTCGCTGAGCCCGTCCAGCACCTTAACGCCGTCGTAGCTTTTTTCAAGGGAGTCTATTTTAATCCCGCAGGGACTCCCTGAAGGATTGCCGGACGGCTCTTTTTTATCTGTGCTAAGACCTCCCAGCACGCTTTTTTGGGAGTATTTTTTAGCCGGAAGCTCCGAAAGCACCCCCAAGAGCGTGATGACAAGCTTTTCTATCGCCGTGCTGACAAGTATAATGATGACCGTCCAAGCGAGAAGGTCCCCCGTCTCGAAGTAGAGCTTGGCACGGTACAGCCTCTCGCCTATCGAGCCGGTTGAGATGCCTATGACCTCCGCCGCCACGCCGGATTTCCAGCAAAGCCCGAGCGCAACCGAGCAGGCGGACAGAACAAAGGGCATAAGCTGAGGCATCGTGATGTATAAAAACCTCCTCAGCCTCCCGATTGAGAACACCCGTGACATCTCCGAAAGCTCTTTATCCACACTTTCAAGACCCTTTAAAAGGTTTAGATATATCACCGGGAACACCATAAGGAAGGATATAAATACGCTTAGATTCTTACTGCCAAACCATATTATCGCAAGAATTACAAAGGAGGCGACCGGCGTCGACTTAATGCAGGAGGTAATAGGAGCCAAAACCAGCTTTACAGCCTTTAGCCTGGAGGACAGAAGCGCAAGGACTCCTCCCAGAACAAGAGCGGACAGAAAGCCCAGCGATATCCTGGTGAGGGAAAACAGCACCACCTGCCAGACCTCCGGGGTCCAGACAAGCTCCCACAGCCTTTTTATGACCTGAACCGGCGACGCCAGTATTAGCTGTGAGCCTATTTTCAAAGCCAAAGCCTCCCAGACTATTATCCAGAAGGCGATGGCCAGTATTCTAAGCAGTATTACCTCTGCCCGCTTTTTTGTGCCGCTTTTTTTATCCGACCGAGTAGAACGAATCATCAGGGAGATTTCCTCCTACAGAGGACGGGTCTGACTCATACAGCACGCTAAGATAGTCGCTGACGCTCTTTTTCATATCCTCTCCAGTCACGGAGACGATGTTGCAGTACGGCAGGGCTGTCTTTGCAACGCCCTCGGCTACTATGTCATAGGCTCCTACCAGCGCAGCGGCGCCCTCGACATCGGTGTTGACATACTCGACGGAGGCTGCGTACTCCTCAAGGAACAAATCTATAGCCTCGGGATTAGCCTCCAAAAACTCGTTTCTTACTATTGTGACTCCCGTTACCATCGAGGAGCCGACAACCTTCTCCCACTCCTCGGTGAGGTCAAGGGCTATTCTTATGCTGTCGTTTTTAGTCATGGCGACGGTGACATAGGGCTGGGGAAGCACGGCTACGGCGTCCTCGCTGCCCTCAAGCATGGCGGCGACCTCGGTTGCCTCCGACTTGAACTCGACCGTTACATCGTTTAGGGGGTCGATCCCGCTCTGGGTGAGGATGTGGTTTAGCACATACTCAGGAGTCGTTCCCTTACCGGTGGAGTATATCGTCTTTCCTCTTAAATCCTCCACCGACTGGATGCTCTCGCCGGTCTCTACGATATACAAAACTCCCAGCGTGTTTATGTTTACCACGCTGATTCCGCCCTCCGTCCTGTTATAAAGGATGGACGCAAGGTTGCAGGGAATATTGGCGACATCTATCTCCCCGCTTACAACAAGGGGGACGATTTCATCCGCAGTGCCGTAGATGTCAACGGTGTAGCTGCCCTGGGTGGCTCCAGCCTCGCAGTCGCTCATAAGCTTTACCATTCCCATGGTAGTGGGACCCTTAAGCGAGGCTATCCTTATATTGACAGGGGACGCCTCAGGCTGTTTGTCATCGCTGTCGGTTACGGGGTCGACCTCCTCGATATAGGGGCTTTCCTCCCCGCCGTCAGGCTGGTTCTGCGTGTCGCCGCAGCCTGCCGCTCCCAGAAGGAGCAGAAGGCTCATAAGAATCAGCAGTGTGCTCTTTAATTTTTTCATACAAAGCTTCCTTTCTTTTGGGAATCTCCCGATTCCTTAGAATCGCTCAATTCCTCCTTGAATATATCGGAATCGGGGTCGGTTATGAGTATTCTCTCTCCCCTGACCCTGATTATACCGCTTCCCTCAAGCTGTCTCATGGCACGGAACAGCGTGGATCTTGACATCCCGAGGCTGGTTGCAAGCTCGTCCCTAGAGAGCGTCAGCCTGACCTCGCCAGCCGTCTGCGACCGTCCCAGCCAGAAGGCCAGCCTTCTTTGGCAGTCGGGAATGGACATAAGCCTCAGCTTTCTGGCAAGATACAGCATCTTCTCGTTGCAGAGCCTGACATATCTGTACATAAGGGTGCTGCTCTTTCCCAAAAGCTCGGCAAACACCGCCTTGGGCATGAACGCCGCACGGCAGGACGACCTCGCCCTAAGCTCGGTGGGCATATCCTCCCTGACGAAGATGTTGCATATCCCGAACTCGCTCCCAGGACCTATTATCGAGACTCTGCCGGTAAGCCCGGGCAGGACCTCCGCACAGCCCCTGACGATTATCCCAACGCAGTCAACCCCGTTTTGAAGCTCGGATATCGGCTCTCCCCTTGAAAAGCTGACCGAGAAAAAGGACAGCCTTCTGCCAAGCTCCTGCCCAAGACCCATAAACAGCTCGGATTTTCCAAGAGCGGACAAAAGCTCTTTATCCATGACAGCCTCCGCACGGCTTTCAGACATTACAAGACCTCCCTTACGGCGCTTAGAAGATTATAAACGACATTTTGAAATATGGTATAAGCAAATTGTAAACAATCAATTAACATTTGTATTATATGATACTATATTGCTTGGAGGATGTCAAGCCCTCCAGCCGCTAAAGTCACGAATATCCGCCAAAAAGCCTTGAAATCGGCTTCCTGTTGTGCTATACTTGATTGCGATGGCGATTACGCCTAAATTATTCAAATTCCAAAGGAAGGCTCAGTATGAAAAAATCCACGATAAAAAAATACGCCAAGCTCATCGTAAGAGTCGGCGCAAATGTCAAAAAGGGTCAGACGGTGAATATCTACGCCAGCGTCGACCAGGCTCCCTTTGCCACCATGCTGATGGACGAGGCTTACAAGGCGGGCGCAAAGAAGGTCAATCTGGAGTGGTCCTGCGAATCGACATATAAGGTAAGGGTCAGAAACGAGTCTGTAAAGACTATGTCAACCATCCTCCCCTGGGAGGAGGAAAAGCTCAAATGGATGACCGAGGAGCTTCCCTGCCGCATCATAATAGAGTCTGACGACCCTGACGGACTCAAGGGCGTAAACATGAGCAAGGTCCAGAAGGTCCAGCAGAACAGGTATCCCATCGTTAAAAAGTATTCCGACGCTTTGGAGAACAGGCATCAGTGGACGATTGCCGCCGTCCCCGGAGAGAAGTGGGCTAAAAAGGTGTTCCCCGGTCTTAGGAAGAACGCCGCCATGGAGAAGCTCTGGCAGTCGATTCTCGAGACGGTATATGTCACCGACGACAACGACCCCATAGCCGTCTGGGGGGAGATAAACGCCGGCTTCAAGAGCCGCTGTGACAAGCTCAACTCCTATAAATTCGACCGTCTGCACTACAGCTCCTCCAACGGCACCGACTTTGACTGCTGGCTGATGCCCCAGAGCCGCTGGCACGGCGGCGGAGATACCGACCTTAACGGCAACTACTTCAACCCGAATATGCCCACCGTCGAGATATTCACCACCCCGATGAAGGGAAGGGCAGAGGGCAGAGTGGTCTCCACCAAGCCGCTCTCCTACAGGGGTCAGCTCATTGAAAACTTCTGGTTTGAGTTTAAGGACGGCAAGGTCTCAGACTTCGGCGCAGAAAAGGGCTACGACGCTCTTGAGAAGATGGTGACAATGGACGAAGGCTCAAGAATGATAGGCGAGCTTGCCCTCGTTCAGTACGACTCCCCGATAAACAACCAGAACATTCTTTACTACTCCACTCTGTTCGATGAGAACGCCTCCTGCCATATAGCTCTTGGAAGAGGCTTCAACGACTGCGTAGAGGGCTATGAGAATATGACTGTGGAGGAGTGCAGGGAGCTTGGAGTAAACGACTCGATGATTCATGTCGACTTCATGATAGGCTCAGAGGACATGGAGATAACCGGCTACACCCAGGACGGCACCGCAGTAAAGATATTTGAAAACGGCAACTTTGTAATATAGCGAGCTTTAAGAGCCATCCCGTTAGCTTGGGATGGCTCTTGGACTGTCTATAAACACACTGAATAATTTTGGGCTTTTATCATTTGTGTGTGTGTTTAAACACACTGCATAATTTTAGGCTTTTATCATTTGTGTGGGTGTTGAAACACACTGAATAATTTTAGGCTTTTATCATTTTTAGTGTGTTTCTGCCTACGCATTTATTATTTTGCGTGGGTGTATTGAAACACACCGCATAATCTTGTGCTTTTTATCATTTGTGTGTGTGTTTAAACACACTGCATAATTTTAGGCTTTTATCATTTTTAGTGTGTTTCTGCCTACGCATTTATAATTTTGCGTGGGTGTATTGAAACGCACTGAATAATTTTGGGCTTTTTTTCTTTGTGCGTGTGTTTAAACACACTGAATAATTTTGGGCTTTTATCATTTGTGTGTGTTTCTGCCTACGCATTTATAATTTTGCGTGGGTGTATTGAAACGCACCGAAAAAATGCGGGTTTATTAGTTTTTTTAAATCGACAAAATGATTGTGTTATTCACAGGGCTGATTACGGCTCTGCGAATACATTTTTGCTTATTGCTTCAGAAGCCTCTAGTAGTACACCAGTGCAGCTATCAGGGCTTCTTCCTTATCTGCGTGTGTTTCTCGACAACCCCTCAGCTTGTCCTTAAGGCTCTTTTAGGGGATGGCACGGCTTCTCCTCCCGGACCGTTCCGGGGATAAAAAGCCCGGCTACATCTTTGTAACCGGGTTTAGAAGAGCCTAGATTGTGAAAGGTGGGATCCCCCTCAGGCTGCGAGGAAAATATCACTGCGAAGCTGCTTAACCTGCCGTCAGGCAAGCTTCACAGCGTAGCAGCCTCGCCTGCCGTCAGGCGAACACCTCACATCCGGGCGCCAGTTATTTCCAATACTTCCTGTCGAGGTTTCGATATCTTATCGCCTGAGCTATGTGGCTCTTGTCTATAAGCTCCTCGCCGCTCATGTCGGCGATGGTCCTGGCGACCTTCAAAATCTTGTCGTGCGCCCTTGCGGAAAGGCCGAGCCTCTCAAAGGCGTCGCCCAGCAGCTTATCCGCCGAGTCGGTCAGCCTGCAATGGGTCCTCATAAGCTCGGGGGTCAGCCTTGCGTTGCAGGATATCCCGGTGCCGAGGTATCTTCTTTTTTGAATCTCCCTTGCCTTTTCAACACGCTTTAGTATCTCGGCGCTTGACTCCTCACTCTCGTCGGAGCTTAGGCTTGAATACTCAACCGGGGCAACCTCTACATGAAGGTCAAACCTGTCAAGAAGCGGTCCTGAGACCTTTGAAAGATAGCCGCCGACCTGCCTTGGAGTACAGCTGCAGCTCCTTTTGGGATGACCGTAATAGCCGCAGGGACAGGGATTCATCGCCGCCACTATCATTATGTCTGCGGGGTATGTCACCGTGCCCATGGCTCTTGATATCGTCACCCTGCCGTCCTCTATGGGCTGTCTTAGAATCTCGAGGGAGGACCTGTCGAACTCGGGAAGCTCGTCTAGGAACAAAAGCCCGTTGTGAGCCAGGGATATCTCCCCAGGTCTTGGAATACTCCCTCCTCCTACCAGTCCGGCGGAGGATACGGTGTGGTGAGGCGACCGAAACGGCCTTTTAGTGACAAGCGGGGAGTTTTTGTCTATCATCCCGGCGATGGAGTAGATGTTTGTGGTCTCTATCGACTCCTCGAGGGTCATTTTGGGAAGGATGGTGGGCATCCTCTTTGCAAGCATACTCTTTCCCGAGCCGGGAGCGCCTATCATAATCAGGTTATGCCCTCCGCATGCCGCTATCTCGAGGGCGGTTTTTGCAAACCTCTGACCCCTCACCTGGCTGAAATCCAGACTGTAGAGGCTGTCCTCCTCCCGTGGGACAAACTCGGGCATAACCGGGAGCCGTCTTTTCCCGAGAAGATGCTCCAAAAGCTCTCTAAGAGTCCCCACGCCGAAAACCTCAAGCCCCTCGGCGACCGACGCCTCGAAGGCGTTGTCCTTTGGGACAAACACCCTCTTTATCCCTGCCCTTCTTGCGCTCAGCACCATTGGCAGGACTCCGTTTATCGGTCTTAGCTCTCCGCCTAAGGACAGCTCGCCCATAAACGCCGAGCCTTGGGTGCACTCCTCCCCTATTATCCCGGAGGACAGCATTATCGAAACTGCAATCGCCAGGTCCTGCGAGGAGCCGGACTTCTTGACATCCGCCGGGGCAAGATTTACAATCACCCTGCCCCTTGGAAAGGGTATCTCGCAGGAGCGAAACGCCGAGCTGATTCTCTCCCTTGACTCCCTGACCGAGACATCGGCAAGCCCGACTATCTCAAGCTTATCCATCCCCCGGCTTCTTTCCACCTCGACATCCACCTCAAAGGCGTTCATGCCGAAAAGCCCTACGGTTTTTACCCTCGCAAACATAAGCCTCACCGCCTTAAAAATTAATACGGGTGTGCTGTTTAAGGTCTTTGCCTATTAATCCGCCTTCTTCTTTTTCCTGCTTCTTACAGCTATTATAGCCGCAGCCGCACCTGCCGCCGCAACCGCAGCAGCAGCCGCTATCGCCTTGCCGCTTATTCCTCCCTTTTTGGAGGATACGACCTGGTCGCTGAAATCGGCGTCGGTGTACTCGCCGTCAAAGCTCCAGCTGTCCATATTTACATAGCCGGCAGTTCCCTCGGAGGTGAATACCATGTACAAATCGTGTACTCCCGATGCGCCCTTGACGCTGCAGCTAAGGCTCTGCCAGTCCTGGTCCTCGGTGCACTCGGGGACGCTAAGAGTCCCTACAAGCTCGCCGTCCGGGCTGTCAAGCCTAAGCTCGACCGCTCCGCCGCTCCTTATTGCCGAGACATCGGCGTAAAACTCGGTTGCGTCAGCGGCGAAGTTTACCCCTGCGATTTTGATATAGTCGCCGTTAGAGCATTTCGTGGCGTAAAGCCCGTTTTCGCCCCTTTCAAGCTTAATCCCCTGCTGAGAGCACATCGTCGAAGCTCTAGTCTTTTTATAGGGATTAAACCATCTTAGCTGCTGCGGACCCTCACTGGTGGCTTCAATGTGAGGAATCGAGCCGTCGCTCTTAAAGCTGAACTCCTCGATGGCTCCAGAGCGGGTAAAGCCTCCCCCGCCCTCAAGGTCGCCGGTGTGATAGGTAAAGTACGCCCTTCCATCATACTCGATGATGCCGGGGTGTATTGTGAAGCTGGTGGGACAGTTGTCCATTATCCTGCCGCCGTACTTCCACGGACCCGTAGGGCTGTCCGAGGTTGCGTAGTCTATGGTCTCGGGAATGCCTGAGGCGGCGTAAACCATGTAGTAGATGCCGTCACGCTTGTAAATCCAGGGACCCTCGGTGTAAAGGCAGGAGCTTTCGGGATTCTCGCTTTTTCCGAACTGCTCGGCGGTCATCTCGAACGCCTGGGGCTCGCCCTCGGTCTCTATCATGTTCTTTTTGAGCTTGACCCAGTAAAGCGTCGGGTTGCCGAAGTATAGATACGCCTGACCGTCGTCGTCTATAAAGACGGTTGGGTCTATGTAGTTCCAGTTGGGACCGCACAGGGGCTTTCCTATGGCGTCCTTGAAGGGACCCGTCGGGCTGTCAGCCACGGCGACGCCTATCGCCCTTCCCCCTCCGTAGAGGCTGGTGGTAAGGGTGACATAGAGGTAGAACTTGCCGTCCCTCTCTATGCACTGAGCCGCCCAGCAGCTGTCAGGGTCCGCCCACTCGAAATCGGTGTAGGACAGCACCGAGCCGTGATTCTCCCAGTTTTGCATATCGGTGGAGGAGAAGCACTGCCAGTCGGTCATGGTGTAATAGGAGGAGCCGGGAGCGTCGTTTCCCGTGTAGAAGTAAAAGACTCCGTCATAGACCATCGGGGCGGGGTCGGGGGTGTAGGAGGTCTGTATAGTCGGGTTATCGGCGTGAAGCGGCAGGCTCATCGAGACAGCCGAGGCGACCAAGGCGGCAGCCGTCAGCGCCGAGGAAAACAGCTTTATTGACTTCTTCATAATAACAATCCTTTCCCAGAAGAGTTTATACTCCAATTATCCTATCCAACGCACCGCTTGTCAATAGGGTCGGACGAAAATATTAGGATTAATCAATCTAGAAGCGGGGAAAAGGCAGTCTATATTAATAGCTCACAAAGACGGTCCTGCTGATAAAATAGAGGAGACCGTGCGTATATGCACAGTCTCCTCTTTCAAATTATGCTAATTCCGATAGCGCCATTCAGCAGGAGCCGAAAATTAGCCTATAACCTTAGTGACAACGCCGGAGCCAACGGTTCTTCCGCCCTCACGGATAGCGAAGCGGAGTCCCTCCTCGATAGCGATAGGAGTGATAAGCTCAACGGAAATCTCGACATTATCGCCGGGCATGCACATCTCCTTGCCCTCGGGAAGGGTGATTACGCCGGTAACATCGGTAGTTCTGAAGTAGAACTGAGGTCTGTAGTTGGTGAAGAAGGGGGTATGACGGCCGCCCTCGTCCTTCTTGAGGACATAGACCTGACCTACAAACTTGGTGAGGGGATGAATGGATCCGGGCTTGCAAAGAACCTGACCTCTCTCGATGTCCTTTCTCTGAACGCCACGGAGAAGAGCACCGATGTTGTCTCCTGCCTCAGCGTAGTCGAGGGTCTTTCTGAACATCTCGATACCGGTAACGACGGTCTTAGCTCTCTCCTCGGTGAGACCGATAATCTCGACCTCATCGCCGACCCTGAGCTGGCCTCTCTCAACTCTTCCTGTAGCAACGGTACCACGGCCGGTGATGGTCATGGTGTCCTCAACAGGCATAAGGAAGGGAAGGTCTGCCTTACGGTCAGGAGTGGGGATATACTCGTCGACAGCTGCCATAAGCTCAAGGATAGGAGCGTATGCAGGGTCTGCGATATCGTTGGAGCTGCACTCAAGAGCTGCAAGAGCGGAGCCCTTAACAATCGGGATATCGTCGCCGGGGAACTCGTACTTGGTGAGAAGGTCACGGATGTCCATCTCAACAAGCTCCAAAAGCTCGGGGTCGTCAACCTGGTCAACCTTGTTCATGAAAACAACGATTGCAGGAACGCCGACCTGACGGGCGAGAAGGATGTGCTCTCTGGTCTGAGCCATAGGTCCGTCGGAGGCGGCAACAACGAGGATAGCGCCGTCCATCTGAGCAGCACCGGTAATCATGTTCTTGACATAGTCGGCGTGGCCGGGGCAGTCAACATGAGCATAGTGACGGTTGTCAGTCTCATACTCAACATGAGCGGTGTTGATGGTGATACCTCTTTCTCTCTCCTCGGGAGCCTTATCGATCATATCGTAAGCCTCGAACTTAGCCTGACCCTTAAGAGCCAGAACCTTGGTGATTGCTGCGGTAAGAGTGGTCTTTCCATGGTCAACATGGCCGATAGTACCAATGTTAACATGGGGCTTTGTTCTCTCAAATTTCTGCTTTGCCATTGGAATTATCCTCCTTTTAATTAGAAAATGGTAGGTTGGTAAGTTAATATTAACAGATTATCAGCTAAAATGCAAGCCTTTTAAGCCAGATTTTTTGCCGGCGGGGAACTTTATTGCGTGAATCCCTGAAAGACTGAATAAAATCAGTCCTCTCCACGCTTTCTTGAGCTCATGATGCTCTCGGCTACAGACTTGGGCACCTCGGTGTAGCTGTGAGGCTCCATGGTGTACTGTCCACGGCCCTGGGTCTTGGACCTTAGGTCGTTGGAGTAGCCAAACATCTCAGAAAGGGGTACTAAGGAGTCGACCTGAGCGACGCCGTTGTTTATCTCCTGCCCGAGAATCTGTCCTCTTCTGGAGTTGAGGTCTCCTATAGCCGTACCCATAAACTCCTCGGGGACGATGCAGGCAACCTTCATTATAGGCTCTAGGATGACGGGGTCAGCCCTTCTCATTGCCTCCTTGAACGCCATTGAGCCTGCGATGCTGAACGCCATCTCGGAGGAGTCAACCTCGTGGTAGGAGCCGTCGTAAAGAGTTACCTTTACATCGACTACGGGATAGCCGGCAAGAACTCCTGCCTTCATGGCGCCCTGGATACCCTTGTCGACTGCGGGGATGTACTCCTTGGGAATAGCTCCGCCGACTACGGCGTTGATAAACTCATAGCCCTTGCCGGACTCGTTCGGCTCAAGCTTAATCTTGACATGACCGTACTGACCCTTACCGCCTGACTGCCTTGCGTACTTGTGGTCGACATCGGCAAGCTTCCTGACGGTCTCCTTATAGGCAACCTGGGGAGCACCGACATTCGCCTCGACCTTGAACTCACGCAGGAGCCTGTCTACAATAATCTCCAGGTGAAGCTCTCCCATTCCGGCGATTATGGTCTGACCGGTCTCCTCGTCGGTCCAGGTCTTGAAGGTGGGGTCCTCCTCGGCAAGCTTGGACAGAGCGATTCCCATCTTCTCCTGACCTGCCTTTGTCTTAGGCTCGATGGCAAGCTGGATAACAGGGTCGGGGAACTCCATCGACTCAAGGATTATGGGGTGCTTGGGGTCGCACAGGGTGTCGCCTGTGGTGGTGTTCTTAACTCCTACTACGGCATAGATATCTCCTGCATAGCAGGTGTCTATATCCTTTCTGTGGTTGGAGTGCATCTGAAGGATTCTTCCCATTCTCTCGTTTGCGCCCTTGGTGCAGTTGAGAACGGTCTCGCCTGCGTTGAGCACGCCGGAATATACTCTGAAGAAGCAGAGCTTTCCTACAAACGGGTCGGTGGCAATCTTGAATGCCAGAGCGGAGAAGGGAGCGCTGTCGTCGGACGGTCTTGAATCCTCCTCGCCGGTGTCGGGATTTACTCCCTTGATGTCCTCGATGTCGGTAGGAGCGGGCATATAGTCGACAATAGCGTCAAGCAGCTTCTGGACTCCCTTGTTCTTGTAGGAGGTTCCGCAGACTACGGGGACCATGCCTCCCGAAATGGTAGCCTGCCTGATTCCCTTCTTGAGGTCCTCGACGGGAAGCTCGCCCTCCTCGAGATACCTTTCCATAAGGGACTCGTCGGTCTCGGCGATAGCCTCGACCATTGCTGTGTGGTACTCCTCGGCAAGGTCCTTCATATCCTCGGGGATGTCCTCGATTCTGATGTCCTTGCCCAGGTCGTCGTAGTAAACATACGCCTTCATCTCAAGAAGGTCTATTATCCCCTTGAAGAAGGTCTCGCTTCCGATGGGAAGCTGAATCGGAACAGCGTTTGCCTTGAGGCGCTGATGAATCATCTTTAGGACCCTGTAGAAGTCGGCTCCCATGATGTCCATCTTGTTGACATATATAAGACGGGGGACCTTGTATCTGTCTCCCTGTCTCCATACCGTCTCTGTCTGAGGCTCAACGCCGCCCTTTGCACAAAGGACTGTTACCGCTCCGTCAAGAACTCTCAGGGAGCGCTCGACCTCTACGGTGAAGTCAACATGTCCGGGGGTGTCGATAATATTGATTCTGTGGCCCTTCCAGTAGGCAGTGGTAGCTGCTGAGGTTATCGTGATACCTCTTTCCTGCTCCTGCTCCATCCAGTCCATGGTGGCGGACCCGTCGTGAGTCTCGCCCAGCTTATGGTTAATACCAGTATAGAACAGTATGCGCTCGGTTGTCGTAGTCTTACCAGCGTCTATATGAGCCATGATACCAATATTTCTTGTCATTGACAAAGATACATCTCTTGCCATATAAATCTCCTTAAAATCAGTATCAAAACCTTTTGTCTGGTATTACCAGCGTGAATGAGCGAATGCCTTGTTGGCGTCAGCCATCTTGTGAGTATCCTCACGCTTCTTGCAGGCGCCGCCGACGCCGTTCATAGCGTCAAGTATCTCTCCTGCGAGTCTCTCCTTCATGGTCTTTTCGTTTCTCTCACGAGAATACCTTGTGAGCCATCTAAGACCCAGAGTCTGCCTTCTTTCGGGGCGGACCTCCATCGGCACCTGATAGGTAGCTCCGCCGACACGGCGGGCCTTGACCTCGAGATTAGGCATTACATTTTCCATTGCCTGCTCGAATGCCTCGAGAGCGGGCTTGCCCGACTTGCTCTCGACGATTTCAAATGCACCGTATACAATCTTCTGGGCTACTCCCTTCTTACCGTCAATCATGACATTGTTGATAAGACGGGTAACCAGCTTGGAATTGTAGATAGGATCCTGCAAAACATCACGCTTTGCAATGTTACCTCTTCTTGGCACTTAAATTCCCTCCTTCATAAAATGATATCATAGGTACTCGTTTCTGCCGGGGAAACCCCCTTAGCAGCCCCGTCAGTCCAAAGAGGCAACATAATGGCTTATATATGTTAACCCCACTTGGCTGTGGTGGATTGAGTCGTTTTTTTACCGGACAGCATCCGGCATAGTCAGTCGCTCGAGGGCGGCTATTTCTTGGTTGCCTTAGGTCTCTTTGCGCCGTACTTGGACCTTGCCTGCATTCTCTTGGCAACGCCCTGAGCGTCAAGAGTTCCCCTAATGATGTGGTAACGCACACCGGGGAGGTCCCTAACCCTTCCGCCTCTAATGAGAACAACGCTGTGCTCCTGGAGGTTATGTCCGATTCCGGGAATGTATGCCGTGACCTCTGTGCCGTTGGTAAGACGAACCCTGGCAATCTTTCTCATAGCAGAGTTAGGCTTCTTGGGGGTAGCGGTCTTTACAGCGGTGCAGACTCCTCTTTTCTGAGGGCAGGACTGGTCGATTACCTGCTTCTTCTTGGAGTTGTAGCCCTTCTGAAGCGCAGGAGCTGTGGACTTGTCGCTGAGGATATCCCTTCCCTTGTGAACTAGCTGGTTAAATGTTGGCATTTCTCTTCTCCTTTCTTAAATAGTGTCTATACAAGGCTCGGCGGCATGGGAACGCCCATACCGCTTAGGCTCGCATACCATTAAATTATAAACGGCGGCAGAACAAAAGTCAATAACTATCCTTTTATGACTTCCTACGAATTTTCAGGGTTTTTTTGGGGACAAATTGATGTTTTTTATATAAACGCCGCAGCTATTCACTCCGCCGTGGGGATTTTCAGCCGCAAGCCCTCCCGAAGCCGCATAAGGCGCCCCTGAGGCATGACTGCGGGAGGACTTGCCGGTGTATATTATTTCCAGAAGTCCACGGCTTTATACCCTGCCGTCAAAGCCCGTTCAAAAACTCCCCGACAGCCTCTATAGCCGCCTCGCCCATTCTCCTGTGTCCTGCCACGCTCGGGTGCAGACCGTCCCCCGAGTCGTACTCCGGGAAAAGACAGTCGGGTCTTTCCGGGTCGGAAAGGGCCGAGGAGAAGTCTATGTATCCGTCAAAGCCGCTGTCGCCGCTCATTATCCAGTCGTTAACGGATGTTCTTATCCCCTCGTGAAGCTCGGACGCCCACCATTCGTTGCTCATAAACGGAGTTATCGTCCCGGCAAGCACCTTTATCCCGTGGCTGTGGCAGGCGTCTATCATCGCCCTGTACTCGTCGATAAGCTGCTGCGAGATGTCCGTCTGAGCGCCGGGGATGTCGTTTGTGCCTATCAGTATGACGGCGTATCTCACTCCGGGGACGCTTATAACATCACGCTCGAACCTGTCCCTAGCGGCGACTCCCCATCCGCCCGTCACGGCGTTGCCGGCAATAGCCGAGTTGACTACTGATATCCTCCTGCCGTCAAGGATTAATGACTCCGCCAGAAGGTCGGGCCAGGCGTCAAAGCCGTTGAAGGTGGAGACCGAGCCGTCGGTTATCGAGTCTCCGAAGCAGACCAGGGAGCACTCCCCTGCCTTCGCCCAGACATCCGCTCTGAAGAAGGAGAAGTAGCTCCACATCCAGGCCTCGGGGGTGAAGCTCTCTCCCTGCTTCTCGCCCTGAGCCACCCAGCTCGCACAGTCCGCCTCACGGTGACAGGCGGGAAACTCCGGGACGCTTCCAAAGGACACCGTCACGGCGATATACTCAAGGTCCTCTATTACAAAGTCTATCTCGTCCGAGGTGACAATCTCGCCGGAGGGAATCGTGACGCTCTCGCTCCCCGAAAATGTGACCTTGGTGTCAGACTCGGGGACTATCTCAGGGCTTCCCGGCTTTACAAGCCTTGCTATATGCACGCTTTTAAGCTCCATATCCGACCTAGGAGGCAAAAGCTCCTCGCCGTACTCGTTTGAGAAGCTGAGCCTGACTCTTTCTCCTCCCATAGACGCCTTAAACTGCATACGGCAGGTGCTTTGCTCCAGCGTCGGGGATTTAGGAAGAATATCCTCGGAGGAATTAAGCGTAGCTCCCACCCATGTGGCGACCCAGCCGTCCTTATCCTGAGGCAGGATTACAGCCTCCCCGGCGGCTCCCTGTCCGCTGGCAATGCTGTCGGAGGCGCCGCCTGAGCAGCCTCCAAGCCCCGCACCTATGGCAGAGCAGAGTGCGATTGTTATCAGTCTTTTAAAGCCCTTAATCATTTTGCTTCCCCCACCCGCCGCAGGACGGTTTGCCCTCCTGCCGCAGATTTATTACGGTTTAATATATTCACATTGTATCACCCTTTGCTCCGAAAATCAATACCGTTAGCCAGGTTTTCCGACGAAGGGTAAGCCGCTTCGAGATGACGCCGCCCTCGGCAGGTGATAATTTTTCCGCAGCTTGATAAATCGGAAGCCTCCCCATACGCAAAGCGAGCCGTCACGGCATCCGCCGTGACGGCGGGATTGCCGGTCAGCTCACAGAAAGGTCCCTCAAGCCCCTCGGTCGGGGGGTGTGAGGTCAGGCTCTTGTGTGGGTCTTGCCGGCAATCACTCGGTCAGCGCTGCTGACGGCTCGCTTTGCGTATGGGGAGGCGGTTTTGCTTGATTTTCGCACAAATTTTAGAAGAGCGGCCCTCCCTGCGCTAAGCCGGGGCGGTCTGTTAGGAGTCTTGGGCTTACTTTTTTAAAAACCTCTTTATAAGCTCTGACGCATCGTCCTCGTCCATAAACGGAAGATACGGCTTTATGCTGTCGATTCCGCCGGTCTTAAACGCCTCCTTA
>DBPX01000022.1:38306-212629 GCA_002305045.1 Ruminococcus sp. UBA1409
TTCGCCGTTTTTAAGAGCCTCCTTAGCAAGCTCCAATACATCCACCTCGTCCATGAACGGAAGCAGGCTCGAGATATCACCGTTGTTTTTTGACTCCTTCCTCACGGTGTCCTTGACCATGTCGTCGCTGGCGAAGCGGGCATACCTGCCGAGTCTGATGCCACGCAAAACTCCCCCGACGCTCTTTAAAATCTTGTCCACCGACTTTGAGGTGGCGTATTGCAGAGTCTCCTCGAGTCCGGAAAGCCCAATGTCAATATCCTTGTCCTGGCCGCCGGATTTTTTACTGCGGGAGCCGTCCTCACCGCCGGGGAGCTTATCCTCAGCCGGGGAGGACTCCTTTTTCTCATCCTCCGTCGGAGACTGCCCGCAGGAGGGCTTTTCCTCGGCGGCATTTTCGGAGCTCTTTTCTGCGGATTTTTCCTCCTCCGCCTTTTTTATACAATCGTCGACAGCCTTGCTCATGGCGATATCCACCTGCTCCGGCTTCAAGACGACTGCGGCACGGTTTAGCTCCTTAGGAGTTATCGTGTTTTCCTTGACATACTCCTCCAGCCTGCCCTCGGCTGCGCTGTTGACAAGCTCCGACCTCATGCCCAGAATCTCGTCGATGCTGACTCCGAAGATATCAGCCAGCTCAGGGAGCTTGGAGATGTCCGGCATCGAATTTCCCCTCTCCCAGTTTGACACCGCCTGGAAGCTCACTCCCATAAGGTCTGCCAGCTCAAGCTGGGTCATGTTTTTGCCCTTTCTAAGCTGTGCTATCTTCTTGCCGACTCTCTCCATTGAAAACATATCCTCTTCCTCCTTGACATTAGACGCTACTATAACCTTTTTAATCCTTCTATTCTGAGCCTGCGCAGACCCTTTCCGGGACGGATTGCTGACAGCAGTATTCGCCCATTTTCTCAAAGCCCTTCCTGTTATGACCTTACTCATAGCACCGTGCCTCTTTTCCTCCAGTCGTAGGCGTCCGTCCCGAGCTTTTTTACCATGTCCTCCTCATAGCCTTTCAGCTGCTCCTCTACCGAGGCTCTTGAAAGCTCGTCCTCAAAGAGCCTGCCGGAGTCTGCCTTTTTATTGAATATGGATTTTTTCATCTTGCTTATCCTCCCGTCTGATACGGACGCCCCTAGGCTGTCCGTTTGCGCTTTTAGCTTACGGGCAAAGTATACTCCACGGGAGGGCTTGTTTGAAGCAAGCGGCGGTTGAATTTATGGCTTTTTGACTCAAGCTGTGAATGAGTCCCGGCTGTTAAGGCAAGAAAGACTTAACTGCCTAAAAAATTACATATTCCCGCAGCCCCGCATGAATCCTTGCTTTTTTAGGACTCAAGCGGCGGTTGAGCGGGGATTTTTATAAGCTTCGCAGTCATACTCCGAGAAAATTATAGCACACCCCGAGCTCTCTTACAAGTCCGTTTAGGGAGGAGGCGGCTTGATTTATTCTAACATATAAAGTGATTATTTCTAAAATGCTATTGACATCACGGCACGGTTTGCTATGATAAAGCCATAGCTTACTGCTATGATTTTATACAGCAAGGGAGGAATCAAAATGAAAAAATATGAAGCCAGCTTCGAGTCCCTTTACACCCACGAATACCCCGACTGGTTCCGTGACGCTAAGTTCGGAATCTGGAGCCACTGGGGACCGCAGTCTGTCCCGATGTGCGGCGACTGGTACGCAAGGAATATGTACATCGAAAACTCCGAGCAGTACAGATACCACTGCCGCCACTACGGACATCCCTCGGTGTTCGGCTACAAGGACATCTGCAAGCTCTGGAAGGCGGAGAAATTCGACCCTGACAGACTCATGGAGCTTTACTACTCAGCAGGTGCGAGATACTTTGTCGCCCAGGCGACTCACCACGACAACTTCTTCAACTACGACTCAAGGGTCAACCCGATGAACTCGGTCAATGTCGGACCGAAAAAGGACATCCTTGCCATGTGGAAGTCCGCCGCAGACAGGTTTAATATGCCGTTTGGCGTCACCGAGCACCTGGGAGCGTCGTTTTGGTGGTGGAGCGTCAACAAGGGCTGCGACAGGGAGGGTCCCTACGCCGGCGTGCCCTACGACGGAAACGACCCAGAGTACAGAAGCTTCTATCACGACAACTACGAGCATCTAGGGGACACCACCTGGAAATGGCTCACAGAGAACGAGGGCTTCATGAAATACTGGTCAGACTCGATGAACGAGCTTATAGACAGATTCCAGCCTGAGCTTTTATATTCTGACAGCGTGCTCCCCTTCAATTACGGTCACTACCAGCCCGGTCTTGAGGCTGTGGCAAGGCTTTACAACCGCTCAGCCGAGAAGCACGGCAGCAATCAGGCGGTATACACCCAGAAGGACAGAAATCCCGATATCTACAGGGTCGGAGTTTTGGACATCGAAAAGAGCCAGCTTCCCGGAATCATGGAGCACCCCTGGCAGACGGATACCTGCATAGGCAACTGGTTCTACGACGCCAAGCAGGACTACAAGAAGCCCGCCCACATCATCGAGATGCTTATAGACATCGTGTCCAAGAACGGCACAATGCTCCTAAATGTCCTTCAAAAGCCGGACGGCACCATAGACGAGTGGGAGGAGTACATCCTAAAGGAGCTGGGAGGCTGGTTTGAGGTCTGCCACGAGGGTATTTACGGCACCCGTCCCTTCAGGGTATTCAGCGAGGGCGACACCAGAGCCACAATAAACGGCTTCGAGGAGTCAAAGACAAGCTGGTCAAGCTCGGATTATCGCTTCACCACCAAAAACGGCTGTCTCTACGCCTTCATGATGTGCGCTCCAGAGTCGGGAGTCGCCGTCATAAAATCACTTAACGAAAGCGAGCGTGTAAAGGAGGTCTCCCTCCTTGGCTACGGCGGTCTTGAGTTCAATCAGAGCTTCGGCGTGCTGAGCGTAAGGCTCCCCGAGAGGCTCCCGACAAAATACACAAACTGCCTTAAAATCTCCTTTCATTAGCTCTTAATATATTTTCACCGCTTAAAATATCCGCCGCAGAGTCTGCCGGCTTCCCGGCTCCCACTGTCGGCGGAGCTTTTATTTCTGGAATTTTCTAATAGTACATCACTCTAAAGATTATTGCTATTATCACAATATGCAAGGGGTAGAAGATGTAAAAGAACCACTTGCTGAAGGCTCCCCTTCCTCCCGGCTTGCCGTTGTAGAACACTCCTATAAGAATAGGGACGGCAAATATCCCAAGCTGACAGAGCTGGCTCTGCCACGGCATACCGTAGGACATGGTATAGATTGTTATCAAAACGACCTCAGCCGCTCCGACTATGCAAAACGCCGTCCACTTCTTGAAAGGACTCTCCCTGAAAATGTGAAAGACCAGGCACCAAAGGACTCCCGCAACCGGCCAGTCGCCCAAAAGCGAGATAACGCAGAGCGCTCCCACTCCCAGCACCCTCGTCAGGACTCCAAGGCTCTTTTCGTCCCAAAGCCTTATGGCAAGAAGCCCCAGAAGGAAGGTGAAGATGACGCTCTGCTGCCATATGACGCTCACCCAGCCGTCCGAGAAGCTTATTATAAACTGCTGAAACTCATAGAAAACGAATGCCGGCCAGGATATCAGCGCAAACAGCCCCAGCCTGAGGGCGTATTTTTCAAAGCTCTTGGTGTAGTGATAGCCCTCTGCGATGAAAAATGCCATGGTAGGAGCCGTCAGCCTGCCGACAAGGTGCAAAAGCTGCCCCTCGACGCTCATAAGCGGCACGAACATCCAAGCCACATGGTCGAGCACCATAGCTATTGCGACTATGTACTTTAGCTGTGCCCTGTTTAAAAATGCAATACCGTTTTTCATACTCTCCCCCTTTGACTCTTAACGACATTATGCGAATAAGCCGCCCTGTCATATTGCGGCGTACTAAAGCTTGGCTTATAAAAAGACAAGGCGCCATCTGCCCAGCCTGGCAAATGGCGCTTTTTGGTGCCGGTGACCGGGGTCGAACCGGTACGGTATCACTACCACAGGATTTTGAGTCCAGCACGTCTGCCAATTCCATCACACCGGCAAGGATTTGCTCTGCGGACCAAACCGTCTCGGTAATTATATCAGAAAATCAGCCGCTTGTCAACACAAATGGGGCGGGAAAATGGCTTGGGTCAGAGAAAACGGTTTTTGAACACCGTCCCTATGAATACCGCAAGAAGCGACAAAAGCGCTATTATCGGAAGATATATCCACGCCGTCGGGTTGAAGAAGATATAGATGCAGGGAAGAAATACCAGCGAGGACTCTATCGCCATCAGCCAGTCGCCGCCGTGCCTTTTCCCGAAGAAAAAGCAGGCTCCCATCGAAAAGCAGATGTCAAGAGCTGGAAGCGCCTGATATATCCCTGCCGCAGACTCCCTTAGAGCCGCCACCAGAATAATCGGGAGGGAATAGTACGCCACTATTATGAATATGAGGTAGGGCATCGTCCTTTCAAACCGTTCCTTCATGCCATTAACTCCTTCCCGTCTGCCTCATAGACGCCACCAGCTCCTCGTCTGGAGTGACATACAGCGTCTTGTTGTTTGTGAAGATAACCATCCCGGGCTTTGCTCCTCCCGGCTTCTTTACATATTTTACTAGAGTATAGTCCACCGGGACTCCAGAGGAGCTTTTCGCCGAGGAGTTATATGCCGCTATCATCGCAGCGTCCTCGAGGGCTGACCTGCTGCACTCCTTGCCCATCGTCTCGATTATGACATGGGAGCCGGTCATATCCTTGACATGGAGCCAGACATCCCTGCCGTCGGCGGTTTTCAGGGTGAGCGTATCGTTTTGACGGTTGTTCCTGCCGGCAAGAATCCTAAAGCCGTCCCTGGAGCGGTACTCGAGCGGAGGCAGGGGCCTGCTGTTCCTTTTGCTGTCCCTGCGGCTTCTTATATACCCTCCCTGAGCCAGCTCCTCCCTTATTTCAAGAAGCTCCGCCTCGCAGGACGCTCTTGAAAGCGAGTCGAACACCGAGTCGATGTAGCTAAGCTCCCTCTCGCCCTCCTCAATAAGCACCCTTAGCTTTTTTTCGGCGGTATCGAGCTTTTTATACTCACGATAGTATCTCTGGGCGTTCTGTGCGGGAGTCAGCCTAGGGTCAAGCTCTACTGCAATCACCCCTCCCTCGGGGTCGAGATAGTTTTCAAGCTCGGTCCTGCTCTCTCCCTTTTTGAGCCTGTAAAGGTTTGACATTATAAGGTCTCCCTTTAGTCTAAGACTCTCACGGTCCCTGCTGCCTTCAAGCTCCAGCCTCTGGGAGGCGATTCTTCTTGATATCCTCTCGCTAAGAGCCACAAGCAGCTTGAAGAGGTCCCCGGCACGCTGGCGGTTCTGAGCCATGACATCCCTGTCGTGATAGAAGCCGTCCAGAAGCTCGGAGGGGCTGTCAAACTCCCTTGTTATCATCATGCTGCCGTACTGATGTATCCGGCAGAAGCAAAAGTCCTTTAAAAGACCGCTTTTTTCCCTGACGGTGGTGAACCTGCTCTCGCCCCTTGAAACCTCTCCCGAGATGCGCTCAAGGAAGAAAATAAGCCTTGCAAGCTCGCCGTCCGCAAGCTCAGACGGAGGCTTCTCCCCGCCTCTTAGAGCATAATAGACAGCCTCCCTTGCAAAAATCGGGGAGATTCCCTCTATCAGCCTGACAAGAGCCTTGGCGGTGTCCTTATCCTTGGAGGCTGAAAGACCGTCCGCAAGAGCCTTTTTGTCAAGCGAAAAAAGACTCAGCCTGTCCTCCCTCGGAGGGAGCGTATAGCCGATTCCGGGAAGCACCTGCCTGACGCTCGACATATCCTCCCCGACACGCTTTATAGAGTCTATCACCCTGCCGTCCTTTATCATTATAATATTAGACCTTTTTCCCATTATCTCGGCGGCAAGGGTCACTATCACCCTGTCGCCAAGCTCGTCTGTTGTCTCAAAATCAAAATGGAGTATCCTCTCGCAGCCGTCCTGCCGGATTTCTATAAGCCTTGCTGATGACAGGTGCTTTCTAAGAAGCATGCAGAACATCGGCGGAGTCTTGGGGTTTTCAAGCTCCCTTGCGCTAAGATGAACTCTTGCAGAGTCGCTCGAGGCGGAAATTAGCAGCCTTTTTGTGCCGCTTTGCTGTGTCCTGAGCGATATTATAAGGCTCTCCCTTGAGGGCTGATGGATTTTGTCAACCCTTGAGCCTATCAGCACCCCATCAAGCTCCCTCTTTATAAGACTAAGATAAACTCCGTCAAGTGCCAAGAGCTATCCCTCCCTTTGCAATAAGATAATATGCCCCCTCCCGCAGACTAGCAGGACTCTGCCGGGAAGCGGGTTTTAGTCAGGATAAACTCGGTATCGGAAAAGCCCTCCAAGAGCCTGTCACGAAGCCAGGGCATAGCTATAGCCTCGCTCTCGTAGTGACCGATATCCACGGCGGTGATGCCGATATCCCTAGCCATGACAAGCTGGTGCTGCTTTATCTCGGAGGTTACAACGGCGTCAAGCCCATGCTCTAGGGCAAGCTCGACGCCCTCGCCGCCGGCTCCCGATAAAATCCCTACCCGGCTTATCCTTCTTTCTCCCCTTACAAACTTTATGCATACGCTGTTAAAGGACCTTTTGCATCGGTCTATAAGCTCCTCCGGGGTTATGCTTTGAGCCGCTCCTATCTCCCCGAAGCCGACGCTTCGTCCGCACGGATGGAGCTTTCCCGTAGGAATCAAGACCTCACGGCAGGGCGAAAGACCAAGAGCCGAGCATATCATCGAGCTGATTCCATAGTCCGCACAGTCAAGATTCGTGTGCGCCGATATGCAGGCGATTCCCATCCTTAAAAGCATGCAGGCGGGATTGTCCTGCCTTAGGGCCTTGAGCGGAGTGAAAATCACCGGGTGATGGGTAATCACAAGCTCGCACCCAAGGCTTTTTGCCTCCTCTGCGGCTTCACGGCTTATGTCGAGGGTCAAAAGCGCCCTTTTGACCTCCTCGCCGCCGCCTCCGACTAAAATTCCTGAGTTGTCCCAGCTCTCCTGATAGCTAAAGGGCGCAAAGCTGTCTATATATTCGTAAATCTGCCTGACGGTAGCCATGCTAATCCTCCCCGATAAACTGCTCAAGAACGGTTACTGCTTTTATAATGTCCTTTACCTTCTGCCTGGATATTTGGTCCCTTGACCGGCTCATCCCCTTGGCGGCGCTGCGAAGCCTCTCTGCCTCCCGCTTTACATACTCACGGGCTGCGGGGTCTGTTTTTTCAAGCCCGCCTAAAATCGTCTCCTCAAGTGTGGGGGACCACATATTTCCGTCGTACTCCGCCCTTAATGCGGTGTAGTATATCCCGCCGTCCAGCACGGCGAGCTGTCTTACCACCCTGTAGCCTGACATGCAGAGCCAGCCGACCAGAAAGCCCGCCCGTGAATTGGGCTGAAGGATAAGCCCGACCCCGTCCTTGAGCCATTCAGCCCGGTTTACTATCCCTGCAATCATCTCGCCGCCCATTCCGGCTATGACGACCTCCTTGACGCTTCCGGGAGGTATTTTGTCAAGACCATCCGAAAGAACGGGGATGACCCTATCCTCTACATTCTGCGCTAGGATATTTCTTTTTGCACAGGAAAGCGGGCCCTCGGCGATATCACAGGCGTAAGCCAGCGGAACCCTGCCCTCCTTTACAAGAAAAATCGGGAGCAGTCCGTGGTCGGTGCCGACATCGCATAAAGGACCTCCGCCCTCTATCAGCTCGCACAGGAGGGCAAGTCTTTTTTTAAGCATACTAATCCTGTGAGAAGAACGCTCTTAGCTTGGCGACAAGCCTGTCGGGGTCCTCACCGTGGACTGAGCACGCCTCCGCAATCGTCTCCCCTCTTGCAGAGGGACAGCCGAGGCAGTGCATACCCATCTCCAAGAATATGGGAGCGCAGCCGCCGTCCATATCCAAAACCTCGCCGATAATGCTGTCCTTTGTGATTTCAAGCCTTCTTTTCTCCATGATAATCTCCTTTTCCGGGCAGATATGCTTCTGCCTGCCAAAACGGTTATAAATTAGCTCCGTACCCTACAAACAGAGCGGCAGGAGTTTTCCCGCCGCTCATGTTCATGCTAGGATAATCAGCTGTCTTCCCTCTGCTTAGCGAAGCACTCGCTGCAGTATACCGGTCTGTCGTCGTGCGGCTTGAACGGTACTCTTGCTTCCTTGCCGCAGGCAGCGCATACCGCAGTATAATACTGCCTTCCGGCCTCCTTCTTGCTTCTTCTGCAGTCCTTGCACATCTTCGGCTCGTTCTCGAAGCCCTTTTCAGCGTAGAACTCCTGCTCGCCGGCTGTGAAAACGAACTCATTTCCGCAATTACGGCATACTAATGTTTTGTCCTGAAACATATTTTTCCCTCGCTTACTAGTTTTCGCCAGCGGGCTTACATCCGCAACTTTGATTAAAATTTTCTAATAAACATCGTTCGACCCTAAGCTTGCTTGGCAATAAAATATATAAAAACCCAAAAAAGGGCTTTTACCTGAGTTTAACACGGAGCTTTGTCCGCACCCTGGAGAGGGCGTTTCCCACAGCCTTCTCGGTTATTCCGAGACGGCAGGCAATCTCACGGTAGCTGCTGCCGGCAAGATACTCCAAAAATACCGCTCTTTCCATATCGGTGAGGATTTTTCCCGCCAGGCTCATGACCTCGCCCAGCTCCTCCCTTATAAGAACTATCCCCTCGGGAGTCAAGGACGCCTCCAGTCCCAAATCGCCTATCTCCTGCTCACGGCTCTTTATCCTTTTGCTCCTTTTAAGAAGCAGAAGCATCCTGTTGCTGACGCAGGTGTAGACATAGGTCCCAAGGCTCGCTCCACGGGTGGAATCGTAGCTCTCTATCGCCTGTAAAAGAGCCAAAAGCCCCTCGGAGATAAGGTCGTCCCTTTCGGCGGCGCCGCCCTCAAGAGTCCTCGCCAGATGCAAAACCGTCCCCATATGGCGGTGAACAAGCTCGGAATATGCCAGACGGTCGGAAAAGACAAGCTTTAAAAGCTCGCCATCGCTCAGACCTGTGAAGCCACGGGACTGCAAAAAACCACCTCTCAACGGTCATGGCAGACAACTTTGTAGAGAATCATATCATTTTTAGCCTTAAATGTCAAGAGTCTTGACCATTCTGAGCTATTTTATGGCAAAATGCACAATTTTATCATGAAATATCAGCCGATATAACGAAAAAACAGCACAGTTTTTTAAATCCGTGCTGTATTTTGCGTTTTAAGACCGCTGGATTGCACCCGTCGTGACAGTCTCTAGCCTCCCGGTCAGTTCTTAAACAGGTCCCAGATTATGCTGTAGTCTCCTCCAGGCTTCCTGTCCTCACGGGGACCCTGCTCGGGTGCAGGTCCTGCGATATCGGAATAGCTGCCGCCGTCGGCAAAGTCGCTGGCGATTACTATGACATCAATAGTGTCAGACATATCGGTGCAGTACTTCTGACCGAAGATAAGCTCGACATCGGGGTCAGCCGCCTTTGCGATGGTATCGGTAAGCTCTGCGACATCGCCTGCTACTATATCGTCGGATATTGAGATGTTAAGAAGCAGTCTCTTAGCACCCCTGATGGAGGTCTCAAGCAGCGGGCTGGAGATGACCTGGTTTACAGCGTCCTGGACCTTGTCCTTGCCCTCTCCGTGACCTATAGCCATGTGGGCGTATCCTGCGTTTGACATTATAGACTTGACATCGGCGAAGTCTACATTGATGTCGCCCTCGCCCAAAATAAGCTCGGTAACGCTGGAAACCGCAGTCTTTAGTATATCGTCGGCAAGGGCAAACGCCTGACGCATAGTGAGGTTTTCCTTGCCTGTAAGAAGCTTCTGGTTAGGTATTACAATCAGGGAGTCGACATTCTCAAGGAGGTTCTTAATGCCGTTCTCGGCACGCTTTTGCTTCATTGCACCCTCGAAGTCAAACGGCTTGGTGACGACGGCAACGGTTAAAATACCCATCTCCTTGGCAATCTGGGCTACCACGGGAGCGGCTCCAGTGCCTGTTCCTCCGCCCATTCCGGCGGTGATAAAGACCATATCCGCACCCTTTATGTTCTCGGTTATCTCGTCCTTAGACTCCTGAGCCGCACCCTCGCCCTTTTCGGGACGGCCGCCCGCACCCAGACCCCCGGTGAGCTTCTGCCCTATCTGAATCTTGGTGGTTGCCTTGGACTTTTTAAGAGCCTGAGCGTCTGTATTAACGGCTATGTAATCGACATCGGTTATCCCGGCGGCAACGATGCAGTTAAGAGCATTTCCTCCGCCTCCGCCGACTCCGACAACCTTTATTTTAGCCAAATCTATGCCATCGTTTTCCATAACAAAGCCCATCTTTCCTTTTCCTCCAATATCTATTAATACAATGCTCAACGGCATCTGATATTCGATATTATAATATCACAAATTCTTTCTCTTGGCAATAGCTTTTTGCAATTATTTTAAGAGAAATAATGCCATTTTAAGCCTGAAGCCTTCGATACTTCACCGGCTGAATATACAATCAGCCTTCCCCGTCCGAGGCTTCCTCCTCTGTCCTTGAGTTGGCAAGGCTCTGCTCCTGACGGCGCTTTAAATCCTCCTCCATCGCCTCGAGGTCCTCGTTTGTTATGAACGAAGCGCCGGCTGTTGCGCTGTGGTAAATTATCCTGCCAGAATCCTCCGGCGTGAGCTTGTCCTCGATTATCGCAGTGATATATTCCAGCTTATACTCATAGTCCAGCGAGCTTCCGAACTCGATGTCTATCCTGCCGCCGTAGCCTATGAGGATGTCGGTACGGTCGGTAATGTCGATATAGGTTATCTTTCCGGGGCAGATTCTGTCTATGGCATCCAAAAGCTCGTAGAGTATCGAGAGCTTGTTGGGGTCGTGGCTCTCAAGAGTGTTTCCAAGTGCCGCCTCGACCGGCTCGATGCCGTATATCTGCATAAGCTCCCCACGGGGATTTGCCTGCTCTGTCTCAAGGAACCTTCCGCTCCGTGATATAACGGCGTAGCGGGAGCCTTCGTACTGACAGCAGGCAAACGGCTGCGCCTCGGTGACGGCTACCTCCAGCCTGTCGGGGAGCCTTCTTGTTATGCTTATGTCCTCAATGTAGACAAGGGCGTCCTTAATCCTCTGCTCGGTCCTGTCTATGTTTATGCCGAACATATTTTTGCCCTCCTGAAGGTTTCCGGCGGCAAGTATCTGAGCCGCCGTATACCTTGAGTTCCCGGTCACCGAAAGCTCGCCGATTCTGAAAAGCACCGTCCTTGAGAGTATGAAAACCACGAAGAAGGCGGCAAGAAATATCAAAAGATAGTAGAGCGAGCGGTTGCCCCTCCTTTTTCTTCTTCTGCCCGCCTGCTTCTTCTGCGGCTGGGATTTTACAACATCCTTCATCTTATGTCCTTTCAGTCAAGCCGTCCGGGAGCCGCTGTGAGCCTCCCGGTCTATACTCTTTTTATGCTCGCTCCCACCGAGCTTAGCACAGTCTCTATGCTCTCGTAGCCTCTGTCTATAAAGTGAAGATTCGATACGACGCTGGTGCCCTGAGCGCCAAGAGCCGCAACCGTGAGAGCGGCGCCTGCCCTCAGGTCCTTAGCCCTGACCCTTGCTCCTAAAAGCTGTCTGACTCCCTCTATCACTGCGACTCTGCCCTCCAGCTTTATATCCGCTCCCATCTTTAAAAGCTCGGGAGCCGCCATAAACCTGTTTTCAAAGATATTCTCTACTATCATGCTTGTTCCCGACGCCCTGCACAGAACCGCCATGACGATAGGCTGACAGTCGGTGGGAAAGCCGGGATAGGGGGTGGTCCTTATCGTCCTGACGGAGCGAAGCGGCTTCTTTGCGCTTATGTAGAGCTTGTCAAGATACGGGTATACACCGCAGCCCATCTCCGAAAATACCGACATACACGAATACATATCCTTAGAGGAGACTCCCGACAGCACAAGCTCCCCTCCAGTCGCCGCACAGGCTCCCATATAGGTTGCCGCCGCTATCCTGTCCGGCATGACGCCGAAGCTGCAGCCGTGAAGGCTCTTGACGCCGTTTATTACTATTGTGGAGCTTGAATGTCCCCTTATGCACGCCCCGCAGCGGTTGAGATACTCCGCAAGGTCGGCTATTTCAGGCTCTCTTGCGGCGTTGTATATAACAGTCTCCCCCTCGCCCAGGGCGCAGTAAAGCATTATGTTTTCCGTCGCCCCTACCGAGGGCAGGGAGAGGGTTATGTCTATGTGAAAGGGTCTTTCCCCGGAGGTGCAGTCAAGGACTCCGTGGTCCTCGATAATCCTGACTCCCAGACGCCTAAGAGCGTCGAGATGGAGGTCTATCGGCCGTGGACCGAGCTCGCAGCCTCCCGGAAAGGAGAGCCTGCACCTGCCCGTCCTGCCCAGTATCGCCCCCAAAAATACTATCGAGGAGCGCATCTTGCTCATAAGCGACTCGCTCACAGAGAATCCCTCGGTGCCGCCGGAGTCTACAATGACGGTGCTACCCTCTCTTTTGCACCTACAGCCCAGCGAGCTGAGTATCCTGCAGGCGGCATAGCAGTCCGAAAGTGCAGGACAGTTATGTATCACGCTCTCGCCGCCGCACAGATACGCCGCCGCCAGCACCGGGAGCGAGCTGTTTTTAGCTCCCTGGACCTTTATCTCGCCCTCAAGCCTCCTGCCGCCCTCTATTACCAGCCCTCCGGCAAAGGAGCCGTCACCCTCAGCCAGATTTACAGTCCTATCGCCAATTTTCATCATGGATTCCCCTTTGCCTGTAAATTTGCAAAAAGCACTTTCCTGCAATCTACTAAGCATAATATGAGAAATCCCGCCACGGTGCTACTTGCCGCTTCAGCCAAGCACCTCTTTTATGACTCCGAGTATTCTCTCGGGGGTGTCCTTTATGTACAGCCGGGAGGCGTTCTCTCCCAGCTCCCTAAGCCTTGCCGGGTCGTTTATCAGCTCGCTGACCGTATTGATAAGCAGCGAGGAGGTAAGCTCCTTTTGCTCTATAAGGATTGCGGCGCCGGCGTCAGAGAGCACCCTGCCGTTGTAATACTGGTGGTTTTCAGCCACTATCGGCGAGGGTATCAGCACCGAGCCGCAGCCGACAGCCTGTATCTCGGTCAGGGCTCCTGCGCCGCACCTGCTTATTATCAGGTCGGCAGCCTCCATGCAGGTCGGCATGTCGTCTATAAACTCCCTGACGATAAGCTCGGGATGGTCCTTTAGCTCGATCCCCTTTGCCTTCAGGGAGGCTACAAAGCTCCCCCTGCCGTTTTTGCCGTAGGAATGTATGTGGTTTACCTTAAGCCCGCTCTCCTTATACCATGCGATAAGGTCGGAGACGGTTTCGTTTATCCTGCCTGCGCCAAGAGTCCCGCCGGTGGAAAGAATACATATTTTCTCGCTAAGACCCAGCCTTTTTCTAGCCTCCTCCTTTGTAAGGCGGTCCCTTACAAAGCCGGAGCGAACGGGCAGCCCGGTGATAACGCACCTCTGCCTGTCTCTAGGCCTAAACGCCGACGCCGCCTCCCCGACGGTAAGCATAATCCTGTCCGCCTTTTTTGAAAGGAGCTTTGTGGTGACTCCCGGAAAGGCATTTTGCTCGTGTATAACGGTCCTTATGCCCATTGCCGCCGCCTTGTGGACTATCGGCTCGCTGACATACCCTCCCGTGCCGATTACAAGGTCGGGCTTAAAGGACTCTATTATTTCCTTGGCCCTCTTCCCGGAGTGGATAAGATAGTCAGCCGCAGTTATATTCCTTTTTATGTTTTTCAGGGTGAGCTTTCTTTGAAATCCCGCAACCCTTATGTCCTCGTAGGCGATTTTAGCCTCGGCGGCGAGCCTTCTTTCGATGCCGTCAGGAGTGCCGACATATAAAAACTCAGTCCCGGGATACGCCTCCTTTATTATCTCTCCTATGGCAAGCGCCGGGTTGACATGGCCGGCTGTTCCTCCGCCGGAAAGAATTACTCTTGGCATATTATTTATCCTCCTAGATTCTAAGTATTAGTCAAGCCGGATGCCTATATATCCGTACACTGCCGTGAGACGGACAGAACTACTCCCATCTCGGCAAGCTGTACTAAAAGCGCAGAGCCTCCGTAGCTGAAAAAGGGAAGCGAGACTCCCGTGTTCGGGAAAGCGTTGCAGGCGACTCCTATGTTTAAAATCGCCTGGAAGCCTATCTGAAAGACTATTCCCGTGACTATAAGCGTGCCGAATTTGTCAGGAGCGGTCTTGGCTATCCTAAAGCCCCTTATCATGAACAAAACAAAGAGTATCACAACGGCTATTCCGCCGATGTAGCCAAGCTCCTCCACGATTATCGGGATGATAAAGTCGTTTTGAGCCTCGGGGAGCCAGAGGTATTTCTGCCTTGAGGCTCCAAGCCCGAGTCCGAACCAGCCCCCTGAGCCCATAGCTATGAGCGACTGCATTATCTGCCAGTTTTCGTCTGTAAGCTGACCGTCGTCTGTGCTGGACATGCTTGAGAGCCTTGTCAGTATGTAGGACAGTCCGTTCTCCCTGGTGAGAGAGAATACAAATATCATGACGATTGCGGCTAGACCCAGCACCAGCCCCATGGCGATGATATCCCTCCAGCTTATCCCGCTCATTACGACTACGCAGGCGAATATCGCACACATTATTAAAAGCCCGGAGATATGCCTTTGGAATACCATGTTTACGCATATAGGCGCCATGGCTATCAGCATGGGAACTCCCTTTATGCTGAATCTGCCTATTTTGTACTCCCCGCCGCTCCTGACGGCAAGAAACGACAAAACTACTATAAGCACCGGCTTTGCAACCTCGGAGGGCTGGAAGTTGTAGCTTCCTATTCTAATCCAGCGAATCGCCTCCGCCTGACCGACTCCTCTTAGCGTGGTGTAGCTAAGAAGTACCACTACGGCCAGGTATCCAAGAAGAACCACCTTTGAGTTTAGGAAGAGATGATAGTCTATCATGGATAGGAATATCATTATCACTCCGCCTATTGCGGCGGAGGTTGCCTGTACCCTCAGATACTTGTAGCCATCGTTGTCGTTCTCCAAAAGACCCTCCATATAGCTTGCGGAGAACATCATAAGTATTCCGAAGGCTAAAAGCACCGCTACTATAACCAAAAAGACATGGTCCATCCCCTGCGAGGGGATAATGAGCCTGGGCTCCCTTGACCTTCTTTTCTGCTTTCTTTTTCCGGCGTCGTCTGCGGGTTTAACCACCCGTATATTATTGGTGCCTGCCACTTGACTCCTCCCAATCAGTTAAACGCTCCGGGCGTCACGCCGCTTTAAGGGTTATAAGCACTCCTATAATCCCGGCGGCGAGGGTGACTCCGGAAAATACCCATAAAATCCTGTACTCCGACCATCCGCAAAGCTCGAAATGGTGATGAATCGGCGCCATCTTAAAGACCCTCTTTTTCCTCAGCTTAAAGCTGAGTATCTGGATGACATCGCTTAAAAGCTCTGCTATGTATATAATCCCGACCAGCGGCAGAAGCAGCTCCAGCCCGCTGGCTACTCCCATTGCGATGACTGCGCCTCCAAGGAACATCGAGCCGGTGTCTCCCATGAAGGTCTTTGCAGGGTGAAGATTCCAGATAAGAAATCCTAAGCATCCTCCCGCTACGCTCATTGCGAACGCCGACATGTCCCACATATCCAAAATCACGAATATCATCGAGAATGCGGCTGAGTATACAAGGGTGACAGAGCCTAAAAGACCGTCCACCCCGTCGGTGAAGTTGACTCCGTTTACAACTCCGTATATAGCTATTCCCATCAGAGGATAGTACAGCCAGCCAAGCTCTACATCCCCGATAAACGGGAAGGTTATCAGCGTGGTGTAGCCAAGAAGACGATGGGCCGCAAGGTACAAAACGATTATAGCCGCCTGCGCCGCCGTCTTTGCCATTATGCTAAGGCCCTTGTTCCTCTTTTTTATAACCTTGATGTAATCGTCCGCAAAGCCTATGAGCATGAACGCCATCGAGACTCCAACAGCCAAAAGAAGCTTAAGCCCCGATTTGTCCTCAAGCGCCTCCTGGGGAGCCAAGGACTTTATTATAAGATGCGCCGCCCATACGGATATAGGCACAGAGGCTATGAACATAAAGCCTCCCATGAGGGGAGTGCCCTCCTTCGACTTGTGCCAGGACGGTCCAATGTCAAGAATATGCGAGCCTGCCTTGAGCTTTCTCAGATAGGGGACGAGTACCACCCCGAACAGTGCGGCTATCGCAAAGGAAAGAAGTCCCGCAATAAGATTAATCCAAAAGGGCATTGATGTCATCCTTTCATTTTAAGCCTTTAGAGCTTCGTTTACTATTTCACGCTCGTCAAAGTGAACCTTTACCCCTCCCGGGAGTATCTGATAGTCCTCGTGACCCTTTCCGGCGAGCAGTATTATATCCTCACTTCTTGCGTTTGTCACCGCCCAGAATATAGCCTCCCGGCGGTCGTCTATCTCAACGAAGTCGACCTCGGTGTCCCTGAGTCCTTCAAGTATGTCGACTATTATCGAGTGCGGCTCCTCGTCCCTTGGATTGTCCGAGGTGATGACCAAAAGGTCCGCATATTTTGCCGCAGCCTTAGCCATAAGGGGACGCTTTTTGGCGTCACGGTTGCCTCCGCAGCCGAAAAGGCAGACTATTCTGCCCTTTGCAAGTTCCTTAAGGCAGGACAGGATGTTCTCAAGAGCGTCCGGCGTGTGGGCGTAGTCTATTATGACATGAAAGTCCCTGCCGGTGTCCACAGGCTCAAACCTTCCCCTGACGCCCTTTATCCCGGCGATGAGCCTTACAGCCTCTCCCGGGTCACAGCCAAGCAGCTCGCAGGAGGCAAGAGCCGCCAGACAGTTTGAGATGTTATAGCTCCCGGGAAGCCCTATCCTTGTCTTAAAGGACTTCTTGGGCGAGGAATACCAAAATTCTGAGCCTCTTGCCGAAAGAGCGGCTCCGCTAGCAGAGTAATCCGCCGAGAAGTCCCGGCAGGAGTAGCTAAAAACGGGACAGGAAAGCTCCCCGGCAAGCCTTTTTCCGTAGCTGTCGTCTATATTAATGAGCGCCCTGCCGCAGCGTGAGAACAGAAGCTTTTTTGCCTGATAGTAGCTCTCCATGCTGCCGTGGACATCAAGATGGTCCTGAGTGAGATTGGTAAAGACCGCAAGCTCGAAAAAGGCGTCCGCCAGCCTGTACTGGCTGAGCCCCTGCGAGGACACCTCCATCACCACATCCGTGCAGCCTGATTTTCTCATCCTGTCGAGCATCGAAAAGAACTCCTTAGGCTCCGGCGTTGTCCTGTCGGAGGGGAAAAGCTCGTCTCCTATCTCACAGCCGCAGGTGCCTATAAGCCCGCAGCGCCGTCCCATAAGGGTAAGAAGCCCCTTTATAACGGTGACGGTGGTGGTCTTGCCGTTTGTGCCGGTGACTCCTATCAGCCTTAGCTCCCTCTCTGGATTATGATAGTAGTTTGCCCACAGCCTCGAGAGGGCAAGCCTTGAATTTTCCACGATTATCTCGTTTTCAAGACCTAAGGACCTCTCCACTATGAACGCCCCGACTCCCTTTTTTGAAAGCTGGGGAACGGCGTCATGCCCGTCGAAGCGCTCCCCCTTTATTGCGACAAATACAGAGCCCTCGCCAAGCTCCTCCCTGCTGTCGGAGTGAATCCCGCTAACCGAAAAATCCCCGACGCCGTCAAGCTCACCGGGAGCGGCGATGCCGTCAAGCAGCTCATAAAGTCTCATAAAAAGCCTCCAATCTCATCCTGTCTCGTCATTTATAAGGAAGTACGCCTCGATTATTGTTCCCTTCTGGACAGCCGAGCCGACCTCGTAGTTTGTCACGCCGGAGCATTCCGCTCCCGACTTGTGAGCCGCTCCGCCCAAGGGTCTTAGGTTGAGTCCGAGCGAGCTTAGCTTCTTGTTCGCTCTTTCAAGCGAGTAGCCGCTTATGTCGGGGACCTCCACCCACTGCTCCTCATAGTCCTCCTCGGTGTAAAGGATTACCGAGCAGCCTCTTGGCATCGAGTTCCCCCTTGACGGCACCTGCTGGACAACCGTGCTGCCCTCGCCTATTACCTCGTACTCCAAGGACAGGCTCTTAAGGGTTGCCCCCGCCGTTTCAAGCTCCGCTCCCTCGACATCTGGGACGGTAACCTCGAGGTTCTCAAGCTCCTCGTCGGTATACTCTGCGTAGTAGCCGAGGTAGGGAAGTATCTCGGTGAACACCTCCGCCACAACCGGGGCTGCCACCGCCGAGCCGTAGTAAAGCCCGTTCTGCGGCTCGTCTACCATTACGAGCATGATTATCTCGGGGTCCTCGGCTGGGTAGAAGGCGCAGTAGGAGGACACATAGGTGTTGCCCTCGGGGTTTTCGTCAAGCTTCTGGGAGGTTCCAGATTTTCCTCCTATGTGATAGCCCTTGATGTAAACATTGCTTCCAGAGTTTACCGTGACGACGGTTTCAAGGGTCTGACGCATTATCTGCGAGGTCTCCTCTGAAATTACCTGCCGCTTTATCGTGGGGGTGAACTTCTTTATGACATTGCCGTCGCAGTCCACTATCCTGTCGACGATGTAGGGGGTCACAAGATTCCCTCCGTTTACCACGGCGGCGTATGCGCATATCATCTGGATGGGGGTTATCTTATTTGTCTGCCCGAAGGAGCTTGACGCCAGGGTAACAGGAGTCATCCTCTCATACGGGGCGTAGATGCTGGTAGCCTCCGCCGGGAGGTCTATCCCTGTTTTCTGAGTGAGCCCGAAGGCGTCGAAATACTGGCTGAACAGCTTTGCTCCAAGCTGCTGGCCTATCTTTACAAAGGCGGGGTTGCAGGAGTTTGTCATCGCCTCGACGAAGTTCTGGGTGCCGTGACCCCCGTGGGTGGTCCAGCACCTAAAGGGTATCCCGTCGACGGTGGTTGCTCCGTTGCAGTAGAAGGTGTCGTTTAACGAGACGGCGTTTTCCTCTATCGCCGCCGAGCCGGTAATTACCTTGAATACCGAGCCGGGGAAGTAAAGGCTTGATATAGCCTTGTTTGTCCACTGCTTGCCCCACGCCTCCTGCTTCCTGGCAAGATAATCCTCCTCGCTTAAAACAGGCTCAAGCCCGGAAAGAATCGCCGCCGTAGCCTCGTCGTAGATATCCGCCGGATAGTTGGGGTCATAGTCAGGCTCGGTCGCCATGGCGTATATTGCGCCGGTCTTTGCGTTCATGACAATGGCGCAGGACCTGTCCTTGGGATTGTTGGAGCGGTTAGCCGTCTCCAGCGCCTTCTCGACATAATACTGTATAGTGGTGTCGATGTTTGTGTAAAGGGAGGCGCCGTCCTCTGCGTCGTAGCTTAGCTTGCGGTCATACTGAATCTCTGCGCCGGTTGCGTCCCTGGCGGTGAGTATCCTGCCGTCGACGCCGGTGAGATAATCGTCGTAGTAAGCCTCAAGACCGTATATGCCGCCGTACTCGCCGTCGCTCCCGTAGCCCTGATGGCCTATCACATTTGCCGCCAGGTCGTTTTGCGGATAGTATCTTTTGGCTGTCGGAGTTATTCCGACGCTGGAGATTCCCAGCTCAGACATCCAGTCGATTATCGAAAGGGCGGTCTCCTTCTCGACCTCCTTGGCGACCACCTGATAGGCGTTCGACTTGCCAAGAAGCTCTCTTATTTTCTCGGGAGCTATCGAAAGGCTCTCGCTTAAGGTTGTGACTATCTCATTCTCACGGTCGTACTCGGTCTCGACCTCGCTGCCGTCGGCAAGCTCGTGGGTGAGGGTGGTGGTTTCGCCCTGGTCACGCTCCCTGAAGGTTGTAGGGTCGACAAAAACCGTGTACACCGTAAAGCTCTGCGCCAGCACCTGACCGTTCTGGTCGTAAATGGCTCCACGGTTTGCAGTTATGGTTGTGGCTCTGAACTGCTGGCTGTAGGCAAGCGCCTGGTACTTCTCGCTCTCCCTTACCGAGACTACGAACATCTGATATGTCACATAGACTGCGGCAAGCAAAAGTGCGCCGAAGATAACGAAGTTGAGCCTGAATTTCATCCTGCTGGTTGTTTTGTCCGATATAGACATATGCTCTCCTTTTCACAAAAACCATCTGCAAATTCACCGAAATACCACCACAGGGTGCCTTTTATGAGGGCTTTTACAGCACTTTTATCGGTAATTAGGAATTATACTGCCGGAATCCGCCGCACTCCGTTTAAATAGACAAGAAAGCTAAGCCCGCCCCCTTTATGCAAGGCGGAGCTTAACTTCCACTTATGCGACCCGTATTCTTTGTGTATGTTTATATATTATTTTACTCTGCGCCAAGATATTCACCAACGCTGGACAGCCAGTTTCTCAGGCGGACGAAAATGTTTTCGTCAGCCGAATCGACAGAGCTAATCACGCCGTCCGTCTCGAACTCGACATACTCGATCTGCGACTTTTCCAGCTTTGTCAGCCCGAGGGTATTTTTTGCGTACTCCTCGACATTCTTGAGCGAGGCTATAGAGTCGTACTCAGCCGCAAGCGCAGCATTGTCCGCCTGGAGCGTCCTTATCTCGGACTCGAGCTGAGATATCTCCCCGAAGAGCCTGTTCTGCTCGACCTGCCCGCAGAGCATGAAAAGCCCGAGAATCAGGGCTGCGGCTCCCAGTGCAAGAAGCCCCCTTGCCTTTAGGACCCTTGACGCCTGACCCTTTTTGACCTGAATCCTACTTTGCTGCTCGGTCTTAGGCTCCGTCCTTTTGGGCTTTGGCTCGTATACGGATATGTCGTAGGCGAGATTTGAATTGTCTAGTCTTGTGTCTGGCATTTTTCTCAGTCCTTTATCTTCTCAATAATCCTTAGCTTTGCCGAATGACTGCGGTTATTTGCCTCAAGCTCCGAACAGGACGGCTCCACCGGCTTTTTCCCTACCAGCCTGCCCCTAGGAGTCCTTCCGCATATGCAGACCGGGAACTCCGGCGGACAGATACAGCCCCTTGAAAAGTCGGCAAAGCGCTGCTTGACCAGCCTGTCCTCGAGCGAGTGAAAGGTTATAACGGCGAGCCTTCCTCCGATTCTAAGGGAGTCAAAGGCGTCGCCAAGAGCCATAGAAAGCTCCCCGAGCTCGTTGTTTACCTCTATTCTTATCGCCTGAAAGCTCTTTTTGCAGGGATTTTTATCCCTTTTGAACCTCTGCGGAATCGAAGCCTTGATTATCTCGGCGAGCTGTGCCGTTGTGCTTATCTCGCAGGAGGCCCTTTTTTTGACTATATTCGACGCTATCTGGGAGGAAAACCTCTCCTCGCCGTACTCATAGAGTATCCGGCGAAGCTCCTCATAGCTGTAGGTGTTAACTACATCCCTTGCGCTAAGACCCTCCTTGCTCATTCTCATGTCAAGCTCGGCGTCGTGACGGTAGGAAAAGCCTCTTTCCGGGCTGTCAAGCTGATAGGAGGACACCCCGAGGTCTAAAAGCATACCGTCAAGCCGGTCCCTGCCAAGCCCGCTCAGTATACTCTTTATATTTGAAAACCTGTCGTGAACTACAACGGCGTTATAGCCGGAAAGCCTCTTTTGTGCGACTCTAACGGCGTCGGGGTCACGGTCTATTGCAATGAGCAGTCCCTTAGCTCCCAGCCTTTTTGCTATCTCGACGGAGTGCCCGGCTCCACCTGCGGTGCCGTCTGCATACACGCCGTCCGGCTTTATATCAAGCCCGGCTATGCATTCCTCGAGAAGGACGGGTCTGTGTACAAACTCCCCCTCCATCAGCCAAGAAGGGACATGGCGGCGTAAAGCTCGCTCGGGTCAATCGCCTGGGTGAAGGACTCGTAGGTCGCCTTGTCCCATATCTCGGCGACATCTATGGCTCCCACGACATATACATCCTTTATAAGCCCGGCGTACTCCCTTAAGGCCTGCGGGACGAGTATTCTTCCCAGCTTGTCCGCTTCCACGGGTATTGCACCCTTGACATATATCTGGGTTAGTATCTCCCTTTCCCTGCCGGGGTGCATTAGGGATATCTTGCCGACAAGCTCCTGCCACCTTTTGACCGGGTATGCGACAAGGCGGCGGTCGGCTCCCCTGGTTAGGATAAAGCGCTCGCCGATAATCTCCCTGAAGCGTGCGGGGAAGGACATCCTGCCCTTGGTGTCTATGGTATACGGCATCTCGCCAGTCATGCCAAGAAGCTCTTTTTCGGCGTCCACCCTGCTCACCTCCGAAATGAAATACCACCGTTTTGCACTAAAATCCACTTTGTACAACAATTATACCATCGACATCCTAAAAAAGCAATACCGATTCTTCAACCGGGTGTTAAAGCTTCGTAGAAAAAACGCCAAAAAAACTGTGAAAATTGAACAAACAACGCCCTCCCCAGCCGTTATTCTGATGAAAAATAAGGGGACGCCCGAAACGGGCATCCCCTCTAGCCTGCTATATATTTACACATCCACTACATCGCAGTGCGTCACTCCGTAATACTCAAGGAGCCTTGCCGCACCCAGGGTGATTCTCTCCCCGCAGATAACCGGAGGGATAGCCGGAGGGCAGGAGGTCTCTATCCCTGCGAAAACCTCCCCGACGGCGCAGGAAATAGGCACTCTTTTTCTCGCCAGAAGCATAGCCTCGAGGCAGGACAGCACCCTCTCTCCCGGAGCCGCCTTGGGAGGCTGGCTTAGTATCGGCTGCCTTCTTTCGACCAGCAGTATCTGATTTACAGCTCTTTCCATCTCGTTGGGGCTTGTCATGCCCGAGGGCATAAGCGTCAGATAATCCGGGTCTGAGAACTCGCAGTATATCCCCTTTTTTGCAAGAAGCATAGACATATCATCGCCGGTGTAGCCGTAGCTCTTTGGCATGAGGCAGAGCTTCATAGGCTCGTCTGAGCAGACGGCTATGCCATGGTCTGAAAGCCTTTTTTTAGCCTCCCCCACGAGCCGGCAGACCTTTTGTATCCTTTCGGGGAGACCGCCGTCAAGAAGCCGGTTAGCCATATCAAGCGACTGTAGTATCAGATAGGACGGGCTTGTCGAGGCGAAAACAGCCATCGCCTCCTCAGCCCTCTCCAAAACCGACCCCGGCGAGGAGCCGGAAATGTGAAGATACCCTCCCCCGGTGAGCACCGGCAGGGTCTTGTGCGCAGAGTCGCAGACGAGGTCGGCTCCTAGGTCCAGTGGGTGGAGGCTTTTTTCAAGGAACCTAAGATACCCTCCGTGGGCGTTGTCCACCAGCAAAAGCGCTCCGTGAGCCTTGCAAAGCCGTGACGCCTCGGCTATGTCCGCCATCCCGCCGATATAGTCCGGGCTTGTAAGATAGACGGCGTCCGGCTTAAGCTCCTTTAGAGCCTTTTTTAGACTACTGGCGGAAATCTTCGAGCCGTGAAGCCCTCCCGATTCCGGGTAGAGCCAAAAGGCCTCTATTCCGAGCAGCATACAGCCGGTTAAAAAGCTTCTGTGGGCGTTTCTTGCCGCAAGGATTACAGGAGCCCTTCCCTTTCCTGCGCACTCCGCCCTCACAAGCCAGAGCATCGCCCTTATCGAGAGGGTGGAGCCTTCGGTGGAATAAAGCGTCATGGCGGAGCCAAACAGCCGTGAGGCGTTTTCCTCGCTTCTTTTTATTATCCCCTTTGCGCTGTAGAGTATGTCCGCTCCGGGAAGCTCGGTGATGTCAAGCTCCTCGGGACCCAGCAACGGGCTTCCCTTGTGTCCCGGCATATGGAGCCTTACCGCCCCGCTTTTTGCATACTCCCTGACAAAATCGACTATCGGAGTGTCCATCAGCCCTCAATGCTCCTCAGCGCCTCCAGATAGATGGCGCACTCTATCCTCTTTTTAAAGAGGGTGCAGCCGCTTTCGTATATCCCCCGTATGCTGCCGGTGGCGTGGTAGGCGTTGGCAGAGCAGCCTCCCGAGCAGTAAAGCCTCGCCCAGCAGTCGCAGCACTCCTTTCTGGAGTATACATTGCAGCTCTTAAACTCCCCCTGAAGCTCGGTGTTGGTGACTCCCCGCCAGATATCTCCCAGACGGAAGCGCTCCTCCCCGACAAACTGGTGGCAGGGGTACAAATCCCCCCAGGGAGTTACGGCTAGGTACTCAGTCCCCGAGCCGCAGCCAGAAATCCTCTTGTAGATGCACGGACCGTCCTCAAGGTCGAGCATGTAGTGATAGAAGGTAAAGGGCTTATTCTCCCTTCTTCTTTGGAGCATAAGCTGTGCAAGCTCCTCGTACTGAGCGCAGACAAGCGCGATGTCCTTTTCGTCAAGAGCGGACGGGTCGTCCTTAGAGCAGACCACCGGCTCCATGCTCAGCTCGTCAAACCCAAGCTCCAGCATGACTTTTATATCCTCGACAAAGTCTGGGTTGGCGTGGGTGAAGGTCCCCCTCATGTAATAATTCCTGCCGCCCCTCGCCTTGACAAGCCTTTGAAACTTGGGGACTATCACATCCCAGCTTCCCTTTCCCTGATAGTCCACCCTGTACCTGTCGTGGACCTCCCGGCGGCCGTCGAGACTCAGCACAACATTCGACATCTCACGGTTGGCAAAGTCTATAACATCGTCGTCTATCAGCATTCCGTTGGTTGTCAGGGTGAAGCGAAAATTCTTCCCGGCGTCAGCCTCCAGCGAGCGGGCGTACTCTACTATCCCCTTTACGACATCAAGGTTCATAAGCGGCTCTCCGCCGAAGAAATCGACCTCGAGATTCCTGCGGCCTTCGGAGCTTGCTATAAGAAAGTCTATGGCACGCTTGCCGGTCTCAAGGCTCATGACCGCCCTCCTGCCGTGGTATTTTCCCTGGGAGGCAAAGCAGTAGGAGCAGTTTAGATTGCAGGTGTGGGCGACATGCAGGCAGAGCGCCTTGACTACGCCGGAGGTTTTTTCCTTGAGCTGTCCTGCAAGCTCCTTAAAATCGTCGTTTGAGAAGAGTGAGCCGTCCTTTTTAAGCTCCTCTATCTGGTCAAGGCACTCATTTATTTCCTCTGCCGACTCGTTTTCCCTCCCCGGGAGCGACAGGACCTCCTTGATAATCCCCTCCCTGCTAAGCTCGGGGCTTTTGTCGCAGACTCCGATTATGTCGTAGGTCAGCCCGTCCACCAGATGGACGGCTCCCGAGCATACATCAAGGACGATATTAAGCCCGCCCTGCTTGTAGCTATGTATCATCTTATTACTTCCTTTCCGGCAGACCCGCCGCCTTTATACGAAAAATGCCGCCAATACCGTTGAGACCATGCGACAACAGTATCGGCGGCAAATAAAGCTCCGACTTACTTCTTCTGGGACTTCTCGCACTTCTGGTTGGCGATTCCGCAGCTGGTCTTGCAGGCGGACTGGCAGGAAGTCTGACACTCGCCGCAGCCACCGTTTCTTGCGCTTTTGCAAAGATTGCGAGTCTTGATGGTGACAATATGCTTCATTATTTCAACCTCCTAATTGCTGAGCATGATGTTTCCATGCCTATTACTGGGGACAATTATAGCACACAGGCTTTCTCTTGTCAATCCCCATAAGCCACGCCAGGCGTCAGTCAAAGCGCTCCCAGCCCCGGCAGCGAGGACTGACCCTCCCCCGCAAAAAGCCCTCCCGGAGCTATAGCCGCAGTCATGCGAGACTCCGCCTCCGGCTTTTTTTCGCACTCCCTGCAGCAGCTCTCACATCCGTACTCCCGTCTGAAAAGGCACTCTCCCACGCCCTTGGAGCCGTAGTGCTTTTCAAAAATAACATTTCTTCCCACCGTCCAGCAGTACCTTATGCTGGCATAGCTGTACTCTCCCACCGAAACCACCTCTTGATAAATATTAGCTCTCCGCCGAGTCCCTAATATTATATTCCGATATGTAATTTTTAAGCATGACCGACCATATTTTATTAAAAAGGAGGTCTTAATATGCTAAAGCTAACCCCCTGCATACCGTGGCGGAAATCCTTGGAGGACCGTGAAAAAAGCCTCAGGCGCCGGCTCATACGCCTAGAGCTTGACGAGCTGTCTATAAGGCTGTCGGAGGCGGAGTCCGCCTTCAACGAGGCTACAGACCCGCTTCTTGTCGAGGCTGCGATACTAGGTCTTGCCTCGCTGAGGGCAAGGCAGAGCTATCTTTTAAAAAAGGCAAGGCTTGAGGACAGATAAGGCCTTCCCTCCCAAGGACGGGTTTATGCAGGATATATTCACATCCTGCGAATATTCTGCATGATTATACATATCCGACTCTCCCGCCCTCCCCGACGGCTGCCGCACCGACCCGTCCCGACCGTCAAAACCTCTAATAAAGCGGACGGTCAGGGACTCTTTTTGTTCAGACCTACGAAAAAGAGGAAAAATCCCCAAACTGCTTGCATATTTATTCATTATGTGCTATAGTAAGGGTTAATTCCTATACCCAAACGCTAAAGAAAGGCATGGTGTCATAATGAACAAGGATAATATAAAAAAGGTAGTTTTGGCATACTCAGGAGGACTTGATACCTCAATCATCATCCCCTGGCTCAAGGAAAACTACAACAACCCCGAGATTATCGCCGTCTCCGGCAATGTGGGACAGGCAGGCGAGCTTGACGGCCTTGAGGAGAAGGCTCTTAAAACCGGCGCATCAAAGCTCTATGTCGAGGACCTGACCGAGGAGTTCCTGACAGACTATGTATTCCCCTGTATGCAGGCGGGAGCTAAGTACGAGGAGTATCTTTTAGGAACCGCCTTTGCCCGTCCCCCGATAGCAAAGAGAATTGCCGAGATAGCTATAAAGGAGGGCGCAGACGCTATCTGCCACGGCTGTACCGGCAAGGGCAACGACCAGGTCAGATTCGAGCTTGCAATCAAGGCCTTCGCCCCCGATATGCCGATAATCGCCCCCTGGAGGGAGTGGTCGATAAAGTCCAGGGAGGAGGAAATCGACTACGCCGAGGCTCACAATGTCCCCCTGAAGATAAGCAGGGAGACTAACTACTCCAAGGATAAGAACATCTGGCACCTCTCTCACGAGGGTCTCGACCTCGAGGACCCCGCAAACGAGCCTATGTACAAAAAGCCCGGCTTTTTGGAGATGGGCGTCTGCCCCGAGCTCGCCCCCGACAAGCCTACATATGTAAAGATTCACTTTGAAAAGGGCGTCCCCACCGCCGTCGACGGCAGGGATATGGGCGCCGTGGAGCTGGTCGAGACTCTAAACAGGCTCGGCGGCGAGAACGGCATCGGGCTTTTGGACATCGTGGAAAACCGCCTTGTCGGAATGAAGTGCAGAGGCGTATACGAGACTCCCGGCGGAGCTATAATCTACAAGGCTCACGAGGTTTTGGAGTCCATCTGCCTTGACAAGGAGACCGCTCACTTCAAGGCTCATGTCGCTCAGAAGCTGGCAGAGCTTGTATACAACGCCCAGTGGTTCACCCCTCTTACCGAGGCTATTCTCAGCTTCGTAAAGACGACCCAGAGGTATGTCACCGGGGATGTCACCCTCAAGCTGTACAAGGGCAATCTTATAAACGCAGGAGTCACCTCTCCCTATTCACTTTACGACCCGGAGATTGCAACCTTCGACGAGGACGAGGTCTACAATCAGGCTGACTCCGCCGGCTTCATAAACCTTTACGGGCTTCCGACCAAGGTTTATGCCAAGATGAAGAGAAAAAACGGCGAGAAATAGGCTTTTAAGGCGGGAATTTTAGCGATATGGAAAAGATGTGGGCCGGCAGGACAGCCGGAATTACAGACAGTGCGGCGGATGATTTCAACTCCTCGATACGCTTCGACTCGAGAATGTACCGTCAGGATATCACGGGGAGCATCGCCCACGCCAGGATGCTTGGAAGCTGCGGGATAATCTCCCGGGAGGACTCCTGCGGGATTATAATAGGGCTTGAAAAAATCCTTGACGACCTCGACTCCGGGAGAGTCGCAATTGACCCCTCCTGCGAGGATATACATATGTTTGTCGAGCAGCTTCTCACCGAGCGGCTCGGGGACCTGGGAAAAAAGCTCCACACAGCAAGGAGCAGAAACGACCAGGTTGCCCTCGACACAAGGCTGTATTTCCGTGAGGAGGCTGACGGCGTAGTAGCCATGCTAAAGGAGCTTGCCCTTAGCCTCACCGAAAGGGCGGAGGAGCAAAAGACCTCCGTAATGCCGGGCTACACCCACCTCCAGAGGGCACAGCCGATCACCATGGGTCATCATCTTATGGCGTATGTCATGATGCTGCTAAGGGATATCGACCGCATCAGGGACGCCAGAAAAAGGCTTAATCAGAGCCCTATAGGCTGCTGCGCCCTAGCAGGCACTACCTATCCCACCGACAGGCGGCTTGAAGCCGAGCTTCTTGGGTTTGACGGAGTAATCCAAAACAGCATGGACGGCGTATCCGACAGGGATTTTCTTGTCGAGCTTCTTTCAGCCTTCTCGATTCTCATGATGCACCTTTCCCGCCTCGCCGAGGAGCTTATACTCTGGTCGAGCTGGGAGTTTAAGTTTATCGAGCTGTCAGACGCATATACCACAGGCTCCTCTATCATGCCGCAGAAGAAAAATCCCGACATGGCTGAGCTTGTAAGAGGAAAGACCGGCAGGGTCTACGGCGACCTTATGGCTCTTCTGACCGTCCTCAAGGGACTGCCTCTTGCCTACAACAAGGATATGCAGGAGGACAAGGAGAGCGCCTTTGACGCTCTTGACACCGTAAAAAGCTGCCTGACAGTGTTTACAGGGATGATTAAAACTCTTTCCTTCAATACCGGCAATATGCTGGCAGCGGCAAAGAAGGGCTTTATAAACGCAACCGACCTTGCAGACTACCTTGTCAAAAAGGGTATGCCGTTCAGGACAGCCTATAAGCTCTGCGGTCAGCTTGTATCCAGCTGCATAGAGACCGGCAGGGTGCTGGAGGAGGTCACGCTGGAGGAATACAGAAGCCTCAGCCCCTTATTTGACAGTGACCTCTACGAGGCGATAGACCTGGGCGTCTGCGTCGGAAAGAGAATCAGCGAGGGCGGAACATCCTTTGAATCGGTCGGCGCTCAGATTGAGCTTGCAAGGGATGCTCTTTCAATGATATAGCCAAGAGCTTGATATATCATGATATAATACATCCAACATTAAGGAGTATACTATGATTAATTTAAAGGGCAGGGATTTTTTGAAGCTGGCGGATTTTACCCCCGAGGAGCTATTATACCTTCTCGACCTCGCCGCCGAGCTTAAAAGGAAGAAGCGTGAGGGAATCCCCCACCGCCTCTGCGAGGGCAAGAACATCGCCCTGATATTCGAAAAGACCTCCACGAGGACCCGCTGCTCCTTCGAGGTTGCCGCAAGGGACCTGGGAGCTTTCACAACATATCTTGACCCATCAGGCTCCCAGATAGGGAAAAAGGAGTCTATAAAGGATACTGCACGGGTGCTCTCAAGGCTTTATGACGGAATTGAATACCGTGGCTTCGGTCAGGAGATAGTCGAGACTCTCGCTAAGTATTCTCAGGCGCCGGTCTGGAACGGTCTTACAAACGAATTCCATCCCACCCAGATTCTCGCCGATTTTCTCACCATCAGGGAGCATTTCGGCAGGCTGAAGGGGATAAAGCTGTGCTACATGGGCGACGCCAGGTATAACATGGGCAACTCGCTGATGGTCGGCTGTGCAAAGCTGGGTCTTGACTTTGTGGCGTGTGCGCCGGAAAAATATTTCCCCAGCAGCTCCCTTGCCGACTACTGCCGCCGTCTCTGCGAGGAATCGGGAGGCTCGGTCAGCTTCGTAAGCGACCCTCTTTTGGGTCCTGCCGGCGCAGATGTAATCTACACCGACATCTGGGTCTCAATGGGAGAGCCTGACGAGGTCTGGTCGGAAAGAATCGACGAGCTGTCGCCCTATCAGGTAAACAGCCGTGTGATGGACCTAGCGTCCCCTGACGCCGTGTTCATGCACTGCCTCCCCTCCTTCCACGACCTTGGCACCTCTATCGGCAGGGAGATTAAGCAAAAGTTCGGTCTTGACTGCATGGAGGTAACAGACGAGGTCTTTGAGAGCAGCCGCTCCATCGTCTTTGACGAGGCGGAAAACCGTATGCACACCATCAAGGCGGTCATCGCCGCAACGCTCTAGCCTCTAATCCAAAAGTAACATAAAGCTATCGCCGTCCACCCAGGGCGGCGATTCTCTTTTTCATCCTAGTACAGCGTTCAGCCTGCCAGGAGCCGCTTCTTAGGAAGCGGTGCAAAGGCAGCCGCCACGGCTTTCGCCGTGGCTTATGGATTGCCTGCCCGCTATAAAAAAGCCTCCCGAGGCTTCCCGGGAGGCGCATAATTGCAGGCTCTTAAGAAATTCTAAGGGCAATCCATCGGTCAGCGTCGCTGACAGCTGCCTTTGCATGAGCGGGATTCCCCATCAAGCTTCGAATAAGCTATCACCGCCGTCAGGCGGGCTTATCTGCGAAGCAGCCTAGCTTGCCGTCAGGCGAAAAACCAGCCGAGCGCCTATTAGAGCACTCGGCTGTCTGCTTTACTTAAAGTAGCTCACTGCCGCCTCGAACATCCTAAGGTCGTAGTTGCCGGGGACATTCCTGTACAGCCCGGAGCCTATTCTTTCGGAGTGACCCATCTTGCCGAACACCCTGCCGTCGGGGGAGGTTATGCCCTCGATGGCGTAGGCGGAATCGTTGGGGTTGAAGCGGATGTCGCCTGTGGCGTTGCCGTCGAGGTCGACATACTGCGTGGCTATCTGGCCGTTTTTGGCAAGCTCCCTAATCTGCTCCTCACTGGCAAGGAATCTTCCCTCGCCGTGGGATATCGGGACGCTGATAATGTCTCCGACATTTACAAGGCTCAGCCAGGGCGACTTGTTGGAGGCTACCCTTGTCCTTACTATTCTCGACTGGTGGCGGCTTATTGTGTTGAAGGTGAGCGTCGGGCAGTCCTTATCGGTGTCGATTATCCTGCCGTAGGGCACTAGTCCCAGCTTTATTAGAGCCTGGAAGCCGTTGCATATTCCGCAGATTAGACCGTCCCTCTTTTCAAGGAGTGCCGTCACGCCCTCCTTAATCTCGGCGTTTCTGAAGAAGGCGGTTATAAACTTTCCGCTTCCGTCAGGCTCGTCTCCGCCGGAGAAGCCTCCGGGGATGAATATCATCTGTGCGGTCTCAAGGCTCCTTGCGAAGCCTTCGACGCTTCTTTGTATGCCCTCAGCCGAGAGGTTGTTTATGACCAGTATCTTAGGCTCTGCGCCGGCGTCTAGGACAGCTTTTGCGCTGTCATACTCGCAGTTTGTGCCGGGGAAGGCGGGAATCAGCACGGTAGGCCTTGCAGTCCTTACAGCCGGAGCCCTGCGCTCTGAGGCGGTGTAGCTGAAGTTCTCGAAGCTGGTGCCGCTGTTCTTGATGTTGCAGCTGTAGACACTCTCGAGCTTGTCCTCGTAGACCTTTAGAAGCTCGTCAAGAGCTACCGACTCCTCTGCAAGGGAGATTCTGCCGTCGTCCGTGGTGAAGCCAAGAAGCTCGCCCTCGGTAGCGTCGACAGTCTCTAGGATAAACGAGCCGTAGCTGTAGCCAAAGATATCCTCGGCGCTGACGCCCTTGCTGTAGCTGAAGCCGACAGAGTTTCCGAAGCACATCTTCATGACCGCCTCGGCGATGCCTCCCATTCCGGGAGTGTAGCAGGCTACCGCCTTTTTGGAGCGAAGAAGCCCTGTCACGGTGTCAAACAGCTTTAAAAGGGAGGCTGTCGTCGGCAGACCGTTCCTATCAAGCTCGGGACGAAGAATTACGACCCTGTGACCCTTGTCCTTAAACTCGGGAGATACTATGCTGGAGGCCTTCTCGGTGGTCACCGCAAAGGATACGAGCGTGGACGGGACATCCAGCTTCTCGAAGCTTCCGCTCATCGAGTCCTTTCCGCCTATTGCGCCTATTTTCAGCTCAAGCTGAGCCTTGAAGGCTCCTAAAAGCGCCGCAAGAGGCTTACCCCAGCGCTTGGGGTCCCTGCCGGGATGCAGGAAATACTCCTGGAAGGTAAGATAAACATCCTTAAACTCAGCGCCTGTTGCTATGAGCTTGCATACCGACTCTACTACAGCCAGATATGCTCCGTGATAGGGGCTTTGGTCGGTTATGAACGGGTTGTAGCCAAAGGACATCAGCGAGCAGTCGTCGGTGTGCTTTTTCTCCACCGATATCTTCTGTACCATCGCCTGTATCGGGGTGAGCTGGTTTTTGCCTCCGAACGGCATAAGCACCGTTCCTGCGCCTATCGTGGAGTCAAACCTCTCGGAAAGTCCCCTCTTTGAGCAGATGTTTAGGTCTCCCGCAAGCTCCAAATAGCCCTCCCTGAAGGAGCCGCAGACCTTCTTTTTGACCTCCGACGCCGCCTCGCAAGACGCCGTTATGTGCTTGGGAGCGCCGTTTGAGTTTAGAAAGTCACGGCTGATGTCCACAATCCTTCTGCCGTTCCAGTTCATGACAAGCCGCTTTTCCTCCTTGACGACTGCGACCTGGCACGCCTGGAGGTTTTCGCTCGCAGCAAGCTCCAAAAATCTGGGAAGGCTTTCCTTTTCGATGACCACCGCCATGCGCTCCTGGGACTCGCTTATTGCAAGCTCTGTGCCGTCAAGGCCCTCGTACTTCTTGGGGACGGCGTTAAGGTCTATTTCAAGACCGTCTGCAAGCTCTCCTATAGCCACCGAGACTCCGCCCGCTCCGAAGTCGTTGCACCTTTTTATCATCAGGCAGGCTTCCTCGTTTCTAAACAGCCTCTGGAGCTTTCTCTCCTCCGGGGCGTTGCCCTTTTGGACCTCGGCTCCGCAGCTTTCCAGTGACTTCTCGGTGTGGGACTTAGAGGAGCCGGTTGCGCCTCCGCAGCCGTCACGCCCGGTGCTTCCGCCGAGCAGCACCACGATGTCCCCGGGGGCGGGAACCTCTCTTCTTACATTCTTAGCGGGAGTAGCGGCAATTACCGCACCTATTTCCATCCTCTTGGCGGCGTAGCCGGGATGGTATATCTCGTCGACTATTCCTGTAGCAAGACCTATCTGGTTGCCGTAGGAGGAATAGCCTGCGGCGGCTGTGGTGACAATCTTTCTCTGCGGGAGCTTGCCCTTTATAGTCTCGCTTATCGGCTTGAGAGGGTCGGCAGCTCCAGTGACCCTCATGGCTCCGTAGACATAGGACCTGCCTGAGAGCGGGTCTCTTATAGCTCCGCCTATGCAGGTTGCCGCTCCTCCGAACGGCTCTATCTCGGTGGGATGGTTGTGGGTCTCGTTTTTAAAGAGCAGCAGCCACGGCTCGCTCACGCCGTCCACCTCGACATTTATCTTGACCGTGCAGGCGTTTATCTCCTCCGACTCGTCAAGCTTGTCCAAAAGACCGTCTGCTCTTAGCTTCTTTACGGCTATGGTGGCAATATCCATGAGGCAGATGGGCTTATTCCTGCCAAGACTCCTTCTTACCTCCAGATACTCCTCGTAGGCGCTCTGCAAAAGCTCATCCTCGAAGCTCACCCCGTCTATCTCGGTGAGGAAGGTGGTGTGGCGGCAGTGGTCGGACCAGTAGGTGTCTATCATCCTGATTTCGGTTATGGTGGGGTCACGCTTTTCAGACCTGAAATACTCCTGACAGAAGGCGATATCGTCTAGGTCCATGGCAAGAGCATATTCCGAGACAAAGTCCTCAAGCCCCTTTCTGTCAAGCTCTATGAAGCCCTCAAGAGTTCTGACGGCGGTGGGAATGTCATAGCTCACGGCGAGGGTCGCCGGCTTTTCAAGGGACGCCTCCCTTGCCTCAACCGGGTTAATGACATACTTTTTAATCTGGGCAAGCTCCTCGTCGGACAGCTCGCCGTAAAGGGCATACAGCTTTGCGGTGCGGATAAGAGGCCTTTCGCCCTGAGAGATTATCTGTATGCACTGGGCGGCAGAGTCCGCCCTCTGGTCAAACTGACCGGGCAGGTACTCGACCGCAAACACTCTTGCGCCGTCTAGCTCGACCTCGTCCGAGGCGATATCTAGCTGAGGCTCCGAGAAAACCGTTTTTATTGCGTAGTCAAAAAGCTCCGGCGAGATGTTTTCAGCGTCGTAGCGGTTGATTATCCTGACATCCCTTAAAGCTTCGATTCCCAAAAAGGCTCTGGCATCCGAAAGGAGCGCCTTTGCCTCATGGGAAAGCTCCTTCCTTTTTTCTACATAAACTCTGTAAACCATCTTTTATCCATACCTCTCCGTGCGGCGCAGTCGCCGCATTACTAGTCTTTTAAGGCTTCAAGCGCCCTCTTTCCTATGTCATGGCGGTAATAAGCATTCTCAAAGCTGATTTTCCCTGCCATATTGTAGGCGGCGTCAACAGCCTCGCTCAGGCTCTTTTTTACTGCGGTGACGCCAAGCACCCGTCCCCCACTGGTGACAAGCCTGCCGTCTTTTAGCTCTGCTCCTGCGATGTACACGCTGTCAGAAAGCTCCTGCGGGATAAAAATCTCACAGCCCTTTTCATATGCGCCGGGATATCCCCTCGACGCCATGACCACACAGCAGGCTGAGCCTGACCTGAAGCGGACCTCGAGGTCGCCGAGCCTTTCCTCGGTCACCGCCTGCATGATGGTAAGAAGGTCGGTCTCGAGCATAGGAAGCACCACCTGAGTTTCGGGGTCGCCGAAGCGGCAGTTATACTCGATTACCTTAGGGCCGTCCTTTGTGAGCATCAGCCCGAAGTAAAGGCAGCCCTTAAAGCTCCTGCCCTCCTGATTCATGGCGTTTACGGTGGGGAGGAATATCTCGCTCATGCACCTTTTGGCTATTTCGTCTGTATAGTAGGGATTGGGAGCTATAGTCCCCATTCCGCCGGTGTTGAGTCCCTTATCGCCGTCAAGAGCACGCTTATGGTCCATAGAGGAGAGCATTGGGACTATCGCTTTGCCGTCGGTAAAGGAAAGCACCGAGACCTCGGGTCCCTCCAAATACTCCTCTATTACGATCCTCTCGCCGCTTGCGCCGAACTTTCTGTCCTCCATTATCTCCCTGACGGCGTCCTTTGCCTCCTCGAGGCTAAAAGCGATTATCACTCCCTTGCCAAGAGCAAGACCGTCCGCCTTGATGACCGTGGGGATAGGGGCGCTGTCAAGGTACTCAAGAGCCGCCTGCGGACTATCAAACACCTCGTATTTTGCCGTTGGGATGCCGTACTTTTTCATGAGGTTCTTTGAAAAGACCTTGCTTCCCTCTATAATGGCGGCTTTTTTGTTAGGACCGAAGCAGGGTATCCCCTTTTGCTCAAGAGCGTCCACACAGCCGAGCACCAAGGGGTCGTCCGGCGCAACCACGGCGTAGTCGACGCTTTTTTTCACGGCGAAGTCGACTATCCCGGGGATGTCCTTAGCCCCTATTGCTACGCACTCGGCGTCCGCCGAGATTCCGCCGTTTCCCGGCAGTGCGTAGATTTTTTCAACGCTTTTGTTCTCTTTTAGCTTTTTTATTATGGCGTGCTCCCGTCCCCCGGAGCCTACTACTAATATCTTCATACCCGCTCACCGCTTTCTATCAGTGATGGAACAGCCTCATGCCGGTGAACGCCATAACCATGTTATAGCGGTTGCAGCGCTCTATGCAGACATCGTCCCTTATCGAGCCGCCGGGCTGTGCTACATACAAGACTCCGCTGCGGTGCGCCCTCTCGATGTTGTCGTCGAAGGGGAAGAAGGCGTCCGAGCCGATGGAGACTCCCTTTATCGAGTCGAGATACTCCCTTGCCTCGCTGTCAGTAAGAGGCTCGGGACGGACGGTAAAGTATTTCTGCCATACTCCGTCCGCACAGACATCCTCCTCGTTTTTGTTAATATAGCCGTCTATTACATTGTCCCTGTCCGGCCTTTTTACGCTGTCCTTAAAGGGAAGCCCCAGCACCTTGTCGTGCTGACGCAGGAACCAGGTGTCCGCCTTTGTTCCGGCAAGACGGGTGCAGTGGATTCTCGACTGCTGACCCGCTCCGACGCCTATCGCCTGTCCGTCGTAGGCGTAGCAGACCGAGTTGGACTGGGTGTATTTTAGGGTTATCAGGGAGATGATAAGGTCCCTCACTGCGGACTCGGGCAGCTCCTTGTTGTCTGTTACTATGTTGTTAAGAAGCTCCCTGCCGATTTTAAAGCTGTTTCTTCCCTGCTCGAAGGTTATGCCGTAGACATGCTTTCTCTCGATAGGCTCAGGGCGGTAATCAGGGTCGATTTTAACGATGTTGTAGGCTCCGTTCTTCTTTGACTTGAGGATGGATAAAGCCTCCTCCTCGTAGCCGGGAGCGATTACGCCGTCAGATACCTCCCTTTTAATGAGCTTTGCGGTTGTCACATCGCAGACATCCGAAAGAGCTACCCAGTCGCCGAAGGAGCACATTCTGTCCGTTCCTCTTGCCCTTGCGTAGGCGCAGGCCAGAGGCGAGGAGTCAAGCTCCTCGATGTCGTCGACGAAGCAGGCTTTTTTTAGCTTGTCTGAGAGCGGGATGCCGACCGCCGCAGAGGTCGGGCTGACATGCTTGAAGGAGGTCGCTGCGGGAAGCCCCAGAGCCTCCTTCAGCTCCTTGACGAGCTGCCAGGAGTTAAAGGCGTCCAAAAAGTTGATATATCCCGGTCTGCCGTTGAGAATCTCTATAGGCAGGTCCTCGCCTGAGTCCATAAATATCCTAGAGGGCTTCTGATTGGGGTTGCAGCCGTACTTGAGTTCAAATTCCTTCATTTTAATCCTCCTTGGTGTATTTGTTTATAAGCCTTGTTTCCTCCCTGCCGGTTTTCAGGTCGGTGTATACTACATAAAGGGAAATCTTGTTGCTCTCGTCGAGATTATCCCACAGCTCGGCTGTAAGCTCGTCTATATCGTTGGGTATTGCAACCCTTTCCGGCTCGCCCTGGAAGGTGGGGATCGGGCTGCCGTCGCAGACATAGGTGTGGATAAAGTGCCCCACTCCCTTTACAGGACTGTAGGAGAAGGTGTAGCGGTTGCAGCCGGAGCCGGACTCGTCCGCACTTTTTAGTATGCTCATCTGGTAGCTGTAGCCGCCGTCGAAGCTGAGCATTGCGCTTATCCTGGGGGTGAGATTGGGAGCGTCAGGCTCGAACTGCCTTGCAGCAAGCGACTCGCTGAAGCTCTTTCCCGCCTTAACGCCGTCGTAGACGGTGTCGGTCTGGTCGCCGTTGGTGACGATAAGACTGCCCTGAAGCCTTCTTACCGCAGCGTAGATTATCAGGCTGGGGTCCTCAACCTTAGAGGGGTCAAACGGCTCGGTGAAGAGCGCTCCGTCACGCTCGGTGAATACTCTGTTTCTGCTGTTTTCGCTCCTGCCCATTATGAAATAGGCGGCGACTGCACTGCTGCCGTCCTCGCTAAGACCCGCAACGATTCCTCTTCCGGGGTAGCTGTTGCCTCTGAGCCTATCCCCGATTCTTTCTAGGGCGTAAACATTCATCTAAATGACCTCCAAACTTATTTCCTGCTTATAATCTCAGCCGAGACCTTCTCCACCGCCGCCGGGAGTATCCTCCACTCAGCCAGCCTCATGACCCTTTTTTGAAGGGTGGCAGGAGTATCGTCCTCCCTGACCGAGACAGCCTTTTGCATGATTATCTCTCCGCCGTCGGGAATCTCGTTTACGAAGTGGACTGTAGCTCCCGTGACCTTTACTCCCTTGGCAAGGGCTGCCTCGTGAACCCTCAGCCCGTAAAAGCCCTGACCGCAGAAGGACGGTATCAGCGAGGGGTGAACATTGATTATCCTCCTGGGGAAGCTTGCGGTGAAGCTCTTGGAGAGTATGCTCATAAAGCCCGCAAGCACTATAAGCTCGATATCGTACTCCTTAAGCAGTCTCATTATTTCAGCCTCGAACGCCTCCTGCGAGCCAAGCTCCTTCTTTGAGACCGCATAGCCGGGTATCCCAGCCTTTTTTGCCCTCTCGAGGGCGTAGGCTCCCGGGTTGCTGGATATCACCAGCTCGATTCTTCCGCTTGACAGCAGATTTTTCCTCTGCGCCCCGATAAGCGCCTGGAGGTTTGTCCCTCCTCCCGATACCAGGACGGCTATTCTAGCCAGATTCGCCACCTCAAGACCTCCAAAAGCTAAACTATTTCTATCTTGATGGGGGATTTTTCAATCCTGCCGATTACATAAGCGTCCTCGCCGCAGTCTCTTAGAAGCTCAAGCGCCCTGTCGGCGTCCTCCTTTGAGACCACTATGCTCATCCCGACGCCCATGTTGAAGGTGTTGAACATATCCCTTTCAGAGATGCCGCCTGTTTTCATGATAAGCTCGAATATCGGCAGCACCCTGACGCTGGAGCGGTCTATTATCGCTCCTAAGCCGTCTGGAATGCTCCTTGGGATGTTTTCATAGAAGCCGCCGCCGGTGATATGGCTTATTCCCTTGACCGATACGCTCTTTAACAGCTCGGTGACCGGCTTTACATATATTTTTGTGGGAGTCAAAAGCGTGTCCCCGACGGAGGCTCCGCTTAGCTCCTCGCAGGGAAGCGTAATGTCCCTATTTTCGACATCGAACACCTTTCTTACCAGCGAGAAGCCGTTTGAATGTACTCCGCTGGAGGGAAGTGCGATTATAACATCACCTGGAGCCATCCTCCTGTTGTCTATTATGCTGTCCTTATCGACTATTCCGACGCAGAAGCCGGCGAGGTCGTACTCCTCGGGCGGGTAGAAGCCGGGCATCTCGGCGGTCTCCCCTCCGATAAGAGCGGCTCCCGACTGACAGCAGCCCTCGCATACTCCCTTTACGATGTCGGCTATCCTCTCGGGATAGTTTTTGCCGCAGGCGATATAGTCAAGGAAGAAAAGCGGCTTTGCCCCGCAGCAGATTACATCGTTTACGCACATCGCAACGCAGTCGATTCCGACGGTGTCGTGCTTATCAAGAATAAACGCCAGCTTGAGCTTTGTGCCCACGCCGTCCGTACCGCTGACCAGCACCGGGTTCTTAATCCCCTCAAGGTCAAGCTTAAAAAGCCCTCCGAAGCCGCCGACATCGGAATATACGCCCTTTGTCATTGTCCTTGCGATATGCTGCTTCATAAGCTCTACAGCCTTATAGCCCGCAGTTATGTCAACTCCAGCAGCAGCATAGCTGTCCGATTTTGAGATTTCGTTCATAATCTAGCCCTACCTCCTACTAAAATATAATGTCAGGTCCCTAAGCCAAGCCCTATGTACTTAATAAGCCCCAGAGGGACTACTCCCTGCCGTCCCAGCAGTAGGTGCAAAGGCAGTCCTTATCTATCCCTATTGCACGGCAGAGGCCCTCAAGCGTCTGAAACTCCAGCGAGTCAAAGCAGAGCTTTCTGCATATCTCGCTTCGCATCCTTTTTCCTCTCTCGGTGGAGGGGTCGCTGTACTCCTCGAGATGGTTTGCACCCTCCTCGCCCTCAAGCTCCATTATGGTGGAGCGGGTTATAAGCTCAAGCTCGCTGGTGGAGCGGGAGAAGGCAAGGTACTTACAGCCGTACATTATCGGCGGGCAGGCGGAGCGCATATGAACGCTTTTTGCGCCGTGTGCGCTCAGAAACTCCACCGTCTCCCTGAGCTGGGTGCCTCTTACTATCGAATCGTCCACAAAGAGCAGGCTTTTATCCCTTATAAGCTCGTGGACGGGTATCTGCTTCATCTTTGCGACCCTGTTGCGGTCCTTCTGATTCTCCGGCATGAAGCTCCGTGGCCATGTCGGGGTGTACTTTATAAACGGTCTTGCAAACGGGACTCCGCTGGTAAGCGAGTATCCTATTGCGTGCGGGGTGCCGGAATCGGGTACTCCGCAGACATAGTCTATGTCCGGCAGGGAGCCGTCCTTAATGTCGTTTAGAGCCATTATGCTGCCGTTTCTGTAGCGCATGGTCTCCACCGTGACGCCCTCGTACTCCGAGGTGGGGTAGCCGTAATACGACCACAGGAAGGCGCATATCCTCTTTTTTGCCCTCGGAGGCTGCAAAACCGTCTCCCCGTCGCTGTGAAGCTCGACTATCTCGCCAGGACCAAGCTCCCTGACAGTCTCGTAGCCCAGCTTGGCGTAGGCAAAGCCCTCAAGGGAGACGCACATGCCATCCTCCTTCCTGCCAACCGACACAGGAAGCCTGCCCCAGAGGTCCCTTGCGGCGATGATGCTGCCATCGTCTCTGAGAATAAGTATATTGGCAGTGCCCTCGATGACGCTCTGGGCGAAGATAATGCCCTCCGTAAAGCTCTTTTTCTGGTTTATGAGCGCAGCTATAAGCTCGGTGGAGTTTAGCTTGCCGCCTGTCATGGCGTTGAAGTGAACGGAGTTTGAGAGCTGCTCGCTAAGAAGCCTCTCCGAGTTGTTGACCACTCCGACTATGCATATAGCATATGTTCCCAGGTGGGAGCGGATAAGAAGCGGCTGAGGGTCGGTATCGTTTATACAGCCTACCGCCGACGTCCCCCTCATCTGCTCAAAGATATGCTCGAACTTCGTCCTAAACGGTGACGCCGTGATGTTGTGGATATTCCTCTGAAGTCCTATTTCAGGGTCGTAGGCGGCTATACCGCCGCTCTTTGTCCCCAGATGCGAATGGTAATCTGTGCCGAAAAACACATCGGAGATGACATCCTGCTTTCCGACTACGCCTATGAACCCGCCCATACACTACTCCTTAAGCCTTGATATTGTCCCTGCGCTAAAGCACTTCCTCCGCCCCGGAGGGCGACCGCCACGGGGCTTTGCCCCTTTTGCCGCAGAAAAGCCGGCGGCTCCCCGAGGGGGTATCACTCCCTCCGGGAGGGGCCTGCTCCCGCCGGGCGGCTCCAAAGCCCCGCACAAAGCCTTCCGCCCGGGCTCACCGCCCCGGAAACGCCCGTCCCGCCCCGAGCCGCCCGGCGGCGAAGCAGGCAGGCGTCAAAGGCTCTTTACACCTGGCGGCGCTCCCGCTCGGGACGCCCTGGCTCTTTTTCCCCGCTCCCTCACAGGGGAGCAGGGCAGTCGAGATGATGTCGCCGACCTCCCATCCGCCTCCACCCCACATCACAGGGGAGCGGGTCCCTCGGGAGAGATAAACGCCGTCACATTGCAGCTCCACCCCACATCACAGGGGAGCGGGGCTTGGCGGCATGAGCCTTTGACGCCGATACCCCCCCCCGTATTTTTCGGGGAGCCGCACGAGCCGGCTTTTCTGCGGCATACCCCCAGCCTCCCCGGAGGGGAGGCTGGGGACGGCGGTCGCCGGTGCCAAGAGCCGCCTCGGTCCTTTACAGCCTGATTTTGCGGCTTATTGACTGGAAAATCTTTTTTCTATGTCCTCATTCTTTTTTAGGACCTTATAAGAGTCCTCCGAACGCTTTTTTGCCAGCCTGTCGCTAAGCTCGCCGTCCTCAAGAGCCAGAATCTGCGCCGAAAGCAGAGCGGCGTTGACGCCGGCATTTATCCCGACCGTAGCCACCGGCATTCCGGGAGGCATCATAACGGTGGATAAAAGAGCGTCCACGCCGTCGAGCACAGAGGATTTGCAGGGTATGCCGATAACCGGCAGCACCGTGTTGGCGGCGATAGCTCCGGCAAGATGCGCTGCCATTCCCGCCGCCGCAATTATGACTCCGAAGCCGTTTTCCTTGGCTGAGCGTGCAAAATCCCTCGCCTGGTCCGGGGTCCTGTGTGCAGAGTATACATGAACCTCATACGGAACCTTAAGCGAGGCAAGGGTATCAATAGCCTTCTCAACGATTGGAAGGTCACTGTCGCTTCCCATAACTATGCCGACCTTTTTCATCCCTTCGCCATCCTTTCAAAATCCGGGTAAATAAAAAAGACTGTCGAAGCCTCCCGAAACAGGACGCTCCGATATTAAAATGTCCTCCTGACAGACGGGAGCAAGAGCCCAGGGGTGCCGCAGACGCCGGGCTAAGCGCCCTCCCGCAGCTCCCCGCACAGCCCGCAAAGCCGCTTGACAGGTCGTTTTTTCCTACTTAGAGTATAACAAATATTTAATCTACCGTCAAGCAGATAGCCCTAAAATCGCTAATTTTGTCGAGTCTCACAATAGACGCAGCGGTAAATCCCGTTTTCTTTATCAGTAAGCTTAAACGCCTGCACAAGCTCCTGCTCCACCGAGGTTATGCACCTTGTGTTCCTGCACCTGAAGCGGTTGTAGACTATCTCCTCCTCGCTTTCACGGGGAGCCGGTGCGGCGTCGTCCTTGATAAGCCCTAAGAGCTTCATGATAAGAGCCATCCTGATGTACCTGCCGTACTTTGCCTGCTTGAAGTAGCACGCCCTGCTGTCGCTGTCGACGGCGACGGATATCTCGTTGACCCTGGGAAGCGGATGCATTACTATCATGTCACTGCCTGCGAGCCTCATCTTGTCCTCGGTGAGGATGTAGGTATCCTTGAGCCTTAGGTACTCGTCGTCGCTTACAAACCTCTCCCTTTGTATCCTTGTCATGTAAAGGACATCAAGGCTGGGTATCGCCTCCTCCAGGGACTGGCACTGAACAAACTCTATCCCCTTTTTCTCGATGTACTCGTACTTGACAAAGCCGGGAAGCCTTAGCTCCTCCGGGGAGATAAGCACGAATTTCACGCCGCTGTACCTCGACATTGCGCTTATGAGGGAGTGTACCGTCCTGCCGAACTTGAGGTCCCCGCAGAGTCCGATAGTGAGATTGTCAAGCCTGCCCTTTTCATGCCTTATGGTCATAAGGTCGGTCAGGGTCTGGGTGGGATGGTAATGCCCGCCGTCCCCGGCGTTTATAACCGGGACGCTTGAATGCTGTGCGGCGACTATCGGGGCGCCCTCCTTGGGATGCCTCATCACCACTATGTCGGAATAGGCTGAGACCATGGTTGCGGTGTCGGCGACGCTTTCGCCCTTTGAGGCGGAGCTTGAGCCTGCCTCCGAGAAGCCAAGAACGCTTCCTCCCAGAGACAGCATGGCTGACTCAAAGCTCAGCCTTGTTCTGGTGGACGGCTCGTAGAACAGGGTCGCAAGGATTTTATGCCGGCAGACCTCGCTGTAGCTCTCGGGATTTTTAATTATATCGTCCGCCACATCTATCAGCCTGTCTATTTCCTCCACCGAAAAATCGAGTATGTTTATAAGATTTCTCATTCTGCCGCTCCGTAAACCGAAAGATAGTCCCTAATCCTGTTTATGTCCTCGCCCATGCCGCCCTTTGCCTCTAGATACTCGATTATGTCAAAAACATCGACTATAGAGTAGACCGGGAAGCCGAACTCCTCCTCTATTTCCTGCATGGCGCCCTTTTGGGTCCTTCCTCTTTCCTTCCTGTCGACCATTATAAGGGTGGCGGCAACCTTAACCCCCTCAAGACGGGACAGAATCTCCATGCTCTCTCTTATGGCTGTGCCTGCGGTAATTACATCCTCGGTAATTACTACCTCCTCGCCCGGCTTAGGGACATACCCGACGAAGATTCCGCCCTCGCCGTGGTCCTTTGCCTCCTTGCGGTTGAAGAAGAAGGGAAGGTCAAGCCCCTTTTCTGAGAGCGCCTGAGCCGCACTCACCGCTATTGAGATTCCCTTGTAGGCAGGACCGTACAGCACCGTCCTTTTATCTCCCAGACCCTCGGTGTATGCTTTTGCGTAGAAGCCGCCCAGCCTTCTAATCTGTGCGCCGGTCTTTATCTCGCCGGCGTTTATGAAATAGGGTATCCTTCTGCCGCTCTTTGCTATGAAGTCTCCGAACTTTAAAACATTCGCCTCAACCAAAAAATCAATAAATTCCTTCTTGTAATCCTTCATCCTAATTCCTCCCTCAGTCTACAAACCCCCTTATGCACCGCTCGTATGCCTCCACAGGGTCAGAGGCTGCGGTTATGGGCCGTCCTACCACTATATAGTCAGAGCCGGCGAGCTTTGCCTGAGCCGGGGTCATCACCCTTTTCTGGTCGCCTATGTCGCCGTCTGCGAATCTGACTCCCGGAGTAACCGTTAAAAAGCTGTCAGAGCATACTGAGTGTACCTTGCCGGACTCCAGCGGAGAGCACACAACGCCGTCAAGCCCGCAGTCCGCCGCAGTTTTTGCGTAGTGCATGACAACCTGGTCGATAGGCTCCTTTATGAGAATGTCCCTTTCCATCGACTCCTGGTCGGTGGAGGTGAGCTGAGTCACCGCAATAAGAAGCGGTCTTGTGCCGTCGGGACGGGTAAGCCCCTCCAAAGCCGCCCTCATCATCTCCTGAGTCCCGGCTGCGTGGAGGTTTGTCATGTCGACCTCCAGCCCGCTTAAAACGCTCATCGCCTTTTTAACGGTGTTCGGGATGTCGTGGAGCTTTAGATCCAGAAATATCTTATGACCTCTTTTTTTAATCTCCCTGACGATATCAGGTCCCTCGGCGTAAAAAAGCTCCATCCCGATTTTGACAAACGGCTTTCTCCCCTTGAAAAGCTCCAAAAAGGACATCACCCTTTCCCTAGACGGAAAATCGCACGCAACTATTACATCCTTACCCATTGTGAGCACCTCCTATAATATCCTCAAGCCTTGAAATGCCAAGGCTGTCCATCACCGAGGGAAGCTCCTCGATTATCCTTTTTGCACAGCAAGGCTCGACAAGGTTCTGAGTCCCTATCTCGACCGCCGTGGCTCCTGCCAGCATCATCTCTATTACATCCCTGGCCGAGGACACTCCGCCCATTCCGACCACCGGGATTTTAACCGCCTCGTATACCTGATAGACCATCCTAAGCGCCACCGGGAATATCGCCGGGCCGGAGAAGCCGCCCATTTTGTTTGCTATGACAGGCCTTTTGGTCCTTAAATCTATCCTCATGCCAAGAAGGGTGTTTATAAGGCTAAGTCCGTCTGCTCCGGCGTCCTCGCACGCCCTTGCAATTGGCACTATGTCCGTAACATTAGGTGAGAGCTTTACTATGACCGGCTTTTTTGTCACCGCCCTTACCGCCCTCGTGACGCTTGCGGCAGCCTCAGGGCTGACCCCGAAGCTCATCCCTCCGCCGTGTACATTGGGACAGCTTATGTTGACCTCCAGCCAGCCCACCTCCGGGCAGCCGTCCAGCCTTTGGCAGGTGTAGGCATAGTCCTCTAAAGAAAAGCCGCTGACATTCGCCATCACCTTTTTTGAAAATACCTCCCTGAGCCGTGGCATCTCCTCGGATATAACCCTTTCCACTCCGGGATTCTGAAGCCCGACCGAGTTTATCATCCCCATGCTGCACTCGGCGATTCTCGGGGTGGGGTTTCCGAATCTTGGGTCCTTAGTCGTCCCCTTAAACGAGAAGCTCCCTAGGATATTGATATCGTAAAGCTCGGCAAACTCGTAGCCGTAGCCAAAGGTCCCGCTTGCGGGTATCACGGGATTGTCAAGCTCTATCCCGCAAAGAGTGGTTTTAAGCCTGTTTTCCATTCCCTTACCCCCTGTCCCAGATTATATCGGAGGAGTCCATGACGGGACCCTCCCGGCAGATTCTCTTAAAGCCTGTAACGGTTTTGCAGGAGCAGCCCATGCACGCCCCGAAGCCGCAGCCCATTCTCTCCTCGAAGCTGTACTGACCCGAAGTCCTCATGACGCCGTGCATGGCTCTAAACATAGCCTCCGGCCCGCAGCTGTAAAAGAAGCTGTAGGATAGGCCGGGTATAGCGTCGGTGACAAAGCCGTGACCGCCGTAGCTGCCGTCCGCCGTCATGACGGTTACGCCAGCTCCCAGACGGCTAAATTCCTCCTCGTAAAAGACATCCTCAGCCGAGTTAAAGCCAAGCACGCAGCTGACCCGGCAGCCCTTTTCTATAAGCCTTTTTGCAAGGAGGTACAAGGGCGGCACTCCGACTCCCCCTCCGACAAGAAGCGGGCTCTCCCCGCTTTTTTCAAGGCTGTAGCCGTTTCCTAGGCCGCTGAGGGTATCTACAGCCGTCCCCGGGGCAATAAGGCTAAGGCTTTTTGTACCCTGCCCGACCACCTTGTAGATTATGGTGAGCCTTCCGTCCTCGCAGTCGCAGACGGATATGGGCCTTCTGAGATAGAAGCCGTCCAGCCTTAGGTTTACAAACTGCCCGGGACGGGTTATCGGCGAGGTGTCGCCAAGAAGGGTCATTTTGTAGACCTCACGGGCTATCGGGATATTTTCCTCCACCGTGTAAATAAGCTGCTTCATAAAGCCCTCCTATTTTGAGTCTATAGTCGAGACGGTTATAGTGGTCTCCTCAAGGACATCAAGGAGCACCCTGACGGTGTCAAGAGCGGTAAATACAGTGATGTTGTTCTCGGTGCAAAGAGTCCTTATCCTGTAGCCGTCGCTTGCCTGACCCTCTGAGCCGATGTCCGCCGTGTTTATGACATAGGCTATATGTCCCTGCCTGAGAAGCTCCGCAAGCTCGTCGCTTCCGTCCGAAAACTTGGCGATCACCCTTGTCCTGATACCGTTTTTCTTGAGGAAGGCAGCCGTGCCGCTTGTCGCCTCGATGTTAAAGCCGAGGTTGTAAAATCTTCTTATCAGCGGCAGAGCCTCCTCCTTGTCCTTGTCGGCTATCGTGGCAAAAACAGTTCCGTAGTTTGTAAGCCTCATGCCCGACGCCTGAAGCGCCTTGTAAAGAGCACGGTTTAGCTTGTCGTCATAGCCTATAGCCTCGCCGGTGGACTTCATCTCGGGGGAAAGATAGGCGTCAAGCCCTCTTATCTTGGAGAAGGAGAATACCGGCACCTTGACAAACCAGCGCTTTTTCTCCTCGGGGTATATACCGAATATCCCCTGCTCCTTTAAGGACCTGCCGAGTATCACCTCGGTGGCGATGTCCGCAAGGCTGTAGCCGGTCGCCTTTGAGAGGAACGGAACCGTCCTTGAGGACCTGGGGTTGACCTCGATTATAAATACATTGTCGTCCTTGTCGACTATAAACTGGATATTGTAAAGACCTATTATCCCGATTCCTATTCCAAGCCTCTTTGCGTACTGGAGGATTATGCCCTTTACCCTGTCCGAGATGCTGAAGGCGGGATAAACGCTTATGGAGTCGCCGGAGTGGATTCCGGTGCGCTCTACAAGCTCCATTATTCCGGGGACAAAGACATCCCTGCCGTCGCATATGGCGTCGACCTCGACCTCCTTGCCGATTATATACTTGTCAACAAGCACCGGCTTGTCCTTGTCTATCTCGACTGCGCTCTTTAGGTATCTTCTTAGCTGCTCCTCGTTGGCGACTATCTGCATTGCCCGTCCGCCTAAGACAAAGGAGGGTCTTACAAGCACCGGGTAGCCTATCTCAGACGCTGCTCTGACTCCCTCCTCGACGCTTGTCACCGCCTTGCCCTTAGGCTGCGGGATTCCAAGCTCCAAAAGCAGCTTTTCAAAGCTGTCCCTGTTTTCAGCACGGTCTATGGCGTCGCAGTCCGTGCCTATTATCTTAACTCCCCTGTCGTGAAGCGGCTGGGCGAGGTTAATTGCGGTCTGCCCGCCTAAAGAGGCTATAACTCCCTGCGGCTTTTCAAACTCGATGATATTCATGACATCCTCGGTTGTGAGCGGCTCGAAGTAGAGCTTGTCCGAGGTGGTGTAGTCTGTCGAGACGGTCTCGGGGTTGTTGTTTATTATAATCGCCTCGTAGCCCGAGCGTCTAATCGTAGTGACGGCGTGGACGGTGGAGTAGTCAAACTCGACTCCCTGTCCGATTCTTATCGGTCCCGCTCCCAGGACGACTATCTTCTTCCTGTCTGAGAGCCTGGAGCGGTTTTCTCCCTGGTAGGAGGAGTAAAAGTAGGGGATGTAGGCGTCGGTATGGAAGGTGTCCGCCATGCGGTATATCGGCATTATGCCGTTATCCCTTCTTAGCTCAAAGACCTCTTTTTCCTTGATTTGCCAAAGCTCGGCTATATACCTGTCCCCAAAGCCAAGAGCCTTAGCCTGTCTTAATACCTCGACGCTCCCCTTGGCTTCCTTTATGGTCTTCTCGAAGTTGACTATTCTTTTTATCGCCTCCAGGAAGTAAGGGGTTATCATGGTGAGCCTGTAAAGCTCGTCTATCCCTGCTCCCAGCCTTAGAAGCTGAGCTACTGCGAAGATTCCGTCGTCCCTGAAATCCGAGAGGTAGTCAAAAAGCTCCTCCTTAGACATACCGTCAAACTTTGGAATGTGGAAGTGGCAGCAGCCCGTCTCGAGGCATCTTACAGACTTAAGAAGGCACTCCTCCAGCGTCGAGCCTATGCCCATTACCTCTCCCGTAGCCTTCATCTGGGTGCCCAGCTTGTTTGAAGCCGAGGCAAACTTGTCAAACGGGAATCTTGGGAGCTTTGCAACCACATAGTCAAGATACGGCTCCCTTGCCGCAGTGGTGTTAGCCAGCTTTATCTCGTCGAGGGTCATGCCGACGGCAATCTTAGCCGTCACCCTTGCGATAGGATAGCCGCTCGCCTTTGAGGCAAGCGCCGAGGAGCGGGACACCCTGGGGTTGACCTCAATTAGATAGTATTCGCTGGAATTAGGCGAGAGTGCGAACTGAACATTGCAGCCGCCCTCGATTTTAAGCGCTCTTATTAGCTTGACGGCGGAGTCGTTCAGCATTTTAAGGTCGGCGTCGTTGAGGGTCATTATCGGGGCTACTACTATCGAGTCGCCGGTGTGGACTCCGACCGGGTCTACATTCTCCATTCCGCAGATGGTGATGACATTGTCCTCGCCGTCACGCATCATCTCGAACTCTATCTCCTTGTAGCCCTTGACGCTCTTTTCTATCAGCACCTGATGCACGGGTGAGAGCTTAAAGGCGTTCTGAGCTATCTCTATTAGCTCCTCCTCGCTGTTTGCAAAGCCTCCGCCGGTACCTCCAAGGGTAAAAGCGGGTCTTAAAACCACTGGATAGCCTATATCGTCAGCCGCTTTTTTAGCCTCGTCTATGCTGTAGGATATCTCGGAGGGAATCGTCGGCTCGCCTATCGAGCGGCAAAGCTCCTTAAACTGCTCCCTGTCCTCAGCCTGCTCTATCGAGGAACTTCTTGTTCCCAAAAGCTCGACCTGGCACTCCTTGAGGACTCCCTTTTTCTCGAGCTGTATGGCCATGTTAAGACCTGTCTGCCCGCCTATTCCGGGGATGATGGCGTTAGGTCTCTCGTAGCGGAGTATCTTTGCGATGTATTCAAGGGTGAGCGGCTCCATGTAGACCTTGTCGGCTATCGAGGTGTCGGTCATGATTGTAGCAGGGTTGGAGTTGCACAAAACCACCTCGTAGCCCTCCTCCTTGAGGGCAAGACACGCCTGCGTTCCGGCATAGTCAAACTCCGCCGCCTGACCTATAACTATCGGTCCAGAGCCGATTATCATTATCTTCTTTAAGTCGGTTCTTTTTGCCATTTTCATATCCTCCAGAAATCGTTATTGTCCTCACACCCCGAGAGTCCGGGGGCTTTATACACCGCTTTATCATCTATCACGGTCATTATACAGCGTGCTCCCAGCGTGGCTCCGTCAAAGGGAGTAGCCCTCCCCTTTGTGACAAACCTCTCCGGGATGACGGTATAGGGGACCCCCAGCTCGAACACAGCGGCGCCGCACGGCTCTATCCCGAAGCGCTCCCTTGGGTTTTTGCAAAGAAGCTCGTAAAGCCTCTCAAGGCTTACAATGCCGTTTTCCACCAGCATGGAGTAGGAGGCTGCAAAGGCTGTCTCAAGCCCGACCACCCCCATAAGGCTGTCCCTAAGGCCTCTTGACTTCTCCTCGCTGCTGTGGGGAGCATGGTCGGTCGCTATCATGTCGATAGTGCCGTCTGCCGCCCCCTCCAGAAGAGCCTCTCTGTCAGAGGCTGAGCGAAGCGGAGGATTCATCTTGAAGCTGCCGTCCTCCCGAAGCTCGTCCTCGCAGAAGAACAGATAGTGCGGAGCGGTCTCGCAGCTTACATCCACCCCGGAGCGCTTCGCCTGCCTTATCAGCTCGACGCTTTTAGCCGCAGATATATGGCAGACATGGTACTTTACCCCGGTCTTTGCGGCAAGCTCTAAATCCCTTGCTATCTGGGCGTACTCGCTCTCCGAGGATATCCCTAGGTGCGAATGTCTTTTCGCATACTCGCCGTCATGGATGTAGCCGCCGCAAAGAAGGCTTAACTGCTCGCAGTGAGCCGCCAGCACCCTGTCAAGCTCCTTGACCCTTTTCATGGCCTCTAGCATAAGCTCGCCGTCCTGAACGCCCCTGCCGTCGTCGGAAAACGCCCTCACATAGGGGGACAGCTCCTCCATCCTAGAAAGCCTTGCGCCCCTTTCGCCCTCGGTTATGGAGGCGTAGGGATGGACTCCTATCACAGCGTCCCTCTTTATAAGCTCAAGCTGAATGTCAAGATTTTCCTTGCAGTCCGGCACGGGGTTAAGATTCGGCATGGTCATGACATCGGTGAAGCCTCCCGCAGCGGCAGACCTCGAGCCGGTGGCTATTGTCTCCTTATAAGAAAAGCCCGGCTCTCTGAAATGAACATGGACATCGCAAAGACCGGGTAAAATAAGATATTTTTTAGAATTGGAAGCAGTAATCAAGCCCTCTGCCGACATAAGCTCAAGCGCCGTCCTCAGGGAGCTGTCCTTAGGATTGGAAAAGCCGATTATAACAGGCTGGTTCATGCTTACCTCCTTTTTATACTCACAAAAAAATCCTGCCGCACGGCAAGACCCTAAAGATAAGCAGCCAAGCGCCCACAGGGCGGCAGACTGCGGAAAAATCCCGGCGGCGTCACCGTACCGGCAAAATCCGAGACCCTCCTAGAATCGGAAGCCGTTTTGATTAGTATATCAGATTTCCCGCCGGTTGTCAATACTCAAAGACAGCGAATGGCTCCCCTGCTTGTCTGTCGATAAACCCCACGCACCGCAAAAATTCGGGTTTATTATTGCGTGGGTTGAAACACGGTGTGTTTCTGCCCACTCACCGCAAAAATGTGGATTTATTAGTTTTTATTAAATCGACAAAACGATTGTGTTATTCACAGAGCCGAAAAACGGCCCTGTGAATGCATTTTTGCCTATTGCGTCAGAAGCCTCTCGTGGTACGCCGGTACAGCTATCGGGGCTTTCCTTATCTGCGTGCGCTTCTTGACAGCCGCAGCTTATCTCTCGCCGTCAATCCTTTATCTCAAATTCGCAGGCATAGTGCTCGTTCGAATCTCCTATGGCTACGCTTTTTACGAATCTGTACCTGCCCTCGGGAAGCTCGCCGTACATATTATCCCAGCTGACCACCTGCGACGCCTCGCCGCCGGGGGTAATAAACATCTGCTCAAGCGTCCAGTCGACGGCATTTCCCTCGATGTCGCACCAGTCTCCGCCGTCATAAATCTGAAGGAAAAACTCAACGCCCAGGTATATATCCTCCTCGCCGCTGTTAAAAACTATGAACTCCGCCCCGGTTTTGGTGAGGCTTCCCTCCTGCATTTTAACGCCTACCTCCTGCCCGGCTGCAACGGCGATGTCGCTTTTATGTACGCCCCAGGGATAGTCCTCCTTTGCGCCGCACCCGGATGAAAATACCGTCAGGACAGCCAGAGCCGTCAGAATTAAGAGCCTATGTAACAAGTTAATCAACCTCCTATATAAAATCAGTAAACTGTAATACCAAGGGTGGATATGATATTAGCCGCCTTTACATAAATGATATAATTTGTGCCTCCTTGTTTGCCGGTCATTATTCCTGCAACACGCCGGCTTGAAGATGAGCCTCCTCCTGCAACGATGCCACCACTATCGCCTGAATCACAAGTTGCGCTAGTGACAACACAATCACTAATATTATACGATGTGGTGTAATTAGTATCGACTATAACTCCGCTCTTGCACCCCGTTGCTTTTCCTTTAGAATAAGTGGTTGAGCCTACTGCAAGAGTTGTATAGGTGCCTGATATTAAATTAAAATTCCATCCAGAAATATACCTTGTAGCAGAAAAATTAGCATTAGTCCTCTCAACAAACACCGCATCAACGCTCCCAGAGAAATAGGGTGTTGAGGCAGTTCCAAAAACTGTTGTGCCTACCCATATGGTGTCTCCTTGAGAAATTGAAGAATGAGGAGCGGTGATAATTCCAAGATCCCCATTTGCATTTCTTGCCCAAAATCCTGCGCTTCTGGTATATCCTGAATCTGTAATTTCAGCCCCTGGTTCCAAATCAGCAACAGTAGCATCCTTCCCAGGTGTTGAAATTATTTTAATATTCTCAAAATCTGATATGTTATCCCTAACTTGATTATTAAAAGCGCTAGTTTTTGCAACTGCATCTGAGGTGACAACATATAAACTAACTGAATTGTCAGGGAAGGAAATCCCAACACCTGCAATGCTTGATATAAGCAAATCTGAAGAATTTGGGTTCATTTTTTCTACTATTTCACCATGTGCCTGCTTAAGCTCGTTAAAAGAGTAGCTTACCTCCTCAAACACCACATTTGTGAGGTTGATGATGCTTCCAAAATATTCTTCAATGCTGTCATCAAGATAGGTTACCTGAATTACTAGCTCCTTTTCATTATTAATGTAGGCTCCTCCATAAAAATCAGGATAATTAACATTTGATTCAGTAACAAACTGGGAGTTTTCCGACCATTCATTCAGTAATTCGTTGTATTTCTCATTCGCTTCGTTTTCTAGCTCCTGCAGTTCATCAGATAAAACAGCTAGATTTACATTTGTGTCGGTAGCTTCTTCAAAAGCGACCATATTTGAACTTGGTATAAGCCAGACCGACATTAAAAGAGTAAAGGTCAAAATTACAGTTATTATTCTATTCATATATATATCTCCTTTACAATACATTAAATAACTATGCTATTGTTTTCAGGAAGCGCACAAATTGACAATCATTTTTCCCAATCTATGCGCATAAATAAACTGTCTTTATTCTACCCCTCCAAATCTGTGTAACTTTCTGCAACCATTTTATAATAAGTCCATTAAAACAATCATACATTATTTTGTCTCCGATCATAATTGTTACTACAAGCTCTACACCTGTTACAACATAAGTATATCACGTCTTAAGTGATAATGCAAGGATATTTGTATAGGAATTTGTAAATTTATTATGAACAAATAATAGTTTTCTGAATAATCCATGTAAAATAAAGGGAGTAAGTAAGCTTACTCCCTTCAAAAGGACTAATATGTAATCTGCTTTATGCGGCGCATTAGCCGCATTGGGGACCCCCGGCGAGGGCTCCGCTCCTGCGCTATCCTTTGGCTAAGGCTTCGTCCTCTGCGAAGGACACAAGGAGCGCCGCCCTAATGACGGCGTCTTTTTGGACCCACCGCCGCCTTTTGAAAAGGGCGGCCTAAAGCCTTTGTATTTTATTCTTTCCTTACAAACGGATTTTTTAAGGAAGCGAGAGCGCAGGCTGGGCTCGCTTATTTCCCTGCTATACGCCCTTCCCCGCCGACGGCACGGCAAGCTCTTCGTGGGAAGAAAAGCCTCTTCCTAGGCTGTATTTGAGCCGTATCCTGTCGACTATCAGGGCGATAAACTCGCTGTTTGTCGGCTTGCCCTTGCCGGTGTTGACGGTATAGCCGAAGAAGGAGTTTAGCGTCTCGACATCTCCACGGTCCCAGGCTATCTCGATTGCGTGGCGTATCGCCCTTTCCACCCTTGAGGGCGTGGTGGAGAACTCCTTGGCGACCGTGGGATACATCAGCTTTGTCACCCTCTCCAGCATATCCGGGTCCGAAACCGAGTGGATTATCGCCCTCCTGAGATAGTGATACCCCTTTATATGCGCCGGGACGCCCAGCCTGTGTATCATCTCGGTGACGACAAGCTCGATATCCGGGACCTCTCCCGTGACCGAGGTCCCCCTCGAGCCGGAGCCTATGTCAAAGCCTAAAAGCTGGCTTATCCTCTCCTTTAACAGCCTCGGCTCAAACGGCCTCACAAGGTAGTAGGCGGCTCCCTCCTGCATAACCTGCCTGAGGGCAAACTCGTTCTCGCAGGGGGCGGTTATTATGAACACCGGGCGTCTTGACTGGGACTTTGAGAGCCTTCTCATAAGCTCTATTGCGTCCATGCCGGGCATCCACAGCTCGGCGACCACTACATCCGGGGACTCCTGCATACAGCCCTCGTAGACGGCGGGACCCTCCTTCGGCCTCACCAGGCAGAAAAATCCCGCAGCCCTCAGCTCGGCGGCGCATCTCAGACCGAACTCCTTTGTGTTGTCACCGATAAGCACCTTCAGCTTTTTTGACATTTTCATCTATCCTTTCCTGTAGCTTTATTTTTGGCTTTCAGATTAAACGAGGCGTTATCCGCTCTTTTATCTGTCTTTTCCATATTTTAACATACACGCCGAAATTAATCAAGGCATTTCATCAATTTTTCCAATCTTTGGATAGATGAACAAAAACTCTGAAAAATATTTTTAAGCCGCCTGTCGAAGGCTGTAAAATAAGCGGGACTTTTCGTCTGTAGACACTAAATATAGTGTTTTACCCGGATTTAAACCGATATATGGGACTCTCGCCGCCCATTTCGTCGGGGAGAAAAAACAGCGTCCCCCTAAGCTAGGGACGCTGTATTATCTCTTATTTCCACGGAAGCTCCCTCTTATACGGCATGACGGGCGGCTGGTCCTCCCTCCTAGGAGCTATCCTTTTTTCCATCCAGACCATATCGTACCATCTTCCGAACTTCCTGCCGCAGGCCTTAAACTCCCCCACGGCGGCAAAGCCCATATGCCTATGAAAGCTCAGGCTGTTGTCGGTTAAATACTCGTCCGCAGGGCTTGGGACTCCGACGCAGGCAAACAGGCTCACAATCCCCATTTTCAAAAGAGCCGCCTCCATCACCCCGTACAGAAGTCTGCCGATGCCGAGACCGACAGCCTCCCTGTCAAGATATATGCTAAGCTCACAGCACCAGTCGTAGGCCGCCCTGCCGACAAATGCTCCGGCGTAGCAGTATCCCTCCACCCTGCCGTCCCTCACGGCGACAAAATAGGGGTATTTCTTCACCGTTTTTTCCATCCTTGAAAGAATCTCCTCCGGGGTCGGCGAGAGGTATTCAAAGGAGACTGCGGTGTGCTTTACATAGTAGTCGTATATCTCTGATATCCTGACGGCGTCCTTTGGCAGAGCCTCTCTTACCGTAATGATAAAAACCAGCTCCCTTTTTAGTTCTTGAGGCTGTGAAGCGGAGCGGGAATCTGACCGCCACGGCTTATAAACTTGGAGGGGGACATTTTATTCACCCTCATGACGGGTCCGCAGCCAAACAGACCGCCCCAGTCAAGCTCCTCGCCGACATCCCTTCCTATAGCGGGAATAACCCTTACTGCGGTGGTCTTTGAGTTCACCATGCCTATTGCCGCCTCGTCTGCTATTATTGCGGCGATGGTGTCAGCCGAGGTATCGCCGGGGAGGACTATCATATCAAGTCCCACCGAGCATACAGCCGTCATCGCCTCGAGCTTTTCTATGCACAGCGCTCCGCTCTTTGCGGCGGCTATCATCCCTGAATCCTCCGAGACGGGTATGAAGGCTCCCGAAAGCCCTCCTACCGAGGAGCACGCCATGACTCCGCCCTTTTTGACGGCGTCGTTCAGAAGAGCCAGAGCCGCAGTCGTGCCGGGCGCTCCGCACTGCTCAAGACCTATCTCCTCGAGAATATGAGCCACGCTGTCTCCGACCTGCGGAGTGGGAGCGAGCGAGAGGTCGACTATCCCGAACGGGACTCCCAGCCTCTGGGAGGCGGTCACTCCGACAAGCTGACCCACCCTTGTTATCTTGTAGGCGGTGGTCTTTATTATGTTTGATATCTCGTTGATGTCCGCCCCGGGATTTTTAGCAAGTGCGGCTCTTACCACTCCCGGACCCGAGACTCCGACATTTATAATGCAGTCAGGCTCGCCGACTCCGTGATAGGCTCCCGCCATGAAGGGGTTATCGTCCACCGAGTTGCAGAAAACAACAAGCTTTGCCGCACCGAAGCAGCTTGAATCAACGGTCGCCTCGGCGGTCTGCCTGATTATCCTGCCCATGATACGGCAGGCGTCCAGGTTTATTCCTGCCTTTGTTGAGCCGATGTTTACCGAGGAGCACACCCGTGAGGTCTCGCTGAGTGCCTGCGGGATAGACTCTATCAGCCTCATGTCCCCGGCGGAGAAGCCCTTTTGGACCAGCGCCGAGTAGCCGCCGATTAGATTTACTCCGACTGCGCTTGCCGCCTCGTCCATAGCCCTTGCCAGCATGACAGGGCTGCCCTCGCACGCCGCTGACACCATGGCGATAGGCGTCACCGATATCCTCTTGTTGATTATCGGTATGCCGTACTCCTTTTCTATCTCCTCGCCCACCCTTACAAGGTCCTTTGCCCTTTGGGTTATCTTGTCATATACCTTAGAGCAGGCACGGCTGATGTCGGTATCTATGCAGTCAAGCAGGGAAATACCCATGGTTATCGTCCTGATGTCAAGACATTCGTCCTGAATCATTCTGATGGTTTCAAGTATATCGCTTAAATTAATCATCCTTAATCCCTTCCCGGCAGGAGGAGTAGGACAGCCAAATTGACCTGAAAATTCCCCTGGCTGTCACCAAAATGTCACCACGGTGCTTTATAGTGCCGTATGTAAGCATTGCAGCGCCGCTCCTGCGCTTTATAATTTAGCCTCTTCGCTTTAAAGCCTAACCGGCGCCGTCGGCTAGATGTGGTGCATGGTGTTGAAGATATCCTCATGCATGACATAGATTGACAGTCCCATGCTCTTCCCAAGCTCGCTCATCCTGTCGGACAGCTCAGCCAAGGGTATCGAGAGTGCGGAGATGTCAACCAGCATTACCATAGCAAAGACATCCTGCAAAACCGACTGAGTGACCTCGGTGACATTGGCGTTGTGCTCTGCACAGACCGCAGAAACCCTGGCGAGGATTCCGACGGCGTCCTTTCCGATAACCGATATTACAGCCTTCATAAACTCTTACCTGTCCTTTCGCTCAGTTAATGGCTTCTAAGCCCTGAAATTCGACCTTGATTATAGCATATTTTTTCTTTGTGTACAAGTACCCTGTAATAATTTGTGCGCCGTGCAAGGAGGTCCTAAGATAAGCCGCCTTTTTGTCAGGAGTATTCGCTAAGAAGCTCTCCAAGGCTCATTCCTACAAGCCTGCCGGCGTATAAAGCCTCGTCTAGGGAGTTGGCGCTTGAGCCGACCTCAATTAAGAGAGAGCCTTTTGTAAGCTCCTGATTGTAGTTTCTGTCGGCTACAAGAATCGGCCTTGTCAGTCCGGGATAGTCCTTTTCAAGCTTGGACTGTATCTTAGACGCAAGCCTGAGATTGTAGCGGTATCTCGGGACATTTGTACAGCCGCAGACTATCATGACCTGTGCGGCGGAGCGTCCGTCGACCTCGCAGACGGGAGCGTATCTCACCCCGGAGTCCTCCATGGCGTCCCTGTGTATGTCAAGGACTATTTTCACGGTGGGGTACTCCTCAAGAAGGCTTATGACCCGCTCCGAGCTTCTGTCATAGGCTCCAGAGTACCTTGGATAGTCGTGAACGGCGGTGTCGTGTATAACTCCGATTCCTGCCGCCTCCAGAGCGTCGGCTATCTCCCTGCCGACGGCGACGACGCTCTTGTCAAGCTCGGTGGTGCGTGAGGAGAACTCGCTGTCGTAGCTCTCCCTTTGGTACGGCTCGTAGCATTCTGTCGTGTGAGTATGCATAATTATAACCTGCGGCGAGCCGTCAAGGGATATTTCAAGCTCAGGCTCCCTTTCTAACTGCTCCTTTATGTACTCCATGTCGCTCGAGGAGCTGTTTCTCAGCATCCCGCCGCCGGGAAGCTCTATACAGCTCGAGGAGGGAGTGTAGCTATAGGTCCGCCTGATTATCCTGCCGCCGTCGGAGTTAAGGGCGTCAGGATAGGGAAGCGGCTCTTTCGGCTCCTCGTTTGGGTCCTCGGGGTCCTCAGCCTCGGCAGGCGAATCTCCTAGACTCTGATAAGGGCGATATCCTCCGCCGCCTTCCATGAGCTCAAAAAGCCGGCTGTAATCCGGGTATCCGCCGTCTGCGGAGTCCGCCGTGTCTGTCTGCGAGGACTCCGTAAGCTGTGGGAAGGACAGCGCCATCGAGCCTCCCGACGCCTCGCTCACAAGCCTGAAAAGACCTCCCGTACCCTTTAAAAAGAGGGTCAGCCCCACGCCGTACAGCACCGCAAAGGCGAAAAGCCCTCCTGCCGCAAACTCCGTAATGCTCTTTTTGAAACCCGGTCTTTGCATATAAGCCACCTTTCTTATGCTTTATTAACTAAAAACTTTTAAAAATTGTCTGGACAACTTAGCAAATATGTGCTAAAATGTGATTGGCGAAAATATACTCTAAAGGATTTGATTAAAATGAAGAATATAAACCCCAGGGCTTCAGCCCTTATCCTAGCGGCGGCGATGCTTCTATCCGGCTGCAGGTCGGCAGTGCATCCTTCGCCGGGAAGCGGCAATTCCCTAGCATCGGGCGAGGCTCTTATCACCGCTGAGCCGGACCAAGGCGCCGAGAGCGGGTCTGGCGATGCCTTTTCGCCTGCTTCAAGCGAGGAAACGGCACCCTCGGAAAGCGAGTCCCTGGAGCCTGATGTCACCCTCCCCGAGTCCGAGTCTGAATCCGAGTCGGAGTCGGAATCTGAATCCGAGCCGGAATCTGAGCCGGAGTCTGAGCCGGAGCCGTCCTTGGAGGAGGAAGAGCCGTCCTACGAATCAGTCGGCGGGGAGTCCGGGGATGCTAAGGAGGATATTGACATAGACGCATCGGACAACGGCTACATCTTCAGCGAGGAGGACGACTTTTTCTTCCTTGTCAACAAGCAGTATCTTCTGCCGGAGGACTACGAAATCGAGACCGAGACGGTGCAGGGCAGCTACGAGATGGAAAAAACCGCCGCCAAGTACATGAGGCAGATGATAGAGGCAGCCGCCCAGGACGGCATCGAGCTTAAGGTGATGTCCGCATACAGGACGGTGAGCTATCAAAAGAGGCTTTTCGAGCGGAATGTAAGCTCCCGGATGGAGAGCGGCATGAGCTACGACGAGGCCTACTACGACACCTCTATCAACATAGCTCCTCCCGGCGGGAGCGAGCACAACGCAGGTCTTGCAGCTGACATCATTGACACCGACCACTGGGACACCTACACCGCCTTCGAGGACACAAAGGAGTTTGCCTGGCTCCAGGAGCACGCCTGGGAGTACGGCTACATTCTAAGATATCTAAAGGGAAAGGAGGAGATAACCGGCTATATCTACGAGCCGTGGCACTACAGGTATGTCGGCGTGAAATACGCCAAGGCTGTGAGGGACAGCGGACTCTGCCTCGAGGAATACTTTGAGGAGTATGTCCTAAGCGAGGGGGAGGAGCCTAGCTTCCCGTGGCAAAAGCCCTGAGGGAGTCCCTACAAAGGGAGGTCCTAAAAGGGTAAGCAGAACCTTTTTAACGATTAATCAAAGGAGCAAATCATGAATATAGCATTTTTCCTGACAATCAAACAGGATGTCGCCTATGTGTATGAGGACAGCTCTATCCGTCAGGCGCTCGAAAAGATGAGGCACCACGGATATACGGCTATCCCTGTTATATCAAGGAACGGAAGGTATGTCTCGATGGTGACGGAGGGAGATTTTCTTTGGTTCATGCTCGACAGAAGCACAGAGGACATCAACGGAGTCTCCATCTATGACGCCGAGGAGCTGTCCCTGAAAAGCATACTCAGGGAGAACTCGGCAAGGGCCGTTAGGATAACCGCCTCGATGGAGGAGCTTTTGGAGCTTGCCATGAATCAGAACTTCGTCCCGGTGACCGACGACGACGGAGTATTCATCGGGATTATCACCCGAAAGAACATCATGAGGCAGTTTATCAAGAGCACCGTCATGTCCTCCTCGGCGGTGGGTCAGGGAAAAGAATAGCCCAAGCCGGGAAAAATATCTGTCGAAACGGCGGCGCTTAGAGTCCTGCGGTGAAATTTGATTCCGAATACGGCACTCTGCACTTTGACTGCGGCTCTTTAACGCCTCTTTACATGGAAATTTCACCAAATTTAAAAAATAAAACTGTACATTTATTACAATGTTATATAAAACAGCACAATAATTTATTGACAACTGCCGCTTTTCGGATTATAATTATCTTGCGATTATTCCAATCGACAAAACAAAATATATCGGGGGATTAATTCAAATGAAAAAATTAATTTCTGTAGCGCTCGCCTTCGTAATGGTTATGTGTCTGTTTACCGCCTGCGGAGCGGCTGTTCAGCCTGCCGGCACCTACGCCGACCAGTACGGTACCTCTATCGTTGAGATTGGGGCTTACGACGCTAAGGAGGAAACCGGCAGCTTTAAGATGACCAACACCCTTAACGAGGACATTCTCCTTGAGGGAAGCTACACTCTTGAGGTCTGCGAGTCTGACATCTCCAGCTGGGTCGATGTCACCCTTACCGACGGAACTACCATGACCTTCCTTTACGATGTCACCATGGATGTTCTTCAGGACCAGAACTCTCTTATCAACTACTTCGGTCCTAACGCATCCCAGGAGGAGGCTCCCGCAGCCTAAGACGAAGTCTTGTCTTATTAGACGAGGTACTGCAGGACCTTGTCCTTAGTGCAGGGTCTTAGCTGACGCCGTCTTAGCCGCTCTTGGCAGATACCGCCCTTGTGGCGTCAGCCGCCAAAGCCGGCAGGAGTTAAAGATGCACTACAGCCCGAACGCTCAGGCTTTGCCCAGCAGTGTCGGGCTGTTCGTCTTTTTGGCTCTCTGCGGGATTCAACCGTCAAACATTAAAGCACCGCCAAATTACTGACGGTGCTTTTCTTTTGGCTGTACTTCCTGCAGGCTAAAGGACCGACCTTGCCTCCCCGCCAGGCTGCGAAGCAGCTTAACTCGCTGTCAGGCGAATTTCACTGCAAAGCAATGCCACTCGGCGTCAGCCGAAATACCGCTGCGAAGCAAAGCCCTCCCAACCGCTCCATCCCACAGAGCAAAGCCGCCCCGGATATGCAAAGTGAGCCGCCCCGGCTTCAGCCGGGGCGGAATGATTGCCGGTTAGCGGGGAGGACAGCCTCCTGCCGTATCTTAGGGGGTGCGTGGGTGTCAGGCTTTAATAAGACCTGCCCGGCAATCAATCGGTCAGCTAAGCTGACAGCTCACTTTGCATGAGTTTGCCTCTTTATCAAACTGTGGCAGAGATACCGCTGCCGTCAGGCAATCGCTGCCAGGCAGGCTCAAAGCTTTGCCCTTTCCTTGGCACGCTGGACATTTGAAAGAGTCCTCTTTCTTAGCCTGATGCTCTTGGGGGTGACCTCTACAAGCTCGTCGTCGGAGATGAACTCAAGGCTGTCCTCAAGGCTCATGACCTTGGGCGGGATTAGCCTTAGAGCGTCGTCCGAGCCGCTTGCACGGGTATTTGTGAGGTGCTTTTTCTTACAGACATTTACAACAAGGTCGTCCGGCTTGGGGGAGACTCCCACTATCATGCCCTCGTAGACCTGCACGCCGGCGCCTATGAACAGGGCTCCCCTCTCCTGAGCGTTATAAAGCCCGTAGGTTACCGCCTCGCCCGACTCAAACGCCACGAGCGAGCCGGTGAGCCTTCTCGGGATGTCTCCCTTGTAGGGCTGGTACTCATGGAATACTGAGCTCATGATTCCCTCTCCCTTGGTGTCGGTTAGGAACTCGTTGCGATAGCCGAAAAGCCCTCTGGAGGGGACATGGAAAACAACCCTCATTCTTGGGTTTGCAGAGCCCTGTCCCATCGGATTCATCGAGACCATCTCAGCCTTTCTTGCGCCCATCTTCTCCATAACAGCTCCTACCGAGCTTTCGGGGACATCCACCACCAGCTCCTCTATCGGCTCGCAGAGCCTGCCGTCTATCTCCTTGTAGAGGACTCTTGGTGTGCTGACCGCCAGCTCGTAGCCCTCTCTGCGCATGTTCTCTATGAGAATGGACAGATGCATCTCTCCCCTGCCGGCGACCTTGAAGGAGTCGGTAAGCTCGGTCTCGCTGACCCTTAGGGATACATCCTTTAAAAGCTCCTTGAAAAGCCTCTCCCTAAGGTGCCTGGAGGTGACATACTTGCCCTCCCTGCCGGCAAAGGGGGAGTCGTTTACCGAGAAGGTCATCTCAACGGTAGGCTCGCTGATTTTTACAAAGGGGAGCGGCTCGTAGCAGCCGGAGTCGCAGATGGTGTCGCCTATTGTGATGCTCTCGATTCCGCTTATGCAGACGATGTCGCCGACCTTAGCCGTCTGGACGGGGGTGCGCTCAAGACCCGTTATCTGGTAGAGGGTGACTATTCTGCCCCTGTACTCCTTCTTAGTGTTGTGATAGTCGCCTATCATGACCTCCTGGTTGACGCTTATGCTTCCCCTTTCTATCCTTCCTATTGCAATTCTTCCGACATACTCGTTGTAGTCTATCGAGGAGACAAGAAGCTGAAGCGGCTCGTCAGGCTCTCCCTCGGGGGCGGGTATGTACTCTAGTATCTTGTCAAAAAGTGGAGTGAGGTCCTCGCCGGGGACGCTCTGGTCGGCTGAGGCGGTGCCGTCTCTTCCAGAGCAGAAAAGAATCGGTGACTCAAGCTGCTCGTCACTGGCGTCGAGGTCGAACAAAAGCTCGTAGCACTCGTCTATAACCTCGTCTATCCTGGCGTCGGGACGGTCGATTTTGTTTATGACTATAATAATACGGTGCCCCAGCTCCAGAGCGTGCTGGAGGACGAATCTCGTCTGCGGCATGGGACCCTCGGCGGCGTCGACAAGAAGAATTACTCCGTCGACCATCTTCAAGATTCTCTCGACCTCTCCGCCGAAGTCGGCGTGGCCGGGAGTGTCCACTATGTTAATCTTAACACCGTTATACATCACCGAGGTGTTCTTTGCGAGAATGGTTATTCCCCTTTCCCTCTCTATGTCGTTAGAGTCCATAACGCGCTCGTTGACCGTCTGATTAGTTCTGAAGGTGCCGCTCTGCCTGAGCATACCGTCCACAAGGGTGGTCTTTCCGTGGTCGACATGGGCGATTATAGCGACATTTCTAAGCTCGGTTCTTTTCAAATTAACTCCTCATTTCCTTGCAATAAGCTTTTATCCCTTTTTATCTAACACGGAATATATTATAGGACTTTTCCTCCCTTAAATCAATAGCAAAAAGTAACAATACTAAAAAGCAGCCCCGCCGTCCCGGTGGTGTAGTTTGACTACCCATCCCCAGCGGCAGGGCCGCTTATTATCCCGCTTTATTTAGTCCCGCTGACCAGCTGGCCAGCCTTGGCTAGTCCAAAAGAAGCTCCCTTGACGAAAGGCCCATTATCATGCTCTTTATCAGCTCGTTGTTCTTTCCGCCGGAGAACGGTGAGGACAGCATTTTACCCTCCAGTCTGCCGCCGTCCTGGATAGTTCTTAGAAGCTCAGACAGCCTCACGGCGTCCTCAGGTATGAGGGCGTGTCCTGCCGTGTGGAAGCTGCAGGCTATGCTGTTTTCAAAGCCCAGCCTATTAAAAATCCTTGCCGTAAGCTCGAAGCAGCACCACATAGAGGGAGCGTTCACCCAATCCTCCCCGGTGCAGGCGGCGACCATGTAAAGGCATCTTCCGTTTCCTCCCGTCAGGGAGCACAAAAGCTGCTGGTCAAAGGGGAAATCGTCCTCCCTGAGACTCAAAAATTCGTCGTTGAACCAGCCCCTCTCGCCGTCAGACTGCAAGCAGCTAAGAGGCTCGTTCTCGCCGTAGACATACGGGGAGTCTATCCCAAGCTCGGAAAAGTCAAAGCCTATGCCGGTGGACCTTGCCCCGAACAAGGCCGTTCCTCCCGCTCCCGAGCATACAGGAGCGGTCACAAAAAACCTCTTATCAAACGCCCCGCAGACAAGCGCCGCCTTCCCCCATCGGGAGACCCCGGTGACTACAGCTTTTTTTGCCGACGCTCCAAGCTCGCCGTCAAGACCGCAAAAAAGTGCGTCAAGGAGCTTAGAGCAGCCCCACGCCCAAGCCATCAAAACGCCGGTGGCCTCACGGTGACTGCTTCCGTAGGGGTAAAGCTCATAGAAGGCTCCCTGCCTTGAAAAGTCGTCTTTTGCGATGTCAAGGCTGAAATTGTCCATGGTTATCACGACTATCCCCTCCCTTGAGAGGGTCTCCTCGCTTATCCCCCTGTGCATTCCTATGACCACAGGCCTTTCGCCGCTCCAGTCGTAGGAGCCGTCTGCGGGCGGGGTGACTGTAGCCGAAAAGCTGACGCTTTTGCCGCTCGAGAGCCTTTTAACCGTCAGTAAAAGGCTGCTTCCCGAAAGCTTATAGCTTAGCTCCTCGTCGGAGCTGTCACGCCATCTGCCGTATACATACCTCTGGTAAAGGCTCTTTATCCTCTCCGACCGCTTTTCCCATGGCAAAAGGCTTTCCCTGTAGGACGGTCCTATCTCGCCAAGAAGCCTCATTAAATCCTCCCTTATGCTGCAATCCTCCCCTTTTTAAGAGTCTTAGCTTATAATATCCGTGACTATCTCACGGGCAATTATTATCCCCATCGCCGACGGCACGAACTGGCAGGACGCCGGGACTCTTCGCCCTGTCTCGTCTCTAAGCTCCTCCCAGGGGATTATCGGCGGCTCGTCCGAAAAAACGGTTTTAAGAGCCTTTATCCCCAGCCTTTTAAGCCTTGACCTTACCACCCTGGCAAGAGGGCAGACGGAGGTGGAGTAGATGTCCGCCACTCTTAGGCGTGTCGGGTCGAGCTTATTTCCGGCTCCCATTGCGCTTATTATCGGGACTCCGGCGGCGTCCGCCCTTGAGATAAGCTCAAGCTTGGAGTCCACCGAGTCTATACAGTCGGCTATGCAGTCATACCCCGAAAGAGGGTAGCTGTCGGCGTTGCCGGGAGAATAAAATACCTCCACGGCGTTAATTTTTATCCCGGGATTTATATCGAGCAGCCTTTTTTTCATCGCCAGCACCTTAGGCTCGCCCAGACTGCTCTCAAGGGCGATTATCTGGCGGTTGAGATTGGTTACCGTCACCCTGTCGCTGTCAAAAAGGGTAAGCTCCCCCACGCCCGACCTTGCAAGGCACTCGCAGACCTGTCCCCCGACTCCGCCTATCCCAAAGACGGCTACATGGGAGCTAAAAAGCCTCTCAAGCCCCGCCCTTCCAAGAAGCGGGAGCGACCTTTGAAACCGCTCGTCCATTATATATCCTCCCTCCGGGCTAATCCTTCTTTCCTCTTAGCACTTTTAGAACGCCGGCAGCCATACTGCCGGTCACCGCTCCCGAGAACGCCCCGAGAGCCAAAAGCATAGGATAGTAGCCAAAGGCTCCCCTTCCCATCAGCACAGCCGCCGCTATAACCTGCCCGGTGTTGTGAAGCGCTCCGCCTATTATGCTCACCCCTATGGGAGAGAGACTTTTAGTCCTCATGGCAATCAGCATCCCGGCAAGGCTCAGGCATCCCCCTGCCAGGCTGTATATAAGCGAGGTCACGCTCCCGAACACCAAAAACGCCGTCAACAGCCTTGAGATAAGGAGTATCACGCCGTCCCTAGGACCTCCCAGGTATATCGCAGTCAGCACCGCTATGTTTGCAAGCCCCAGCCTTGCGCCGGGAAGCATCGGCATCGGTATCAAAAGCTCGAGATAGGAAAGCCCGAACGCCGCCGCCGCCGTGACGCCCAGATATGCCGCCCTCCCTGCGGGACTCAGCCTCCCGCCGGAGCTAAACGAGAAAGTCATAGCCGCCCTCCCCGCCGGTAACGGATACCGATATCCCAAACGGCAGGCATATTATGCTCTCGCCGCTGTATTTTATCGGAGAGGAGGCTTGACAGAAGCGGTCGGGACAGCACGCCCCGGTTATGTATACGGACCCGTTTTCTATCACTACAGTAAGCCTCCCCTCAAGCTCAAGGCTTGCGTCCTCATAAAGCGGCAGGACGGCTGCGGTGCCTCCTTTCTCCTCTATCACAACCAAAGCCCCGGGAGACCTTCTAAGCCTCGCCGCAGCAAGCATCAGGGCGCTGAGGAGCAAAACGGCGGCAAGGACCGCAAAATCCGCTCTGAGCCTTTTTTTCTGATTTTCGCTCAGCATACCATCGCCTCACTCCAAAAGCCGGTCACTCCCATGAGCAGACCGTGCTGCCGTCCGCTAATACCCATACGGCACGGGCGGAGTATTCCTCCAAAAGCCTTAAGCCGCTCGTAAGCTCCATGCAAAAAAGCGCAGTCGAGAGGGCGTCTGCGTATGCCGAGCTTTGGCATATCACCGTCACCGAGCGGTAAAGCTCGGGAGGATAGAGCGTCTCGGGGTCGATTATGTGGGAATATCTCTTTCCGTCCACCAGATAAAAGCGCTCGTAGTCCCCGCTTGTCACAACCGAGCCGTCCTGCATGTCCAGGACCATCAAAACCCCGCCGTCAGGGTCCTTGATTCCTATCTGCCAATCCCCCTCCGGCTTTTTTCCGTGGGTCAAGACATTTCCGCCGAGGTCTAAGGCAAAGCTCGCAGCACCCTCCAAGATAAGAAGCTTAGCCGCTTTGTCGCAGGCGTAGCCCTTTGCAATCGCACCGACATCAAGGCTTACTCCCGGGTCGGTGATTATAATTTCGTCGCTTGACAGCTCTATAGAGTCTATCCCGCAGTGCTCTGACAGGGAAATAAGCCTTGATTCCTCGGGGAGCACGCCCTGCTCCCTAGCCTCACGCCAGCAGGAAATAACCGAGCCGATTGCGATATTAAGCTTACCCCCGGAGCTCTTATGCATAGTCCTTCCAAGCTCCAAAAGCTCCAGGATGTCCCCGTGCGGCTCCTTGAGGCTTTTTTCCCGGTTTAGCTGAGACAGCCCTCCCGATTCCTCGCTGTATATGTCAAAAAGGCGGTCGAGCCTTGTAAGCTCGTCTAAAGCGAGGCTGTAAAGGCTGTCAAACTCCTCCTGGGAGCCGCAGTAGACGGTCAGCGTCCCTACGGTGTCAAAAAGCTCGGGAAAGCTCCTTGAAAATCTGCTTTTCTGACTCCCGCAGCCAGAAAAAAGCATCGCTATGACGGCGAGCGCCGCTAATGCCCTCCTAGGACGGCTGAAAGAGGTCTGCCGCTTTGTCATTAAGCTTCACTATTATGCCGGCGGGGCACTTTTTGACGCACTCCCCGCAGGCTATGCATTTTGTCTGGTCGATGCTGGCAAGGCTCCCGGCGACGCTTATAGCCCCGGTCGGGCAGACCCTGGAGCAGAGTCCGCAGCCGATACAGCCGCTCTGGCAGGCAGACCTTACCAGCTTGCCCTTTGCGTGGGAGGAGCAGCGCACCGCATAGGAGGCGTCATAGGGGATAAGCTCGATAAGTCCGTTAGGACATACGCCTACGCACTTCCCGCACGCCTGGCACTTCTCCCTGTCGACGACCGCAAGACCGTCTATTATCCTTATGGCGTCAAACTGGCAGACAAGAGCGCAGGTCCCGAAGCCGCAGCAGCCGTAGGAGCAGCTCTTTGCGCCGTGTCTAGGAGCGAGATAGGCTATGCGGCAGTCCTTTTCGTCGAAGTAGCTGTAATCCTGAGTGGTTTTTGCACAGCTTCCCGAGCATTTTACGAACGCCGTCAGCCTGACGGAGGGAGCAAGGCTTACTCCCATGATTTTTCCTATCTCCTCACGGTCGGAGGAGGGGCAGAGCGAGGGGTCTGCACCCTCTAGGACTATTGCGCTTGCGTAGGCGTCACAGCCGGCGTAGCCGCAGCCTCCGCAGTTGCTCCCGGCGAGGCAGGCTCTCACCTTTTCCTCTCTGGGATCGGTTTCCACCCTGAACCTGTCGTTAAGGACTCCTAAAAGCACTCCCACAGCAACCGAGATTATCGCTATCACTGCGGCGGCAATCAATATTCCCATGCTCCAACCTCCTTAAAGGGTCCCGGAGAAGCCGACAAAGGCTATAGCCATCAGCCCTGCGGTCACCAAAACTATCGGCATACCCTTAAACGCCTCTGGGATGTCGTTATGCTCGATTCTCTCCCTTATTCCTGCCATGATGACTATCGCCACCAAAAATCCGACGGCTGTACCCACCGAGTATATCATGGTGTTGACAAGGTCGTATCCCTTTTGTGCGGAGTCTATAGCGACTCCCAGCACAGCACAGTTGGTGGTAATAAGCGGAAGATAGACTCCCAGCGCTTTATAAAGCGAGGGCATCTTCTTTTTGAGGACTATCTCCACCGCCTGCACGAGTGCGGCGATAATCAGGATGAAAACTATCGTCCTGAGATACTCCAAGCCGAGCCTCTCTAAGATGTATCTGTTCACCAAAAATGTAACAAAGGAGGACGCCGCTATTACCGCTATTACCGCACTCCCCATTCCGACTGCGGTCGAGGTCTTTTTGGAGACTCCCAAAAACGGGCAGAGTCCTAAAAATCTGCTAAGAACAACATTGTTGACAAGCGCAGCCGAGATTATCCCCAGCACGCAGGAAGCTATACCGCTCATCCTCTTGACCTCCCGTCCCTTGTGGTCTCACGAAGCTCTGCGCCTATCGAGCAGGACCTGTCCATGCAGCCGGCACAGCGTCCGTCGCAGTGAGCGCTTCCCTTGTTGGTTGCGCTGGGCGCTCCCAGCTTGTTCTGAAGAGCGGTCAGCACCGAAAGAGCAAAGAAGGCTCCCGGGGCAAGCACCATTATCGAGACAGGCTCGTAGCCGCCCGGCATAACCCTGAGTCCGAACACCGTCCCGCTTCCTAGAAGCTCTCTCACGGCTCCTATCACCGTGAGGGCGACGGTAAAGCCAAGACCCATTCCAAGACCGTCGAAAAAGGAAGCCGCCGGCGGGTTCTTGGAGGCGTAGCTCTCCGCTCTGCCGAGGATTATGCAGTTTACAACTATCAGCGGAATGTACAGCCCGAGGGGTCCGTACAGTTCCCTGACATACGCCTGCATCAAAAGGTCTACTATCGTGACAAAGGACGCTACGACCACGATATATGCCGGCATCCTCACGCTGTCGGGTATGAATTTTCTAAGAAGCGAGATTATCAGGTTTGACATCATCAAAACGGCGCAGGTCGAAAGCCCCATTCCCATGCCGTTTAGAGCCTGAGTGGTGACGGCGAGCGTCGGGCACATTCCGAGCATTAGGACAAATGTCGGATTTTCCTTGATGATGCCGTTGTAAAGCCTCTCTACAGCTTTTTTCACAAGACCGCCTCCCATCAGGATATCACGCCGGGGACAAGGTCGGAATATTCTCCCCTGGCGACGCCGAGACCGGCGTTTACAGCGTCTAAGACCGCTTCGGTTGTGTAGGTGGCTCCCGAGATGGCGTCGATTCCGCCGTCAGACTGGGCGCCGGAATGTGCTCCCGTCTCGAAGGATATCCCGACGAACTGCGAAAGCCACTCCTCGTCCTGGCAGTTTGCGCCCAGGCTCACCGTCTCGTTCATCGAGGTGACCAAAACCCCGGTTATCCTGCCAAGGGAGTCAACACCCATCGAGACTGTTATATCTCCGCCGTAGCCCTCGTGGGAGGTCACAGAGTAGACCCCTCCTATTATGTTATTCTCGCCGTCAAGAGCATAAAGGGCGGAATTAAGGGTGGACGAGTAGCCGTCAAGCTCGATAGGAGCGGATAGCGAAATCTCCTCAAACCCGGCAGCCTGGCTGAAAACCGACCTGTAGGAGCTTTGAAGCTCCTCAAGCTGAGCCTTTTCTATAGGCTCCTTGGTGAGAGCGTATACCGCCGAGAGAAGCACTCCGGCTATCAGCGTTATCGTCACCAGTCTTACGGTGTCCTTTAAAATCCTTCTCACCTTGCCGCCTCCTTTTTCTCAAGACCGAAGGGCCTGGGCGCAGTAAGCTTTTCTATCAGAGGAGTGAGAAGGTTGGATATGATAATTGCGTAGCTCATTCCCTCCGCCGAGCCTCCGAAAAGCCTTATAAACGCCGTCAAAAAGCCTATCAGGGCGGCATATATCACCTGTCCCCATCCGGTGACGGGTGCGGTGACATAATCTGTCGCCATGAAAACCGCTCCCGCAAGAAGTCCGCCTCCTAGGATATGGGATAGTATAAGCTCTGGAGTGACAGCGTCCCCCTTGATAAATCCGAAGCCGGCTATAAACAAGGCGCTTGAAAGAATCACGACTGCGGGAATCCTTATCCTTATTACCCCTCTTATTATGAGATACAGGGCGCCTATGAGTATGGCTAGAGCGCTTGTCTCGCCTATCGTTCCCGAGTGATTGCCTATTAAAAGGGTCATAAGGGGAACGCTTCCGCCGTCCTTTATCACAGCCAGAGGAGTAGCTCCCGAGACGCCGTCCACAGCGGGATAGGCGGTCATCAGCTTAGGGAAGGATATCAGCAAAAAGCATCTTGCGGCAAGGGCTGGATTCATAAAGTTCTGTCCCAGTCCGCCGAAAAGGCACTTTACCACCACGACAGCAAAGCCTCCCCCTAAAACCGGGAGCCACCATGGTGCGCTGGAGTAAAGGTTCATGGCAAGAATCATTCCGGTGACCGCTGCGCTGAGGTCGCCCACCGTCACCTTAAGCCCAAGCAGCTTCTCGTACAAAAGCTCCCAGCCGACACAGCTAGCCACGCTGAGAAGGGTTATAAAAAGCGCTCTGATTCCGAATATGTAGACTCCCGTCGCCATCGGGGGCAGAAGTGCAATCAAAACATCGAGCATGATTCCCCGTGTAGTGTCCTTCGCCCTGATATGCGGGGAGAGCGAGACATTGTAAAGCTGGCTCATTTTTCTCCCTCCTTGCCGCCGGACGGCTCCAAAGACCTCTTCTGTGCCGCCGCCCTTTTATCCGCCAGAACCTGGCGCTTGGCTGCCGTTATAGACTGCGACAGCCTCCTCTTAGCGGGACAGATGTAGGTGCAGCTTCCGCAGCCTATGCACTCAAGTCCTCCCAGATTCTCAAAGCCCCCGTAGTCAAACCTGTCCGCAAGGGCTTTTAGCTTTGCAGGCATAAGCCTCTCCGGGCAGACATCAAGGCATCTTCCGCAGCGAATACAGGCTGACGGCTCTTTGGCGGCTGCTCCGTCGTTTTTAAGGCAGAGTATGCAGGAGGTCGTCTTTGTGACGGGGACATTAAGCCCAGAAACCGAGCTTCCCATCATCGGACCTCCTAGGATTATCTTCTTGGGAGGCTCCAAAAAGCCCCCGGCAGCCTCGACAAGCTCGCCGGTCGCCGTTCCGAGGGGAACCTCGAAGTTTGACGGCTCCTTGATATCCTCCCCCGTCACGGTGACGATTCTTGATACTAAGGGCGTGCTGTACGCCACGGCGTCCGCCACTGCGGCGACGGTAGCAAGATTTACCACCACACAGCCAAGCTCTGAGGGGAGCTTTTTCGAGCTGAGCCTCCTGCCGGTGACGGCGTTTACAACAACCCTCTCGCCGCCCTGAGGGTACTTTGTCTTGAGCGGCTGGACATACATCCTCTTGCTTCCTCTTACCGCCTCCCCCAGCGCACCGATAGCGTCCGGCTTGTTGTTTTCAACAGCAAAGACTCCCTTGGCGTTTTCAAACAGCCTAAGAAGTATCTTAAGCCCGAGGACGGCCTTTTCCGTCCTTTCAAGCATCAGCCTGTGGTCGCAGGTTATGTACGGCTCGCACTCCGCTCCGTTTACTATTACATAGTCAATCAGCGAATCGTCCTTGACGGCAAGCTTTACGCTTGTGGGAAAGCCTGCGCCTCCCATGCCGACAAGCCCTGCCTCGCTTATAATCCTTCTTATCTCGTCCTTGGACAGCCTGTCGTAATCCCTAGGGTCGCCGAAGCCCTCAACAGCCTCGTACTCGCTGTCGCTTTCTATGACGACAGACTCTATCATCGTCCCGGCGCCGTTGTCGATAGGCTCGACACGCTTCACCGTCCCCGAAACCGAGGATATTATGTTGCAGGAGACGAAGCCGCTTGCCCTGCCTATGACGCTTCCTAGAAGCACCCTGTCTCCCGGCTTGACGGCAGGCGTCGCCGGCGCACCTATGTGCTGAAGCATCGGGAAAATAAGCTCCCCCTTAGGCTCCAGCCTTACAATCTGCGAGCCGCTTGACATCTCCTTGCCCCCGGCGGGATGCACCCCGCCCTTGAAGCTCCTTGTTTTCACTTGCCTTCCCCCTTAAAACCGGAATCTTCCGGCTGATGAAGCTAAATTATGCCTAAATCCTAAAGCTCAGGCTGCCGATTTGTCCCTGTGAAATCCCGTTTAAACGGCTTTTTACGGCAGTAGCCGCCTGTCTTTTACAAAGCCAGCCCCGCCCTCCCTAAGAAAGGCGGCAGCCGGCTTTGGCGTCCCCTATTTAAGACCTGCAAGCATACCCTCGTAGTATGCAAGGCTCTCATCATATACCTTTAGGTTGTACCTGTCAAACAGACCGTAGCACTCCTCGCCGACGTCTATATGCGCATTGTCCCAGACCACGCACGCCATCCCGCAGGACTTTGCCTTAGAGACAAAATACTCTCCCCAGGCACGCCTGTCCTCGTCGTTGCCCTTGTTGGTACAGCCGCACTCGGTTATCACGGCGTGGACTCCGTTTGCTACAAACTTATTGTATATCTTGTCCATGAAATCGTCTATAGACGCCTTTGAAGCGTCGGTAAACTCGTTGATTGCAAGGCTCTTGTTCATCGCCAAATCATAGGGAGTGTAGGCGTGGATAGAGAGCATCAGCTTGTTAGAGGGGTCCTCGGGCAGAGAATAAGCGTCCGACAGGGCGGAATACGGCGAGCCGCAGTAGGTCGAGGCTAGAATATACCTATCGGCATTTTTTCCTCCCGACGCCCTTACGACATCCACGCACGCCTGATTGCACTGCCTTATGCAGCTTTCAGCCTCGAGGCATTCGGGGGAGGATGCGTCAAAGTTCCACTCGTACTGAGTTCCAGTGAGCCTCGGCTCGTTCATCGGCTCGAAGATAAGGTGCTGGTCGTAGTCCTTAAACCTCTCGGCAATCTGAGTCCAGATTTTGGTGATATAGTTGACCGACTCCTCTGTATGCTCCCCTGAGGGGAAATAGAAGTCGTTGTCGTGATGGGAGTTGAGGATTACGAACATATCGTTGTCTAGCGCCCAGTCGACGATGGTGTTCACACGGTCCATCCACTCCTCGTCGATGATATAGTCCGGCGCACCTGAGTTATGCTGTCCCCACGAGGTGGGTATTCTTATGGTGTTAAAGCCAAGCTCCTTCAGAGCGTCTATCATTTCCCTTGTGGTTTCGGGCTGTCCCCAGCTTGTCTCCCCCTCGGGAGCGTCAAGCGTGTTTCCAAGATTCCATCCTAAACCCATAGCTTCAATCAACTCCTTCTCCGTATACTCCGAGCCTGAGGACTCGGGGTCCTTGTGACTAAGACCGTCCGTCCCGCTGTCAGAGCAGGAGGACAGCAGTCCCAGCGCCATTACAAGCGAAAAAATAACCGCAAATACTCTTTTCATCTCCCAAAACCTCCAAATACTATTTTTTCCAGTCTATTGCCGACCTGTAGGCGACAAGGTACTGAATCCCGGACGCCGCAGTGAGCACAGCCGCCAGCCAGACAAGCACGGTGTCCACCGCAAGCACGGCTCCGGCCGGAATCAGCACTCCAAGCTCCAAAAGCCCGTGCAGAAGAAGCGTAGCGCATATCTCAAGCATGGTAAAGGCGGTCTTTAGCTTGCCGAACCAGCCGGCGGCTATCACAACGCCGTCCCCCGACTTTACCACCAGCCTAAGAGCAGAAACCATGAACTCCCTGAATAGTATTATCATCACCGGCACCGAGCTTACCCAGCCCTTTTCCACAAAGACCAAAAGCGCCGCCATGACCAGCGCCTTGTCCGCAAGGGGGTCCAAAAACTTGCCGAAGTCGGTAATAAGCCCCTTTTTTCTTGCTATACTGCCGTCAAGGGTGTCGGTAATCGATGCCAGAGAGAAAACAGCCAGCGCAATAAGCGTGTTAGCAGGCGTAAAGCCCCAGAGGGCGAAAACCACGAAGATGGGTATCATGAAAACCCTGAGCAGGGTTAGCTTATTCGGAAGATTCATCCCGGTTCCCTCCTTGCACTGCCTCGCCGAACAAATCGTAGTCGATAGCCTCGGTTATTTTCACCGTTATATACTCGCCGACGGCAACCGGCGACTCCGAGCTAAAGAATATCTTGCCGTCTATATCGGGAGCCTCCGAGCTGCTTCTTCCGTAGTAACAGCCGGCGTACCTGTCGTACCCCTCGGCGACGACCTCTATAGTCCTCCCGATATCCTTATCCGTCATGCCGTCAAGAAGCAGAAGCTGCTCCTGCATGATGATATCGGCACGGCGCTGCTTTGTTTCCTCGTCAAGTTGCTCAGGCAGCCTTGCCGCCGCCGTTCCCTCCTCCATGGAGTAGGCAAAGCAGCCCAGCCTGTCAAACCTCATGTCCTTTACGAACTGGCACAGCTCCTCGAACTGCTCCTCGGTCTCCCCCGGGAAGCCGGCGATGAGAGTCGTCCTTAGGATAATTCCGGGAATCCTCTGCCTGAGCTTTAAAATAAGGTCGGTAAGCTCCTTCTTTGTGGACCTTCTGTTCATCCTTTTTAGGACCTTGTCGCTGCAGTGCTGTATCGGAATGTCAAGATACTTGACGCAGCGTGGCTCCTCGCTTATGACGCTTATAAGCTCGTCGGTTATCCTCTCGGGATAGCAGTAAAGCGTTCTTATCCACTTTATCCCGTCTATCCTGCAAAGCCTTCTTAAAAGCTCGGGGAGCATCCCCCTGCCGTAGATATCCTCGCCGTACCTGGTAGTATCCTGAGCGACGAGTATTATCTCCTTATAGCCGACCTTAGCCAGCCACTGAGCCTCCGCCACGACGCTCTCAAGCCTTCTTGAGCGGTATCTTCCCCTTATTGAGGGTATCGCACAGTATGTGCAGCAGTTGTCACAGCCCTCGGCTATTTTAATATACGCGTAGGTCTGGGTGGAGATTATCCTTTTTGCGTCTATTATGAGGGAGTATTTGTCTCCGTAAAGATTAACGCCCTCCCCCTCAAGAACACGCCTTATGACCTCCCCCAGATGCTCGTTTGCCCCTATCCCCAGGGCGGCGTCGACCTCGGGGATTTCCTTTCTAATCTCGTCCCGATATCTTTCGGAGAGACAGCCGGTGACAATCACCGCCCTTATCCTCCCCTCCGACTTCAGGGCGCAGAACTCCAGGATGGTCTCTATAGCCTCCTGCTTGGCTGCCTCGATAAAGCCGCAGGTGTTTACTATAACCACATCGGAGAGCGCAGCGTCGGCGACTATCTCGTAGCCCTCCTCACGGAGGTTGTAGAGCATATGCTCGGCGTCCACAAGATTTTTAGGACAGCCCAGCGATACCATTCCAACTCTTACCGGCATTTTATTCCTCTTCTTCGTCACAGCCAAGCTCCCCGGAGTCTATATCCCTGAGGGCGGAGTCGATGTCCGAAAAGCAAAAGCCCAGCCTGCCAAGCGCAGCCTTGAGCTTATGCCTATCCTCAGGCTCAGCCTTCTCCCCGGAAAGATATCCGGGATACCTTGACCTTATTGCTTTTAGTATTCTGTTTTTTATCTCGGTCTGATCGCTGTATTTTTCGAGAGTCTCGCTTATAACAGCCTCCGGGATTCCCCTTCTTCTAAGCTCCTCCCTGACACGGTAGAAGCCGTAGCCCTTGGAGTCGTAAAGCCTTCTTGCGATTTCCTCTGCGTATCTGCGGTCGTTTATAAGACCCTTTTCGGAAAGCTCATCCACCACCTGATAGGCGACCTCCCCGCCGTAGCTGCATTCTAGCTTCTCGTACAGCTCGACATAGGAATAGTCCCTGCCGTCAAGAAGATAGAGCGCCCTTTCCCTCGCCTTTCTTTTTTTGTCGGCGAGAAGAAGGTCCTCCAGCGCACTCTCGGGAATGTCGGTGCCGGAAAGAAGATTCATCGCCGATGCGGTCTCGGAGCTGATAAAATGCTCCCTGCCGTCCTCAAGCTCCAGCCTTAGGGTGCTTCCCTTGTATTTTTCAATTTTAAGTATCTTCATCAGCCTTTAACGGGTGTAAACTCCTCAAAATCCTCGTCGTCAGCCTCCACGACTACCGACTGCCCTGCGCTCACTCCAGAGGCTGCTGCTGCCGCCTCGGTGAGCCTTGCCTTACTCTCTGCCTTTGGGGCGGACATCGGCTTTGACGCCTTAGACTCCATTATCCTAGCCTCTATCTCGGCTGTAATCTCGGGGTTGTCTCTAAGATACGCCATGGCGTTCTCCCTGCCCTGACCTATCTTGTCGCCGTTGTAGCTGAACCACGAGCCGGACTTGTGGATGATGTCCATCCCGGTTGCGATGTCCACGACCTCGCCCAGCCGTGATATCCCCTTTCCGAAGAGGATGTCGAACTCAGCCTCCTTGAAGGGAGGCGCAACCTTGTTCTTGACGACCTTGCAGCGAGTGCGGTTTCCTATCTGCTCCGAGCCCTGCTTTATTGCCTCGCCCTTTCTTACCTCGATTCTTACAGAGGAGTAGAATTTGAGCGCCCTGCCGCCCGGAGTGGTCTCGGGATTGCCGTAGATAACGCCTATCTTCTCCCTGACCTGGTTTATAAATACCGCAACGCAGTTGGACTTGGATATTACGCTGGTAAGCTTTCTCATCGCCTGGGACATAAGCCTTGCCAGCTGTCCCACATGGTTGTCTCCCATCTCGCCGTCAATCTCAGCCTTTGTGACCATTGCGGCGACCGAGTCGAGAACTATTACATCTATGGCTCCCGAGCGGACAAGCGCCTCTGCGATTTCGAGCGCCTGCTCGCCGGAGTCCGGCTGGGAGACCAGCATAGAGTCTATATCAACGCCCAGCTGCTTGGCATAGACGGGGTCTAAGGCGTGCTCGACATCTATGAAGGCGACCTCTCCCCCGAGACGCTGAGCCTCCGCCACTATGTGAAGGGCAACGGTGGTCTTTCCAGAGCTTTCAGGACCGTATATCTCGACAATCCTGCCCCTTGGTACTCCGCCGATTCCCAGCGCCATGTCAAGCGTCAGCGAGCCGGTGGATATCGCCTCGACATTCATGGTGTTGTTCTGCCCGAGACGCATTACCGCTCCAACGCCGTATGCCTTTTCAATCTGGGCTATCGCCGTCTCAAGGGCCTTGTCCTTCTCCTCTTTAGTGGCAGGAGCAGCCACGGCGGGCTTTTTCTCGGTGGTTTTCTTCATTGCCATAGAAAATCATTCCTTTTTATCTATCTTATCTATTTTATACTGTTAAAATATTCCGGACTCTCCCACTAAAAATACAGTCCCTGAACGATGGGCAGGGTCCCATCCGCACCGACCTGTGAGCCTATCAAACGGGAAGCTTTTCGGTTTTCGGCAGAGCCGAAAATTACGAGCACCGTTCGCTGGGCAAGGCCTTCCTAAGCTCAAGTGCGAAGCATTTTAGCTTATTATACCACACCCCACTCCGAAATACAAGGGCTTTTAGTGCATATGACCTGTTTTTTGGACTGATAATACTCTCTTATAGAGTTCATATTCTTTTAGTGTGGGACTTGGCGGCACAGCTTTAAGAGACGGCTGGACCGAGCCGGAAGCAGGACGGCTTTTCTTCCAGATATGACAAAGCTCCCGCCGTCTGGATGGGACAGCGAGAGCTTAATATATCGCTGATTTTAGGCAGCGAACAGGGCAGAAGTCTGCCCTTTGTTATACCAACTGGATAATTGCCATCTCGGCGGCGTCTCCACGCCTGGGGCCGATCTTAATGATTTTGGTATAGCCTCCCTTACGGTCTGCGTATCTGGGAGCAATCTCATCGAACAGCTTTTTGGCGGCGTCCTCCTTGGTGACATAGGAAAGAACCTGACGCTTCGCATGAAGGTCTCCTGCCTTGCCGAGGGTTATCATCTTCTCGGTCATGGAGGCAACCTCCTTGGCTCTTGTTACAGTTGTTTCTATCTTACCGTTTTCGAGCAGATAGGTGACCATGGCTCTTAGCATAGCTCTCCTCTGGTCGCTTGTTCTGCCCAGCTTTCTTGCGCCTGGCATAGATATTCACTCCTTACTTTGTTATTCCTCTTCGTAGCTCATCTCAAGGCCTAAGGAAGCAAGCTTCTCCTTGACCTCGTCAAAGGACTTCTTACCGAGGTTTCTTACCTTCATCATTTCTTCTTCGGACTTTTCTATAAGGTCGTTGACGGTATTGATTCCCGCCCTTTTAAGACAGTTAAAGGACCTTACCGACAAGTCAAGTTCCTCAATGGTCATCTCCAGAACCTTATCCTTGGACTTTGAGTCCTTCTCTGCCAAAATCTCGTCAACACTTGTCTCCTCGGACAGGTTGATAAACAGATTCAGATGCTCGTTGAGGAGTTTGGCTGCCATCGAGACTGCCTCCTTGGCGGAGATAACTCCGTCGGTCCATACCTCGATGGTGAGTTTGTCATAGTCGGTTATCTGTCCGACACGGGTGTTCTCAACGGTGTAGTTTACCTTGAGCACCGGCGTGTAGATACTGTCAACGGCGATTACTCCTATCGGAGCGTTAGCCATAAGAGCCTTGTTCTTCTCGGAGGAGACATATCCCCTTCCCTTGTCAAGAACTATCTCCATGTAAAGCTTTGCACCTTGGTCAAGGGTGGCTATGTGCATGTCGGGGACGAGTATCTCGACCTCGGAGTCCGCCTTTATATCCCCGGCGGTGATTTCGCACTCATCCTCCGCCTCGATATAAACCGTCTTGGGACCGTCGCAGTAAAGCTTGGCGGTAAGACCCTTCAGGTTTAGGACGATTTCCGCAACATCCTCCTTGACTCCGGGAATGGTAGACAGCTCGTGCTGCACTCCGTCAATCTTAATCGAGGTCACAGCTACGCCCGGAAGAGATGAAAGCAGCACACGCCTAAGGCTGTTGCCAATAGTCGTGCCATAGCCTCGCTCTAAAGGCTCCAGGACAAACCTGCCGTATGTCCCGTTGCTCTTGAGCTCGACCGTTTCTATATCCGGCTTTTCGATTTTCTCTAGCATTTTAGCCTCCATTTCTTTTCGGTGACCGACAGCGCAGCCAGCATCGCCGCTCCGTCAGCCAAATGCCCTCCCGCTTGCGACACGCCACGCCGGGGTATCCCTCGGCGGCGGCGCACCCAGCGATTTTATATTCCGAAATCCGGTTTTAGCCCTGAGGCTTAAAGGATTACTTGGAATAGAGCTCGACGATCATGTGCTCGGCGACCTCGTAGTCAAGGTCCTCCTTTGCGGGGAGCCTTACAACCTTAGCGCTAAGGTTATCCTTGTCCATATCGAGCCATGTGGGTATAAGCCTTCCGTTGGTAGCCTCAACTATCTCCTTGAACTTGACGCTCTTCTTGGAGTTCTCTCTCAGAGCAACGACATCGCCCAGCTTTACTCTGTAGGAGGGGATGTCAACCCTTGCTCCGTTTACATTGAAGTGACCGTGGGAAACAAGCTGCCTTGCCTCTCTTCTGGTCGTAGCAAGACCCATCCTGTAGGCGATATTGTCAAGTCTAAGCTCCAAAAGCGCCAGAAGGTTGGCACCTGCCTGACCCTCCATCTTCTCCGCCCTCTCGTAAAGATGCCTGAACTGCTTTTCGAGGACGCCGTATATGAACTTAAGCTTCTGCTTCTCCTTGAGCTGCCTTGCGTACTCAGACTCCTTCTTCCTGACATTTGCCTTGGGGTCTCTTTTTGTCTCCTTGGCAACACCCATTACCATCGGGCTGATGCCTAATGCCTTACACTTTTTGAGTATAGGCTCCTTATTGAGTGCCATAATTATTTCCTCCGTTTTTTAATAGAATATCAGGTCCTGCGCCGCTGTGCGGATTTCTGCATTAGCCTGACGCCGAGTAAAAGCGTTATAAACTCGGTAGCCCTTTCGCCCAAAGACTAAACTCTGCGGCGCTTGGGCGGACGGCAGCCGTTGTGAGGTATCGGGGTTACATCCTTTATAAGCCTTACCTCAAGCTCCTCGGACTGAAGCGCCCTTATAGCTGCCTCTCTTCCCTGACCGGGTCCCTTTACATAGACCTCGACGGTCTTGAGTCCGTGCTCCTTGGCTGCCCTTGCAGCGGTCTCGGCTGCTGTCTGAGCGGCGAAGGGAGTGGACTTCTTGGCTCCTCTGAAGCCAAGTCCGCCTGCTGACGCCCAGGAAATGGCGTTGCCCTGCATGTCGGTTATGGTGACTATAGTGTTGTTAAAGCTGGACTGGATATGAACCTGTCCCTGCTCGATGTTCTTTCTCTCTCTGCGGCGGCGGATAACCGTCTTCTTGCCTGCTGATTTATTTGAAGCCATGTCTCATATCCCTCCTTACTTCTTCTTGTTGGCGATAGTCTTCTTGGGTCCCTTGCGGGTTCTTGCGTTGGTCTTTGTCCTCTGACCTCTTACGGGCAGACCCTTGCGGTGACGGGTACCACGGTAGCAGCCAACCTCGATAAGCCTCTTGATGTTGAGCTGTACCTCTCTTCTCTTGTCGCCCTCGACGATAAGATGCTTGTCGATGTACTCACGAAGCTTTGCAACATCATCCTCGGAGAGGTCCTTTACCCTGATGTCGGGATTGACGCCGGTTTCCTTGCAGATTTTGGTTGCTGTCGGCTGACCTATTCCATAGATATATGTGAGAGCCGCCTCGATTCTCTTATCTCTGGGAAGGTCGATACTTGCTATACGAGCCATATTAAATAGGCACCTCCATTAACATATTATCCCTGACGCTGCTTGTGCTTCGGATTGGAGCAAATGACCATTACCTTGCCTTTGCGCCTTATAACCTTGCACTTGTCGCACATGGGTTTAACAGAAGGTCTTACTTTCATTGAAATTCCTCCTTCAAGTCACGGCAGCACTTTAGCCGCCTTTTGTTGTTTACTTAAATCTCCAGGTGATTCTGCCCTTGGACAGGTCATACGGAGACATCTCGACCGTTACCCTGTCGCCCGGGACTATCCTTATGCGGTTCATCCCCAGCTTGCCGGATACATAGGCGAGAATCTTGTGACCGTTTGCCAGCTCAACCTCGAACTTTGCGCCGGGAAGAGCCTCGGTTACGGTACCCTCAAGTTCAATTACATCCTCTTTTGACATTAAAATCCCTCATTTACCTTTCATCTCGTCCGGTCGTGCCGGCTTCTGAGAGCCTTGGGTTTCAAGCTCCCTAAGAAGCCTTTTAAGCTTTCTGTCGGTCAGCCCCTCGAGGTCTATGACCCTGCGTGTGAGCATAAGGTGCTTTAAGTTTTTCCGCTTCGGCTTACTAAGCCTTCGCTCCTTGCCGTCTGCGATATAAACAAAGCCGTCCCCGGCAGCTACCGCAACGAAATAGCCGCCCTTGTCTCTTCCTGCAAGGCTTTTGACCACCAGGCCGTTTACTATATCCACAAGCGCACCCCTATTCCGGTCTTGTCAGGATTACCGAGCCGTCCTTGGTTATTGCGATTGTGTGCTCAAAATGCGCCGCCAGCGAGCCGTCCCTGGTTTTGACGGTCCAGCCGTCGCCAAGCTGCCTTACAGCGAAGCCGCCGCCGGTTATCATAGGCTCTATGGCTATTGTCATCCCCGGCATCAGCCTAAGACCGTGCCCCGGCTTGCCGAAGTTCGGGACCTCAGGCTCCTCGTGGAGATTCCTCCCCACTCCGTGACCCACATATTCCCTCACGACTCCGAAGCCTCTTGACTCATTATACTCCTGAATGGCATGGGATATATCCCCAAGCCTGACTCCCGGGGCAGCCATGCCGATTGCCAGCATGAGGCTCTCGCTTGTGGAGTCAAGGAGCCTTTTTGCCTCGCCTGAGATTTCGCCCACCGGGAAGGTTGTGGCGGAGTCTGCGTGGAAGCCGTCAAGATAGGTGCCGACATCCACCGAAACAATGTCCCCCTCCCTGATTTTCAGGTCTGCGGAGGGTATTCCGTGGATTACGGTGTCGTTGAGCGAGATGCAGCTCGAGCCGGGAAAGCCGTTATAGCCCAGAAAGGAGGGCTTCCCGCCGTGGGAGGTTATAAAGCTGTGTATCACCCTGTCAAGCTCCTTGGTGCTCATGCCGGGATGTACAGCTCTTTTTGCAGCCTCCAGGGCGCCGGCGTTGATTATCCCCGCACGGCGCATCCTTTCGAGGTCGCTTGAAGATTTAATGCTTATCATAAGCTAGTCGTCCAGCGCAGCGAGGGTCAGCTCAGAGGTCTTTTGAACCTCCTCCTGTCCTATTACGGTGACAAGCTTTCCCTGTGCGAAGTAGAAATCCTTGAGCGGAGCGGTCTTTTCGTGATAGACCTTTAGTCTGTCCAAAACCGTGGCAGGCTCGTCGTCCTTTCTTATTACCGTCCTGGAGCCGCAGGAGTCGCAGACTCCCTCAACCCTTGTGGGCTTGTAATCAAGATGGTAGGAGGCTCCGCAGCCCTCGCAGACTCTTCTTCCGCCCAGCCTTTTTGCGATGGTCTCATCGGGAACATAAATCTCGATGACCTTGTCAATCGTGACGCCCATCCTGTCAAGAGCTTCAGCCTGGGGGACAGTTCTTGGAAAACCGTCCAGAATAAAGCCGTTCTTGCAGTCCTCCTCGGCGATTCTGTCCTTTAGTATGCCGATTACGACATCGTCAGGCACAAGCTCGCCCTTGTCCATATATCCCTTTGCGGCAAGTCCGCTCGGGGTCCCGTTTTTGACCGCCTCTCTTAGCATATTGCCGGTCGATATGGCAGGTATGCCCTTAGCCTGGCAGATGACCTCTGCCTGAGTACCCTTGCCGGCTCCCGGCGCTCCTAGCAAAATAAGATTCATACTGTCCTGTCCTTTCATCTAAGCGGTGGGGCTTGGACAGCAGGAGCCGAGTCCGCCCTGCCGTCCTGTCACGAATGGCTGGATTACTCAAGGAAGCCCTTGTGGTGACGCATCATCATCTGAGACTCAAGACCCCTTACGGTCTCCAGAGCTACGCTGACGACGATGAGCACCGAGGTTCCTCCCAGTGCAAGTCCCGAAACTGCTGCGCTGCCAGAGGTCAGCAGTGTTGCTAGCTGAGTGAAGATTATCGGGAAGATGGCGATGACTCCAAGGAATACAGCGCCGATTAGAACAAGCCTTGAAACGACTCTTGTGATGTAATCGGCTGTCGGCTTGCCCTGACGGATTCCGGGGATTGCGCCGTTGTTCTGCCTTAAATCATTGGCTATCTGCACAGGATTATACTGGATGGATACATAGAAGTAGTTGAACAAAATGATTAGAATGAAGTAGATTGTCGCATAAACGGGATGAGTGTAGCTGAACACATTGAGGAAGCCGTACCAGAAGGTGCCGACCTCGGGAGTTCCCGTGAACATCATTATCGTCTGCGGTATCGACATGAAGGACATCGCAAAGATTATCGGCATAACGCCGGACATCGCAACCTTAATCGGAAGATAGGTTGACTGACCGCCGTACATCTTCCTGCCGACAACTCTTTTAGCATACTGGATGGGAAGCCGCCTCTCGGCATTGTCCATGAATATGATAAGAGCGATAATCAGGATGAACACAACTACAATTATCGGTATAAGAGCAATCTGAACCGGCTCGCCGGTGGAGCCAAGGGCAACAAAGGTCGCTCCGAAGGAGGTGGGCAGCTCTGCAACTATACCGGCGAAGAGGAGCATCGAGATTCCGTTTCCGATTCCGTTCTTGTCGATAAGTGAGCCGAGCCAGATTACCAGCATACCTCCGGCAGTAAAGCAAAGGATGATAACAATCTCAGAAAGGACCTTGGAAAAGCCGGTCGTATAGGTAAGAGCGCCGTTGTTCTTCAGAGTCAGGTAGTACGCCCATGACTGGAAGAGCGCAATTCCTAAGGTGGTCCACTTGGTTATCTTGTTTATCTTTGCCCTTCCAGCCTCACCCTCCTTGGCAAGACGCTCCAGCGGGGGGATAGCGTAGGTCAGAAGCTGGATGATAATCTGTGCGTTGATGTAGGGTGTTATCGAGAGGCACATAAGCGTCGCCTGAGCGAAGGTGCCTCCTGAAAGGGTGTTAAGATAGGCGAAAATGTTGTTGCTGCCGTTGTTTATAAGGTCGCTCATAACCGTAGCGTCCAGGAAGGGGACTGGAATGTAGCCGCCCAGCCTGTAGATGACGATTATGAGTAGAGTGAACAGAAGCTTTCTTCTTATGTCCTGTATTTTCCAGGCATTTTTAAGAGTCTCAAACACTTAAATCACCTCTGCCTCTCCGCCGGCCTTCTCAATCTTCTCCTTAGCGGAGGCGGAGTAAGCAGCGGCCTTGACGGTAAGCTTCTTTGTAAGCTCTCCGCCGCCCAGAACCTTGATGCCGTTGCCGCACTTCTTTACGACTCCGGCAGCTACTAGAAGCTCGCCGTCGACTACGGTGCCGTCAACAAATTTTTCAAGGTCGGAAACATTTATTGCCGTATACTTAGCTGCAAAAATGTTGTTGAAGCCTCTTTTGGGGATTCTTCTTGCAAGTCTTGTCTGTCCTCCCTCGAAGCCCGGTCTCACGCCGCCGCCTGAGCGGGCGTTCTGACCCTTATGTCCTTTTCCTGCGGTCTTACCCCAGCCGGAGCCATGTCCCCTTCCAACTCTCTTGGAAGCCTTGCTGGAGCCTTCAGCAGGTGCTAGATCGTGCAATTTCATTAATTCGCACCTCCTTGTTCTTATGCTTCGGTAACTTTGATAAGGTGTACGATTTTTCTAATCTTACCCTTAGTCTGGTCGTTATCAGGCTGAACCGTTACATCGCCAATCTTCCTGAGTCCCAGGGAGTTGGCGGTAGCGATTTGCTCAGCAAGCTTAGAATTGAGGCTTCTTACAAGCTCAATCTTCAATTTAGCCATGCTAAAAACCTCCTTAGAATAGTTCCTTGACCGTCTTGCCTCTTTTCACAGCCACTTCCTCGGCGGACTTAAGAGCCAAGAGTCCTGCAAAGGTTGCTCTTACGACATTGCAGGGATTGTTGGACCTTAGGGACTTCGTCCTTATGTCCTTGATTCCGGCAGCCTCTATTACCGAGCGGACGGGACCGCCTGCTATAACTCCGGTACCGGGAGCGGCAGGTCTCATAAGAACTCTGCCTGCGCCGTAAGCGCCGACTATCTCATGAGGGATGGTTGTTCCCTTGAGGCTAACCTTGATGAGGTTCTTCTTAGCGTCTGCAATGCCCTTTCTTATGGCGTCGGTAACCTCACCGGACTTTCCTATGCCGAAGCCTACTGTGCCGTTGCCGTCACCTACGACGATAAGAGCGGAAAACTTCATGATTCTGCCGCCCTTTACGGTCTTGGATACACGGTTGATGGCGACAACCTTCTCGGTCAGCTCCATTGATGAAGCGTCTATTAAAGCCAAAGTAATTACCTCCTTTTAGAACTTGAGTCCGCCCTCACGAGCGCCGTCGGCAAGTGCCTTGATGCGTCCGTGGTAGACATAGCCGCCTCTGTCAAAGACGACCTCCTCGATGCCCTTCTCACGGCAGGCCTTGGCAAGCATCTCGCCTACCATCTTGGCGCCCTCGACATTTCCGCCGTTGCCCTCGAAGCCCTTTTCCATGCTAGAGGCAGCGCAAAGAGTTGTGCCGGAAACATCGTCTATGACCTGAGCATAGATGTGCTTTGCAGAGCGGAAAACATTGAGGCGGGGACATGCGGGAGTACCGGAGATTTTGGCACGGACTCTTGTATGCCTTTTAGCTCTTGCCTTAGCTCTGTCAACTGTTTTAACCATAGCTTTATCCTCTCCTTATTACTTCTTTGCGCCCTTGCCGGCCTTACCTTCCTTGCGGATGATAACCTCGCCGTCATAGCGAATCCCCTTGCCCTTGTAAGGCTCAGGAGGACGCTTTGCTCTGACCTCGCAGGCAAACTGACCGACCTTCTGCTTGTCGATTCCGCTTACGACTATCTGGTTGGGCTGCGGGACCTCAAGCTTTATATCCTCGGTCTCTGAAACGATGACCTGATGCGAATAGCCAAGGTTCAAAACTACATTTTTACCCTGCTTAGCCGCCCTGTAGCCGACTCCCTCGATTATAAGAGTCTTGGAGTAGCCGTTGGTGACGCCCTCGACCATGTTGTGAACGAGCGTCCTTGTAAGCCCGTGGAGAGCCTTGGACTCCTTCTCGTCGTCGGGGCGGGAGACGCTTATAGAGCCGTCCTCCACCGAGACGGTAAGGCCGTCGTGAAACTTCTGGGTAAGGGTGCCCTTAGGACCCTTGACAGTGACCGTATTGCCATCGGCGACGGTGACTGTAACTCCGGCAGGGACGCTTATCGGTTTTAAGCCTATTCTTGACATAACTTGCAGCCTCCTTACCAGACGAATGCGAGAATCTCGCCGCCGACGCCCAGCTCTCTTGCCTTCTTATCGGTGACAATGCCCTTGGAGGTGGAAACAATCGCAACTCCCAGACCCTTCATGACCTTGGGCATATCCTCGCAGCTCGAGTATATCCTAAGACCGGGCTTGGAAACTCTCCTAATTCCGGAGATAACGGGCGTTCTGTTCTCGTCGTATTTAAGTGTGATTCTTATGATACCCTGCTTACCGTCCTCAACGCTCTGATAGGACTTGATGTAACCCTCATTAAGAAGGATTTCAACAATCGCCTTTTTCACGTTGGAAGCAGGAATGTCTACAGTAGCGTGCTTTGCTGAGCTTGCATTGCGGATTCTTGTCAGCAAATCTGCTATAGTATCAGTAATCTGCATACCGTTTTGCCTCCTTTGCTGAATATTACCAGCTTGCCTTCTTAACTCCCGGAATCTGACCGTCGTGCGCTAGCTCCCTGAAGCAGATACGGCATACGCCGAACTTGCGAAGGTAAGCGTGAGGTCTTCCGCATATCTTGCATCTGTTGTAAGCACGAGTGGAATATTTAGGCTTTGCCTGCTGCTTTAAAATCATCGACTTCTTAGCCATTTAAAATCCTCCTCTTACTTTGCAAACGGAGCGCCGAGCAATGCAAGCAGCTCCTTAGCTTCTTCGTCGGTCTTTGCGGTGGTGATGAAGTTTATGTCCATACCCCTGACCTTGTCTATCTTGTCGAACTCAATCTCGGGGAAGATGAGCTGCTCCTTGATGCCGGTGGAGTAGTTGCCTCTGCCGTCGAAGGAGTTTGCGCTGATTCCCTTGAAGTCACGGACACGGGGGAAGGCGACATTGAACAGCCTGTCGATAAACTCATACATCCTGTCTCCCCTGAGGGTGACCTTTACGCCTATCGGCATACCCTCACGGAGCTTGAAGTTTGCAACCGACTTCTTTGCCCTGCACACAATCGGCTTCTGACCGGTTATGGCAGCGATATCGTTCAAAACGGCGTCGATAACCTTGGAGTTCTCCTTAGCCTCGCCGCAGGCTACATTTATAACTACCTTGTCAAGCTTAGGTATCTGCATGACATTCTTGTAGCCAAACTTTGTCATAAGAGCAGGAGCAATCTCATTGACATACTGCTCTTTTAATCTTGCAACATACGCCATAGCTGTCCTCCTACTCGAGCTCGGCACCGCAGTGCCTGCAAATTCTAATCTTCTTGCCGTCCTCGTTAAGCTTTACGCCGTACCTTACGCCCTTCTTGCACTTGGGGCACATAAGCGCTACCTTTGAGGAGTACATGGCTGCCTCTGCCTTAACGATTCCACCGGCCTGCCCCTTTCTGCGGGGCTTAACCGACTTGGTTGCAATATTGCAGCCCTCGACTATAACCTTGCCCTCCTTGGGGGATACGGCAAGGACCTTGCCGGTCTTGCCCTTATCCTTGCCGGAAAGGATAACTACAGAGTCGCCGGTCTTAACATGAACTTTATTCATTACAGCGGTTCCTCCTTACAGTACCTCAGGGGCGAGGGACATGATTTTTACAAAATCGTTGTCTCTTAGCTCTCTGGCAACCGGGCCGAATATACGGGTCCCCCTGGGTGTTTTATCTTCCTTGATGATAACAGCTGCGTTCTCGTCGAAGCGGATATAGGTTCCATCCGCACGGCGCAGACCCTTAGCTGAGCGAACGATTACTGCCTTTACAACATCGCCCTTCTTGACCATTCCGCCGGGTGCTGCCTTCTTGACCGAAGCAACAACAACATCGCCGATGTTAGCGTACTTTCTGCGGGTGCCGCCAAGGACTCTTATGCACATAAGCTCCTTAGCTCCTGTATTGTCGGCAGCCTTGAGCCTTGTCTGCATTTGTATCACAGCAGGTTCCTCCTTTCAGTATTGAAGAAATTATTACTTTGCCTGCTCAATAACTCTGACAAGACGCCATCTTTTGTCCTTTGAAATGGGACGGGTCTCCATAATCTCGACCTTGTCGCCGATGCCGGCGGTGTTGTTCTCGTCATGAGCCTTAAACTTGACCGTTCTCTTTATAATCTTCTTGTAGAGGGGATGCATTACATTGTCCTCGATGGCAACGACGATAGTCTTATCCATCTTATCGGAAACGACCTTGCCCACTCTTGTCTTTCTAAGCCTTCTCTCGCTCACAGTAACTCCTCCTCTCATACCCGTGAACCGTCATTTTTAAGCTCTTGTTCACGAATGAAGGTTTTAACACGAGCAATATCCTTCTTAACCGCCTTGAGCCTCATAGGGTTGTCAAGCTGGTTTACAGCGTGCTGAAAACGAAGGTTAAACAGCTCTTTTCTAAGCTCCTCAAGCTTGTTGTTCAGCTCAACAAGAGTCATTTCTTTGATTTCGCTAGCTTTCATTATTGCTCACCACCCGTTTCATTAGCTGCTTCTTTTACGACGAACTTGCACTTGATGGGAAGCTTGTGCATGGCAAGACGCATCGCCTCTCTTGCAACTTCCTCACTGACGCCGGCAATCTCAAACATGACTCTGCCGGGCTTAACTACCGCTACCCAGTGGTCGGGAGCGCCCTTACCTGAGCCCATACGGGTTCCAAGGGGCTTGCTTGTTACAGGCTTGTCGGGGAATATCTTTATCCAGACCTGACCGCCACGCTTGATGTAACGGGTCATGGCGATACGGGCAGCCTCTATCTGCTGGGAGGTTATCCATCCGCACTGAAGAGCCTGAAGTCCGAACTCACCGTATGCTACCTTGTTTCCTCTGGTGGCGACGCCCTTCATGCGTCCTCTTTGCTGCTTGCGGTACTTTACTCTCTTTGGAAGTAACATTACCTATTACCTCCTTCTCTTCTTTCTGTTCTTTCAGACCTGTCGCCTCTGGGTCTGCGATCGTCCCTGCGGCGGGGTCTGTCGTCGCCGTTTCTGGGACGGCGCTGTCTTCTGTCGGGTCTTTCCTCGGTCTTAGGAGCCTGTCCCTTGAGGACCTCGCCCCTGTATATCCAGACCTTGACGCCTATCTTTCCGTAGGTGGTGCTTGCCTCAGCAAAGCCGTAGTCAATGTCCGCCCTGATGGTCTGAAGCGGGATGGTGCCCTCGTGATAGCTCTCGCTTCTTGCTATCTCAGCTCCGCCTAGACGGCCGGAGGCCTTTACCTTTATTCCCTTGGCTCCCAGCTTCATGGCTCTTCCGATTCCGGACTTCATAGCCCTTCTGAAGGAGACTCTGTTCTCAAGGTCCAGAGCTATTCTCTCTGCGACGAGCTGTGCGCTGAGGTCGGGAGACTTAACCTCGATGATGTTAAGGCTTACGGTCTTGCCTATCTTCTTCTCGATATCCGCCTTGAGCTTGTCTATAGCCTCGCCGCCCCTGCCGATTACGACGCCGGGCTTGGCGCAGTGGATATTGATTTTAACCTTGTTTGCAAATCTCTCGATTTCTATCTTCGGAACGCCGGCAGCGTACAGGGTCTTCTTGATGTAGCTGCGGATGTTATAGTCCTCAACAAGAGTATCTCCGAAGGTAGCCTTATCTGCAAACCAGCGGGAATCCCAATCCTTTATAACTCCCACACGAAGTCCGTGGGGATTAACCTTTTGTCCCATAGTTTACCTCCTAACAGACTTATTCCTTCTCGGCGAGAACCACGGTGATGTGAGATGTTCTCTTAAGGATTCTGTGGCCTCTGCCCTTAGATACCGCTCTCATCCTCTTAATTATCGGTCCGGGGCAAACGAAGCACTCCTTGACATACAGACTGTTCCTGTCCATATTAAAGTTGTTCTCTGCGTTTGCAGCAGCCGAATCAAGAAGCTTTACCAAATACTCGCAGGCGGCCTTGGGAGTGTGCTTGACGATTGCAAGCGCCGTCTGTAAGTCCTTCCCTCTTACAAGGTCAAGAACTATAGATACCTTGCGGGGCGAAATGCGTGCAGTCTTTAATACTGCTCTTGCTTCCATCTGTTGTTTCCTCCTTTCGGCCTACTTACCGTTATTGGATGTCTTAGAGCCGGCATGACCCTTAAAGGTTCTGGTGGGAGCAAACTCGCCCAGCCTGTGGCCTACCATATCCTCGGTTACATATACCGGCACATGCTTGCGACCGTCATGGACGGCAAATGTATGACCAACGAAATCCGGGAAGATAACCGACGCACGGCTCCAGGTCTTGATTGCCTTCTTCTCACCGGTCTCGTTCATGGCGATGACCTTCTTGTACAGGGACTCCTGAACATATGGTCCCTTCTTAATGCTTCTACCCATTATTCATCTGCCTCCCTTCGCATTACTTGTCGTTGCGGCGCTTTACGATAAACTTATCGGAGCGATGATGCTTGGCTCTTGTCTTGTAGCCCATGGTAGGCTTGCCCCAGGGGGTAACCGGCGAGGGTCTTCCGACGGGGGACTTGCCCTCTCCTCCTCCGTGAGGATGGTCGCAGGGGTTCATTACGGAGCCTCTTACATGAGGTCTTACGCCCATGTTGCGCTTTCTTCCTGCCTTACCGATGTGTACATTCTCGTGGTCGATGTTGCCGACCTGACCGACTGTAGCCATGCACTCCGAGGGGACATAGCGCATCTCGCCGGAGGGAAGCCTTATTAATACCTTAGAGCCCTCCCTGCCCATAAGCTGAGCCATGTTTCCTGCCGACCTGACAAGCTGTGCGCCCTTGCCGGGGTAAAGCTCGATGTTGTGGATAAAGGTACCTACCGGGATGCTGATAAGGGGAAGGGCGTTGCCGGGCTTGATGTCCGAGCCGGTGCCTGCGCTTACTACATCCCCGACCTTTAAGCCGTTGGGAGCTATGATATATCTCTTCTCGCCGTCCTCATACTGGACAAGAGCGATGAAAGAGGAGCGGTTGGGGTCGTACTCAAGGGAGAGCACGGTTGCGCTCATATCAAGCTTGTTTCTCTTAAAGTCTATTACACGGTATTTTCTTCTCTGACCGCCGCCGTGGTGACGGACGGTGATTCTGCCATAGCTGTTTCTTCCCGAGGTCTTTCTCATCGGCTCGAGGAGGCTTCTCTCGGGGGCAACCTTGGACAAGCCGCTGTAGTCGGTAACTGTCATACCTCTGCGGCCGTTCGTGGTCGGCTTATAGCTCTTTATGGCCATGTTTATTCACTCCTTAATAATCTTTGTTTTGCGGGGCGGGACGCCCCATACCTACAAAGCCGAACTTGCGGCTTGCTGCCGGAATGTGCAGCGGCGGCTTAATGCCGCTCTCGGGGGAGTCCCCCCGGCTGCAGGCTTAAATCATGCCGTCAAAGAAGGCGATGGTCTTGGAGCCCTCGGCAAGCGTTACGATGGCCTTTTTCCAGGCGGGAGTCGTACCCTCGTTTCTTCCCATCCTGCGTCTGCGGCCCCTTACTCTCATGGTGTGAACCGAATCGACCTTGACGCCGAAAATCTCCTCTACAGCGTCCTTTATCTCGATTTTGTTGGCGTTAAGAGCCACCCTGAAGGTGTACCTCCCGGCTCTGAGGTCCTCCATAGAGGCCTCGGTGATGACCGGCTTCAAAATAATATCCTGAGCGGTTTTAGTCATTAGATGTAAACCTCCTCGATCTTCTCGACGGCACCCTTGCAGACGATAAGCTTATCGCTGTTAAGTATGTCGTAAACATTAAGGCTGCCTACAATTGTGGTCTTGACTCCGGGGATGTTCCTGGAGCTTTTTATGACCTTCTCGTCGACCGACGGCATTACTATAAGAGCCTTGCCGCTTGCTCCGAGAGCGCTCAGCATATTGACGACGCTCTTGGTCTTTATAGCCTCAAGCTCGATTGAATCTACCACTACTACGCTGTTGTCAGCGAGCTTTGAGGAGAGCGCCGACTTCATAGCAAGCCTTTTTACCTTCTTGTTGATGGTGTATCTGTAGCTGCGGGGCTTGGGTCCTAAGGCGATGCCGCCGTGTACCCACTGGGGCGCCCTTATAGAGCCCTGCCTTGCGTGGCCGGTGCCCTTCTGCCTCCAGGGCTTTCTGCCGCCGCCGGAAACCTCTGTCCTTGTGAGAGTGGACTGTGTGCCCTGCCTTCTGTTTGCCAGGTAGTTGACTACCATTGCGTGCATTACGGGGACATTAGGCTCTATACCCCATACTGCGTCGTTAAGCTCAGTGTCGGCAACTACATTTCCCTTAATATCGTAAACGGAAATCTTAGACATTGGTTACTTCCTCCTTCCACTAAGCCTTCTTAACGCTGTTGCAAACGGTAACTATGCCATTCTTAGGGCCGGGAATAGCTCCCTTTACAGCGATAAGATTGTTCTCAAGGTCAACCTTGACGACCTGAAGATTCTGAACGGTGACACGCTCAGCACCCAGATGTCCGGGCATTCCCTTGCCCTTGTAGATTCTCGAGGGCGTCGAGCAGGCTCCCATAGAGCCGGCGTGACGGTGAACAGGACCCGTACCGTGAGTCTCCTTGAGCCTGTGGTTGTTCCAGCGCTTGATGGTTCCGGCAAAGCCCTTACCCTTGCTGGTGCCGCAGACATCTACCATTTCGCCCTCGGCGAAGATGTCCGCCTTGATGATGTCCCCTACATTCATAGAGGAGATATCCTCGAGCCTGAACTCCTTGAGCGTCCTCTTGAGAGCCACATCAGCCTTCTTGAAATGGCCGGTGAGCGGCTTCTTGAGGCTCTTTGCGCTTGCGTCCCCGAAGCCGTACTGAAGCGCCTCGTAGCCGTCGTTCTCGACGGTTTTCTTCTGGACGACAACGCAGGGTCCCGCCTCGATTACGGAAACGGGGATAACCCTTCCGCTTGGGTCAAATACCTGGGTCATACCAAGCTTTTTACCGATAATTGCCTTTTTCATTCTGTTTCCTCCTTTGGTTATTGGTCGGATTTATCCGACATGACCTGTCGTGTGACCTCGCTGAGAAATCGGCTTCGATTTCTTTAGGAGATTACTTGATCTCCATTACGATGTCTACGCCAGCAGGAAGCTCGAGATTCTGCAGAGCCGAGGTGGTCTCGGGAGTGGGGTGCAGAACATCGATAAGTCTCTTGTGGGTCCTAAGCTCGAACTGCTCACGGCTGTCCTTATANNCTCAAACTGCTCACGGCTGTCCTTATACTTGTGGACGGCTCTTAGGATGGTGATTATCTCCTTGTCGGTGGGAAGGGGAATCGGTCCTGAAACCTTGGCTCCGCTTCTTTTTGCCGCCTCGACTATCCTTGCGGCGGCGGCGTCGACATTGGAGTGCTCGTAGCCCTTGACCTTTATGCGTATCTTTTCATTGACTGCCATTTTTTAAAACGCCTCCTTGATGCATTATCTTTTTTGGGGGCGGTAGCCTCAGCGCCGGCGCCGCCTCTGGGTAAGGCAGACGGATGGCATCCAAGACCTCTCTGCTTTTTAACACGCCTCCGTGCGTTTCGTGAGTCCCCATAAAAAAACCGAAAAACGCAGGTTTTTCGGTAGACGCACAATACCCCGGAAATACGCACTTAGGACACAGCAGGACTATCCCGCTGTTCGCAAGACGCTTAAGCACATACCGTGTGTATATCGCAGTCGCCCGGTTTAAAATCGGACATACTCTGCTGAAATTACCCGGCAAACCGCCGGCAACCTTCAGCTTCATCGCATATCTTCGCAGTCACGCAGGTGATATGATATCATATTTTACCACGGTTTGCAAGCTTTTTTTGATATTTTAGGAGCTGTACTGTGTAGAATTTTTCGGTTTTTTATCTGATATATTTGTTGAAGTTGCATATATTCCAGTAGACCGTTTTGCCTCCAGCTATATGCTGACCCAATCCTTAGGAAGCTCGAGGGCGGGCGGCTCCTCGTAGGGGATATCCTCACCCGGGACCTTGACAAGGTTCGGAACCGACTCAACCTCGTTGCGCTCGGTTATATATATGGTATAGGAATGCTCCGAGGTGCTTCCGTTTTCCTCGATGACGCTTATCTCCCTCAGATAAAGGAGGTTTCCCTCGCCGTCAAAGTAATACTTGACGGTAAAGCCTTTAAGACCCTCGGGATAGAGTGCGCCGTCGATTTTTGTGATGTCGTACTGATGGCAGATTTCCATAGCCATGTCGTTGGCTGCGATATATGAGCCTTCCTCCATGACAGCCGCCTTTATAAATAGTATCAGTCCCTCGTCCGCCATCGGGTAGGGGACATCCCTTGAATAGGCGTTAAAGCCGAGCTGTGTAGAGTCGGTCACGGTGACAACGCCGTTTTCCTCGGTGAACTGCTCGTAGCCGTTGTTGTACTGGGCGATGTAATCGGTCTGCGACACTCCAAGGTAGGAATAGGTCATCATCCCGACCTCGTCGTATTTATAGATGAATATCTGCTCCGACTCCCCGGTGAGGTCGTTCACGACATCCACCCGTGCGGAGTCCAGCCCGACATACGCCTTCCTAGCGGCAAGAATATACTCCTCGCCGGGGACCTCGGCTCTGTCAAGACAGCCGCAAAAGGAGCCAAGCGCCGTCATTACAGCCAGCGCCAAGCAAGCTAAGCTTAAATATTTTTTCATCACTTGATTTTATCCTTTTACCGTTTTTGCGGACTACCTTCTTCTTCCGCTCCGCTTTTTGACATCGAGGTTTTTAAGGTCGGACATCCTGTCCTCGCTTGCCGCCTTAAACCTGGACAGCATATCCTCGAAGCCGGCGTCGGTGGACGCTCCCCTCGGCTCGTAGGCATACTCCAGGGATTTAAGGTCTACAGGCTCCTTCTTGACCGGCTTCCTCGCAGGCTGATGCTGCCTTGCAACGCCGTCCTTATCGCCGTCCTTCTGACGGTCCTTGAAGCCCTGTCTTGCTCCCTGACGCTGGTCCTGGTGCCTTGACTCCTGCCTCGGCTCAGCCTTTTTTATCGAGAGGGCAATCTTGCCGTCCTCCCCGATGGAGACAACCTTGACCTTGACCGTCTGCCCAATTTTAAGAAACTCGTTGATGTCGTTTACATAGGTGCTTGAGACCTCGGAGATATGTACCATGCCGCTCTTTCCGCCGCCAAGGTCGACAAACGCCCCAAACTTCAAAATCCCGGTTACCTTTCCCTCAATTACGCTTCCCACTTCAAGCTGCATAAAAGTTTTCTAATCCTCTTTCACAATAAATTGGTGTAGCCTTTTCAGTCGGGATTGCTCTTGGGATAAAAGCGCCTCTCCCTGGGGTACGCATAGCCCCGGTTTATGGCAGCCTCCAGCATATACTCATACTCGTCGGCGGCTCCTAAAAGCCTTTTCAACTCGTCCTGAGTTTTTTGCTCCTCGTCCTTTATCTGCTGGAGCCTTTCTATCTGAGCCCTTTGGTCTGCAATCTTCGCCTGGGAGGTTATGATTACATTCAGGGAGCAGATTAGGAAAACGCAGAAGGCAGCTATCTTGACAAGGTCTAAAAACATCGAGCGGGTTCTTTTTTTCCTCTTAACGGTACGGCTTGGCGAGCTGCTTCCTGCCGTGCCCTGATTTGCCGCAGCACGGCTGTTTACGGCTCTGCCGCTTCCTGACGCCCTGCCGCTATTAGTACCTGCCCTGCCCTCGTCCGCCGGCATCCCTCTGCCTCCCTTCTTATAAAAAGTTACACACATTTGATTATACACCGGCGTTTGGCTTTTGGCAAGGATTTTAGTCAGCTTTTTTTGAGGATTTATCGAATAATGGCATGGTGTACAAATGCTCCGTCGCCTTTTTGAACATTTTACCCAAAAAATCTGCGGCTATTCGCCCTCCCCTGATAATCGTATCTGCAATTTTTGACACCGCTCTGCCTAGAGTCCACAGGTATGCAAAGAATCCGAGCAGCATCAAAACGAGCGAGTAGAGCCTCATTATCCCCATCGTGACCTGTACGCTAAATGAGTAGTAGGACACTGCGAATATGAGGCAGAAGATAATGTCCTCGGCAAACACCGCCGCAGCGGGATGTCTTGACGCCGCCCTGGGAGTCCTGAACAGCTCGTAGACCCCTCCCAGCACTCCGCCCAGCAAGAATGCCAAAAGCGCCGCCGGCAGCTCCCTCCCGACGCCCATGTAAAGCTCCTCTGCGGGACTCATCTTGTGAGCTTCCCCCAGAGAGTCAGCCTGCGTGTCCTGTCCTTGTCGCCGTACACTATCGACTTAATCTCGCCGGTTATCACAGCCTCCCCCGACTCAAGGCTCATCTCGCTGACATGGAGCTTTGAGCCTTTTATCTCAAGCTCGCCCAGGGTCGTGAACGCCATTATCCTGCCGTCGTCGAAGCTCTCGACATCGGTGACGCCGGATATGCTCAGCTTTTTCCTCTCCTCCAAAATTATGTTGTTTTTCTTACCAGCCAAAGCCTTTGCCTCTTCCGCCATGATACCACCCTTTTCGTTGTACTGAGCCTCTGCCCGATAAAAGTATATGGCGAAAGCAAGCGCAGTATAACGCAGAAGGTAGACTTGCGGCAGTGAAGCTTCTTTTCGCAGCTTGAGGGGAATCCCCACTCATGCAAAGTGAGCTGTCAGCGAGGCTGACCAATTGATTGCCGGGTAGGTTTCACAAGAGCCTGACATCCGTGCGCCGCCGGGGAAGCGGCAGGAGGCTATCTTACCCGCTGCCCGGCAATCCATTCGCCACGGCTTTAGCCGTGGCGGCTCACTTTGCGCCGGGACAGGCTCGGTCTGCTGAAAATACATTCCCCGGCAAAAAAAGGACCGCACCATACAGATACGGTCCTTGTGATATACTCTCCAGCTGTCCCCGAAGGGAGAGCTAAGGCTCTAGGCTCTTGCGTCGGGATTTTGTACCCAGTCGTTGAGGTCCTCAAGGTAGTACTCTATAGACTCCATGTACTGCTCCTTGAGCTGTGCCCAGGTCTGAGGATTGTTGCCGGTGGTTCCTGTTATCAGGTTGTTGACAGCGGAGTTGAGCTGTGCCGGGCATCCTGGGGAGAAGTTTACAACAGGGTAGCTCTTGGCCAGCTCCTGGCACCTGTCGTTCATCTCGAGCATCTCGTCTGTCCAAAGATAGATTTCCTTGAGCTGCTTTTCGTCGATGCTGATAACGGTCGGGTCGAGAATCTTGAAGCGCTCGCACATCGAAAGAAGGACAACGCCGTCGGGATTTCTTGCGCCGTAGATGATGTGGTATCCTACAGGCTGACCGCCCAGGTAGTAGTTACCGTCGCCGTTGGGATTTCTCGGGATGGGAACGAACATGATCTCGTTGTTGGCTATATCGCCCCATACTGCGCTGATATCGTCAACGGGTCCTGTGAACGCCCACTTCTCTCTCAGCCAGAAGAGGCAAAGACCCTCCTTCATTCCGGCTCCGTCCTGCTCGGTGCCTCTCATGACGGTAGGACACCTGCAGTCGTTCTTGTTTAGGTCGTAGATGACGGTCTGAACAGCCTCGAGCGAGGGGTCGTCCAGATTGTGGATGAACTGACCCTCCCCGTCTATGGCGATAAGGGTTACGCCGGTGGAGTTTACGAGTGCGGACTGCCATGCCCAGCCGTCAAGAGCGTATCTCTCCTCGTCAGGGTCTGAAAACTCAACGCACATCTCGTAGAATTTATCCCAGGTCCACTCGTCGTTTGCATAAAGCTCTGCGGGGTCGTCAAAGCCCCACTCCTCGATGACTCTGCGGTTGTAGGTGCAGACATCGGTTGCCTTGACATCGGTGCAGATTATCCACGGCTCGCCGTTCATAGAGAAGTATCTCTCGACGAACTCTGCCGTTCCAGACCACAGCGGGTCGGTATAGTCGATATAATCCCCGACGGGAATAAAGACGCTCTTTAAGCACCTTTCAGGGAAGGTGTTTACAGAGGCGGTGGTGAAGTCGGGAGAATTGTCCGCCATTATGAGGTTTGCGAGGTCGTCAAAGCGGGTGCCGTATGTAGTCTCTACCCACTCAATCTCTCCCCCGTACTTCTCTGAGAAGGTCCAGTATCCCGTGTTGACTATCTCGTCCTCGGAGTAGTTGTGGAAGCCATCCACCCAGTGATGGAAGGTAATGGTGGTTCCTGCGCCCTTAGCCGACTCAGCGTCGGGGAGCATGATTCCAGCGGCGGCGAGTATCGCCTCAGAGTCCTCGGTGGAGAGAGTCAGCTTGATTATCTGCCTCTTTTCCTTTCCGCAGCCGACCATTACAAACACCACAAGAGCCGCAAGAAGCACGCATACTAGCCTCCTGATAATTCTAGCCTTTGCTGTATTCATAATCAGTTCCCTTCTTTACCATTATCTTGATTTTGTTTGAAGCCACGGCAGCTTTACATTGCCTACATGGATTTCCTAACAAGTATATCACATCCTGAACAAAAATTAAATGCACATTTTGCCCATTTTATTCTTTACTCTTTTGTGCATACTGATGTAAAGCCATGCCCGTCTTGATGTTTTGTACTGCCATAAGGATAAAAAAGAGGCGGACTCTGCCGCCTCTTTCTCGGATTAGCCTAATGCAATCACTTTGCCAGTCTCATGGTTATCGTTCTTGTATGGACATCGTAGCCGGAGTTTGTTCCCATGAACTTCTTGTCGCAGGTGTATCTTGAGGAGTAGTTGGGAAGTATGCTTGCGTTGTAGATGCTTCTTGTGTAGTTGGCGTTGTACTCCTCGTACAGCTCGACGGTGGCAAATCTTATCGAGAACATCTCGTAGTCTCCGCCTCTTGCGACTGCCGCCTCGGTAGCCTTCTCTACCATCCTCTCAGCCTCGCTCAGGCTCTCGGCGTAGTAGCCGTTGACCTTGTACCAGTTGAGGGTCTCGGAGGTCGCAGAGGGCACATTGAAGAACTGCATATCAAATACCTGGCAGTGAGTCTCATGCATGAACTGGTCTGTGACCATGAAGAACTCGTAGCCGACAAGGTTGCTGGCGACGGCTGTCTGACCGGGCTTATCGTCCCAGGTCGGGTCGATGTTGTACCATCTTCCGTCCGCCTTGACCTTAACCCATACATGCTTGGCGGAGGCGTCGTAGCCGAGTCCGCTTCCTACGCACATCACGGTGTCAAAGCCTGCCCTTGAAAGCAGGTAGAAAAGACCCTTTGCGTAGCCAAGACAGGTCGCCCTGCCGTCGACTATCGAGCCGTATGCGGACGCTACCCACAAATCATTTCTTCCGGCGTAGTTGTCGGAGCTGGAATCGCAGCCCTCGATGAATCTGTCGTGGATGTATAAAATCTTGTCGTAATCCGACCAGGAGCTTCTAACTCCGCTTAGGATGCTGTCCGCTGCGGACCTAAGCTCCTCCATCATCCTGGCGTCCTCCGCAGAGGAGCTGGTGTAGTAGTCTACCGAGAGGGAGATTATTCCCTGGTTATACGCCGATACATTGTAGCTGGGTATCCTCTCGACATAGCAGTACTCCACCGCAATAAGGGGGGTTATGAGGTTCATGAAATCGTCGACCTCGTCCCTTGGGATATAGGAGGAATCTATGTAGATATCGGTCTCGTGGTTTGCAAGACCCTGAGCTATTGCGTTTACAGCGTCGGCATAGCCCTGGGACTTCATCAGGCTGAGCATATAATCCCAGCCGCTGTCGCTCGCCCAGCTTCCGTAGTTTATGCTGATGTTGCCGGAGCTGCCGGTGTCGGAGCCACCCTCGTCCAAAACGACATCGCCGTCCTCGTCGTCTGCGGGCTGAGTGCTGGAGGGAACCTTGTCTGTAAGGTATGCGTTGCTGACAAAGCCTACCTCGCCTCTGTAGTCAACTCTGTACCAGCCGGTGGACGCCCTTCCCGTTACGGCTACAGACTCGTTTTTACTAAATCCGCCGATTCTGTCATAGCTTGCGCTGGGTCCTACTCTTACATTTACGGCGTCGGTTGCGTACATCGTCAGAGACAGCTCCTCGACGGTGTAGCTGTCCTCATCCTCGGTGGTGGTAGGAGTGGGAGTTGTCTCCGGCTCGGTTTGAGTGGGAGGCGGAGTAGTCGTCGGCTCGGTGGTTGTTGTGGGTGCGGGAGTGGTTGTCGGCTCGGTGGTGGTGACGGGTGCGGGAGTGGTTACAGGAGCCGATTCGCTGATGTCAGGGGTGACCTGGGGATTTTCCTCTACCTCCTTGCCGCAGGCTGCCAGAACGCTCACCGACATCACGGCCGCAAGGACAAGGCACAGAAATCTCTTTGCTTTGCTCATTTTTTCTACCTCCAAATATATTCTTGGTTAATCGAGATATTTTATAGTGATGGTAAGTGTCCCTATCTCCTCCTTGAGGCTCCTCGACCAGCTTCCCGTGTCTATCGCCGCCCCGGTCTGGGCTGCCGCCTCCTTTAGTATTTCCTCAAACATAGAGGGCGAATAGATGTCGGCAAGCTCCTCGCCGTCCTCCATTCTAAGGTATATGAACTGCCTGCCCTCGCTGGCGGCAGCTATTGCCTGCTCGGTGAGGATTCTTCTGACATCCTCCTCGTTTTCAGCCCAGTAGCCTACCTGACGGTAGTAGTTAAGCTCGGTTCCCTCGGCGACGGGGACCTCGTAGTAGCTGCTGTCGTACTTTTTCTCATGGTCCCTTAGGATAAGCTCGTCTGTAACGAGGAAGTATTCATAGCCTATGAAATCCTCCTCCTTCTTGTCCTGAGGGTCGTCCCAGGTGGGGTCTATGGCGTACCATTCGCCGTCAAGCCTGACATAGCACCACTTGTGCTTTATCGAGGGCTCGCTGCCCTCTCCGGTTGCGAACATCGTCTCAAAGCCGGCTCTTGAAAGCAGAAGATGCATACCGTCCGCATAGCCCTGACAGGTCGCCCTGCCCTCTACTATGGAGCCAAACGCAGTGAAGGGGCTGACGGCGTCCTCGCTGTAGGTGCAGTTGAGCACGAGGGTGTCGTGAAGGTATTTTATCTTCTCAAAGTCGCTGCCGTCCGGCATGCCGGCTATCATCTCGTCTAGCTTTTCGCCGAGAAGCCTGTTTCTTTCTGCCGCCTCATCCTCGTACTGAACGCTGTAGTTTATCGTAAGCCCTCTTACCATCCCCTCGTCGGTGACATGCAGCTGGAACCTGCTCTCGTAGTAGGAGTAGTACATCGCACAGTTGGCAAGAAGCTCCAAAAAGTCCTCAGCCTCCTCCCTCGGGAAGCCGACGCTCAGCGAGCAGTATACCTGAACATCCCTTATGGCGTTCATGGCCTCGCCGAGGTTTATTTTAGTGGTATCGTCCAGCCTCTCCCAGACATACTGGATGCCGTTCTCGTAGATAAACTCATGCCCGAAGCTATAGTCCCAGCCCTCAGGGGGCTCCTCATAGGATATCTGCCCGGACTGACCGCCTGCGCCGTCGTTTTCGCCGGCTTCATCCGGGACGGTCGGCGAGCTGTCCCCTCCGATAGGGGCGCTTGAATCCTCGGAGCCGGGCTGCTGATTCTCTTCGCCGGCGGGCTGGGTAGCAAGACCGCTTCCAGAGTCCTGCGGGTCGCCGCTGTTGATACTGGTACAGCCGGATGCGCCGATTGCCAGCGAAGCCGCCAGCATCAGCGTAATAAGCCTTTTTGCAAGGTTTAGATAGCTTTTTTTCATGATATCACGAATCCTCTGCCAAGGTGCAGAGGTCTCCTTTCTTTTTTCTGACAGGATTCCCCGTCTACAGCGGCGTGAGGGTCCCACGCCCCTGCCAATCTATAATACAATCCGGGGACTGTTTGTATTGCGTTTCCCGAGCCGGAGCTAAAAGGTATTTTTTAGGACAAAAGCTCCCGGCAGGGCTTCAGCCGTATTATCACATGACTATAATAACCCCAAATGCCGTTGTTGTCAACTAAAAAATACTTTTTCCCGCATGAAAACCCGAAGGGATATTTTTGCAGTCCGCCGCCGTCAGGCTGAGTCCCCGTCCGTAAGCCCGGACAGAGCCTTAGCCATAACCGAGGAAAGCCCGGCGTCGGGTCTTGAAAACGCCGAGATGTCAAGATATATAACTCTTGCGGACTCAAGCCCGTCCTCTTCAATATCCCCCTCGAGGCTTGTATCGGCAAAGATTACCTCGGGGTAGAGGGAGATAATGTCCTGTGCGTCAAGATAAATGTCGCCGTCCTCGCCGACGGCATTTGAGCCGAACGCCGTCAGCATATTTGAGGCAAGGCTCCCGGAGGGCAAAAGCGTGTATCCCTCAGGGCTGTAGGACTCGATTATTGCAAACCGGCAGCTTATCCCTGCCGAGTAGGCGGAGTCCATAATCTTTTCAAGCTCGGAAAGCGCCGAGAGTGCGGCGTCCCTGAAATCCACCGCTCCGTAGAGCACCATCGAGAGGTTTATATACTCCTGACACAGCCCAGGGTAGCTGGAGGGGGTCTCAAGATATAGAGTCCTGACTCCCGCCTGTGACAGCCTTATCACATCGGCGGAGGCTATCGGCGACTGGGTCACCAAAAGCTCGGGGGCAAGCTCGATTATCCTGTCGATGTCGGGAAGCGCCGGGCTTCCTATCCTTTCAGGCTCTCCGGGACAGCTGCAGTAGTCGCTCACGGCGACAAGCCGCTCAGCCGCTCCCAAGTCCAAAAGCACGCTTGTTAGAGCCGGAGACAGCGAGGCTATGCTGCCGGGGGAGCTGTCAAAGCTCTCGCTCCCGAAGCTTACTGGGTAGTCGCTTTTCTCGGGGGGAGTATCATATTCAGCGCTGTCGCCGGTGACGGTCGCCATAGGTCTTATGTCGCTGCACCCAAAGGCGGCCAAAAGAGTGAAAAGGGCAAGAGTAAGGCTAAGCGTCCTTATAAGTCTCCCGCTTAATCCTTTAGGGATGGGTAGTTTCATCGCATATATCCTCCAAGGAAAGGGTTGCAAGGGCGTTAAGCTCTCCGCCTGCCCGCCTTCCCGCCAAAAAGTCGTAGTATCCCTGAGCGGCTATCATGACTCCGTTGTCGCCGCAGTAGCAGAGCTCCGGCATGAAAAGCTGATAACCTCTTTTATCGCACTCTTTTTTTATCCTTCTTCTGACCCCGGAGTTCGCCGCAACCCCTCCGGCAAGGGCGATTTTCGTATAGCCAAGCTCTCCGGCGGCAAGCATGAGCTTCTCGCTCAGAATGTCGGCTACGGTTTTCTGGAAGGATGCGGCAACCGCATTGACATCAGGCTCCTCGCCCCTCTGCTTTAGGTTGTGTATAAGATTTATCACAGCGGTTTTCAGCCCGGAGAAGCTAAAGTCAAGGTCAGAGCCTTCAACCCTGGGGTGCGGCAGGGTATAAAGCGAGCTTTTCCCCCTTTTTGCCGCCTCGTCGAGGTATTTTCCTCCGGGATAGGGAAATCCAAGAGTCCTTGCTACCTTGTCGTAGCACTCGCCGACGGCGTCGTCTCTCGTCCTGCCGACAACCCTCCAGCTGGAGTAATCCCTTACCTCCACAAGATGGGTATGCCCTCCGCTTATGACAAGGCAGAGGTACGGCGGAGTCAGCCCGGGATGGGTGATGTAATTCGCCGCCATATGTCCGGCTATGTGGTGGACCGGCACAAGAGGCTTGCCGCTTGCCGCAGAAAGTCCCTTGGCGTAGCTGACGCCGACAAGGAGCGCCCCTATCAGCCCGGGAGCATAGGTTACGGCTATTGCGTCTATATCCTCAAGACCGAGCCCCGCCCCGGACAGAGCCTCGTCCACAACGCCGCAGATATTCTCGCAGTGCCTTCTTGAGGCTATCTCCGGCACCACTCCGCCGTAGAGCCTCTGCTCGTCTATCTGCGAGGCGACTGCGTTTGAAAGAGCTGTTCTTCCGTCCTCGACTACGGCTGCCGCCGTCTCGTCGCAGGAGCTTTCTATTCCTAGTATCCTCAATCCTTAATACCTCCCGTGCCGTCCGGGGCTTTTTTACCGTCCACGGCTCTTGTCATCAGGACGGCGTCCTCTGCCGGCGTTGTATAGTATTCCTTTCTTATACCGACGGAATAAAAGCCAAGCGAGCGGTAAAGCTCTATGGCAGGGAGATTTCCCGCCCTGACCTCAAGATAGGACTCCCTGCAGCCGTCAAGAAGCTCGCAAAGAAGCGCCCTTGCTATTCCTCTTCTTCTAAGGCTTATGTCCACCGCAACCGAGTCGACAAAAAGCTCGCAGGGAGCGTCCCCATCGTAGATCACGGTGGCTGCGGCATAGCCTGCGACCTCGCCGCCGATATCCGCTATCAGGACGGGAAGCTCCCTTTTCCCGAGGCGGTACAAAAAGTCCTCCCGGCTCCACCTCTCCGAGCCGAAGCACTGCTCCTCCAGCCTCATTATGCCGTCTATATCCCTTTTTTCAATGCTCCTTATCCTCGGACGCTGCATCTGTTTTATCCTCCAAAAGAAGGCTGTAAAGCCTGCTCTTTGTCATCCCGGACTCCCTAGCAGCCTCCCGGCAGGCGTCGGTAGGTCTTGCGCCGCCGGCTATAAGCTCCTTCACTCTTGCAAGAGCGTCCTCCTCGGTCATCCTTTCTTCCTTTTTCTCATGATATCCCTCTACAATCAGGACATACTCTCCTCTTGGAGGGCTGTCCTCGTTATAAAGGGTGACGGCGCTGTCAAGAGTCGTCCTTATGATCTCCTCGTGGAGCTTTGTAAGCTCCCGGCAGATGGTTATTTTCCTGTCCGAAAGGAAAAGGCGCAGGTCCTCAAGGGTTGCCGCCAGCTTATGCGGAGCCTCGTAGAAGATCAGGGTCCTTGGCTCCCTAGCACATTCCTCAAGACGCTCCCTCCTCGACCTTTTTGCAACCGACAAAAAGCCCTCGAAGGCAAATCTCGAGGTGTCAAGCCCGCTTACCGCCAGAGCCGCAACCAGAGCGGAGGGACCGGGTATGACCTGAGTCTCGATTCCGTTTTCTGCACAGAGCCTCACAAGGTCCTCCCCGGGGTCGGAGATGCAGGGCATGCCGGCGTCCGTCACGACAGCGCAGCTCTCGCCTGCCATTATCCGCTTGAAGATAATCTCCCCAGAGTATTTGTGGTTATGCTCGTGATAGCTCACCATCGGCTTTTTTATCTTGAAATAGTTTAAAAGCTTTAAGGTGACCCTTGTGTCCTCGGCGGCGATGAAGTCGACGCCTTCAAGGGTCTTAACTGCACGGAAGCTCATGTCGCCCAGGTTTCCTATCGGCGTCCCGACAATATACAGCCTGCCAGACATTCTAAAATCACCCTTTTCATCCTAGCTTGTAGATTCTTTTCATCTCGTCGGAATACTCCCCGTTATCGCCCATGACTATCAGAGGAGGCTCTATTTTCATAAAGCTGGAGCCGCCCAGCCTGCCCTCCGCCAAGATAAGCCACGGCGGGCTGGAGGCTGTCTTGTGGACAGTTCTTAGCCTCTTTGGCTCTATTTTGCACTCACGCATGGCAAAAAAGATGTCGCTTAATCTCTCGGGGCGGTTGCAAAGGCAGAGCCTCCCTCCGAATTTTAAAGACCTTTTTGCCGCCCTGCATACATCCAGGATGTCGCACATGGTCTCATGCCTTGCTATGACGGCGGCAGGGTCCCTGCTCTTGATTCCTGCGTTGTCCTGCTTGTAGGGAGGGTTGCAGACCACGACATCCAAGGGCTCAGGGCTTTTAAACTCCCTTAAATCCCCGTGAACCGGGACTATTCCCCGTCCCCCTGAGCGCTCCACCGAGACGGCAAGCTGGCTGTACGCCATATCCTGAAGCTCGACGGCGTAGATTCTTCTTGGCTGAAAGTCCCTGGCCATCAAAAGGGCGACGATTCCGTTGCCGGAGCAAAGGTCGGCGGCGATATCCTTTTTTCTGGGAGATGCGAAGTCGGCGAGCAAAAAGGCGTCCGTCCCGAAGCGGTGCTCCCTTGAGACTGCGGCAAAAAAGCCTTCCCTTAGGTCCTCCAGCCTGAAGCCTCCCGAAAAGCGGCTCACGCCGTCAGACCCGATTTTATCAGCCCCACTCATAATCCGACACCGCCTCCTCGACAAGCTCGCAAAGCTCACAAAGCCTTGTCAGCTCGAAAGCTCTTTTTCTGTACTCCGCTCCGCCTCTTACGCCCTTAAAGTACCAGGCTATATTCTTTCTAGCCTCCCTGATTCCGTTTTCCTCCCCCGACAGCTCGACCAAAAGCTTAATGTGAGATAGCATTATCTCCATTTTAGACCTAAAGTCAGGCTCTGGTGGAAGCTCGCCGGCGGAAAGATAGCTTCTTATCTCGTTAAAAATCCAGGGTCTGCCGTAGCTCCCCCTTGCTAGGGTGCAAAGGTCGCAGCCGGTGGACTCGTACATCCTTTGGCAGTCCACAGCCGACTGGATGTCGCCGTTTCCTATCACCGGGATGGAAACAGCCTCCTTTACCCTGCGTATGACGCTCCAGTCCGCCCTGCCGGAATACATCTGATTCCTTGTCCTCGGGTGGACAGCTACAGCCTTCGCTCCTGCCCTTTCTGAAAGCTCCGCAAGCCTCACGGCGTTTATGCTCTCCTCGCTCCAGCCTGAGCGCAGCTTAACCGTCACGGGAAGCTCGGTTGAGGAGACCACAGCCCTTATTATCTCATAGGCAAGCTCCGGCTTTTTCATGAGTGCGCTTCCGCCTCCCGGATTTACCACCTTCGGCACGGGACAGCCCATGTTAATGTCTATGATGTCCGGCTTAAAGCCGCTTACAAGCTCGGCAGCCCTTGCCATATACTCAGGCTCCTCGCCGAAAAGCTGGATGGCGTAGGGTCTTTCCCTGTCGTCCACAAGGCACATCTGCCTTGTCTTTTCGGAGCCGTAGCAAAGTCCCTTGGCGGATATCATCTCGCTCACAAGCAGGCTTGCCCCAAAGCTCCGGCAGGTGAGCCTGTACGCCCTGTCCGCAACCGACGCCATCGGCGAAAGACCGCAGCTTTTTTCTATCCTGACCCCGCCTATGAAAATATCCTCCACTCGCTCGCCTCCCGCAAAAGCTCCTATAAGGTCGATTTAGAGTAATTATAGCATACCCCGGTCACGATTTCAATTAAAATTTGATGAAAATTCATCCCAAGAGACGCCGCAATCCTCCTTGGCAGAGCTAAAGCTTCTTGACAAGCAGGGTGTTTGGGACTATACTAAGATAGAGATTTTGTAACCCGACGAAAGGATTTTAAAAATGGGAATTTTAGATAAAATATTCGGAAGCTACAGCGACAGGGAGCTAAAAAGAATCGAGCCGATTAAAAACCGTGTCCTTGAGCTTGAGGAAAAATACCTTGGCTTCACCGACTCCCAGCTAAGGGAGGAGACCGCCCGCTTCAAAAGCGAGCTTGCCGCAGGCAGGACTCTTGACGATATCCTCCCCGAGGCTCTTGCCGTCTGCCGTGAGGCAGGAGCCAGAGTCTTAGGAAAGAGGGCGTTTCCCGTCCAGGTAACGGGAGCGATAGTTTTGCACCAGGGAAGAATCGCCGAGATGAAAACCGGTGAGGGAAAAACTCTGACGGCCTGCCTGCCTGCCTATCTGAACGCGCTGGATGGCCAGGGGGTTCATATCGTTACCGTCAACGATTACNNAAAACCGGCGAGGGCAAAACTCTCACCGCCTGCCTTGCCTCATACCTCAACGCACTTTCGGGCAAGGGCGTCCATGTCGTAACCGTAAACGACTATCTTGCAAAGTTTCAGTCGGAGGAGATGGGAAGGGTGTACCGCTTCCTCGGGCTGTCTATAGGCGTAATCCTGCACTCGATGAACAGCTCGGAGCGAAGAGAGGCTTACGCCTGCGATATAACCTACGGCACCAACAACGAGTTCGGCTTCGATTATCTTAGGGACAATATGGTCACCTATAAAAAGGACAGGGTGCAGCGTGGCCATGCCTTTGCGATAGTCGACGAGGTGGACTCCATCCTTATCGACGAGGCGAGGACTCCCCTTATAATCTCGGGCAAAGGGGAAAACTCCACCGACCTCTACCAGAAGGCGGACAGGTTCGCAAAGACCCTTAAAAAGGATGTCGTGGTCGAGCTTGAGTCCAAGCAGGACACCGACGCCATCTACCACGGGGATTATATCGTCGACGAGAAGGCAAGCACCGCCACTCTGACAAAGCTGGGCGTCGGCAAGGCTGAGGCTTATTTCGGCGTCGAAAATCTTATGGACACCGAAAATGTCACATTGCTTCACCACATCAACCAGGCGATTAAGGCAAACGGCGTCATGAAAAGAGATATTAACTATGTCGTCAAGGACGGCGAGGTCATCATAGTCGACGAGTTCACCGGCAGGCTGATGTACGGCAGAAGATACAACGACGGTCTGCATCAGGCTATCGAGGCGAAGGAGGGCGTCAAGGTCGCAAGCGAGTCAAAGACCATTGCAACCATCACCTTCCAGAATTACTTTAGACTCTACGAGAAGCTCTCCGGCATGACCGGCACCGCCGCAACCGAGGAGAGCGAGTTCAGGGAGATATATAAGCTGGATGTCGTCGTCGTGCCGACAAACAGACCGATGATAAGAATCGACCACCCCGATGTCGTCTACAAGACCGAATCGGGAAAGCTCGGCGCCGTCATAGAGCAGATAAAGGCGTGTCACGCAAAGGGTCAGCCGGTGCTGGTCGGAACCGTCTCGATTGAAAAGTCGGAGCTTCTGTCCTCGATGCTGAAAAGGCAGGGGATAGCCCATCAGGTGCTCAACGCCAAGTACCACGAAAAGGAGGCTCAGATAGTCGCCCAGGCGGGTCAGCTAGGAGCCGTAACCATCGCCACCAACATGGCTGGAAGAGGAACGGATATCATGCTGGGAGGAAACGCCGAATTTTTGGCGAAGGCTCAGCTTGTCAAGGAGGGCTTCGACGACTCGCAGATATACGACATCACCGGCTTCACTGAGACGGAGGACGAGGTTATCCTCGAGGGAAGAAAGCACTATGCTGAGCTTATGAAGAAGCTGGGAGACGAAACTAGGGAAAAGGCGATAAAGGTCAAGGAGGCGGGAGGTCTTTATATCCTTGGAACCGAAAGGCATGAGTCCAGGCGAATCGACAATCAGCTAAGAGGACGCTCCGGAAGGCAGGGAGACGAGGGCGAGAGCCGCTTCTTCCTCTCCCTGGAGGACGATTTGATGAGGCTCTTCGGCGGCGACAGGATAACGGGAATGATGAACACCCTGAGGGTGGACGAAAACACCCCGATAGAATCAAAGATGCTCACAAGCGTTATAGAGTCCTCCCAGCGCAAGGTGGAGGCAAGAAACTTCGGAATAAGAAAGAATGTCCTAAACTACGACGATGTAATGAACGCTCAGCGTGAGATAATCTACTCTCAGCGCTCAAAGGTTCTCGAGGGCGAGGACCTCCACGAGCATATCCTAAAGATGATAGACGACTTTGTAAGCTCCAGCGTAAATCTATATCTTGCGGGAGACGAGGAGGAGAGCTGGAACTTCGCAGGTCTTAGGGAGCATTTCGCCGGTCTGTTTACCGTTGAAAACGACTTTAACTACACCGTGGAGCAGCTTAACAGCCTCACCAAGGAGGACATTATCGAGGAGGCGAAAAGGGCTGCCCGTCAAAGATACGACGAGAAGGAAAGAGAGCTTACTCCACAGATTCTCCGTGAGGTCGAGAGGGTTGCTCTTTTGCAGGTGGTCGACCGCAAGTGGATGCAGCATATCGACGATATGGACGAGCTTAAAAAGGGCATCTCGCTTCGCTCCTACGCAAGCCACGACCCTGTTGTGGCCTACAGGATGGAGGGCTTTGATATGTTCGACGCCATGATAGCCTCCATCTGCGAGGACACCGTAAGAATCCTTTACAATACCCGTCTCAAGAAGGACGCCCCGATAGAGCGCAAGCAGGTCCTCAAGGCTGAGCCGACCGGCTCCGACGGCTCCCTCTCAGAGACTCGGCGTGTCGGAAAGAAGATAGGAAGAAACGACCCCTGTCCCTGCGGAAGCGGTCTAAAGTACAAAAAGTGCTGCGGCAAAAACCAGTAGGCGGCACAGGATTGACAGACTAACGCCTTCCCGTCAGCAAAAATCCCATCTGAAAGGAATGATACCCTAATGAATACAAAGCCATGCCATAGCGCAGGGGCAGCTGTCGCCTTCAAGCCGGCGGACATCCTCCTTCCGGCAAGGGGGACGGACTACTCAAAGTGGAGCGTCATCGCCTGCGACCAGTACACCAGTCAGCCGGAGTACTGGGAAAGGGCTGAAAGGGCAGTCGGCGGGGCGCCGTCCACGCTCAGGCTCGTTCTTCCCGAGGCGTATCTGGATAGTCCCGGGCTTGAAAAAAGAATCGACAGCATTAACCTCGCCCAGAAGGAGTATCTTGACTCCGGGCTTTTCGAGGAGTACAAGGACTCGATGGTCTATGTCAGAAGAATACAGTCGGACGGGAGCCTCCGTGAGGGACTGGTCGGGGCTATAGACCTCGAGGAGTACGACTATCTTCCCGGCTCGCAGTCCCAGGTAAGGGCGACAGAGGCAACCGTCGCCGAGAGGATACCTCCCAGGCTTAAAATAAGGCAGGGAGCCTGTCTTGAGCTTCCGCATATCATGATTTTAATCGACGACCCGCAAAAAAGCGTCATAGAGCCTCTGGGAGGGGCGGAGCTTGAAAAGCTCTACGATTTTAATCTCATGCTTGGAGGCGGCAGCATAAGCGGCTATCTGGTCCCGCAGGCTGAGCTTTCAAGGGTGAACGGCGCTCTTTCAAGGCTGTTAGAGCGCTGTCCTATGCTCTTTGCCATGGGGGACGGCAACCACTCCCTAGCCACCGCAAAGGAGTATTATAACCGTCTTAAAGCCGAGAATCCGGGAGCGGACCTCAGCCGTCATCCGGCAAGATACGCTCTTTGCGAGATAGTAAACCTGCACTCCCCGGCTCTTAGGTTTGAGGCTATACACAGAATCGTCTTTACAGACTGCCCCGAGCGGCTTGTCTTGGCTCTTGAAAGGGAGCTTGGGCTGTCCTGCGAGCCCTCAGAGCTGTCCCTTGAGCTGCTCACCGGCGGCACAGAAAAAAGGCTTTACATACACAAGCCGACGGCAAAGCTGGCTGTCGGGTGTCTGCAGGCGTTTTTGGACGGCTTCCTTAAAGAAAACGGCGGCAGGATCGACTACATCCACGGTGAGGAGGTAGTCAAGGAGCTTTCAGCAAGGCCGGGAGCGGTGGGCTTCATCCTTGAGCCTATGGAAAAGAGCCAGCTCTTCCCTGCCGTAATGGCGGACGGAGCGCTCCCAAGAAAAACCTTCTCAATGGGTCACGCCGACGACAAGAGGTTTTATCTGGAGGCAAGGCGCATAGCCGAGGTAATAAAGCTATGAAGCCCTCCAACGCCGATATTTTCATAGAAAAATACAAGGAGCTTGAGCAGGCGGTGAGGGCGGAGTACCACCTCTCCGACGGGGACTCGATTTCCTACTATCTGGGCCACAAGACCAAGTACAAAAAATACCAGGAGGACATAGCCTACTGTCAGCGGGTAAGAAACTTCTTCGCACACAACGGCAAGGTCCCGATAGGGGTAAACCCGGAATTTGCCGTCCAGCCGTCCGACAGTATGCTCGAGTTCATCTCCCGGCTGATAGACAAAATCAAGGACAGGGACCGCTGCATAGATGTCGCCGTCAGGCTGAACAAGGTTTTCTTCTGCGGAATGAACCACAGCGTCCGCTCGGCAGTCAAAATCATGCGTGAGAACGACTTTACCCATGTTCCGGTGCTTGAGGGCGGCAGGGTCGCAGGAATCTTCGACGAATACTCGCTGATTCGCTGTCTGACCGACAGCGACGGCCACAGCATCGGCAGCGAGCTTCGCTTTAACAAAATACGCCAGCAGATTGACATCACCGACAAAATCGGCAAGGGCTATGTCTTTGTGCCGTCGGCGATGTACGCCGAGGAGCTTAGAGAAAAGATTGACCTCGCCTACTCCGAGGGCAGACGGATAAAGATGGCGTTCGTCACCCAAAACGGAAGCAAGGACGAGCTGCTTTTAGGAATCATCACCCCGTGGGACCTAATCTCGGCGGGATGAAGGCTTTTAAATTTGAAATACCCCCTCATCAGAACGGTGAGGGGGTATTCAGCTATTACAGACCAAGGCAAATATGGCAGACATCCTCGGGAGTGTCTGCAAGCCCTACGGCGCCGGCAGACATTAGCTCCTCCGGGGTGCCGTAGCCGTAGGTGACGCCAAGGCAGTCTATGCCGTTTTTGGCGGCTCCTATGACATCCTGGCTTCTGTCTCCCACCATAAGGCATATGGACGGCTCTACTGCCCCAAGAAGCCTTACGGCATCCCTTATCACCTCCGCCTTTGGCATCTCCACCCTGTCAAGCGGAGTCCCCTTGATGACTGTAAAGTAGTCCCTTAGCTTAAACCTTTCAAGGATTCTAAGGGTGTAAATCTCTGGCTTGGAGGTAGCGACAGCAAGCGTCATTTTTGCCTCGATAAGCGAAAGCAGCGCTGGGACGACCCCGTCGTAGACCCTGTTTTCAAAGAGTCCGACCTCAGAAAAATACTCACGGTAGAAGCCTATCGCCCTTTTGGCGTCCTCCTCGCTAAGACCGAAAAGCTCTCTGTAGGAGACGCCAAGCGGAGGACCGATAAATCTGTTCAGCAGGGACTTATCGTAGTCGTATATCCCCATCCTATCTAAGGAGTATTTAAGCGAGTTGATTATGCCCTCCCCGGATTCTGTCAGGGTGCCGTCAAGGTCAAATAGTATGTATCGCTTCATATCTTAATCCGCCTTTCTTTTTTAGCCGTCCGGCGTTGTCTTGCACTTCCTTGTCATTTTCCCTGCTCCCAGGGAGGCCCAGCTGCGGGGCAAATCGCCTGCCTCCGGCAGGCGCCCTCGGTCGGCTCCGTGCCCCGGGCGGGTTTATTTCTAAGCGGGCGTGCGACCGGGGATGAAGGCTTCGCCCCGGAAGCCATAAATTACGCCTAGCTAGCCCCGGCGGGAGAAGCTCGCCGGCCCCGGCCCCTAAGATGAGCCGAGGCGGGGCGAAGCCTTCAGGGGAGGGGCCTGCGCCCCTCCTGCTTCCCGCAGGAAGCCCCCGGTCCCGACTCGCCCTTTCCCGGTCCCGACTCGCCTGTCCCGACCCTCCTCCGGCCTCAAGACCCGCCCGGGGCACGCTAAAAGGCTCAGCCCGCCTGCTAGGAGCCCTCCCTATCCCGGCCTCGTTAAGGTCAGCCAGGCATAGGTATATAAAATCTCAAGCCTTTTGGGCGGGCTGAGCCTTGCGGCCCGTTTGCCCCTGCGGGGGCGAACGGGCTTCCGACCGAGGGCGCCGCATCGCTTTTAAGCGATGCGGCGATTTGCCGTTACCGCGCTTTTCTCCCCTGAGCCTATGCAGGGTCACGGGGAGCTTTATCCCCCCTCTTTATCCCTTACTCCTTTGCCTCGAGCCAGCTCTTGCCCCGCCCCAGCTCGACAAGAAGCGGGACCCTTAGGCTCGCCGCAGACTCCATCTCACGCTTTAAAAGCTCCTGAGCCTTGTCTGCCGACTCGGCTGACGCCTCTACTATCAGCTCATCATGCACCTGGAGAATCAGCCTGGCGTCAAGACCCTCCTCCTTTAGGCTCCTGTAGACCTTCACCATGGCGAGCTTTATAATGTCCGCCGCAGCCCCCTGTATCGGAGCGTTCATCGCCGCTCTTTTCCCGAAGGCCTGGAGGTTTCTGTTCGAGCTTTTAAGCTCCGGGATGTATCGCCTCCTGCCGAATACCGTCTTGACATAGCCGTTTTCCTCTGCAAACTGTACGGTGCTTTTCATGAACGAGTCCACCGCAGGATAGGTTTCGAGGTAGGATTTTATATACCTGTCAGCCTCCGCCACAGAGACTCCGATGTTCATCGCCCTTAGGTCCTTTGCAAGGGAGTACGCTCCTATACCGTATATTATCCCAAAGTTGACAGCCTTTGCCGCCCTTCTCATGTCGTGGTCGACAAATTCCTCCGGCACTCCAAAGACCTCGGCGGCGGTTTTGGTGTGGATGTCCTTGCCGGAGTGGAAGGTGCTTATCATCCTCTCGTCGCCGCAGACGCTGGCTAATACCCTGAGCTCTATCTGGGAGTAGTCGGCGTCTATGAGGAGCTTCCCGGGAGCCGCTGTGAAGAACCGTCTCAGCTGGCTTCCAAGCTCCTTTCTCACCGGGATGTTTTGCATATTGGGATTCGCCGAGGATATCCTGCCCGTCCTTGTCTCGGTCTGCTTGAACTCGCTCCTGACCCTGCCGTCTGGGTCTATCAGCGGCAAAAGCCCCTCGACATAGGTGGATTTCAGCTTTGTTAAGGTCCTGTACTCCAGCACCAGTCCTATTACCGGGTGGACATCTGTTAGAGCCTCTAAAACCTCTGCACTGGTGGAGTAGCCGCTCTTTGTCTTTTTCCCGGACGGCAGCCCCAGCTCCCCGAAAAGCACCTCGCCGAGCTGCTTGGGAGAGGAGATGTTAAACTCATGCCCGCAGACGCCGTATATCTCCTGCCTGAGCCTGTCTATCTCGCCGTCAAGACCCTCGCCGAAGCTTTTTATACCCTCGCTGTCAGCCCTCACGCCGACGACCTCCATAGACGCAAGCACCTCGCAAAGTGGAAGCTCGATGTCGTAGTAAAGCTTATCAAGGCAGGCCTCGTCAAGGTTTATTCTAAGGATACGGCACAGCTCGGGAAGCGCCGCAGCCGCTCCGAAGCGGCTTTTTAGGTCCGGGAATACTCCGAAGCTCGCCATCAGGCTCTCAAGGGTATAGTCCCCCGCCTGAGAATTTAAAAGATACCCCGCAATATCGCAGGCAAACTCGAGCCCTGTGAGCGAGGCTCCGTTTTTCATCGCCAGCTTGTGGGCGGACTTTGCCTCGTATGCAGACTTTTTGCAGTCCTTTTTAAAATAGGCAAGAATCAGACCCTCTTCCTCGGTGTAATAGACCCTGCCGTTGTAAAAAATCTGAAGCTGTGCGCCGTCCAGGATAAAATAGCTCTCGCCGTCAATTATATCAAGCTGTGATTTATCAAGGTCTAGGGCGCATACAGGCTCTAACGCCTTATTTTCCCCGTGGGACTCCTTGGCGGCCTGAGGCTTAGACGACGCCTCCAGCCCGAGCCTTTCAAGGAGCTTAAACATCTCAAGCTCGGTCAAAAGCCCGGAAAGGAGCCTTTGATCTGCTTCGGTGCAGGAATAGCCGGCCATATCCTGAGGGACGGGCGCATCTCTTACTATTGTTGCAAGCCACCTGCTCTCATAGGCTGACGCCCTGCCGTTAATAAGCTTTGCTCTCACCGAGGGAGTAAGCTTTGCCTCCCCGAGCGAGTCATACAGCCTGTCAATGCTGCCGTACTCCCTTATGAGCGACAGGGCTGTTTTCTCCCCGATTCCGGGTACTCCCGGGATATTGTCTGAGCTGTCCCCCATGAGAGCCTTTATGTCTATCAGAGCCTGAGGCCTTGTGCCGTACTCCGAATAAAATCTCGCCTCGTCAAAGGGTATCGTCTCCTTATTTGTCACCAGCCTGACGCTGACGCCCTCCCCGATAAGCTGCAGGCTGTCACGGTCGCCGGTCAGAAGGACGCATTCGCCGCCGTTTTTAGCCACAAGAGCCGACACGGAGCCTAAAATATCGTCCGCCTCGTAGCCCTTTAGCTCCAAGACCGGGATTCCCATCGCCGAAAGTATCTCCCTAAGCTTTGGAAGCTGCATGGCAAGCTCCTCGGGCATCGGCTTTCTTTTAGCCTTGTAGTAGGCGCATTTCTCATGCCTGAAGGTAGGTCCCTTTAGGTCAAAGGCGCAGGCTACCGAGTCCGGCTTTACTATCTCCCTCTCCTTTAGAAAAATATTCATAAAGCCCGTTATGGCGTTGGTGTAAAAGCCCCTTGAGGTGGAAAGAAGCTTTATCCCGTAGAACGCCCGGTTTAAAATCGAGTTGCCGTCAATTAAAAGCAGCCTCATCTAAATACTCCTTTTTCGTAAAATTAACCGCCCCGACTGCCCCATAGGACGCCGCCCGGGGATTGAAAAGCCGTCCGAGCTGTGCTATAATGTCGGTTAAGACCGCTTACTGTTTAAGCGATTCAAGCGACTTGAGCCTTGCCTCACTGTTTTTTATGAGGTTTACCGTGGAGGAATAATACTGCGGGAAGTCGTCCGCCATCGAGGAGGGTCCAAGCCTCGGTCTTTGCTCCTTTTTGACAGAATCCTCATCTAAAAGGCTCACTCCACGGCTCGCCGCCCTGAGCCTGCCGTAGGCTAGGGACATCGCAGCGTCGCAGGCGGACTCCGAGAAGCTGGAGTCGACTCCAAAGAAGTTCTCGTCGTTTTCGGGATTCGAGGAGAAGATGCACCTTAAAAGCTTGTAGACCGCCAGCATTATGAAGCCGGAGCCCTCCTTGATTACCGTCGCCGAGCCGGTTTTCCCCATCAGCCCAAATACGACATTCAGGGAGTTTTGAATCAGCTTTTTGTTAAACGCAACCATTATCGTTCCCGGGCTGACCCTGTCCCTTTGGGACTGCTCCTCGCCGGGAAGCTCGTCTACGGATATGGTTTTGCCCTCCGGCTCGGGGGAGCGTCCTAAAAGATAGTCGCAGGAGACATTGTAATACTCCGCAGCCCTCACCACGAAGTCAAGCCCGCACTCCCTTTTTCCGTTCTCGTAGTGGGATAAAAGGCCCTGCGATACCCCCATATCCTCTGCCGCCTGCTTCTGGGATATCTTCTTTTCCTTTCTCAAAAGGGTTATGATTCTGGCAAAGTCGGTATTCACGCCGGTCTCTCCTTCCGCCTTGTGTATTATTATGCCCGTCCTGCCATATGGCGTATCCGGGCGCAGGGAGTCTACCCTCTGTATTTTTTATAGGGACAAAAAAGCCCTGCTTCCCGGAATCTGGAGCCGGAAATGGGGTCAGGACTCTCCCGCAAGAAGTATTATACTCCATTTTATACTCTTTGTAAAGCATGACCGGGCTTATCCGGCGCTATCAGTTTCAATAAAATTCCGACCGGCTTTTTGTTTATTTTGCGGCTTTTAAGACCCCGCCGCCCTGAGCCGGCTGAAAGGACGGTCAAAATGACAGGCTATAGAATCCACTTTATCCGCCACGCCCTCACCGAGGCTAACGAGGAGGGCAGGTATATCGGCATAACCGAGTCCCCGGTCTCTAAAAAGGGGAGGGAGGAGCTTTCCAGTAAGCTTTTGACCCGTGTATACCCCAAGGTCGACAGGGTTTATGTCAGTCCCATGAAAAGATGCATAGCGACGGCGTCCTTTATATATCCCGAGGGGTACGCAAGAGTCCTGCCCGAGCTAAGGGAGATGAACTTCGGCGAGTTCGAGGGCAAAAGGGTGGACGAGCTTATCGGTCGTGAGGACTACAAGGCGTTTTTAAAGGGCGGGCTTGACAATCCCCCTCCCGGCGGCGAGAGCGTAAGAAGCGTGATAGAGCGGTGCTACGAGGGTATAAGCTTCATAGTCGAGGACATGATGAAAAGCTCCTATAAAAACGCCGCCGTAGTCACCCACGGCGGTATCATCATGAATATGCTGAGCTGCTTCGGGATTCCAAAATACAGCCCCAACGCCTTTGCCTGCGACTTCGGCGAGGGCTTTACGGTTTTGGTGACCGCCCAGCTGTGGCAGTCTGGGGGAGTCTTTGAGATTCTGGGAAGGCTGCCGTATGAAAGGCAGGACGGGGAGTAGGACCTAGTGTCAGCATGTCTGCCCGGTCTATATGTGACGCTAAACGGAAAGCCGCTTTTAGGAAAAAGGAGGCGGCTCAGCTTGTCAAAAATAATTATGGCTAAGGCCTCCTCCTCTGCGGATTACACAGGGGCGTTGCCACAAAGGCTATGTCCTTTAGACCCCCGCCGCCCTTTGAAAAAGGCGGGTGAAGGCTTTTTATCCTTTTAGTCCCACACCGCCCCTTGGACGGCAGCCGCATCCTTTTTCTTAGGAGGCGGCTTTTAGTTATTTTCCGGCTCTTTTCCTTAAAAGACCGCTAAAAATACGCTCTCCCGCCATGAAGATAAGACAGCCGAAGAGAACTCCGCAGCTATCTATCCCGACATCCGTAAGGCTCGAGGAGCGCTCTGAGACAAAAAGCTGGTGAAGCTCGTCGGCGAGGGCGGCGGCAACTCCTATAGCCAGCGAGACAAAAAGCCTTCTTCCCGGTTTTAGCACCCCGGAAAGACCGTAAAGCCCCAGCCCCAGCAGGGTGTAGAGCGAGAAGTGCGCAAGCTTTCTTATAGCAAGATGCCAGCTGTCAAACGACTGCCCGACGGGGTCAAGACCGAAGATGAGCATTATAAGCCTTGTGATCCGTGAGCTTTGGTCGGCAGACTCCGGGCCTGTGTCCCCCGAGAACAAAAAGGTCGCCGCAGCAATCCCGATGACAAGCAGAGCCGAGAGGATAATTCTTAGCCTCATGCCACGGCTCAGTCCCTTAAAGCCCTCCAGCACAGCTGTTACCTCCTTTAAAGCAAAATGACCGGACGATTTTTACCGTCCGGCCGGTGAAAAGCATTTAGTGTATATTATGAAAAAGCGACGCTCAGGACTCGGTCTGCGGCTTAGACTCCTCGAAGAACAGCTCCAGAACGAGCCGGTTTAAAGCCTCCTGGTCGTAGTTGTACTCGATGTACCTGTCGCCCATTACCGCCTCGCCGTCGATATATTTTATCCCGGCGAACTCGTACTCATAGACGGAATCGGCAATATCTGACAGGTCGTTCACCGTGCAGTCGGAGACAAGATAGTCGTTAATCTCCATAAGGACGCTCAGAACAAGCTCCGGGTCGGTCTCTAGTCTTGACTTGTAGGCGTTCATAAGCCCGGTCATGTAGACCCTCTGGCGCTCCATCCTGGCAAGGTTGGTAGGCTCTCCCATGCCGAGCCTGGTGCGGACATAGGCAAGGGACTGCTCTCCCATGAGGGTTATGGTCTCGCCCATGACGAAATCCTCCCTGACGGCGCTGAAATCGTCCTCAATGGTGACGGTGACTCCCCCAACAGCGTCGTTTACTATCGGGACGGCGTCCATCGTCACACTGACATAGTGGTCCACCTCGGTGTCGGAAAGAAGCTCGCTGACAGCCTTGGTAGTGTTCTTACAGCTATCCCGTCCGCCGGAGCCGTAGGTGTGCGCAAGGGCAATCTGACCGACAAAGCTGCCGACCTCGTCCCCTCCGGGACCTATTACCGTGATGTTAGTCATAGTGTCCCTGTTGATATGAAGCCCGGTGTAGGTCTTATTTTCGTGGTCGAGTATGACGAGCATCAGAAAATCGCACTGCTGCGAGTTTATGTAGCCGTCCATATCCGTCTCCGCCGAGGCTATCTCGCTGTCCTTGTCGATACCTAAAACCAGCAGCGTCTCGATCCCTCTGCGGCGGATATACCACCTGTCGTTGTAAAATACCTCCTCCAGCTCCTCCTCGCCTGTTATGCTGTGATATCCTGGGTTTTGGGACTCGTCCACCCAAAAGTGCTGCCGCTCCCAGAAACGAAGCAGCAGCACCATTGCCACGACAATCACTAATACAAGCGCTAGAGCCAGAGCGACCTTAGCATAAGGTCTCCTGATTCTAAGCTTCATTGCCCCTGATTATCAGCGAGCAACAGCTCCGACTATGAAGCCACGGCCGATAGCAAGCTCACCGGTAGCAGGAGAGGAAGGTCCGCCCGCACTGACGCCGGTCCTCTTGAGTCTGAGGAAGGCAACAGGGGAGAAGTTTGTAAGGGTAAAGGTGACAAATCCGTTATCGTCAACGGTGCAGGGAACAACCTCCCAGCCCTTTGTGCCCTTATGAAGAGCAATAACGGTGTCGCTGGAGCTAAGGCTGGGGAGCCTTACGCTGAGAGTGACAGAGTGGGTGTCCTCGTCGAAGTTCTTAAGGAGTTCGACATCAAAGACATGAATCGGCTGATAGTCGCTGGAATCGGTCCCGTCAGGGATGTAGTCGTTGAAGTTCTCGACCAGCTCGGTGTAGTCCTCGGTCTCGACGACCTCGTCGTAAGCCTCCTTGAAGCCCTCAACCTTGGAGACAGCCTCAGAAGCCGAGGTCATGCTTACCTCAGACGCCAAAATAGCGTTCTCGCTTCCGTCGACCTTGTTCTCGACGCCGGCGACAAACTCGGGAGCGGTATCCTGAGTTACGCTGGGAACGCCGTTGGCTGCAAGCATAGACAATGCCATAGAAAGGCAAAGGAGCATTGCAACTGCTGCACTTAATAGCTTTTTCATAACTTATACCTCCATAATAAACACTGTTTTATATCAGTCCCGCTGTGCCAGGACGAGATAACGCTTGTTGGGGTTTCCCTTGTAGCAGGTGGAAAGGATAATCACATCGTTTCCGCCCTTTTCAAAATCCTTGCTGCTAAGCGACACTCCCAGCCCGGAGGCTGAAAATACCGTGCTGTAGAAGCTCTCATAGTCCGCAAGGCGGGTAAAATCGTAGTTGTAAAGAATATGCTCGTCGCCGTAGGGAAGTGCGGCAAAGACGGTGTAGTGAAGCTCTTCGTCGGGCAGATAGATTATTATCTCGCTGTAATTTTTAAGCCCGCTTGCGCTGGAATACAGCTTCTGGAGCTGACCGAACATCGAGTCGTCGTTCATCCTGTGGCCGTAGAGTATGGTGACTGGGTCGGAAAAATCTGTGCCGTTGTAGGCGTGCTCGGTAAATATCGCACCGCCCTTGTCCATCTTCTTCTCCCATGAGTTGGTAAGATAGTATTCATCGTTCGCCTGGTTCTGGACTATCGGATAGTCCACCTTGGTCCCGGGAATCTTTATCCAGGCGTAGACATCCTTGTTCTTCTTCTGATACTCCTCAAAATCTATCGGGCTGACATACCCGGGCTCGGAGTCCTCGGAACCGTCATTATCCTCATCAGCTTCGGCTTCCTTGACCTCCCCATTGTCTGAGTCGTCCTCTGACTGAGGGAATTCCTCCGGCTGGGAATTATCCGGCAAGGAGCCTTCCTCGCCCGAGTCCTCCCTGACGCCGCTTGATGAGACAGCCTCGCTTATCCTAGCGAACATCGACTGCCTGCCCAGGGCGTAAACGCCGGTGGGAAGAAGCTGGACAGCCATCACAGCCGCTAAGGCTGCGGCAAGAAGCCTGCGCTCTGCCGTTTTGAAGAGTCTCCCAGATAGGAGTATGCCAAGCATCCTTTCTGCCTTTTTAATCATAAAATCACTTATACCCTTTTTTAACCTGTCCCGGGAGGCTAGAAGCCTGTTATCCCGAAGGACTCAAGCAGCCTGCGGCTTTTATCCTCGATAGTCACCAAAAAGCTCTCGCCGAGATGCTTTTTTATCTGCTCGGACGCTGTTCTAAGGTTCGGCGCTCTTAGCTCGAGATTGTGACAGTCGGAGCCAAGAACATCTATCGCTCCCCGCCTTAAAAGAGAGGACACCGACCGCCTTTTGAAGGGTCCCTGGATAAACGCCTCGCCGTTTGTCTGTATTATTATACTCCTATGGGGCAGATTTGTCAAGTACTCCCTTGCCCCGAAATGTAAATATCTTTCTATGTGAGCAAGCATAACCACAGTGTCCCGCCGTAGAGACAGCTCGGTTACCTCCTCCCACATCCTAGCCGTCCAGTTTGAAAACGGCATCTCCAGGAGGATTATCCCCGTCCCGTCAAGCTTCAGGCTGTCGATGTCGTGCGACCTTGCGATGCCCTCAAAGTAGGCGACCTCCGCTCCTAACAGGATTTTTGGGACCCTCTCGGAGCAGCCGGCCAGCGAGGCTTTTAAAAGCTCCCACGACCTGCGGCGGCGGGCGAGAAACTCCTCGGGCGTATTCTCCCAGGGGTAAAAGTGCGGAGTTGCGCACATCAGGCTGACTCCCTGCCGGAAGGATAGCTTTAAAAGCTCTATGCTTTCCTCCGGGGTTTTAGCGCCGTCGTCCATCCCGGGGAGGATATGGGAATGAAAGTCAATCATCGCCGGGGACTATTTTCTCTTGTCCGTCCTGTCGAAGGAAACCGGGGACTTTATCTTGCTGTACTGCCTGCCGTACTTGTAGCTGCTGTTTGACGAGCGCTTGTAGTACTTGCCGTGATGCTGTGACCTTGTGAGAACAAAGCCCAGAATCTTGACATTCCTGAAGCGCATATACCTCATTGCCTCCTGTAGGGAATGCTTGTCGCAGAAATTCCTTCTTACCACCACGATAACGCCGTCAAGATGGTCGGAAATTACAAGACCGTCGGAAACAGAGGTCACGGGAGGGAGGTCAAAGATGATGTAATCGTAGCTCGAGGAAAGGGACTTTATAAGCCTTCCCATCATGTCGGACGCTAAAAGCTCGTTTGGATTCGGGGGAATGTCTCCCGCTACTATTGCGTGGAGATTCTCGTGAAGCCCGGAGCTTCTTAGAACATCGGCTCCGTTTGAAAGACCGGCCAGGAGGTTTGAAAGTCCCGGCGAGGAGGCTATGCCCAGCCTCCTGTAAAGGGTAGGAAGCCTCATGTCGGCGTCGATTAGAAGGACCTTCTTGCCCGTCTCTGCGATGCTGTAGGCTAAATTAATGGCTGTTGTGGACTTCCCCTCGCTGGGAACAGAGCTTGTTATTCCGACCACCTTGCAGCCGCCCTCGTTAGCCGGAAGGCTGAAGGTGAGGTTTGCTCTTAAAAGCTTGTATGCCTCGGCTGCGGCGAAGTTTAGATTCTCTCCGATTGGGGAGTCCATAAAAGCGTCCTGCGAGCGAAGCCTTTTGTTGAGTCTGCTCATCTGCCGCCTCCGTTTCCGTAGCTGCGGTAGCCTCCAGAGCCAGAGCTGTCAAGCTCGGGAATGGCAGCCAGCACAGGAAGGTTGTAGGTGTGAAGAAGATAGTCCTCGTCCTTGACAAGATTGTCAAGAAGCTCCATGACGACTATCACGCCGCAGATAGCGACAAAGCCGACAACTCCGCCCATTATCGTTATCTTTGTGACGCTGGGTGAGGCCTTCTGGCTGGGGACCACCGCATAGTCTACCAGCTTGACCGAGCTGCCGTCTACAATGGAGGATATCTTCTCGGGAAGGACCTCTGCGATGGTGTTGGCGATTCTCTCAGCCTCCTGAGGGTCGTGGCTTGTGACTACAATCTCGAATATCTCGGTTTCGTTGACGGAGGAGGTCTCTATCATCGAATAAAGGGTCTCGTAGCTGTAGCTGAGCCCGGCACGCTCGATTACGGTGTTTAGGGTCATCCTGGTCTTTAGGATGACGGTATAGGTATCGACAAGGCTCTTTGCGGCCGTCAGGCTTCCCGAACTTATCGAGAAGCTTGAGCCTGCAAGGGAGATGTCGGAGTTGTTGACATACATAAGTGCGCTCGCCTTATAAAGAGGCGTTATCATAAAGGTAGCATAGGAAAAAGCCACTATTGCGGCAACCACGGTCACCAGAACGACAGCCCAAAGCCTGTGAATAATCGCTCTAAGAAGCTGCAAAAGGTCTATTTCCATTACATCGTTTTCTTTGGAATTCATCTATAGTCCCCATTCTTGCGAATAATCCTTGGAAAAGCTCCTGCTAAATGCCAATACCCCCCGGATTTTTTACTCGGGAGGAAGGCACCGGGATAAAGTAAGCAAATACTAGCCTTAACATTCTATTCAGTCAATTAGTATTGTACTACCTTGTTTGCCGGTTGTCAAGCCCAAAAACCGAAACGAAAATTTAAGCGAGTATTTTGTAATAAAAATATAATTTCAGGCGCCCTATTTGTTGTATTTTGACAATAAGACGGCTTTTCCCTCTACAAAATCTCAGATTCATCGACATCTTCGCCGTCTAAAACGGTCTCTTTTCCTAAAATTACCCTCTTTAAATTTTCGTACTCCTCCTCGGTAAGGGTGACTCCCTTACCCATTCTTGAATGGTCGGGCGACCACTCCCTTATGTCGTACTTTGCGGGATAGTCGTTCCAGCTGACGAGATTTATCTCCTTAGTCCATCCCTTTTGATTCTCAGAGAGCACTCCGAGGCTCTTTACAATCTCAAATTTAAGCTCTGCCATTTTTATCCTCCAATCCGCCCTGCCTGCTTATAAGCCTGCCTAAGGGCTTTAGCCTGTTTTTTATCCTCTCAGGAGCGACGATAAGAGCCACCCTGATAAGCTCGCCGATGTTTACAGCCGTCACCGCCAAGAACAGTGCGGCTAGAAGCCCGTATCTCAAGCCCGCACTAAAATCAAGTGCGACAATCACGCTCATAATAAGAATCAAGAGAGTGCTTATTATGAGCCTGGGTCTTGAGTAGTCGAATCTAATCAGCCGCCTCGTGTCGATAAGGCGGTACAAAAACGCTCCCAGATAGGAAATAAGCGTCGCCGTGGCAGCTCCAAAAATCCCAAACCTTGGTATCAGCAGAAGATTTAGGACTATGTTTGAAAGTCCCGCCGCCAAAGAGGTGTAAAAGGTGTGCTTTGTTTTCTTCTGGGCGATGTATACCGAGCCTAGAAAGACATTGAAGCAGGTGAAAACCGTCGCCACGGTGAGAATCGGAGCGTACTTATATGCGATGAAATACTCCCCGTCCACCCAGAGCCACAAAACCGGCTTTATAAAAAGGAGTATCCCTGCGGCAAGGATGAACATAAACGAGCAGCTCATCGAGAATATATCGGTGTAAAGCCGCTCCCGCTCCGAGGAGGAGTTTTCTGATATCGCCGACATATTCCATGCCTGGGAGAACATCGTGAAAACCGTGGTGAGAATCATCGGTATCTTGTAGGCGACGACCAGGATTCCGTTTAGCTCCTCGCCGTGGAAGTAGGTAACCATAAAGTGGTCGGACACGCTGGTGACAAGCCACAAAACCGTCGCCGGTATCATCGGGATGCAGTATTTGAGCATCGGTCTAAGCTGTCCCCGGTCTATTTTAAGACCTACGAAGCGATACAGCCCTCCCGCAAAAAACAAAAACACAGAGGACAGAGCGTCCGATAGTATAATCGCCAGAAGATAGCCTAATATCCCGAGCTTAAGACCCGGCAGGAGGAGTATGTTTAAAAGGAGCATGGTAAGGGTACACAAAACTCCGTCAAGAGCGAAAAGCCTGACCTTCTCCACAGCTCTTACAAAGGTCATATTGAGCTGTCTTAGGCTGGAGGTCCACACATATATATAGAGCAGAGGCGCATATCCCTCGAGATAGCCGAGCATTGATATTGCGGGCATGACAAGAAGAAGCGCAAAAAGCCCGACTGTCAGAATCCTGAGGCAGAGGGTGTATACCTCCCTTCTTGAGGAAAGCTCCCTGGCGTCAAGCCCGAAGCGAAGCGCCGCCTCCGAGACGGTGAGGGTGAATATCGGTATTAAAAGATTCGCCGTCTGGGTGATGAGGTCGACGGTGCCGTACTCCCCGGGCGTCAGCGAGGAGGTGTAAAGCGGCACTAAAATCAGAACCAGAAGCTTTGAGCCGAACGAGCCTATCGCAAAGGTGAGGGTGTTTAAAAACAGCCTTTTATAGCTCCTCCCGGACTCGCCGGAGGTTGTTTTAGCGTCATCCAAGGCAGCTCCCTCCTCTCTTTAGAAGCCTTATCTCTAAGCTAATTTTAAATGCAGACAGGTATATTGTATCAGGAGTTTGTGAAAAAATCAAGAAATTTTCAATACCACTTTTATTTTCGGGGAAAAGGTGGTATAATAGTCTCAAGGACTTGGTCCCAAGCCCGCCGGCAGACCCTTCCCACAGAGCCGGGGACTGTCCCATCCAATATACTAAAGACTGCGAAAGGACGGTACATAAATGAAGAAAAAGAAGAATCCCATTCTTATCATACTCACGACTGTCGCCGCATTGGCTGCGGTTTTGACTATAGTAAAGCTCACCTCCGAGGCTTTGGGACTCGGCACCCACCGCTATATAGATGTAGACGGCGAGTGATTCGCTCCAAAGCGGTTTTTCCCGGTGGGAGCTGCCCTTAGCGGCTTGACCTAAAGAGTCCCACGAATTAGAGAGTCCCAGGACCTAAAGAGTCCCAAGAGCTAGAGAATCTCAATAAGAGGAGCCCCGATGGGATTATTCCAAAAGGGGGTTCCTCGGGGATGCTTCATCGGGGAATTTCCCTCGCCTCGGATATTTTTTAAGCCCATCGGCTTTGAGCCACTTGGCTTTAAGCCCCTCGGCTTTATGCCCCTCGGCTTTGAACCCCTCGGCGACCATGGCAGGAATCTGCTGGGAGCGCAGCCGTGGGGCTTTTTATGTCCTGGCGATTTTTAGATACGCAGGAGGCTTTTCCAGCCTCCGCCTTTCTAGGGCTTTCCTGTCTAGAAGCCCAGTCTTAAGCGAGGAATCGTGGAGCTAGAACGAAAAAATCCCGCCCTGTCCGAAAAATCGGGCTGGGCGGGACCTCTTTCCCGGGAAATTACTCGGTGACCTGACCTGTTGCCTCGTACTCATCAATCATAGCGTTAAGCTCGTCGATGTAGTAGTCGAACGCCTCCCTGTGCTGCTCCTTGAGCTGCGCCCAGGTGCTGGAGGCTCCGCTTCTGCGGATGTTCCAGTCGAAGGTGTTGTAGATGTCCTGAATACCTGTCGGAAGGTCGCCGGTGTAGAACATTCTGGGATTCTCGGCTACGATGCGGTTGCAGGTGTCGTGCATCTCGAGCATCTCATCTGTCCACTTGTATATCTCCTTGAGCTGCTTGCGGTCTATGCTTACAACCGTGGGGTCAAGAATCTTGAAGCGGTCGCAGGCGGAAAGAAGCGCAACTCCCTCGGGATTGGTGGCTCCCGAGCAAATCATATAGCCGGTGGGGGAGGCGTTGAGGTAGTAGATACCGTCGCCGTCCTGATATCTGGGAAGGGGTGCGAACATAAGCTCGCCAGCCTCGATGTCGCCCCAGACATTGTTGATTTCCTCAACGGGATGGGTGAAGCCGGAGCGGTCGCAGGGCCAGAACAGGCAAAGGCCGTCCTTGATGCCGGCGCCGTACTCGGCGTTGTTTCTGTTAGCCCAGTAGTTGGTGCCCTCGTAGTAGCAGCAGTCGTTTCTTACGAGGTCGTAGATAAGGTTCTCGGCAACCTCGATGGTGGGGTCGTCAAGATTCGAGAAGAACTTGCCGTTCTCGTCCTTATCGATAAGGTAGATGCCGGTCGACTCCTCGACAAGGCTGTTTACGACATACCAGCCGTCAAGAGCGAAGCGGTCCTCATCGGGGTCGGAGAACTCCATGCACATCTCGACGTATACATCCCAGGTCCACTCGTCGTTAGCGTAAAGCTCGGCGGGGTCGTCAAAGCCCCACTCGTCGATGACTCTGCGGTTGTAGGGGATGACATCCTTGTAGGTGAGGTCGGTGACTATTGCAAAGTGCTTGTCGCCAAGGGCAAAATACTCGGCAGCCTCAGCCATGTCAGCCCAGAGGGGGTCGGTGTAGTCTATCCACTGGTCGATAGGCTGATACATTCCCTTTATGCAGCTCATCGGGAAGGTGGCGCCGTTGGAGGTTCCTGCGGGTGCGAAGTCGGGAGAGCTGGAGGAAAGAACAAGGTTTGCAAGGTCGTTGTTTCTTTCGGAATAGGTGGTCTCGATGAACTCCATCTCGCCGCCGTACTTCTCCTGGAAGGTGAAGTAGCCGGTGTTGATGATTTCATCCTCGGAGTAGTTCTGGAATGGGTCGTACCATGCGAAGAACTTTACCGTCGTGTTTGCTCCGGGTGCGGTCTCAGCGTCAGGCAGCATGATTCCCGCAGCGGCAAGGATAGCCTCGGCGTCCTCGGTGGAAAGAGTGAGCTTGATTGGCTGTCTCTTTTCCTTTCCGCAGCCGACAAGGGCTATGACCATCACGGCACAAAGGAGCATTGCAATTACTTTTTTAAGCATTTCAGGTTTCCTTTCTTGTGATTGATTTAGACGCTTCAAAAGCAAAGCCTGCTCCTTTATGGGAGCATTGCAGTTACTTTTAAGCGTCTCGGGTTTTCTTCCTTTGACTAGCTTAATTCTTAAATTTATGGTAACGGCTTCGGCTCGTTAGGATCGTCCGCCATTACTTTTTAAATTCCGGGGTCCCTTTTTTAGCTGGCTTAATGTTAATCTCCCTGACACGGGAGCGCCCCGCCGTGGGAGGATATCTTAGCGCAAGACTTGGCTTTAGCTCCCCGGGAGAGTCCTATGCTCAGCGTCTCCCGGGGAGCGTTTAGTTTATTACGGCAAAGCGCCGTCTCCCCTGAGTATTTTCAGGCCTATACCGTTCCGCCTGCGTTATACTCCTCAATCATGGCGTTAAGCTCATCGATGTAGTAGTCAAATCTCTCCTGATTCGACTCCTTGAGCTGTGCCCAGGTGCTGGTGGCTCCGCTTCTGCGGATGTTCCAGTCGAAGGTGTTGTATACATCCTGAAGTCCCTGAGGCAGGTTTCCGGTGTAGAACATCTTTGGATTGTCTGCAACTATCTGGTTGCAGGTGTCGTGCATCTCGAGCATCTCATCGCTCCACTTGTAGACCTCACGGAGCTGCTTCTTGTCGATGTCGACAACGGTGGGGTCTAAAATCTTGAAGCGCTCGCAGGAGGCAAGAAGAGCAACTCCCTCGGGGTTGGTAGCGCCCTTGCATATCATGTAGCCCTTGGGCATGGCGTTGAGGTAGTAGATACCGTCGCCGTCCTGATATCTGGGAAGAGGTGCGAACATGAACTCGCCCGCCTCGATGTCGCCCCAGATGTTGTTCATCTCCTCGACGGGGAGCCTGAAGCCGTCGTCCCTGTCGCATATCCAGAACAGGCAAAGACCGTCCTTGACGCCTGCGCCGTACTGAGCCTGATTTCTGTTAGCCCAGTAGTTGGTGCCCTCGTGGTAGCAGCACTCGTTCTTTACGAGGTCGTAAATCATGTTCTGAGCGAACTCGATTATGGTGCTGTCAAGATTTGAGAAGAACTTTCCGTTCTCGTCCTTGTCAAGAAGGTATACTCCGCTCGACTCCTCGACTATCGAGTTTACGACATACCAGCCGTCAAGAGCGTAGCGGTCCTCGTCGGGGTCGGAGAACTCCATGCACATCTCGTAGAATACATCCCAGGTCCACTCATCGTTTGCATAAAGCTCGGCGGGATCGTCGAAGCCCCACTCCTCAATGACTCTGCGGTTGTAGGGAACGACATCCTTATATGTAAGGTCGGTGACTATCGAGAAGTGACCTCCGCCAAGAGTGAAATACTCTGCGGCGTCTGCCATGTCAGCCCAGAGAGGGTCGGTATAGTCTATCCACTGGTCTACCGGCTGGTACTGACCCTTGATGCAGTCCATCGGGAAAACAGCGAAGTTAGATGTACCTGTCAGAGTGCAGTCCGGCGGAGTTCCGGCAAGGAGAAGGTTTGCAAGGTCGTTTGACTTATCCTCGTAGGTGGTCTCAATCCATTCGATGCTTCCGCCGTACTTTTCCTGGAAGGTAAAGTAGCCGGTGTTTACAATTTCATCCTCTGAGTAGTTTTGCAGATAATCTACCCAGCTGAAATATTTGACCACGGTGTTTGCGCCCGGAGCCGACTCGGCGTCAGGCAGCATGATTCCCGCCGCCCTCAGAATAGCCTCGGAGTCCTCTGTCGAAAGGGTGAGCTTAATCGGCTGTCTCTTTTCCTTGCCGCATCCGACGACCGCAAGGACCATCATAGCGGCTAGCGCCATGGAAAGTATCCTCTTCAACATAAATTTCACCTTCAAAATCAGTTTTATAGACTTTTGCACCAGTTTTTAGGAGGCTTGGGCAGGCCCTTTAAGACTCCCGGCGGTACATCATATATATACTTATAACATATTTTTCGCACAAATGCAAGTGCTTTTTTACTAGGCGCTGTCAATCACACAGTATTTTGTTTAAAATCGCAACATTCCGCCCTGATACTGTTTATTATAGTAATACGCCGCCCGATTCCCTCTGTGTCGGCTGCATAAATCAATATATGCCTCCGGCTCGCCCGATTTACCCTGCTAAAGGTATAAATCTCTCCCGGGAGGGATTCATAGCGGGCAATGTAAGAATCTGTAATCGACTCCCGGCTTGCGTTACTCTGCACAATTTCCAAAGCGAAATCTTGTTGGATATTTTTAATTTCCAGGCGATAAAATTCTCTTGAACAAGCTAATATTTTAATAATCCCAAGTAAGGCAGGGGCAGCGGTCCGCACACAAAAGATGCGGTCAGGACTGCCTCCCGGACGGTCTGTCCTTAAATTTCGGTGCGGCGAGATTTCCCCCTAGCTCCCTGACATATGGTCTGCCGGGACGGTATGCTCGCAGACGTTACTCATCTCCGCTGCCGTAGGCTGCTACCTCCTCGTTGAGCTCGTTTACATAGTATTCAAGCCTTTCGGCGTAGCCCTCTCTTATAGATGCCCAGGTCTGAGCCTCCTGAAGCCTTCCCAGCTCCTTACAGCTGTTTACCGTGCTGTCAAGCTGCGTACCGAGACCGGCGTCGTAAACCAGGACGCTGTACTCGCCGTTTGCAAGATCGTGGGTGTGGTCGTACATGTCGAGCATCTCCTCGCTCCACTTGTAGACCTCGATAAGCTGCTTTTTGTCTACCGAGACGACAGTCGGGTCGAGAATCTTGAAGCGGTCGCAGGAGGCAAGAAGAGCAACTCCCTCGGGGTTGGGACCGTCTTTAACCATGCAGTAGCCGTTTGACTTCGTTGTGCAGTAGTAGTTGCCGTCTCCCTCGGAGTCTCTGGGGATGGGCACGAACATAAGCTCACCAGCCTCGATATCGCCCCAGACCTGATTAATCTCCGCAACGGGAGCGGTGAACGCCCATGTTCCCCTCAGCCAGAAGAGGGTAAGACCGTCCTTGATTCCGACTCCCTCTATCTCCTCGCCGCCACGGAGCGCCCAGCCGTTGTTCCAAAGAGGATAGATGCAGTCGTTTCTTTTCAGCTCGTAGATGAGGTTTGCGGCTCTTTCAAGCCTCGGGTCGTCAAGATTGGAGACAAACCTTTGCTCCTCGGTGTCGTAGGTGACGATGTCCGTGCCGCTCGACTCCATGAGAGCGTTGTCATATCCCCAGCCGTCGAGAGCGTAGCGGTCCTCGTCAGGGTCGGAGAAGTCTATGCACATCTCAAGGAAGGCTTCCCAGGTCCACTCGTCGTTGGCGTAAAGCTCGGCGGGGTCGTCAAAGCCCCACTCGTCGATGACTCTGCGGTTGTAGGCGCAGACATGCTCGATGGAGATATCCGTAACTATCATATAGACTCTGCCGTTGAGCGTAAAATGGTCTCTTGCGAAGCCGGCTGTGCCCGACCATAGGGGGTCGTCATAGTCTATGTAATCGTCGACCGGCTGGAAAACACCCTTTATTGCGTAGTTGGGGAAGGTCTCGACATCGCCGGGGTAGCAGTCGGGAGGGGTTCCGCCCAGGGTAAGGGTGGCAAGGTCGTCAAATCTCCTGTCCCAAGTGCATTCCACCCACTCGATGGTGCAGCCGTATTTTTCGTTGAAGGTGAAGTAGCCGGTGTTGACGATTTCATCATCGGAGTAGTTTTGCAGAGCGTCATACCAGGCGTACCACTTCACAACACTGTTGGCGCAGGGGACCTCGGCGGCGTCCGGCAGGCTGATTCCCGCAGCGGCAAGAATCGCCTCGGCGTCCTCGGTGGAAAGGGTGAGCTTGATGACCTCACGGCTGCTCTTTCCGCATCCGACGACCGCCGTCAACATAAGCAGCGCAAGAAGCAGGATTGCTATTCTTTTTGTAGCCCGTCTCATAGATAGTTTCCTTTCGCATTGGGATTTAGGGGAAGAATTAAGGAAAAATCACACCTATACTATTATTTTATACTAAATCTGATAATAAATCAATATGCAAATCAACCAATTTGTAAAAGGAATTTTCTACATCTGCCACAAATGTCCTTAAAAGCAAACAGGAGCTGGCAGTCTGCCAACCCCTGTCGGTTCGGAAAAATATGTTATCTGTTGAAGCAATCGGTTGTCATGCTGGGATTTTATACCCCTTCGCTGATTAGACTGTTCAGCTCGTCGATGTAGTAATCAAAGGACTCCTGATTCTGCTCCTTGAGCTGTGCCCAGGTGGAGGGAGTGGTGTTCCTTATGATGCCGTTGCCCAGGTTGTTAATGGTGTTCTGGAGACCGTCGGGGAGGTTTCCTGTGAGGTCGATTCTCTGGTTTGCAAGAGCAATCTCACGGCAGGTATCCCACATCTCGAGCATCTCCTGATTCCACTTGTAGACCTCCTCGAGCTGCTTGCGGTCGATTCTGACTACGGTGGGGTCGACTATCTTGAAGCGGTTGCAGGCTGCCAGAAGTGCAACGCCGTCGGGGTTCTTGCAGTCCTTGACCATGCCGTAGGCGCTTATAGTCGAGCACTCGTAGTAGATGCCGTCGCCCTGCGGGTCTCTGGGAAGGGGAGCGAACATCAGCTCGCCGGCCTCAATATCGCCCCAGAGTGCGCTTACCTCCTCAACGGTATCGGTGAAGAAGCTTATGCCTATTACATAGAAGAGGCAAAGACCATCCTTAACGCCTGCGCCAAAGGTTGCATTGTTTCTGAGCGCCCACATCGAGGTGCCCTCATGGTACTTGCAGTCGTTCTTGGCGAGGTCGTAGATGAGGTTCTGCGCTCTTTCAATCTCGGGAGAGTCGAGGTTTGAGTAGAATACTCCGTTCTCGTCGACCTGGAGCATCTGCTGACCGGTGGACTCTACCAAGGCTCCGGCATAGGCGTAGCCGTCAAGAGCGTAGCGGTTCTCGTCTCCGTCGGAGAACTCCATGCACATCTCGTAGAATACATCCCAGGTCCACTCGTCGTTGGCGTAAAGCTCGGCGGGATCGTCGAAGCCCCACTCCTCGATGACTCTGCGGTTGTAGGGAACGACATTGGCGACTCCGAGGTCGAATATAATGCCGTAGTGCTGACCTTTGAGAACAAAGTAGTCAGCGGTCTCCTTCATGCCGGCCCAGAGCGGGTCGTCATAGTCGATGTAGTCGTCTACAGGCTGGTACTGACCCTTTATGCACGCCATGGGATAAACGGCGGTGGAGTTAGTGCCGAAGGGTGTGAAGTCCGGGGGATTTCCGGCAAGGACAAGGTTTGCGAGGTCGTTCATTCTCTCGAAGTAGTCGCACTCGATCCACTCGACCTCTCCTCCGTACTTCTCGGTGAAGGTGTAAAAGCCGGTGTTGATTATCTCGTCCTCTGAGTAGTTGTGGAACTCGTCATACCAAGCGAGCCAGGTCACGGTGCTGTTAGCTCCCTTGGCCTCCTCGGCGTCGGGAAGGACGATTCCGGCGGCGGCAAGTATAGCCTCGGAATCCTCGGTGGAAAGGGTCAGCTTGATTATCTGCCTTTTTTCCTTTCCGCAGCCTACAAGCACGAATATCATAATAAGCGCCAGGCTGAGGGTAAGTATTCTTTTCATCTTGTTAATCTCCTTCTTTTCGGGAGTAGACAGCCGCCCTTGACGGGCGGCGTCGGCTTTTGCTTAGAGCCGGCTAAGGCCTTAAGGGCTTAAAGCCTTGAAGCCTTAAGGCTTATGACCTCTTGGCGTTCTCGTCGGCTATGAGAGCGTTAAGCTCCTCGATGTAATACTCGACCGACTCACGGTTCTCCTCCTTGAGCTGCGCCCAGGACGAGGGGTTGGAGTTCCTTATGATACCGTCGCTCAGTCTGCCGAGGGCGGTGGCAAGGTTGCTGGGAAGGTCGCCGGTGAGGTCCATGCGCTGGTTTGCAAGGGCTATCTCACGGCAGGTGTCCCACATCTCGAGCATCTCGTCGTTCCACTTGTAGACCTCACGGAGCTGCTTGCGGTCGATATTCTCGACGGTGGGGTCGATTCTCTTGAATCTCTCGCAGGCTGCGAAGAGCGCAACGCCCTCAGGGTTAGCGCAGTCCTTGACTATGCCGTAGCTCTTCATGTAGGGAGAGGCGCCCATGTAGTATACGCCGTCGCCCTGCGGGTCCCTGGGAAGGGGAGCGAACATAAGCTCGCCGGCCTCGATGTCGCCCCAGAGTGCGCTTACCTCCTCAACGGTGCCACGGAAGAACTCTACGCCTATTGTGTAGAACAGGCAAAGTCCGTCCTTAACGCCGGAGCCGAAGATTGCGTTGTTTCTCGGCCACATATTTGTGCCGTTGTGGTAGCAGCAGTCGTTCTTGGCAAGGTCGTAGATGAGGTTCTCCGCTCTTTCAATCTCGGGAGAGTCGATATTGGAGTAGAATACGCCGTTCTCGTCTATCTGGAGCATCTGCTGGCCGGTAGACTCAACCATAGCTCCTGCGTAGGCGTAGCCGTCGAGGGCGAAGCGGTCCTCGTCAGGGTCGGAGAACTCTACGCACATCTCGTAGAATACATCCCAGGTCCACTCGTCGTTGGCGTAAAGCTCGGCGGGGTCGTCAAAGCCCCACTCCTCGAGGACTCTGCGGTTGTAGGGGATGACATTGGAGGAATCAAGGTCAAATACTATTACATAGTGCTCGCCGCCTAGAGTGAAGTAATCTGCGGTCTCCTTGAGTCCGTTCCAAAGCGGGTCGTCATAGTCTATCCACTGGTCGATAGCCTGATACTGACCCTTGATGCAGCTCATCGGGTAGGTGGCTGTGGAGTTGGTGCCGGAGGGTGTGAAGTCCGGGGGATTTCCGGCGAGGATAAGATTTGCGAGGTCGTTCATTCTCTCGAAGTAGTCGCACTCGATCCACTCAATCTCTCCGCCGTACTTCTCGGTGAAGGTGAAGTATCCGGTATTGACGACTTCATCCTCGGAGTAGTTGTGGAACTGGTCGAACCAAGAGAGCCACTTGATGGTGGAATTTGCACCGGCGGCAGTCTCAGCGTCGGGGAGCATGATTCCCGCAGCGGCGAGAATAGCCTCCGAATCCTCGGTGGAAAGGGTCAGCTTGATTATCTGCCTTTTTTCCTTTCCGCAGCCGACCATCACAAAGACGGTCACGAGAATAAGAAGCAGCGCAATAATTCTTCTCATAATACATTTCCTTTCGCTAATGTTTTGGGTCTATTCCGGCGTCGACACTGCGCCAGAATATTCAAATACTAATTAACGGTTTCATTATACACTATTTCTTTTTCATTTTCTATGATTTATCCGCCTACTTTGATTGATTTTTTGTAACATGCTTACAATCCTCTTACAAAAAGCCTCCCCGGGATATCAAGCCGGGGAGGTCTTTAGGTAATCTTATCAGCGTATCATTCCTCGCTGTCCGCTATTTGGATGTGAAGCTCGTCAAGCTGCTTCCTGTCGACATAGGACGGGCAGCCGGACATCAGCTCGCTTGCGTTCTGGACCTTGGGGAAGGCGGTGACATCCCTTAGGCTCTCGGCTCCCGAGAAGAGCATCGCCAGACGGTCAAGCCCCAGACCGAAGCCTCCGTGCGGAGGTGCGCCGTACCTGTAGGCGTCGACTAGGAAGCCGAACTTCGCCTCGATTTCCTCCTTAGTAAGCCCCAAGGAGGCGAACATCCTGCTCTGAAGCCCGCTGTCGGTTATTCTCATCGAGCCGGAGAGCAGCTCGACGCCGTTAAGAACTAAGTCGTAGCACTTCGCCCTGACCCTGCCGGGGTCGGTGTCAAGATATTCAAGGCACTCGTCCAGCGGCATGGTAAAGGGGTGGTGCATAGCGTCCCAGCGGCCTGTATCGTCGTTATACTCAAAGAACGGGAACTCGACTATCCAGACAAGCTCATAGCTGTGCTCATAGCTGTCCCTAGGAATAATTCCAAGACCCCTTGCGGCTATAAGCCTTATGGCTCCTAAAACGGGGAGGACGACTCTGTCCCTGTCGGCGCAGATGAGAACGACATCTCCCTTTTTTGCTTCCAGAAGCCCCAAAAGCTCCTCGAGCTGACCGGGAGCCAAAAACTTCCCGAAAGAGCAGGCGGGAGCGTCCTCCAGCCATCTTATATAGGCAAGACCCTTTGCGCCTATCCCCTTTGCGTGCTCGACAAGCTTGTCTATTTCCTTTCTTGTATATGTCTGCGCTGCGTTTTCAAGGACTATCGCCCTGACCGAGCCGTTGCTCTCCAGCGCCGAGCTGAACACTCCGAAATCAACGCCCCTTGCCCAGCCGCTTATGTCTTTAATCTCCATGCCGAAGCGGGTGTCCGGCTTGTCAGAGCCGTAGCGCTCCATGGCGTCCTTATAGGTCAGCCTTTTTATCGGGGTGGGAATGTCAAGCCCCTTTATGCTCTTGAACAGCCGCTTCATAAGCCCCTCGCCGATGCAAAGAATGTCCTCGACATCGACAAAGGACATCTCCATGTCTATCTGGGTAAACTCCGGCTGACGGTCAGCCCTTAGGTCCTCGTCTCTAAAGCACCTTGCAAGCTGGATGTAGCGGTCGATTCCCGAGACCATAAGAAGCTGCTTGTATATCTGGGGAGACTGCGGCAGGGCGTAAAACCTGCCCTTGTGGAGCCTCGAGGGGACAAGATAGTCCCTTGCGCCCTCCGGGGTGGACTTCATCATCATGGGAGTCTCCACCTCGATAAAGCCGTTCTCGTAAAAATACTCCCTTGCCACCCTTGCGATTTCATGCCTTGTTATAAGATTCTTAGTGAGCCTCGGGGTCCTAAGCTCTAAATAGCGGTACTTTAGCTTCAGCTCGTCGTTTACCCTGTCAGACCCTGCCAGCTCGAAGGGAGGAGTCTCGGCTCTTGAGAGGATTTTAAGCTCGCTCACAAGAATCTCCACCGAGCCGGTGGGAAGCTCGGGGTTGACGCTCTCCCTGGGCGCAATCTCCCCCTTAGCCATGAGAACGAACTCGTTTTTGACCTCCGCCGCCTTTTTAAAGACCTCCCTGGGAGTGGAGTCGGAGAATGCGAGCTGGACTATCCCGGTCCTGTCCCTTAGGTCGATGAATATAAGGTTTCCAAGGTTTCTCACCTTTGCCGCAAAGCCGCAGACGACCACCTCAGCCGGCTGGAGCGGGACCTCGCCGCAGTAGTGAGTCCTCCTAAGGCTTCCCATTGTGTCAACACTGTTCATATTAAAGCTTCCTTTCAGCTGTATGATTTTTATAAGGAGCGGTATTTGCCTGCCTCCTCACGGCAGGAAGCCGCTATGTCGCCAAGGCTTACCCTTCTCTCCTCGCCGGTCTCCATGTTTTTAAGAGCCGCAGCGCCGTCCTCAAGCTCGCTCTCGCCGAGGACAATTACAAACCTTGCTCCGATTTTGTTGGCGTACTTCAGCTGAGCCTTGACCCCTCTTGAGAGGATATCGTACTCCGCCCTGAGTCCCAAGGCCCTAAGCTCCAGGCAGAGCTTCAAAGAAAGACTCCTTGCCGAGTCTGTCATCGGGGCAAGGTATACATCTACAAGCGGAGGCTCACCAAAGACCGGGCTTTTATCCGTCATGGCAAGAATCAGCCTCTCGATTCCCGCTCCGAAGCCAAGCGCCGGCGTGGGCTGACCTCCAAGCTCGGAAACCAAGCCGTCGTACCGGCCTCCGCCGCAGATCGTGCCCTGCGCTCCTATCGAGTCGGATATAAACTCAAAGACCGTTCTTGTGTAGTAATCAAGACCCCTTACGATTCTCGGGTTGAGTACATACTCGACTCCGGCATCGTCAAGAAGCCCTGTGAGGGCGGTAAAATGCTCCCTGCAATCCCCGCAGAGATAATCGGTTATGAGCGGCGCTCCCCTTCCTATCTCCTGGCAGACCGGCGACTTGCAGTCAAGCAGCCTCATCGGGTTTTTGTCAAGCCTTTCAAGGCAGGTTGGGCAGAGCCTGTCCTTATACTCCGAGAAATACTCCACCAGCGCACGGTGATAATCCCTTCTGCACTCACGGCAGCCTATCGAATTGAGATTGAGCTTAACCTCGGTAATACCCAGGCTCTTAAGCAGACTCCCGGCGAGAAGGATTATCTCGGCGTCGGCGTAGGGGGAGGAGCTTCCGAACATCTCGACCCCGAACTGATGGAACTCCCTGAGCCTTCCTGCCTGCGGCTTTTCGTGCCTGAAGCAGGGGAGGATGTAATAGACCTTCTGCGGGAAGCCCTCGTTCATGACGCCGTTCTCCAGCATCGCCCTGACGACTCCCGCCGTGCCCTCGGGTCTTAGGGTGAAGGTTTTGTCTCCAGACGAGGATACTGTGTACATCTCCTTGGTGACTACATCGGAGGTATCCCCCACCGAGCGGACATAAAGCCCTGTTTCCTCGAACATCGGTGTCCTTATCTCCCTGAAGCCGAAGCTGTGGGCAACGCTCCTTGCTATGCCCTCAACCGCCTGCCATCTGTGTGTATCCTTAGGAAGGGTATCCTGTGTCCCCTTGGGACGCTGTAAGCTGACTGCCATAATAACTTCTCCTTGATGTTAAAAATAGGTGTGTTTTCCTAGGAGGGCTGCCCTCACGGAAGGGCGGCTCCCGAAAAGATAAAAAGCGACACCCATCTCCCTCTAGGGACACGGACGCCGCTGTACCGTCCTCGGTTTTCGGATAGCTCCGAACTATTATCCTCGTAACGCAGAGCTGCGGCTCGGCTTTACCGCCGGGCGGCTCATAGAGTGACAATAGCCCCGTCCTCCGGCGGGACGCCTTCGCCCGGCTAAGCCGGCGAATCTAAATCTGCCGGACGGCGGGCTGCCTCCTCACTCACAGCCTTTTATATTTTATAGGAAAAGCCTGATTAATCCTAATATCAGGCTCAGGCAAGACCTGTTCTGTAGTTCTCTCTCCAGTCAAGGTCGCCCCTTGACAGCGCCATGACAAGAGCCTCGGCGGTTGCGATATTAGTCGCCACGGGAACATTGTAGACATCGCAGAGCCTCAGAATATCCCTCTCGTCAGGCTCGCTTGCCCTTCTGTGTATAGGGTCCCTGAAGAAAAGCAGAAGGTCGATTTCGTTGCAGGATATCTTAGAACTTATCTGCTGACAGCCGCCGGCGGCTCCCACAAGATACTGAACGATGTTAAGACCTGTAGCCTCCGCAACCTGCTTGCCGGTCGTCCCGGTAGCACAGAGCTTGTGCTTCGACAAAATCCCGCTGTAGGCGATGCAGAACTGAATCATCAGCTCCTTTTTATCGTCATGCGCTATCAATGCGATGTTCATAAGCTTATCCCCCTTCAAAAATATTCTCCCCTCGGGAGGCTAATCCCTCGGTCAGGTTTAAAATTATCAGATTATCTGCCGATTATAATATGCTTCAATCGTCTGCACATCGTACATTATATCACAAATATCTTAAAATGTCAAAGCCTTTTTTGAATTTTTAACTAAATTAATTTTCTTATCCAGAGTCCTCCCCGACCACGCAGACGCTTTTGAGCCTGCCGTTAGAAAGCTCCTCCACGCCGGATTCATACCCCATGCAAAGGGATACTATATCCCTTACCATATACTTTGCGTACTCGCCGCCCTCTACTACTATGGCAAAGGATATCACCGGGTCGTCAGCCGGGTAGAAGCCGACGACGGTGGAGTTCTGCGTCGCCTTATTGCTCGCCTGAGGGGTTCCCGTCTTTATTGCGACCTCCATCGGAAGTGCGTCGGTCGAGAAGCCTGCCAGAAGCTCGCCCTCGGTATCCCCGGGGGAATAGGTCTGCGAGGTTGTGTTTTTCCCGGCAAGCACCATTCCGTCTATCACCGGCTCAAAGGCGTCGGGGGAGTCTATGACGGTCTCCCGGCTAGGCTCGGCAGAGCTTATAAGATTTTCCTGATTAAAATCCCATACCGAGTCCACAAGATAGGGGGACACCCTTTCTCCCCTTGTGGCTATGGTGTTTGCAAGAAGGCACATCTGGAGCGGCGTCACCCCGACCTCCGACTGCCCGATGGCTGCCTGAAGCAGCTGTCCTACGGTCCAGTCCATGCCAAGCTCCAAAAAGGTATCGGGACAGGCAAGATACCCGGTAGCCGTGCCTATTTCCAGCTCCAGCTCCTCGCCGAGACCCATTGCGTGCTGATACCAAAGTAGCTTATCCAGCCCCAGCTGCTGGACGAGCTGGTAAAAGAATATGTTGCAGCTTTTTTCTATCGCCGTCACGACATTTATGCTGCCGTGAGAGCCTGTGCAGTTTACTATAATGTCAAGGAAGCTGTACCTTCTTGCACAGTAGAAGGTGTCCTCGCTTGTTATTATCCCCTCCGCCAGGGAGGCTATGGCTGTCACCGTTTTCATGACCGAGCCGGGTCTGTAAAGACCGTCTGTGGCACGGTTGTAAAGCGGCTGGCCCTCCCTCTCGACCACCGAGGAGTAGCTTTCTAAAAGCTCGTTTATGTCGTAGCCGGGGCTTGACACCATGGCTAGAATCGCTCCCGTGTCAACCTCCATGACGACCGCCGCTCCGGCACAGCACTCCGAAAAGTCAAGGTATTCCTTTGTCGAGCTGTCGTACTTTGTCAAAACCCCGGTGCGAAGATACTCTATATGCCTGCTGAGTATCTCCTGCACGCCGCTCTGGATGTCCTTATCTATAGTCAGCCTGACGGTATTTCCCGGCTTGACCTGGCTGGTTACGGTCTCGCTGACCTGCCCGTTGTAGGAGACGGTAATCCTCTTTTCGCCGTTTTCACCTCTTAGCTCGCTCTCAAGAGCCTTTTCTATCCCGCTTTTCCCGAGGGTGTCGCTTATTAGGTAGCCCTCGCCGGAAAGAGCCTCGTACTCCTCCTTGTATATCGGTCCGACATAGCCTATTCCGTGAGGGAATATGTCGCCGTATTCGTACACCCTCTTAGAGCCTTGGGAAATATCAGCCCCGGGGAGACTGCCGCCGAGCTCCTTGACCTTAGCCGCAGTTTTCATGCTGACATCCCTTGCATATACATAGTCGATTTTCTGGGAGAAGTCCCCAATCAGCATCATATACCTGACTCCGGCGATAATCCTTCTCTCCCTCGGAGTGTAGACCGAGGATATCTCGTACTCCTCTATCAGCCGGTCTATGCAGTTTTCGGCGGTGGCGTAGTCGTTTAAGCGGAGCCTGTCAAAGAGCCTTGACAGCTCAGAGTCCCCGGCGTCCTCCGAAAACTCATAGGGAGCCTCCATGCTTATGGGGGTGGAGTCTATCCACTCCACGCCGTCCTCCTCTAAAAGCCTTGCAAGCTCTATTATCACCCTGTTGCCCTCGGCGTGGTCGGAGGGGAAGAAGGAGTATTCTATTATGACATCATAGGAGGCTACGCTTTTTACAAGCGAGACCCCGTTGCGGTCGGCTATCTCTCCCCTGGGAGCCTTTACCGTCTGCGTGGCGGTAGTCTCCCCTCTTGACATATTGAGGTAGAGGCTGCCGTCTACTATCTGAATCTTCATCAGCCGGACGCCGAAGAACACGGCAAAGCCGACAATAAGAAGGACTGCCACCGTCCCTCTTATGATATTTGAAACAAGCCTTGAATTTTTCATAGCGAGAATTGCCGTCCCTTTTTAAATAGGTATACTCTTTTTTAATCTGGCGATATCCTGCCCGCCGTGCTACACCCTGTCTATCTTATCGTCTGCGCCCTCAATCTCAAGGGTCCTTTTAGTCTCCGTCAGCCTGACGGTAAGCCTTATTAGATAAAACAGCGCCGGAGCCGTCGCCACAGCCCAAAGAGCGGAGGGAAGAAGCTTTTTTTCAAGAGCTATCAGCCTGCCCTCAAGCTCCCAGATGCCGTAGTAGAAGAAATAGTCGGCATAGAGATAGCCCGCCGTCAGGATAACAACACAAGCCATATAGCCTATCAGGTTTTTTCTTAGAAGCTGCCTGAACATCGCAGAGATAAGCCCCGAGGCAAGGCACAGGTAAAGCGCCGTGAAGCCGGCGAGCTGGTCCATGACGACATCGGCGGCGAGTCCTGCCAGCCCTCCCAGAATCGCAGAGGGTATCTCCTCCGAGAAAACCGCAACGGCGAGCGATAGGGGAATAAGCGAATAGGAAAGAAAGTCCCAGCCAGGAGCCGTCGAGCAGGACGCCGTAAGTATCACAAGAAGAAAAAAGCAAAGCCACCTAAGAGCGAGCCTTGCGGGTGCGGGAAGCTGCCCTTTTGTCCTATTCCTGAGCCTCAAAGCCCTCTCCCTTTCCGTCAAAATCTACTATTACATAAACCTTTTTAAGACCTGCCGAGTCTATCGCCGGGGCGGCGTAGCCGGTATTTGAAAGCCCGCTTGCGTCCTTTGCCAGCGAGGTTATCCTCCCCACGACAAGCCCTCCGGGGACAAGCCCAGAGTATCCCGAGGTTACAAGGATGTCCCCCTCCTCAAGCTGGCAATCGAGCGGCAGGTATAGGACGCTGAAAACCCCGTCCGCCGCAAGCTCCAGGCTCCCCGAGCTGACCCCCGTCTCCCCCGTCCTGACGCAGAAAACGCCTATCGAAAGCTCGTTTGACATTATGGGAGTCACCAGGGAATAGGTGTACTGGACCTCGGTCACGAAGCCTACAAGCCCGTCCTTGGTGACGACAGGGTCCATTTCGCTTATGCCGTCCTTAGCTCCCTTGTCGATAAAGAAGGAGCCGAAAAGGTCGTTGGCTGTTCTTCCTATGACGGTGCAGGGCTCGGAGAACTCCATCCCGGTATCCGTCCCCGCAAGTCCGACCATCTCCCTTAGCTGCTCATTCTCCTGCTTTACGCTGATGTAGTCGGCAAGCTCGGCGGTGAGCCTTGCAAGCTCCTCCCTGAGCCGCTTGTTTTCCTCATAGTAGTCCCCGGCGTTTATCAGCATATCCAGCCTTGAGGACACCCACGAGGATATCGAGCTTGACACCCTCTGCACAGGGGAGAGCACCGCTCCCACCGCAGAGCTGACTCCGTTCTGCCCGGAAAGCGCAGCGTAGAGCATGACTCCTGCGAACAGGGCGCAAAGAGCAAGTATTATCTTAAATTTTTTGCTTGTAAAAAACTCCTTCAACGCCGAAACCTCCAATGCGCCTCGGGTCAGTAGCTCTCTCCGCCCTCCAGGACATCGTGCAGCTCCTCTATGTTCTCAAGGAGCTTGCCGGTGCCGTCTACCACGCAGTCAAGCGGGCTTTGGGCGATGTATACGGGTATGCCGGTCTCCTCGAAGATGAGCCTGTCAAGACCTCTTAGAAGCGCTCCTCCTCCGGCGAGGGTTATTCCGCTGTCTATAATGTCGGCGGAAAGCTCGGGCGGGGTCCTCTCAAGGGTAACCTTTATAGCCTCCACGATGTGGGAAAGCGGCTCGCTCAGAGCCTCCCTTATCTCGTCGGAGGATATCGTTATATTCTCCGGCAGACCTGTTAAAAGATTCCTGCCCTTTATCTCAAGCTCCTTTTCCTCCTCCATGGGATACGCCGAGCCTATCTCGATTTTAATCTGCTCGGCTGTCCTCTCGCCTATCAGGAGGTTGTACTTCTTCTTTATGAAATTGATTATCGAGAGGTCAAACTCGTCCCCGGCGACTCTTACGGACCGGCTGGTGACGATTCCGCAAAGGCTTATTACTGCGACCTCGCTGGTGCCTCCGCCGATGTCGACTATCATCGAGCCGGTCGGCTCCTCTACGGGAAGCCCCGCTCCTATAGCCGCCGCCATAGGCTCCTCGACTATCGAGACCCGCTTTGCTCCTGCGCCCTCGGCAGCCTCCTTTACCGCCCTTCTCTCGACTGCGGTGACGCCGGAGGGTATGCAGATTATCACCCTCGCCTTTATGAAGGGGTTTGAGCCTATCGCCTTGTGTATGAACTCCTGGAGCATCGCCGTGGTCATGTCAAAGTCGGCGATAACGCCGTCCTTGAGGGGTCTTACCGCCTTTATCGAGCCGGGAGTCCTTCCTATGATGTTTTTAGCCTCCTGACCGACATATCTTACGGCGTCGGTCTTGGTGTCCACCGCAACGACAGACGGCTCCCTTATGATAATTCCCTTTCCCTTGAGGTATACAAGGGTGTTAGCCGTCCCTAGGTCTATTCCTATATCCTTTTTGAACATATCCTTACACTTCCTTTAAAAGCTTTTCCCCGCCGAGATATCCCTTAGGCGGGCAGCCGCAGCCCCTTGACGGGGCTCCTGCCGAATCAAAATCAGTATAGCACAAAACGGCCTGCCCCGCAAGCCGTTTTATGTCACATTTTTTGATTTTTGAGCTTTTTTGCCGTTATACAAGGCTAATTCTGACTCTTTTTGAAAAAGAGGACTCCAAGACAGCACGGACCGCAGTGGCTGGAGACGGTGCAGCCGGCGAAGGTCTCATAAACCTCCTCAAAGGGGGCAAGCTCCAGAACCAGAGCTCTTACCTTCTCGACAATGTCGCCAGGGACATATGAATGGGTTATCATAATCCTTTTTAGGTCGAGGTCCTGCCTGCCCTCAAGCCTTCCCCTTACATAGTCAAGAATCGATTTTTCCATGCTTCCACGGTATTTTTTAGCGGTCACCATCCGTCCGCCGCTGACCTCTATCTCCGGGCGGAGCTTTAAAAGATTCGCTCCGAAGGCGAGTATCCCGGGACAGCGCCCTCCCTTTTGCAGATACTCAAGCGTCTGCAAAACAAAGCTTACATCCAGGTCCTCCTTCGCCTTCTCGAGGGCGTTAAAGACCTCCTCGGGGGAGGCTCCCGAGTCGGACAGCTCCCTTGCCAATATGCAAAGATGTCCCGAGCCGGAGGAGAGGTTTCTTGAATCGACGACATAGACCCTAGCCGAGGGGTCCTCCTCGCTCAGAAGCCCCGCAGCGGCGACTGCGTTCTGATAGCAGCTTGAGAACTCTGCGGATATGTTGATATGTATGACAGCCCTGCCCTTGTCGGTGTGAGCCTTGAATATCTCGTGGTACTCCCCGACGGAGACTGCGGAGGTCTTAGGAAGCGTCCCCGAGCTTTTTACATAGTCAAAAACATCCTGCACGCCGACATCAACGCCGTCCCTTTTAAGCTCCTCGCCCAAAACGATTCCCAGCGGGACGGGCTGAATACGGTAGCGGGTGTAGAGCTCCTCGGTCAAATCGCAGGTGGAGTCGCAGGTGATAGCAAGCCTTTCGTCCATTTTAATCCTCTCCTTTAATCATAGGTTGTGGTTGCGCCGGGGCTTAGCCCCAGCCTCCCCAGCCCCAGTCGCCCCAGGAGGGAAGCTCAGCCTCAAGTATCCTAGTCTTGGGATAGGGGGTGTATGCCTCGTACCTGTCGGTGTAGGGGTTGTATTTTAGCGCAGTGCCGTCGGCGGCGTCCCTCAAAAGGAGCCGGCTTAACACCTCGCCGGAGCTGTCGCAAAGAGTCAGGACCTCGCCCTCCTTTAGGGCAAAGGGGCACTCAACCGAGCCTATAGCGTCCTGCCGTGAGTAGTTTTTGCATATCAGCTTTAAGGACCTTCCCGGCTCTATGGTGGCTGCGGGTATCTGGAAGGCCTCCTTGTCCTCGCCGTCAGAAAGGGTCATGCCGGAGGTGCTTATCGGCTCGTCGGAGTAGTTGTGAAGGACGATATAGTCGTTGGAGCCCTTGTAGCATACCTCGCCGATGTCAAGCCCGGCGTCGTCGCAGCTAAGGGTGAGGTATACATTGACCCTCTCGCCGTATTTTGAGAAGCTAAGCTCGGTGCTCTTATCGTATATCCTCTCGCCGTTTACCGTCCAGTATTCAAAGGTCCAGCCCTCGGCTACATCGCAGTCCAGCGGGACGGTAATAGCGTTGAAATACTCCCCGGCAAAGATGTGCTCCTCATCCTCGGATATCTCGCAGGAGCTTATTTTTATGACGGCGTTATCTGTAGCCTCGGCGTAAATTGTGAAGAGCTCGTTCTCTGAATACGCCTCCGGGAATATCTGGGTGAGCTGGAGCTTAGCCGAGTACGGCCTTTTTGTTATCCAGTTTTTCGCCGTCTCAAGCTCCCTCTCGACGCTCCATACGCTGGCAGTCCCGGCGTTTCCCGCCTCGACAAGCTCGTGAAGCCTTAGGGTATGCATGGTCTCCAGCATCTCGCAGGTGCGCTCCGGGGAGTAGTGCCAGTTCATCATGTCCAGCACCGCAAGAGCGAATTTGTCCCTAATTTCAGGCCTTTTGCACATGGAGATAAGAAGGTCGCTTCGCCAGTATTTCTCGCCGTCGTCGTGGACATCCAGGTCCCAGTCCTCCGGGAACCGTCCGAAAAATTCCTCGTCGAACAGCCTGCATATATGCTTCTCAAGAAAATCTGTGCCGTACAGCCCGAGGCTGAAGTCGGTGTCGAAAAGAAGGTATCTCCACCTGCCGTCCAGCCTGTCCTGAGCCGAGGAGTCGCTGCCGTCCCCGCTGACATATCTGTAGACCTTGTAGTTGTTGTTGGGCCAGTCTCCGTTTCCGATATAGGAGTTAAGAGCGTGATAGGTTATGAAATTGTCGATATCCAGCTGGCTCTCAAGCTTAGAAAAGTTTTCGTCGTCGGTCAGGTCGGTGTAGGCAAGAGCCTGCATCTCGACCCAGTCCTGCCTTGCCTCGTCGATGTCATTGTCGGCGTCGTCCCTTATCATATACTCACAGCCCTTTAGGATATCCCAGACGCCGTCCTCGACATTGTAGGTATGGTCCAGCCAGTCCTCTGAAAAGACCTCCTGAAGCCAGGCAAAGCCGTAATACTCGCCGTTTAAAAAGACTGCCGCAGGTCTTGAATGCTTGGAGTCGACGCAGGTGGACATCGCAAGGTAGCTCATGGTATCGTCCCTTGCGAAAAGCGCTCCGTTGTCGTTGGCGCAGGCTCTTAGAGCCAGCTTCTTTGCGGACTTTAATATGTCCCCGTTTGAATCCTGGGCGTCGGGGAAGAACTCGTACCTGAAGCGGTTGTTTTCCTGGTCGTACTCGCTCCTTGCGTAGAGCCTTAGATTCTTCTGATTATTTGCCCTCGACCAGCCGCCGAAGATTCTCATTCCGCAGCTTTGGGATATGACGCAGGTGCCGTCATACTCATAGACCTCGACATAGGCGGGTCTCTCGCCTGCCATTCCCCTTTGGTTCCAGTTGGCAGGGTCTGTCGGCTGAATCTCCTTGGTGGGGTTTGTGGCGAGGTAATCGTCCCTCATCTTGCCGAGGATGAAAATGCCGTCCTCATAGTTATAAAGGTACTCAGGGTCGCAGGTTATCGAAAAGACCATGCAGTCAAACCTCTCCCATATGTTGGAGCCGACTATGAAGCTCCTTGTCACCGTCTCGGAGAAGCTGCCGTCCGCATACTCGGCACAGGCGGAGATGGTGTATATCTTTGCGCTGACCTCATCGTCAAGCTTTAGGCTTATGCCGTCCGAGTAGGGTGCGCCCTCCCTTGAGGGATCGGAGCCGTCCTTAGTGTATTTAATCCTGACAGCGTCCGCCGCACTGAGGTAAAGCCTCTGCGAGCTGGAATAAAAGCCAGGCTCCAGGCTGAAGCGGACCGGCGAATCCTCGGTAGAGCCTATCGGCAGAGGCTCCGCTTCCTCCTCCTCGCCGACAGCGGTCCCGGACTCCACGACAGGCGTGGGGTTAAAGGTCACCCAGCGCTCGGCTAAAAGGGTAGCCACTACCGTGACCAAAAATACGCCAAGGACGGCTATTGCGGTGATTATCTTTGTCTTTGCGGATGGTTTCATACAGCGCCCTCCCGGCGGCGGGACATGGAAAAAGCCTTGCCATGACTCCGGCAGTTATATATCAGGTCGAAAATGTCATAAATAATATATTATTATAACAAATACTTTTGAATTTGTAAACAGCTTTTTGTTGCCTGTGCGAGATTTTTTCATCATGCCTGACACTTACTTACAGTTAAAGATAAACTATAAATTTTTTATATTTATTTTTACAAACCTCTTGCAAAATTAACATGTGTATAGTATAATGGAGATAACACCTGAGGAGTAGGTAAGATTCCCGGGAAACGACATTATTTTTGAAACAGGTGATAATATGCTTCTTTCCAAGGTCAAGACCTTTTTAATTGCCGCAACAATAATCTGTGTTACAATCATGATAATACAGTTTAGCATGATAGCAGAGGCTATTACCACCTCTATAGAGCTTTCAAATCCCTACGGCATGGCGGCTGTCAACATTATAGAGGGCAGGGATATGGTGGTAGTCAACGCCAAGGGCATTGTCAAGACGATAAGCGACGGCGTCTATCATGTAAGAATCGAGATATCCGCAAAGGACTATTACAAGGGTGACAGAGACTTTAACGGAAGAAGCATATCGGATATCTACCTTGTCAAGGACCTGGAGCTTGAATACAATCTTGACGACTCCGAAAGAGTGGTATTTTGCAGTGCGGGGGATGGCACCAAGGTCCTAGGAACAGGCTCCGGGATAATAGCCGTTGCCGATGAGGATTCCATCGCCGTTGACCTTATCATCACCGGGGAGGCTCCGATTCTGCACGAGCTGAAGCTTCGCTACGACATCTTCGGCATCGGGCTGTTTTACATGAACCGCTTCGAGGATGTCGAGGTCACTATAGACATCCCGATTGAGCGCTGCCATATCGGTCCGATTGAAAACGCCTAGTCCGGCTGAAAAAGCTGAGTCCGCCTTTAAATCAGGGCGGGCTTTTTTGTGGGAGTATTTGTCAGGGAGGAGGGAGTCAGGGGGCGCCCGCAGCCTGACGGCTGCTATCCGCCCAGCTCCCGGCAGGAGGAGTCTAGACTCTGCTGCGGGGAGCCTAAAAATCCTTACAGGCTCCTGCAGGACCCTACAGGACACGCCGCCCGGTAAGGCATCCGGCAGGCATTTAAGCTGAAAACGGCTTCGCCGCCCTTTTGCCTGCCGGATGCCTCACTCCCCAGCCGCCTCCGGGAGGTTTTGGGGAAATCTCTGCCGCACTCCGCCGCCGGGCTGGGCTGGGGCTAGCGGGCTAAAGCTCACCGCACGGAGGCGGCTGGGGAGCAGCGTGGAGCCGCACGCCCTCCCCGGGCATTAAGCGCCCTTGCTCCTGCCGCCCCGCCCCCCAGGCAGCAATAAGAGGGAAACACCGTGCGGCTCCACGCAGCCGGGCGGCTGTAAGGCTATCCCGAGGCTCATAGGACGCCATACCGGCGTGGCTCCCCGCTTATGTGCTGCATGGGAGCAGGCTTATTTTGCGTACCCTGACCGTGACGCACCCCCTCCCCCTGCCGGGCTGGGCGGACCCCCTGCGAAGCAGGGGAGGGCGCCCCCGGGACAGTCCCTCCCTATGCTAAGTCCCGGACGCCCGCCGCAGTGAAGCTCTTGCCCCGACCGCCACAGACCTCACTTTCATCGCCCTTCCCCCGTTAAAACGCAGACCTTTCAGCTTCTTTATTTATTTTTACAAAAATACTTGAAAATATCTTAGGCTTGTTGTATAATTTAAAGGAATGTAAAGCTTGTGTAAGGCAGACCTGCGGTTTTGTTGTGTGCAGGAGCCTTCCGCCGCTTTTTCGCAAGATTTGGAGGTGTGTTTATGCCAGGATACCGGCATGAGCTAAAGCTGCTTATCCGGGAGGCTGAGTACCTGTCGCTGAGGTCAAGGCTGTCTTTTCTTCTGCCGGCGGACTCTAACGCAAGGGAATCGGGAGACTATTTCATAAGAAGCCTGTATTTTGACGATGCCGCAATGACCTCCTACTACGAGAAGCTTTCGGGAGTGGCGGACAGGAGGAAGTACCGGCTCCGCACCTACAACCTCTCCGACTCGGTGATAAAGCTCGAATGTAAGCAAAAGCGGGGGGACAGGATTAAAAAGACCGGGCTTACCGTCGATAAAAAAACAGCCGCAGAGCTTACAATGGGCGACTTCTCCGGGCTTGACGGCAGCAAAAGCCCTCTTGCGGGGGAGGTCGTGGCTCTTCACTCAAAGCATGGACTTAGACCCTCGGTCATAGTCGACTACGAGAGGGAGGCTTATATATACCCCGCAGGGAATGTCAGGCTGACCTTTGACAAGAGCCTTCACGCCGGGCTAAGCTCCCCGGATATATTCGACCCGGAGCTTCTTACCGTCCCGGTGTTCCCGGACGGCTCAGTCATCCTAGAGGTCAAGTACGACGAGTTTATCCCCTATTTTATCCGACACGCCCTGTCAGGACTCAACGGCAGCCGGCTTGCGCTGTCTAAGTTCTGCCTTTGCAGGGACAAGCTTAAAAAATACAGATACAGGCTGTAGACCCAGGCCTTAGCCGGCAAAAACTTAGATTGAAGGAGAAATTTATATGGACAGCGTTATTTCCGTACTCAAGCAGAGCGTAGAGCAGCTCGGTCTTGTCGAGCATCTCACGGTTTCCTACATACTGGTGTCACTGGCGTGCGCCGGAATCTGCGCCCTGGTTATATATCTTGTCTACAAGGCGTTTTACAGAGGAGCGGTCTACAGCGAGAGCTTTGCCGTGCTGATTGTCATGACTACGATAGTCACCGCCTTTGTCGTAATCACCATAGGCTCCAACCTCGTTCTGTCGCTCGGAATGGTGGGCGCACTTTCAATCGTCAGGTTCCGCTCGGCGGTAAAGGACCCCTTGGATGTCGGATTTTTGTTCTGGGGAATCGCAGCCGGGATAACCTCGGGAGCGGGGCTTTACCCCTTCTCGCTGATAGCGACGGCGGTCATCTCGGTGATATATATACTCTTTGTGACCGTCGGCAGAGGGAAAAGGACCTTTGTCCTTGTGGTAAAGTACGACAAGGAGTCGGACGCCGCCGTGATGGACAGCCTCAAAGAGCTTAGGTACAAGCTAAGGGGCAAGGCGGCATACGGCGAGCTTATGGAGCTTACCGCAGACATAAGGCTTAAGGGGGAAAACGCCTCCTTTGTCGAAAGCATTAACTCAGTCGAGGGCGTTAAGAGCGCAGTTTTGGTCGAGTACACCGGCGACTGACGGCTGCGTCTGCGCCTTAAAGAGACCTGTTTATTTATCCGACACGGCTTATTTTCAGGAAGGAGCGTCTAAGGGTCTATGAGAAGAAATTGTCCCAACTGCGGCGAGAGATTCGAGGGCAGGGTCTGCCCCAAGTGCTCCTGGGATGCCTCAAAGGCAAGGGTCCCTGCCACATCGCAGGACGACAGGTTTTTGACCGACGAGCAGCGTGCCGCAAGGCGGCTTTTGGACTCAGACAGAAAAAAGGATCGAAAGCTGCTTATATTCCTTATAGTGCTGGCGGCTGCCGCCTGCATTTACATCTTCTACAGGAACGGGCTTATCGGCGGCGGGAGCTATAAAAAGCCGATAGACCAGTATTTCAGCGGGATAGCAAACCGTGACTTTACCTCCTATGTCGGGGCGATGCCCCCTCTTATGGAGGCGGACTATATCAGCGAGAGGGAGTCTCTTGGCTACACGGAGTACGAGTATCTTGACATTTTGTACTCTGACATCTTCGAGCTGATAGGAGAAAACCCCACCGTCGAGGTGGAGTATTTTGGGAGGGAAAGACCCTCGGAGGAGCAGATAAGAGCCTTTGAAAGCTCCTATCTTGCCGTCTACGGCGAGACGATAAAAACCGACACCGTCTACGGGGTGGACATCATCGCCCACTTCTCGGGAGACAGCGGCAGTGCGGATATCGAGCAGGTCTGCTATATTTTAAGGCAGGGCGGCAGATGGTATGTCGTCGGCTGCGACTTCAACTATGATGAGACGCAGGAGTAGTCTTACAAAAAAATATATTTACCGGAGTGCAGGACAGCAATGGATTTTATTAAGACGACGGGCTTTTTTGAGTCAACCGCCGGCGACGGTGAAAAAAAGAGCTGTAAATACTACATATACGAGCCGGAAAACCACAAGTCAAAGGCTATAGTTCAGATTTCCCACGGGATGTGCGAGTATATCGAGCGGTACGAGGAGTTCGCAGAGCTATTGGTTTGCTGGGGCTTTTTGGTCTGCGGTCACGACCATATCGGTCACGGCAAAAGCGTCGGGTCGGAGGAGGAGCTTGGCTACTTCTCAAAAAAGAACGGCTGGAGCGCCCTTGTCGACGACCTTCACACCATGACAAGGCTCATCAAGGAGCGCTATCCCGGTCTGCCGGTCATACTTTTGGGCCACAGCATGGGAAGCTTTGTGGCAAGGCTCTATCTCACAAGATACCCTAACGAGGCTCGCTGTGCTGTCATCATGGGAACGGGGAACGCCAAGCTGCTTTCCTCGCTCGGAATCGCCGCCTCACGGCTTGTCGGGCTTTTTAAGGGGGAGCGGCACCGCAGCCGGCTTCTCAGTGTTCTCATCTTCGGCTCGTATAACAAAAGGATTTCAAAGCCCGAGACCCCGATGGACTGGCTGACCCACGATAAGGCCATAGTCAAAAGGTACCTGGAGGACAGACGGTGCAGCTTTACCTTCACCGCTTCGGCGTTTAAGGACCTCACCACGCTTCTTAACAGGGTGTCGGGGAAAAGCTGGGCGAGGTCCTATCCTAAAAGGCTTCCAACTCTTATAATCTCCGGGACGGGCGACCCCGTCGGCAGCTACGGCAGGGGAGTCCTGAAGGTGTACAGCCGGCTTGCTGAGGAGGGCTGCTGTGCGGACATCAAGCTCTATCCAAACGGCAGGCACGAGCTTCTCAACGAGACGATACGAAGCGAGATACAAAGATTTATCCTTTGCTGGATGGAGGAGGCTCTGCGTGGCGCTCCCGGTCCCTGCGACTACTAGGCAATGGAGTGTCAAAAAGCATAAAAGCTGTTAAATAATCCTTTCCAACCGGGAAGGCGACAGGTCCGGGAGATTCTCCTGACTTGTCCCTCCCCGGTTTTTTGACGAAAAATAGAGTTAAAATACAAAAATTACCTTGATTTTCTTAAAATGATGTAGCATAATGAAGTTGTGCGTACCCTAGTAATAAGCTTGTCTTGCAGCCATATCTGGAGCCCTATGCCCGTGAAGCATAATCATTGGAGCGTTCACCAAAAATCCGCAGGAAAGGAGCAATGACAACGAAAGCCTATAGCGCAGCTCCCAAAAGATGGCTTGCCGTGCTGGCTCTGACTGCCGCAGCCGTCCTTTTGATGACCGTAGGAGCCTTTGCAGCCTCCGGCATCAGCCTGAGTGAGGCCAGCTCGCTTGCTGAGGACTTCCTCAGCGAGTATTACTATGCCCTGCACCAGTTTGAGGGCTATGATTTCTCGCCCTACATCCAAAGCGAGAACCCGGCGGAAGCCCGTGGAGGCTTTAAATTATCATGCAAAAATTCCCCTCCCGAAAAAAGGATGGGTCTGGATGTAAAAAACCGGCAAGCAGATAACATTGTGCAAATATACGCACCGCATAAGCCCTCACGCCTGCCTGCCGGCTTTTCTAAAAGCAAAATCCCCCTCCTTTTTATCAGGAGGGGGACGATTTATGCCTTTTTTATCCCATTAGGCGGCGGAATCAGTCGTTCTTTGCCAGCTCAACGAGGTAGTCGTACCTGTTCTTGGCGTTCTCGACGGCTGCGCCGAAGAGCTTTTCTGCTCTCTCGGGGTTTGCCCTGGCGAGGGAGTTGTACCTGACCTCACCCATGATGAAGTCCTTATAGTCGGCGGTAGGAGCCTTGGAGTCGAGCTGGAAGGGATTCTTGCCCTCTGCGGCGAGTCTGGGGTCGTACCTGTAGAGGTGCCAGTAGCCTGCCTCGACAGCCTTCTTCTCCTCGGTCTGAGCGATGCTCATGCCGCCCTTGATGCCGTGGTTGATGCAGGGAGCGTAGCCGATTATCAGCGACGGACCGTGGTAGCTCTCAGCCTCGGCTATCGCCTTGATGCACTGGTTGTAGTCTGCACCCATTGCTACATGAGCGACATATACATAGCCGTAGGTCATGGCGATTCCTGCGAGGTCCTTCTTCTTGATGGCCTTTCCGGCCGCCGCAAACTGAGCGATAGCTCCTGTAGGAGTAGCCTTGGAGGACTGTCCTCCTGTGTTGGAGTAAACCTCGGTATCGAATACGAAGATGTTGATATCCTCGTTCTGAGCGATTACATGGTCTAATCCGCCGAAGCCGATATCGTATGCCCAGCCGTCTCCGCCGAATATCCACATCGACTTCTTTCTTAAGAAGTCCTTATCCTTGAGGACCTCAAGGGCAAGAGGAGTTCCTATCTTGGGAAGAGCCTCGATCAGCTTGTCGGTTGCTGCGCTGTTCGCCTTGCCGTCCTCGACGGTGGAGAGATACTCCTCGATGACAGCCTTGCACTCCGGGCACTCGAGGGTCTTTTCAATCTCGAGAAGCTTGGCTATATTTCTCTGACGGATGGTGTTCTGAGCGAGGAACATTCCGTAGCCGTACTCAGCGTTGTCCTCAAACAAAGAGTTAGCCCAAGCCGGACCCTTGCCTGCCTTGTTGGTGGTGTAGGGAGTGGAGGGTGCGGAGCCGCCCCAGATGGAGGAGCAGCCGGTGGCGTTTGCGATGTACATCCTGTCGCCGAAGAGCTGGGTTATCAGCTTGGCATAGGGAGTCTCGCCGCAGCCTGCACATGCGCCGGAGAACTCGAGCAGAGGCTGCTTGAACTGCGAGCCCTTAACTGTGGTCTCCTTGAACTTCTCGTGAACCTCGGGCTTGTCTGCAAGGGTAAGAGCGTAGTTGAATACCTCCTGCTCTGCGAGCTGCTCGTCAAGAGGTCTTAGGCTAAGAGCCTTCTCGCCCTTCTTTCCGGGACATACATTGACGCAGGAGCCGCAGCCGGTGCAGTCAAGAGCGGAAATCGTCATTACGAAGTAGTAGCCGGGCATTCCGGTGGCGGGCTTTGCCTTCTTTCTTGCAAGCTCAGGAGCCGCCTCAAGCTCAGCCTCGGTCATGATGACGGGACGGATAACGGCGTGAGGACATACATACGAGCAGAAGTTGCACTGGATGCAGTTATCAGAGTTCCATGCCGGAACATCGATGGCGATTCCTCTCTTCTCGAACGCCGCCGAGCCCTGCGGGAAGGTGCCGTCCGCATTCTCTATGAAGGCGGAAACGGGGAGCTTGTCGCCCTGCTGAGCGTTGCAGGGGATGAGGATGTTGTTTACATACTTGACAAGGGCCTCGTTGTCGCCGGTGGCTGCGGGCATACCCATTGCAGTGTCTGCACAGCTCTTCCAGGACTCGGGAACCTTGACCTCGACGATACCCTCGCAGCCTGCGTCGATAGCATCGTGATTCATCTTGACGATAGCCTCGCCCTTCTTGGAGTAGGAGGCGGTTGCAGCGTCCTTCATGTACTTTATAGCCTCGTCAATCGGGATGATTCCGGCGAGCTTGAAGAATGCGGACTGCAAAACGGTGTTGATTCTGGAGCCGAGACCGATTCTCTTGCCTATATCGATACCGTTGATTATGTAGAACTTGATATTGTTCTCGGCAATATATCTCTTGACCTGACCGGGAAGCCTCTCGTCAAGCTCGTCTACCGTCCACTGGCAGTTGAGAAGGAAGGTTCCGCCCGGCTTTACATCCTGTACCATGTCGTACTTGGTGATGTAGGACTCGTTGTGGCAGGCTACAAAGTCCGCCTGGTTGATAAGGTAGGTGGACTTTATCGGAGTGTCGCCGAATCTCAGGTGGGAGACGGTGACGCCGCCCGACTTCTTGGAATCGTAGGAGAAGTATGCCTGAGCGTACTTGTCGGTATGGTCGCCTATAATCTTGATGGAGTTCTTGTTTGCACCGACGGTACCGTCAGAGCCAAGACCCCAGAACTTGCAGGAGATAGTTCCGGCAGGAGCGGAGTCGAGCTTGCCGCCGCACTCGAGGGAGAGATCGGTGACATCGTCTTCGATGCCTATTGTGAATCTCGGCCAGTATCTCTTGCCGCTGTAGGGACAGTTGTCGTATACAGCCTTAATCTGGTCGGGAGTGGTGTCCTTAGAGCCAAGTCCGTATCTTCCTGAGGAAACGGGGACATCCTTGAAGGCAGAGCCCTTAAGAGCCGCAACGACATCAAGGTACAAGGGCTCGCCCAGGGAGCCGGGCTCCTTAGTCCTGTCAAGAACGCTTATCATCTTGACGGTGGCAGGAATAGCCTCTATGAGCTTGTCCGCACGGAAGGGTCTATACAGCCTTACCTTTACAAGGCCAAGCTTCTCTCCACGGGCGTTGAGGTAGTCGATAGTCTCCTCGATGGTGTCGCATACCGAGCCCATGGCGATTATTATCTTCTCAGCGTCGGGAGCGCCGTAGTAGTTAAAGAGCTTGTAGTTTGTGCCTATCTTCCTGTTTACATCCTTCATATACGACTCTACGATGCCGGGAACGGCGTCATAGTAGGCGTTGCAGGCCTCACGGGCCTGGAAGAAGATGTCGGGGTTCTGAGCGGAGCCTCTCAAAACGGGATGCTCGGGGTTAATGGCACGGCTCCTGAAATCGTCAAGAGACCTCCAGTCGACCAGCTCGGCGACATCCTCCTTGTCCCAGGTTTCAATCTTCTGGATCTCGTGAGAGGTCCTGAAGCCGTCGAAGAAGTGAAGGAAGGGAACCCTTGACTCTATGGTGGAAAGATGAGCTATGGTTCCAAGGTCCATGACCTCCTGCGGGTTGGTGGAGCACAGCATTGCAAAGCCGGTCTGACGGCAGGCATAGACATCGGAATGGTCGCCGAAGATGTTAAGAGCGTGGCTGGCTACGCACCTTGCGGAGACATGGATTACGCAGGGCAGAAGCTCGCCGGCAATCTTGTACATATTGGGAATCATCAAAAGAAGTCCCTGAGAGGCGGTGTAGGTGGTGGTGAGCGCTCCGGCAGACAGCGAGCCGTGAACAGTTCCGGCAGCTCCCGCCTCGGACTGCATCTCGGCAACACGGACAGGGGTGCCGAAGAGATTGGTCTGTCCCTTGGCGCTCCAGGCGTCTGTGACCTCAGCCATTACTGACGAGGGAGTAATGGGGTAGATAGCGGCAACTTCGGTAAAGGGATATGCCGCCCAGGCGGCAGCGTTATTGCCGTCCATGGTTTTCATTTTTCTTGCCATAAATATCCTCCTTGATTAATTGGATAAATGAAATAGTTATGGACAAATTTCATAACCTTACAAAGTACATATTATCACAAAGACCTCGGTTTGTAAAGAGTCGGAGCCTATTTTTTATTGATATTTGACTCTATTTTTAATGTCGGGCGGGCAAAAGCCGTCCTATCCCGAGATTTTTGACTAGTCCCTGCTAACTCCCTCGGGAGCTAGGTGGACCACGGCGCACATTCCCGGACCGACATGGGCGCCTATGACCGGGGAAAGAAGCATGACCGAGATGTCAGCCCCGGGATTTTTCTCCAAAAGCCTCTGCCTCAGGTACTCAGCCTTCTCGGGGTCGTCGGAGTGAAGAATCATTATCCTCTCGGAGTCCCCGCCGGCAGAGTGAGCTGCGTAAAGCTCGACAAGCTCGTTCATGGCAGCCCTGGAGCCACGCTTTTTCCCGAACGCCGAAAGAGTGCCGTCGGGATTTACCTTTAGAATCGGCTTTATGCTGAAGGCAGAGCCTACGATTGCGGTCGTTGCTGGGATCCTGCCTCCCTTTTTAAGGAACATCAAATCCTCCACCATAAACCAGTGATAGATTCTTAGCCTGTTCTCCTCCAGCCATTTTGCGTTCTCCTCTAGGCTCATGCCCGAGGCTCTGTTTTTTGCGGCAAGCTCGATAAGCATGCCCATTCCAGCCGTCGCCGCAAGGGAGTCAACGCAGACAAGCCTTGAAGCAAACTTCTCGTTTAGCTCCTCTGCCGCAACCAGGGAGGAGCTGTAGGTGCTTGAAAGCCCGCTTGACAGGGATATGTAGAGCACCGACCTCCCCGAGGCTAGAACAGGCTCGAAAAGCTGGGTGTACATATAAGGAGATATCTGGGTGGTATGGGTGGACTCCCCGGAGCGCTGGGCGTCGTAGAAGGCCTTAAGCTCGCTCTCGCTCTGGGGACGCTCGACCGTCTCGCTTTTTTGACCTATCGTAAAGCTCATGGGGACAAAGGCTATCCCCTCCCTTTTGGCGACCTCCGCCGGAAGGTCTGCGGACATATCGGTGTATATTTCATAATCTGCTGGCATCCTTGAATCTTCCTCCTTGCTAATTTCCCTTTCTGTCAGCCGGCATGACCGGGGACTGGCGGTATAATGCATACCATATAATTATATCGCCACGCCGCCGACTCAGAACATTATATTATCTTTTCTCAAAAAAATCAACAGTATTTGATAAAGTCCCATTATTTCCTCCCTCGCAGGAGGCTAAAGCTCCTCATTTGGCGATAATTTAAGCCGATTTTTATAAAAAACTCCGAAAAAGCCCTTGACAAAGCCTAATTGCCATGCTATGATGATTTCACCTCTTTGAAAGGGGCTTTTTAGCGTGCGGATTTTTCCGTCAGCCCCGTGACCGCAGAAGCGGCGCAGCCCGGACAGTGTTCCTTCGGCGCTGCGGAGGGAGGCAGTGCCCGAATCGGGCAGTACCGGCGTGCCGGTAAAACCGGAATCCCGGTAGGACAATTTCGTCAGGAGGTGCCGAAAATAATGAGGGTTAAAATCACACTTGCCTGCACCGAGTGCAAGCAGAGAAACTACAACACAAAGAAGAACAAGAAGAATGACCCTGACAGGCTTGAGATGAACAAATACTGCAAGTTCTGTAGGAAACACACTCTTCACAAAGAAACCAAGTAAGGAGGCAGCGGAATGAAAAAGGACCGCACCGAGGGTAAGAAGTCCAAGGCTCCCAGAAAGCCCAACCCGATAGCAACCTTCTTCAAGGGCTTGGTTTCTGAAATTAAAAAGGTCGTATGGCCGAGCAAGAAGCAGATAATCAATAATACGATAGTCGTTCTTGCGGTCTGCCTTATAAGCGGAGCTGCACTGTTTGCCGTTGACTCCATCTTTGGTCTTTTGCTCAATCTTTTGACCAAGGGAGCATGACCGGCGGCAAGCCTTAAAGTATGTTCAAGTTCACTGAAAGGAGAGAACAATAGTTATGGATGAAGCCGCAACGGCGAGATGGTATGTTGTTCACACCTATTCCGGATATGAGAACAAGGTCGCACAGAATATTGAAAAGGTTGTTGAAAACCGCAAGCTTCAGGATGTTATCCAGCAGGTCAGAATCCCGGTAGAGCTGGTTGAGGAAACCGACGCCAAGGGCAACAGGAAGGAAGCTGAAAGCAAGCTGTTTCCCAGCTATGTGCTGGTAAAGATGGTCATGACCGACGAGTCATGGTATATCGTAAGGAACACCAGAGGAGTGACCGGCTTTGTCGGACCAGGCTCCAAGCCCGTTCCGCTCACCGATAAGGAGGTGGCGGCTCTTGGAGTGGATGTAAGAAAGGTCGCAACCAGCGTAAACTTCAAGCCGGGAGACGAGGTAACAGTCCTCGGAGGACCGTTTAACGGCTGGACGGGAACAGTTAAAAGCATCAACCTCGAGGAGCAGACGGTGGACATTGTTGTGTCCATGTTCGGAAGGGAGACTCCCGCTACGCTGTCTGTCACTCAGGTAAAGCGGGCGGAGCTGTAGTCCCGCTACCGTATAGGTATTTTTAAAAAGTGGGAGAGCCGGAATTTTTCAAACGGCTCGCCTAATAAGCCGAAAGCATGGCTTATCACCACATAATTGGAGGAAAAGTATTATGGCACAGAAGGTTACAGGCATTATCAAGCTTCAGATCCCTGCCGGTAAAGCAACTCCGGCGCCGCCGGTAGGACCTGCTCTCGGTCAGCACGGCGTCAATATCATGGCATTTACCAAGGATTTCAACGAGAGAACAAAGAACGATATGGGACTTATCATCCCGGTCGTAATCACAGTATACGCCGACCGTTCCTTTACATTTATCACCAAGACTCCTCCGGCAGCCGTTCTTATCAAGAAGGCCTGCGGCATCGAGTCCGGCTCCGGCGTTCCCAACAAGACAAAGGTCGCCAAGATAACCAAGGAGCAGGTAAGGGCTATCGCCGAGCAGAAGCTCCCCGACCTCAACGCAGGCTCGGTTGAGGCTGCAATGAGCATGATAGCAGGCACCGCACGCTCTATGGGCGTTGTAGTAGAGGACTGATTGAGCGCTTCTCTAGGCGCTAAAAAGTGGGAGGAATATCCTTTTCCGCTAACCGCCGAAGCGGCGGTACTACCACGAATTGTTAAAGGAGATATATAAGATGAAACATGGAAAGAAATATGTCGATGCGCTCAAGACCATCGACAGGCAGAAGCTCTACGATACCGAGGAGGCAGTCGCTCTCTCCTCTTCTAACGCCAAGGCAAGGTTTGACGAGACCATCGAGGCTCACATCCGCCTCGGAGTCGATTCCCGTCACGCCGACCAGCAGGTAAGAGGCGCAGTCGTCCTCCCTCACGGAACAGGTAAGACCGTCAGGGCGCTGGTTTTCTGCAAGGAGGACAAGTACGAGGCTGCTAAGGCAGCAGGAGCCGATTATGTCGGCGGCATGGAGTATGTCGAGAAGATTACCAAGGAAAACTGGCTTGACTTCGATGTGGTTATAGCCTCTCCCGACATGATGGGAATCGTCGGCCGCTTGGGTAAGGTTTTAGGTCCCAGAGGACTCATGCCAAACCCCAAGGCTGGAACCGTCTCCCCCGATGTTGCAAGGGCCGTCCAGGAGGCTAAGGCCGGTAAGATTGAGTACCGTCTTGACAAGACCAACATCATCCACTGCCCGATAGGCAAGGCGTCCTTTGGCAAGGAGAAGCTCGCCGAGAATCTCGAGGCTCTTCTTGACGCAGTAGTAAAGGCAAAGCCCGCCGCCGCCAAGGGTCAGTACCTAAAGAGCGTCGTTGTTTCCTCGACCATGGGAATAGGCGTCAAGGTCAACACCGCCAAGTACGGAGTCTGAGCTTTTGCTATAAGACTGTCATATAAAACGGTTAAAGCACAAAGGCTGAGCGATTTCCTCAGCTTTTGTGTTATTTTTTTAAAAAAGGGGTTGACAACGGTCTTTGACTGTGGTATAAATAATATGCTTCGTTTCTTAAGACAGCCGGTGCGGCGTATGCTGCGTAAATCCGACCGAGGAAAGTGCATAGCGGGGCGCATAGCTGCGTCCGTCGGCTCAACGCTTTTTGTGCTCCTTTCCTTTTTTTGCGACGGGGAAGGGGTTTTTATTTTGCTTCTTGACTCGAAGCTACTAAATCGCAAAGAGGTGAATTAAATGCCAAACCAGAATGTTCTCAACCAGAAGATTGCCAAGGTCGCCGAGATAAAGGGGCTTATAAGCTCCTCAAAGGCAGGCGTTTTGGTAGACTACAGCGGTATCTCCGTGGAGGATGACACCAAGCTCCGCAAGGAGCTGAGAGAGGCTGGAGTCCGTTACTTCGTCGAGAAGAACACCCTTTTAAGGCGTGCTCTTAACGAGGTCGGAATGGAGTCCCTGACCGAGGTCCTCAGCGGCGCAACCGCCATCGCCGTATCCGATGGGGACGAGACAGCAGCCGCAAGAATCCTCGGAAGCTACGCCGAGGAGCATGAGAGCTTCAAGCTCAAGGCAGGCTACATCGGCTCCGACATCTATGACGCAGAGGGCGTCATGGCGATATCCAAAATCCCCTCGAGGGAGACTCTTCTTGCACAGCTCGTCGGCTCCCTGCAGGGTCCGATGCAGAAGCTCGCCGCAACTCTTTCGGCTCTCGCCGACAAGAAGGAGGAGGAAGCAGCCTAAGCGCTGTAATCTGGCTGCCGCCGGCTGAGTGTCTGGCGCCGCCGGTCTTAAAATCACTGCGTTTTAAGAAAAACAGCGGCTGATATATGCCGCAAAAAATCAAAATAATACTGAAAAGGAGATTAATAATATGGCTTCTGAAAAGATTTTAGGCATTGTTGAAGAGGTTAAGGGCCTCTCTGTTCTCGAGCTCAAGGAGCTTGTTGACGCTATCCAGGAGGAGTTCGGAGTTACCGCCGTTGTAGCTGCCGCTCCCGCCGCCGGCGCTGCTGCCGCCGCTGCTGAGAAGACCGAGTTTGATGTCGTTCTCGCTTCCTTCGGTGACGCTAAGATGGGCGTTATCAAGGCTGTCAAGGAGCTTCTCGGTCTCGGACTCAAGGAGGCTAAGGAGTTCGTTGAGGCTGCTCCTAAGACCGTCAAGGAGGGCGTCTCCAAGGCTGAGGCTGACGAAATCAAGGCTAAGCTCGAGGAGGCTGGAGCTACCGTCGAGGTTAAGTAATACCTGCGGTATCCTAGTCACGGCTTGAGCGCCGTGGCTTCATAGAAATGACAAAAGCCCTGTGTTTCTTTAAGAAATTCAGGGCTTTTTATAGTGATGTTCGCCCTGTGGCAAGTGAAGCTGCCTTGCGGCAGTGGTATCTCCACCATAGCTTGATAAGGAGGCAGCCTTATGCAAAGTGAGCTGTCAGCTTAGCTGACTAATTGCTTGCCGTTTAGGTCTCACATTAGCCTGACATCCATGCGCCCTTCGTGAAGCGGCGGGAGGCTGTCTTCCCTTGCTAACCGGCAAGCACTCCGCCGCAGCTGACGCTGCGGCGGCTCACTTTGCATATCCGGGGCGTCATAGCTTTGTGGGAGGAGGGGGCCGCCTGCGGCAGTGGCGTTCGGCTGACGGCGAGTGGTATTGCTTCGCAGCAAGGCTCGCTTTGCAGTGAAATTTGTCTTACGACAAGTGAAATTCGCTTAACAGCGAGTGAAGCTGCCTTGCGGCAGTAAGGCTACTGCGCAGTGAAGCAGCGTTTCAGTGAGACAGCCTTTCACGGCTTGAGGGGAGCTTGTCCACCGCTCAGGACCGGGAGTTTTGAAGCCGGCAAAGCCAAAGGGCTTTGCCGGCTTCGCCGCCGGTTCTCAAAATCCGCCGGGCGCTAATCCCCCGGGCTTTTATATCCCGATATAGCCCTAGCCCGCCACCCTCCCGGAGCATGGGTCCTAGGACGAAAAATCCCGGCGGATTTGACCGTCCTGGCAGGGCGGCCTCCCTCCCGAAAAAAAGGTGAGGGTGACCTAGGGGGCAGCAGAGCCTTGCCCGGGGCAGCGAGCAAGCTAAAGCCCTGCCGCCCTGCCCGGACGGGGAGGGGACTAAGTCCCCGGAGAACCGGCGGCGGGGAAAGGCGAAGCCTTTCCCCGCAAAACTCCCTTTGTGTGACGCACTCTCCCCAAAAGAGGGAAGCCTCACGCCTTTACGGCTCCTCCAGCCTCCTTGAGGCTGATTTTTCCTGCCTGAAGCCCATAGCCAGCCTGAACTGCCCGGGAGTCACTCCCTCCAGCTTCCTAAAGGTACTGCAAAAGTACCCGGTGTCGGTGAAGCCGCTGAGCGCCGCTATCTCCTTGATAGGAAGCTCGGGACGGTTTAAAAGAAGCTCCTTGCTCTTATTAATCCTGACCTGGGCGATATATCTAAAGATTGTGCTGCCGGTGAGGCTCTTGAACAGCCTGCAAAGGTACTGCGGCGTGTAGTCCATCAGCCTTGCAAGCTGATTGAGGGTTATCTCCTCGCCGTAGTGGCTGTCTATATATCCAAAAATCCGCCTGAGTCTTGTTGCCCTAGCCTCTATGGACAGCTCGCTCGCCCTGATGACATAAAGGTATATCCCCAGAAGCACTCTGTATACCATGGCGGACGCCTTTATGAGCCTTAAGGGGTCGTCTGAGCAGGACATCCTGTAAAGCGCCAGAATAGCCTCGTGAAGCTCCTCGGGAGCGCTCACAGAGTACACCTGCGAGCTGGCTGCACAAATCTCCCTTTTTATAAACTCCTCGCTTTTGTCTCCGTAAAAGACCACCCAATCGACCTCCCAGCTCTCTGAGAGGGGATAGTATTCGTGCGGCTCTCCGGGGACCAAAAGCATCCCCTGCCCCGGCTCGACGGCAATCCTCTGTCCGTCTATAACCACCTCTCCCCTGCCTCTTAGGCACTGAATCCACTGGTAATAGCCTCTTACCCACTGCGTCTCGGCTCTTCCTCCGGGACGCTTTACATGCTCCTGAGAGTGAAAGCAGCCTACACCTGCAAAGCCGAAAAGCTGCCGGGAGTCGTAATCCTCCCTTGACACAAACAGCATACTCATCAAGACTATCCTCCTTTAACAACGCTGGAACTGATAAAAAAGGGTCGACCCCCGACTTGCGAGATGGGGCTTTCGCAGGTCAGGGGCCATTGAAGGGGAAATTAGAAAACACTAATGAAGCTGGCAGATAATAGCCCCCGGTTGAAGGGGAAGTCGCTTAAGAGCCTACCGCCATAGCCGTAAGGAAGGACCATAGGCTCTTAAGCTTAAAGAAAGGGAAAAATATGAAAAAGCTTTCGCTTACAGGTGGATGGGGAGCTTTAGCTATGGGCGTCCCCCTAGCCCTCGGTATCTATTCCGCCCTACTCGTGGCGTTCTGTACAATATCTTTTCTTCGTTTTAAAGTATATGTTAGCGCCCTTGCCGGATGCGCCGATACCCGTTTTCAGCCGGTCACCTCGCCCAGAACGACCTCGACATCCATGCTGAAGCCGTCCCTGTAGATGGTAAGCACCATCGTGTCGCCGACCGAGCAGTCGCTTACAAGCTCGTTTAGCTCCTTGAAGGAGGTTACCGTCTCGCCGTTTGCGCCTATTATAATGTCGCTTGGCATAAGACCCGCCCTTTCCGCTCCGCTGTCGGGAGTCACGAATCTTATGAACACCCCCTCGGGCAGACGGTAATAAAGCGATATGAACGAGGTTATATCCTCCCCGGTGACGCCTATCATCGGTCTGCCGGTGACATAGCCGTAGGCGATTAAATCCTCGATTATCGGGATAGCCTCGTCTATCGGTATCGCAAAGCCCAGTCCCTCGCCGTAGGAGGAGTCGACCTTTGCGGAGGTTACGCCGATTACCTGCCCGTAGCAGTTTATAAGCGGTCCGCCGGAGTTGCCCTTGTTGATTGTAGCCTGCGTCTGGATAAGAGTCATCCTCTTGTCGCCTATGGTAAGAGTCCTGTTAAGCCCGGAGATTATCCCGGTGGTCATCGAGCCGTAGAGGTCGAAGCCGAGAGGATTTCCTATCACTATCGACAGCTCGCCGACCCTAAGGTCCTCGGAGTGCCCGAACTCGCACGGGACAAGACCCTCCGCCTCGATTTTAAGTACCGCAAGATCGGTCTGATCGTCGGAGCCGATTATCTCGGCAGAGTACTCCTCCATCCCGCTGTCTATTATCATCACCGAGACGGCATCCTCCAGCACATGGGCGTTGGTTATAATGTAGCCGTCGCTGCTGATTACTATCCCGGTGCCGGTTGTCGTACCCAAGGGGACCGTGCAGGATATTCCCACAACAGACGGGGAAACCTTGTCGTAAATATCGGGAAGGTACATGGCGTCCTCTGGAGCGGCAAGCTGCTCCATCGAGGGGACCTGAGCGCTCTTAGCGCCGTCCCCCGAGAAATCCTGGGAGTCCTCCTTGGAGACATTTCCAATCATCGAGCCCAGAGCAGCTCCTCCCAGGGAGCCGCCAGAGCCGTCAGAGGAATCTAAGCCGCCGTCCCCGCCGTCGGCAACGGATTCAAAAATCGTTCTTGAAATCGCCAGAGAGTATATATATATCGAGGAGGCGGAAACCGCAGCCACCAGTATCACTACCAGCAGGATTCTTCCCACAGAGGGCTTTTTTAAGCACCTGCCGCCGTCGAAGTTGTATATATACTCGCACCTTCCGGCATCGTCAGGCATCATCGCCCTGATGCCCCCGCCCGCTGAAGCCCTCGAGCCGTTCTCACGGGAGCTGTTACCGATATAAGCGTCTTTATCAAAATCACTCATATAAAGCTCCTCCTGAGCAATAAAGCCGGCTGACCGGCTGGCGGTGCGGTGTGTGACTTACTGACTTTAATTATAAGGCTTTTTGTGATAATCCTATGAAAGAAATCGGAATATTTGCAGATTTAAAGGTAAGAATCAGGTGTGACCCTTGCGAAAGGCAGCCGATTGTGATATAATATGCTCAAATGCGGAACATTTTAATTGCGAGACACTTAAAATCAGCTTCATTTTCGTCCTGAGGGCAGGACCTTAGCTTTTTTGGTTTATGTTGTGAGCTTATGCTCCGGGAGACGGTATGGTCTATCATCAGCTTATTTTCGTCTTTGTTTTTCTGCCGGTATATCTTATCGGCTCGCTGCTCCTAAGAGAGCCGCAGGCAAAAAATCTCTTGAGCGCAGGGCTATCCCTTGTCTTTTTGGTATGGGGCCGGCCTGTCTATTTTGCGCTCATAATCATAAACATATTCCTAGCATATCTTGCCGGGAGGCTTCAAGACTCCAAGACAGGCAGGCGCTTAAGGCTTGCCGCCGCAGTGCTGAACACGCTGTCGGTGCTTCCAGGAGCATTCTACCTGGCGGCAAAAAACGACCTCTCGGGAGGAATCGCCGCCGTAGGTCTTATGGGGTTTGCTCTTCGTCAGGCTCTTTACCTTTTATATACCAAAAGGCCGGAAAAAAGCCCTCTTAGGCTGACGGTGTACCTTATCTCCTTTGAGTTCATGTGCGTCTCGCCGGTGCTGGGCTACGACCAGCTAAGAGACGAGCTTGTAAAGCGGAGGCGTCCCGGTCTTGCAGAGCTTAAGGCCGGGCTGACGAGGTTTATCTTCGGCCTGGGAGCGGCAGGAGTGATAGGCCTGGGGCTTGACAGGCTGAGGCTCTTAGCTCTTCACACACAGCCTGTTCCCTGGATGGACGGCGTTTTCGGTCTGTTAATCGGCTTTATCGAGATATACGCCGCCGCCATAGCCTATATTTCGATGTCAGAGGGGCTTTGCCTCATGAGCGGCTACAGGGTCCGCTGCTGGGACTCCTGCTTCATGCCAAGACCCAGGATGAAAAACCATCTGGGCTATATCTGGCTCACGGCGTCAGCCCAGCTTTCAAGGCTGCTCTGCGGTATGTCCGGCTACAAGCTAGCGGGACTCTGCGCCGTTATGTGTATAATCATAGGAGCGGCTCACGGTCTGGGAGCCGGAGCCGTAGGGCTTCTTGCCTGCATACTTCTTGCCATGCTGCTAGAGGAGCTGTTCGAGCTTAAGGGGACGCCCGCCGGATTTATAACATACCTTCTTTTAATTGCGGGGCTCACGCTTTGCACCGTCTGCGGCAGCGAGGGTCTTTCGGGGCTATTTTCCTCCCTAGCCCCCGGCAGCTACGATTTTGATATCAGCTATCTTTTTGACAGCGAGCTCTCAAGGCTCTACCCCATCATAATCCTTGGAATAATATACTGCTCGCCGCTAAAGCCGATGCTTTCAAGGCTTGCAAGACGGCTCGGCTCACGGTCGCCGGGTTATCCTATAATAAGGCTTCTGACTGCGGCGGCTCTTTGTGCGGTGATAATAGTATATCTTGCCGCCTACTCCTCATTTGCCGTTTCAGGAGGTGCAGCGCTATGAATAATGACGATATCCTGCTGACAGGGCTTACCCCTCCTGACAGTGAAAGGGATAAGCCAAGCCGCCCGTTTGACCCGTCAGACGGCGGGAAGGAGCTTGTTCTTAACCCTCCCGAGGCTGACGGCATGGAAAGGGAGGAGCAGTATCCCCGTGATGTCAGCCCGGAGGAGGTCTTTGGCGGCTCAAAGGAAAAAGCCCCCTCCCCCAAGCGAAGGAGCCAGGCGGATATCCTTCTTTTAGAGCTTGGCAGGCAGTCTGGAGCGGACAGGTACAACTTCATCTGCTTCTTCCTGCCGGCAATTCTGATTTTAGTTCTTAGCCTTAGCTTCATCCTAATCAGCCGTGGAGACATCGAGGAGGATTTAGCTCCCCTTAGCTACAGCTCGATAGCCGACGGCAGCTATACAAAAAGCCTTAATGCAATATACGAGGAAAGGCTCCCGTTTTTGGACGGCTTCAGGAAAATAGCAGGGGCTATAGGCTTTATCGAGGCTGAGGCTGCAGCGCCCCAGGAGGACGGTCTGCCGGATTCCTCAGAGACTCCCGAGACTCCCGAGACTCCCGCTAAGACCGACCCTCCCGCAGAGCCTGAGACCCCCGCAGAGCCTGAGACTCCGTCGGTCACCCAGCCTCCCGAGAGCGAGGCTCCTGAGGACTCTGACTCCGTCACCCTGGCTCCTGTTGACGACGAGACTCAGGAAGACCTTGATATAAGCCAGCTTGAGACCTTTACAATGTACACCACCGCCACCCTTTACATAAGGCTTGGACCCTCCACCGAGGACGCTATTTTGGGCTATTTCACCCGTGGCGAGGAGGTAAGCGTCGTAGATATCGACGAAAACGGCTGGGCAAGGGTCATAACCGGCGGGCATATAGCCTACTCCTACTCCGAGTATCTAAGCTATGAGCCGGTGCCAGAGCCAGAGCCTGAGCCGGAATCTGAAGCTGAGCCGGAGCCGGAGGATATTCCCCTGGCAGACCCTCCCGAGGACGAGGAGGAGATAGTCTTAGACGAGGGACTAGGCGAGGAGCAGGATTTCCTGCCGGAGGAAACCGTCCAGACAATGCCGCCCGAGCCGGAGGAGGAAGAGCCTTCCGTGACCTACATAACCAATCCGCCCTATTATCCCGGCTTCACCGGCTACGGACCCCAGGGCACTCCCTCGCCGTGATATACCCTGACGGCAAGAGGTATCTGAGCCTCGACAGCGTTTTAAAGCGGGAGTTCGGCAAAAAGACGGTCAAGGTCCCGCTGAACGCCGGGCTTGGCTGTCCCAACCGGGACGGCTCTAAGGGCATAGGAGGCTGCATATTCTGCTCGGGACGGTGCTCCGGCGAGTTTGCGGGGAATCCCTGCGAGTCCCTTTACAGCCAGTTTGAAGCCGTAAAGGCTCTCTACCTTAAAAAGTGGGGGGAGACTAATTACATCGCCTATCTTCAGGCAGGCTCCAACACCTACTCCGACCCCGAAGCCCTGTCCGAGATTTACGAAAGCTGTCTTAAGCTCCCGGCAGTAGGGCTTAGCATAGCGACACGGGCGGACTGCATAACCCCCCAAATCGCCGACCTCCTTTACGGCATATCAAAAAGGACCTATCTCACCGTCGAGCTGGGGCTTCAAAGCTCCAGTGACATAACAGCCGGGATAATCAACCGTGGGCATACCTTCGGGGAGTTCCTTACAGGCTACGGGCTTCTTTTCGAGCGCGGGATAAGAGTCTGCGTCCATATAATAAACGGTCTTCCCGGGGAGACCCGCCGTGATATGCTCAAAACCGCCGGGGATGTCGCCCGGCTTAATCCCTACGAGATAAAAATCCATCTCCTTCACATTATAAAGGGCACCGCCGCCGAGAGAATGTATCTTGACGGGAGGCTTGCTCCGATGGATAAAAATGAGTACACGGCTACAGTCTGCGACCAGCTGGAGCTTCTTCCTCCCAGCACCGCAATCGGCAGGCTGACAGGCGACGGCGACAGAAAAACCCTAATCGCCCCGATGTGGTCGACCGACAAAAAGACAGTTCTCAACTCAATCTCCAAGGAGCTTTCGGCAAGGGAGAGCTTCCAGGGAAAATACTACTCAAAATAAAATAGGAAAGGAAGATTTCATTGTCAAAATCGTCAAAGGAAAAAAGAGTCAATCCGAAAAAGCTTATAGACACCAAGGCCGAGCCTAAAAAGCCCCGCCCCTATCTCATGCCGATAGAGTGGGGAGGCTCCTGGTCGATGTCCCTATTAGCCAGCGCAAGGGTCAAAAAGGTCGGCTTTGAGGGGTTAAAGCCGCCGTACCTCATACTCTGCAACCACGCCTCCTTTATCGACTTCCCGCTTGTCGTCAAGGCAATCTTCCCGCACAGATGCTCATGGGTGATCTCGGTGGAGGAGTTCATCGGCAGAAACTGGCTGATGAGGGGAATCGGCGGAATCTATAAAAGGAAATTCACCCAGGATATGTCGGTGGTGAAGCATATACTCTTGGTGCTGACAAGGCAGAAAATCTCCTGCACCATCTACCCCGAGGCAAGATACTCCCTCGCCGGGATAAACGAGCAGATAGACGGCGCTCTCGGCAAGCTCGCAAAAAAGGCGGGCTGCCCGGTAGTAATAGGAATCTCTAAGGGCAACTTTCTTCGCTCTCCGCAGTGGTGCAAGCATCCCTACAGGAAGCTTCCCATCGAGGCGGAGTTTAGGCAGATTGTCACCCGTGAGGAGGTAAAAAGACTCTCAGCCGACGAGATTCAAGAAAGGATAGAGGAGGCGTTTGTCTACGACGACTACGCCTATCAGAGGGACAATAAAATCGCAATAGACTCCGTGTTCAGAGCGCAGAACATCCACAGGATCCTATACCAGTGCCCTGTCTGCGGCAGGGAGTTCACCACCACCTCAAGAGGCACTAAAATCTGGTGCAGGGAGTGCAGGGCGTCCTGGGAGATGGATGTCTACGGTCAGCTCCACAGGGAAAACGGCGAGGACATCTTTACCCATGTGCCGGACTGGTACCGCTGGGAGAGGGAGAATGTCAAAAACGAGATACTCCGTGGCGAGTATTCCTTTAAGGACAGCGCAAGGCTTGAAAGGATAGTCAACACCAGCGAGGGCTTCAGGGTTATAGGAAATGTCGAGCTTACACACGATTACAACGGCTTTACCATGACCGGCGAGCTTGAAAACGGCCAGAGCTTCGAGTTTCACCGAAGCGTGGCGTCCATGCGCTCCGTACATATCGAGTACGACTTCAAGGGCAGAGGGGACGCTCTGGACCTGTGCACCCTGAGCGACACCTACTTTGTATTCCCTCTGACAGCCGAAAACTGCCTTACTAAGCTCCACTTTGCCACCGAGGAGCTGTATAAGCTTGAAAGGGCCGAGCAAAAAAGAAGGGTCCAGGATAAAAGCCCGGATAAGGCTCCCGAAACCGTATAATATAAAGGGATTTTCAGCTCCCCGGGGATAAAAATCAGCCCCTTTATAAAATTATTCCCGGGAGCTGCAATATTAGCGCTATCAGGATTGTTTTATCCTACGAGCGGCTGAATCATCCCGGGTCTTAGGGGCAATAATCATATAAAGGGCGTTATAAGCCCTCCCGCAGAGCCCGGAGCGTCAGCCGGTTTAAGAATCAAATCAAAAGGAATTAAAAGGAGAATACCAAATGAGAAAAATTCTAGCACTTATACTGACCGCCACGCTTATCCTCTCTCTGGCAGGCTGCCAGAGCGGCGACGATCCCGCCGCCGGAGGAAGCACCCCCAACGAAGCAGGGGACAGCCAGAGCCAGGGCTCCGACTCTCCCGAGGAAAACGGCGGGGGCGCTCCCGAGGAAAACGGCGACGACGCTCCCGAGGAGACGGTCAGCTACTCCCCGCTTGACATACTCACCACCATATGGTCTAGCTACCCCGAGGACCAGAAGTTCGCCGCCGCCGGTGGAGAGACTATGGACGGTCCGGGTCTTATGACCGGCGACTACGGCACAAAGGAGAGCCTTGACAGCATACTTGCCCTCCCGCAGGACTCCTACGAGCTTGTCAGCGAGACCGCCTGCCTTATGCATATGCTGAACGCCAACACCTTCACCTGCGGCGTATTCAAGCTGAGCTCCTCTGAGGACGCCTCAGCCCTTGCCTCCTCGCTCAACGACAGCATCAAGAACCGCCAGTGGATGTGCGGCTTCCCCGACAAGATGATGATAGCAACCCTTGGGGACTGCGTAATCTCCGCCTTCGGAAGCGCCGAGATAATGGACACCTTTAAGGCTGAGCTTAGCTCTAATTACCCCGACGCCGTTATCTCCTACGAGGAAAACCTCATCTAGCTATAAACCTATTCCGGCCGGCTGCCGACAAAAAAGCAGCCGGTCCTTTTAGAAAGGACAACGCCTATGCTCTTTTCCTCAATACCCTTTCTTTACCGCTTCCTGCCAGTTACGATGCTGGTATACTTCCTTATCCCAAGCGGCTGGAAATGCTCGATAAAGCTAAAAAACGCCTGGGTAATGCTCGCCAGCTTCTTCTTCTACGGCTGGGGAGAGCCTAGGTTTTTGATAATCATGCTGGCGTCTATAACTCAGGGCTATGTCTTTGCACTGCTTATAGACAGGTTTTCCTCCAGCAAGCGGCTAAAGAGGCTGTTTTTAGGGCTTTCTGTTGTAATAAGCCTGGGGCTTCTTTGCTACTTCAAGTACGCCGACTTCTTTATCGGGACGGTAAACTCCCTCACCGGGCTGTCGATACCCCTTTTGAGGATAGCCCTGCCTATCGGAATAAGCTTTTTCACCTTCCAGATTCTAAGCTACGACATAGATGTCTACAGAGGGAATGTCAAGGCTCAAAAAAGCTTTATAAACCTCGCCTTTTACATCTCGATGTTCTCTCAGCTGATAGCGGGACCTATCGTCCGCTACTCAGATGTCGAGGAGTATCTGGATAAAAGAACGCACACCCTAAGGGACTTCTCGCTGGGACTAAGAAGATTCATAATAGGTCTTTCAAAGAAGATGCTTATCGCCAACATAATGGGCGAGCTTGTCGATGTTTTCAAGTCCCAGGAGGAAAAATCGGTGCTGTTCTTCTGGATATACGCCGCAGCCTACACGCTTCATGTCTACTTCGACTTCTCCGGCTACAGCGACATGGCAATCGGTCTTGGAAGGATGATGGGGCTTCACTTCTGCGAGAATTTCAACTATCCCTATATCTCGAGAAGCATAACCGAGTTCTGGCGGCGCTGGCATATGTCGCTCGGCTCCTGGTTCAGAGACTATGTTTACATCCCGCTGGGAGGCAACCGTGTCAAAAAGCCGAGATACCTGTTTAATATCTGCGTGGTCTGGTTCCTGACGGGTCTTTGGCACGGAGCGGCATGGAATTTTGCCCTCTGGGGAATATATTACGCCGTTCTTTTGATACTCGAAAAGCTGTTTATCCTAAAGCTAACCGAAAAATCAAGGCTTTTAAGCCATGTATATCTTATCCTACTGACACTTATCGGCTTTGTGGTATTCGACTCGAGCAGCCTCCTCCAGGCTCTTGGCTCGATAGGCGGGATGTTCGGAATCGGAGGGTATCCGGCTGTCAGCACCGAGGCTGTCTACTACCTTGGGAGCTACGCCGTCGTGTTCATAATAGCGATAATCGGCTCGACTCCGCTGCCTGCAAGGTTGTTTTCAAGGCTTGAAAAATCGTCTGCCGGAGCGAAAATCCTTACGGCTCTTGAGCCTGCGGGACTTATAGCGCTTCTTGGCGTATGCACCGCCTACATGGTGGACGGAGCCTTCAACCCGTTTTTGTATTTCAGATTCTAAAGGAGGAGCAGCATGACAAAGCTAAAATCAACCTGCCGGTCCTTCTCTTTAAAAGAGCTTCTTACAGCCGTCGGGATTTCCGCCTTTATTCTTATTTTCTTCCTCTGGGGGATAATCGAGCCTGACCGTGAGACCTCCACCAGCGAAAGAAGGACGCTTGCACAGCTTCCCGCCCTGAGCCTTGGCACGGTGCTTGACGGCAGCTTCATGTCCGGCTATGAGGACTACTCTGTCGACCAGTTCCCCGTAAGGGACGCTTTTAGGCGTCTTAAGGCTATAACCAGCTTTTATATTCTCAACCAGAGCGACACCAACGGCATCTATCTTGCAGACGGTCACGCCTCAAGGCTTGAATATCCTCTTGACTACGACTCGGTGGACTACGCCATAGGCAGAATCGAGAATATCTACAGCTCCTATCTGAAGGACACCGACGCCAAGGTCTATCTTTGCGTCATCCCGGATAAAAACTACACCTTAGCAAAAGAAAACGGCTACCCCTCCCTTGACTATGAGGAGCTTGACAGCATCCTGTCGGACAGGCTGGGCTCGTTTGCCGAGAAAATAGATATATCCTCCCTCTTGACCCCGGAGGACTACTACTCCACCGACATCCACTGGAGAATCGAGAGGATAACCGATGTCGCCGCCCTGCTGGCTGAAAAAATGGACGCTCCGTTTGACGGCTCGCAGCTTTCCGAGGTCAAGCTCGACACCCCGTTCTACGGAGTGTACTACGGGCAGTCGGCTCTCCCTCTTCCGGCGGACAGCATAAGCTATCTCACAAGCCCGGCGATAGAGTCGGCGACGGCGTATGACTACGAGTCCTCAAGAGAGATACCCATTTACAACATGGAGCTTGCCGTCGGCAGGGACCCCTACGAGATGTATCTCAACGGCTCCCGCTCGCTTATAACCATAGAAAGCCCGAACGCAGCAGGCGATAAGGAGCTTGTGATTTTCAGAGACTCCTTTGGCTCCAGCATAGCCCCAATCCTTCTCGAGAGCTACTCAAAAATCACCCTCGTGGACATAAGATATCTTCAAAGCTCGCTGGTCGGCAGATTCGTGGACTTTGACAGTCAGGATGTTCTGTTCCTCTACAGCGTGCCGGTGCTGAATAACAGCGAAACCATGAAATAGCGGCAGTCTGCCGATAAGCCTGCGCAAAAAATGCAGACTTATCATTATTTATCTGCGAGGGCTGAGGCGCACCGGCTTCAAGGCTTTAAAATCCTCCTTGTATGCGTAGCGGTCTAAAATACTTTTTTGCAAGATAAAACGCCTGCTCAATCAGGAATCAGACTGAGCAGGCGGATTTTTATTTTCATGCCGGGAGGGTTAGTAAGCCTTGCTCCAGACTACCATACACTTAGCAGGCTTGCCACGCTGCTGTGGCTCGGGAGACAGGGTCTTGCCAGAAGCACTA
>DBPX01000018.1:0-2481 GCA_002305045.1 Ruminococcus sp. UBA1409
AGCTGAAACTCGCCACAGAAAAGAAGGAAGCCTGACCGAAATCAGACTTCCTCTACTATCAAAACAAATCCGAAGCAATGCTTTACGAAAAACAAGGTGTTCGGATTTGCACAATTTGGTCGAGGTGACGGGACTTGAACCCACGGCCTCCACGTCCCGAACGTGGCGCTCTACCAAACTGAGCCACACCTCGATATCCTTTTGCTGTCCGTGACGAATCTGCGCCCGGATTTTCGCAGGAATGATTATAGCACATGAGAGGATATTTGTCAAGTGCTGATTTTTGGTTTCATATTATTATATTATATTCATAAACCTCCCGGAGGCGTTCGTGAGGGAAAGCGCTGATTTGGTCCGCAAAAGTGCCAAAAAATCAAAAACAAGCTGGGTTTTCTTGATTTTTTATGCGATATCATTATAAAAACAGGAATAAACTGTGCAAACTCGCTAAATTTGAAAATCAAATATTAGTGAATTTAACGATTGAAAAAATCAATATAAAGAGTATAATATAATAATATATTCTACTTCTGAGGAGGATGAAGATGAAAAAACTTTTTGCGCTTTGTCTTATTGTCATAATGCTGTTCGCCTTCGTCGGCTGTGGCAAGGAGAAAAGGCAGATAATCAAGCTGACTCTCTCGACCGAGGATTCTGAGGCTATCCTCGCTGCTGCGGGAATCATGCTCCCTGACGCTGAGACCGCCGCCGGAGCCGGCACAACCGTTAAGTACTTCTCCTGGTATGACAGCTTCCACAACTACGGCGAGGATGAGGTCATCAACACCGGCTACTGGACCTTCAGCGAAAAGTACGGCAGTGAGGTTGAATGGATAGAGTGCGAGTGGGGCAAGAGGTTTGACGACCTTGCAAATCTTGTTCTGTCCTCCAGCTCTCCCGACTTCTACCCCGGCGAGTCAAACACCTTCCCGATTCGTCCCATCAAGGGAATCTTCCAGCCCGTTGACGATTACATAGACTATGACGACCCGCTGTGGTCGGGCATGAAGGAGTTTGTCTACGACTACTTCTCTATCAAGGGACGCCCCTATATCATAGCCACCGATAACGCCTTCGGAAACGTCTGCATCTACAACCGCAGAGTCATGGAGGAGTGGGGCTTTGACGACCCCGCCGAGCTTTATGCAAACGACGAGTGGACCTGGGATGTCTTTGAGGAGGCCTGCTACGAGTTCTCCGATCCCGATGAGAACCGCTACGCTCTCGACGGCTGGTGGTACTCTTCCGGATTCATGCGCTGCACTGGTGAGACTATAGTAGTCTACAACACCGAGACCCAGCGCTACGAGGCAAATGTTGACAACCCGTCTCTCGAGAGAGCCGCAACCCTGCTCTACGACCTTTCCAAGAACCAGACGGTTTATCCCTGGTGGTCCAACAACTGGTCGCTCCGTAACGGAGTCAACGGCGGCGGAATGAAGGAAGGCGAGCTTCTGTACTTTGTCGGAGGAACCTGGCTCATAACAGGTCCCGTTGCGGATATATCCAATGTCTGGGGAGATGTCTCCCAGGGCGAGGTCATGTTCGTTCCGCTTCCCAGGGATCCCCAGGGCGACGGCACCTACTACATGGAAGCAAGCCCTGCTGGCTACTGCATAGTCAAGGGCGCTCAGAATCCCGAGGGAGTTGCGCTCCTTGCCTCCTGTGACCGCTTCAAGGTTCTTGACCCCACCGTTGTCAGCATCGACCGCAGACAGCTCGAGGAGGTCTACCTCTGGAGCGACGAGATGCTCGAAATGTGGGATACCTGCTACGAGCTTTCCATCTCGGGCGATGCTATAATCAGCTACAACGAGGGTCTTGACAGCAAGCTCGCCTCTGTAGTCTCCGCCTACGAGGACAACGGCCATATCCAGGATTCTCAGACCTGGGCACAGCTAAGGGAGACCAACGACGAAAGACTTGACTACTACATCGACGAGCTGAATCAGATGATTGACCAGTTCGACCCGGATGTGGGATAAGACTCCCGCCGACAGAAGGGGAAAATAAGCTATAATAAAAAGCTCCGGCGGTTTGCCGGAGCTTTTTTGAGCCTAGCTTCCCAGGTTAGTGAGGGTAATGCTGAGGTTTGCGCCGTTTTGACTCTCGGGAAGGTAGATTTCGCACCTTGAGCCGTTAATCAGTCTTAGAACATCCCCCGGCTCTGCGGAAAAGATAAAGCTGTGGGTGTTTCCGCCTAGAATCGGGCTGCCGTTCAGCTCGGCATAAAAGCCATTAAAGCTTCCGCCCAGGTGTGCGTGATATACTCCCCCGGAGTTTAGGATTATATCCGTGTCGCCCTCGGTGTGGGAGAAGCCGGGAGTCATCTCGCTGTTGCTTGAGAAGCTGGCCGCCTCGCCACGGGGGACGGTCTGCTCGGGCAGGTTGTAAATCCCGGTATACTCGGATATCGCTCCCGTCGCCCCAGAGGCGCCGTCTGCGCCAGTTGCGCCAGTTGCGCCAGTCGGACCCGTCGGA
>DBPX01000018.1:2606-43165 GCA_002305045.1 Ruminococcus sp. UBA1409
TGCCGCTCCTGCGGCGCCGTCTGCTCCTGTTGCGCCGGTTGCTCCAGTTGCTCCAGTTGCGCCAGTCGGACCCGTCGGACCTGTTGGACCTGTGGGACCCGTAGCTCCTGATGCACCGTCTGCTCCAGTTGCTCCCGTTGCTCCCGTTGCTCCTGCCGCTCCTGCGGCGCCGTCTGCTCCTGTTGCGCCGGTGGGACCTGTAGAGCCGCAGAGCCTAGCGCAACATCGCTGGGGCTATAGCCGTCAGAAGAGCTTATAGCCGTGGCGGAGTGATTGCCGGGTGGCGGCTGGGATAGCCCAGCCGTTTTTTTTAGGAGGTGCACAGGGGTCAGGCTTTTATGAAGCTTTAGCCGGCAAGCAATCGGGCAGCATCGCTGACAGCTCACTTTGCATAAGCCTGCCTTTTTATCAAGCTGCGGTAGGGTATAAATTCGCCGAAGGCGAATTTTATTTGCCGAAGGCGAATTTTATTTGCCGAAGGCGAATTTTACTGCAAAGCCGCTTCACTTGGCGTCAGGCGGCCAATCCTGCTCTTTAGGGGTCAAAAGCTCGTTTTTAAAGCCAAGACATACCGTCACGCCGCCGTCCCTTTCCACCCGGACGCTCAAAATCAGCCGGGTAAGAAGCCCTCTTGTCAGCCGTGGGAGGCGTTTTGTGCGTATAAGCTCGGAAAAAAGCTCCGCCCTTTCGTCACCTATGGGGTCGTCTGACCTATTATCTGGGGCCTGCTCGGCGGCGTTTAGAAGGCTCAGCTGCCTTTTTGCCCTCTCGCTCAGCCTTTGGTACTCGGCCTCGGAGATTTCGCCGGTCAGTCTCTCCAGCTTCAAAGAATCCAGCGCCGCCTGATACGCTTTGGCTCTGGCTGACGCCTGTCCCGATACTCCCTGACCAGCCGGTCCGACTCCCTTTTGGCTGGAGGACAGCCGCTCCAGAGTCTTTACACTGTCAAAAAGTCCTATGAGGTCATTTATGACAGTTAAAGCAAGGCTGATAAGGAAGTCCTCACGGACAGAGCGGGAGGAGCAGACCCCCTTGTCCGAATAGCTCCGGCAGGAGTAGTAGGCTATGCCTCGTGCGGTCTTTCTTCTCATCGAGGCGTGACAGTCCGCACATTTTACCAGTCCCGAAAGCGGCTGAGGGAGGCGTTTCCCGGGAGGCGTCCTTGCGTTAAGGGCAAAAAGCCCGGCTGCCTCGTCAAAGATATGCCTGTCGACAATCGGCGGATGGGTATTAGGGACCACATACCAGTCCTTTTTGGGGACTGCCACCTGCTTATGCACCTTGTAGCTTATTATTTTCTGCCTGCCCTGAACCATGGTCCCGGTGTAGACCTCGTTTTTTAATATCCTAGTGACGGCTCCCGGAGACCACAGCCCTTCGCCTCCCAAGGACGCCGGGTTGTAGTAGCTGAGTCCGCAGCTTCTTTTGTACCGTCCCGGGCTTAAAATCCCAAGCTGATTCAGCCTTTTAGCTATCCCCTGACAGCTCATCCCCTCCAAAAACCACTCAAAGATGGCTCTTACCACCCCAGCCGCCTCCGGGTCGGGAGCCAGCCGTCCCTTAATTTTGGAATCCTTGACATAGCCGTAGGGAGCGAACGCCCCTATGAACTCTCCCCGCTCCCGCTTCATGTTGAAGGTCTTTCTTATCTCCTCGGAGGCTGCGGCGGCGTACTGCTCGTTAAAAAGCCCCCGTATGGGAAGCTCCAGCCCTCCCGCCTGACGGCGTGTCTCGAGGGTGTCTATAAACGGCGTGCCGGCTGAAATAAACCTAGCCCTATTGACCGGGATAAACTCCTCCAGAAACTTCTGCTGGTCTGCAAGATTCCTAAACGCCCTCGCCAGCGACTTTACTATCACGCAGTTTATCCGCCCGCTCAGGACCTCTTTGCAAAGAGCCAAAAAGCCGGGACGGTTGGTATCCGTCCCGCTGATGCCGTCGTCCGAAAAAACCCCCGATACAGCGCAGGTCTCCGGCTCGAAATACTCCCGCACGAAGTCGAAAAGTATCTTTTCCTGATTTTTAATGCTCTCGCTGCCGTCCGCCGAGCCGTCCTCCCTGGAGAGCCTGATGTAAAGCCCGATTTTCCAGAATCCGCCCTCTAGGACCTGTCCTGCCACCGGCGAAGACCTCCCTCTAAGCAGTCGGAAGTCAGGAAAAAGTAGCCGGCAAGGGCGTCTGCGAGCCGCACGCAGGACTCCTCAAATTGAACGGTAACCCTTTTCCCCCCGACAAAAAGCTTGACCTCCCCGCTTCTTAAATCCTGCCGGCTGATAATTTCGGTCTGCGGCGTGACCTCCTGGCATGGCTTGCTATCCAAGCTGATTCCTCCCCGAGTAAATTTAGCATATCCTGCAATCATACAGTCTGCCATACTAGACTATGCCGTGGGATAAACAGGATATGCCGGACAGCCGCCAGGCTCAGGACCCAGCTTTTCTAAATTGGGAGGGAGAGATTCCAAGCTCCCTTTTAAATACACGGTTAAAGTACCCCGGAGAGGGCGAGCGCCTGACGGCAGGTGAAGCTGCTTTGCTGTGAAGCGGCTGCGCCGTGGAATTCGCCTGACGGCAAATAAAATTCGCCTATGGCGAATTTATCCCCCCTTACCGCAGCTTGAGGGGAAGCCCCACCTTGTGCAAAGTGAGTCGCCACGGCGTCAGCCGTGGCGAATGGCTTGCCGGTTATCGGGCGAGACAGCCTCCCGCCGCCTCACGGGAGGCAGATGAGTCTTTGGCTCTTATGGAGCTCTAGCCGGCAAGCCATCAGTCAGCATCGCTGACAGCTCACTTTGCACTTGAGGGAGGCCTTGCAGGCTGCTGCGATATTTTGACAGGCTGGAGGGCATATAAACAGCCTAAACCCCTAATCCCCGGTCGGATTAGGGGTTTTTTGCACGCTGAGACTCCCCAATAGTCTGTGCTTTCACACAGAGTCTTGGCTGCCTATTAGCTCCCAGCCCGAAATTTCCTCTAAAAAAGAGCTAAAAATTTTGAGTTTGTTTGGTACTAGCCTTGATTTTTTACAGGAGGTGTGCTATAATCATAGTCGATTTAGCGGTTTAAAGCTTTATTCTGCGGCTTTTCGCTCCCGGCGGGAGGCTCGCTAAAGCCCAAGCAGCCCCTCGGCGTTTTGATGGAGGATTAGCTCAAGCTCGTCCTGAGACAGCGGGTAGGAGCGAATAAGCCTTAGGAACTCGCCCTGGTCTGCCCAGGGGGAGTCTGTGGCAAACAGAATCCTTTTGGCCCCGTGGCGGCGGATAATCTCGGCGTTTGTCTCTTGGGAGGCTCCTAAGACAGCCGAGGTGTCCATATAGACCCTTCTTCCCGCAAGCCTTGAGAGGACCTCCTCCCCCATTCCGTAGCCGCCCAGGTGTGCGAGCACCAGCTTGTCCTCGATAAGGCTGCCGAGGCGGTCGATAACCCTTTGAGCCATCCTTGGCGTGCAGTGGATATCGTCGGGATAGGCGACATCCAATCCCGCATGTGTGACGGTTATAAGCCCTCTTTTTGCCGCCTCCGAGATGATTTTTATGTATCTTTCATCGTCGAAGTAGACGCCCTGATAGTCGGGATGAAGCTTTATCCCGAATAGTCCTGACGACCTTATCCTATCGAGGACGGCCTCTATGTCCTCGCAGTCGGGATGAATGGCGCCTGCGTAGATTATCCCGTCCCTGCCGTTGAGGGCGGCGGCGGTGCGGTTTATCGACTCCACCTGATGCACCGAGGTTGCGACAGGGAGTATCACGCTGATATCGACGCCGTTTTTTCTCATAGACTCCTTGAGGGCTGAAAGAGTGCCCTCGGTGTGCGGCTTTATCCCTCCCCTTTCTGACAGCTGTGCTATGGCTCTTGGAGCCACGCTGTCCGGGAAGGTGTGGGTATGAAAATCAATGACCATGGTAAAATATATGCTCCTTGTTAGATTCGCCGGTCCTGGCTTGACCGGGCGTATAAGCAGATTGTAGCATATAAAATAGAAAAATTAAAGGTGATAAAATGACAATTGTTGAGCTTTTAGAGAGAAACAGCCGGGATTACGGCTCGGACACCGCCCTGGTGGAGATAAATCCCGAGCTTCCCGAGGACCGCAGGCTGACCTGGCGTGAGTATGAGCTTGTCCAGCCCACCCAGAGGACGAGCTACCGCCGTGAGATAACCTGGTCAGTCTTTAACGAAAAGGCAAACAGGTTTGCAAATGTCCTTTTGAGCCGTGGCATAGGCAGGGGGGACAAGGTTGCAATCCTTCTCATGAACTGCCTGGAGTGGCTTCCCATATACTTCGGGGTGCTTAAAACCGGGGCGATGGCTGTGCCGCTCAACTTCCGCTACTCCTCCGAGGAGATAAAATACTGCCTGGAGCTTGCCGAGGCTGACGCATTGGTGTTCGGTCCTGAGTTTATAGGCAGGGTGGAGGAGATTGCCGACAGCATTTCAATAAAGAGGCTCTTAATCTTCGTGGGGGACGGCTGTCCCTCCTTCGCAGAGAGCTATACGAGCCTCAGCGCAGACTGTCCCAGCGTGAACCCCGGAATACCCCTTTCGGAGGAGGACTACGCCGCCATTTACTTCTCCTCCGGCACTACAGGCTTCCCTAAGGCGATACTTCACCGTCACAGGGCGCTTATGCACTCCTGCATAGTAGAGCAAAAGCACCATATGCAGACCAGGGAGGATGTATTTTTGTGCATACCTCCGCTGTATCACACCGGCGCAAAGATGCACTGGTTCGGCTCGCTCATCAGCGGCTCTAAGGCTGTGCTTTTAAGAGGCACCCGCCCCGAGTTCATTCTGGAGGCGGCGTCTAAGGAGAAATGCAGCATCGTCTGGCTGCTGGTGCCCTGGGCGCAGGATATTTTGAACGCCTTAGACCGTGGGGAGCTTCGGCTGTCCGACTACGAGCTTTCAAGCTGGAGGCTCATGCATATCGGCGCACAGCCCGTCCCCAAGAGCCTGATCAAGCACTGGCTTGAATACTTCCCCAACCACCAGTACGACACCAACTACGGGCTTTCCGAGTCGATAGGTCCGGGAGCCGTTCATCTGGGGCTTGAGAACATCTCAAAGGTGGGAGCGATAGGCGTGCCCGGCTACGGCTGGGAGGTCAAAATAGTCGACGACTCTGGAAGCAGCGTAAGGCCTGGGGAGGTCGGCGAGCTTGTCCTAAAGGGAGCGGGAGTCATGGTCTGCTACTACCGTGACCCTGCCGCAACCGAGTCCGCCCTAAAGGACGGCTGGCTCTACACCGGGGATATGGCTACTCAGGACGAGGACGGCTTTATCTTCCTGGTTGACAGGAAAAAGGATGTCATCATCACCGGCGGAGAGAATCTCTATCCCGTTCAGATAGAGGACTACATAAGGGGCTTTGAGAAGGTGAGCGATGTCGCCGTGATAGGTCTGCCGGACGAGCGTCTTGGAGAAATCGCCGCCGCAATCGTCGAGATTAAAAAGGGGTATGACTGTACCGAGGAGGAGCTAAGGGAGTTTTGTAGAGGGCTTCCCAGGTACAAAAGGCCGAGAAGGTTTATCTTTGCCGAGGTCCCAAGAAACGCCACCGGCAAGATAGAAAAGCCGCTTCTAAGAAAGAGATACGGCGCAGAGCGGCTGGTCTTAGAGCAGAATATCGGCTAAAAAGCCGTTAAAAAGGGGAAATTATTATGACACCGACTATGACAATAACCTTGTGCATGATAGTAGTATTCTTTGCCGTCATGCTCTACATCGGTTTTCGCTCCAGAAAGCACGCCAAGGATGTAGCGGGCTTTGTTCTTGGCTCCCGCTCGGTGGGACCGTGGCTCAGCGCCTTTGCGTTTGGCACCTCCTACTTCTCTGCGGTTATATTTGTCGGCTATGCCGGGCAGTTTGGCTGGAATTTCGGTCTTGCCTCGACCTGGATAGGTCTTGGAAACGCCTTTATCGGCTCCCTGCTAGCCTGGAGCGTGCTTGGAAGAAGGACAAGGATAATGACTCAGCACCTTTCAAGCAAGACGATGCCGGACTACTTCGGCTCACGCTTTGAATCGGCAGGGCTAAAGACCGCCTCCTCGGTGATAACCTTCGTATTCCTGATACCCTACACAGCCTCGCTGTATAACGGTCTTTCAAGACTATTTTCGATGGCCTTCGACGGCGTAGACTACTCGGTATGCGTCATCGTGATGGCTGTTCTGACCGGGATATATGTCCTGGTCGGCGGATACATGGCTACAGCTGTCAACGACTTCATCCAGGGAATTATCATGCTGGTGGGAATCGTTGCGGTGATAGCCGCAGTGCTCAGCGAAAACGGCGGTCTTAACGAGGCGATAGAAAGGCTTGCAACCGGGGAGTCCGGCGGCTGGCAGTACGCCTCGTTCCTGGGCGCCGACCCTGTATCGCTTGTATTCGTGGTGCTCTTGACCTCTCTTGGCACCTGGGGACTTCCCCAGATGGTGACAAAGTTCTACGCCATAAAAAACGAGGAGTCCATCAAGATGGGAACGGTTATATCCACCGTATTTGCCATCATAGTAGCCGGCGGCTGCTACTTCCTGGGAGGCTTCGGCAGGCTTTATCCCGTAGATGTCGCCTCCGAGGGCTATGACGCCATAATTCCCAGCATGCTTTCGGGGCTTTCGCCTGTCTTAATCGGCGTGGTGATAGTCCTGGTGCTTTCCGCCTCGATGTCCACGCTTTCCTCGCTGGTGCTGGCGAGCAGCTCGACCATAACCCTTGATTTTATCGAGCCTCTTTCAAAAAAGGGGATGAGCGAAAAGAAAAAGATGCTCATAATGAGGCTTTTCATCGTGGTATTTATTGCCATCTCCGCCGTCATAGCCATTAATCAGGCAAAGAGCCACAATATTTTTATCGCCCAGATGATGGGAGTCTCCTGGGGCGCACTTGCGGGAGCCTTCCTTGCGCCGTTTTTGTACGGCCTTTACTCCAAAAAGACCTCGAGGGCGGCTGTGTGGGTCTCGTTTGTATTCGGAGTCGGTCTTGAGTTGGCGCAGCTATGCATATCCCTCGGCTGGCTTGACATTTCGGGCAGCGCCGTGTTATCATTTATATTCACAAACTCGCTTTATTCAGGGGTGTTTGCGATGGTCGGCGGACTTATATTAGTTCCTGTTGTGAGCCTGCTGACTCCCGGCTCCCGTCCTAAGTCGGTTGAAAGCACATTCGAGTGCTACTCCCACACCAGGACGGTGGAAATTACCGACAGCCTGGGAAAATAGCTCCCGGGCGTCCCCATAGTAAAGCGTGTCCCCATGAAATGGCGTGTCCCCGCACGAAAACGGACTGCATGGAAAAACCCGTACGGGGTGTCCCCATGAGTGGTGTCCCCATGAGTGGTGTCCCCATGAGATAAATTGATTTTTGAAAGGATGAATGAATTGAAGAAGCTGATGCTCGGCAACGAGGCTATAGCCAGAGGGCTTTACGAGGCGGGAGTAAGGGTAGTTTCGAGCTATCCCGGCACTCCCTCAACCGAGATAACCGAGTTTGCCGCAAAATACGACGAGATATACTGCGAATGGGCGCCGAACGAAAAGGTGGCTGCCGAGGTCGCCTTCGGAGCCTCGCTGAGGGGCGTCAGGAGCGCCTGCGCCATGAAGCATGTAGGGCTTAATGTCGCCGCAGACCCGCTGTTTACCCTCTCCTACACCGGGGTGGGCGGCGGAATGGTCATCTTTGTTGCGGACGACCCCGCCATGCACTCCAGTCAGAACGAGCAGGACTCAAGGCATTACGCTATAGCCGCAAAGGTCCCGATGCTGGAGCCTGCGGACTCCGCCGAGGCAAAGGAGTTTGTAAAGCTTGCCTATGAGCTGTCCGAGAGGTTTGACACTCCCGTTATCGTCAGGATGTGTACAAGAATAGCCCATTCCCAGTGCCAGGTGGAGCTTGAAAACAGGCAGGAGCTGAAGCCCTTGGAGTACAAAAAGAATCCCGCAAAGTACATAATGGCGCCTGCAAACGCAATTAAAAGGCACCCGTTCGTCGAGGAGAGGACCGCAAGGCTCCGTGAATACGGCGAGAGTGCGGATATAAACAGAATCGAAAGAGGCAGCAGCGACAGGATAGGCATTATCTGCGCCGGAACCTGCTACCAGTATGTCAAGGAGGCTCTTGGGGACAGCGTGTCCGTCTTAAAGCTGGGGCTTGTAAATCCCCTCCCCGACAGGCTGATAAGGAAGTTCGCCGCCTCGGTTGAAAAGCTCTATGTCATAGAGGAGCTTGACGGCGTGATACAGGGTCATGTCAGCTCGCTGGGGCTTGAGTGCGTCGGCAAGGAGGTCTTTTCGCCTCTTGGGGAGTACAGTCAGGCGACAATCCGTGAGGCGTTCGGGCTTTCACAGCCTGAGAGCCTTAGCGCCGACTCCGAGATACCAGTCCGCCCGCCGGTTATGTGTGCAGGCTGCCCTCACAGGGGAATGTTTTACATACTCTCAAAGAATAAAATCACCGTTTTAGGAGACATCGGCTGCTATACCCTAGGAAGCGCCGCTCCCCTTTCGGCGCTCGACTCCACCCTCTGCATGGGAGCCTCGGTCTCCGGGCTTCACGGCTTCAACAAGGCGGGAGGAAGCGAGGCGGAGGGAAGAAGCGTCTGCGTGATAGGAGACTCCACCTTTATGCACTCCGGCATCACCGGGCTTGTAAATATAGCCTACAACGCCTCCAACTCCACCGTCATAATTCTTGACAACTCAATAACCGGGATGACGGGTCATCAGCAGAATCCCACCACCGGCTACAACATCAAGGGTGACCCTGCCGCCGCCGTCAATCTCGAGGAGCTTTGCCGTGCCGTGGGCATAAAAAGGGTCAGGGTCGTGGACCCGTATAATCTTAAAGAATGCGAGGCTGCCGTCCTTGAGGAGCTAGCCGTCGCCGAGCCGTCGGTCATAATCTCAAGGAGACCCTGCGTGCTTCTAAAATATGTCAAGCCGAAGCCCTCCCTGGCGGTTGACAGGGACAAATGCGTCGGCTGCAGGATGTGCATGAGGCTCGGCTGTCCGGCGATAAGCATAGATAAAGAGGACAAAAAGGCGAAGATAGATTCCACGCAGTGCGTAGGCTGCGAAGTATGCGAGCAGCTTTGCAGGCTCGGCGCCATAGTAAAGGGGGAGCTTTAAATGCAGACCGTTAATGTTATGATAGTAGGAGTCGGCGGTCAGGGAAGCATACTGGCAAGCAAGCTCCTAGGCACGGTTTTGGTAGACTGCGGCTATCAGGTAAAGGTGAGCGAGGTCCACGGCATGAGCCAGAGGGGCGGCTCGGTTGTCACCTATGTTAGATTCGGGGATGCGGTATACTCCCCGGTTATAACTAAGGGGGAGGCTGATTACATCGTCTCCTTCGAGAAGCTGGAGGCGGCAAGGCACGCTCCCTGTCTTAAAAAGGGCGGGAGGATAATCTCCAGCAGTCAGAGAATCGACCCCATGCCGGTGATAACAGGTGCGGCTGAGTATCCGGACGGCGTGCTGGAGGAGCTAAGGAGCAAGGGCGTCTTGGTCGACGAGCTGGACGCTTTGGAGCTTGCAAGGAGTGCGGGAAGTGCAAAATCGGTCAACATCGTGCTTATGGGCAGGCTCGCCAGGTATTTTGACATCCCGATGGAAAAATGGCTTGCCGCCATCGAAAAATGCGTCAAGCCGCAGTTCGCCGAGGTCAACAAAAAGGCGTTTATGCTTGGCTGCGACGGCTGATGCCGTTAAAATGATATAAGGAGAGTAGAAGATGCCAAACTATTATCAGCCCGAAATCGAGACAGCCTCGAGGGAGGAAATTCTTAGGATTCAGAACGAGAAGATTGTCAAGCAGGTCAGGCATGTGTATGACAATGTCAAATACTACCGTGACCTGATGGACAAAAAGGGAGTCAAGCCGGAGGATATCAAGAGCGTTGACGATATCAAGAAGCTTCCTTTTATCTCCAAGGACGATTTGAGAGAGGCTTATCCCTACGGCTTTTTGGGGACGGATATCAAAAACTGCGTCAGAATCCAGTCCACCTCCGGCACCACCGGGAAAAGAGTGGTCGCCTTTTACACCCAGCACGACATCGACCTCTGGGAGGAGTGCTGTGCCAGAGCGATAGTCGCCGCAGGCGGAACAAACGAGGATGTCTGCCATGTGTGCTACGGCTACGGTCTTTTCACCGGCGGACCCGGACTCAATGGCGGCTCGCACAAGGTCGGCTGCCTCACGCTGCCGATGTCCTCGGGAAACACCGAGCGCCAGATACAGTTCCTTATGGATTTGCAGGCTACAATTCTCTGCTGTACCCCCTCCTACGCCGCCTACATCGGCGAGGCTCTTGCCGAAAAGGGCTACAAGCCGGAGGACAATAAGCTAAAGGCTGGAATCTTCGGCGCAGAGCCTTGGACCGAGGAGATGAGAAGGAGCATTGAAAAGAGCCTTGGCATAAAGGCCTACGATATCTACGGACTCACCGAGACGAGCGGTCCCGGCGTCTCCTTCGAGTGCTCCGAGCAGACGGGCATGCACATCAACGAGGACCATTTCTACGCCGAGATAATAGACCCCGACACCGGCGAGGTCCTGCCCGAGGGCTCAAAGGGCGAGCTGGTGTTCACCTCGCTTGACAAGGAGGCGTTCCCCCTGCTTCGCTACAGGACAAGGGATATCTGCATCCTGACAAGAAAGAAGTGCTCCTGCGGCAGGACCCATGTCAAGATGAGCAAGCCCCTGGGAAGAAGCGACGATATGCTGATTATAAGGGGTGTAAATGTGTTCCCGAGCCAGATAGAGACTGTTTTGCTAAACGAGGGTTATTCTCCCAACTACCAGATAACCGTCGACAGGGTAAACAACACCGACACCCTTGATGTAGATGTCGAGCTGCTTCCCGAGCAGTTCTCCGACAAGATGGGCGAGATACAGCACATGGAGAAGTCTCTCGAGGACGCCATGCGTGCAATGCTTGGAATCAAGCCGAGAATCCACCTTGTAGCTCCCAAGACGGTTGTAAGAAGCGAGGGCAAGGCGGTAAGAGTAATAGACAAGCGCAAGCTTCACGATTAAAGGAGGTCAGGTTATGGCTATAAAGCAGCTTTCAGCATTCGTCGAGAACAAGCCGGGCAGGCTTTTGGGGATGGTAAGGCATATCGCCGACGCCGGAATCAATATGCGTGCCATGAGCATAGCCGACAATAAGGATTTCGGCATACTAAGAGTTATAGTCTCCGATGTCGAGGGCGCAAGAAGGGTGCTCTCGGAGGAGGCTCTGGTTTCGGTCACCGAGGTCATAGCCGCCGGCATGAGCGACAGGGCGGGCGCACTTTACGACATCCTAAAGGTCCTTGCCGACGCCGGGATAAACATCGAGTATATGTACGCCTTCACCGCCTCCGAGGACATGGGAGCCTATGTCGTCATGAGGGTAAACGATAACGATTTGGCTGAGAGGGTCCTCCATGAGAGCGGTATAGCTACCCTTCGTGAGGAGGACATCGAGAGGATATAGCCCCCTAAACGCCCCTGAGCCGCATACGCAAAGTGAGCCGCCACAGCTAACGCTGTGGCGGCTTGATTGCCGGCTGGCGGGAAGGATAGTCTCCTGCCGCAGCTTAGGAGGCGTGCGGGCGTCAGGATTTTATGGAGTCTAGCCGGCAATCAGTTGGTCAGCTAAGCTGACAGCTCACTTTGCGTAAGCCTGTCTCCTTGTCAAACTACGGTGGTGGGGGCCGTCAGGCGGACTTTTTGCGTTATTCGTGCGAAGCCTGCCGGCTTTTACAAAAAATTTACCCCAGCTGCTCAAAAACCGATTGACAAACCGAAGGATATATGCTAGAGTATCCCTTGATGGGAAACGATTTGATGCTCATTTTTGGCAGCGTCTGCTGACAGGGGCTTTGCGGGGAGTTTCTTCCTCGGAGCTAAAGCCCCCTTTGGGACGGTTTAGCCTTGTCGGGACGGCTGCCGGGAATCAGTATTGGGTATTCTTAGAGGTCTTTCCAGCTATTATTTTTTGACCTCCCGACCTTCGGGACGGTCTGCTGCCCGAGCGTGCGGTGCACGCTGTTGATGAATGATGAAAGGTGAAAGGTATTTCATCGTTGGGCGTTTGCCCAGTTTTTAAAGTTGGTCACTATAAACCGGCGCAGTCCTGCGCCCTAACTTGTAAAACGGTCAATAAGAGTAGTAAAAGCGGGATATTTGCTATATAGACTCTGGATATCCATATCGTTAGCCCGGGCTTTGCGCTAAGGGGACGGCTCTATGCACATAAAATCGGGGGAGCCTGTCAGGCGCTTGATTAAGGCTCTAATCAGCCCTCTTAGGCTAATTAGTCTCCTGGACTGCCGAAGGCGTTTTGCCGGGCGCTCTTAAGAGGCTTTGGCGCTTAAATGCGAATCGCTGCGGATATTTTGACGAAAACAGGTCAGCAGGCTGTGTTTTCGTCTTTTTTTATTGCATTTACGGCATTTTTCGGAGGAAAAGGGATGTACAATCAGAAACTGCTATTAAATCAGCAAAGGGCGCCGATATACGAGGCGCTGGAGGAGTTCAGGCGGAACAGGGTTGTGCCGTTTGATGTCCCCGGACACAAAAGGGGCAGAGGAAACCCGGAGCTTGTCAGGCTTTTAGGTCAGCAGTGCGTCGAGCTTGATGTCAACTCGATGAAGCCGCTTGACAATCTTTGCCACCCTGTCTCGGTGATAAAGGAGGCGGAGGAGCTGGCGGCTGAGGCTTTCGGGGCGGCATACGCATTTTTGATGGTAGGGGGGACGACCTCCTCGGTGCAGACAATGGTGCTCACCGCCTGCAAGCGCGGCGAGAAGATCATTCTTCCAAGAAATGTCCACAGGTCGGTGATAAACGCCCTTGTCGTCAACGGGGCGACTCCGATATATGTAAACCCCGATGTCGACAGAACGCTTGGAATCGCCCTCGGGATGAAGCTTTCGCAGGTGGAAAGGGCGATAGAGGAAAACCCCGACGCCGTAGCCATTCTTGTGAACAACCCCACCTACTACGGCATCTGCTCGAATCTTAAAAGGATAGTCGAGCTTGCCCACGCTAACAATATGCTCGTCTTGGTGGACGAGGCTCACGGCACCCATTTCTACTTCGGCGAGGACATGCCGATAAGTGCAATGGCGGCTGGAGCGGACATGGCAAGCGTCAGTATGCACAAGTCGGGAGGAAGCCTCACCCAAAGCTCCTTCTTGCTGATAGGTCCCAAGGTCAGCCAGGGCTATGTCAGGCAGGTTATAAACCTTACCCAGACCACCAGCGCCTCCTATCTTCTTCTTGCGAGTCTTGACATCTCGAGGAGGAATCTTGCCCTCAGGGGGAAGGAGGCTTTCTCCGAGGTCAAAAGGATAGCCCAGTACGCAAGGACGGAGATAAACAAAATAGACGGCTACTACGCCTACGGCGAGGAGCTTATAAACGGCGACAGCATCTATGATTTTGACACCACCAAGCTGACCGTCTACACCCTTGACATCGGGCTTGCGGGAATCGAGGTCTACGACCTGCTAAGGGATGAGTACGACATCCAGGTCGAGCTAGGAGACATAGGAAACATCCTGGCATATATCTCTATAGGAGACAGGATGAGGGAGACGGAGCGGCTTGTCAGCGCACTCCACGACATAAAAAGAAGGTATAAAAGGGACAAGAGCGGACTTTTAGACAGGGAGTACATCTCCCCGCAGGTGGTAATGACCCCGCAGGAGGCGTTTTACGCCGCCAAGGAGGAGATGATACCCCTAGAGCAGACCGAGGGCAGGATATGCACGGAGTTTGTAATGTGCTATCCCCCCGGAATACCGATTTTGGCACCCGGCGAGAGGATAACCGGCGAGATAATCCAGTATATTCTCTACGCCAAGGAGAAGGGCTGCCAGATAACCGGCACCGAGGACGAAAGGGTCGAGCGGCTCAATGTCATAAAGGAAAGGCTATAGGAGGTCAGTATGGATTTTTGGTTCTCCGAGCTGCACACCCCGAGCGTCAAGCTTTCGGTTCAGGTGGACAGGCAGCTATACAGCGAGGAAAACGAGTACATCAGGCTGGACATCTTCGAGTCGCCGGAGTTCGGGAGGTTTTTGACCGTCGACGGCTATATAATCACCACCGAGCGGGACGAATTTATCTATCACGAGATGATAACCCACATCCCGATGGCTGTGCATCCCGACCCGAAAAGGGTGCTGGTGTTCGGAGCGGGAGACGGCGGAGTGGTCAGGGAGCTTTTAAAGTATCCCAATCTTCAAAGAATAGACATGGTTGAGGTCAACGAGGGAGTCGTGGAGGCGTGCATGAAGTACCTGCCGTTCTGCGCCAGCGGGCTTGAGGATCCCAGAGTCACCATCTACTCCGAGAATCCGCTCCGCTTCATAAGGCATATAGAAAACGAGTACGATGTCATAATAGTCGACTCCGCCGGCTTCTACGGACCGGGAGAGAGCCTTCTGTCGAGGGAGTTTTACGGGAGCTGCTGCCGTGCCCTGAAGGAGGACGGCATAATGGTAAACCAGCACCAAAGCCCCTTCTACGACGAGGACAGGCTCGAGACCCAGAAGGCGCACAAGAGAATCCTTGAAAACTTCCCGATAAGCCGGGTATATCAGGCTCACATACCGTCATACCCCTCGGGCTACTGGCTGTTCGGCTTTGCCTCCAAGCTCTATCACCCGGTGAAGGACCTTCACTCCAGAAGATGGAGGTCTTTAGGAATCGAGACGAGATACTACACCACAAATCTCCACAGGGGCTGCTTCGCACTGCCTGCATATGTAGAGAGAATGCTCGAGGATGTCGAGAACATCCCCGACTGATTAAAGGAGTAAAAAATGCTTGAGAAGAATGTTGAGACCTTTATAGCCTGCGGCTCGGAGTATGAGGAGGCAAAAATCGTCCTGTTCGGCGCACCCTTTGACTCCACAACCTCATACCGTCCCGGGGCGAGATTCGCCGGCAGGGCAATCAGAGGGGAGTCCTACGGAATCGAGACCTACAGCCCCTACCAGGACGCCGATTTGGAGGACTGCAGGGTCTTTGACAGCGGAGAGCTGGAGCTTTGCATAGGAAGCAGCGAGGCGGCGCTTCTTGGGATATCGGAAAGGACGGCGGCAATCCTTGATGACGGCAAGCTTCCCATTATGCTAGGCGGCGAGCATCTTGTGACGCTGGGGGCTGTGAGGGAGGTCATAAAGCGCCATCCCGGGCTTAAGATAATCCACTTTGACGCTCACGCCGACCTGCGGGAGGACTATCTCGGGGCTAGGCTGTCGCACGCCTGCGTCATCCGCCGCTGTCATGAGCTTCTGGGGGACGGCAGCATCTTCCAGTTTGGAATCCGCTCGGGAGATAAATCCGAGTTCCTCTGGGCAAAAAAGGGTCACACCGAAATGAGGCGGTTTGATTTCGAGGGACTCTGCGGCGCTCTGGAGTCTATAAAGGGAAGCCCTGTTTATCTTACGGTCGACCTTGATGTCCTGGACCCCTCGGTATTCCCCGGGACAGGCACCCCGGAGGCGGGCGGAGTCAGCTTTACCGAGCTTTTAAACGCTATTTTGCTGGTCGCCAGAGGCTCCCGGCTGGTCGGCTGCGATATCTGCGAGCTTAGCCCTATTTACGACCAGAGCGGAGTCTCGACGGCGGTTGCCTGCAAGCTCCTGAGAGAGCTTATAATAGCGGTCAGCGCAGGGCTTTGAAAAGGTGCTGCATAAGATGGGAAGCCTAATTTGGGATGTTCCACGGGAAACCCGTCCGGGGTGTCCCCATGAAAGGGAGTGTCTCCGCACGAAAACGGGTAACATGAAAAAACCCGTCCGGGGTGTCCCCATGAGGGCTGACCCCATGATAAAAATAGATTTTTGAAAGGATGAATGAATTGAAGAAGCCAAGCTTCTAAGCAAGGATTAAGGCATGGGCATGAAAAGGAGCAATTAAAATGAATCGCCCCTGACCTGGGAGCTTTAATATGTATTTTGTCAGGGTTCCCCTGACAAAATACACCTCAATCGGCGCAGGCTTAAAAAGAATTTTTAAGCCGTGAGCCAAGCGGAGCCGATGCAGGAAGGGGTTACATGGGGAAACCCGTCCGGGGAGTCCCCATGGTGTAAATTGATTTTTGAAAGGATGATAAGAATGGGTAAGCTTTTGGTAATAGGCTGCGGAGGGGTTGCCTCTGTGGCGATACAAAAATGCGCCGCCAACTCCGGCGTTTTCAGCGAGATATGCATAGCCAGCCGGACGGTTGAAAAGTGCGACGCCCTGAAAAGTGCGCTGGAGGGCAAAACCAAGGCGATAATAACCACCAAAAGGGTGGACGCCGACTCAAGGGAGCAGCTGGTGGAGCTTATTGACAGGGTCAAGCCGGAGGTTGTTTTAAACCTTGCGCTTCCCTATCAGGACCTTACAGTCATGGACGCCTGCTTAGAAACCGGCGTACACTATGTCGACACCGCCAACTACGAGCCGGAGGACACTCAGGACCCTGAATGGAGGAAAATCTACGAGAGCCGCTGTGAAAGGGAGGGCTTCACCGCCTATTTTGACTACTCCTGGCAGTGGGCATACAGGGAGCGCTTTAAATCAGCCGGGCTGACGGCGCTTCTTGGAAGCGGCTTCGACCCAGGCGTCACCAGCGTCTTTACCGCCTACGCTAAGAAGCACTATTTCGATGAAATTCACTATATTGACATCCTGGACTGCAACGGCGGAGACCACGGCTATCCCTTTGCGACAAACTTCAACCCCGAGATAAACCTAAGAGAGGTGTCGGCGAACGGCTCCTACTGGGAGGACGGGCACTGGGTCGAGACCCGCCCGATGGAGATAAAAAGGGAGTACGAGTTTGACGGAGTCGGGAAAAAGGATATGTATCTTTTGCACCACGAGGAGATAGAGTCCCTTGCCAAAAACCTCCCCGAGGTAAAAAGAATCCGCTTTTTCATGACCTTCGGCGAGAGCTACCTTACGCATATGAAATGCCTTGAGAATGTCGGGATGCTCAGCACCGAGCCGATAGTCTACGAGGGCAGAAAAATCGTCCCGATACAGTTTTTGAAGGCTCTTCTTCCAGACCCGGCGTCCTTAGGTCCTAGGACTAAGGGGAAAACAAACATCGGCTGTATTTTCACGGGAGTCAAGGACGGTGTGGAAAAATCCGTCTATATCTACAACATCTGCGACCATCAGGAGTGCTACAGAGAGCTTGGCTCGCAGGCGATATCCTATACGACCGGCGTCCCCGCAATGATAGGAGCCATGCTTGTAATGAACGGAAGCTGGCGTGTCCCCGGGGTTTATAACCTCGAGGAGCTTGACCCCGACCCGTTTATGGAGGCTCTAAGCGTCTGGGGGCTTCCCTGGACGGTGGACGAAAATCCCAAGCTGGTGGACTAGATGCAAAGGCTTTTTGACGGTCTTAAAACTCCCTGCTATGTTATAGACGAAAACAGGCTCCTTGATAATCTTAGGATATTAAAGAGCGTCTCCGATTCGACCGGCTGTAAAATACTTCTTGCCCAGAAGGCGTTTAGCTGCTACGGAGTCTATGACATGATATCTGAGTATCTTGCCGGAGCGACCTCCAGCGGGCTTTACGAGGCAAGACTCTGTCACAAATATATGCCAGGGAGAGAAAATCACATCTACTCCCCCGCCTTCAGGGAGGAGGAGCTTGGCGAGATTTTTAAAATCTGCAATCATATAGTCTTTAACTCCCTAAGACAGCTCGAGCTGTACGGCAAAAGAGCTAAAGACGCCGGGCTTTCGGTGGGTCTTAGGATAAATCCCGAGAGGTCCACGCAAAGGGGTCACGCCATCTACGACCCCTGCGCCCCGGGGAGCAGGCTGGGAGTCACTAAGGACGAGCTAAAGGAGGGCTTTTTGCGCTCGCCCCGGCTTTTTGAGCTTTTAGACGGGCTTCACTTCCACACCCTCTGCGAGCAAAATTCCGACGACCTTGAGCTGACCCTTGACGCCGTTGAGGACAGGTTTTCCTTCCTCCTTCCCAAAATGAAATGGCTTAATCTTGGCGGAGGCCACCATATAACAAGGGAGGATTACGATATCCCGAGGCTGGCTGGGCTGATAGAGCGTCTAAAAAGCGTCTACGGGCTTGCTGTCTATCTTGAGCCCGGGGAGGCTGTTGCGCTGAACGCCGGCTATCTTGTCACCACCGTGCTGGAGGCCCAAAGAAGAGACAAGCCGGTTTTGATTCTCGACGCCTCCGCCGCCTGCCATATGCCGGATGTCCTCGAGATGCCGTACCGTCCCCCGATTTACGGCTCCGGCTTGCCTGGGGAGAAAAGCTATAGCTATATTCTTGGCTGCCCCACCTGTCTTGCGGGGGATGTTATAGGCGAGTATTCCTTTGACTCCGAGCTTAAGGAGGGCGACAGGCTGGTGCTTCAAGACATGGCGATATACTCGATGGTTAAAAACAACACCTTTAACGGTATGCCGCTGCCCTCGATATACCTTATGCGTGACGGCGTATGCCGCCTCTGGAAGAGCTTTGGCTATCAGGACTTTGAGGCAAGGCTGTAAGCCGGCTACCGGCTGTTGTGCTTAGCGAAGCGGCTTGGTAGCGCCCGTTGCGCCTGTAGCGCCGGTAGCTCCGGTCGGACCCGTGGGACCAGTAGGACCTGTAGCCCCGGTGGGACCCGTTGCTCCAGTAGCTCCAGAGCCGGTGGCGCCTGTTGCTCCTGTCGGACCAGTGGGACCTNNGGGACCTGTAGCCCCGGTGGGACCTGTAGCTCCGGTAACTCCCGAGCCTGTAGCGCCGGTGGCTCCGGTCGGACCAGTGGGACCCGTAGGACCTGTAGCCCCGGTGGGACCCGTAGCTCCAGCAGCTCCCGAGCCGGTAGCGCCTGTAGCTCCTGTCGGACCCGTGGGACCAGTGGGACCTGTAGCCCCGGTGGGACCCGTAGCTCCAGTAGCTCCCGAGCCGGTAGCGCCTGTAGCTCCTGTCGGACCAGTGGGACCTGTAGCCCCGGTGGGACCCGTTGCTCCGGTAGCTCCCGAGCCGGTAGCGCCTGTAGCTCCTGTCGGACCAGTGGGACCAGTGGGACCTGTAGCTCCGGTGGGACCCGTAGCTCCGGTAGCTCCCGAGCCGGTGGCGCCGGTAGCTCCAGTGGGACCAGTGGGACCAGTGGGACCGGTAGGACCAGTAGGACCTGTTATCCCGGTTGCGCCTCTTGCCCCGATGCCTGTGGGACCTGTCGGTCCTGTGACGCCGGTAGGGCCTATGCAGCAGCGAATCGGACGGCAGCAGTCCTCCGGGAAGCAGCCTGTGGGCAGGCAGCAGGACTCGGTGACGAGATAGGCTGCCGGACAGCCCTCGTAATCTCCCGCCTCCGAGAGGGGGACGCAGCTTCCGTTAATGCAGTTGTATATTGCCATATGCTGTCTAATTCTCCAATTAATTAATTCGTGGCAGGCATTATCCGCCTGACCCGATGATTCTTTCAAAATACTCCTTATTCAAGAGGTACTCCCTGCCCTCAGGACGAAAGGCTCCTGCCAGCTCGTTGTAGCGCATAGCCTGGGCATGGTCCTTTAGTCTGTCCCTTATCACGCAGAGCTGCAGATTCGGGATATAGCCGTAAAAGTCCCTCGGAATAAGGCTCATGCCGGGCCTCTCACCGCTTGAGGCGGCTTTTTTGTACCAGTATTCCGCCTCAGAGAGCCTACCCTCCTCCAAAAAGCTCCAGCCGAGCTTACAGAGGGCGTCCTGCCGTGGGATGCCGTAAGCAAGGCTTTTAAGATAATACTCCCTTGCCGCTTCAGGACCCTGAGAGGAAGCGACGAGGTCCCCAAGCTCGATGGCTGCGGACGCCGGGATATCCTGCCAGGCTCTGCTGTCGCTCATCGCCGCCTTGTAGTATTCGGCCGCTCTTTTAGTCTGACCGTCAGCCCTTAGCTCCCTTGCAAAGTAAAGGTATTCTCTCGGGCTGAGCGCTCTGCCGGAGGCTGCGATTTTCTCAAATATCCTAAGATTTCTGCCCGGCTCCCGGCTTTTTTTATTTATACCCATATGCCTGACCCTAGCGTCCGCCCGTATGAGCCTCCCCCTAGGGGGTATGGCCTCGTGGACCTCGCCCTCAAACCGCAGACCGCAGCCGAGCCTTATCACCCTCTCCCTGTCAAAGACAAGCTCGGGGCTTTCAGGAGTCCCGCCCATCTCGTAGGGAAGATACACAAGCTCGGGAGATTCCCTTTCAATAAGCTCAGGAAGCGCCCTCCAGTCCTTCAGGCTGTTCTTTGGGAGGATGTCGTCGCCGTCCAGCCAGACGGCATAGTCGGTATTTGCAAGGCTTAAAGCGTAGTTTCTTGCCATCGAGAAGTCGTCCTGCCAGTCAAGGTGATACACTCTTTTTGTATACCCTGCGGCTATATCGGGGGTGGAGTCTATGGAGCCGGTGTCGACTATCACGATGTCATCAAACAGCTCCGCCGCAGAGTCCAGGCAGGCGGCAAGACCCTCCTCCTCGTTTTTAACTATCATGGTAAGCGTCCATGTCACGATAAAGCCCCTTTCCACAGGTGAGAAGCACCCGCATGGTTCATATTATTCAAGACGGCGGACATCTGACACAGCCTGCGGCAGGGGTTTTCAAAAAGTTTCGGTACTATGGTTGCATGATAGAGCAAAATGTGATATAATATCTGTGGGTTTAATTGAGCGGCGAGCTTTTCCTGCGCCGCAGAAAGGAAATGTCTGTAATAAAGGCAGCCCCGAGTCCTGCTTTGGGTCGGGGTGAAGGTAAAAAAATGCTCCATGAAAAATCCTGTGGTGCAATCGTCTACCGCAAGTTTCATGGCAACATCGAGATACTGCTTGTTAAGCATGTAAACAGCGGGCACTGGTCCTTTCCAAAGGGCCATGTCGAGCTGGGGGAGACGGAGGTCGAAACCGCTCAGAGGGAGATTTTAGAGGAGACCGGCATCGAGGTCATCATAGACTCCTCCTTCCGTGAGACCGTCACCTATTCCCCGAAAAAGGGCACTCAGAAGATAGTCGTCTATTTTCTGGCAAAAGCCAAGGGCTACGATTTTATCCCCCAGCCGGACGAAATTGCCGATATCAAATGGGTGGAGATAGGCCGTGCCCAGTCGGTGCTGTCCTATGATAACGACAGGAGTATTGTCTCCAAGGCAAGGACGATTATAGCTTAAAAACCTATGTAAAAGCCATGACAGGGCGGCGGCGCTGCTCTGTCATACTTTTTATCCAGCGCCAGGGAGGCAGCCCCTCCGGCACGGCGTGACGCCGTGCCGGCTCCCCCTTTGCACCAGGAGGCAGGGAGGCAGGGAGGCCGGGGCCTCCCTGCCTCCCTGCCTCCCTGCCTCCTGCGCCGGCGCAAGGGGGCAGGGAGGGGCGTGCCGGGGCACGCCAGTGCAAAGGGGAGCCGCCAGCGAAGCTGGCGGAGGGGCTGCCGGCGAGGCTGGCACTCTGCCCAAATGGCTCCTGAAAGCCAGCCGCCCGGGGGTCGGGACCTGGCTAGGACGGCTCCGGGGACTGGCTGGCGTTGTGATAGGCGGATAGTATTGCGGACTCTATTACATCCCTTGCCTCCTGGGAGATGGGGTGGACGATGTCCCGAAAGACGCCGTTTTCGTCCTTTCTCGAGGGCATTGCGACAAACAGCCTGTCCTCGCCCTGCACGACCTTGATGTCGTGGACGGCAAAGGCGTTGTCAAAGGTGACGCTTATTACCCCCTTGAGCCTTCCCTGTGGCAAAAGCCTTCTGATTTTGATGTCGGTGATGGTCATTTTTATCCGTCCTTTCAAAAAAGCAAAAATATATATGCGGATATATGCGGCAAGGATATTTTTGGTCCCGGGACGAAAAAATATTCATAAAAAGGGGTTTATTTTTTTAAAAAAATGTAATATACTTATTTTGAGCGGAACATTTGTTTTACCTTTAAGGACTGCGGCAGGGACTTTACGCCGCACCCTGGAAAAGAGGGATTTTGATGGCAGACGGCAGTAACACCGTTTTCGGCGTCGAGCGGAGCAGGCTTGGGCTTCTGGACGGGAAAAAGCATATTCACTTTATCGGAATCGGAGGGAGCGGGATGTTCCCGCTGGCTCAGATTCTTCACGGCATGGGCTATTATCTCACCGGGTCTGACAATAACGAGACCGAGACCCTTCAAGCCGTTCGCAGGATGGGAATACCAGTTTTCATGGGTCAGCGGGCTGAAAACATCGAGGGAGCCGACCTTATAGTTCACACGGCTGCGATAATGTCAGACAATCCGGAGCTTATTGCGGCGAGGGAGAGCACCGTCCCTGTGATAGAGCGAAGCGAGCTTCTGGGACTTGTGACTGGCTGGTTTGACAGGGCTGTGTGCATAGCGGGCACCCACGGCAAGACGACCACATCCTCTATGCTGGCGCAGATCCTTCTGTCCTCCAAGGAGGACTTCTCCTGCGTGCTGGGAGGCAAGCTAAGCTCTATAGGAGGCTCCGGGAGGCTCGGCTCTGGAGACATCATGGTCTGCGAGTCCTGCGAGTTTGTCGACACCTTTTTAAAGCTCCACCCCGACATTGCGGTGATTTTAAATATAGACGAGGACCATCTTGATTACTTCAAGACGCTGAAGAATCTAAAGGCGTCCTTTACAAGATTTGCCAGACTTGCCTCAAGGCTTGTTATATACAACGGCGGGGACGAAAACACCCTAGACGCCCTAAAGGGGCTTTCTGACAGGACCCTTGTCAGCTTCGGATGGGACAGCGGGCTTGATTACAGCGTCAGGGTTGCTGAAGTATCCGGCATGAGGAGCAAAATAGAGCTGCTTAGGTCCGGGGAGCCTTTTTTGGAGGCTGTAATATCCGTCCCCGGGAGGCATAACGCCCTAAACGCCTGCGCCGCCGCTGCGGCAGCCGACATACTAGGAATAGCTCCTGAGGCGATAAAGGCGGGTCTTGAGAGCTTCAAGGGAGCAATCAGGAGATTTGAGCATATAGCGCTGGTCGGCGGAGTCGAAATTGCCGACGATTACGCCCATCATCCCAAGGAGATCGAGGCTACCCTCACTGCGGCTAAGGGTCTTGGCTACAAGAGGATTATCGCCGTCCACCAGCCCTTCACCTACTCCAGAACGGCGACTCTCCTTAAGGACTTCGCCAAGGCGCTCTCGCTTGCCGATGTCTCGGTGATAACCGACATCATGGGGTCCAGGGAGAAAAACACCTACGGAATAACCTCCGACAGGCTGGTGGAGCTTTTGGACAACGGAGTCCTGACTCCTGATTTTGACAGCTGTGTCGGCTATCTCAAGGGCGAGGTAAAGCCCGGAGACCTTGTCATTACCATGGGCTGCGGAGATATCTACAAGGTCGCAAAGAGGCTTGCAGCCGAGCTGTCAGACGGCGGTAAGGAGGGCTGATATGAGCTTAAACGACAGGGACGCTGCGGTCTATGAGCTGATAAGACAGCGTGCCGGCGAGGGCTACACTCCCTCGATAAGGGAGATATGCCGGGAGCTTGGGATAAAGTCGACCTCCACCGTCCACAGGATACTGGGAAAGCTCCAGGACGAGGGGCTTATAGAGCGTCTGGGGGAGAATCTTAACCGCTCCTTCCGCCTCGCCGGGGACGGCAGCAACATAAGGGTCCCGCTGGTGGGAACGGTCACGGCGGGTCAGCCGATTACCGCAATTCAGGACATCGAGGGCTACATCAGCTTCAAGGCTCCCAAGCATTACGACGGCGAGCTTTTTGCCCTTAGGGTCAGGGGAGACTCGATGATAAACGCCGCCATTCTGGACGGCGATACCGTGATAGTCATGCGGACGCCTCACGCAGAGAACGGGGACATCGTCGTCGCCTTAGTGGAGGGGAGCGACGCAACCGTCAAGCGGTTTTACAAGGAGAACGGGCATTTTCGCCTACAGCCCGAAAACGACGCCATGGAGCCGATAATACTGTCCAGCGTCGAGATAATCGGCAGGGTCGTGGCGGTTTTAAGATACATATAAAAGGAAGTATTTAATATGGGAGAGATTAAAATGGAGCAGGGTCAGGACTACAGCGTAAAGGACTGGGAAAAGATAGTAGACAGCGAGAGAATCTTCGACGGCAGGGTTGTAAGGCTCAGAAGGGACAGGGTGCTTCTTGGAAACGGCTCCTATACATACCGTGAGATAATCGAGCACAACGGCGGAGTCTGCGTTCTGCCGATAACCGATGACGATGAGATTATCCTCGTCAGGCAGTACCGCTCGCCGTTCAACACCGTCCTCACCGAGCTTCCGGCGGGCAAGCTTGAAAAGGGCGAGGAGCCGATAGAGTGCGGAATAAGGGAGCTTAAGGAGGAGGTCGGAGCAACGGCGTCCGAGATAAAATATCTTGGCAGGCTCTACCCGACGGTGGCATACGATACCGAGGTAATATATATGTATATGGCGACCGGGCTTAGCTTTGAGAGTCAGCATCTTGACGAGGACGAGCTTGTCGAGATAATAAAGCTACCCTTTGACGAGGCGGTCGAGATGGTGCTAAATGACGAGCTTCCCGACTCCAAGACCCAGCTTGCAATCCTCAAGGCGGCGGCTCTTCGGGGCTGGGCGGAGTCTGAAAGAGAGCTTGAAAGCATATAGCCAAGCCCCCCTGCGAGGCTGTAAGAAGCCGCAGGTCAAGGAGGGCTCTTACAAAGCAGCGATTATAACATAACAGCCGGCGGCGAGCATTATACTCACAGCCGGCTTTGATTTATCTTCCACATCAAAGGAAGAAGCCTTACAAGCAGCCCCCGGGCTTTATCCTAAAGGCTCAGGGGATAAAAAGGAGAATCAGGTATTGTCCTCTATGAACTTGACGATATCTCCTACAGTTTTGATAGTTTCCACTGCGTCATCAGGAATCTCGACATCAAAAACATCCTCGAAGGACATGACAAGATCTACTATATCCAAAGAATCCGCTCCGAGGTCCTCGGTAATCACAGAGTCCGGGGATATGGTCGACTCCTCGATATCAAGGCTGTCCGCAATAATTTTTCTGACCTTATCGTAAACCATTTGGGAACCTCCTCCCTTACATTCGGTGTCATGATATAGTGTAGCGTTTTGGCGGAGGTTTGTCAATAGCTTTTTTTGTTTTTGGCTAGAAATTTTCCAGACGGAGGATTAGGATAGGGGCGGCGGCCGGGAGGGAGGGCTCTGACAAGGGTCTCACCCGGAAGGGGCTTTTGCCGTGGACTGCGGCGGGGAGGGCAATCCCCCCGTCAGCTTCGCTGACCGCTCCCTTTTCATGGGCACGCCGGCATCCCTGCCGGGCAGGGATGCCGGGGAGGAGGCTTATAGCCTCCTCCCCATGAAAAGGGGTGGGGCACGGCGTCAGCCGTGCCGGGGGATTGCCTATGCACAAATGGCGGGGCGTCATTGCACCTTATAAAGCGCACTGAGTGCGGCAATAGCCCACGCACAAATTGGGAGTCACTAGCATATCAGCTTGTCAGGAGCCTTAGCTCCTCGGGGTCAAGACCGGGGTGCAGACCCAGGTTTATGCCCAGGGATATCAGCGACGCTGACATCGAAATCAGCTTGTCTATGCTCTTTGAGGTCACCCACAGCTCGCCGCCCTCATGCCCTAAGGAGGCGACGGTCGGGACTCCTACTGAGACCGTTCTTACTCCGAGGCTGGTGCGGCTCAGCTCGTCACGCCTGTTTCCGACTCCCGAGCCGGGGGAGATTCCTGTGTCCGAGAGCTGTATTGTCCGCCCTAGATGACTGGGCGACTGACAGCAAAGCGAGTCGATTATTATCACAGCGTCGGGCAAAACGGCGTCCTTTAGCGGCTTTAAAAGCTCCAACGGCTCTATTCCCGTGTCCCCCATCACTCCCGGAGTCACGCAGGAGACGCTTTTAAGCCCGTCATAGCTAAGATTCGGGGCGTTAAGGGGGATATGCCTTGTCGCAAAAATATGCCTTGACACTCTGGGACCCAGACTGTCCGCCGTGACCGACTGGTTTCCAAGACCCACCACCATGACCCTCGAGGTGTCGCCTATAAGCTCGCTTATATACCTTGCTATCACCCTGGAGGCGGCTACGCTGTCCGACGGCGAGTAGTAAAGGGGGAGCCTTGGCTCTAGGGTGATGTATCTTCCCTGCGGCTTGCTTATCCTTTTTGAGACCTCCTCGCTCTTTACCCTGACATCGGTCACGCAGAAGCCGGACTCCTCGCTGTTTTTGAGCTCGATTCCCTCGGGAAGCCTTGAGCCCGTTTTGACAGTCTGGGCGCTTTCTAAGGCGAGGTCGGAAAATACCGTCTGGGGACGGCGCCGCCTTTTAGCGCCGGAGCTAAGGCCGCTCTGGGGATTTATGGCTGATGGCCTGCTGTCTGACATTAAAATCTCTCCTTTTCAACGGATTTTTAACTCCCCGGAGCTAAAATATCAAATATTTTTTTTAAAAACACTTGCATTTTTCTAAAATAGATGATATATTAGCTATGATGCTTGTTGAATAAGTAATACTGTCTGCGACTGCGCTTCGGAGGTCGGGGAAGCTCTCTCCGGGCTGTCGTTAAGGTCGCACAAGGTATAGGAGTCATTAACCTTATTGCACTTTCTCAGTCGTGCAATTAGCTTATCCAAATAAGCGGATTTTATGACAGTGACGGGAGGTGTCTTAATGGCAAATATAAAGTCTGCCAAGAAAAGAATAAGGGTTATCCAGGCTAAGACTCTTAGGAACAAGATGACCAGGTCTGCGCTCAAGACCGCCATCAAGAAGGCTGAAAGCGGCGATAAGGAGAGCGTTACCCTCGCAATAAAGAAGGTTGACCAGGCTGCCGCAAAGGGTCTTATCCACAAGAACAAGGCGGCAAGAAAGAAGTCTCAGCTTGCCAAGAAGCTAAACGCATAAAAAACACCTGTCCTTGCTTTGAAAACAAGCCGAAGCGGGGACATTGCTTTTAATACGGGGCTGAGTTCTTGCCGCCCTGAAGGGAGACTAAGCCCACAGCCCCAAAAAGGAGATATAAAATGAAGCGATTTAAATTTGTTGGAGGAAAACTGCTTGCGGCGGCTCTTATTGCGGCGCTTTTGTCGCTGGGACTTCTCAGCGGCTGCGGCACCGACCAGCCTGAGGACTCCCCCGGGAGCGACAGCCAGCCCATAGTGACCGAGGACCTGCCCTCTGAGGATACCGGGACTCCGCCCGTAACCCTCACGCCGGACGACGGCGAGGCTCCCCAGTCTCAGAGCGACTCCCTGACGACCGAGGCTCCTGATGCCTCGTCGGAGGGCAGCGAGTCGCAGTCCACCCCGGAGGCGTCCCAGACCCAGCCGGAGGTCACCACTCAGCCGACCGATACCGAGAAGCCTGAGACAACCACCACGCCGGCGGAGTCCACCAAGCCGTCAGAGTCCGAAACCAAGAAGCCCGAGTCCACCGCAAAGCCGGATGGCGAGGGCAACGAGATAGATGAGGACCTCGACGACGAGGAGCTTGACATCGACATCGGCTTCGAGGAGATTAACGAGGACGAGTGGGAGCTTATCTACGGCGAGAGCGACTCAGAAAGCGATATTGACATTAAGGAGTAGCGAGCTCCGCCCATGTGCGGGGCATCGCCGTCCATGATGAGAAAAGACCTGCGAGCAGCGCTCGCACTTTGTGCGGGGCAATCCCCTGGCACGGCTGACGCCGTGCCCACCCCTTTGCATGGTGAGGCGAACAGCCTCCCGCATCCCTGCCGGGGCAGGGATGCGGCGTGCCCATGCAAAGGGAGCGGTCAGCGAAGCTGACAGGGGATTGCCTTTAAGCCTTGCTCCGCTTTTAGGCTCCGCCTTGCATAAGAAAACCGACCGTATGCAAATAGCAGTGTCACGCTGCCGCACCCGGTCGGATTTTTTTATCTTTGCTGGGACAAAATCTCCATTGCCTTTTTTATGCAGGGGTCGCTCTCGTCGGAGGAAGCGCCTTCGCTCTGACTGTCCGAGGAGGGCTGGACCTCGTAGTCCGGCTTGATTCCGATGGAGTCGTAGCCGGTCGAGACTCCGCTGAGGGTCGCTATGGGGAGGCTGATTGCGGTGCTGTCGTACAGGCTGTAGGTCTCAAGAAACTTGGCGTTGCCGGCTGTGGTCGTGCCGACTATCCTTGCTCCCAGGGAGTCCCTGAGCGAGGCTGAAAACAGCTCCGCCGGACCCGAGCTTTTTGAGTTGACCAGTACCGCTATGGGAATACCTGCCGCCGAGCCGCCCTCGCACGGCTTACCCTCGGTTATCTCGCCGCTCATGTCGGTCATGACATAGGGCACCGAGCCTTCGGGAAGGATGGAATTTAAAAGATTAAATACCGGCTCGTGGATGACGCCGGAGTTGTTCCTAAGGTCTATTATCAGGGAGGTTATGCTGTCTGTGGTGGCTAGCGAGGAGTAGGAGGACATGAACTGCTGATAGGTTTTTTCATTGAAGTCGGTTATTCTGATGTAGCCGACGCTGTCAAACACCCTTGTCTGCACCGAGGCGATGTTTATCTGCACCGAGGTTATCTCCAGCCGCCTGTCCTCTCCGCCGGAGCGGATTGTGAGGGTCATCGTGGTGCCAGCCTCCGCAGTCAGCATGGAGTACGCCCTGACATAGCCCATATCCTGGGTGCTCTCGCCGTTGATTTCTACTATGCTGTCGCCCTCCCTTATCCCGACCGAGGCGGCGGGACTGCTGTCAAGCACCCGTGTGACCGAGGGGAAGCCGCCCACCTCCTGGGTGTACACGCCGATTCCCAGGTGGACCCCGGAGCGCTGCTCCTGGAAGGCTGCCGTTTCCTGGGCGTTGCGGTACACAGCCTGGTTTGAGCCTAGCACCGAGATATATGACCTTGCAAGCGACTCTATGAGCTGGTCCTCGTCTATAGTACCGTCATAGTAGCTCCTGACATAGGTGTCAATCTGCTCAAGCTTTGTGTACATCTCCGCCCGCTGCTGGACATCGGCAATCAAGCTGTTGTAAAGGCTCATCGAGTAGCTGGTGGAGATTATAAAGGTTATGGCTGCTGATATCGCCATCAGCGATATCGCAAGTCCGATTGAAATCTTCTTACTCATTACTCATCTACTTACTGTATTATAATTAAGATAAACCGCCTGCTATTTCTCGGGGAACGTCGCAAGATATCTTTGTATGCACTCGTTTATTATCTTGACAGCCTCCGACCTGCCCATGACCTCGTTTACCGCAGTTTTTTTGCCCTCGAGCTGCTTGTAGACCGAGAAGAAGTGCCTCATCTCCTCGAAGATATGCCCGGGAAGCTCCTTGATATCCCGGTAGGAGTTGAAGGTCGGGTCCTCGAAGGGGATTGCTATTACCTTCTCATCGTTTTTGCCGTTGTCCAGCATGGTTATCACTCCGATGGGATAGCACTCCACCAGGACAAGGGGATCAATAGGCTCGTTGCAGAGGATAAGGATGTCAAGAGGGTCGCCGTCGTCCGAGAGGGTCCTTGGGATAAAGCCGTAGTTAGCCGGGTAGTGGGTGGAGGTGTAAAGGATTCTGTCCAGCTTGATAAGCCCGGTCTCCTTGTCAAGCTCGTACTTCTTTTTGGAGCCCTTCTCAATCTCGACGACCGCCATAAATCTCTCCGGGGTAATTCGCTGAGGGTTAATCTCGTGCCAAATGTTCATCATGGTTCTGTCCCCTTTCATATTTAGGGCTAAGAGACCGGCAGGATATTACTTTCTAATCAGGTTGAAGGACTCGGGATCCTTTCTCTCGCCGTCAACCCTGACCTCGAAGTGCAGGTGTGCGCCTGTAGAATAGCCTGTCGAGCCGACATAGCCTATTACATCGCCGGTGGTGACATAGTCGCCCTTGCTGACCGTGATTTCGGTAGAGTGGCCGTAGAGCGTGGCATAGCCGCCGCCGTGGTCGATGATGCAGTAGTTGCCGAAGCCTCCACCGCAGCCGCAGGAGCGCTTCTTGCCGTAGTTGTGGGTGCAGCCGTTGTATACGGTTATTACGACTCCCGAGTTGGCTGCTGTAATCTCAGCCCCCATGACTCCCGAGCCGGAGATATCTATTCCCCGGTGAGTCGTGCCCCAGCGGCTTCCGTAGGCGGAGGTTATCTGATAGTAGCCGGGAAGCGGCCAGAGGAAGGTGCCCTTGGGAAGGTCGCCCATGTACTCAGCCCTTGACGCCTCCCTGATAATCCTCTGGATTTCCTCCTCTATCTTTTCAGCCTCCTCCTCAAGCTCGTCTCTGTTCTCCTCGTAGGATTCCTTTAGGTCCCGAAGCTTTCTAAGCTCGGTTTCGCTTTCGCTGTAAAGCTGGTTTAAATCAAGGAGCTGGGAGTCCCAGTCCTCCTTGAGCAAAACGACCTCCGACTGCTTCTGCTCGACGGTCTTTTTGTCGCTCTCAAGAGCCGCCTTTTTCTGCTCGAGGACGGATTTGTTGTATTCGTAGCTCTCGAGGATGGCTACAAGGTGGTCGATAAAATCGTTGTTGGCGTCCGCCACTCTTTTTACCATCTCAAGCTTCATAAGCATGTCAAAGAAGCTGTTTGCCCCCAGAATTACCGACGCTACAGAGTCGTTCCCCGATATATACATAGCACGGAGCTGCTTTTCGTAGATGGAGATATTGTGAGCGATTTCAAGCTCCTCCTCGTCGATTTGAGCCTGGGTCGCCTCAATGTCCGCCTCCTTTTCAAGGATGCTGCCGTCAAGCTCCTCGATTTGCAGGTCATAGTCCGCTATGAGCTGGGTGAGGGTCCTGATATACTCCTCGGTGGCGGCTATCTGCTCGTCTATAGACTCCTGATATTCCTTCTGCCGGCTTATATCATTCCTCGCCGAGCTGATTTTACTCTCAAGCTCCTCCTGCCTCGCCTTGTTCTCCTCTAGCTGCTCCTCCAAAAGCTCCTGCTGGGTCTTTGCCTTCAGCGCAGGCATCGCCGAGAACGAAAACGCCGACAGCGCCAACGCCGCCGAGGCTATTGCTGCCATCGCCTTTTTTAGAATGTAGGTTTTTTTCATTTGAGATCCTTTCGTGAAAACCGGGTGGTCCCGCCAAAGCCGCCGATGCGGCAACGGGTGCGCTAATTTTTAAAAGAGGTCTTTAAGTCTTATCAGACCTTGAGATGCTTTCTGGTCGAGATGACCGTCCCGAAGGCGGAGATTACAATTCCTGCCACGAGGTAAAAGACTGCGACCCTCAGGGCGACCTCGGTGATGGGAATCAGTCCGGCGGCGCCTCCCGAGGACTGGATAAAGTTCCAGGAGCGAAGATAGCTGGTGAGGATTATGTATATCTCGCTGTAGCCAAACCAGGTTATCCCGAACGCCAGAGCCGCCGATATGAAGCCGATTGTCAGTCCCTCGACGAAAAAGGGGATCCTAATAAAGCTCCTTGACGCCCCGACATACCTCATTATGTATATCTCCTTACGCCTCGCAAAGACGCTCGTTCTGGTTGCGTTTGAGATAATAACCAGGCTTACGGCAATCAGAGCCACGGTTATAACCGCAAAGATTACGGCGCAGACGCTTCTTATATTGACAAGCAGGCTGGCAAAGTCGTTAGGAGCCTTGACAAGCTCGACCGAGTCAAGAGCCTCTATCTCGGAGACGGTTGCGTTAAGCTCGGCGATGTCAAGCACTCTTACCCTGTAGCTGTCCGGCAGGGGGTTGTTCTCTATGTACTGAAACAGGCTCTTTTCCTCCTCTGACATGGACTCCTGCATATCCTCCCATGCCTCCTCCTTGGAGTAAAAGCTTATCTCAAAGATGTTTGTGTTTCCCTCGAGCTGCTCGCCGAGAAGGGTTATGTTGTTGTCCGGGGTGCCGTCCCTTATTATTACTATTATCTCGTTGCGGCGCTCTATAGACCCGATTATGCGGTTGATGTTCTGTGAAAAAAGCACCGACAGACCCACCATTACCAGGGATATCGTGATTATGCACAGGGAGGCAAAGCTGTTTACCCGGTTGAACCATATCCCCTTGACTCCCTGCTTTACAAGGTATTTAAAACTCGTCAGTCTCATACTGCCCTCCTGACGCCCCGTCCTGCCCGCCTATTACCTCGTTAAAGACGATAGAGCCGGTGTTGATATTTATGATTCTTCCTCCGAAGTATTTTACGAGCTCGTGCTGGTGGGTTACCATAAGCACGGTGGTGCCGCAGTTGTTTATCTGGTGCAGAAGGTCGACTATCTCGTAGCTTCTCTGCGGGTCGATGTTGCCGGTCGGCTCGTCGGCTATTATAATCTCGGGGTCGTTTACAAGCGCCCTGGCCAGAGCCACCCTTTGCTGCTCGCCGCCGGAGAGGTCCTCAGGGCGGGACTTTGCCTTGTGCGATAGTCCCACGAGGCTTAAAACATAGGGGACACGGGAGCGTATGTATCTTTTGGGAGCGTCGGTCACTCTGAGGGCGAACGCAACATTGTCATATACCGTCAGCTCGGGGATGAGGCGGTAGTCCTGAAAGACTACGCCTATAGTCCTCCTGAACTCCGGGACCTTTCGCTGCTTTAGCTTCGAGAGGTTATAGCCGTTTACGGTGACGGAGCCCTGGGTGGCGGTAAGCTCCCTCAGCATGAGCTTTATGAGGGTGCTCTTTCCCGCACCGTTGGAGCCTACTACAAAGACGAACTCACCGTCCGCAATTTCGAGGTTGACATTGTGCAGAGCGTGCTGACCGTTGGGATAGGTATAAAAAACATTCTTAAATTCTACCATTTGAAAAAGCCTTTCATAGCAGGTGATAAAGCCGGTAAGGGGCCTTCCCCAAGGAGAAAGCCCCGGCGTTTTAGAACTTGACGGGATTTGCCGACAGATACTTTTTAACCATCAGCGCAATCTTGAATACGATGGCATGGTCAAACTCACGGAGGTCAAGCCCGGTGAGCTTTTTAATCTTCTCGAGACGGTAAACAAGGGTGTTTCTGTGTACAAACAGCTTCCTTGAGGTCTCGGAGACATTGAGGTTGTTCTCAAAGAACTTCTGGATGGTGAAAAGGGTCTCCTGGTCGAGAGACTCGATGGAGCCTTTCTTGAATACCTCCTTTAGGAAGGTCTCGCAGAGATTGGTGGGAAGATGGTAAATCAGCCTTGCGATTCCAAGGTTCTCGTAGCTTATGATGTTCTTGTCGGTATCGAACACCTTGCCGACCTCGAGAGCTATCTGAGCCTCCCTGAAGGAGACGGCAAGCGCCCTTACATTGTCGACCACGGTGCCGACGCCTATGCTGACCCTTGTGTAGAACTCGCTCAAAAGAGTGTCCGCAATCGAGAAGGCGAGCTTTTCAAAGTCGGCAGAGTCGATGTTGGGACGGACCTCCTTGATAAGCACGATGTCGGTCTCCGAGATGGTAAACACAAAGTCCTTAGACTTATCCGGGAAGAGGTTTTGGATGACATCGAACGCCGAGACATCGTTGCTGGCGACGATTCTTATAAGGAACACAACCCTTGTCACGCTGGAGTTGAAGTGAAGCTCCCTTGCCTTTAGGGGGATGTCCCCGGGGAGGATATTGTCAAGCACGACATTTTTGACGAAGTTGTTGCGGTCGTACTTCTCGTCGTAGAACTGCTGGAGATTTGAGAGCGCTATGCTGAGCATCGAGGCGTAGCGATAGGCTGTCTCGTCGGTGCCCTCTACAAAGGCGTAATACTCGTTTTTGGGCTTGGGACCGAAGGGCATATAGGTGTAGCCGTCCCGAATGAAGTAATCGTAGGTGTCACCGAGGTCCAGGGACAAAAATTCATTGGAGCAGCCAACCTTGGAGAGGTCGCTGCACGCAACTATGAGAGCCTCGCAGTCGATGACTCCTATCTCGCACTTTGTGACATCGTACATCTGCTGGAGGACACCCTGGAATAATCTGTTGGACATATTGCACACTCCTCGTAGAAAATAATTAGTAATAACGCCGACGCACGCCTGACCTCAGGCGAAAACACGCAGTTCATCAATTATTACAAATTGTAACATATAATTTATGCAAATGTGTTAATAAATTATGAATACGAAAAATTTTCTCGATTTTTTTATATAATATGCCCAACAATTCCCTGACAACTCTTACATAAATACCTTTGCCAGGAAAAATTATTTATCGGTAGGCCTTTCGGACTGTCAGAGCTGTAAGAGCCGTCTATGGCGGTAAATCTCATCCATGATAGAGTCATCCATCTATGAAAGCGGTATCCATAGAAAAGCTGCCCGGGGAAGTAAAGCAAACATCCCCCACGCAGGGCTGCTTGCCGTGCGACAGGGGATGAATCCTTGATTGACAGGGTTTATTAGGGCATTACCTGGTCTCGTCGGAGAACTCGCTCTCGACAAGTGCGACAAGGCTGTTGACTGCCAAATCCTCGTCAGACCCGTCTGCTATGATCCTGATAGCGGTTCCGCCGATGATTCCAAGGGACAGAACTCCCAGAAGGCTCTTGCCGTTGACCCTTCTCTCCTCCTTCTCGACCCAGATGCTTGACTTGAACTCGTTAGCCTTCTGGATGAAGAAGGTTGCAGGACGGGCGTGCAGACCAACCTGATTCTTGACTACTACATCTTTTACGAACATACTGATAACTCTCCAATCAAATAATAAATCAATTCTCACTACTGCCGTTTGGCAGGATAAAATAGCGTTCTGCAATTAACAGTATACAAATCTGCCGTCATTTAGTCAACAAATAAATTTGCTGAAAATGCCCTATCGGGGCTAAAATCTGCTTTATGCCGACATAGTGCTGAATTTCAACGGTTGAAATTGTGCAGTATGACGGGGGTTTTCAACCATTTTCTGGCTGCGCTTCCTCGTCGTTCATCACATCGCCGAGACCTATAAGCCTGCTTAAAAAGGAGCCGTCCGCATCTCCGGGGGGAAAGAGCCTCTCGTGGGTGTCGACCACCGCCTTTATTTCGGAGAGGCAGGCTCTGTCTGAAAGGTCAAGCTCGGCGGACTCCAAAAGCTCGGGACGCTTTCTGTAGGTAGTCTCCAGCTTTTTATATCTTCGCCATTTGAGGATATTCTCCCTGTGACCGCTGAGAAGCACCTCGGGGACGCCGATTCCCCGCCAGACCTCCGGGCGGGTGTACTGAGGGTATTCAAGCAGACCGTCGTAATGGCTCTCGTCGCTTCCCGATTCCTCGTGACCTAAGGTGCCGTCCAGCATTCTCGCTATGCCGTCAACAAGGACGACTGCGGGAAGCTCTCCTCCGGTGAGGACAAAGTCGCCAAGGGATATCTCCTCGTCCACGATAAGGTCAAGAACACGCTGGTCAACCCCCTCGTAATGCCCGCAGAGGATAAAAAGCTCCTTCCTTTGGGCAAGCTCCCGGCACTTCTGCTGGGTGAGGGTCTTTCCCTGCGGGGACATATACACGACATACGGGGACCTGTCTCCTGCGACCGCCTTATAGCACTGCCAGATAGGCTCAGCCATCATAAGCATACCCTGACGCTGGCTGAACGGGGTATCGTCCACCCTTTTGTGCCTTCCCTCGGCGTAGTCTCTTATCTGATGGCAGTAAAGCTCAAAGACTCCCGCCTGCCTTGCCCTGCCGATAATGCTTGCTGAGAGCCAGCTCTCGCAGAGCTCAGGGAAGAGAGTTGCAATATCAATCCTCATCATCGAAAAGCCCCTCCATGGGGGAGATTACAAGCCGTCCGTTCTCGATGTCGGTGCTCACTATGACCGAGGGTATCGCCGGGATGTATGCCGGCTTCCCGGAGGCGGTTTTAATCTCGTAGACGTCGTTAGCCCCGGTCTTTAAAACATCGCTCAAAACGCCGTAGGGCCTGCCGTCCTCCCCGACAACGCTGAGGCCTATGAGGTCGGCTACGAAATAGGTCCCCTTTTCAAGGCAGGAGTCAGCCCTGTCAAGATAGAGAACGAGGTTCCTAAGGGACTGCGCCTTCTCGATAGAGTCCACCCCTTTTATCTTTAGAATTACCATATTCCCCTGAATGCGGGTCTGCGCCACATCGTAGCAAATCGAGCCGTCCTTAGAGTAAAGCCGTTTAAAACGGCAGAAAAACTCCGGGGAGTCGCACCAGGGCTGCACCTTGACTGCGCCTGCCAGTCCGTGTGTCGTCACGATTTTGCCGGCTTCAAGATATTTTTTCACGATAAAACCGTCCTCCTTGAGAAATTTTAGCCGTCCCATGCCGAAAAACGCCCGGGCATTACGACCCGGGCGCAGAGCCTTACTCTATTTCGACCATAGCCTTCTCTCCGGCTCTTGAGCCGCCGGCTCTCATCAGGGTGCGTATCGCCTTGGCGATTCTTCCCTGCTTTCCTATGACTCTGCCCATGTCGGACTGGTCCACATGAAGATGATAAACGACCACGCCCTCCTCGTTAGGCTCGTCCCTGGTTATCTCAATGGCGTCCTTGTTGTCTACAAGCTCAGCCGCAATTACTCTTAAAAGCTCTTCCATAGTATCTCCTTGCAATGATATTCGATTTCAGCCGTCCCAGAGGGCATCTCAGCAAGGCGGTTTTGCCCTGCTGAAAATGCATATTCACGGGAGCCTCTTAGTCGTGTACGCCGGCATCAGAGCACGCCGTTCTTCTTGAATATAGCCCTTACCGTGTCGGTAGGCTGAGCGCCGGTAGCAATCCACTTCTTTGCCTTCTCGGCGTCAACCTTGAGAACGGTAGGCTCAACGGTGGGGTCATAGTAGCCTATCTCCTCGATGAAGCGGCCGTCCCTGGGGTATCTGGAATCGGCGACGACAATCCTGTAAAAGGGATTCTTCTTTGCGCCTATTCTGCGAAGCCTGATTTTTACTGCCATTTTTTTCACCTCCGAGTCGGAAATTATATATTAACCGTGACATACGATGACATTCGATATTCATGGTTAATTAACATTATTTGGCGAGCTAGCCGAGCGACGAGCTAGCCGAGTGACGAACTAGCCGAGTGACGAGCTAGCTGAGTTTAGATATCTCCTTCATAAGCTCGGGCGAAAGTCCTCCGGGGACTCCCTTTGCGCCTCTTCTTCTTTTAGAGCCGCCCGCCTTAAGACGCTTCATGGTTTCCCTTATCTGCTCGTACTGCCTAAGAAGGCGGTTGACATCCTCCACCCTTGTTCCGCTTCCTGCGGCTATCCTTCTTTTCCTCTTGGGATTTATCAAGGAGGGCTTTGAGCGCTCCTCCTTGGTCATCGAGAGGATTATAGCCTCCATCCTCTGGGGGAGCTTCTCGTCAATTGTGCTTTCGTCTATCTTATTGGCTCCTGGGAGCATCTTTATAAGTCCCCTCATGGACCCCATGCTTTTAAGCTTTCTTACCTGCTCTAGGAGGTCGTTGAGGTCAAAGCTGCCCTCCAGCATCCTGCCGGCGAGCCTTTCGGCTTCGTTTTCGTCTATAGTGCTCTGAGCCTTCTCGATTAGGGAGAGGACATCTCCCATCCCCAAAATCCTTGACGCCATCCTCTCGGGGTGGAAGGGCTCGAAATCGTCAAGCTTCTCACCCGTTCCGACGAACTTAATCGGCTTGCCGGTTGCGGCGAGGACGGAAAGAGCGGCTCCTCCTCTTGTGTCGGAGTCCAGCTTGGTGAGGATTACGCTGTCTATGGAAAGAGTCTCGTCAAAGCTCCTTGCGACATTGACAGCCTCCTGACCCGTCATGGCGTCTATAACCAGGATTATCTCGGAGGGGCTTGTAATCTCCTTGATGTCGGTAAGCTCGCTCATAAGCTCGGAGTCTATCTGGAGCCTTCCTGCGGTATCGAGTATTACGATGTCGTTGCCGTAGTCCTTAGCGTGGCTGACGGCAGCTTTAGCTGTAATTCTTGGGTCCGTAGACCCCATCTCGAACACCGGGACGCCGGCTCTTTCTCCGACGATTTTAAGCTGGTCTATAGCGGCAGGACGGTAGATGTCCAGAGCAACCAGCAGCGGTCTGTGGTCGCTCGCCTTGAAATACCTTGCCAGCTTTGCCGAGTGGGTTGTCTTACCTGAGCCTTGAAGTCCGCACATCATGATGATGCAGGGAGGCTTAGCCGGAAAGTTAATCTTGGAGTTTGACTCGCCCATAAGGCTTATAAGCTCCTCGTTGACTATCTTGACAACCTGCTGAGCGGGAGTCAGACTCTCTAGGACATCGGAGCCGACGCACCTTTCGGAGACCTTTGCCACAAAGTCCTTTACAACCTTGTAGCTGACATCAGCCTCCAAAAGAGCCATCCTTATCTCTCTCATCGAGGCCTTAACATCAGCCTCGGTCAGCCTTCCGTGAGACTTCAGCCGCTTAAAGACGGCGGCAAGCTTTTCGCTAAGACCCTCAAAAGCCATCTATTCCATCCTTTCGGGGCTGAATTTATCCGCCCCAGCCTTAATTTCCTCCAGCATTTTTATGACGCTTTTAGATGTAGTATTCCTTTTGCATGCGCTGATTATTTCATCGCAGGAGTCCCTTACATAGTCAACAAGCCTATAAAGCGAGGAGGCGGTTCCTGCAGCACGGATTTTATCCTCAAGCTCCAAAAGGGTTTTTTCCCCTCTTTTAATGCAGTCCCTTACGCCCTGGCGGGATATCCCCTCGCTCTGGGCTATCTCTCCCAGGGAGAGGTCGTCGTAGTAGTAAAGCTCCAGCATCCTCAGCTGCTTATCGGTCAGCACTCCGCCGTAGACATCTATAAGGCTGCAAAAGCCAAGGTCCTTTGCCGTATCCGACAGAAAAATCCCTCCCCTGTAAGGGAATTACGCCCTGCCTGTAAAGCAGCAGGACTTTACAGCTACACATTATATAGCAGTCAGAGGCTGTTGTCAATAGCTTTTTGCGGCTTTTTAGGAAAATTCGGCGGCATGGTGAAAATTATCCTTGAAAAAGCCGGGCGTTTGTGGTACAATTGTGAAAACAACAGCCGGGACCAAGCGCTTGTCCCGGAAAAAGGCGGTGACGGCATGGAGCTTTCTTTTGTCATTTTGGCGGGTATCGCTATGGCGAGTGCGGCGCAGCTTGTAAAGGCTGCCGTTATAATACTTTGCCTCATGGCGGGGATATTTATTATCGCAGCGGCGACTCCTAAGCTCGCCGGGCTTATAGACAGGCTTTTCGCCAGCTTCAAGGGAAGCGGAGCCGATAATCCCTTCGTTCTTTCCAAGAGCGAGACAAAGGAGCCTGAAGCGTCAAAAGAGGAAGCTGCGCCGTCAGATAAGGAGAGAGATGAAAATGGCTAAGGGAAACGAGAAGATGGTGGAGTCGATAACTCCGATGAGCGTCGACTTCGCCCAGTGGTACACCGATATAGTAAAAAAGGCTGAGCTTATCGAGTACACCAGCGTAAAGGGCTGTATGGTAATAAGACCCTACGGCTACGCCATATGGGAGAATATCCAGAGGATTTTGGACGCTAGGTTTAAAGAGCTTGGGCATGAGAATGTCTGTATGCCGATGTTCATACCCGAGAGCCTTCTTAATAAGGAGAAGGACCATGTCGAGGGCTTTGCTCCCGAGGTTGCATGGGTGACTCACGGCGGAAGCGAGAGGCTGGAGGAGAGGCTCTGCGTAAGACCGACCTCCGAGACGCTGTTTTGCGACCACTATGCCAACATAGTCCACTCCTACAGGGACCTCCCCAAGCTCTATAACCAGTGGGTCTCGGTTGTAAGATGGGAAAAGACCACGAGGCCGTTTCTGCGCTCCAGGGAGTTTCTGTGGCAGGAGGGCCATACCCTCCACGAGACCGCCGAGGAGGCTATAGCCGAGACCGAGGGAATGCTCAAGGTCTATGCCGATTTCTGTGAGAACGAGCTTGCGATGCCGGTAATCAAGGGTAAAAAGACAGAGAGCGACAAGTTCGCCGGCGCTGTCGCAACCTATGCCATAGAGGCGCTTATGCATGACGGCAAGGCGCTCCAGGCAGGAACCACCCACTACTTCGGGGACGGCTTTGCAAGGGCGTTTGACATAAGCTTTACCGACAGGGAGAATAAAATAAGAACGCCTCACCAGACCTCCTGGGGAGTCTCCACGAGGCTGATAGGCGCCATCATCATGGCTCACGGCGACGACAACGGGCTGATGCTTCCTCCCGCCGTAGCTCCCATACAGGTAGTGATAGTGCCTGTTGCCCAGCACAAGGAGGGCGTGCTTGAAGGCGCCGCCGAGCTTTACAAGGCTTTAAAGTCGGCGGGTATAAGGGTCAAGCTGGACGACAGCGACAACTCTCCCGGCTGGAAGTATTCCGAGTACGAGATGAAGGGCGTCCCCCTGAGGCTGGAAATCGGTCCTAGGGATATCGCCGAGGGTCACTGCGTAGCCGTCTGCCGTCACGACAGGAGCAAGTCTGTAATACCGCTGACCGAGGTCGTCGAGGGCGTCAGGGAGCGTCTCGAGGCGGTAAGGCAGGGAATGTACGAAAGGGCGCTTTCTAACCGTCAGGCAAGGAGCTACGACTGCACCACTCTGGAGGAGATAACCGCCTCCCTGGAAAAGGGAGGGGACGGCTTTGTCTACGCCATGTGGTGCGGCGACGAGGAGTGCGAGGACAGGATAAAGGAGCTGACCGGCGTCGGCTCGAGGTGTATTCCCTTCGAGCAAAGAAGCCTGTCGGAGAGCTGCGTATGCTGTGGCAAGCCTGCACAGTGTATGG
>DBPX01000009.1:0-28215 GCA_002305045.1 Ruminococcus sp. UBA1409
GCCCTCTGCAAGATGGGTTGCGTCGACTGCGGGGACATGGGTAAGGCCGGTTGGAGCCTTAATCAAATCTGACAGAGCACAGGTCGAATTTGCAGCCCGGCAGGAAGATGAGCCTGACATCCGAAACGCCCTTTACCCTTTCGAGGGGGAAGGTGAGCGTTTTTATATCCTCGGAGCCTTCAAACTCGACTATCTGGTTGCTGTCGCCGTCAGCGGTGTGGAATCTTATGTGGATGGTATCGTTTTCGTTGTGGGAGCGGCCGGTTATCGTGACCGAGGAAACGCCCTCCTCGCCGAAATTCAGGGAGTCAAAGCTTATTGTGACATTGTTTCCTATCTCGGAAATCCTGTCCTCCATAAGAGTAAAGGAGTCTCCGTATATTCCGTCGTTGCCGGTTGCAGGAATAGTCACCCCGGTCATAATGGGCAGGTCAAACTGGAAGCCCTTGAAGTGGTGCTGTCTGTGGAAGGCAAATTTTAGCTCCTCTGTGCCGGTCAGTCTGCGGCTGAGCCTTATCTCCATGGACTGGTAGTGATTCCACCAGGGCTTTAGCTTGTAGTTGAAGCTTCCCAAAAGCTCGCCGGAGCCGGTGTATATCTCGAACGGGATGTCCTCATAGCCGTTTAGATAGAGCCAGACCCTAAGAGTGTCGGAGCCGTGCTTTCCGAAATCGACATTCTTGAAGCTGACATAGGAATCTCCCCAGGGGATCAGCACGCCGCCCTCAAAGACATCCTGAAGCTTGTGCGAGGACTCCTGATGAAGCGAGGCGTAAACCATCTTATAGGGGTCGAAGCCCGCCTGACCGAAGCCACGGTTTTCAAGCTCCAGCTCGGAGATTACCTGCTCGTAGGGGGTGCCGTTCTTGCAGTAGGCTCTTAGTCTGTAGCAGCCGTCACCCTTTGCAATGACCTTGACGCCGTCCTCTGTTTTTGAAACTGCGGATATATTTGTCTCAACTCCGGCGTCTGTTATCACCTTGAAGCCGATGTCGCCGTCAGAATAGGTTGCGTTGCCGGGCATTATCTTAAGGGATATGAGGGACTCCGGGCAGTCGGGAGTGAGAACCGATGAGGACACCCCAAGCTCCAGCTTTCTTACCGGGACCTCGCTGCTTTCAGCGCTCCTTGGAGCCTCGTAGGAGCAGCATACCCCGCAGTCCTTCTTGCAGGGAAGTGAGCTAAGGCTCAAAACGCCGTCCTCAAGCCCGGGAGAGCTTACCCTCACTTTTATATCTCCGGGATTTTTGGTGGAGGCTATCATGGCAAGAAGCCTGCCGGAGAACAGCCTTCTCGAGCTTGACTTATACTGGTCGTAGTCGGTGGAGTCTCCGTTGTCAAGACCCACCAGCCTTCCCTCGCCCTCGACGCTGACCGAAACCCTAGACCTTGAGTTCTCAACCGTAAGCCCCTCGCCGTCAAGGGTGGTGATTTCTACGAATATCATGTCCTCGCCGTCTGAGAGCATCGAGGTCTTATCCGGCTTCAGGGAGATTTTAACAGGGTCGCCGAAGCTCCTTTTTACCTCCTCGCACAAAATCTCGCCGGTCTCGCCGTAGCCGACAGCCTTTATCTCGCCCCTTTCATATGGGACCTTCCAGCGGCCGGTGAGCTGTGTGGCGCCGACCTTTTCCTGATGGTAGTCGCCCATCGAGACGCCATTCACAAACAGCTCGGTGCGTGGGCAGTTCGAGAATATCATGATGTCAATAAGCTGACCCTCGTTGAAGTCCCAGTAGGGAAGAAGATGGACAAACGGCTCCGCCCTTTCGCCCAGCCAGACGGCTCTGTAGGCATAGAAGCTGTCCTTGGGGAAGCCGGCGGTGTCTATATGACCGAAGTAGGAGTTTTTGGTCCAGTACGGTGTAGGCTCTCCTATGTAGTCAAACGCCGTCCAGATATACTGACCGAGCGAGAAGCGGCGGTTTTCGTCCATTAGGATGTTGTACTCGCAGTTTACTGCTCCCCAGCCGGTGGCGCAGTTTAGAAGGGAGGAGCACTGGTGGTCGTCGTGAGTGGTGGTCAGCTTCTCGGCGGGGAAGTGATAGATTCCCCTTGACTGGATGGTGCTTCCCGTCTCGGAGCCGTATATTATCCAGCTAGGATGCTCCTTGTGGTGCTCGTCGTAAAGACGCTCGGTGTAGTTATAGCCTACGGTATCGATATGCTCGGCACAGCTTTGCGCTCCCTGCCACTGCATATAGTTTGAGCCTATCGTAACGGGTCGGAGGGCTATATAGTCGTGCTTTCTTACACAGTCTCTTAGGCTGTTTGTTATCTCAACCGCTCTCGGGGAGGCGTGGGTGTCGTATATCTCGTTGCCTATGCTCCACATTATCACGCTGACATGGCTTCTGTCCCGCCTTATCCAGCTTTTTACATCTCTTTCATACCACTCGGGGAAGAATCTTGCGTAGTCGTAATCCGTCTTTTTAAGCTCCCACATGTCAAAGCCCTCGGACAGAATCATGATGCCAAGCTCGTCTGCTAAATCCATAAGCTCGGGAGCGGGAGGGTTGTGCGAGGTCCTTATCGAGTTGACGCCCATATCTTTCATGATTGAAAGCTGACGCCTTATCGCCGCCTTGTTTACGGCGGAGCCGAGCGCACCCATGTCGTGGTGCATGCAGGCTCCGTGGAGCTTTAGGCTTCTTCCGTTGAGGAAAAAGCCGTTGTCGACGGTGAAGCTTGTATGCTTGAAGCCCACCCTCTGCGATACGGCGTAGACCTCCTCGCCGTCCTTTTTAAGCACGGTGGTGAGATCATAAAGCCTCGGGCTGTCCACATCCCAAAGCTCGGGGGAGCTTACCTCGAAGCTCTGCCTTACCGTCGCGGCTTCCTCCGTAAGAGAAACGGGGGTCGTCACGCCGTAGCCCTGCCCGAAGCCTGAAAGAGTGCTGAAAACTACACCCTCGCCGGAGCCTGTGACCTCGGTGTCTATTGTCACCGTCCAGACATTGTGGCTTTCGTCCTTGGGGGAGGCGAAGAAGTACACGCCGTCAGGAAGAATCCGGGAGTCCTTTGATTCGGTGAGCCAGACATTTCTGAAGATTCCGGCGCCGGAGTACCAGCGGGAGTTGGGGCTTTTGTGATGAACTATGACCTCTATAAGATTCCTTCCCGCAGTAAGCCCCGAAAGCTCGACATCGAAGGTGGTGTAGCCGTATTTCCACTCGTAGATTTTCTTGCCGTTGAGATAGACCTCGCTGTCCATGTAGACGCCGTCAAACCTGAGAATATAAACATTTCCGGCGGGGTCATCCACCGTAAATTCCTTTTTATAATAGCCGTCGCCGTCTGCGTACAATTTTTTTGTATCGTGGATAAGCCAGTCGTGAGGGATGTCGACCGGCGAGTAGCTGCTCGCATCCGGACGCTCGCCCTCTCCCAAAGAGCCAAACGGCACAAGAGCGAAGCTCCAGCCGGCGTTAAAAAGCTTTTTCTGCATGGTATTCCTCCCTTTTTTGTCTTTTGGTTTAATTATATCAGCCGCTGCCCAGCTTTTCAATATCAAGATTATATAACTTTGAGCCGAAGAGAGGAGTTTCATATTTTTATATTCAGCCTTTCTTGACAGGGCAGGCTAAAAGATGTAGAATTATTATAGATTTAGCCTTGCAAAGGAGTGAGAGATTTGGACGCCGGCAGTAGCCCGACCACGCCCCGAGGGAATAGCTTGAATGGAGCTGCTGCGAAAACGGCGACTCCCTGATTTTGGCTGCCCTCTGGTTTAAAAAATCGGAGGTATTTTTATGGAAAGAACAACGGTATTCGATATTGTAATCAAGCTTTTGAATCAGCGGAAGTTCGCAGAGCTTAAGCTGATAATGAACGAGATGAATCCCGCCGATATCGCCTCTATCTTCGACGAGGCAGAGGTCAAGGACATCCCGGTTATTTTCAGGCTTCTCCCCAAGGAGCTTGCCGCCGAGACATTTGCATATCTTGACCCCGAGCAGCAGGGACAGCTCATCATGGCGTTTTCCGACAAGGAGATAAGGGAGGTCGTCGACGAGCTGTTTTTAGACGACACGGTTGACCTTATCGAGGAGATGCCGGCAAATGTCGTGTCAAGGATTCTAAAAAACACCGACGAGCTGACAAGAAGGCGGATTAACGAGCTTCTTACCTATCCCGACGACAGCGCCGGAGGTCTTATGACCCCGGAGTTTGTGTACCTCAACCGAAGCATGACGGTGGGGGAGGCGTTTAAGAAGATAAGGCAGGTCGGAGTCGCAAAGGAGACGATATACACCTGCTATGTCACCGAGGCGAGAAGGCTGATAGGAGTTGTCTCCCTTTCTGATTTGATTACAGCGTCCGACACTACAAGGGTCGAGGATATAATGAGCGAGAATGTCATATCCGTTGGCACCAAGGAGGATAAGGAGGCTGTTGCGGCGGCTCTTGCAAAATACGACCTGTTGGCTCTGCCGGTCGTGGACGGTGAGAACAGGATAGTAGGTATTGTCACCATAGACGACGCCATAGATGTAATCCAGGACGAAAACACCGAGGACATCGAGAAGATGGCGGCTATCGTCCCGACAGACAAGCCGTATTTCAAGACCGGCATCCTTGAGACCTTTTTAAAGAGGATTCCCTGGCTGCTTCTTCTCATGGTCTCGGCGACCTTCACCGGGATGATTATAACAGGCTTTGAGGATAAGCTGGCAAGATATGTTGTGCTCACCTCCTTTATCCCCATGCTTATGGACACCGGGGGAAACGCAGGAGGGCAGTCCTCGGTCACTATCATAAGAGGAATGTCTCTTGGAGATATTGCGCTAAAGGATGTTTTAAGGGTGATATGGAAGGAAATGAGAGTCTCCGTGCTGTGCGGAGTCGCCCTTGCCGCCGTGAACTTTGCAAAGATTATGCTAATAGACAGGCTGCTTCTTGGCAACCAGGATGTAAATGCAATGGTTGCCGTGGTGGTATGCCTCACCATCCTGATAGCGGTGTTTATTGCCAAGCTGATAGGCTGCACCCTCCCGATTCTTGCAAAGGCTGTCGGATTTGACCCTGCGGTCATGGCGAGTCCGTTCATAACGACAATAGTCGACGCCATCTCGCTCTTTGCCTACTTCATGATAGCTCAGTGGCTTCTTAAGATTTAGGAGTCCCATGAAGCCTCCAGGGCTGATGGCTTGTTTGATATAAATAGGAGCCGGTCACGCTTTTTGCATGATCGGCTCCTTGCTTTGATTTTACCGTGCTGTCGTTTTACCCTTACGAAGAGGGAAGTCCCGATATCAGCCTTAAGGCTCCCAGACGGATGAGCTCTAGGTTTTCCTCCTCGAAAACGGTGTCCTTGGAGGTATGAATCCTGTCCATATACTCAATCCTTTTTCCCAGAAACCGCCCCTCCTTGAGAGCGCAGACTCCGGCGGAGATTTTAAAGCTGGCATTATCGGACGGGTAAAACCCAAAGCCCCTTACAAGCTCGAAGCTTCTTTCTCCGTTTCCCTCAAATGAGGACTCAATAAGCGCTGAGAGCCCAGAGTCCTTTTTAAGCCCGGAGCTGGGGTAGAGCTGGAGCAGGGCGCCGTCCGACACGCAGTCAAAATTTATGACCGGGACGCCTGTTTTTATCCTTTTGTGACGGGAGGCAAAGGCTGAGGAGCCCAGCATCCCTCTTTCCTCGTTGTCAAAGAACACGAACAGGACTCCCTCCCTTTTGTCTGCGGGAAGGGTGAGGGCTATCTCCAAAAGAGCTGTCACCCCCGAGGTGTTGTCGTTGGCGGTGCGGCGGTTTGCAGGACCGAACAGCATCCACCAGACAAAGAAGGAAAGCCATATCAAGCCAAGCGGGTACAGCCCGAGGGCCACGAGGACAAAACACACGGTCATGAGCGGTATCAGTATGGTAAGCTGATAAAGAATGTAAAGCGGCAGGCTTTTAGGGGTTATGAAGTTGGGGAAGGGAAGCACTGCCTGAGTGTCGTAGTGTGCGCAGAAAACTATCCTTGCGCTATCGGGGTCGCCTGCCAATAGATTCGTGCCGGAAAAGAGCCCCGTTTCCTCGGTCACCGAATAGCCGGCGTCCGTTAGCTGCTCATTAAGCCAGAGCCTGAAGCTTTTTTTGTCCTTTCGGGACTTTCTTAGCTGGAAGGACTCCAAAACTGTCCTTGACTGCTTGGTCATGGCTGCCTCCTGCTTACTGATTTTTTATCGGCGAGGGACTACTCGCCGGCGGCAAACTGCCACTTGTCTAGAGTTACCTCTCCGCCGAACACAAGGTATAGGTCGTGGACGCCGGATATCTTCTCCGTAAGGCGGCAGTAGGTGACCGAGTAATCCTCTAAGGACTCGAACTGAATAGAGCCGACGGCGGCGCCGTCCTTATCATCAAGCCTTATCTCGATTATGCCCTTGCCCATGGCGTTTACGCCGAACAGGTCCGCTCCCTTGTCAAAGTCGACCGAGGTGAGAGCTATCCAGCCGCCGTCCTCGGCGATTGCAGCCATCTCGCCGGAGGTCCTTTTGAACTGAACTCCCGCAGTCACATTGGCGGTCTCCGCCTCGGTGGTGACAAACGGGTCGAAGTTTTGGACCTGCTCGACGCCCTGGTTGTCCATGCTGCCCTCGCTGAACTCCGCCTTGTTTGTGTTCACCTCAAGCTCGTTAACTCCAACGCTGCGGTAGCCGCTGGCGTCTGTCTTGCCCATATTGCTGAGCAGGCTGACGGTCTGGTAGAACAGATAGAACTTTCCGTTAAACTCCTGAAGATGGGTGTGGTTGTTTGAGAAGGGATAGCCGAAGCTGGTGGGATTCAGAAGATACTCGCCCTTGTACTCCCAGGAGTCGGGGTTTAGCGGGTCGTCGGAGACCATGTAGCACATGGTACACTGCAAAGGCATCGGATAGTCGCCGTATTTATCCTCCGGCCACTCGTTTCTTGGCTGCCAGTTGGAGCAGTAGGTGAGGTAGAACTTGCCGTCGATGTAGTTTAGCTCGTTCGCCTCGAAGTGATAGGGAGCCTCGATGACCTCTATCTTGCTGTCAAGAGATACCATGTCCTCTCCCAGACGGACGATTCGGCAGTTTCTTGTGTTAAGACCTGTCTCGCCCTCCTGCTGAGGGTCTCCTCCTCCGAAGGCGAGCCAGCCGACTCCGTCGTCGTCAATGCAGGCTCCGGGGTCGAATACCCAGCAGATGGGGTCGTCCTTAAGCTCTGCGGTGTCCCCGGCAAGAAGGGGACCGCCTATCGGGTCGGTCCAGGGACCCAGGGGAGAGGTCGCCTTTAAGACGCCTATTCCTCCTCCGCCTGTCGTGAAGTAGAGGAAGAACTCGGTGGTGCCGTCCTCAGTCGGGCGGGAGATTATCGAGGGCGCCCAGGACAGCCCTGCCCAGTTGGTAACTATGCTGACATTGATGTCCCCGTGATAGGTCCAGTTTTTCATGTCGGCGGTGGAGAAGCAGGAAATCTTGTCTATCCCGCCGTAGGTATTGTCGCCCTTTTCGCCGTTTTTCTGGTATTCCTCCTGGTCGCAGGTGCCGTAAAGGTATATCCTGCCGTTATACTCGACCGAGGTGGGGTCGGCAAAGAAAAGATTTGGGGATATGGGGTTAGTGTCTCCGACATTTTTATACGCCTTCTTAAGCTTCTCCGGGACGGAAAGCCCGAGGTCCAAAGACTCGGTGAGGGTCTCTGTGCTGTCAAGCCCAAGAGGCTCCAGCTCGGGGACGGCGTTTACCGTGACGATGTTGTCAAGCCGGCTGCCGGATTGTTTTTTCTCGCCGCAGCCTGACAGCGCCGTCGTGGAAATAAGCATGGACGCCGAAACTGCGCCGATTATAAGCCTTTTTGCGGCTGTAATAAGCTCGTTTGCTATCATAGGGTACAACTCCATTTTTAAAAATTAGCCGCAGACTGCCGAGCTGCCGGCAGGACGGGAGATTTCTCCCGGTCTGCGGTCCTTGATGTATAGTTTACTATAAAACATTCAATAAGTCAATGACATTTTTGTTCATATCCATTGATGTAAAGTGCTGATTAGAGGGCGTATTGGATGCCTGCCGGGACGGGGTCTTACTGCCCGGGGAGGCGGTTGTGTCCTTGGCTTTTAAAAAAATGGCTTGTCTTTGGGTCGGATAACGATTATAATGTAATGGGACGGCTTACAGACCTTGGCTGAAAATCCTGCGTGTCGGCAGGGCGGAAAATCGGTCGGTCCTTTGGGCTGTCTTGGACAAATTTAGCTATTTTTTCAGGGGGTTTGACAATGAAAAGACTGGTTGCCGCAATTCTTGCGGTATTGTTCATCCTTGCAATCGTCGGCTGCGGAAAGCAAAAGCGTGAGATTATCAAGCTCACCCTCTCCACCGAGGACGCAGAGGCTATACTAAGGGCAGCCGGAATCACCCTCCCGGACGAGCAGACCGCCGCCGGGACGAACAGCACGGTTAAGTACCTTAGCTGGTATGACGGCTTCCACAACTACTCAGAGGACGAGATAGTCAACACTGGATACTTCACCTTTACCGAGAAGTACGGCTGTGAGATTGAATGGATAGAGACCGAGTGGTCGACAAGGTTTGACGACCTTGCGAATCTGGTGCTCTCAAGCCAGGCTCCCGACTTCTATCCGGCGGGAACAAGCTCCACGGCTACCTATCCCATGAAGTGCATCAAGGGAATGTTCCAGCCGGTCGACGATTACATCGACTTTGACTCCCCGCTCTGGAGCGGAATCAAGGAGGTTGCGGACACCTTCTCCTTCTCCGGAAGGCACTTTACCATAGTCACAAACACCACCTTTAGGGATGTCGTTCCCTACAACCGCAGAGTCATCGACGAGTGGGGCTTTGACGACCCGGCTGAGCTTTACGCAAACGACGAGTGGACCTGGGATGTATTTTACTCGATGTGCGTAGAGTTCTCCGACCCCGACGAGGACCGCTTTGCCCTTGACGGACAGTCCTATACAAACAGCCTGGTGCAGGCTACCGGCCAGAATTTTGTCCACAGGGACGAGGACGGAAGATACTATTCAAACCTTGACTCTCCCGAGATAGAGAGAGCGGAGCAGATGCTCTACGACCTGACAAAGAACGACTGCACCCACCACGAGGGCGACAACTACTGGGCGATAAGGGATAACGGAACCTACGGCGCAGGAGTTAAGGACGGCCTTTGCCTGTTCTACATCTGCGAGACCGGCTTCTTCACCGGCCCTGTAGAGGAGATTTCCTCCGTCTGGGGAGACATCACCGCCGGCGAGCTTATGTTCGCACCCCTTCCCAGGGACAATAACGGAGACGGCAACTACTATCTTCTCACCCAGATAAACGGCTATAACCTTTGCTACGGAGCCGAAAATCCCGAAGGCGTGGCGCTTTTGGCGTCCTGCGAGAGGTTCAAGGTGCTCGACCCCACCGTCGTCGACATCGACCGCAAGCAGCTCGAGGAGAAGTATCTGTGGACCGAGGAGATGCTCGAGATGTACGACACCTGCAAGCAGATTGCAGAGGCTCATCCCAGAGCAATAGTCACCGGCGACATGACCGACGGTCTTAACAACATCATCGCCTCCTTACAGTACGGACCCTGCCGCAGTGCAAATCCCTCAACCTGGGCACAGGTCAAGGAGGAAAACAGGGAGTCTCTGGAATACTACCTTGAGGAAATAAACGACATGATGGACACCTATGATCCCGACGCCGGAATAGTGGCGTAGTCTCTTAACCCTTAAATAGGCAAGCTCAAAGGACCCGACATTTAAATCGGGTCCTTGTCTGTATATTACGGAGAGAGCGTCCTTGCGGTGAGGACAGAAGGGCGGGTAAAATGAAAAAACACAGATTATTTTTCGGCATCGGCTGCTTAATGGCAGCGGCGGCAATAGGCTTTATGGCGTATGCATTAAATTACCCGGAGGCATCCTTCCCATGGCATAACGGCGTTACCTATGCAATTTATGCGGTATATTCTGCCGTTACTGTTTCTATGTTTTGTATCTCGAAAAAAACTAAAAAGAAGTAAAAATGCTTTTCTTAGGGATTAGGACCCGACCGTTTCAGCCGGGTTCTTTTTTATCTAATTCGTCAGCCTAGGAGGACTGCTTCATAAACGAGCTTCTGTACTCGCTGGGAGTCATGCCCTCGCTCTCTCTGAAGCGGCGGTTGAAGCTTCTGATGCTCGAAAAGCCGGACTCAAAGGCTATCTCGGTTATGCTCTTATGGGAGCTTGAGAGCAGCGACTTTGCCAGCGATATCCTCTTTTTTGTTATGTAGGAGCTAAGGGAAATCTTGAAGTTCCTTGAAAATACCATCGAGACATATGAGGGAACGATGTTCATAGCCTTTGATATTTTCTCTAAGGAGAGGTCCTGCGAGATATTCGAGTCTACATACATAAGGAGCTGGCGGCATATCTCAAAGCCCTGGGACCTGTCGCTGTATTTTTCAAAGTCCACCCCTGAGTACGCCGGCATTATCCCCGAAAGCAGCACGGTAAGCATCCCCTTAAGAACCGTCTTGCCGTAGCTGTAGGTCTTTACATGCTGCTCTAAAAAGCCTATCTGCGCCCTGGCGAAGTCGGGACAGGAGTCGTTTCTTATCCTCACATAGGGGACCTTTGCGCTCTCGAAGAAGTTTTTAAAGTCTGGGATGAACTCGGTGCTGAAAATCAGGTGGTTGGACAGAGTTTCCTCCGAGTCGGATTTGAGCCTGTGGGTTACATGGGGACAGATGAGTATGCCCTCCCCCTCACGGATGAAAAAGTGCTGGTCGTCGACAATGGCGTCAAGCTCGCCTCTTTCAACCAGCACAAGCTCGACCTGGCTGTGTATATGCATATGGCTTGTCATCTTTCTTGTCGGGAAGGCGATAACGCCGTAGGTCACGACGCCGTCGCTCCAGTCCTCGTATTTAAAGCCGGCAGACATCCTGTTGTCCTCCCTTGAAAGCCCCTAGCGTCTAGGAAGCAAAGTAATACGGTGATTTATAAAAACCTCGCTCTAGAGCTAATTATATCATGAGTTATCGGCTCTTTCAATAGTCAATCGGCTGTCTGCGCTCAAAAAAAGCGAATAAATTTCTGTGAATTTTCAACAAAATGTCTTGTGCGAAAGTGCAGGCTGTGGTAAAATAACGACATGAGCAGGGAAAGCATTAAAATCGGAAAAGGGGGAGCAGTATGCCAGGACCTATGCGTCCCGGGGGAATTCGGGCTAAGGTTTCGCCTCCGTCGGGGATAAAGGATGTTCCAAGATATCTTCGTGAGCTTATAGGAGGCTTTTTTGTCAGGTTTTTGTACATAGTCAGGCTGGTGTGGGATACCGGGCACTGGATTCTTTTTGCCATGAGCTTTATGGCGCTGATGAACGGAATCATCCCGGTGCTGACTCAGCTTGCGTCCAGGGGGATACTCAACTCGCTGCAGCTGACCCTGACCGACGACTCCGGCGGGTCGTTTTGGCAGTCTAAGATTCTCACATGGCTTATGATCTATTTCTCGATAGTCACCTATCAGAGAATATCCGGCAACATCAACAACGCCATAAACAGGATAGCCGGCGAGCAGGTCGTCAGGATGGTCAAGACCAGGATCATGGAAAAGTCAAAGGATATAGACCTTGCCTCCTTTGACAGCCCGGCGTTCTATGAGAAGCTGGAAAACGCCAACAGGGAGGCCGGAAACAGGCCGATAACCGTGCTCTCCCAGATGTTCCAGATTATAAGCGTCATAATCCAGATAGTCGGATTTATAATAGTAATGGCGTCCGCTCCCGGGATGTGGTGGTCGGTGCTTTTGGTGGCGGCTGTCTCGATTCCGGCGGCGATAATCAACTTCGTCTACAGAAGAAAGAACTTCGAGTACACCTTCCGCCGCTCCAAGGACAGGCGTCAGATGAGCTACTACTCCGACCTGCTTGTCAACAAGGACCTTGTAAAGGAGGTCAGGATGTTCGACCTCAGCGACACTCTTATCGGCAGTTTCCAGAGGGTGTTCGAGAGCTATTATAAGGGTCTTATAAAGCTCATCCGGGACGAAAACATCTGGCACGCCGTAATCTCTCTTATATCCTCCGGCTCGATGCTGATACTCTACCTTTTGATTACCATGATGGTATTTGACAAGAGGATAATGATAGGAGACTATTCGCTCTACACCGGTGCGATATCCAGCATATCAAGCTGTATAGGCTATCTTATCACGATGTCCGCCCATATCTATGAGGGAACGCTGTTTATAGACAACCTCATAGCCTACATGAGCGAAAGACCCACGGTCGTCCCGAGGCTTTCAACTCCCCGCAGGGTAAATCACGGCGGTGAGCATACAATAGAATTTAGAAATGTGTATTTCAGATATCCCGGGACTGATAGGGATGTCCTAAAGGATGTCAGCCTGACCCTAAGACCGGGAGAGACGATGGTGCTTGTCGGTCTGAACGGAGCCGGGAAGACCACCTTTCTAAAGCTTCTCACGAGGCTCTACGACCCTACCGCCGGCGAGATATATCTTGACGGATACGATTTGAGGGAGTACGATGTCAAGGACCTTTACTCGATGTTCGGAATCATCTTCCAGGACTTCGGCAAGTACGCCTTTACGATAGGCGAGAACATCCACTTCGGAAATATTCATAAGGAGTACAGCGAGAAGGATGTCGTCCGTGCCGCTAGGGAGAGCAACGCCATAGAGTACATAAGCAGGCTGCCGATGGGGCTTGACACTCCGCTTATGAGGTGGTTTGAGCCTGAGGCGACCGATTTGTCGATAGGTCAGTGGCAGAAGCTTGCCATTTCCAGGGCGTTTTACTCTGACTCCGATGTCTTGATACTCGACGAGCCGACCGCCTCCCTGGACCCGATTGCCGAGCAGGAGATTTTCAACCAGTTCGACCGTCTGAGGCAGAGCAAGACCACAATTTTCGTATCTCACAGGCTCTCAAGCGCAACCATAGCCAGCCTTATCGTCGTCTTAGAGGACGGCATGGTGGAGGAGACGGGCACCCATGCCGAGCTTATGGAGAAAAAGGGAAAGTATTACACCCTGTTTTCCACTCAGGCTAAAAGGTACATCCAGGACCCGGCAATCGCCGGCGAGGAGCAGCCGCCGGTTGGCAGGGACGGCGGTCACCGCCCGGAAAACGGCATGAACGGGCTTCATACCGCTCCCGAAGCGGGCATGACGGTTTAGAAGGAACTAAAAATCAGCCGAGGAAACCACCTTGGCTGATTTTATCTATTCTTTTCGCTGAGCCGTAGCTGCTCCTAGAAATAGATGCAGCCGCCTTTTACAGCTGCCTTACCCCGAAATACCTTGCGGCGTTTTCGTAGGAGATTCCCTTTATTATGCTCTCAAGAGCCGCCTCGTCGCAGGGGTACTCGCCGTCCTCGACCCACTGACCGATTATGCTGCAAAGAAGCCTCCTGAAATACTCATGCCTTGTGTAGGAAAGAAGGCTTCTTGAGTCGGTGAGCATTCCTATAAAGTTTCCAAGAATCGAGAGGCTTGCAAGGGACCTCAGGTGAGCCTCCATGCCGAACGCCGTGTCGTGGAACCACCACGCCGCTCCGTGCTGAATTTTACCGGGGACTATGCTGCCCTGGAAGCTGCCGATTACGGTGTCCAGCATGGCGTTGTCGGCTGAATTGAGGGAGTATAGGATGGTCTTGGGAAGAAGCCCCTCGCAATCAAGAGCGTCTAGGAAGCCGGCGACTGCGCTTGAGCACTCTACTGTCGAGATACAGTCAAAGCCGGTGTCGGGACCCAGGGCACGGAGCATTTTTTTGTTGGCGTTTCTTTGCACGCCGTAGTGAATCTGCATGACGATATTTCTCTTTGCGTACTCCCGCCCGAGGTGCAAAAGCACGGCGGTCTTGTACATCTCGCACTCCTCGGCTGTAAGAGGCTGGGAGTTAAGAGCCTTTTTGAATATCCTGTCGGTCTGCTCGACGGTGGAGGGTGCGTATACCATATAGTCAAGACCGTGGTCGGTAGCAAGACAGCCGTTTTCAACAAAGTAGTCAAGCCTTGCGTCAAGAGCCTGGAAAAGCTCCTGTATTGAGCGGATTTTGACTCCTGCGGACTCCTGCAAAAGCCCGATATACTCTAGGAAGCCGGGCTTGTCGATATTAATCGCCTTGTCCGGACGGAAGGAGGGGCAGACCATCGTTTTAAAGCTGCTATCACCGGCGAGCAGCCTGTGCCATTTGAGGTCGTCTACCGGGTCGTCGGTTGTGCCTATCATCCTGACATTCGAGCGGCTGATTATCCCTCTTGCGCTCATGTCAGGCTCGGCGAGCCTTTTGTTTGCAAGGTCGTATACTAGGTCTGCGGTGTCAGCGTTAAGGATTCCGTCATACCCGAAATACCTTTTCAGCTCAAGATGGCACCAGTGATACATCGGGTTGCCTATCGCCTTGGGAAGGGCGGCTGCAAACCTCTTGAATTTGAGCCTTGGGTCAGCCTCGCCGGTAATCTCCTCCTCGGGGACGCCGTCAGAGCGGATAAGCCTCCACTTGTAATGGTCTCCTCCCAGCCATAGCTGGGTGATGCTGTCAAACCTTCTGTCCTCGTAGATTTCCTGAGGGCTTATGTGACAGTGATAGTCGATTATCGGCATATCCTTGGCATAGCTCTCGTAAAGACGGACTGCGGTTTTGTTCCTGAGCATGAACTGCGGTGTGATAAATGACATACTGAGCATCCTTTCCAAGCTTAGTTTATATTCTGACAGCCATGATAAGGTTAAGACTGCCTTGAGATTAGTAAAGCCGTCCGGCGGCGGGAAAAGAGGTATAATTACAGCTACATTATAGCATGTCCGGCATAGGCATTTCAAGAGCCGAGCCGATTTTTCGATTATTAATAAGGAAAATTCAAAAAACAGTTGAAATTTAAAATCGGCTATGCTATAATAGCCGGTAACGATGCTGAGCAAGGGTCTGCCTGTGCGGCTGACTGCTCATGCAGACGGCTTTTAGCTTTGAAACGCAGTGACGAAGAGAGTAGGTCCAGTGCTGTCATTCAGAGAGGGGAGCTGCCGTGCGGCGAATAGCCCGGCAGGCTGAAAGCTCCCTATGGCGGCAGGTCTGAAGTTCACTTCCGAGCGGCTGCGCTGAACCCCTTGGGGGCTGTAGGTGCGGACGATTGCGCCCCGTTACGGCGATAAGGAGTGTTTGCTCCCGAAAAATGGGTGGTTGCAAGCTTGTCTTGTCCCGTTTTGGGGCAGGGCATTTTGTTTTATTGCGGGCTTTGGATTAGGCAGGGTGGATGATGTTTGATTACGACGCTGTTGTTGTAGGCTCAGGACCGGCAGGCTCCAGCTTTGCAAGGCTGGCGGCAGACAGGCTAAGGCTTGCTGTGATTGATAAGCAGGGGCTTGCGGGAGTGCGTCCTAAGCCGTGCGGAGGGCTTTTGTCCCCCGATGCGCAGAGGTTTTTGGCAAGGAGCGGGCTGACGCTTCCTAAGGAGGTTCTGGTCACTCCGCAGATATTTGCGGTAAAGACTATAGACCTCTCGCTGGACTCCCCAAGATACTATCAGCGCTCCTATCTGAATATGGACAGGGCGAGGTTTGACGGCTGGCTGCGCTCCCTGATTCCTGACAGCGTGCAAAGGATCCAGGCAAGATGCACCGGCATAAAACGCAGGGACGGCGGCTTTGAGCTTAGCTTTACAAATAACGGCAGAGCCGACAGCATAACCGCTAAATACCTTATCGGGGCTGACGGCGCCGGCTCCATCGTGAGAAGGACATTTTTTAAGGAGCAAGGCATAAGGACATATGTCGCAATACAGCGCTGGTACAGGCATGACAGGATAGAGCCGTTTTACTCCTGCGTTTTCGACAGAAGCAGCTCGGACTGCTGCTCCTGGTCGATATCTAAGGACGGGTATATGCTCTACGGCGGGGCGTTTGGACCCAAGGGCTGCAGGGAGAGCTTTGAAAGGCAGCTTGAGTCCGCCGGAAAGAGGTGGTTTCGCTTCCTGGAGCAGTGCAGGGAGGAGGCGTGCTTGGTATACAGACCTGCCCGCCTGTCCGAGATAGTGAGCGGAAGGGACGGCGTAATACTTCTTGGCGAGGCGGGAGGCTTTATAAGCCCCAGCTCGCTGGAGGGAATAAGCTGGGCTATGCGCTCATCCGAGCTTGCGTCCAGGGCGTTTTCGGAGGCTGACCCGGTCGCAGGCTACCGCCGTCTTGCAGGAGGGCTTAAATTCGAGCTTGGGCTAAAGCTTGCAAAGTCCGTTTTTATGTACACGCCTTTTCTCAGGCGGATAATTATGGAGTCTAAAATAGGGTCTCTTAAAAATATAAATACAAATGATGAAAGGATATGAAGGAATGAAGGAGCAGCTTCAAAATATCGAGCTTCGTGCAAAAAAGGAGCTTGAAAGCGTAAAGGACACCGCCGAGCTTGAGAGCCTGAGGGTCAGGTTCCTGGGCAAAAAGGGAGAGCTTACCGCCATTCTAAAGGGGATGGCAGGGCTTTCTGCGGAGCAAAGGCCTGTGATAGGTCAGATTGCAAACAGGATAAGGGCGGACATCGAGGACGCCATTTCCAACCGTCTGAAGGAGATAAGCGCACAGCAGGAGGCAAAAAGGCTTGTGAGCGAGCGGCTTGATGTCACGCTGCCCGGGAAAAAGCCGCAGATAGGAAGGGTACACCCGCTCAATCAGGTGCTCAATGAGATTGAGGAGATTTTTATCGGCATGGGCTTTGACATCGCCGAGGGTCCAGAGGTTGAGTACGACTATTACAACTTCGAGGCGCTGAATCTCCCTCCCGACCATCCGGCTAGGGACACTCAGGACACCTTCTACATCACAGATAGTATTCTTCTTAGGACCCAGACCTCGGGAGTCCAGGTCCATGTAATGGAGAAAAAGAAGCCCCCGATAAGAATTATAGCTCCCGGCAGGGTCTACAGGTCGGACGCTGTGGACGCCACCCATTCCCCGATATTCCACCAGATAGAGGGACTGGTCGTCGACAGGGGGATAACCATGGCCGACCTTGTCGGAACCCTTGATTTGATGATGAAAAGGCTCTACGGCGAGGACTGCCGCATTAGGCTAAGACCTCATCACTTCCCGTTCACCGAGCCGTCGGCGGAGGTCGATGTCCTTTGCTTCAACTGCGGAGGAAAGGGCTGCTCGATGTGCAAAAACGAGGGCTATGTCGAGCTTCTGGGAGCCGGAATGGTCCATCCCAAGGTCCTCAAAAACTGCGGCATCGACCCCGAGGAATACTCCGGCTTTGCCTTCGGACTGGGTCTTGAAAGAGTGGTTATGCGCAAATTCGGCATAAACGACATGCGTATGCTTTATGAGAACGATATGCGTTTCCTCGAGCAGTTCTGATTAGGGAAAGGAAGTTAGAATATGGATTTGTCTATTAAATGGCTTAAAGACTATGTTGATATAGACCTCCCGGCGAAGGAGCTTTGCTCTAGGCTCACCATGACCGGCTCCAAGGTCGAGGGCTTTTGGCAGGAGGGAGAGGAGATAAGGGGCGTCGTCGTGGGAAGGCTTCTTAAGGTCGTTCCCCATGAAAACTCCGACCATCTTTTGGTCTGCACTGTCGATGTCGGCGGCGAGGAGCCCTTGCAGATAGTGACGGGAGCGCAGAATGTAAGGGAGGGCGACCTTGTCCCCGTGGCTCTTGACGGCTCCAGTCTGCCCGGCGGCGTGAGGATAAAGAGCGGAAAGCTAAGAGGAGTTGTGAGCAGCGGCATGCTCTGCTCCATAGGCGAGCTTGGGCTTACAAAGCACGATTTTCCCTATGCCGATGAAAACGGCATTTTCATCCTGCAGGAGGACTGCGCCCCGGGAGAGGACATCCGCCAGGCAATCGGGCTTGACGATACCGTCGTCGAGTTCGAGATAACCTCCAACCGCCCCGACTGCCTGAGCGTAATCGGGCTTGCCAGGGAGACCTCGGCGAGCTTTGGGCTGCCTCTAAAGGAAAAATCTCCCAGCTATAAAGGAATAGACGGGGACCCATTTGAATATCTTGATGTTAGGATAGATAATCCCGTGCTGTGCAAGAGGTATATCGGCGGAATCGTAAGGAATGTCAAGATAGCACCCTCCCCGAGGTGGCTTAGGGAGAGGCTCAGGGCGAGCGGAGTCCGTCCGATAAACAACCTTGTAGACATCACAAACTATGTCATGCTGGAGTACGGGCAGCCGATGCACGCCTTTGACATAAGGCATGTCGGGGGCGGGAAAATCATCGTAAGAAACGCCGCTCAGGGCGAGAGGATAACAACCCTTGACGGAGTTGAAAGGGAGCTTTCCCCTGAGATGCTTGTAATAGCGGACAGCTCTAAGCCCGTAGCCGTGGCTGGAGTCATGGGAGGGGAATACTCGGGAATAATGGATGACACCGTAACCGTGGTGTTCGAGTCCGCCTGCTTCGACGGCGCCTCGGTGAGAAGAACGGCAAGAAAGCTCGGAATGCGTACCGACGCCTCCTCGAGATACGAAAAGGGTCTTGACGCTAAAAACTGCCTCCCAGCAATTCTCAGGGCGTTCGAGCTTTGCGAGCTTCTTGGCTGCGGCGAGCCGGTAAGAGGTCTTATCGACAGGAACTGCGACACAAGGGAGCAGGTTGTAATACCCTTCGAGCCGGACTGGATAAACCGCTTCTTAGGCGTTTCGATAGACGAGGAGAGCATGAAAGAATATCTTTCAAGGCTTGGCTTCAGGGTGGAAAGCGGCATGATATACTCGCCCTCGTTCAGGATGGATATAGAGTCAAAGGCCGACATCGCCGAGGAGATTGCAAGGCTTTACGGCTATGATAAAATCCCCGGAACGATAATAACCGGAGTAGCAAACGCAAGGCTTACAAAGAAGCAGGAGCTTGAAAGAAAGCTGGAGTCCTGCTGCGTGGCGCTTGGGCTGAATCAGATAAACACCTTCTCATTTATCTCACCCAGATGCTACGATAAGATAGCCCTGCCCTCGGACAGCCCGCTGAGAAAAAGCGTGGTCATCCTAAACCCCTTAGGAGAGGACACCTCGGTGATGAGAACCACCGTGCTTCCCTCGATGTGCGAGGTGCTTTCAAGAAACTACAACAACAGAAATCCTCAGGCTGCCCTTTTTGAGCTTGGCACCGAGTATATTCCCGACGCCGACCCAAGAAAGCTCCCCGCAGAGCCGTCCAGGCTTGCGGTGGGAATGTACGGCAGGGGCTTCGATTTCTACAGCATAAAGGGAGTCTTTGAGGGGATATTAGAGGCTCTTGGAATAAATGAGTACGAGGTCGAGGCGGCAGCCCCCGACTGCGGACTGGACGAGGTGTACTCTATGCATCCCGGACGGTCGGCGTGCGTTAAGCTTGACGGCAGACCGATAGCGATATTCGGAGAGCTTCACCCCTTAGTTCTAAACGCCTACGGCATAGGCGCAAGAGCCTACGCCGGAAAGCTCCTTGTGAGCGAGCTTCTCGAGGTCGAGGTCCCGCAAAAGCAGTACAGACCGCTTCCTAAGTATCCAGCAACCTCCAGGGACATCTCGCTTGTATGCCGTGAGGAGCTTCCCGTCGCCCGTCTTGAGAGGACGATAAAGGACGCCGTCGGTCAGGTGCTTGAGAAAATAGCCCTCTTTGATGTATACCAGGGCGAGCAGATAGAAAAGGGGATGAAGTCTGTTTCCTTCTCGCTGACGCTTCGCTCCCACGAAAAGACCCTCACCGACGAGCAGGCGGACGCTGCCATCAAGCGGATAGTCAAGGCTTTAAAGGAGCTTGGAGCCGAGATAAGGTAGGATTTAGGGAAGCTTTGGCTTTTGACCCGGCTGCTTTATCCAAAAAAACTAAATATCTTTTGAAATATCCCATAAACCACTTGCTATTTTTGTCAGGAGGGGTTATAATAAAGGGGTAGACCGGCGTGGGTCTTACGGAATCCGCCGGTCAGGACAAAGGATAATACGAGGAGTTGACTTATATGCATGATCAGACAGTGACCTTTTCGGTCAAGCAGGACAAAAAGGATGAGATAAAAAAGACGCTCGGCATTGTGTATGAGGCGCTTCTTGAAAAGGGCTACAACCCGGTGAATCAGATAGTGGGCTACATCCTGTCGGAGGACCCCACCTATATCACCACCTACAACAACGCAAGAAGCCTCATAAGGCATATCGACAGGGACGAGCTTTTGCAGGAGATGGTAAAAAGCTATCTCGCTCAGTAGCGTCGTCCGGTCCTTCCGTTTGCCAAGGGTCTTTAAACCAAGCGCCGGCTTTGCAAAACTTTTATGCAAAATGCCGGACGGCAAACTGTTGACAACCACGCCGGCAGATGGTATAATCTATTAAAATTAAATATCCGACAACAAAAGCTATGACGAAGACTGACGGGAGCATCCCCGCCAAAGAGAGCCTGCGGCTGGTGTGAGCAGGCGGCGGCGTTCCCAGTTCTCTCCCTTCTGAGCTGACAGCCTGAACCTGTCTATTGACAAGCTGGCATAATTAGGGCTGTCCGTGAGGCTGCGTGAATGCAAAGGGATTGTTTGATCCTGAAGGTGGTCGGCAGGGCAGAGTGTCCTCACTCGGTCTTAGCCGGCAATTTGAGTGGTACCGCGAGTGATTTTTCACCCGTCTCAAAGCAGCTTCGCTTTGGGACGGGTTTTTTCTTCCTCCCAGGCGGAAATCCTAACTTATTTTTATCAAGGAGACAAGAAGCTATGATGGACGCAAGCAAGTACAAAATCGGTTACTTCCCCGCACCGGGAGTGTACAACAAATGGGTGACTAAGGACCATATCGAAAAGCCGCCGGTGTGGTGCTCGGTTGACATGAGAGACGGCAACCAGAGCCTGGTCATCCCCATGGACCTAGAGGAGAAGCTAAGATTCTACAAGACCCTTTTGGATGTAGGCTTCAAGGAGATAGAGGTCGGCTTCCCGGCGGCAAGCGAGACGGAGTACGAGTTTTTGAGGACTCTTATCGACAATAGCATGATACCCGAGGATGTCACCGTGCAGGTGCTCACCCAGTGCCGTGAGCATATCATAAGAAAGACCTTCGAGGCGTGCAAGGGCGCACCCTCCGCAATAATCCACTTCTACAACTCGGTGAGCGCCGTACAGCGTGAGCAGGTGTTCAGAAAGTCCAAGGAGGAGATCAAAAAAATAGCGGTAGACGGCGCAAAGCTTGTCAAGCAGCTTGCCGGCGAGTATGAGGGCAATTTCAGGTTTGAATACTCCCCCGAGAGCTTTACCGGCACCGAGCCGGAGTACGCTCTTGAGGTCTGCAACGCAGTTTTAGATGTCTTAGAGCCGTCCGAGAGCAACAATGTAATCATCAATCTTCCCGTCACCGTTGAGATGAGCCTTCCCCATGTTTACGCCTCACAGGTGGAGTACATGAGCGAGAATCTAAAGTACAGGGAGTTTGTAACCCTCTCGCTTCACCCCCACAACGACAGGGGAACGGGCGTCGCCGATACCGAGCTTGCGCTCCTTGCCGGAGCCGACAGGGTGGAGGGCACCCTCTTCGGAAACGGCGAGAGAACAGGAAATGTCGACATCGTGACACTCGCCATGAATATGTACTCCCACGGCGTGGACCCGGGGCTTGACCTCTCGGATATGCCCGCTCTCGTGGAAATATACGAAAAATGCACAAGGATGCATGTCTACGAGCGCTCCCCCTATGCCGGCGCACTGGTCTTTGCGGCGTTCTCTGGAAGCCATCAGGACGCTATCGCCAAGGGCATGAAGTTCAGGGAGGAGAACGGGATGAAGCAGTGGAATGTCCCCTACATCCCGATAGACCCCAAGGACATCAACCGCACCTACGACGCCGATGTGATAAGGGTCAACTCCCAGAGCGGAAAGGGCGGAATCGGATATCTGCTCGAGCAGAACTACGGCTATGTCCTCCCGGCAGGCATGAGGGAGAATTTGAGCTATCTTTGCAAGTCGGTATCCGACCATGAGCACAGGGAGCTGAAGGTTTCGGACATCTACAGCATCTTCAAGACAAACTACTTCATGCAAAATAAGCCTCTTTCCATCTGCGACATGCACTTCTTCAGAAGAAACGGCGAGATAGAGACCGAGGTCACCTTTATTGAGGAGGGCAAAAAGACGACCCTCAGGGCGCCCGGAAACGGAACTCTGGACGCTGTCAGCAACGCCCTCAAGGCGTATACTGGAAAGAGCTACGAGCTTTTGGTCTACACCGAGCACAGCATGCAGGGGGACGGCTCTAAGAGCGTCGCCTGTGCGTATATAGGGCTTCTGGACGGCGAGGGCAGGATGAGCTGGGGAGCCGGAACTCACACCGACATCATCCACGCCAGCGCAGACGCACTCCTGACAGCCTTCCTAAAGATGCAGGCTTAGCCTAATACGGCTGCAATTTCAGCAAACGAAAGGAGAATTGACATGGGAATGACTATGACTCAGAAGATACTGGCAAAGCACGCAGGACTCGATTCCGTCAAGCCGGGTCAGCTCATAAACGCCAGGCTGGATATCGTTCTGGGAAACGACATCACCACCCCCGTGGCTATAAACGAGTTTAAAAAGAGCGGCTTCACAAGGGTGTTTGACAGAGATAGAATTGCAATAGTTTTGGACCACTTTGTCCCCAACAAGGACATCAAGGCGGCTCAGCAGTCCAAGGAGTGCAGGGATTTCGCAGGCTGTCACGGCGTCAGCCACTTCTACGATGTAGGAAAAATGGGAATCGAGCACGCTCTGCTGCCTGAGCAGGGAGTCGTCACGGCGGGCGACTGCATAATCGGGGCGGACAGTCACACCTGCACCTACGGAGCGCTGGGAGCCTTCTCCACCGGCGTCGGAAGCACCGACATGGCAGCCGGAATGGCTACGGGAATGGCGTGGTTCAAGGTCCCGCCGGCAATCCGCTTCGAGCTTAAGGGAAGCCTTCCCAAGGACTGCAGCGGCAAGGATCTCATACTTTACATCATCGGCAAGATAGGCGTGGACGGCGCTCTTTACAAGAGCATGGAGTTCACCGGCGAGGGGGTTAAGAGCCTCTCTATGGACTCAAGGCTGACCGTCTGCAACATGGCTATAGAGGCGGGAGCAAAGAACGGCATCTTCCCGGTGGACGATATCACCCTTGAGTACATGAAGGGCCGCTGCGAGAGGGAGCCTGTCATCTTCGAGGCGGACCCCGACGCAGAGTACGAAAAGAGCTACGAAATAGACCTTTCCAGCCTCGTTCCCACAGTTAGCTGTCCCCATCTTCCAGAGAACACAAGACCTGCCCATGAGCTTGGCGACATCAAGATAGACCAGGTCGTCATAGGAAGCTGCACAAACGGCAGGATGGAGGACATGGAGACCGCCTACAGGATACTTAACGGCAAAAGGGTTAAGGACGGCGTCCGCTGTATTATCATACCGGCTACCATGGAGATAATGAAGGAGTGCGCAGACAGGGGCTACATCTCGGCGTTTATCGAGGCGGGAGCTGTTGTCTCCACCCCGACCTGCGGACCCTGTCTCGGCGGATATATGGGTATTCTTGCCAAGGGCGAGAGGTGCATAGCCACCACCAACCGCAACTTTGTCGGCAGGATGGGTCATGTCGAGAGCGAGGTATACCTTGCCTCCCCGGCGACCGCCGCCGCAAGCGCACTTACAGGCTATATAACCCGGTACAGCTGCGGGGAATAACTAAATACTACTAGGAAAGGACGGCTCACGAGCGGCTATGAACACTCAGGGAACAGTTTTTAAATACGGGGACAATGTCGACACCGATGTAATCATCCCCGCAAGATATCTTAACACCTCGAACGCAGCAGAGCTTGCCGCTCACTGCATGGAGGATATAGACGACGAGTTTGTAAAAAAGGTCAAGCCGGGGGACATTATGGTTGCCGGCTGGAACTTCGGCTGCGGCTCCTCAAGGGAGCATGCGCCTCTTGTAATCAAGACCTGCGGCACAGGCTGCGTAATAGCTAAGAGCTTTGCAAGAATTTTTTACAGAAACGCAATAAACATCGGTCTGCCGATTCTTGAATGCCCACAGGCGTGCGACGCCATCGAGGCGGGGGACAGCGTCGAGGTCGATTTCGACTCAGGCGAGATAAGGGACCTTACCATCGGCAGGGTGTTCAGGTCTGAGCCGTTCCCGCCCTTTATCCAAAGGATAATCAAGGCGGGAGGTCTTTTAAACTCGATAAAAGAGGTGAGCGGGGAATGAACAAGAAAATAGCTCTTATAAGGGGAGACGGCATCGGTCCTGAGATAGTCGAGCAGGCGGTAAGAGTGCTTGACAGGGTTGCGGCTAAGTACGGCCACAGCTTCAGCTACTCTGAGGTCGACATGGGCGGAGCAGCCATAGACAAATGGGGAGACCCGCTCCCCGAGGATATGCTAAGGCTCTGCCTGGAGTCGGACAGCGTGCTTTTAGGAGCCGTCGGCGGAGAGAAGTGGAACCAGCTCCCGGGGGATAAGCGTCCTGAGAAGGGGCTTTTGAGGCTGAGAGCCGGCATGGGCGTATATTCAAACAACCGCCCGGCAAGGATATGGCCTCAGCTTGCGGACGCCTCGCCGCTGCGCCGTGAGATAGTCATGCAGGGAATTGATTTTATCATAGTAAGAGAGCTTATCGGAGGAATATACTTCGGCGAGCACAGAACTACAGAGGAAAACGGCAGCACGGTTTCTGAGGATGTCATGAGATACTCCGAGGAGGAGATTGAAAGAATCGGCAGGATAGGCTTTGAGACCGCCATGAAGAGAAGAAGAAAGCTCTGCTCGGTCGAAAAGTCGAATGTGCTTGACACAAGCCGACTCTGGAAGAAGGTCATGCACCGCCTGGCACAGGAGTATCCCGAGGTGGAGCTTAGCGATATGCTGGTCGACAACTGCGCCATGCAGATAGTCAAGAATCCGGCTCAGTTTGATGTAATAGTCACGGAAAATATGTTCGGCGACATCCTGTCCGATGAGGCGTCCATGATAACCGGCTCGATAGGCATGATACCCTCCTCCAGTCTCGGAGCGGGAAGCCTGGGGCTTTACGAGCCGATTCACGGCTCCGCACCCGACATAGCCGGGCAGGACAAGGCAAATCCGATAGGCACCATACTCTCCGCTGCGATGCTTCTAAGATACAGCTTCGGGCTTGACAAGGAGGCTGACGCTGTGGAGGCGGCTGTCGGCAGAGTGCTTGACGAGGGCTACAGAACCCTTGATATTCTTCCCAAGGGAGAGGGCGCAGAGGGCTGCACTCTTGTAGGCTGCAAAAGGATGGGCGAGCTTATAGCTAACAGGCTGTGATAAGCCGTTATCCAAGCCACGAATAAATATAACCGGCATTTCGCAGGGAAGTCCCTGCGGGTCAGAAAAAGGAGTGATAAAATGCTCTTATCAGGCGCAGATATCATAACCGAGACGCTTATTGAGCAGGGAGTAGAGGTCATCTTCGGCTACCCTGGCGGTCAGATAATTGATGTCTACGACTCGCTTTACAGATATCAGGACAGGATAAGCCATGTCCTTACAGCCCATGAGCAGGGAGCCGTCCATGCGGCTGACGGCTACGCAAGGTCGACCGGCAGACCGGGAGTCGTTTTTGCGACCTCGGGACCGGGCGCTACCAATCTTGTAACCGGGATAGCAACCGCATTTTTGGACAGCGTTCCCCTGATAGCGATAACTGGAAATGTCCCCACCGGCTCTATAGGCTATGACAGCTTCCAGGAAATAGACATCACGGGAATCACCCTTCCCATAACGAAGCACAACTTTTTCGTGGGCGATGTTCAGGAGCTTGCCGACACGATAAGGCAGGCGTTCAGGCTAGCCGTATCCGGCAGACCCGGGCCTGTGCTTATAGATGTCCCCAAGGATGTCCAGACCTCGCTCTGGGAATATATCCCTGCTCCCAAGGTCGAAAGGGAGGAGGCTCAGCCTGCCAAGGACATAAGAATCCGGCAGGCGGCTGAGATAATCAACGAGGCAAAGCGTCCCTACATCTATTTCGGCGGAGGACTTATATCCTCGGGAGCGCAGAGCGAGCTCCTGGCTCTTGCCGACAGGATAGACGCTGTAATCGGCTGCTCTATGATGGGACTTTCCGCAATACCCACCTCCCATCCAAGATTTCTGGGGATGCAGGGTATGCACGGGCATTACGCCTCCTCGATGGCAATGCACAACGCAGACTGCATAATTGCCTTAGGAGCAAGGTTCAACGACCGCTCGACCGGCAACAGAAAGAAGTTTGCAACCAAGGCAAGGATTGTTCACATAGATGTCGACGGCTCGGAGCTTTCAAAGACCACTACCGACGCCTGCGGGCTTAGAGGGGACCTTAAAATGACCCTCCAAAAGCTGCTTCCTCTTATAAGGGAGGCAAAAAGGCCGGAGTGGCAGGAGAAGGTGTCCTCGTTTAGGGAGGGCGAGCTAGGCTCTCAGGACAAAAGGGAGGGTCTTAATCCCAAGAACGCCATAAGGATGCTAAACAGCTACCTCGGGGAGAATACGCCTGTTGCGACAGATGTCGGTCAGCATCAGATGTGGTCGGCTCAGAATCTTTGCTTTAAGACTCCCAGGAGGTTTATCTCCAGCGGAGGACTAGGAACGATGGGCTTTGGCCTGGGAGCGGCAATCGGAGCCGCCTACGGCACCGGGGAGAGGACTGTCCTTGTAACCGGCGACGGCAGCTTCGGGATGTGTCTTAACGAGCTTGCAACCGCAGTTACCTACGGCGTCCCGGTGGTCATACTGCTTATGAACAACGGCGTTTTGGGCATGGTAAGGCAGTGGCAGACGCTGTTCTTTGACAAGCACTACTCAAACACCGTGCTGAACAGAAGGACGGACTTTGTCGAGCTTGCAAGGGCGTTCGGGGCTGACGGCATGAGGGCGTCCAGCCTTGAGGAGCTGAAATCGGCTCTTGACGCTGCGTTTTCTAAGGACATGCCGTTTGTCATAGACCTCAAGATTGACAAGGATGAGATGGTCCTTCCCATGCTTCCTCCCGGAGGCTCGATGGACGACATCATTGTAAAGGTGGGTGACTGATATGCAAAGATACACTGTTGCAGTTCTGGTGAAAAACCGCTTCGGAGTCTTAAACAGAGTCACCAGCATGTTCCGCCGCAGGCAGTTTAATATCGACAATCTGACCGTCAGCGAGACGGAGTCCCCGGAGCTTTCAAGGATTACCGTCCAGTTTGACGGCGAGGAGACAAACAAGCAGCAGCTTATAAACCAGCTCTACAAGCTCCCTGATGTAGTCTCGATAAGCGAGCTTAACCGTGACGAATCGGTTACGGTCGAGCTTATGCTCATAAAGATGTCAAACTCCCCCGAGATAAGAGAGGAGCTTCTGGCTGCGGCTCAGGCGTTTGACGCAAGGACGGTGGACTATTCCAAGGACACTATAATCTTCCAGATGACCGCAGACCCAAGAAGGATAGACGCCTTTGTGAATCTTATGAAGGACTACGGGATAATGGAAATATGCAGGACGGGTATAGTCTCCCTCGAGCGTGGAGGCTCGACGATAAGAAAGGTCACAAATTATTAAACATAAAGGAGAAATTATCATGGCTAGAATTTTTTATCAGCAGGATTGCAATCTTCAGAAGCTTTCTGGAAAGACCGTCGCCATCATAGGCTACGGCTCCCAGGGACACGCTCACGCCCTTAACCTCAAGGACAGCGGCGTGAATGTCATCGTCGGACTCTATGAAGGCTCCAAGAGCTGGGCAAGGGCAGAGAGCCAGGGTCTTAAGGTAATGACCGCCTTCGACGCCGCAAAGGAAGCCGACCTTATCATGATACTCATCAATGATGAGAAGCAGGCGGCTCTTTACAAGGAGTCGATAGAGCCGAATCTCACCGAGGGCAAGACTCTTGCCTTCGCTCACGGCTTCAACATCCACTTTGGCTGCATCAAGCCTCCTAAGAATGTAAATGTCATCATGATAGCTCCCAAGGGACCGGGACATACGGTAAGAAGCGAGTATCAGGCTGGAAAGGGCGTTCCCTGCCTTATCGCCATCGAGCAGGACGCTACCGGCGACGCCTTGGACATAGGACTTGCCTATGCTCTTGGGATAGGCGGAGCGAGGGCTGGAGTTCTTGAGACCACCTTCAGGACTGAGACCGAGACCGATCTCTTCGGCGAGCAGGCTGTACTCTGCGGAGGCGTATGCGCCCTCATGCAGGCAGGCTTTGAGACCCTCGTCGAGGCTGGCTACGACCCGAGAAACGCCTACTTTGAGTGCATCCACGAGATG
>DBPX01000009.1:28220-107495 GCA_002305045.1 Ruminococcus sp. UBA1409
AACACCGCCGAGTACGGCGACTATGTAACAGGTCCCAAGATAATCACCGAGGAGACCAAGAAGACCATGAAGAAGATTCTCAAGGACATTCAGGACGGCAGCTTCGCCAAGGAGTTCCTGCTCGATATGTCCGACTCGGGAGCGCAGGTACACTTTAACGCAATGAGAAAGCTCGCCTCGGAGCATCCCTCCGAGATAGTCGGCGAGGAGATAAGAAAGCTCTACAGCTGGAACGGCGAGGAGAAGCTTATAAACAACTAATATCATGGGGCAATAGAGGGACCAAGCCGCTTTAAGGGCACAGAAGCCGGACGGCAGGGTCCCCCTTTGGCTTTTTCCAAACGGAAAGGAAGGATAAGATGAAAAGCGACGCTATAAAGTGCGGAGCGGGCAATGCGCCACACAGGGCGCTTTATCATGCTCTAGGTCTTAGCGAGGAGGAGATATCAAGACCTCTTATAGGTGTTGTAAGCTCCTATAACGAGATAGTGCCCGGGCATATCAACCTTGACAAGATAGTACAGGCGGTAAAGACCGGCGTAGCCATGGCGGGAGGGACGCCTATTGTGTTCCCGGCGATAGCTGTCTGCGACGGCATAGCGATGGGTCACACCGGCATGAAATACTCCCTTGTAACCCGTGACCTTATCGCAGACTCCACCGAGGCTATGGCTATGGCTCACAGCTTTGACGGCCTTGTCATGGTGCCTAACTGCGACAAGAATGTCCCCGGACTGCTGATGGCTGCGGCGAGGCTTAATATTCCCACCGTGTTTGTCTCCGGCGGACCGATGCTCGCAGGACGGATAGACGGCGAAAGAGCCAGCTTTTCTACCATCTCCGAGGCTGTGGGACGGTTTAACTCGGGCAGCATAGACCTAGGCAAGCTGGGCGAGTACGAGAAAAAGACCTGCCCCACCTGCGGCTCCTGCTNNTCCATGAACTGCCTGACCGAGGCTCTGGGAATGGGTCTTAGAGGAAACGGAACAATACCCGCCGTTTACTCCGAGAGGATAATCCTTGCCAAAAAGGCGGGAATGGCTGTCATGGATATGATTAACAAAAACATAAGACCCAGGGACATCATGACCCGTGAGGCGTTTATGAACGCACTCACCGTCGACATGGCGATAGGCTGCTCGACGAACAGCATGCTCCACCTCCCTGCGATAGCTCACGAGTGCGGGATAACCATAGACCTTGACATCGCAAACGATATCAGCGCAGTCACTCCTAATCTTTGCCATCTGGCTCCGGCAGGAAAGACCTATGTCGAGGACCTCAACGAGGCTGGAGGAGTATACGCCGTCATGAACGAGCTTTCAAAGAAGGAACTTATCCACGGCGAGTGCCTGTGCGTCTCGGGAAGGACTATAGGCGAGGAGATATCAAGCTCCTATAATCTTGACCACTCGGTTATAAGACCGATTGACAATCCCTTCAGCGAGACGGGAGGAATTGCCGTGCTCAGGGGAAATCTCGCCCCGGAGGGAAGCGTTGTAAAGCGCTCTGCGGTAGCTCAGGAGATGCTTGTCCACAAGGGACCCGCCAGGGTGTTCGACTGCGAGGAGGACGCTCAGGCTGCCATCAACGCCGGAAAAATCAAGCCGGGAGATGTCGTTGTCATAAGGTACGAGGGGCCTAAGGGCGGTCCCGGTATGCGTGAGATGCTCAATCCCACCTCCTCGATAATGGGAATGGGTCTTGGAAACAGCGTCGCACTCATTACAGACGGCAGATTCAGCGGAGCCACAAGGGGAGCCTGCGTAGGTCATATTACCCCGGAGGCGGCGTCCGGCGGACTTATAGGAGTCGTCGAGGAGGGAGATACCATTCTTATCGACATCCCGGCAAACAAAATCGAGCTGCTTGTCCCCGAGGAGGAGCTAAAGGCAAGGCTTGAGAGCTTTACTCCCAAGAAAAAGGAGCTGTCAGGATATCTTAAGAGATATTCAAGGATGGTCTCGGGCGGAGCCTACGGGGCGATACTTGACTGATGGATACGGCTAGGTTTAAATCGCTGGGCGGCAGGCTCCTTACGCTCTGCGTGTTCAGAGAGCTTCTTGACGACCCGGTAATAAAATCGGTCTGTGAGCTTCTCAACTCGTCCTGGGACGGGACGAATACGGCGTCACTTTACTGCGAGTTCTGCTCAAGGCTGTACAAAAGAAACGGCGGGGATATCTACGGCTGCGTCGAGCAGCTTGTGTTTGACAGCGAGAATGTCTATGTAAGAAAGATTGGAAAAAATATGCCTCCCGACGAGGCTGTAAAAAAGTCCTTGGAAAGAGAGCTTTTGATACTTGGAGAGCTTTGCTCGCTTGACAGCGGAGAGCTTATAGCCGCTATCGGCTGCGAGTACGAGCTGCCCGGGTTTATCTCAAATTCAAAAAGCGGGGACGCCGGGGACCTTCCGGCAGCCTATATGCACAGGCTTGAGAACATAAGAAAATACGGCTACGGCAGGTATTCCCACCATCCGATGTTCACAATAGGGGAGGGAGGAGAAATCCTCCCGGTCAAAAACCCGGACGGCATAAGGCTTGAGGAGCTGGCGGAGTACGAGCTCCAAAAGAATCAGATACTTGAAAACACCAAGGCTCTTCTGGAGGGCAGACCGGCGGCTAACATCCTTCTCACGGGGGACGCCGGAACCGGCAAGTCCTCAACCATAAAGGCGGTTGCCAACGAGCTTTACCCCGAGGGTCTTAGGATAATAGAGGTAAGAAAGGACCAGCTTGGATTCATCCCCGGGCTTCTTGACGAGCTGGCTGAGAATCCTCTTTGCTTTATCCTTTTCATAGACGATCTCTCGTTTTTGAGCGACGACGACGATTTCAACGGCTTAAAGGCTGTTTTGGAAGGCTCGGTGTCCGCAAGGTCAAGGAATGTGGTGGTCTACGCCACCAGCAACCGCAGGCATATCGTCAGGGAGAGGTTTGAGGACAGAGAGGGCGGCGAGGTCCACAGAAACGACGCCATGCAGGAGATGATATCCCTGAGCGACCGCTTCGGGCTTCACATACTGTTCTCAAGGCCTGACAAGAAAACATATCTTAGCATAGTAGCCAAGCTCTGCCATTCTGCAGGGCTTGACCCCAACTCCCCTGACATCCAGGCTGAGGCTGAAAGATTCGCCCTCATGCGTGGAGGACGCTCCGCAAGGCTTGCAAGGCAGTTTGTGGACAGTCTAATAGCAGGGCAGGGGTAAGCCGGACATAAAGAGCAGGGATAGTCCGAAATTTAAAAGTGGGCGTTGGCAAAATGCTAACGCCCATTTTTATATGCCAAGTAATCACGCCTAGTCGATGGCGGAGTTTTGCTCCCTTGTTCCCTCGAACCGTCCTACGGTGTTGGAGACGCCGGAAATCGAGGCGAAGGAGCCTGGATATCTCCCGAGGATATTTTTCATCATTATCATCTGGTCCTTGTTGATGACGCACATAAGAAGATTCTTTTTCTCGTGGGTATAGCAGCCCTCGGCGTTTATCATGGTTGCGGAGTGGCCAAGCTCGGTGATGATGTCCCTTGATATCTCCTCGGGATGGTCGGTTATTATCTCGAACTTTATAGCCTCCCTCGAGCCCTTGAGCATCCTGTCGCTGACATTGCTCAGGAAGTAGGAATAGAGTATGCACAAAAGAACAGGCTCGATTTCGTAGTCGTAGACAAAGAAGGATACAATCGCTACGATTGCGTTTAGAACAAAGCCCACCCAAACGAAGTTATAGGAGGGGAAAAACTTGTGGATTATTGCCGCCATCAGGTCGGTGCCGCCCGAGCTGCAATTTGCAAAGAAGGTAAAGCCAAGTATCGCTCCGTTGATGATTCCGGCGGCTAAAGGTCCTAAAAGCCTGCTGGTGCCGTTCTCGGTGAGGTAAATAAAGCTGGAGAGGTCTAAAAACGGCTCCTGGAGCAAAACAAGCATCGAGGAAAATACCAGGATGTAGACAAAGGTCTTGACGGCGAACTCCTTGTCCACCCAGATGAATACAGCTACTATAAGAGGAAGATTAATCAAAAACGAGAGATATCCTGCGTTAATCCCAAAGGAATGCTGAATCATCGTCGCAACGCCGCCAAGCCCTGCCGGGGCGAAGCTGTTGGGAAAGATGAAGATGATGTAAACCAGGCTGGACGCCATCGCCAGACCGCAGATAGTAAGATACTCGTATATAAACCTGAACGCCCGTTTCATGTAGTTCTCCTTTCGCATCCCGGAAGCTTATATTTCCAATTAATAATATAACCTCTGCGGCTGTAAAAATCAATAGGTAGAAGCGATAGAATTATATAGTTTGTAAGGGCGTTTTGTACAATTAATACCCAATTTGTCCTTATATGAAGGACAAATGTTTATTCTCAGGGAGATAAGCGAGGCTATCTGGCTGTTTTTGGAGACGGAAAAAAGCCCCGCCTTTTAAAAAGACGGGGCGCAAGGCCTCTATTGGCTCAAATGCTGAGAAATCATAGCTCACCGGCGCCTGTTTTTATCCCCGGAGGCTTAAAATGCGGCGGGAAGTCTATCCTATTTAAAGAAAAGAGGGAGCTTTTCAAGATAGATTATATCCACTCTGTCGGCGGCTTCGCCCTCAGCCAGGGGAGCACAGCTTCCGACTATCTCGCCTCCGACACGGTGTACAAGCTCTGTGACAGCCTCAAGCGACTTTCCGGTGGAGATTACATCGTCGACTATGAGGACTCTTTTTCCCTTTAGCCTGTCTGCGTCCTCTGAGGAGAGCCAGAGGCTCTGCACCTGCTCGGTGGTGATGGACTTTACGGTTATCGAGACCGGCTCGGTCATATAGAGCTTGGGAGCCTTTCTTATTACGATATAGCTCATGCCGTTGCCCTTCTGCCTTGCCATCTCGTAGGCGAGCGGTATGCTCTTTGCCTCCGGGGTGACTATAATGTCAAACTCGGGGACTCTTTTAAGAAGCTCTGCGGCGCAGCTTATAGTAAGCTCGACATCGGAGAACATTATAAAGGCTGCGATATCGAGATGCTCTCCTGCCTCGCAGATGGGAAGCTCTCTTGTAAGTCCGGCTATTTTAAGAGTATAGGTTTTTCTTTCCATAATTTTACCCTCCGATACTGCACATTCCGCCAAGCGGCTTTCCCGCCAGCAGATGGAAGTGAAGATGAAACACCGTCTGTCCGGCGTCGGCCCCGCAGTTGGAGACCACACGGTATCCGCCGTCAAGCCCCATGTCCCCGGCGACCCTTGAAATGGCTTCAAAGATTTTAGAGACTACAGCCGAATTTTCGGGAGTGATTCCTCCCATGCCGCTTATATGCTCCTTTGGAATAAAAAGGATGTGAACGGGAGCGGCAGGAGCTATGTCCTCAAAGGCATAGCAGAACTCGTCCTCGTAGACCTTTTTTGACGGTATCTCCTTATTTGCGATTTTGCAGAACAGGCAATCCATATTAAATCCTCCCTCGTAATTTTTATTTTCCGGCAGCCAAAAACTCCCTGAGAATATCGTCGACCTGCATCATGGCGGCGCCCAGCTTTTCCTCGTCTCCTCCGCCTGCCATTGCGGTCTCTGGCCGTCCTCCGCCCTTTCCGCCTATGAGCGAGGCGACACGGGAGACAAGCTTTCCGGCAGGAACGCCACGGCTTACAGCCTCCTTGCCGCAGGCGGCGCAGAGGTTGACTCTGCCCTCGTTTACGCAGGCCATGACCACAACGATGTCGTCGTCCTTGCTCCTTATCGACTCAGCCATTCTCCTTATATCGTCAGGCTTGGCTCCGTTTACATTCGAGACGACAAGCTTAATGCCGTCGATAATAACGACATTTGCCAAAAGCGCACTCGAGCGAAGCTCCGCAATAGCGTCTGACATGGCGGAGTTCTTTCTCTCAAGCTCTCTTAGCTCCTCCTGGACAGCGTGACACCTTCTTGCCAGGTCGTTCGGGTTGGCAAGCTTTAGAGCAGCCGCCGATTCGTTTATAAGACCGAGACTGCGGTTTATGAAGTCGAGCACTCCCTTTCCTGTGACAGCCTCGATACGCCTTACTCCGGCGGCAACACCCGACTCGCTTGTAATCTTGAAAAGACCGATTTTGGAGGTGGAGTCAAGATGGGTTCCTCCGCAAAGCTCGATGGAGGCGTCCTCCATGCTGACGACTCTAACAGTATCGCCGTACTTCTCGCCGAAGAGAGCCATGGCTCCAAGCCTTTTAGCCTCGTCGATAGGCATCTCCGAGGTGGTTATCGGGATTGCGCTCAGAATAAAGGAGTTTACAAGCTCCTCGACCGCCGAGAGCTCCTCTTGGGTCATTGCGGCGAAGTGGGAGAAGTCAAACCTGAGCCTGTCCGCCGTGACGAGCTGTCCCGCCTGGTGGACATGGTCGCCCAGCACCCTTCTCAGGGCTGACTGCAAAAGATGGGCGCAGGAGTGGTTTCTCATTATGCTGAGCCTGTTTTCCCTGTCGACCTCGAAGTGAGCCTGCTCGCCCGACTCGATTGCTCCCTCCTCGACTATTACCCTGTGGGCAATCTTGTCGCCGACAGCCTTCTGAGTGTCTAAAACACGGCATTTACCCGTCTTTGTGGTGATATATCCGATGTCTCCCGCCTGACCGCCGCTCTCGGCGTAAAACGGGGACTCGCTCGAAACGATGTAGACCTCCTCGCCGGCTCCGGCAGCGTCTACAAGAGAGTCCTCGGTGGCGATGTAGTCGATGGAGACATCATCCTCGAGGCGGTCATAGCCTACAAATTTGGAGCTGTACTCCCTTGATATCTTGTGGAACACCGTCTCGTCGGCGCCCATGTACTTGGAATCGCCCCTTGCAGCCCTCGCCGTTTCCTTCTGGACGGCAAGAGCCTTAACAAAGCCCTCCTCGTCAAGCTCGATGCCACGCTCCTGCAGGATTTCCCTGGTGAGGTCTATCGGGAAGCCGTAGGTATCAGAAAGAGAGAACACCTTTTTGCCGTCTAAAACCCTTGAAAGGTGCTTTGAGAAGATTTCGTCGATGTAGCCGTTAAGAATTACAAGCCCACGGTCTATAGTCTCGTTGAAGTTTCTTTCCTCGTTTGTAAGCAGCCTTACGATGTAGTCGTACTTTTCCTCAAGCTCGGAATACTCGCACTTGGAGCAATCCACCACCGTCCTTACAAGGTCCTTAAGGAACAGCCCGTTTATGCCAAGGAGCTTTCCGTGGCGGACAGCCCTTCTTAAAAGCCTTCTCATGACATAGCCCCTGCCCTCGTTGGAGNNACTCCCAGCAGCTTGCCGTGGCGGGCAGCCCGGCGCAGCAGGCGGCGCAGCACATAGCCCCTGCCCTCGTTGGAGGGAAGAACGCCGTCAGACGCCATGAAGGTGACCGTTCTTATATGGTCGGTGATGACCCTTATTGAGACATCCTTTTTGTACTCCTTGCCGTACTCGCAGCCGGCTATCTGACAGATATGGTCCCTTATCGCCTTGACGGTGTCGACATCGAATATCGAGTCCACACCCTGCATAAGAGCCGCAAGCCTCTCAAGACCCATTCCGGTGTCGATGTTTTTCTGCTGGAGGGGAGTGTAGCTGCCGTCCTCATGGCGCTCAAACTGGGTGAAAACAAGGTTCCAGAACTCCATATACCTGTCGCAGTCGCAGCCGACTCCGCAGTCGGGCTTGCCGCAGCCGTACTCCTTACCACGGTCGAAGTAAATCTCGGAGCAGGGTCCGCAGGGACCGTCTATTCCTGCCTCCCAGAAATTGTCCTCCTTGCCCATTCGCTTGATTCTTTCCATCGGGACTCCGACCTTCTCATGCCAGATTCTTTCAGCCTCGTCGTCGTCCTGATATACGGTGACATAAAGCCTGTCCTCGGGTATCTCAAGCACCTTTGTTATATACTCCCACGCCCAGGCGATTGCCTCCTCCTTGAAATAGTCGCCGAAGGAGAAGTTTCCCAGCATCTCGAAGAAGGTGCCGTGCCTAGCCGTCTTGCCGACATTCTCGATGTCGTTCGTCCTGACGCACTTCTGGCAGGTCGTCATCCTGCTTCTGGGAGGGACCTCCTGCTTCGTAAAATACGGCTTGAGAGGAGCCATTCCTGCGTTGATAAGAAGAAGACTCTTGTCGTTTTGGGGAATTAACGGAAAGCTCTTGTGTCTTAGGCAGCCCTTTGATTCAAAGAAGGAAAGATAGCTCTCCCTCAGCTCATTGAGTCCTGTCCACTTCATCTAATCATACCTTTCTTGGAAAAAATATAGACCCCACCCCGAAAGCATGGGGCGAGGGTCCGCTGTACCACCCAAATTCATCCCCACCGGCAAGGAGCCGGAAAGGACCTCGTTGCGGGATAACGCACCGCTGCGCCACGGTTTTCCGAGGGACTCAGGGGTAGCACCTGCCGGGATAACGCAGGCTCGCACCAGCCGCCCGCTCTCTTGAGAAATCCCCGTGCAGTCATTCCCGTCAATGTCTTTACCAAGGGTATTATATTTGATTTTGTCCCAAAAGTCAACAGTTATTTTGCCTTAAATGCGGCTTTTACGAAATTATATACCACGCTGGAGATGGCAGGGTCGCCGTGGTCGGAGCCGGGAATCTCGTACCACAGATGTGCAACCGAGTTTTTGTCAAGAAGCTCGTGGTAGCTCTTGGGGAACTGGCCTACGGTGCCGTCAGAGTCGCCTGCGCCTATCATAAGAAGATACGGCATACCCTTTTCGCTCGAGAATACAAGCTCCTCCTCGGCAAACTGACCCTCGTGCTCCATCGCCCAGTCTCTGCCGGGGACAAGGCCGGGAGCGGGAGCTATAGCTCCGACATAGCCGAACAGGTCGGGATAGGTAAAGCCTATCGCTAGGGACTCCCTGCCGCCCATCGAGAAGCCAAGGACTCCTGTGTTGAGCCTCCCGGTCGCCACAGAGTAGTTTTCCTCCATGAAGGGCATGAGGTCGTTTGTGAGGTCGTTTAGGAAGTTATCGTAGGGCTTTACCGACTCGGCGTCAAAGGCGGGAGCCATGCTGGGGTCGTCCTTGGCGTACATATCGGGGAAAACAAGTATCATGCTCTTTGCCTCGCCCTTATTTATAAGGTTGCCAATTTCGACTCTTATGCCGCTGTTGCCGTCACCCAGCATCGAGTTCTGGTCTCCGAAGATGCCGTGCAGGATGTAAAGAACGGGGTATTTTTCCTTCTCGGAGTAGCCGGCAGGCAGGACGATGTTTACATTCCTGTCCATCCCGCAGGTTTCGGAGTAGTAGGTAGTCCTTACAATCTCGCCGTAGTCAACGCCCTCCTCCATGACAAGGTACTCCTCCGGGCAGAAGGTGGATATCTCAACCGTCGACATATAGCTTTTCGCCTCCTCGATATTGTCAGGCTCGTCTGCATAAGGCTCGGCGTTATCAGCGCTCTGACAGCCGGAAATAAGCATGAGTCCCGCAAGCGCAAGGGACAGGATTCCTGATTTTTTTATTCGACCCCTCATAGAAATAAACCTCCAGAATACTATTATTAGCCATAATCAGCACTCTAATTATATCAGTAACACGCCGGCTTGTCAATATCAGGGACGAAGCAGATAAGAATACATCAAGCTTTTGATACACAAGGTCAACCTGCCTATAAATTCGGCGTTGACATTTGGATGAAGCTGGTATATAATATCAGGGAGGAGGTCAGGCTCCTCATATTTTAGATTTTACAGGCTGAAAGGAGTCTAGCCATGTCCTTGCAGGATAAAAAGAAGGGCTCCGGCAAGCAAATAGCCGAAAACCGCAGTGCAAGGCATGATTATTTCGTCCTTGAGGCGTACGAGGCTGGAATTGAGCTTGTCGGGACAGAGGTGAAGTCTATCCGCCAGGGCGGAGTAAACCTTAAAGACAGCTGGTGCGAGATAGTAGGGGGAGAGATGCTGGTAAACGGTATGCACATCAGCCCCTACGAAAAGGGAAACATCTTTAACCGTGACCCAAGAAGGCAAAGGAGGCTTTTGCTTCACCGTTCTGAGATAAGAAGGCTTTATGACAAGGTAAGGCAGGAGGGGCTGACGCTTGTGCCTCTTAAGCTCTATTTCAAAGGCTCCAGGGTGAAGCTGGAGGTCGGGCTGTGCAGGGGAAAGAAGCTGTACGACAAGCGTGACGATATGGCAAAAAGGCAGTCTCAGAGGGACATCGAGCGTGCCATCAAGGAGCGCTCAAGGGAGTAGCCCTGCGGTGAATAAATAAGGACTGTTAACAGTCCTGGGACAAATAATAAGCCGGGAAGCTTAAAACGCCTCCCGGCTTTATGAATTTTAATGCTGCCTAAAGACCTTTATAAGGAGCAGACTGCCGCTTGTCACTAAGACCTTAGCCGTGCTGCCGGGAAGGACCTCGTTTGAGACTCCGTACTGGTAGTCGCAGGATATCCTGCCGTTCCTTACGGTGTACTTAGAGCCTGTCTCGGTGACTCCCTCAGCGTCCCCAAAGAGGCTTAAAACCGAGAAATATCCGAAGCTGTCGGGGATTTCCGCCTGCCCGGAGACTATCTCAAGCTCGGAGTAATCGTCAATGATGACGCCGTGAAGCCCCAGCCTGTCCAGCATCAGCAGCACCGAGATATTAGCTAAGGTATGGTCAAGCCTGGCTCCTGCCGCACCCAGCAGCAAAAACTCCTTGAAGCCACGCCTTATGCCCTCCTTTACAGCAAAGACGGTGTCGGTATCGTCCTTTTCGCAGGGAAGCCTTATCATCTCGCAGAGGGGATTCTCAGGCGCCGGATGGGAGTCAAAGTCGCCGACTATTAAATCGGGAGGTCTTTTAAGAATATCCTCGTGAGACAGCCCTCCGTCGCAGTAGATGAAATAATCGCCCTCTTTAAGGCCCGACAGAGCAAACGCAGGGTTTTTAATCGGAGCGGCGCCGACTATCACACAGCGGGAACACTCCCTTGCCGCTTTATCGTTGGTGGAATCACTTTTCATCAAGATACATCCTCATGCCGTAGCGCTTTTTGTACCGCTCTCCAGCCCAGGAGGTAAGAAGCAGGTCGTACTCATCGGGAGTCACCCTGCCGCCTATGCTCATGGTGTCGAATATGACCCCGCCCTCGCTGACTAGCTCGGGCTGGTCCTCGAAGCCCAGCCTTAAATAGAAGCTGTGCCTTCTTAGCCTCTCGCTGTAGTTGTCTGCGGAGCTGTCAAGCGTCTCCCTGGAAAGAAAGAGCTTTCGTCCCTCGTATCTTTTTATAAGCTCGCTTAGCACCTTACTGCCGTAGCCCATGCCACGGCAGTCCCCGCAGATGGCGTAGTAGAAAAGATAGACAGCTGTCTCGCCCTCTACAAGGTATGCCATGCCGATAAGCCTTTCATCGTCCTTGGCGCAAAGAAGCACCGCACGGCGCTTTTTTACTCTTGATACCAGCATCCAAAAGGGAGCCCGCTCGTTTTTAGGAAATGCTGTTTTGTAAAGTCTTTTTATAGCCCTTTGCTCGGATTTCTGAACCGGGCTTATTGTTATTGCCATGATAATATTGCCTTCTTGTAATGCCTTTCGCTCGGATTTAGTGGCGGATTATCTTTAGCCGTTTTTGATTGAGCTGAAATAATCCGTGATTATAGGGTCGTCTACTGAGGTGACGACATCGTAAAACTCCCTTGCCTCGGGGACGGCTGCCTTGTTCTCTATCAGGCTGTCCATCAGCGCAAGGAGGCTGTCGTAGAAGCCGTCGAGATTCAAAACTACTATAGGAGCAGATATCTGCCTGAGGTACTTCAGGGTGAGTATCTGGAAGAACTCATCCATCGTGCCTATGCCGCCAGGGGCGATAAAGAAGATGTCTGCGTGCTTTTCCATTATCATCTTACGCTCGGCCATAGTGTCCACCATGACGGTGTTGTCGCAGTCGAAAATAGGCTCGAAGCTCTTTATGAAGTGCGGGGACACGCCCATGACATAGCCGTCCTGCTCCCTGACTCCGCTGGCAGCTGCTCCCATGCAGCCGGAGGCTCCAGCACCGAATACCAGCGAGAAGCCGTTCTGTGCGATTATAGCTCCCAGCCTCGTGATTTCATCAAGGTGCTTTTTATCAATTCTCGCCGACGCCCCTCCGTAGACGCAGGCGTAATACCTTCTTGACCTGTGCTCGCTCGATTTTTGCATAGTTTACCTCCCTGTAGTAAATACCGGCAGGACGCCGATAGCTTATTAGCTGCAAGCCCTTAGCAGAATAAGCTTTTAACTATTATATACCAAAAGCGGGATGGAGTCAATACCGCAGGAACAAGCCATCGCCGGGATAAATAAGGGACGGCGGGCAAATGTAAGCTGAATATGTTCAAATTTACTATTTACATGGTAAATGCTTCGGCAAGCCCTGTACGGCTCTAAATCCGTCCGGGAGGACGGCAAAATCCCTCCCGAAAAAAAGGAGGAATCCCAAAGCTGCGGGATTCCTCGAAAGAGGAGCTTGCCTCTTTTTAGAGGCATTTACCTCACTTGAGAGGCTATAACCTCCTTTGGGAGGCTAACCTCACTTAGCGAAAGCTGTCGGCAGGCTTAGACTTACCTGGCATTTCCGCTCTTGTAAGCGTCTATCATCTTTTTTACCATCTGTCCGCCAACAGAGCCAGCCTCACGGGAGGTGAGGTCGCCGTTGTAGCCGTTCTTGAGGTTGACTCCGACCTCGTTAGCAGCCTCAATCTTGAACTGCTCGAGGGTCTGTCTGCCCTGGTCGCTGGTAATACCCTTCATTATAAACACTCCTTTTTGATTTTTTGTATCTATCCCACAGCTTTGGCAGTACACCGCCGTGAGAGCATCAAACCTTATAAAGCCCGAAACGGCGCTGCCGCACGGCTTAAATGAGTTTGCAATGCTATTATCTGCACTCTTTGAGCGTATATCAGTGGTAATTATTGATTTTGATATGTAACATTTTTCATTTTCACGGTATTGACTGTCCGGGACTGTTGGGATATAATATTCGCGTTAACGCTTTAAGATAAAGGAGATTTTTTGTGGAAAAGGCTGTTATTTTTGACCTCGACGGCACAATGTGGGACGCCTCCGAGACCGTTACCGACGCTTTTAACATCAGGCTTGCCCAGATGGGAATCCAAAGGCGGATTACCGTTGAGGAAATGATGGGTCAGATGGGCAGGACGCTCGAGGAGATAGCTTCGGTGTTTTTCGGCTCGGTAGACCCGGAAAATGCAGTAAATATAATGCGAAGCTGTACGGATTATGAAAATCAGTATATAAAAACCGCAGGCGTAAGGGTATATCCCGGGCTGGAAAGGACTCTTGAAGGTCTCAAGGAGGACGGCTGGGGAGTAATCTGCGTGTCAAACTGCCAGTCTGGGTACATAGAGTCGTTTATTGACTATCTGGGACTCGACGGCGTGTTCGACGATATCGAATGTTGGGGCAATACAGGTCTGGGCAAGGCGGAAAATATTAAGCTGGTAATACAAAGAAATCATGTTAACAAAGCAGTGTATGTCGGCGACACGATGGGCGATTACAACTCAGCCCTAGAGGCGGGAGCCGATTTCATCCACGCCGCCTACGGGTACGGGACCGTCCCCGAGGGGACAAAAAGCATAGCCTCGCCAGAGGAGCTTTTAGGGCTTCTTAGGAGGCTTTATAGTAAAATATGAAGCTCTCTTGTGAGTGACGCAGCGAGAGGACGCCGTCTTGGGCATAGCCTGGGACAGCGTCTTTTTTGCTATGCAAAAGCATAGCAAAACTTTGAGATGCGCCATTTCCTCGCCCCTTCGGGGCAACCGGAAATGATGCGCAAAAACTTCATGCGCCGCAGGTTTTTGTCCCTCATCGTGGTGCGCCGTGGAGCATGAAGTTTTATGCCTCAGACGGGGTAAGCCCCGCATCTTTTGCCAAAATTCAGCCCAGTCCAGACAAAAAAGCCGTAGTTAGTCCGATTTTTAGTACAGTTCGGGAAAATTTGCCTCCGGGGGCTTGACAGACTGATTTTCTCGGTGTATTATGAATATCAGAACATATGTTCGAGCGATTCGGGTCGACTCGGAGAAAGACCGCTATTAGGTCTTTTTATTTAGCTTATTTTAAGGAAAGGAAGGAAAATGCCGGAAGATTACAGATGCATTAACTGCGGCATGGAGTTCTCCCAGCCCAAAAGAGTGCTGGACAATCCCTCCGGCGTCGCAGGACAGGAGGAGGGCTACAGCGTCTGCCCCTGCTGCGGCTCGGAGAGCTTTGAGAAAACCGTTTTGTGCCGTGTCTGCGGGATAAGGGCTGCCGTCAACGGTGACGAGCTGGCTCTTTGTCCTGACTGCAAAAGAGCGAGCCTAGAGCTCTTCAGGCTGATGCTAGGCTCCTATTTTTCAAGGGAGGAGGTCATGTATCTCAGCCGTGAGCTTGACGGCAGGGACCTCTGCGACGGCGTTGAATTTAGCTACGAAGGGAGGAGGTAGTATTAATTCCGAGGATAAAAAAAGAGTTATTGACGAGTATTTACGCATAGGGACATACTCGGGGACGGCTAAAAGCCTTGGGATGTCAAGCTCGACCGTGAGAAGAATCGTCCTGGAGGCTAAAGGCGGCGAGGGCAGGGCTGAGGATGCAAAGCCAAGGACGGAGGCTCCCGCACAAAGGAGCGATATCGCTATGGAAATAATTGATAGGTGCCTAAGGCTTCTGGGAGACGAAAGAAAGCTTGAGGCTGCGACTCTGCCGCAGCTCTCCAGCGCCATATGCACGCTTATGGACAGGTTTGCCTCCGAGCCGGAGGAAAGGTCTGAATTTAGGGAGGACAGCCTGAGTCTTAGTCTTAGGGAGGCGGCAAAATACCTCTTTGAGGACCTGGGAGGATGTCAAAAGAGCGAGGAGGAGGAAAATGCTGACTGAAAAGCAGCTTAAAATCCTTGCCTTTTCCTATACCGACTACGACGCTATCATCTGCGACGGGGCGGTGAGGTCGGGAAAGACGAGCATTATGACCGTCTCGTTTATCGACTGGGCGATGAGGCGCTTTGACGGCGTGAGGCTGGGCATCTGCGGGAAAACGGCTGACTCTGCGATAAAAAACATCATCCAGCCCTACCTTATTATGTCCTATCCAAGGCAGAGGTACACCCTCAAATGGAGGAGGTCTGAAAAGGTGCTGGAGGTCTCGCAGGGGAAAAGGAAAAACCTCTTTGAGGTCTTTGGCGGCAGGGACGAGTCCAGCAGTGCGCTGATTCAGGGAAGGACGCTTGGCGGTGTGTTTCTTGACGAGGTCGTCCTCATGCCGAAGAGCTTTGTCATGCAGGCAATCGCCAGATGCTCGGTTGAGGGCGCAAGGCTGTGGTTTTGCTGCAACCCGGACAGCCCGGAGCACTGGTTCTACAAGGAGTGGATACTAAAGGCGAGGGAGAAAAACGCCCTATATCTTCACTTTGTCCTAGAGGACAATCCCTCCTTATCGGAGGCGACCCTGAGAAGATACCGCCAGGGCTACAGCGGAGTTTTCTATCAGCGGTACATCCTAGGCGAGTGGACTGCGGCGGAGGGGCTTGTCTATCAGCTTCCTGAGGACGCCGTCACCGACTACATCCCGGAGTACGGGGAGTACTACATCTCCTGCGACTACGGCACGATGAATCCGTTTTCGATAGGTCTTTGGTGCGTCAGCGAGGGCGTCGCCTACAGGCTGAGGGAGTTTTACTACGACGGCAGAGCGTCCGGCAGGCAGCTCACCGACGAGGAATACTATGACGAGCTTAAAAGACTCGCAGCCGGATATCCCATCCGCTTTGTGGTGGTGGACCCCTCTGCGGCGTCCTTTATAACCCTGATAAAGAGGGCTGGCGAGCTGAGGGTAAAAAGAGCCAAAAACGATGTCATAAGCGGAATAAGGCTGACAGCCGGGCTTTTAAGGCAGGGGAAAATCAGGATAAATCCCTCCTGCAAGGACAGCCTCAGGGAGTTTAAGCTCTACAGGTGGGACGAAGACTCCGGCACCGACAGGGTCATAAAGGAAAACGACCACGCCATGGACGACATAAGGTACTTTGTGGCGACCGTGCTCTCCGGCAGGCAGTTTTCCTATCCCTCGCACAGGGCTGACAGCGTATAAAAAATGCAAAGAAAGGAAAGGGTATGAAAACTTATCAGGACATGAAAAGGGCGTTGAAGGAGGATCCAGAAAACGGGCTTTATTCCTTCATCCTAGAAAGCGTGAGGGACTACAAGCGCTCCGACGCCTACAAAACCGCTCTTGAGGCTATAGACTACTGGCGGAATCAGAATCCGACCATAACAAAGTATCAGAAGCTTTTGTACACCGTGTCGGGAGGGACGGCTCCTGACAACTACTCGGCTAACTACAAGCTGGCTACAAATGTCTACTTCCGCTTTATAACCCAGACTGTGCAGTATCTTTTGGGAAAGGGCGTCAGCTTTGACAGCCCGGACACCAAAAAAAGGCTTGGCGGCAGGGCGTTTGACAAGGCTCTTCAGACCGCTCTTACTGCGGCTCTGAACGGCGGGACGGCTTACGGCCTTTGGAACAGCGACAGGCTTGAGGTATTCGGAGCGGAGGAGTTTGTCCCGCTTTACGACGAGGAGAGCGGCTCTTTGATGGCGGGAATAAGATTTTGGCAGCTTGAAAGGGACAGACCGCTCAGGCTCTCGCTTTTCGAGGAGGACGGCTGCACAGAGCTTATAATGAAGGATTCTGACGAGCTTCCTGCGGTGCTGAGAAAAAAGCAGCCCTACAGGAAAACAACAGCATATCTTCCCTCCGGGGAGGAGCTTTTAAGAATCGACGAGAACTACTCAAGGCTCCCGGTCATAATCCTTCGCTCACCGAGAAAGCAGTCCTCGATAATAGGCTTTAAGAAGCTTATAGACTGCCACGACCTGATCGCCTCCGGGTATGCGAACGACATCGACGACGCCTCGCTGATATACTGGACGATATCAAACGCCGGCGGAATGGATGAAATCGACCTTGCAAAATTTGTAAAGCAGCTCAGAACAGTAAGAGCCGCCGTTGTCGAGGACGACGGAGCAAGAGCGGAGGCTCACTCAGTATCTCTGCCATACGAGAGCAGGGAGGCTATTTTAAACAGGCTGGAGTCGGATATGTATAGGGACTTCATGGTCTTAAATCCCGACACCATCCACGGAGGCACCAGCACCGCAACCGCAATAAAGGCGGCTTACGAGCCGATGAACCTTTATTCAAACCTTCTGGAGGCGAGCGTCTCGGAGTTTATAAGCGAGCTTTTGGAGCTGCTTGACATAAGCGACAGCCCCAGCTTCACAAGGACTACAATCGTAAATGAGCTGGAAATCGCCAACACCAAAAAGGCAAGAGTCGAAACGGCTCTTTTGCTTAAGGAGGTCTTGGGCGAGCAGAAGGTCAGGGAGCTTATAGAGGAGATAGTCGGTCAGGGGATATAGCGGCTGTCAGGGAAGTCTTTTGAATTTGAAAGGATATATAATATGTCATTAACCAGAAAAATGCTAAAGGAAATGGGCATAGGGGATATAAGCATAGAGAAGATTATAGCCGCCCATACCCAGACTCTCGAGGGGGTTGAAAAGCTCAGGGAGGACTCAAAAAGGCTCGAGGAGGCAAATTCCGAGCTTGAGAGGCTAAGAGCGCTCCTTAGTGAGGACTGGGAGGGAAAATACCGCTCGCTCAGCGAGGAGTACGAGAGCTATAAAAAGGGCGTGGAGGACGCCGCCCTCAAGGAAAAGAGGGTGAGCCTTCTTACAGGTCTTATGAGGGAATGCGGGGTTCTGGAGGAATGTATAGCTCCCATAACCGAGATAAGCAGCCTGGAGGCAATAGGCTTCTCAGAGGACGGAGAGCCTCTTGAGGTGGAGTCTATCAAGCAGGAGATAATGTCGAAATGGGCAGCCTTTATCCCCAAAACGGTGACCGTCGGGCTGACGGTCGCCGACCCGCCCAAGGAACCGGGCGAGAAGGTCTTTACCCGTGAGGACCTAAAGAGGATGACTCCACGGGAGATTAACCAAAACTATGATAAAATAGTCGAGGACCTAAGGCATATATAGCCGTTTCGGTCCGAAAGGAAAGGATGATATTAAATGGCAGTAACTAATTTTATACCCGAGCTTTGGAGCGCAAGGCTGCTTCAGTCGCTTGAAAAAACCCATGTAGCCGCAAACCTTGTAAACCGTGACTACGAGGGTGAGATAAGACAGCAGGGCGACACCGTGCATATAAATATGATAGGAGCTATCACCGTCCGGGACTACACCAAAGGCTCCGACATCGTAGCGCCTGAGGAGCTTAGCACCACCGACCAGACCCTTGTCATCTCCCAGGCAAAATACTTTAACTTCCAGATTGACGATGTGGACGCCGCACAGGTAGCGGGAAGCCTGATGGACAGCGCCCTGGCAAGAAGCGCATACGCCCTTAAGGACGCTGCTGACAGCTACATTCTAAAGACTATAGCCGACGGACTTCTCACAGAAAACACCATAGGAAGCTCCGCCGCCGTCGCTCTCACCAAGGACAACATCTACGAGAACATCATCAAGCTAAGGCTTATTCTTGACAGGAACAATGTCCCCCTTGAGGGCAGAACCATCGTAATACCTCCTGAGGCTTATGCCCTTCTTTTGCAGGACTCCAGGTTTGTCTCTGGAGACATCGGCAGCGAGGCTCTAAGAAGCGGCTACATAGGAAGCGTAGCCGGCTTTGAAATCTACGAGTCAAACAACTGCAGCAAGTCAGACTCCACCTACACCATCACCGCACAGGTGAGGTCAGCCTGCACCTACGCCGAGCAGATAGTCGAGACCGGCGCATACCGTCCCGAAAAGAGATTTGCCGACGCCGTCAAGGGGCTTCATGTATACGGCGCAAAGGTTGTCGACCAGACCCAGATAGCAGGGCTTCTTTGTACCTTCTGATGAGCGAGCTGACGATTACTAAGGTCTGCCGCCACATAAAAAACTACTTTGAAAGGGATTCGATAGAGGGGGACCTTGTCATTTCCCAGGGCACGCTCTCCTGCGGCGACAGGCTACCAGAGGGCTGCTACTACCGAATTCTGGGGAGCCTTCACAACGACGGGGTGCATCTGCACCCCGCCCAGGGGCTTACCGATGAGTCCTTTAGCGGCAGTGTGCGGATTATGGCTCCCCCGGAGGACTTTCTTAGCCTTGTTCTTGAAATCGAGGAGTATGAGGCCTCAAAAAACGGCTCGGCGGAGGGCTTTGTTTCAGAGAGCTTCGGCGGCTACTCCTATAAAAAAGCGACAAGCGGCGGCAGACCTCTTGGCTGGCGACAGATTTTTAAGAGCAGACTGGACGATTTTAGAAAAATTTAGGAGGGATGGCTTTTGCTGTACGAAAGGGTTATGGAGAGCTGCAGGCTGATAAGGCAGTCGGTGTCTTTAGACGCTGACGGCAACAGGGTCATTGTAAAGGAGCAGCCGGTTGACATCATGGCGGCGTTTTCGGAGGACGGAACAAGAACGGCAGAGACGGCGGGAGGAGTCTGCGAGGTAATAAGCTACACCGTTACCCTTTTAGAGGAGTACGGGGCGGCTCCCGGGGACATAATCCTTCGTGAAAACAATCAGGAGCTTAGACTTACGGGGGCGGCGGAGCGTCCGCCCTCGTTCAGCGGGATAAGCTTCAGGCAGTACAAGGGGGAGGCTTGGGAATATGAGCATGGAACAGTCAATGCATGAGTTTTTCTGTCAGTTCGGCGTTCCCGCCTTAAAGGAAGGCTCGGTGAGCCTTGGAGGGCTTCGTCCCGAGCTTCCGTATTTAACCTATTCCGATGTCTCGGTGCTAAAGACCGGCGGACAGCAGAAAATAACCGTCAATGTTTATTACAGAGACGACACGGACTGGCGGTCTCCCGGGGAGTTCGAGGAGCTTGCAGGGATTTTCATACCGATGGAGGGGACCTACTGCTATTACGACTCCGGGACGGTATATATTGCAAGAGGGGACAGCTTTTTAAGCCATGCCAGCCCCTCGGGGACACGCTCCGACCCGTCCTTGAGGACGGTAAGAATGGAGCTTCTGGCGGAGGCTGTAAATCAGACCGAGACGATAGTATTTGGCTCAGGCTCAAGCTCGGTATCGTTTCCCGCCGGGACTAAGATTATCCCGAAATACACCCTTGACGGCTCCAGGTCAAAAACGCTGAGCGGAAGGATTGTCGTAGACTACACCGGCGTAAGAAGGGAGCTTGAGGTGAAAACCGGCTGGGTCAGGCTTGACGACGCCGAGGACCTTGTAAGCCTGGTAGCATCGTCGCCAAGGATGCTGGTGAGGTGCCCTATGCTCTTTGGGCTGATGGGAGCTAAGTATTACTTAGTGGACCCTCCCAAAATCACCCAGAGCCGCTTCTGCCCGTTTTCCCAGTATCAGTATGTAAGGCTGACCATATCGGCGATTGAAAGCGAGGTGTGAGAATTGGACAGCAGCATAAGCTACGACCCGGAGCTAAGGGTAAGAGAGGTCGGAGCCAGAATTGTGATAAGCTCACGGGCGTATGAGCTTCGGCAGGCGTCGACAGCCAGCTTTTCGGACAGCTCGGCGTTCAGCCAGGACTCGCAGGCGTCGGCGCTTCTCGACGGGGACAAAAGCAGTGCGGCGGCTACGGTAAGCTCCCCGGCAGGAGCTACCATACAGATAAGGTGCGGCTCGATGTACTACTCGGACGGAGTTGGAATCTGCCTTCTTTCCTCCGGCGAGCTTCCTATAGGGATATCGGTTGGCTTTATCTATTCGGACGGTCAGAAAACGGTAGTAGCTGACCTTTCTGGATACAGCTCGGTGTCCGAGCTGCAGGATGGCGTGATATTTGTAAAAAAGCCGGACAGAAGCCTTGAGCCGACCGGCTTTGATATTTACATTTCAGGAAGCGGGGCTGTCATAAGCGAGATACTTTTATCCACCACCCCGGAGGAGGGAATAGTCTTTGAAGCCGGCGACATATCCTCCTTGAGCATATGGGAGGGCGCCGATATCACCGGGCTTACTCTAAGCTCAAGGAAGCTGGAGGTCATACTTCCCTCTGTCTGCGCCCCGAGAATCAAGGGGAGCGTCTTTGGGAGCCTTGTTTCAGCATGGATTTCGGTGAACGGAAGCTACTATCATGCGGGGGACTTCTACGTCGACAGCTTTTCAAACGAGGGCAGTATCTCACGGCTTAAGGCGAGCGACCAGGTGACAAGGATGGCAAGGTATGAAACCGGCCTTTATGTAAACTCGCCGGTTAGCCTCTCCCTTCTGCTTGAAAATCCCACGGGAGCCGTCGCTGGGCTTAGCTTTATGAGCAACAGCTACTCTCTGGGAGCGCTTGTCCAGCCGAGGATGCTGGAGGGCATAGACACCCAGAAAAGATGCGTTTTGAAGCTTGCCCAGGCGGCAAGGCTGTCGTCTTGCTGGGTGGACAGAAAGGGCAGAGTCAATATAATTAGCCTTGTCAACAGGTTCTTGACGGAGGGAAGCACAGCCTCCCTTACCGTCACCCACAACCAGATAACCGGGATAGTCAGCGACAGCTATACTCCTGCATACACGATGGCTAGGCTGTATGAAAAGAGCACAAGCTCGTCTGCACTGTCCGCCTCGGGGGTGTACAGACCGGGAGAGTATGCACAGTCCCTGATTAACGACTTCACCGCCTCCTCCGAGAATAAGACAATAAGCGACAATTTACTGCTCGGTATGAATCTCAGGCACAGGCTCAAAATCGAGACTAGATTCGACCCGAGGCTTGAAATAGGCGATATTATTGAGCTTGAGAGGCTGGAGGACAGATCAAGGCATGAGAGCTTTATTTTCGTCGGTCAGAGCATCGTCCTAAAGGACGGACGGCTGTCCTCGGTTATCGAGCTGGTCGGCGAGTAGACTGATTAGAATCAGATTGGAGGCTTGATATATAGATGACAGGATTGCTGGGAATTGACATTTCAAAACATCAAAAGGCGGGAGAGGTGGATTTTTCTGAGCTTAAGGCGCTTGGCTACGAATTTGTCATGCTAAGAGCGGGGTACGGAATGTATCCCGGTCAGGAGGACTCCGCCTTTTCAAGCCATTACAAGGCAGCACGGCAGGCGGGACTGGAGGTGGGAGCCTACCACTACAGCTACGCCAAAAGCGAGTCAGAGGCTAAAAGGGAGGCGGAGTGCTTTCTTGGCTGGATAAGGGACAAAAGGCTTAGCTACCCGGTGGCGTTTGACATCGAGGACGGCAGTCAGAAAAAGCTTGGAAAAAGCCTTTGCACCGACATAGCCCTTAGCTTTATGGAGAGGGTGGAGTCTGCGGGGTATTACACTATGCTCTACAGCTATGCAAATTTCATTAAAAACTGTCTGGATATGAGTAGACTCAGGCATTTTGATGTCTGGCTGGCGTGCTACACCTCGGAGAAAAGAAGGGATGAGCTTTATACGCATCCCGTGCTGGGAATCTGGCAGTATTCCTCCTCTGTGATACTGCCCTCGGTCTATAAATCCAGGCTCGACCACAACATCTCCTACAAGGACTATGCTAAAATCATAAAAAATGCAGGACTTAACAATCTCTAGGCAAAGGGAGGGATAGCGTTGGAGCTGTTCAGGGAGTTTATTTCAGAGTATGGCAGTACGATTTTGTACGCCGTGGTAACTGCGGCGGCAGGATATCTAGGAGTCGTCGTCAAGAGGCTGTACACAAGAATCATCAACGACAGGACTAAGCAGGACCTTGCAAAAACGGTAGTCTCTGCTGTCGAGCAGATATACAAGGACCTTCACGGAGAGGAGAAGCTCAAAAAGGCTGTCGAGGCGCTTTCAGAGATGCTCGGGGACAGAGGAATAAATATCACCGAGCTTGAGCTTAGGATGCTTATAGAGTCTGCGGTTGCGGAGTTCAACAGGGCGTTTAAAAGCGGCAGCGAGGAGGAAGCCGGTAAGAGCGGCTTGGCGGCTGTCTCCTAAGCGAGCTTACAGGTCCTTTGCACGAATTTTAGCTAACCGTGATATAAACGCCTCCTAGGGTACGGTATAATTATATCAGGTCGGCAGGGTCAGCCGTAAAAAATGAGGAGGCGCAGAATATGTACAAAACAGTAGTAATAGAGTATTCACCCAGGGCTGAGGACATGGCTAAAAGAATTGAGGAAAGGGCTAACGAGCTTTATAAAGAGGGCTTTTTGCTTGTTACGGTAACCGTTACCGGCTCTGCAAGGGCTGTAATGGTGCTAAAGAGCGTAGATTAGCTGTAATGGACTCAAACAAAATCAGCGCCGCTTTGTATGGAATAACCGCCGTGCTTTTTGTAATCTGTGCCGCCGTCGGGGACAGCCCCGCCTTTTACGGAGTTGCGGCCGCCTTTGCGGCTCTAGCGGCGGCGCAGGCGGCAAATTGCAAAAAAGGGTGATAGAGCTACAAGACTCTATCACCCCTCAGGGCTGCTCTTTGGAGCTCCCAGCGAGAGCTTTCAGGCGTATATAAAGCGTGGGGCTTGGGCGTTTTCCAAAAAAAACAGGATTTTTTTAAAAAAGCACTTGACAAACCCATTGCGTTGTTGTATAATAGCAAGCGTTGTACGGCTTGCGTACATGGATGGTGCTGATATAGCTCAGTCGGTAGAGCGCATCCTTGGTAAGGATGAGGTCCCCGGTTCAAATCCGGGTATCAGCTCCATTATTTTTTTGCCGTGAGACTCTAAGACTGCCTCGACAAAAAGCCCTCGGGCTTATTTTTTTACCAATTTTAGGGTTTTGACGGCTGATTTTCACCCTCCGGCTTTTAAGAATCGGAATCCTCAAGACCGTCGGGGAGGGCGTCCTCACCGCTGTCAGCCGAGCCTATGCTGACTCCCGGCATGGAGTAGTAGCTGTTGTCGGTAGGCATATTCTTCCTGCGGAGCCTTGTCTCGACTATCGAGTTGATGGTGTCAAATATGACGGCGAAGAGAGGCACTCCTATTATCATTCCGACAACTCCGAACAGTCCTCCGCATATCAGTATCGCAAACAGCACCCAGAAGGAGGAAAGCCCTATTTTGTTTCCTAGAATCTTAGGCTCTATCACATTGGCGTCCAGCTGCTGCAAAGCTATTATGAATAGTATAAACCATATCACCTTGCCGGGGTCGGCTATAAGCACCAGAACGGCGGAGGGTATCGCTCCGATAAACGGACCGAAAACCGGGATTATGTTTGTCGTTCCGATGATAATCGCTATAAGCATGGCATACGGCATCTTGAATATCATCATAAACAGCCCGCAGAGGAGTCCTATGAGCAAGGAGTCCAATATCTTGCCGTAGATGAAGCTGAGGAAGGCGTGGTTTGTGTTGGAGGTAATTGAAAAGATGCTGTGATAGGTCTTTTCCGAGAACAAGGCCACGATTATCCTTTTAGCCTGAGCCTGTAAAAGCTCCTTGCTGAAAAGAAAGTATATCGCCAGGATGAAGCCGAAGAAGAAGTTTTTAACCGAGTTTGCAAAGTCCAAAACCGATGTCAAAAGGTTTCTTAGCTGCGGCACGAGTCCGTTTATCAGCTGACCCAGGTTTCTTGTCAGCTCATCCAGCTGGTTTGTGACGACATTTGCAATGCTCGGGTTGTCGTCAAGGATTTTAACTATCCAGCTCTCCGCCTGAGGAAGAGCCTCGTTCATAAGACCGTCATAGATTCCCGGGATGTTTGAAATCAGCTCTGGGATTACTGAAAGAATTATCGCCGCAATAGCCGCTATGAATATCACCGAGGCGCAGACTACCCCAATTGCCCTGGCGACACGGGGTGCGGGTCTTTTTTTAAACACCCTGCGGTTTAAAAAGCCCTCCGTCTTTTTCATAATCGGGTTCATGATAAAGGCTATCACCATTCCCCAGATTACCGGCGAGAATATGTGGGAGATGCTTGACACCAGCGACTTGACGATGTCCCACTGGAAAATCACCACGATGATAACAAGCGTCAGCATCACAAAGGCGAAGCAGTATTTGAAAATCTTATTGTATTTTTTGTCGTTAAAAACCTTCATCCCGGCATCCTTTCGTATCTATCAAGCAGGATTATTGGCTGTTTTATGAAGCTGTATGCCGCTCCTGGCTGGATTATGATTATAATTATGAACATAAAAACAGTATACACCATAAATATGCAGTATGTAAAGACTTTTAATATATATTTAATCTCGATTTTGGAATAAATTTAATCTTGGATTTCTATTTTCTTTTGGACCTCTTTGTGATATAATAAAGCTTAACTGATTTGCGCTTGAGATTTATTAGGGAGCCTTTGCCTTTTGGACGAAGTCGCCGCAAGCGGCAAAACGCAAGACTCCCGGCTTGATAAGCCCTTAGGAACGGCTATGAAAAGCATTTTCGGTCAACGGCAGAAAATCTGGGCTAGATAAGCTCCTTGACCTTTACCGCTCGGGCGGAGACTAATACAATCCGGAGGATGGCATGACAGAAAAAGAATACAGCAGGATAAAGGCTCTGTGCCTTGACAGATATTTTTGCAGACTCAATCCAGTGCAGAGGGAGGCTGTCTACACGATAAACGGGCCCCTTTTGATTCTGGCTGGAGCTGGAAGCGGAAAGACCACGGTCCTAGTCAACCGTGTCGCTAATATGGTATACTTCGGGAACGCCTACAGCGACAACACCGGCTATGACAGTCTCGCCGACGGGGACGAGGCCTTCCTAAGAGCATACGCCTCGCAGGAGTCCGACGACAGCGACAGGCTGAGGTCGATAATAGCCAGAGACTGCGTAAAGCCCTGGAACATCCTTGCCATAACCTTTACTAACAAGGCGGCAGGGGAGCTAAGGGAGAGGCTTGACAGAATGCTTCAGGGAGCCGCACAGGGGATAGTTGCGGCGACCTTCCACTCGGCCTGCGTGAGGATTCTTAGAAGGGAGATTTCCGTTCTTGGCTACACCGGCAGCTTCACGATATACGACACCGACGATTCCGTAAGGCTGATAAAGGACTGCATGAAGGAGCTTAACATCTCCGATAAAATGCTGCCGCCAAGGTCGGTGCTATCAGAAATATCCTCGGCAAAGGAGTCAAGCTGTGGCGTTGACGAGTACGCAAGGCTCTCGGCTGACGATTATAGAAGGCAGCTGATAGCAAAAATCTACAGCCTGTATCAGAAAAGGCTTTTTGAGTCCAACTCGGTGGATTTTGACGACATCATACTGCTTACCGTCAGGCTGTTCGAGGAAAACCCTGATATCCTCCAGCACTACAGAAGGCTCTATAAATACATACTCGTAGACGAGTATCAGGACACCAACACGATTCAGTACAGGCTCTGTTCGCTTCTTAGCTCGGAAAACGGCAACATCTGCGTGGTAGGAGACGACGACCAGAGCATCTACAAGTTCAGGGGAGCCACCATCGAGAACATCCTCAGCTTTGAAAAAAGGTACAAAAACGCCGTGGTGATAAGGCTAGAGCAAAACTACAGGTCCACCCAGAACATCCTTACAAGCGCAAACGAGGTCATTAAAAACAACCGTGGCAGAAAGGGAAAGAGGCTCTGGACAGACCTAGGAGACGGCGAGAGGGTGACGGTTTTCAGCGCTGAGGACGAGCGCTCCGAGGCTAGGATGGTGGTAGAGCGGATTCTTGAGTCGGTAAGGTCGGGCGGCAGGTATTCCGACAACGCCGTTTTATACAGGATGAACGCCCAGTCAAACGCCATAGAGCAGGCTCTGATAGCGGGAGGAGTCTCGGCTTACAGAGTCTACGGCGGCGTCAAGTTCTACGACCGCAAGGAGGTAAAGGACATCATCGCCTATCTCTCGGTCATAAACAACGGCTCCGACTCGGTAAGGCTGAAAAGGATTATAAACGAGCCTAAAAGAGGGATAGGTCAGCAGAGCGTCGAGCTTCTTGAGAGAATATCCCAGAGCTTAGGAGAATCCATGCTTGAGGTCATGAGAACGAGCGCAGAGCTTCCGATGCTTCAAAGGGCGTCGTCAAGGATGACAGAGTTTTACAGCATGATAGAGGCTCTCAGGGAAAAGAGCGAGCTTTTGCCGCTTCCCGAGCTTTTAGACGAGCTTCTTGAGGACAGCGGATACCTAGATATGCTCAAATCCCAGGGCGACGAGGGCAGCCAGAGGCTTGAAAACATAAACGAGCTTAAATCCACGATGGCAAAATACGCAGAGAACGAGTCAGAGCCGAGCCTTTCGGGCTTTTTGGAGGAGATATCGCTCTACACCGACATCGACGAGATGAACCCTGAGGACGACGCCGTCTCGCTGATGACAATACACTCCGCAAAGGGACTTGAGTTTAACAATGTCTTTGTCGTGGGGATGGAGGAAAACATCTTCCCAAGCTCAAGGAGCCTGTCCGAGGCGGACATCGAGGAGGAAAGAAGGCTTTGCTATGTGGCGATAACCAGGGCAAGAAGAAGGCTCACTCTGTCCCATGCCGGAAAAAGGATGCTGTTCGGAAACACCTCCTTTAACCCTCCCTCAAGATTTTTGGGCGAGCTTCCAAGGGAGTGCATAACAAAAGCGGGGGAGGAGCCGGCTGTAAGGAGCAGGGAGGCCTCCTCGAGCGGCTCCGGCACGGCTGGCTTCAGGGCTGCAATGAGCGGCCTTAAGGACAAACGGGTCAGCCAGCAGACGCAGGAGTTTTCCGTCGGCGAGAGGGTCGGGCATAACATCTTCGGCGAGGGAACCGTTCTTTCCGTCATGAAGATGTCCGGCGATTTGCTTCTTGAGATAGCCTTCGACAGGATAGGCACTAAAAGGATAATGGCGAACTTTGCAAGGCTTAAAAAGCTTTGACGGATGAATTAAGGGGGAAATCGGATGGCAAGAAACAGCTGGTATTTTGAGCCGGGCATACATATTGACGACAGGTACGAGGCTAAGATTTTAATAGCATATTTTCTCTGGCAGATGGCAATGCCGGTGACAAGGGCGCAGCTTGACGAGATTTTCACGCTTGACGGCTCTGTGAACTACTTTCTTTACTCAGAGGCTGTAGAGCAGATGATAGAGTCCGGGCTGATAGTGGTTGAAAACCGGGACGGCAAGGAGGTCTACATCCTCACCGAGAGGGCGAAGCACGGTGCAAACGACTTCAAGCGGATGGTGCCAAAAAGCACAAGGGACAGGATTTTGTCCACCGGGATGAAGTTCTTTGCCAAGCTTAAAAACGACAACGATGTCAAGCTCAGCGTCGAGAAGGAGAGCATCGGCTACACCGTCTCCTGCCGCTGTACCGAGGGCGAGCTTGTCCTGATGGAGCTAAAGCTCTTTGCCCTTGACGAGGACCAGGCGAATGTCCTAAAGCAGAAGATAGAGAAAAATCCTGCGGCGTTTTACTCCAAGGTAATAGATTACGCCGTTGACAACGAGGACTACAATCCAAATCCCAAGGAGGTAAACGACCTTTGAGCAGTATAAGCTTTTTTGCGCTGGTTTCGAGGATGAAGTATATAAACCGCTGGGGGCTTATGAGAAACAGCCGTCAGGAGAATATCGCCGAGCATACTCTGGAGACGGCGTATCTCACCCATTTGCTCTGCGAGCTTAGAAATCTCTCCGGCGAGACGGTGGTGGACACCGAAAGAGCGGTCATGCTGGCGCTTTACCACGACCTCCCCGAGATAATTACCGGGGACCTTCCTACCCCTGTGAAATACTCCTCCAAGGGACTTTTGGACGCCTACAGGGAGTCCGAAAGAGCCGCCGTGAGGACGCTTATAGGCTCTCTGCCCGATTACCTCGCTCCACGCTACGAGGGATATCTTGAGCCTGAGCCTACAGAGGATACCGTCGAGCTGCTAAAAATAGTAAAGGCTGCCGACAAGCTGTCTGCGCTGATAAAGTGCATAGAGGAAAGAAGGTCAGGCAACACCGATTTTTCCCAGGCGGAGAGGCAGACTCTGGAAAGCCTTAAAGCCATGGGAATGAGCGAGGTCGAGCTTTTCCTCAGGGATTATCTTCCCGCCTACGAGATGACCCTTGACGAGCAGACCAGGGTCTGAACGGTTTTTTTAAATTACTTATTGATTTTTTAATTAAAATGCTATATCATTATATGTGATGTGTGAGGGTGAATGTTTTGATAGAACGCCTTTTGGTAAAGGACTATAAAAACACCGGCGACCCGCAGGTGAGGGCGAGATACGGAACTGCGGCTGGGCTGTTCGGAATAGCCACGAATCTTATTCTTTTCGCTCTGAAGCTGACTATAGGACTGCTCTCGGGAAGCATAACCATAGTGGCGGAGGCTGTCAACAACCTTTCTGACGCCGCCTCCTCGGTGCTTACTATGATAGGCTTCAGGCTCTCAAACCGCCCTGCCGACAAGGACCACCCCTTCGGCCACGCAAGGTATGAGCAGATAACGGCGTTCATAGTTGCGCTTTTCGTCCTGTCGATAGGAGTGCTCTTTGCAAAAAGCTCTGTCGACAAGATAATATCCCCTGGGGAGCTTACGATCAGCCCGGCGACCATAGCCGTGCTTGTTGCGGCGGTGATAATAAAGCTTTGGCAGATGCTGACCTATAGGAGGATGGCAGGGCTTATAGACTCCATGGCTCTTAGAGCCACCGCCATGGACTCAAGAAACGACGCCATATCCACGCTGTCCGTGCTTTTCAGCATGGTGCTTATGAAGCTCTTTGATGTGAATTTAGACGGCTATGTCGGGCTTTTGGTATCGGTATTCGTGATAATCTCCGCTATAGGGATGGTGAGGTCCTCGCTGGGACCGATGCTTGGAGAGCCTCCCACCAAGGAGCAGGTCGACGCCATATGCTCCCTTATAGACGGCAACGAGGACATTCTAGGCAGGCACGACCTCATAATCCACAGCTACGGAGCGGGAGCGGCGTTTGCCTCCATACATATAGAGTTTGACGCTAAAAAGGACATCATAAAAATCCACGACCTTGTCGACAACATAGAAAGGGAGGCGTACTCCAAGCTGGGGATTTCGCTCACCGTTCACATGGACCCTGTGGATGTCTCAAATCCCCTCAGGCATAAGCTCTACGAGCTGACGGCGGCGGGGCTTAATAAATTTGACCCGGAGCTAAGATTCCACGATTTTAGGCTGGTTGACGGTCCTACCCACACAAATGTGCTGTTTGACATTGTGGAGCCGTTCGGCAAAAGCTACGACCTAGATAAGCTAAGAGAGCTATTGTCAAAGGAGTTTTCCTCGGTCGATGGCAGGTTTTATTTTGTAATTAATGTAGATAAGAAGCTGGATTAGTCCGGGAGGTATTTCGATGAGAGGACAAAGGGCTATAAAACGGGGGACGGTCATTTTAATAGCCGGCTTCGCCTTCTTTGCAGCTTTAAATATTTTGGCGAGGCTGAGCACTCAGTTTTCCGACTTTTATGTCGGGAAGATATATCCCGTGATATCAACTCCCTTTATCTTTTTGTCGGGGCTTCTTCCCTTTTCGCTGGGGGAGCTTATGATTGCCTTGGCGGTTGCGGCGTTTTTTCTCGGAATCCCCGCTCTTGTTCTGTTTCTCGTATTAAAAAGACGCTCGGCAGGGCTTAGAAAAAGGGTGCTTCTTAAACTTTCCAAAACCGTTTTATGGATAGCTCTTTACATCTTTGCCACTGAGACCCTTGGCTGCTTCATAATGTATCAGTGCTCCACCTTTTCTGACAGATACCTTCCCGCCTCAGAGCACACAAACGAACTTCTTCTTGACACCCTAGGAGCGGTTGCAAAAAGGCTTGGCGAGCTGTCGGATGAATTTGAAAGGGACGGAGAGGGCTACATAGTCCTAAAGACGCAGGATTACATCGAGGACTGCAAGACAGCCATGAGCCAGCTTGCCGGCGAGTACCTGATGCTGTCAGGCTATTATCCTAGTCCCAAGCCGATAATTTCCTCCTACTTTATGTCTCAGCAGGGGATAATAGGGTTATACATACCCTTTGCCTTCGAGGCGACCTATAACAGGGACACTCAGGATATCTCAAAGCCCTGCACCCTCTGCCACGAGCTTTCCCATCTCAAGGGAGTCATACAGGAGGACGAGGCGAGCTTCGTTGCGATTTTAGCCTGCACCCGCTCAGAAAACACGGCTCTTAGGTACAGCGCATATCTTGACGCCTTTTATTACCTCTACTCAAACGCCTCCGAGCTTTTGGGAACGGAGTACGAGCCTATGCTGAGAGAGGCTGTGTCAGAGGTCCCGGATGTGGTCTGGGAGAAGGACCTTTACTCCTACCGGGCTGACTACTGGGAGACCAACAGCGACAAGGAGATAATCCCCACCGAGACGGTTCAGGCGGTCTCCGAGGCGCTGACAGACGCTATGCTGAAGTCGAACGATGTCGAGGAGGGTATACTCATCTACTACCGTGTGACCGAGCTTCTTATGGATTATTATGCTTTGAATCAAAGCATTTAATTTTAAAAGGAAAAGAGGATCTGATATGAAAGTCAAAAATTCGCTAAGACTGCTGGCGGCAGTGACCTCGCTTGCTATGCTTGTCTCCTGCGGCGAAAGCCGTCCCGAGTATGCATATGACGCCGAGACGCCCTCCCTTTACGAGGCGTATTCCGATTATTTCCATATCGGAGCGGCTATAAACTCCTGGGACCTCACCGACCAGACAAGCGACAGGTTTAACCTCCTTGTCAAGCACTACGACACCTTTGTCATGGAGAACGAGACCAAGCCCGACCAGATTCACCCCACCGAGGACACCTACAACTTCGGTCCGACCGACGCCTTTGTCGAGTTCGGCGAGGCAAACGGCAAGATACTCCGTGGGCATACGCTAGTATGGCACAGCCAGTGCCCGCAGTGGTTCTTTGAGGACAACGGTCAGGAGGCGTCAGCAGACCTTTTAGTCCAGAGGATGAAGGACCACATCACCACGATAGTCTCGAGATACAAGGGCAGGATAGACACCTGGGATGTCTGCAACGAGGTGCTTGACGGTGGCGGAATGCGCTTTTCCGACTGGATTAAGATAGTCGGCGACTACGACGGGGACGGCGATAAGTACGACTTTATCGAGATAGCCTTCGAGACCGCAAGGGAGGCTGACCCCGACGCCAGGCTGATAATCAACGACTACAGCCTTGAAAGCGACTCCAACAAGGCGATAAAGATGTACAGCATGGTCAAGTCTATGCTTGAGGAGGGCGTCCCGGTCGACGGCGTGGGACTCCAGATGCATGTGGGAATCGATATGGATGTCGAGGCGGCAAGAGAGAATATCAAGATTCTGGCAAGGCTCAAGGAGATAAACCCCGACTTCGTGATTGAGGTCACCGAGCTGGATATGTCCTGCTATTCCTGGAACGACAGCTCCACCGAGATAAACTTCAGCAAGATAGAGGACGATTTCAACGCCAAGTATGTCGAGCTGTTTGAGATGTTCATAGACCTCGCCGAGGAGGGGCTTCTTGACTCGGTTGTGTTCTGGGGCTTCAACGACGGCGACACCTGGCTCAACGGCTACCCGGTAGAGGGCAGGACAAACTATCCATTCCTTATGGACGCCGAGTATAGGCTCAAGTCCGCCTTCTGGGAGGTCGTCGAGCTTCCCGGAAAGAAAAGCTGAGCCGTGGCTGGGTTAATTATATTATATTAAAGACGCCTTGAATACTGTTTAATATTTTAATATCACGGAGGAGACGGCGGCGTCCGTCCCCTCCTGGTTTTTCCCTGCAAATAGTTAAAACCACGCTTTTTTTGCGGATTGTCGGGTCTTATAAGACTTACATTGATTATTTTTACAAAATCTATTGACTTTTAATTTTCTGAGTGCTACAATGAATTTGGCGAATTTTTTATTATTTTTAGGAGGAAAACAAAATGAAGAAAATCGTATCAATCGCAATCGCACTCTGCCTTGTATTTTCTCTCGGGCTGACTGCCTTTGCCGCAGAGGTTGTCTACTCTGAGGATTTTCCGTTCTGGGATGCCGGTAACTGGACCGAGAGCGACATGGCCGATGAGGATGGCAACTTCTTCGAGCTTCTAAACAATGAGAACGCCTACCTTGTTATCACCAGAAGCGTTGAGACTCACATCGAGTTCAGCGAAACCGAGTGGGAGAAGTTCAACATTCTCGATTCCTGGTGGAGCGGAGTTTATCCCAACCCTGTAGACGAGGCATGCCAGTGGATTCAGCTCGGAACCGCAGGTCACACCTCCGAGGATGAGGCTTCTATTCTTGTAGACTGCGTTTACGACGACGGCATCACCATCAAGTGGCCCGGCAAGCCTATCTATGATCTTCTTGCCGCTGCTGACGCTCTTGGCAAGGGTAAGCCCCACATCATCTGCAACGAGGGTGCAGGCGAGGGCATCTACAAGATTACCAATGTTTCCATAGTTATCGAGGATGAGCCGATAGTTGCAGAGGACACCACAACCGAGGCTCCTGCCGAGGATACCACTCCTGCTGAGGACGCCCCCGCTGCTGTAGAGGACACCGCAACCTCTGCTCCTGCTGACACCGGCATAGCCCTGGCTCTCGTTCCCATGGCTATCGCTGCTGCCGCAGTTGTAGTAAGCAAGAGAAGATAATCTGCCGCAGGCTTATTTCAAGGTATTATTTTCATTACTTACCTTTCTTAGAAGACGGCACCGTCCCGGCGGTGCTGTCTTTCTTTCTGTCTGCCCCATATAGCCGAATTTGTGTTTTGTGCATATTTTTATATTGACAAAGCCGGCGGATGCTGTTATAATATCTAGTGTCAGAATCGGGCTGATTATGCCTGATTTTCCTGTACAATATTTGGAGGTGGAAAAAGTGAAGAAAATTATCGCAATAGCAGTGTCTGTCGTTATGGTGCTTGCGGCTTCCGTTTGCGTATTCGCCGAGGAGGAGCTTTACTCCATGACAACGACTCAGGGTCAGTATCAGGAAAGCCTTCCTATTCCCGGACCGATAGTAATGCAGGAGGCATACTCCAGAATCGCTACTAACTGGGTTGGCGGCGGCTCCGAGTTCAACGCCATTCTCAACGCTATCAACACTCCTGATTCTACGCTCATCATAACCTACACTGGAACCATCAACCAGTTTGTCATCCAGAGCGAGAACGGCTCTACCGACTCCGCTATCGACATCACTCCTGTTGAGGTTGACGGCAAGAATGTTGCCACCATCCCCTGTGCCGACATCATCGCCGCAATGCCTGTAGCTACCTCCGGCAGCTTTGGCAGCTGGGCGAATGTTGCGCTCATCTTTGACGGCGATGTAACCCTCGAGAGCTTCAGAATTGTAACAGGCGCAGAGGCTCCTGCCGAGGATACCGCCCCCGCAGAGGACACCACCCCTGCAGATGACACCACCCCCGCAGAGGACACTCCTCCCGCTGACGATGCTGCATCAGCACCTGCCGATACCGGGATAGCCCTCGCCCTTGTTCCCATGGCAATAGCGGCTCTTGCCGTTGTAGCAAATAAAAAAAGTTAAACTTATCTCTGGGAGGAAAGAACAATGAAAAGAATCTTTGCAATTGCTGTTGCTGCTCTGATGCTTGTTGCGGCTCTCACCGTGAATGTGTTTGCACTCAAGGACACAGCCTCGATCACCGTTCAGATTTTTGCACAGCCGAACAGTGACTGGTCATGGCACTCTGCTGCCTTCACCGCTGCAATTCCCCTTGGCGGGACTGCTACCATCATGACAGACGACCCGTTCGTATTTGACGGACTCAGCTCGTCTGCACCCATCACCTTTGGAACTCAGATTGGTGACGATACTATCGAGAACGACGGCGAGTCCACCACCATCACCTTCAGCTACACTGATATAGTTATCACTGCTGACGGCTATGATGATTTCGTAATTCCCGGCGAAACTGTAACCGCCAGCCTTAGCGCAACCCAGGAGGACTGGGGTCTTGCAGGAAACAGCACTTCTATCATCTTTGACCTTTCTGCAGCTACCGGAAGCTCCGACCCTGTTGAGCATGCTAAGTATCTCGATGCATTCACCAGTGCAACCTATGACATTACCTACCTCGCATACAACGGTGTAATGGCTGACGGAACTCCCTACACCGAGGGCGCATCAGCCGACGCTCCTGCCGAGGACACCGCTGATGACACCGCTCCCGCAGAGGACATCACTCCCGTAGAGGACACTACTACTGCTGAGGACACCACAACCCCCGCTCCTGCTGACACCGGCATAGCTCTGGCTCTCGTTCCTATGGCTATCGCTGCTGCCGCAGTTGTAGTAAGCAAGAGAAGGTAATTTCAGCCTCATCTGACGGATAACCGGCTTAACGCCAGAATCCCGACCGGCAAATCGGCACTATCCCGCCAGGGCGTGTCGGTTTGCCGTTTTTTGCTGCAAAATATCCTGAAAAACCGACTAATCCTAAAAATCCAAGAGCCTGAGCTGTCCTGTATCCGATAGAATTAGCTTGCAGCTGCTTTTAACATTTCACCCCTCCCGGCTTACAGCTCAGAATAGATTCAGCTTGGCTGACGGCGTCCGCAGAGGCGCAAAGCGGTCATATTTCAAGACCCTCGGCTATAGATTTAAAAAGGACATCCACCTGTCCTGCGGCAAAGCCCTCGGGACGGAAAATATAAATTAAAAGGAGAGATTTTTATGGGACTTATCAAAGCAGTAATCGGAGCGGTTGGCTCCTCGCTCGCCGACACCTGGAAGGAGTATTTCGTCTGTGATTCGATGGACGACGAGATACTCGCCGTAAAGGGGAAAAAGGTGGTCTCGGGCAGGTCGTCGAACACCCGTGGCAGTGACAACATAATTACAAACGGCTCTGGAGTCGTCGTTGCGGACGGCCAGTGCATGATGATTATAGACAACGGCAAGGTTGTTGAAATCTGTGCCGAGCCGGGACGGTTCACCTATGACTCCTCCTCGGAGCCCAGCATCTTCACCGGCAGCCTGGGAGACGGCATTCTCGACACTCTTAAAACCATCGGCAGGAGGATAACCTACGGCGGCGACACCGGCAGCGACCAGAGGGTATACTACTTCAACACCAAAGAAATCATGGACAATAAATTCGGCACGGCAAGCCCCGTCCCGTTCAGGGTGGTGGACTCTAACATCGGCCTTGACATAGATGTTTCCTTGAGGTGCAACGGAGTCTATTCCTACAAAATCGCCGACCCGCTCAAATTCTATGCGAATGTCTGCGGAAACTTCACCGGCGAGTTCCAAAGAAGCGAGATAGCCTCCCAGCTAAAGACCGAGCTTGTGAGCGCCCTTCAGCCGGCATTCGGCAGGCTCTCAGAGCTGGAAATCCGTCCTAATCAGGTGGTCACGCACACCGCCGAGCTTGAAAAGGCTCTTAGCGAGCTTCTGACCGAGAAGTGGACAAGGGCGAGGGGAATCGAGCTTGTAAGCATATCCCTAGGCTCTATAACCCTCCCCGACGAGGATGCCAAGCTCATAAGAAATGCCCAGCAGGCGGCAATTATGAGAGACCCGTCCATGGCTGCGGCTCAGCTTGCGGGAGCGCAGGCAGACGCCATGAGAAAGGCTGCCGAAAATTCCGCCGGAGCTATGACCGGCTTTATGGGGATGGGAATGGCTATGAATCAGGGCGGAGCGAGCGTCGAGGGGCTTTTTGCCATGGCGGACAAAAAGCAAAGCAAGGCAAAATCCGAGGGCTGGAAATGCGTCTGCGGAAGCATGGCGACAGGCAACTTCTGCCCGGAGTGCGGCAGGAAAAGGTCTGACGGCTGGGTATGCTCCTGCGGCACGGCGAACAAGGGCAATTTCTGCACCAGCTGCGGCTCAAAGCGTCCCGCAGGCGAGCCTCTTTACCGCTGTGACAAGTGCGGCTGGGAGCCCGACGACCCCAAGAATCCTCCCAAGTTCTGTCCCGAATGCGGCGACAGGTTTGACGACTCGGATATTAAATGATGTCCGGGCTTATAGAGTTTAAGTGCCCCGAATGCGGCGCCCCGATAAGCTTTGACAGCGAGGCTCAGAGCCTAAAATGCCCCTACTGCGACTCCGAGATTAACCCCGCCAGCGCCGACGAGCTTAAAGAGGCTGAGCAAAAGTTCGAGGGCGAGCCCTCCGGCGAGGAGTGGGCAGGCTTTGAGGGCGGCACGCTCGAGGAGGGGAGGCTTGTAAGCTTCGTATGCGGCTCCTGCGGCGGCGAGATAATAGCCGACGAGAACACGGCGGCGTCGGTCTGCCCCTTTTGCGACAGCCCGGTGGTTATGTCTGGCAGGGTCTCTGGAGTATACAAGCCAGACCTCGTCATCCCGTTCAAGCTAGACAAGCAGGCGGCTAAGGAGCGCTACAAAAGGCATGTCTCGGGCAAGCTGTTTTTGCCCAAGGAGTTCAAGGCGGAAGGTCATATCGACGAGATAAAGGGCATATATGTCCCGTTTTGGCTCTTCGGTGCGGACGCAGACGCCGCCGTCAGCTTCAGGGCGACAAAGCAGCGCATCTGGAGCGACTCGGATTATAACTATCGTGAGACTCTTCACTACTCCGTCTACAGGTCGGCAAGCCTTAGCTTTGAGAATGTCCCGGTTGACGGCTCCAGAAGCATCAGCGACAGCGTTATGGAGTCGATAGAGCCGTTTGACTTCACCCAGGCGGTCGACTTCAACGAGGCATATCTGTCCGGCTTTTTGGCGGATAAGTACGATGTGCTGTCAGAGGACTGCTTTGGAAGGGCGAGCGACAGGATGAGGACCTCCTGTATAAGGGAGGTAGAAAACACCGTCACCGGCTACAGCACCCGCACTGCCAGCTCAGAGAAGATATCCCTGAAAAACACAAGCATCAGGTACGCTCTTTTGCCGGTATGGTTTCTTGGGACCAGCTGGAACGGCAAGAGATACACCTTTGCCATGAACGGGCAGACCGGAAGATTCGTAGGCGACCTTCCCATGGACAAAAAGCAGGCGGCTAAGTGGACGGCTTTGTTCTGGCTGGCAAGCTTTGTCCCTGCGTTTTTGATACTTCTGTTTCTTTGAGGTATGAGTATGAACAGGCTTAAAAAAACCCTCGCCGCACTTTTGACGCTTGCGCTTGCGATATCGCTTGCCCTGCCTGCCGCCGCTTCAGACGGCTACGGGGAGGATACCTACTACCGTTTTGTTTACGACTACTCGGGAATGCTCTCAGACGACGAGGCTGAGGATATCGAGTCCAGGCTCAAGGAGGTAAGCGAGGAAAATTCCTTTTGGGCGGTATTTCACACCTCGCATGACCTGGAAACCGACATAGTGACCTACTGCGAGAGCTTTATTGACTCTCACTTTGGCTACACCGAGAACACAGACTGCATCCTTCTGTGCGTCGACACCGAGCAAAGGCAGCTCCAGGTCTATATCTGCGGAAGCCTTATGTACGAATTTTCGGACGACGACATCGACCTGATATATGAGTCGGTCGTTTCTGAGCTGTCAGACGACAGCTACTATTCTGCCGCTCTCATCTTTTCGTCCCTGACGAAAAGGCTGATAGCCGAAAACAGGGAGCAGGACAGCGACGGTATCTACCGGCAGGATGAGGATTACGAGGTTATCTACTCCGGGGATATGGAAACAGACCTGCTGGGAGGAATCCCAGGAAGGATGGCGATAGCTGCGATTTTCGGGCTGATTGTATCCGCAATCCTGAGGGCTTATTTTAAATCCGAGCTGAAAAGCGTCGGAGTACAGTCAGGTGCAGCCGGCTACCTAAAGGACGGCTCCTTTAATCTCAGGGACCAAAGGGACATCTTCCTTTACCGCAGACTTTCAAAAACCGCAAGACCGAAGGAAAGCTCCTCCGGCAGAGGCTCAGGCGGCACAACCATCCACCGCTCCCCCTCCGGGCGCTCATACTCGGGAAGAGGCGGAAGATTTTAGTATTATTTTCAATAAAATTTCACCAAAGTCCGCAGACCCTCCAAAAAGGCTATGCGGATTTTGTCTATAAAAAAAGATGACTCCCGATACTTTAAAGGGAGCCTTTCTCTCCACTTGACAACACTTTTTATAAGTGATATATTATCAATTAGCCCAGCCGGAGGGCTTTTCCGGCTTGAAAGATTTAAGAAGAAAGGTTTGTTTCAGATGTCCAAGTTTAGTATCGATCAGATTTACAAAAGCGTAAAGGGTCTTATTCCAATACAAGACCTTTGCGACGGCGCAGAGATTACCCTTGAGGGCTGGATAAGAACAAATCGCTCTAATAATAATATCGGCTTTATCTCGCTTAACGACGGCTCCTGCTTTAGCTGCTGCCAGATTGTCTACGAGAACGGCAGGCTTTCTAATTACGACGATATCTCAAGACTGCTTACGGGCTGCTCGCTTAGAGTCACCGGCAGGCTTGTGATAACCCCCGGGGCAAAGCAGCCCTTTGAGCTTAACGCCTCAGAGGCTGAGGTTTTGGGTCAGTGCGACGCTAGCTATCCTCTGCAGAAAAAGAGGCATTCTTTAGAGTTTTTGAGGGAGATTCCGCATCTTAGACCGAGAACAAATACCTTCATGGCTGTATTTAAGATACGCTCTGTCGTCTCACAGGCAATACACGAGTTCTTCAGGCAAAACGGCTTTGCATATATCCACACTCCCATCATAACAGGAAACGACGCCGAGGGCGCCGGGGAGACCTTCACCGTCACGATTAGGGATGACGGCTGCTATCAGGAGGACTTCTTCAAGCGTCACGCCTGCCTTACGGTGTCGGGTCAGCTTCATGTGGAGCCGTTTGCGCTTGCAATGGGCAAGGTCTACACCTTCGGACCGACCTTCAGGGCGGAGAACTCCAACACGCCGTATCACGCCTGCGAATTCTGGATGATAGAGCCGGAGATGGCGTTCTGCGACCTCAAGGGAAACATGGCTGTTATGGAGGCTATGCTGAAGTTTGTCATAAGAGAGCTTCTTGATAGCTGTCAGGACGAGCTTAAGTTCCTAAACGACTTCGTTGCCGAAAAGCACGACCTTATAGAGAAGCTCAACAGGGTCGTCAGCACCGATTTCAGGGTCATAACCTATACCGAGGCGGTCGACTATCTCAAAAACGCCGATGTCAAGTTTGAAAACCCGGTTGAGTGGGGCATGGACTTCTTCAAGGAGCACGAGATGTATATCTGCGAGCAGGTTGCAAAGGGTCCTGTGTTCCTTATCGACATTCCCAAGGACATCAAGGCGTTTTACATGAAGCTCAATCCCGACGGCAAGACGGTTGCTGCCTGCGATCTTCTTGTTCCCGGAGTCGGAGAGCTTATCGGCGGCTCCCAGCGTGAGGAGAACTATGAGCTTCTTGAAAAGAGGATGGAGGAGCTTGGAATCGAGAAGGAGGGTCTTGAGTGGTACCTCGACCTAAGAAGATACGGCGGAGTGGTGCACTCTGGCTTCGGTCTCGGACTTGAGAGGCTTCTTATGTATGTAACCGGGGTGGCAAATATCAGGGATGTTCTTCCCTACGCCAGAACTCCCGGCAACCTAAGATTCTAGTCTTGACTGTTTAATATTAATCCTAGTGAATAACTATTCAAGCGGGGCATATTTTGATGAACGACAGATTTTCCGATTACGAGCTGGCAGAGAACCTGCAATTAGACGAGGAAAGAGCGCTTTACGGCAGGAACAGGCTTATTGTCAGAGGGTGCCGCTTTGACGGTCCTGCGGACGGCGAGAGCGCACTCAAGGAATGTTCTGACATCGTCTGCCGGAAGAGCTATTTTAACCTCAGGTATCCGTTCTGGCATGACAGCCGCCTTGAGATATCCGACTGCGAGATGACTGAGCTGTGCCGAGCCGCACTCTGGTACTCTAGCGACATAAAAATAAGCGGGACCCGGCTTCACGGCATCAAGGCGCTGAGGGAGTGCTCCAGGGTCGAAATAACCGACTGCGATATCCTGTCGCCGGAGTTCGGATGGTTTTCAAGCGACATCACGATAGAAAATACAACCGCCGCCAGCGAGTATTTCATGCTGAAGGCGAGCGGTCTCAGGGTAAAAAGCCTTAGCTTTACCGGGAAGTATTCCTTCCAGTATATCAAGGACTCGGTTTTTGAGGACTGCACCTTCATGACTAAGGACGCCTTCTGGCACAGCAGCAATGTCCTTGTCAAAAACAGCGTGGTAAACGGCGAGTACCTTGCCTGGTACTCCGACGGGCTGACCCTCGAAAACTGCCTCATTACAGGCACTCAGCCGCTTTGCTACTGCAGCAATCTGAGGCTTATCAACTGCCGGACCTCGGGCTGTGACCTTTCCTTTGAGAAATCCGAGGTCGACGCCGAGATATCCGGGGAGATTATAAGCATCAAGAATCCCGCCTCGGGTGTTATAAGGGCGTCAGGCTGTCAGGAAATCATCCGTGACGACCCCAAAAGCCGATGCGAGATTATAATAGGCTAACCGTGGCGAAGCTTTTTAGCCAGACACTGCCGACGCTGTTTTTCCGGCGTCGGCCTTTTAGTGTAAAAATGCACAAATCGACAGGACAACTGCCGTAATATTTCGTTGCTTTTAAAATGCATATTTTTTCATTTGGTATTGAATATCCAAAGCACATATGGTATACTCAAATGGTATTGCAGGAGTCAAGATTTATATTTATGCATTTTTATGAATAAAACCTGCAAGCTCGGGAGGCTTAATATGAAAAGAGTATTTATCGACGGAAGCGCAGGGACGACCGGCCTGCAGATATACAGCCGTCTTTCAAAGAGGGATGACATAGAGCTTCTTACGCTTCCTGAGAGCGAAAGAAAGAGCGTCAGCGCAAGAAAAAGGCTTTTAAACTCCTGCGACATCGCATTTCTTTGCCTGCCGGACAAGGCGGCAGTCGAGGCTGTGGAGCTGGTAGAAAACCCTGAGGTCGTGATTATAGACGCCTCCACCGCTCACAGGACGGCTCCCGGCTGGGTGTACGGCTTCCCGGAGCTGTCAGAGGAGCAGGGCGAGCTTATCGCCGGCTCTAAGAGAATAGCCAATCCCGGCTGTCATGCCAGCGGCTTCATTGCGCTTGTAAGCCCACTTATAAGGGACGGGCTTCTTGACAGGGACGCTATGCTTAGCTGCTTTTCCCTCACCGGCTACAGCGGCGGAGGCAAGAGCATGATACATGAGTACGAGGGGGAGGACGGCTCCAGCCTTCACGCTCCCAGGATGTACGGACTCACCCAGAATCACAAGCATCTTAACGAGATGAGAAAAATATGCGGACTGGAAAGCTATCCTGTATTCTGTCCGGTCGTCTGCGATTTTTACAGCGGTATGCAGGTGACGGTGCCGCTTCACTCCTCCCAGCTTGCCGGCAAAGCCTCGATTGAGGATATAATAAAGTGCTACAGGTCGGCGTATGACCGTGACCCTGTCATTAAGTACGCCGAGCTTACCGACCACGGAGGAATGATATCCGCCTCCTCGATGTCTGGAAGGGACGGTATGCTTGTAGCTGTATACGGAAATGAGGACAGGATTATTCTCGCCTCCTCCTACGACAACCTGGGAAAGGGAGCCTCGGGGGCGGCGATTGAGAATATGAACATAGCCTTGGGTCTTGACAGGGACTACGGACTTTTTGTTTAGATTAACTTGAAAGGAAAATAGAGATGAGCGACATAAGGATAATCGGCGGGGGAGTCTGCGCCGCTAGGGGCTTCTTGGCTAACGGAATCCACTGCGGGATACGGAAAAACAAGCTAAAAAGGGACCTTTCCCTGATATACAGCACAGCTCCTGCCAGTGCGGCGGCGGTATACACCACAAATCTTGTAAAGGGTGCGCCGCTTATAGTCACAAAGGAGAATCTATCCAACGGCAGGGCGCAGGCGATTATCTGCAACAGCGGCAACGCCAACACCTGCAACTCGGACGGAGTAGAGGTTGCAAGGCTTATGTGCGGGCTGTGCGGAGAGGGTCTTGGAATCTCTGGGGAGGATGTAGTAGTCGCCTCCACCGGGGTTATAGGTCAGCCGCTGGATATAGAGCCTATCAAAAACGGGCTTCCCGAGCTTATAGCCGGTCTGGGAGACAACAGCTCCGCCGCCGCCGAGGGCATAATGACCACCGACACCGAGCAAAAGGAGATAGCCGTCAGCTTTGAGATAGACGGCGTCGAGTGCAGGCTGGGCGGAATAGCCAAAGGCTCCGGGATGATTCACCCCGACATGGCTACCATGCTCGTCTTTTTGACGACCGACTGTGCGATTTCCTCCGAGCTTCTGAAAAAGGCTCTCTCGACCGATATAAGAAGCAGCTTTAACATGGTTAGCGTCGACGGCGACACCTCTACGAACGACATGGTTGCAATCCTTGCAAACGGCGAGGCGGAAAACAAAATGATAGCCTCCGAGGGCGAGGCGTTTTCAGAGTTCATGAGGGCGCTTAACACCGTCACCGTATATCTTTGCAGGAGGATAGCCGGGGACGGCGAGGGAGCCACCAAGCTGATAGAATGCAGGGTGTCCGGCGCTCAGACGGAGGAAACAGCCAAAACCGTCGCCAAGGCGGTAATATGCTCCTCGCTCACCAAGGCAGCCATGTTCGGGGCTGACGCCAACTGGGGCAGGGTGCTCTGTGCGATAGGCTACAGCAAGGCTGATGTAGATGTTTCAAGGGTGGACCTCTCGTTTGAGTCAAGGGCGGGAAGCGTTCCCGTCTGCAAAAACGGCTCCGGGATAGAGTTTTCCGAGGAGCTTGCAAAGAAAATCCTTCTCGAAAAGGAGATTGTAATTGATATAGACCTAAATATGGGTGACAAGACAGCGACCGCATGGGGCTGCGACCTCACCTACGATTATGTTAAAATAAACGGAGACTACAGGACCTGACAATAAGGGGCTTAAGGCCCGGGAGCATTTCCATGGAGTCTTTTGAGCCGCAAGGAGGCTTTTAAGAGATTATGGACTATCACAGGAAAGGACAGTACGATATGAAAACACCCAATGCCGACAGGGCGAGGATACTGGTTCACGCACTCCCCTACATCAAGGCGTACAGCGGTAAGATAGTGGTTGTAAAATACGGCGGCAACGCCATGATAAACGACAAGCTAAAGGATTCGGTAATGAAGGATGTCGTCCTTCTCAATCTCATAGGAGTCAAGGTCGTTTTGGTACACGGAGGCGGACCCGAGATAACCGATATGCTTAAAAGGGTCGGGAAGGAGAGCGTCTTTGTGGACGGTCTTAGGGTAACCGATAAGGAGACCGTCGAGATTGTCCAGATGGTCCTTGCCGGCAAGATTAATAAGAGCCTTGTAAATCTTATAGAGTGCTGCGGAGGCAAGGCGGTGGGTCTATCTGGTCTTGACTGCCACATGATAAAGGCTTGCGTCAAGGACGAAAGGCTTGGCTATGTCGGAAAAATAACCGAGGTCGACCCCTCGCTTATTTTGGATATTCTGGACAAGGGCTATATCCCGGTTGTCTCGACGATAGGCTGTGACGACAGCGGGAATGTCTACAACATCAACGCAGACACAGCCGCCGCAAGGATAGCGGGAGCGCTCAAGGCGGAAAGCCTCATTTCACTCACCGACATAAGCGGTATCCTGGCGGATAAAAACGACCCAGACAGCCTAATATCCAAAATATCCGTCGAGGAGACCAAGGAGCTAATCGAAAGGGGAGTCATCTCTGACGGCATGATTCCCAAGGTCGAGTGCTGCACCGATGCCATAAGAGACGGCGTCAAAAAGGTGTTCATAGTCGACGGCAGGGTCTCCCATTCTATTCTGATAGAGACTCTTACCGACGAGGGAATAGGGACCATGTTCGAGGGCTGACCCGGCTGGTTTAATTTATAAGGGAGATTTTTATGAATGTTTTTGAGCTAGACAGGACCTATGTGGCAAACACCTACAGCCGCTTCCCTATAAATATAGTAAACGGCGAAGGCTCGCTGGTGTGGGACGATTCCGGGAAGGAATATATCGACCTCGGCACGGGAATAGGCGTCAACATCTTCGGCTACAGCGATAAGGAGTGGCTTGCGGCTGTCACCGACCAGCTTTCAAGATTCCAGCACACCTCCAATCTTTACTACTCAAGACCCTGTGCGGAGCTTGCCGGTCTGCTCTGCTCAAGGACGGGGCTTAAAAAGGCGTTCTTCTCCAATTCCGGGGCGGAGGCAAACGAGACCGCCATCAAGGCAGCAAGAAAGTATGCGGCTGACAGAAAGGGCAGCGACTGCTATACCATCCTGACGCTCAAAAACAGCTTCCACGGGAGGACGCTTACCACCCTCGCCGCAACCGGGCAGGAGGTCTTTCACAGCTACTTCCAGCCCCTTACTCCCGGCTTTGTACATATAGAGCCTACCGTCTCGGAGCTAAGGAGCGCACTTTGCGAAAACAAGGTCGCCGCCGTCATGGTGGAGATAATAAGGGGAGAGGGCGGAGTGCTGCCGCTTCCTGAGGATTTCGTCAAAGAGCTTTACAGGCTTTCAAGGGAGCAGGACTTTATTCTGATAGCTGACGAGGTCCAGACCGGCAACGGACGCACCGGCAGCCTCTACGGCTACATGAACTACGGCATCCAGCCCGACATCGTAACCACCGCAAAGGGAATCGGAGGTGGTCTGCCGATAGGAGTCACCCTCCTGGGCGAGAGGGTGGAGGATGTATTCACCCCCGGTCTTAACGGCTCCACCTTCGGAGGAAACCCCGTCTCATGTGCGGGAGCAATAAATATAGTCTCGAGAATAGACGACAGCCTCCTTGCGGGGGTCAGGAAAAAGTCGGAATATATCTTTTCGAGGCTTAATGAGCTTCCCAGCGTAAAAAGCGTCTGCGGAATGGGTCTCATGATAGGAATAGAGTCCGAGCTTGACGCCAAGCAGGCTGCCCTTAGTTGCCTTGAGCGTGGCGTGCTCGTATTAACGGCAAAGAACAAGATAAGGCTTCTTCCCGCCCTAAACATTCCCGACGGTCAGCTGGAAAGGGCTGTCGATACCCTTATATCTGTGCTGAAGGGGTGATTTGCCCCAGGGAATTGGGACGGAAATGACTGTTCTTGATAACTAAAGCCCCCGCCGACCGGCGGGGGCTTTTCATGCCTTTACGCTTATAATGACGATATTATCAGCTGTCCCCCTTATCCTCCTGGGACTTCTTGGCAGCCTCACGCTCCTCCCTGATTAGCTGCCTTTCAGCGTAGAGGAGCCGGTATTCCGCCGGGGAGACATTCTCCTGCCGCTTAAATACCGAGCAGAAGTAGCTGCAATCGTTGTAGCCCACCGCCTTGGAGATGTCGCTTATAGAGAGCGAGGTGTCAAGCAGCAGGTTTTTCGCCTCGTAGAGCCTCTTTTTTGTCAGATGCTCGAACGGGCGCATATTCATGCACTCTCTGAAGATCCTGCAAATGTACTGCGGGGAGAGGTTGACTATCCTGGACAGGTCGTTGAGCGAGATGTCCTGCGAGTAGTTTTTGTCGAAGTAGTCGATTATCACCTTAAGCTGCTCCATCCTGTGGTTTTCCCTGGGTGACGCCGGGCAGGATATCAGCCTGTTCAGCTCGACAAGGAAGGAGTAAAGATTGGAGGAATTGGAGTAGCCGGAGTTGATGTTTGGGGAGTGAATGGTTTTGAGCATCCTCTCCCAGAGCTTTTCAAGATTCATCATGTCGCAGGACTTAAAGACGAGCGGGCGGTCAAGACCGAGGCTCTTTAGTATAAGCTCAGAGCAGCTTCCCGAGAAGGTTATCCAGTGGGTTTCCCAGGAGCCGCCGTCCTGACAGCCGTAGTCGTGAGGATAGTAGGCGGGGATGAAGAAGCCGCTTCCCTTGGGGATTTTATGCTTCACGCCGTCAATGGTGAGAACTCCCTCGCCTCTGGCTGTGTATATGACATGGTTGTAGACATGGCCGGTAGGTCTGCTGCAACGCCGCTCAGGGTCGGTAGCTCCAACTCCCGTGATGTAAAGCGGGAGCTTGACCTCGTCTCCTAACAGTGCAAAATAAAATTCCTGCATAGCTTCTTCCTCCAGGCTCCGGCTGCTTGCCGGATGGGTTTAATAAAATCACATGAAAGTAATTTTATAATACCACTATATGAAACTGCTGTCAAGCCCTGATTTTCACTCCGAAAGCTCCAGCCATTCGTCGCTGAGCCTGCTCAGCAGCTCCTTTTTGTCCTCCAGCTCAAGGCACAGCTCGGACATTTTCTGATAGCTCCTCGAGCTGTCCGGCTGGCAGATTTCCTCCTCAATGGCCTTGATATCCTCCTCCAGCCCGGAAATTTTAGCCTCCAGCTCATAAAGCCTCTGCCGCTTTTTGGCGTCCTCGGCACGCTGGCTTTTGGTGCGGTACTGCTTTTTCTGAGGCTCAAAAGACCTTTTTTCCTCCTTTTTCGAGTCGCTAAGCTCCCTTGCGGCAAGGTAATCGTCAAAGCTGCCCTTATACTCCCGGCTGACACCGTCCTTAATCTCTATGATTTTAGTCGCCAGCTTGTTTAAAAGATACCTGTCGTGGGAGACAAGGATTACCGTCCCGGTGTACTCGGTGAGGGCGTCCTCCAACACCTCCTTGGTCGAGATGTCGAGGTGGTTTGTAGGCTCGTCGAGTATAAGGACATTTCCCCGGCGAAGCATTAAAAGTGCGAAGCTGAGCTTTGTTTTCTCCCCTCCGCTCAGCACTCCTATCGGCTTGTAGACGCTCTCTCCGCTTAAAAGCACCCGCCCCAGAAGGCTTCTTAGGCTTTGGTCGGTCATTGCGGGATATCTTCTGTGAAGCTCCTCGATGACGGTTAGGGACGGGTCTAGCTGCTCGTTTTTCTGGTCGAAGTAGGCAATCTTAGTATTTTCAGCCCAGAATCTTTTTCCTTTGCGGCAGGGAATGAGTCCCTGGATGGCTTTGAGCACCGTAGACTTTCCGGCGCCGTTAGGACCTATTATGCAGACCCTCTCGCCCCTTCTTACAGACAGGGAGAAGCTATCAAGGATAACCGTCCTGCCGCCGTCCGGGGAGATTTCAAGACCGCTCGCCTCAAAGACCTCCTTGGGCGGCTCGATGTCGTACTCCAGGCTGATTTTCGCCGGCTTATGATAGACAAACGGCTTGTCCTGGGCGTTTTCTAATATCCTGTCTAGCATATGCTGCTTTGACTTTGCCGCCTTTGCGCTCGTTGCGCTGGCACGGTTCTTGTCGATAAAGAACTGAAGCTCCTTTATTTTAGCCTGCTCCGCCTTGTAGAGCTTCTCAGCCCTTGCGGTCTGCGCCCTCTTCTCGCTGACAAACTTGGTGTAGTTTCCGGGATAGGAGCTAAGCCTGCCGTATTCAAGCTCGCAGATTCTGGTGGCGATTTTATCAAGAAAATACCTGTTGTGGGAGACAGTGAGTATAGCTCCCTTGTAGCCAAGAAGGTAATCCTCCAGCCACTGCATGGTGTCAAGGTCCAAATGGTTTGTCGGCTCGTCGAGGATAAGAAGATTTGGAGCCTCCAAAAGGAGCTTCGACAGGGCAAGCCTTGTCCTCTCTCCTCCTGAAAGGGAGTTTACCGAGCGCTTGGCGTCGACCCCTGAAAAGCCCATTCCGTTGAGGACCGTTTTAATTTTGACATCTATAAGATATCCGTCGTTTGCCTCGAAGTGAGCCTTCAGCCTGTCATACTCAGCCTCGGCACGGCTTAGCTCCTCCCCGGAAAGAGCGCCAAGCTCAGCCTCGATTTGGGTCATTCTTTCCTTCTCGGCGTCAAGAGCCGAAAAAGGGAGCCTTAGCTCATCTGCAATCGAGCGCTCGGAGGACAGCCCGACTCCCTGCTCCAAATAGCCTATTCTCGCCGTGCCTGAGATATTAAGCTCTCCAGAGCCGTCCGGCGCCCTGTCGTAGGGGACTCTCCCGGTGATTATGGACAAAAGGGTGGTCTTGCCGGAGCCGTTGACCCCGACAAGCCCTATTCTCTCGCCCTCGTTTATATTCAGGCTGATGCCGCCAAGAATCGGCTCGCCGTTGTAGTATTTGTAAATGTTATCAATTGACAGCAGCATAAAACTTGCTCCTACGGTTTTTTTACAATTCTATCATGACATAAAGCCGGTGTCAATGGGTCGGCGCAGAGTATGCCGCCTGCGATATTTTATCTATATTTCACAATCTCCACTTTATTTTCATTGTTTTAGCTTTTTTTATATGTTAAAATATTATAAGAGTTAGGACTATAATTTATGAGCTTGCGTCTATCTGCGGGAGGATTTCGTAGGATGGAAAAAATACAGCATTTTATCGAGTTTGACGGTGTTTCAAAGATATACGACATGGGCGAGGTCAAGATAAACGCTCTTAGGGACGCCAGCTTCACCATCGAAAAGGGGGAGCTTTGCGTCATATTAGGGCCGTCGGGAGCCGGAAAGACCACGCTTTTAAACATCCTAGGAGGGATGGACAGCCTGAGCCAGGGCAGGGTGCTCATAGACGGTCAGGACATCTCCGGCTTTTCAAGAAAGAGGCTGACGGCGTACAGAAGATTCGATGTCGGCTTTGTATTTCAGTTTTACAACCTGATTCAGAATCTCACTGCCCTTGAAAATGTCGAGATGGCGACTCAGATATGCCGTGAGCCTCTTGACCCTGTCAGGACGCTGGAGCGTGTCGGCTTGAAGGACAGGGCGGGAAACTTCCCGGCTCAGCTTTCCGGCGGAGAGCAGCAAAGGGTCTCTATAGCTAGGGCGCTTGCAAAGAATCCAAAGCTTCTTTTGTGCGACGAGCCTACGGGTGCGCTTGATTATGTCACCGGCAAGCAGGTGCTGAAGCTTTTGCAGGACACCTGCCGTGAGACCGGGATGACGGTTGTGATAATTACCCACAACTCCGCCCTTGCGGACATGGCGGACAGGGTTATAAGCGTCCGCAACGGTCAGATAGCCGGCATAAATGAAAACCCCTCTCCGCTGCCGGTGGAGGAAATAGAGTGGTGATTAGATGCTTTTAAAATCAACCGTCAGGACTATACTTAAATCCATGGGCAGGTTTTTGGCTATCATGTCCATTATTGCGCTGGGAGTCGGATTTTTCTCGGGACTGAGCGTCACCGAGGAGTCGATGGTCAAAACCGCCGGGGAGTATATCAGCGAGCTGGGTCTTTATGACTACAGGCTTTTAAGCACCCTCGGCTTCACCGACGAGGATGTAAAAAGCGTAGCCGGGCTTTCGGGAGTGAAGGCGGCGTACGGCTCGGTGAGCGCAGATTTTCTTGCCAGCGACCCCTTAGGGTCCTCCCCGGTGCTTCACAGCCACACGATTCTTGACGGCACCAACGGTCTGGACCTTGTGAGCGGACGGCTCCCCGAGGCTCCGAACGAGTGCGTGATAGACTCCCTCTACGCAGGGGACGACGCCATAGGCGAGGTGATAGCCCTGTCCGAGGAAAACTCAGAGGACACCTTGGAGCTTTTTGCCTATGACGAGTATGTCATCGTGGGAAGGGTCAACGCCAGCGAGTATTTAAACTATGAGCGTGGAAGCACCTCGATAGGCTCGGGAAGCGTCTCGGGCTTTATATACCTCCCGATAGAGGGCTACAGCGTGGATTATTATACCGAGATATACCTAAGCCTTGATATCTCGGCGGATATATACTCCTTGGAGTACGAGAACGCCGTCGACAGCCTAAGGGAGGAGCTTGAAGAGCTGACCGAGGAGCTTGCCGACAGAAGATACACCGGGCTTCTTGAGGACGGAAGAAGGGAAATCGCAGATGCCGAGCAGGAGCTTTCAGACGGCGAGAGCGAGCTGGAGTCCGCTAAGGCGGAGCTTTCGGACGCAAGAAGCGAATACGAGAGCGCAAGACTTGAAGCCCTTTCGGAGCTTGAGGAGGCAAAAACCGAGCTTGAATCTGCAAGAGCGGAGCTTGATGAGGGGTGGGAGAAGCTTTCAAGGCTTGAAAACGACCCCATAGACGAGCTTGAGGAGGTCTCTCGGGCTATAAGCGAGGCAAGAGCCGAGCTTGAGGAGGGCGAAAGAGCCTACAGCGAGGGCGTTTTGCAGCTCGAGGAGGCAAGAGCGGAGCTTGATAAAAGCCTCGAGGAGGCAAAAAACGAGCTTATTCTTGCTCAGGAGGAGCTTGACAGCGGCAAAAGTGAGCTTGAAAGCAAGACGGAGTCGGCGTCCCTTGGGCTTTACTCCGGCTGGAAGCAGCTTGAAGCCGCAAAAACCGAGCTTCAGGACGCCAGGGCTCAGCTGGAAGCGCTCAAAGCCAGTCCCGGAGCGCAGTATCCCCCTCTTAGCGAGATGATAGCCGCCTATGAAAGGGAGATAGCCAAGGGCGAGAGCGAGCTTGAAGCGGCAATTTCTAGCTACGAGATGTCAAGGAGCTATTATTTTAGCTCGATGGAGGAGGCTTCCAGGCAGATAGAGGAAAACCAAAAGAAAATAGACTCCGGCTGGGAGGAGTACGAGGCGGGAAGGCTTGAAGCCCTTTCGGAGCTTGAGGAGGCAAAAACCGAGCTTGACTCTGCAAGAGCGGAGCTTGATGAGGGCTGGGAGGAGCTTTCAAGGCTTGAAAACGACCCCATAGGCGAGCTTGAGGAGGTATCTCGGGCTATAAGCGAGGCAAGAGCCGAGCTTGAGGATGGCGAAAGAAGCTACTCTCAGGGGCTTTTAGACTACGAGGAGGCTCAAAAAAGGGTGGACGACGAGCTTTCAAGCGCAGAAATGGAGCTTTCAGACGCTGAAAGAGAGCTTGAGTCTGCCAGCGCCGAGCTTATTGACGCCAAGGAAAAAATAGCCAGTGCCAACGAGGAACTTTCCGAGCTGGAGGAGCCGTCGGTCTTTGTCCTTGACAGAAACGCAAACATAGGCTATGCCAGCCTTGAAAACGATACTGCGGTGGTCTCGGGCGTTGCCAAGGTGTTCCCAGCGTTCTTCTTTTTAGTCGCCATGCTCGTATGCATTACCACTATGACCAGGATGGTGAGCGAAAAGAGGACGGAAAACGGCATACTCAAGGCTCTTGGCTACAGCGGCGGAGCAATTGCGGCGCAGTTTCTGATATACGCCGGGAGCGCCTCGGCGGTCGGCTGCATAGCCGGCTTTATGATAGGCTCCAGATTCCTGCCCATGACCATCTGGGAGGTGTACAGGATAATGTATCTTGTCAACCGTCCGGCTGAGTATGTCCTCGACTGGGGACTTTTTGGGATCTGCACCTCGCTATATCTGGTTCTTGCCCTGGGAGCGACTTGGCTTGTCTGCCGCAGAGACCTTAACGAAAACGCCGCCTCGCTGATGCGTCCCAAGGCTCCCGTCGCCGGAAAGAGGACTATAATCGAGCGAATAGGCTTTATCTGGAAAAGACTCAAATTCCTGCACAAGATATCAATAAGGAACATCCTAAGATATAAAAAGCGTATGCTCATGATGATAATAGGAATCGGAGGCTGTACTGCGCTTTTAATTGCCGGCTTCGGCATACGGGACAGCGTCCAGCCGATAGTCGACTACCAGTTCGACGAGATAACCCTCTACGACGCTCAGGTGACTCTGCTTGACGGCACCAACGCCGAGGAGCTTACTAGGCTTTCTGTCTGGGACGAGGTAAAAAGCTACTCCTTTGTGAGAAGCGAGAGCCGTGACCTTGTTCTTCCGGGAGACGATGAGCCTCTTGCAGACACAGACCTCGTGGTATTTTCAGAGCCTCTTACCTCGCTTGTTGACCTTCACAGCGGCAAGGAGGCTGTAGACTGGCCAGAGCGGGGAGAGGCGGTGATAAACTACCGGCTCTCACGGGAGTACGGGATTAAAGCGGGGGACGCAATACTCCTAAGAGCTTCCGACATGGACTCGATTCAGGTCACGGTGAGCGGAGTGTACGACAACTATATGTCCGACTGCATATATATAAGCAGCGAAACCTATGAGAATAGCTGCAAGGAGTCCCCTGAGATGAACACGGCGTATATCATTTTCAACGAGGACTCCGATGAAAGCCGTGCCGCAGCGTCGTTGCTCTCAAGCAAGCAGGTCGCCGCCGTCACCTTAAGCAGCGATATGCGTACCAGAGTCAAAAATATGCTGGAAAACCTCAACTATATCGTATTTATAGTTTTGGTATGTGCAGGAGCGCTGGCGTTCATAGTGGTTTATAACCTTACAAACATCACCATCACCGAGCGTACAAGGGAGATAGCAACTCTAAAGGTGCTGGGATTTTATCAAAATGAGCAGGATTCCTATGTTTTCAGGGAGAATATCCTGCTGACGGGCATTTCTGCGCTCTGCGGAATACCTATGGGAATTGCTCTTTTAAACTATGTCATGGCGCAGGTCAAGATAAGCAATATGTACTTCGGGTGCAGACTCTCGCCGCTCAGCTATATCCTGTCAATCGTGGTAACCTTCCTCTTTACGATAATAGTAGACGGGGTGCTTATGCTCAGAACTAGGAGAATAAACATGGCTGAGGCTATGAAGGCTATAGAGTAAGGAAGCTCTGATGCTACCGAGGTGCAGGCAGGCGGGAGAACGCTTTTGCCGTGGCAATACGCCCCCGGCGTTATACTGCGGCGGACGATAAATTCCCCGGGAAATAAATTAAGTCGTCAGACGGCGAGCGGCTGTCTGACGCTTTTTTTCGGACAGGCTTTCATTATGCTTGGCGGCAAGGCTTTACTGGCTTGTGCTTGTGACGACGGATTAAAAGCCCGGAAAAAGGAGGCCGCATAGATTTAGCGCAGTATCACTATAAATCAAAGTAAAGCTGTTCTAAAGAGCAAAAAATTAATGGATTTAAGCATATAAAATTACATAATATCCACAAACAAACCAGTAAAATCAGCATTTTGAACAGTTTTATTGATAATTTTTAGAGAAAATAAACCTCAAACGGGTAGTATATTTTCCTTGGCTGCCTTGACATTTTCGCTTATATGTGATAGACTGACGGCATACTGATGTTAGAAACTTACATAATCTAGCTTGAGCTTTTTCGGAATACCCGGCTTAGGCGTCCGGACAGATGCAGGGCGGAGTGCAGGACCGCCCGTTTAGAGCATATCGTCCCGGCGGCTTATCAGCAGGAGACCTCGGCTCCCCGTCAGGATAAGCTTTGCCGTCTCGAGTGCTTTTTAATTCTGTAGATTAACAATGGGAGTGCAGGATAGTATGGTTAGCAAGACCGATACCGGCGTTGAAGTCGATGAAAAGGCTAAGGACAAAAAAGCGTCAACCTCCGGCAGAAGGGCGACTATAGATAAGAATAAAAATCTAAAGGAACATAGGGCGTATTGGGCTTTGAGAAGATTTCAGGATGTTTTCTTCTCCCTGATTGCCCTTATTGTGCTTTCTCCGATTATGCTGATAGTAGCTCTAGCTATAGTAATAGACAGCCCGGGAGCGAGTCCGATTTTCAGTCAGCAGAGAGTCGGAAGAAACCAAAAGAACTTTAAGCTCTACAAATTCAGGTCGATGTGCCCCGACGCCGAGTCCAAGCTGGAAGGGCTTATGGACAAAAACGAGATGGACGGTCCCGTCTTTAAGATAAAGGACGACCCAAGAATCACAAGAGTCGGACGCTTCATAAGAAAGACCAGCATAGACGAGCTTCCTCAGCTAATTAATATATTAAAGGGTGACATGAGCATCGTCGGACCGAGACCGGCTCTTCCCAGAGAGGTGGAGCAGTACGGCGAGTACGAGCTTCAGCGGCTCTATGTGACCCCCGGTCTCACCTGCTTCTGGCAGGCTTCGCCGCACCGCAATAGCCTTACATTTGACGAGTGGATGGACCTCGACATTATGTACATAGAAAAGCGCAGCTTCATAACCGACTGGAAAATCATCTTCATGACGGTCGGCGCCGTCCTATCGGGTCAGGGCGAGTGAGTTCCTCCGGGACGGTCCTCTGGGACAGCGGAGCTGCAAAGCGCCAAGAGCAGGACTTTGCACCCCTCCTGCCGGCTGGGTTTCGTTTCCACCCGTGTCCCGCACCTCCCCAATCGCAAGACAGAATGCCTCATTACCCATTTGGTGAGGCGTTTTGGCTTTTGTAAGACTCTCGCTTTGCAGACCCTCCCGTTCGGCAGCAGTAACTACTGCGCTAAAATCTCTCCGGCTGTTGTTATGTTTTATGCAGCCCTCCATAATTGGACAAATCGTCGTCCAAACCGCCCAAAATGAGCAAATTCGATTGCAAAACTCCGAAAACCGTGCTATAATTGCCATGAAGATATCTGCAAGCTCACAGCGTGGCGCTTCGCAGCCCCCAATACCCGCCACGGCATTTATCGCAACACTTTCGGCACCCTGCCTCATCGCCGCCATACACTATTGTATATGTATGTATGCGGCGGCGGTCTGTCTCACCTGCGACTCCAGCCTGATTTCATCAGCCCCGACCGGCTCATACGGATGGTTATAGCCTCCGGCATATTTTGGAATTTATGATAATAATCGAACCACCACGGGACTGAAGGGGTAATGGTTTAGCGAAGGGGGTAGTGGGGTAGGAATGGAGTATGGCAGGAAAAATGCAGCAATAAAAAGAGAAAATGGGCAATTGGAGAAAGTATATATCTATATGTCAGAGAAGGCTAGAGTCGGGTAGGTAGCAATAGGTTCTCTTGTGATTATCGTGAACGATGAGGTACTTAGATGATTAAACTGAAGATTTATTTTGGAGAAGAGGAACTGTAAATGTCATGTAGATTATCGTGTTTATGTAGACGAAGCGTATTAAATTTGATTCATCTTGTTGAAACCACCGAAAGGTTGGTGGCGTAATGCATAGGGTTGAATCATTGAAAATTGATTCAGGCTGTATAAGACAAGTTGCTCAAACTCTTATGGAAAATCAAGTTTCAGGAAAGATTCTCTATGTTTCTGACCCGGTAGTGGACAGTCTATATGGTGCGTTAGTTAAAAATCAAATAAGAGATATAGGACGGCTTAAAGAGGAATATGTTGACTGTAATACAATTAACTATGCTATGTCCATTGCGGAGCGTGTTATAGCAACTGATGTTAACTGTATTGTCGGTATGGGTGGGGGAAAAGTTTTAGATGTGTGTAAATATGCATCTTATATATCAAAAGTGCCTTTTCTTTCAATACCGACTACAGCGGCAAATGACGGATTGGCGTCACCAGTTGCTGTACTAAAGCGACAAGATGATAAACCGAAGAGCCTTGGTTGTAAGATGGCTTCCATGATTTTGATAGATATTGAGGTTATAGCAAATGGTCCGAAACAGCTTATAAAAGCTGGAATTGGAGACACAATTTCAAATTATATGGCTCTGAAAGATTGGGAATTAGCATGTAGGAGAGGCCAAGATATTATGAATGGTTACGCATATCTAATGTCCCGCAGCTCTTTAGACGCACTTATGAAGACACAGTTTGACTGCATTACTCCAGAGTTTGTAGAGGTTCTCGTTAATTCTCTGGTGTTATCTGGAATTGCGATGGACTTTGCTGGAAGCAGTAGGCCTGTCAGTGGCTCTGAACATCTTTTTAGTCATGCGTTGGACTATTATAGCAAAAAAAAGAATCTGCATGGAATTCAGACAGCACTTGGTACAGTAGCAGTTCTTAGGTTGATTGGAGAGGATACTAAATCTGTTGTTGAATACTTGAAACGGTTTGAAGTTGATGTTAATCCGAATCATTTAGGTATTGATGAAGATACATTTATTGAATGTTTTCAAAAGGCTACATTGATGCGAACAAATAGGTACACATATCTCCACGAAATTGATTTGTGTACAGATAGATTAAGAAATGTTTACAACTGGCTCACTGTTGAGTTGTGAATGAAAGGAGATATTGATATGAAGGCACTTATTCTTGCTGCTGGTCTTGGAACTAGACTCGCACCTATAACTAACGACAAACCGAAGTCTTTGGTTCCTGTAAACGGAACACCAATCATCATAAAGCAGATAGACAATCTTCTTAAAAACGGTATTGCAGATATTACTGTAATATCGGGATACAAATCAGAGATTCTGGAAAAAGAGGTACATAAGCCTTACCCTGACATTCACATTGTTGAGAGCGTTAACTATGCGACAACCAATAATATGTATTCAGCATATCTTGGGAGAAATGCGATGGCAGGCAATGATTTTCTTATGATGAATGCTGATGTATTTTACGATGCCACTGTAATTGAGGCCTTGCTCCAGTGCAAGTCAGAAAACGCTGTTGTAGTGGATATTGGAACCTACATGGAAGAGTCCATGAAGGTAGTTGAAAAAGACGGCCGGCTTGTGAAGATTTCAAAAGAAATTACAAAAGATGAAGCACTTGGAGCGTCTATAGATGTATATAAGTTCTCTGTAGGGGGAGGGGCTGCATTTTTCAAAAAATGCGCTGAGTACATTGAGGACAAAAATAAATTAAAATTATGGAGTGAAGTTGCTCTGAATGATATTTTTAAAGAAGTAGTATTTCATGCCTGCCCACTTAAGGGAAAATGGCTTGAGATAGACAATCACGATGATTTAGCAGCAGCTGAGAGATTATTTTCGGAGTGACGGAGGGCATGTATGGTGACAGTAGACTACTTTGGAAAAGAGGCTGATTTAAGCAATAAAAAGTTATGGTTATTTGATATGGATGGAACAATTTACAAAGAAGATCAATTATTTGATGGAACCTTGATGCTTCTTAATCACATTGTGGATTATGGGGGACGATATGTTTTTATAACAAATAATTCATCGAAATCAGTTTACGATTATATTAAAAAATTAACTCTGCTCGGAATTAAAGCTGATAAGGATAATTTTTTTACATCCACTCAGGCAACAATACTTTATCTAAAAAAGGTCTTCCCTAAAGCCAAAGTGTATTGCCAAGGGACAAAGAGCTTTATATCTGAGCTAATCGAATCGGGAATAAATGTGACGGAAAGTGTGGAAATAGTTGATGTGGTGTTAGTTGGCTTTGATACCGAGTTGACAGGTCAAAAGATAAGAAATACTTGTGAAATTCTGAGTAAACAGGATGTTATATTTTTGGCAACAAACCCAGACATTGTTTGCCCAGTAAAATTCGGATTTATACCGGATTGCGGGAGCATTTGTCAAATGATAGAAAATGCAACCAAGAAAAAGCCAATATATATAGGAAAGCCAGAGCCAACGATGGTAAATATAATTAGAAATAAATTTGGAGTTGAAAGAACGAATACCGCTGTTGTAGGTGATCGATTGTACACTGATATTGCTACCGGGTTAAATGCAGATGTCACAGCAATCTGCGTCCTTACAGGTGAGGCAACAATTGAGGAAATAGAAAACAGTAAAATAAAACCAACATTCACATTTGGAAGCGTTAAGGATATTTACAGATTGCTCTGTGACTGAAAGGCACTCGGGGTTATGTAGAACAGCTTGCTTTACATACAGTAGTAGCGATGAAATGGCAAAAGACTTTGGACAACATGGGATAATAGTCCTGTCAGTATGCAAGGTAAAAAAGCACTAGAAGTAGTGAAGGAGCATCGTAGTTTGAACAGGAAAATGCTTAAAATAGGTAGAAAGGTTAAGAATTGTTGAGATTGATTATTTAGAATAGGGTATTAAAATGAATATCATCTTACTTTCCGGCGGAAGCGGCAAGCGCTTATGGCCGCTTTCCAACGATGTCAGAAGCAAGCAGTTTATCAAGCTGTTTATGGATGAGTCTGGCAATTATGAGTCTATGGTACAGCGTGTATATCGCCAAATCACCACGGTGGATCCTGAAGCAAAAATCACCATTGCGACCAGCAAAAGTCAGGCAAGTGCCATCAAGAATCAGCTTGGTGAAAAAGCCTCAATCTGTGTAGAGCCGTGTCGCCGTGATACATTCCCTGCTATTGCTCTGGCGGCAACATATCTTCATGATGAGTTGGGTGTGAGCGCAGAAGAGGCAGTGGTAGTCTGCCCAGTTGATCCTTATGTAGATAACTCTTACTACGAGGCAGTAAAGACTTTGCAGGAGTTGGCAGAGCGGGGAGAAGCAAACCTCACACTAATGGGTATTGAGCCGACGGTGCCGAGTGAGAAGTATGGCTACATCATCCCAGAGAGTGTTGATAGTGTCAGTAAGGTCAAGGAGTTTAAGGAAAAGCCGGACAAGGAAGCTGCAAAGAAGTATCTGGCGCAGAAGGCTCTTTGGAACGCCGGCATCTTCGCATTCAAGCTAGGGTATCTGCTGAATAAAGCTCACAGCATGATTGACTTTGATGATTACCGCGACCTTTTCAACAAATACGACACACTCACGAAGATCAGCTTTGACTACGCGGTGGTTGAGAAAGAATCAAGTATTCAGGTCCTCCGCTACAGCGGTGACTGGAAAGATGTCGGCACATGGAACATGATGGCAGAGGTCATGGCAGATAAGACTAAGGGCAGAGCTACCCTAGATGAGACTTGTGTGAACACGAATGTAGTCAATGAGCTGAATATCCCTATCCTTTGCATGGGCTGTAAGGATCTTATTGTCGCCGCCAGTGGCGATGGAATACTGATTTCCGACAAGCAACGCAGCGGCAAGATGAAGCCTTATGTCGAGAAGATTGAGACAGAAGCAAGGTATGCTGAGAAGTCCTGGGGTATATACACAGTCATCGATGTTCAGCCGGGTTCGATGACCGTCAAGGTTTCTATGAAGGCCGGTCAGCATATGACCTATCATATGCACAACTACCGGGAAGAGGTTTGGACAGTGGTAGCCGGTAAGGGCAAAGCAATCGTAGACGGTATGGAGCAAATTCTTCGTACTGGCGATGTCATCAAAATATCCGCTGGATGTAAGCATACGGTTGAGGCGATTACAGATCTGGATATTGTTGAGGTTCAGCTCGGAGAAGAGATCAGCGTTAGCGATAAGATTAAGTACTGTCTGTAATAAGAAATAACAGATGAGTATGCTGAAAATATCCATACAGGACGCATGTTATAAAGCATAGAACTAAAAAAGCATTTTTGGATAGACAGCTCTGAACGGCGGTCGATGTGTAAAATTAGAGACATAAGAGGGGATTTGAAGTATGAACTACATAATCTTTGGCGGCTCAGGCTTTATAGGAACGCATCTGATTCACCTTCTGAAAAACGAGTGGGTGAAGCCGGGAGATAAGATATTTGATCTTGACATCGTGATGCCGGGTGAAGAAGGCGTTGTACCAGGTGTTGTCGAGAAGAACGAGGGCGTGGAGTATATTCGGCTCGATGTGCGAAAGCCAATTGAGTTTGACTTTACCCAGACTGCTGAGGATGTGATTTTCAATCTGGCGGCTGTGCACCGTACTCCAGGACATGCTGATTATGAGTATTTTGAGACAAATATTTATGGGGCAGAGAATGTTACTGCATTTGCTGAGAAGCACAGCATCAATAAGATTCTCTTCACAAGCTCAATTGCTCCTTATGGTGCTGCTGAAGAACTGAAGGAAGAAACGACTCTACCCACCCCCAATACGCCCTATGGTATCAGTAAGCTGGTAGCAGAAAAGATTCATCAGTTGTGGCAGGTCAAAGACGCCAAGAGAGAGCTTACTATAGTCCGCCCCGGTATTGTGTATGGCAAGGGCGAGCATGGAAATATGACCCGACTTTATAAAGGAATGAAGGGACATTATTTCATGTATACAGGTCGCAAGGATACGATTAAAGCCTGTATTTATGTAAAAGAGCTGGTTCGGTTCTTCAAGTATCGCATGATGGACAACTCCTTCCCAGGTACGGACATCTTCAACTGTACCTTTGAGCCTGCCTATAACATCGAGCAGATTTGCGAGACGATGAAAAAGGCAACAGGGTTGAAGTACAAAATCCCGCTGATTCCTGGCGGGCTTCTTATGACAGCGGCGACTATTCTGGGACCCATTGGAGGTAAGAAGGTCGGTATTCATCCTGCTCGGGTAAAGAAGCTGATGGTAAGCACGAACATCTGCGGCAAGAAGCTGGCGGCTTGTGGTTATAAATTCCACTACAGCTTTGAGGATACATTCAAGGATTGGTTTGAAGATTGTGATGGGCAGGGGTTGTTCTAAAGTTAATGGGAAGTGATGGAAAATTATGAAAACAGTAATTCTTGCCGGCGGCTTCGGAACCAGAATCTCTGAAGAGTCCGCATTTAAACCAAAGCCGATGATAGAAATAGGTGGTATGCCGATTTTGTGGCATATTATGAAGACCTATGCTGCGCATGGGTTCAATGAATTTGTTATCTGTGCCGGCTATAAGCAGCATGTGATTAAGGAGTGGTTTGCAGACTATTTCCTGCATACTTCAGATATTACTTTTGACTACACTAATGGCAATAATGAAATGATTGTTCATAACAAGCACGCTGAGCCCTGGAGGGTTACCGTTGTGGATACAGGACTTAATACGCAGACTGGCGGGCGCATCAAACGGATTAAAGACTACATAGGCTATGAGCCTTTCATGATGACATATGGCGATGCTGTGGGTGATATTAATGTCCGGGAGCTAGTCGAGTATCATAAGTCACACAGCTGTGTTGGAACAATATCTGTTTATAACTTTGGACAGAGTAAAGGCGTCCTTGATGTTGGTAAAGATGGATATGTAAATGCGTTTCGTGAGAAATCTGACTTGGACGGAGATCTTATTAACATAGGCTTTATGGTGTTCCAGCCAGAGATTTTTGATTGTATAGATGGTGACACCACTGTATTTGAGAAAGAGCCGCTTAATAGGCTGGTTGCTGGACATCAGCTCAAATACTACACACACAAGGGATTCTGGCAGTGCATGGATACCCTTCGGGAGAAGCAGAAGCTAGAATCACTGTGGGAATCTGGGAATGCACCCTGGAAAGTGTGGGAAGACTAATGAATTTCGATTTGAGCTTTTATAAAGGAAGGAAAGTATTTGTCACCGGTCACACGGGCTTTAAAGGCTCTTGGCTCTGTAAGATGCTTGCGAATGCTGGCGCAATTGTGACGGGCTATTCTTTGGATCCGCCAACAAACCCGTCCCTGTTTGAGATAGCCGGGATTGAGCAGGATGTTCATTCTGTCATAGGTGATATTCGTGACTATCCTGCGCTGAAGGCGGCGTTTGATAATGCACAGCCTGAGATAGTTCTTCATCTGGCGGCACAGCCCATAGTTCGTGACAGCTACAAGGACCCTGCTTATACATATGAAACAAATGTCATGGGAACTGTGAACATTCTGGAATGCGTCCGCAGCAGCTGCGTAAGGTCCTTCCTGAATGTGACTACGGACAAGGTATATCTAAACAAGGAATGGGCATGGGGATACAGAGAGAATGAGGAATTGGATGGGTATGACCCTTATTCTAACTCCAAGTCCTGCTCGGAGCTGGTGACGCATAGCTACAAGAACAGCTTCTTTGCGGATGGACATGTCGCCATTTCTACCGCCAGGGCTGGCAATGTTATCGGCGGCGGCGACTTTGCCAACGACCGCATCATTCCTGACTGCATTCGTGCGGCTATGAAGCATGAGGACATCATAGTACGCAATCCGTTCTCCACTCGACCCTATCAGCATGTTCTGGAGCCGCTGTATGCGTACTTGATGATTGCGGCAACGCAATATGAGGATGGAAAATACGCAGGGTATTACAATGTTGGTCCAGACGATGTTGACTGCTTCCAGACCGGCGCACTGGTTGATTTGTTCGTCAGCAAATGGGGAGATGGAATGAAGTGGGTAAATCGCTATGACGGCGGTCCCCATGAAGCGAACTTCCTGAAGCTGGACTGCTCCAAGCTGAAGGCGACCTTCGGCTGGAAGCCCCACTGGAATCTGGATACCGCCATTGAGATGGTAGTGGAGTGGAGCAAGTGCTGGGCTGACGGCGGCGATGTCCGGGCTTGTATGGATAGAGAGATTGAGGCTTTTCTGAAAGACGGGGAATAAAGATGGAATATGTAATCGTAACAGGGGCAAATGGCTTTATTGGCAAGACTCTGGTCAATGCACTGCTTGAGAAGGGCTATCATGTGGTGGCGCTGGATATTCGGTTTGATGATGTGCTGGCGAATGACAGCCGTGTCACCTGTGTCAATGTAATGAATAAGGAGGTTGCGGCTCTGGCGGACAAAATTCCGCATCAGGAGTATCGTTGCTTCTTCCATCTGGCATGGGCTGGCACTTCCGGCCCCGCCCGGGCGGACTATGAAGTACAGTTGAACAATGTCAAGCTGACCTGTGATTACATTAAGATGTGCAGTGAAATTGGCTGTAAACGGGTGGTGTATGCTTCCAGCATCAACGAGATGGAGACTTATGAGTATCTCCAGTCCGACGATATTGAGCCTACCGGCGGCTACATCTATGGTACGGGTAAGCTGGCGGCACACCTGATGGGAGAGACTGTTGCTAAGCTTAATGGCATCGAGTTCATACCTGTTATTATTACTAACATCTACGGCGTGGGAGAAAAGTCCGCAAGGATGATCTATACCTCAATTAACAAGTTGATACATAAGGAGCACTGCTCATTTACATCAGGTTATCAGACCTATGATTTCATCTATATCACAGACGCTATTAACTCCATAATTTCTGTGGCAGAAAAGGGCAAGGCATTTAATCGCTATTATATTGGCAGCGGAGAGCCAAAGCCTCTTCGTGAGTTCCTGCTGGAGATGCGGGATATTGTCGACCCCGAGGCAGAGCTTGGTTTAGGAGACATTCCGTTTAAGGGCGTTGATATTTCCTATGACCAGTTTGATTTGAAGAAGGTTGAACGGGATACGGGATATAAAAATGAGGTTTCCTTTGCTGAGGGCATCCGAATGACAGCGGAGTACATCAGGAAAGAAATATGATTAAGAAAATAATATCTTATTTGCATATGCGTCTTGACCCGATTGGCTATGCACGAAAGATCGGTGTAAAAATCGGCTCCGGCTGTCGTATTGGTATTGCAAACTGGGGCTCTGAACCTTATCTGATTTCAATAGGCGACGAAGTGCTGCTCTCCAGCCAAGTGACATTTATCAATCATGATGGTGCAACCTGGGCTTTTAGAAACAGGCCGGAATATAAAGGAGTAGCGAAGTTCGGACAGATTAAGATTGGAAACAGATGCTTTGTCGGCTGGGGTGCGATTTTACTGCCAGGCGCAGAGATGGGAGACAACAGTGTTCTCGCTGCTGGTGCGGTATTATCGAAGAAAATACCTTCCGGGGAAATCTGGGGGGGTGTTCCTGCGAAGCGTATTATGACTGTGGATGAGTTTGCGGAAAAGTGCAAGCAGGGAGACGGTAATATTTATATCGGATCTGGAAACAAACGTGAAATATTAGAAAAGTATTTTTCTGAGGAGAAGCATAATGATACAGAAATTTGACTTTCAGGAGCTTGACTTAAAGGGCGCCTATCTCATCAAGCCCTTTTACGCTACTGACAACCGTGGTGGTCTTATCAAGGATTACAATGTGGATACTTTTAAGGCCAACGGCATCGACCATGACCTTAAAGAGGTGTTCTATACCATTTCTAAACGAGGAGTTATTAGGGCCACCCACTTCCAGCTGGTAAAGCAGCAGCCCAAGCTGGTGCGGTGCATTTCCGGCTATGTTTATGATGTCATCGTTGACCTGCGTTCGGATTCACCCACCTTTGGTCAGTGGTGTGGCTTCCACCTGACGGGAGAGAATACCAATATGCTGCTGGTTCCAAAGTTCTTTGGCCACGGTTATCTGGTGATTGAGGACTCCGTTGTCAGCTATAAATGTGCCGAGGTTTTCTATGGCGAGGGCGATTCAGGAATAATGTACAATGACCCGGACATCGGCATCGAATGGCCCTTTGAGATGATCGGTGGGAAAGAGAATCTGATTATCAGTGAGAAGGATTTGAACTTGATGAGTTTTCAGGACTATACGAAGCTGTAAATAAGGGGATATCAGGATGGACATTGTATACTCATCCAGTGATAGCTATTGCGAAATTGCAGGTATTTCCATGCTGTCTTTGCTGGAACATAATAGAAGTGTGAAAGAACTCAACCTGTATTTAATAGACAATAGTATTTCCGAGCAGAATAAGCAGCGGTTGGAGAGTATGATTGCTGAATTTGGCAGATCTCTGACCTATTTGTCGCATCCTGACATTGAAAAGCGTTCTGCCACAGAAATCAATGTTGGTCGGTGGAATATCAGCACATTTTATCGTCTCTTTCTGCCCTCAATGCTTCCAGAGACAGTAAAAAGAGTCCTGTTTATCGATTGTGATACACTGGTCATGCAGGATTTGACGCCTCTTTGGGAAATGGATATGGGGGATAAGTGGCTCTATGGTGTGGATGATTGCCGGAGTGCCGCATATCGTACAAATCTGGGATTGCAGCCCGAGGATAATTATATTAACAATGGTGTCCTTCTCATAGATTTGGAAGCATGGCGTGAACACAATGTTGAAGATATGTTTCTGCAGTATATCTGTGAAAACCATGGCGATATTACTTTTGTCGATCAGGGCGTTCAGAATGGAGTTCTCAGTAAGATTAAAAAGTCTGGTATTCTGCACCCAAAGTACAATTGCATGACCGTGTTTTTTGCTTTTGATTATAAAAACCTGATAAAGCTTCGTAAACCTCCGATTCCGGGAGATCCTGCAGAGTATAGGGAAGCGGTAGAGAATCCGGCGATTGTACATTTTCAGTCTTGCTTTCGGCTGAGTATCCGTCCATGGGTGGTCGGGTGTAAACATCCTTATGCAAAGACTTATCTGGAGTATAAGGCAAAGAGTCCTTGGAAGGATGAGCCGATGAAGCCTGATGACCGGACGGTGCCTCAGAGGTTGTTGAGCTTTGGTACCAGTATTATGCCGGAAGGATTGATGGTATCGTGCATTTCTTTTATTCACACAAGGATTTATCCGATTGCAAGGAATTTGAGACAGGCAATAAATGGAAAGAAGTGAGCAAATGAGCCCGATGTGCGTTGTCTTTTCTGATGCATTTGCTTTCGCAAGCTATTCGAAACTAAAAGAATTGAATCTTGATAATGAGCTGTATAAGTTAACCCCAGGTATTGCATATAGCTCCAATTTGCATTATCAGATTTTCCAGGGTAAAAGTCCAGATGATTTGAGTGTATTCACAGATTTTGCCTATGATATGTGCTCGCAAGTAATAAAAAGTGGAAAACTGGCACATTTTTTGGACACAGCTCGGCCGATAAATGATCTGTATCGATTCGTTTATAGAAAAATAACGAAAAGGTCAGATAATATTCCCTTCAGCGAAAGAAAGGCTTTTTTGCATAAGGGATCATATTTATTTATGCAGCATGGTGAATGCGTGGTTTTCGGCCGTCAATGTGAAAAAGCATATGAAGCAACCGTGGAACAATCATTCCAAAAGGCGGAAGAATTTCTGAAGGATGGTGCGCAGAATATTGTGGTTGTCCTGGAAGAACTGGACCGCCAGGGGCATGTGGTTGGTTGCAGCGGGAGGGAATACATGATGGTTGCCGATCTGATTGTCAGAAAGGCAGAAAGGCTGTTTGGGCAATTTTTAGAAAAATATCCCCATGGAACATATATGCTGATCTCCGACCATGGAATGGCTGATGTGCATACGGGTGTAAATATTACGGACTATATTTACCGAATTTGTGGTCTGCCTGGCAAAGACTACTTTTTCTTTAATGATTCTGTGTATCTGAGATTTTGGTCTCGGGATATGGAAAAGCTAGAACGCATACGAATTGCAATGGATAAGTGTGAATATCTTGTCTATTTGGATGATGATTTGCGGCAGGAGTATGGAGCAGCTGATAAGCAGTTTGGAGATTTGCTATATCGACTGAAGCAGGGATATGTATTTGATCCTAGCTGCTTTGGAATCACAGGCCGTGCAATCTGTGCGGGAATGCATGGTTATATGGAGCACACAGATGAAGCGTCTGGGATTGTGGTGACAAATATGAAGTTGGGTGAGAACAGAGAGATCGGAGCAAATATTGTCTATAGGGGTATAATGCGTTATTTGGAGAATAACAATGTTTGATTGGACGGTTGGTACTTTTTGGCTTTTACTAATTGAGATTGCAATAGCAATTGCTTTTCGAAGATATGCGACGCAATTCTTTGAGAAATCAGACATCAAAGAAGTAGACAAGCTGTTTTTGGCAGCAACTGTTGTCAGATTAATATGGTATTTGTTATATTTTACTTTTATTGCTGATTTATATCCATTCATGATAACAGATGACTTCAATTATCACTATAGGGCAGATGCGGCGAGTTCATTTTTATCTGTTGGAAGGAATAATTATCAGACTTTTTTAAATTTCCTGTACTATTATTTTGGCTCATCATCTTTTAATGGAAGAACCGTAAATCTTCTCGCATCAATTTTGTGTGTCTATCCGATTGCATTCATTGAAAGGACAATCAATTCTCATAGGACTGAATTTACAGCAACAAAAATGTATTGCTTTTTCCCATTTATGGTTTCAATCTGCGCCTTTGAAATCAAGGATGTCTTATCAATGTTGTTCTTTGCAACAACATGTATGATTATGCTGTACATGCAACGCAATAGCTCTATGAAGACAATTATATCTTTTTTGCTGTTTTGTTTATTATCTGAACTGACACGGAGTGGAATGGGTCTTCTTGTTTTAGGAATATATAGTTATTCAGTAGTTTATAAGAAATTAGGAGGATCAAGTCGTAATAAAGTAAAGAAAACATTTGCCCTCTCATTTTTGATGATCATTGTATTGATATCAGTAGCTGTATTAATGTCAATGGAATACTATCAAGATACGATTTCACTATTAGAACAGTATTCTGCGGGCAGAGACAAATCAACTAGACCAGGTTCCATGTTTGATTTTCTTACAATAGATAGTGTAAATGAATTGTGGAAGGTACCACTAGATCTCGCATTTTATATCATGCTTCCAAATTCATCTGAACATGTTGGACGGTTCATGCTTGATTTTGGAGTTTACTATCGATTCTTTGATATGCCAATTTCATTATTAGGTGTGTACTGGATGATTCGAAATTGCAAGAAATTTGGATTTTATTCGCTGTGCGTGATTGTCCCATATATATATTTGGCGTGCTTTCAAATCATTACTTTTAGAGAGGTTATTTTTTTAGTGCCTTTACTCTATATATTTGCCATTAATTACCTGTATCCCGACCCCATCGGAAGGAAAAGCGCTATGCTTAAGGTGCGATTTGGACGATTTAACGAGGATTATAGAATAGCATTACTAGTGGGATTGTACCTTCTTTGGGGATGTTTTATACTTCTAAGAGTTAGATAAGGGGAGACACTAAGATGATTGGTTCGTATCAGGAATACAAAGAATATATTGAAGCAGATAGAAGGGCACTATTTATGGAAAGGAGCAGACCGGGTCCACTTGATGATATTTGGAAATGGACAATACTACTTAGGAAAACTGAGTACTATAAAAACTGTAAACACAAGGATGTCGTTGGCAAAATAATATATGTAATACTTCGGTGGCGGTTTCATAGAAAAAGTGTTCGACTAGGTTTCTCTATTCCACTAAACACTTGTGGTAAAGGGTTGTCCCTTGTGCACTATGGTTCTGTAGCGATTAATCCAAAGTCTAAAATTGGCGAGAGATGCAGAATATACAGTGATGTGGTAATCGGTGCAAAAAATCCGGGGGGGGTGCACCTATTATTGGCAATGATGTTATGATTGGTGCTGGGGCCAAGGTATTGGGAGAAATTTGTATTGCCGAAGGTGTTGTGATTGGTGCAAATTCAGTAGTAATTCATTCTGTAGATACCATCGGCGCTATGGTTGCTGGAATTCCTGCTAAAGTTATTTGTGCGGAAACGGGGAATGGATAATGAGAATGGCGTTTGACTGTCGGGAACTGACAAGAGACAAGCTTATCAGTCTTGGCTTAATCTTAGAAGTTATACTTGAAAAAAGCCCTTATGATGACTTGATTCTCTTGTCGGATATTCCGCTGGACCAGAAATATCTGGTTCGCTCTTTTAGAAATTTTTATCATGGCAGAAAGAACAATGGCGGTCTCGATTCGATTCGGTATCATTTGTGGATGAAGCGATTTCTGGAAAAAAATCCGGTTGATGTGCTGTATCAGGTGAATCAGTATTCACCCTTGAAAATCAAGGGGGTAAAAATAATATCACAGATTCCTGATATTTATACCCTCTCAGGTATCCAGAAATATTCTAAAAAATATATCATGGAATACAAATTCTTTATCAGGAGAACAATTCGTAATTCTGCGTTGATAGAGACGGTTTCGAATTTCAGTAAGCGTGAAATTATGAAGCAGTTTCCAAATGCTAAGAATATTTCCGTAAACTACAATGGAATCTTTGCTCCTGAAGATTATTCCTTTGCTTCAGATCCTATTGTTGATGGCAAGTACTTTCTGATGATGGGACGGATGAACTACTGGAAGGGAACTGTTCATGTTCTGGAAATGTTCAGCAAGTATTTTACAAATACTGAGTATAAGCTTGTACTTGCCGGTATAGCGGAAGATCCCGATGTCGAGCGTATAGTGAAGGAATACAGTGAAAAGTATTCAAACATTATTTTTATGGGATATATTACCAATGAGGTGCGGGAAAATCTATATCACTTTGCACAGATGCTTCTTTATGCGTCTCGGTACGACGGCTTTGGTATGCCGCCTTTGGAGGCTGCACTTCGTGGGACAAAGTGCTTGATGAATGACATCCCAGTTTTGCGTGAGGTTACCAAAAACGCTGGCTATTACATCGACTATTATGCCGACGATAAAGCTGTAGCAGACAAAATCATGGAGGTCATGGCAGATGACAATCAGGTCACAAAGAAAATGGAAGCTATTGCCCGTTCGTATACTGTAAATCGTTTTGTTCGGCAAATTTACGACGAGGCTGAAGAATTAAGTAAGAAATGAAATAGGGTAGAAAAATGAGTAGGGTTTTATTCGTTATAGCATCATTTGTGAATTTCTCGGGTGCGGAAGCTACATTAGTGGAATATTTAAATCGCTCAACAGACGATAATTATATCATGGTGATTGGAACAAACGAGGACAATTGTTTACAGCTATCTTCTATAGTTCCTAAAGAGCGTTTTTTCTTTTGGAATTATACAAAATACAGAAATACAAGTTTAACAAGGTTTTTCCTGATGCCTGTAGAAGCCCTTCGGGTCAAAAGCGCCTATTTCAAAAGTGACGCAAAAAAGTGGGTTGATAGTCTCAACATAGATGCGGTTTATCTCAATAACACATTGGAAAACGCATTGTTTCATGGAATGTTTGAGCAATACCCTATTATTTCTCACATTCATGATATGGTTTTGCATCTGAGGCCAGCATGGGGAAGGGGCGGAGCAAAAGCCTGTCGCAAATCTGCTGCTGTCTTGACGCCCTCTGTTGCCGCAGCTCGGGAACTGGCAGAATGCGGGGTTCCAAAGGAAAAGATACATGTTGTTTATAATGGCTTGGATTTCAAAACTAGACCGTATCATTGTAACCTTGATTCTGGCGTACTGACTATTGGATTTATAGGCGGTATTTCCCTGCGAAAAGGGTTTGATATTCTTGTTCAGGCAGTAAACCAGCTTAACAGTAAAAAAGAGGAGCTTAATATCGCTGAAGTTCGAATGATGATTGTTACAAATAGCGATGAGGATGATTATTCCAGAAAATGCATGAGTGAATTTTCGCAGGAAATCGTTGTAGAGCTTCACAGAAAAGTAAACCATCAAGTTATCTCAGAGTTGTACGAAAAAATAGATATTCTTCTTGTACCGAGTCGAAATGATCCTGCACCATTGGTAGTTGCAGAAGGTATTTCTATGGGATGCTGTGTGATTGGTAGCCAATGTGACGGAATTCCGGAAATGCTTTGGTCAAATGAGCTAATATGTAAGAAAGATAGTGCTGAAGATATTGTCCGTTGTATTAATGTCTGGTTGGGAAAAACTAGAGATGAACAAAAAGCAATTATTGAGAAGTGTCAGATCTTTGTTCGGGAAAGGTTCAGTTCAGAGAGGAAGTGTACGACTATACAAAAGCTAATTAGGGATGTGGTTTTGGGTGAACAGTAATTTGCACGACAGGTCTGATAGCAATCGGATTATTGATTATATAACAGAAAGTGTGAGGGAAGCGTTAGTCATCCACCCAGAAGTCTATGCAGCAATATTGATGGGGAGCTGTTCTCGGGGAGAAGAAAGCTATTATTTGGATGATGCTGGTGTATTGCAGCTTCTAAGTGATTATGAATTTACAGTAGTAACGAATACAAATAGTATTCCAGAAGCAGCGAATAAGGATTTAATAGAGTTAAATCGAAAGTTAAAAGAAGAAATAGTATCACCTTTCTTTAATTTGGAGTGGAATTTCGTTTGGAAGAAAAAACTTCCTCTAATGGATAAACGGTTTATCAATTTTGAGATGTCTGAAGCGAAATACTTAATTTGCGGTGATGAAGGGGTATTCTCTTTGTTGCCCCGAATTAATGTTCACAACCTCAATTTTGCTGAGTTGAATTCTGTGGTAAATCATCGTCTGTACCATGTTCTCAGAGATTTTTCGCAGATTCCGGAGCATCAGCAAAAGTATTTGATTGCACGAAATACACTTGACATTTTAAGTGTAGTGCTTCCGTACGAAGGAAAGCTTATTTGCTCCTATAAGAAACGGTTAGAACAGTTTCCAACAAAGCTGGTTGGCACTGCCTTTTCGGACGATATTCTGATTCGTCTTAAAAAAAGTCTGGAAATGAAGAAAAACTATTCGAGTTTACTGTATAAGGACATATCAGTTGAGGATATGCTTAACATGTTTATTAAAGATATGCAGAATCTCCATGATTATCAGAAAGTGAAGCAAAAGGGACTAGCTTTTTCTGTTGATAAACGCAGATTGTTCAAGGCGGTTATGAAGCTTCAGGGAAAACAAATCAAGAAAGTTCTTCAGCGCCCAGAAGAAGAAGAAAAACTGTTTCAAGATATGATGCATTCGCTGCGAGACAGAAGCTTTATGACCTGTGATTTTTCAGATCGCATGATAGAGTTGTATCAATATCAATGAAAATCGCAGGAGAAAACGATGGGAAAGAAAAAACAAATAAAAAACATACTGTTTTACTTTGGCGGGACACTGGTTTCTGCATTGCTGGGAATAATTTCAACCCCTCTGTTAACTCGCATACTCGATAAGGAAGTATATGCCCAGTATGGCATGGTAACGACATTTACTACAGCATTGTCCACCTTTCAATATTTAGGCCAGGATGATGCATTTATGAGGTATTTTACAGTACGGAAAGAAGGATACCGGAAGTATCTGTTCCGATGTATGAGGTACCCTTTGATATTATGCTTTGCAACCTCTTTTTTGTTACTCGAACCAAGCAGAACGATAGTTACAGCGGTGCTCGGGGAGGGAATTTCAACAAAGGCTTGTTTGGCCTTGTGCCTCTATCTTTTTATTTTGGTAGCACAGCGTTTCTTGATGGTGACAGCCAGAATGGAAGAGCGTGCGGTGAATTATTCCATTTCAAATATTGCAATCAAGGGAGTTTTTCTTGTTGTCACCATTGTGCTATATTGTTTGGTGAGCTATATTTCTTTAGATTGGATCATTGTTGCACTTGTCTGCGGTGTCTTTGTAGCTTTGCTTATTAATATTTTTGTTGTGGTTAGGGTGAAACATACCGAGAACCCAAGAGGTATTGACATATCCTCAAAAGAAATGCTGAAGTATGGTCTTCCGCTTGCAATGGTCACAACTATGGGGTTTTCAATCCCTTTGGTAGAGAAACTTGTTATTAAACAGGCAACTAGCTGGGATATCCTGGCAGTTTATACGGCAGCATCAATTTTTATTACTGTAATGAATATGGTTAAAACTACGGTATCAAATATTTGGACGCCTTACGCCTACAGAGAATACCAGAACGAGAAAAAATTCAAGGAGGTATTCTTTAATATCGGTAGTTCCCTGACATTCTTTGTTGTGTGTATTCTGGCAGGAACAATTCTGACAAGAAGATGGTTAATCCTTGTTCTGGATAAAGACTATGTCGATGCAATGATTATCGCTCCGGCAATTGTTTGTGGTTCTTGCTTTGATGTACTTTCAACAGTCTATTCCATCGGTATTTACATAAAGAAGAAAACATTTAATAGAATTATCGTGCCCATTATTAGAATTCTAATCTCGTTGCCTGTTCTACTGGTAGGTCTGCCAGTATGTGGACTTCAGGCTACTGGCATTGCATATTTGCTAAGCATTGCGATTAGCAGGACAATAGAGATAAAAATGGCGTTTCATTATTATGGAACTGGCAAGAAAAACTATAAGCTTTTCTTACTAATGGCGATGAGTATAGGCGTTAGTTTGCTGTCACTGTTCTATACATCAATTGTCTTTGATGTTGTTGTTTCTTTAGGAATACTGTTGGTTAGTGCATTTATAGTGAAAAAAGAAATAATCCATGCTGTCAAATGGTGTAGGGAATAAAAGTAAAAAGAAGTACTATGAAAAATGTTAATACAGTAATTTAAATTTTTAAATACTATATATGATAGATTATATCGTATAACTATGTAAAAAGAATGGCTTACGATATATTATTGACTATGGGACACTGCTCGGTGCGGTTAGGCATCAGGAAATTATACCGTGGAATGACGATATTGATGTAACGATGCCATGAGAAGATTATAATCGGTTCCTCTCCTTGGCGAAGAACCAGAACGCAAAAATCGGAAGGGTATGTTCTTGAATCCCTGAGCTCCAAAACGAAGGTATTTAGGTCTTACGCAAATTAGGTAATATGATATTGTACAATATAGCAGGAGGATCTTATGAGAAGTATTAGCGATATTTTTGTGTTAATCTGCGCTCGTTTGCTACCGATAGATAAAAAATGCGTATATGTATACAATATACTTGATGGTTTCAACGACAGCGTAAAGTATATTGTGTGTGAATTACATAAGCGACATCCGGAGTACAAGATAGTCTGGGATAGTAGCCAATCAATAAACACGGCAGATTTTCCTAGCTATATTACCTTGGTGAAACGAGGGAGCGTTGAAGCGTCATATTACCAAATGAGGGCAATGCTCTGTTTAGATAGTTATCTTGGAATACATGCATGGATGTATAAAAAAGAAAGTATAAGAGACCGATTGCTTGCAGAATTAAAGCTTAGATTATTGAAGAAGTCTCGCCAGCTTCATATATCAACATTTCATGGTGTTCCATATAAGTATATTGGTGCTAAGAGGTACGGAGATAGCGTAAGGGACTATGCGTTCACGACATCGTGCGATTATTTCATATTAGGGAATCAATTCGAGGAGAAGATATATCGAGAGGCTTATCCAGGCAATTATCAATTTCGTTTCCTGGGAAAGGCAAATACAGATATCCTTTTTGAAACAGAAAAACAGGAAACACTGAAGAAAAAGTTAGGCATACCTGCTGACAAGAAGCTGTTCTTATATGCTCCAACATATCGAGATTGGTGCGTGGAGGGAGGCGGACTTTTGCAGATGAAGCAAATTCTTATTCCCAGTCTCCTTGAGACTCTTCATAAAAAATATGGAGGAGATTGGATTCTTGGATTCCGTGTACATCATTATGTCCAAGAGCAGATGGAGAAAGAGGGCTTTACTTACCCTACAGACGGAACAATCTTGAACTGCAATCAGTGTGATGATATGGCAGAATATATGAGCTGCTGTGATGCGTTTATGACAGATTATTCTAGCTCGGTGTTTGATGTGATTCATACAGAAAAGCCCTGCTTTTTGTACGCAAACGATGAAGAAGAATACATGAAAAAAAGGGGAGGCCTTTACTTCTCCATTAATGAGTTTCCGTACCCAATTGTTCGTAATAATCAAGAACTTCTGGAGGCTGTGGCTGATTATGATAAAGAACAAGTTAACCGAAAACGCAAGCACTTCTTAGAACAGCTTGGGACTGTAAGTGATGGTCATTCTGCTAGTAGAATTGTTGATTTCATTGATAAACTAATTTCAGAATAGGTGGAGAATAATTGGATGAAGACAATAGTTATCGGAGTGGCTGGTGGTACTGGTTCTGGTAAATCGACATTTACAAACAGATTGAAGTCTGCCTTTGGGGATGAAATAGCTGTTCTTTATCATGACAATTACTACAAGTGTCGCAGCAATATTCCGCTTGAACAGAGAAAGAATATTAATTATGATCATCCAGATGCACTGGAAACAGATTTATTAGTAGAACACATTCAAGCCTTAAAGGCAGGACAGACTATTCAGTGCCCAATATACGATTATGCACAGCATAATCGTTCAGAGAAAATGATACAGGTAAGACCGAGAAGAATAATAGTAGTAGAGGGCATATTGACTTTACATGATATTAATCTTCGTCGGTTGCTTGACATAAAGATATTCGTAGATACTGATGCGGATGTAAGAATCCTTCGCAGGATTCTAAGGGATTCTGAAGAAAGAGGGCGTGACCTGAGAGGAATAATTTCTCAATATATTAACACTGTAAAACCGATGCACTACCATTTTGTTGAACCCACAAAAGCGATTGCAGATATCATCATTAATAGTGGCATGAATGATGTTGCTTTTGATATGGTCGAAACAAAGATTCGAGCGCTACTTCAAGAATAATAAGCTCATCTTTTATATCAAATATCAATGATTACGACTATGTAATGGTAATAATGCGTTCTGCTTAATAAATGTGATTATTTAAAATCTTATGTAGCTTATCAACGGTATTAAAGATTGAAATATCCTCAAACAAATAGGTAATAGAATGATAATCTATGTATCAAGACATACAGAATACGCAAAACTAATGAAAATTTTGAGGCAATTCCCTATGGCTGGATAGGTGATCCATCGATTGAGATAGAAACGAGTCCTGATGCGAAACTGGTCGAGCGCTTTCTGCTGCGGAATAAAGAATTAACAGTCTGTATTCAAGCTGATGACCGACAGAAAGAAGTGAGTTTTGTAGATTGTGAAGCACTTAGAATGACAAAGTAAAATTTCTTCGTTCCGCAGAAAATGATTATAGTGTGTCTCGTTGAGAATCCAGTGTCCCACAGATAAAAGAGCGGTCAGACTCTTAAAAACATATCTACAGGATATTATATTGGTGCAGTTAAAATGCCTGATAAGGTCAAAACCATAAACTGGATCAAGGATATTATAGGAGTTTGAATGATTATGGATGGGATAATAGTAAAATATTGAATTTTTGCACCATAATGATGAGCAATTAAAAATAATGTAGGGAAGAGGAAAAAGAGTGGAGAGTAAAGAAAGCTTATTGGACAAAATTAATAATATGATACCAGACTCTATCAAACAATTATTGGGCGTCGGAGGAGATATTGCCACAATACTAATTCCGTTGGGAAGCTTGGTCGGGCTAATTTTCAGCTGGTTTATAGATAACAATAAACCAGAAGATTATTGGAAAAACCATGCAATTATTATTTTATCAATTATAACGGGCGTCCTTTTTTATAGACTAATGAGACAGAAAAAAACTAATGGCAAGATTATACATAAAATGCAAAGCGAACACGAAAATAAATTAAAAGAAATGCAGTGTATCCATTTAAGGGAACGAAGTATTTTTAGCCAAAAGTATTATCAATTGCTTCATGATTACAGAAATGTTATCAATGATATGGAGTATAGTTATAAGAAAAACAAATTAACAGAGACAGAATTAACTGTTTTGGTTACACACTTCTTGGAAAATGCATTGGACTATTTGGTGGATACTTTAAAAGAAATGACAGGACATGAAATCAGTGGCTGTGTAAAAGCCATTATTGGTGGCAATTGTAATCGAATATCATATGAAGATGCGAAGGTGAATACTTTTGTGCGTTCACACAATACTAATCCAGCTCGAAAAAGTTTGGATCAGCAAGACGAAGAAGGCGTTTTGGTGCGGGAAAATACTGATTTCCTAGAGATAGTAGCTGAAGATAGAAGTAAAAATGACTCAGTTTTCTATCAGCCAAACTTAAAAGAATATGCAGAACAACTAAAAAGTATTGGCAAAGTATATAAAAATTCCACCCCGTGTTGGGATAAGTATTATATAGGAACAATAGTCGCTCCAATTAGAATTGCAAGCAAGAGGCTATTTTATTTGAATAATAATCAAAAGAATGTTAGGAGAAGGAAGAACAAAAATAATAATTCAGTGTATTATATATTGGGATTTTTGTGTGTTGATTCTTTAAGCGAAGAGGCATTTACATTGGAGCAGAAAGATAATTATACATTTATAGTAAAATCATATGCGGCAGAGATGTTTAATATCTTGAGTAAGAATCAGTTTTACCTAAAGCGGCTGCATGAAAATGGACAAAATATGGATAAAAAGCCGGGCGCAAACAATATAAATTCACTTACAAAAACCAATCGCAATAGTACTGCCGTAGATGTGAAAGAACATACAATGAAGTGATGAGATATACTATTTAGTTTTATATTGAAATGGGGACAAGAAATGGCAAAAATGAAGCAACATATTGGACGGCGAAGAAAAAGAGAAATAGAGTACGGAACAGGATACAATGACAAATTCTCGGGGCTTTCCAGAAGAAATTATGATGTTAATAAAGATGCTGGAGAGGGCAAATATTATCTTGCGTCTATGTTTCCTAGCGATGATGTGATGCACAGAGTATATTCTATAATAAGAAAGAGAAAATGAGTGTTGTCATTACATATTAAAAAAGAAAATTCTGTATTTTACAGATAAAAGAGCAAGCAAACCCATATCGATAAGGAGACCTTCAAAGCAATTGTTGCGGTTCTGATGAGTGAAGCAGGGTGGTCCCTTTTCGGCGACAATATTCGGTCGGTTGATAATGTAAGGATTGGTGAAGAAGATGATGGAAGGAACTCGATTTTTGGCGAAGAAAGATTGTGTTCCAGCATACATGATAGATGAATGTCAAGCCTCCAAATATTAATTTTTATGGAGGGTACAAGATGTAGAATTTGTTTCGATGTTACTTATAACAAAGAGATTACTCCAGATATAAAAAGCATGAGGAGTTACAAAACTGATGACAGAACATAAAAACCGGTGGAGCACCCTTAAAGGAGCACTAATAATTACTGTTGTAATTGGGCATTTTTGTTCATTATATTTAGACCGAGATATAGCGGGTGGATATAACTAAAGCCATACTTTGCTTAATTTATAGCTTTCACATGCCTCTGTTTGTTTTTATCTCAGGTTATTTTTCTAAGAACCTGGAGAAGAGAAGGAAGACAGCGTTTGAAGGCTTATTGATCCCTTTTATATTAGCACAGATTGTAGTCGGATTGATTGTCCTTGTTACGGATAAAAATTTAAATCTTCTTAGGAATCCGTTATTTGCATCATACGGAACATGGTATTTGATATCTTTATACATCTGGCGCACACTGATGCCCGACCTTGTGAAGATTAAGAAGTTGATGGTAATTGCCATACTTGCATTCCTTGTCACACCTTTCTTTTGGGGGATGGATAACACACTGGGGTTGCAGAGAGCCATTGGATTTTTCTGTTTCTTCCTAATGGGATTTTACTGCAGCGAAAAAGATGTGTTGAAGGCTGTTAGGATACCTAAGGCGTTGTGCATAGCTGTTTATCTGATTGAACTTGCTGTACTGTATGTCGCTTTTGAGATTATCGGTATCCCACACGGACCGATGTTTACAATTTTTACTCACGGATTTACTATCTCAAAAGAATTTTGGCAGGTTCCATTTATTGTCTGTGGGTATGCAATAGCATTTATTTTGGCAATATTTAACTCCGTACTTTTCATTAATCTGTTCTTTACAGAAGGTGATGGGAAGCTTGCCAGATATCTTTCAAAGATAGGCGGGGATACGATGCCGCTATATCTGACACACCTTGCGTTGATTAAGATATTTGCTGCGCTTATGAAGCCGCTACCCGATGTAGTGTATTTGATTTTGGCAGTGCCGGTTGGAATAGGATTTGTGGTAGGATTGTCGTCTGATAAGTATAAAAATGCTTTTAATAATGTAATAAAAAAGATTGTAGCGATGGTTCTTAGAACAGAGGAGCTATAATGGTGTGAATGTATACCTTATTTTTGATATTTAGCCTATTTAAAATTGCTTATCAATCTGTAACTAAGAGCAAATCAAATATATAGTTGTATTTCATTGTAGAGATATATTTAGAAGGTACTAGCATATATTATGCTTATCATAAAAACGGACATATAAAAATTTTTCTTGATAAGACAAAAAGTACATGAGATAGCGCCATGATATATCAGATATATCAATTAATCCCCCAGCTGTCCTCCCTCAAAAAACAAAAAAATTCTCAATCCCCCTCAAAAAGGGTTGCAATTTGCAGAAATATTTGATATAATTTGATATAGTAGAATCAAATACTAAAACAAGGAGAGCTGAATGAAATGTAC
>DBPX01000010.1 GCA_002305045.1 Ruminococcus sp. UBA1409
TCCACGGAGAGCGTCCCAGCCTGATAGCGCCGAAGGCGCCTTCTCGCCGCATGAATACCTTAAACCCTTAAAAGATTCATGCGGCGAAGAGCAGCATAGAAGCGGCGGGTTAAGGCTCCCCCCCTGCGGGGGAGCCTTACCGTGTACAGGGCATGGGGCTGCTTTTGACACGCTCTTATCCACGCCCTGACTGACCGGCTTCGCCAATCAGCCGGGTTTTTACTGGCTTTTCGCCCCATGCCCGCACACGGGCTTGCCTTGGCAAGAACCCGCCACGCTATGCTGCCTCAGGCTGGGACGCCTTCCTCCCCTCCTCCGGCACTGCGGCCGGCTTCACCGAGAAGCAATTTCACCTGCCATCAGGCTGATGCTCCTTAGCCTGTCTCACGGCTAAAAGCCGCCTCTTTCCCCAGGAGACCCTACCGTCCTCCCGCCACGGCTCCCGCCCATTCCGACCTGACCGTAGACGCTGAGTCCGCTGTCAAGACTGAGGCTAAGCTCGCTTCCGCCCGAATATCTGCCGCCCGAGTAGACGCAGTCTAGATTCTCGCCGCCGGTATACTTGCCGCCATAGGACACCACGCACTCACTGCCGCCCTGAAGCGCCGGGGAGGAGAACACCATGTTTTCCATCTGCTGCTCTGTTATAAAGGTAAAGCTCTCCTCGCCGCATTTGATATTTACAACAGTCTCGGCAGGGATTACGGAGTCGAAGCTAACAGATATTGTTTTCTGACCTGGATTGTCGGGAGCCTGAGCCATCTGCCTTGCTCCGTACGCCAAAAGCGTTCCGCCGGTGAGACTGAAATCTCCGTTGTAATCAAGCGCTCCTTTGTCTCCCTGGGTCGGGCCTGCGATAATAAGAGTTCCTCCCGAAAGCTCGATGTTTCCGTTTGAATCTACGCCGTCGTCCTCGGCACGGATATATACATACCCTCCCGAGACCGAGATTTTGTTGCTCTCGTTGGGCATAAACTCCGCCGTGCCGTCAAAGCCCTGATTGTCAGAGCCTCCTGCGGCGTTGATGCCGTCGGACTTTGAATTGATGTATACCACTCCACCCGAGATGTCTACAGACATCCCCTCGAGTCCCTCACGGCACATTGTTATCACTGTAGTTCCTCCGCTGACGCTTACCCGGCTGTCGGAATGGACGCCGTCGTCCCCGCTGGAAAGATTCATAACTCCGCCGCTGATTTTAACATCTCCCATGGCGTTTATGCTGTCGTCAGCACAGTCCATATAGATGTAGCCGCTTATGATGTCGACTCCGCCCTGGACGCACTTTATCCCCTTCTGACTGTCGGTAGCCTCGCTGAAGGCTCCGCCGCCGGAGATAAGCTTTATAGAGCAGTTTTCGACGCTGACGCCGGTTTCAGCCTGAACTGCGTCTCCGCCGGAAACCACGCTGATATTGGAATTTACCATGCTGATATATCCCAGCGATGGGTCATCTGATTTTGTCGAGCGGAGTCCGTCGTTCCCGGAGTCCACCCTTAGCGTGGAGTTTTCTATAGTAAGGCTGTCCTTGCCGTTTATTCCGTTGCTTACGGCTGTGACCTCCACCGTAGTGTTGACTATTTTAAGAGTATCCCTTGAGACTATCCCTCCACGGTATCTGCCGCTGACCTGAATCGTCCCGGTGCCTCTTATTATCATGTCCGCCTTGCTGAATATGGCGGCGTCCGGCTCCTCGTCGACCGCAGAGCACAAATCCAGCGAATAGTCGTAGCTCTCGCCGTCTACAAAGCTGTTTACATAGCTCTCGTTTGCAATAAGAGTCACCGTCTTAGCCTTGTATACATATATTGCGGCGCTTTGCTGACTGTTGACGCTGACGCCGTTTAAGACCAGCACGACATTCTCGCCCTTTGCGTTTACCACTATCCTGCCGTCCAGCTCGCCGGAAAGCTGATACACCCCGGCACGGTCAATCAGGAGGGTACCGTCCTCAAAGGACGCCCCGGAGCCGTCAATAACTGCGGAGCTTTTGTTCAGCGAGATAACAGTATCCCCCGACTCGCTGACCAGTGCCACCGGGCTGGTGCAGTCGGGAAGCTCCTCCTCGTTTAGTAAAATCTTGTTTGTAGAGGAAAGAGGCTGAAGAGCGTCCTCCCCTGAGCCTGCGGACTGCCCCTGCCCTCCGGGAGCGCTCTCGTGGTTTGAAAGATACCACACGGCGGCAGTCAGTATTACCGCCACCAAAACTATGATTACAGCCAGCCTTCCGCCGGAGCTTGCTCTTCTTGTCGACCCTTTGCTCATTTATAATCACCCTTTCTTTGTCAAGGTCTCAGCCAGATACCCGGCTGCCGATGGGAAATAGCTCAAAAACCAAATATTGTCTACCTTAAACTCCCGTCCGCTCAGATATCCCAGGCTGCCGTAGTCGTTCCCGGCTTTAAATTCCAGCCTATATGCGCAAAGCGCCTGAGTCTTGACTCCGTATTTTCTGTTGAGGTCGTTGACGCCGTACTTGCCGTCCCCGAGGAGTGGACAGCCTATAAACGACATATGCGCCCTTATCTGGTGAGTCCTGCCGGTTATAAGCTCTATCTCGCAGAGGCTCAGTCCGGCTCTTTTTTCCAAAACCCTGTAGCCGGTGAGTATCCTTTTAGAGCCGGGAAGCTCCCTTTTTGAGACCTCCACGATGTTCTCAGCCGGTCTCTTGACAAGATAGCCCTCAAGAACGCACTCCTCCGGGACAGGCTCGCCAATCACCACGCAAAGATACCTCTTTTCTATCCACCTTTTCCTTATGGCTAGATTCATAGTTCTAAGGCTCTCGGCGTTCTTGGCGCAGATGACAAGACCCTGAGTGTTCCTGTCAAGCCGGTTGCAGAGCGCCGGAGTAAAGCTCGCCTCGTTTTGGGGGATATACTCGCCCTTGTCGTAAAGATACCTTTTAAGCCTGTTCAAAAGCGTGTCGAGGCTTTGGCTGTCGTCGTCGTGTACAACCAGTCCGCAGGGCTTGTTCACTATCAGGATGTTGGAGTCCTCATAGACAATATCCATATTGGGAGGGCAGGACAGAAAGTCAAGCTCTCCCCTTGATTCAAAGAACTCGTCGTTTATATAAAGGGTAACGCAGTCCCCAACCGAAAGCCTGTCCGAAATCTGGCACCGTCCTCCGTTGAGCTTTATCCTCTTTAGGCGTATGTATTTGTAAAGAAGATTCTTAGGAAGCCTAGGAACTGCCTTCGTCAAAAACTTGTCGAGCCGCTGACCGGCATCGTTTTCCTTAATTATAAAGCTTTTCATATGCGCTTCCGCCTTTGCCTTGGCAAAAGCCTCCTTTCCCGGATTAAATCCCCTGAGTCGCCCTCCTGCCGTCAAAGCCCTCCGGCAGAAACCCACTATACCATTTTTATTTACCATATATAATATACCAACTATCAAGCCGGTGTCAATGTATTTTCGGTGACAATTAATTAAGTTTTTTGTAACCGCTTTGTGTATTGAAATGTTCCCGGCTTTGTGCTATAATTGCATCTGGAAGCTATTGCTCCGAGTGCCGGCTGACGGCGTCAGGATTAAATAAAACAGCGAGGTAGTTCAAAATATGAAAAAAGCGGATGATTCGTCAAAAAAAATAAATAGCCCTATTACTGCGGCTGTCGCCGTGGCTGCGGCGTCTGCAATTCTTTTATCGGGATGCTCCCAGGCGGTGAGGAACCCGTCCTATTCCCTTGACTCTCAGGATTCCTCCCGCCAGGAGGTCACAGCGTCTGAGCCGTCCGTGTCGCAGGACAAAAATGTCCCAAGCAATCTTGTGACCCACTCTCAGCCGTCCTCAGATAATGAGGGCAGCGGGACTCCCTCTGCCACCCTGCCCTCCGTCCCGGAGCATACAGGCGAGCAGATTAAGCCCTCCACCCAGGACCCGGAGGTCTCCCAAGCCCCCGAGACTCAGCCGCCCGTCACCGGCGAAGGCTCCTCCCAGACAAACTCAAGCGGCGAGATAATAGACGACTACAGGTCCGACCTCGTATTCCCCGAGACCGACGACCCCGACGAGCTGTACGAGCTTTTCGGGCTGTCCCGCTCTGAGAGGAGCGCCTACTACGAGTCGATAAGCAGGGAGTGCGGCTACCCGATAATCCATGTCTCTACCGAAAATGAAATGGAGGTCCTTTCAAGGGATGATTATGTAAACTGCATTGTCGAGATATTTAACTGCGAGGATGAATATGTTATGGACGCCGCCTCCGCCGGAATCAGGGTAAGAGGCAACGCCAGCGCCTTCTACGGAGATGTAGACAAGCTCAGGGAGGAGGGTGCGCCGTACCGCATAAAGTTTAACCACAAGACCTCGGTTTTAGGTCTAAACGACAACGCAAGGTGCAAATCCTGGGTGCTTCTAAAGACCTACAACACCGGCGTGAGGGACAGGCTTGCCTTTGAGCTTGCGGAGGCTATCAACGAGGGAAAATACTATTCCTCAGACTCCCGCTTTGTCCATGTCTACATGAACGAGGAGTACATGGGAATATATCTTCTTTGCGAGCAGAGCCAGGAAAATCCCAACCGTGTAGCCATAAACGAGTGCGAGGAGGGCTACACCGGCACCGATATAGGCTATTTTGTCGAGCTTGACAACTACTCCTATGAAAGCGAGTGGAGGTTCATGCTCAACTACAACAAGGAGTCGATAACCGACTGCTACGGCACCTCAAGGGTCCCGAGAAAATACTACTATACAATTAGAAACGACATCTACTCGGAGGAGCAGGAAAGCTTTATCGAGCGGTACTTCGAGGTGGCATACGAGATTCCCATGCGTGCTATAAAGTACGGCGAATACTACCGCCTCAACGACGACTTCACCCTAACCCTAGCCAACGAGGAGTTTTCCTCCGCAGAGGAGTGCGTGTCGCAGGTTTTGGATATCGAGTCCTTTGTGGATATGTACATTACCTATGAGATAGTAAACGACCAGGATGTCGGAGGAGGAAGCTTCTTCTTTGCCGTGGACTTCGGCAGCGTCTCGCAGTATAAGACGCTTACCTGCGTCTGCCCGTGGGACTTCTCCTGGGCGTACACCGACTACAACGCAGAGTCGGACGGAGGTCTGTATGCCGCAAGATTTAAGGACAGCTACTTCGTAGAAAACTGGGGAGACAGGTCCAACCCGTGGCTGATACTCCTCTACTCTGCGGACTGGTTTAAGGAGCTCGTCATGGAAAAGTGGCAGGAGCGCTACCCTGCCATCCTTGAAACCCTTGCTAATGAGAGGGAGAATGTCAATTCTCACACCCAGGACTTTAACAAGGACGGCGTGAGAAGGTCCTCCCGTGCCATTGCCACCCTTGACTGGGTCGACAGCAGGGTTGAGTACCTTAACTCCCTCTGGGGCTGACGGCGCAGAATAAGCCTATTGATTGGATTAAAGGCCTTCTGCTAGCCCGATAGAGTCGGTTAGGGCTAAATACATGTACTGCGGACTGCTGATGTCAGGCTCAAAAGGCCGTCTAGGTTTTTGCCTGGGCTTAGGCAGCCTGCAGGATAGCTGATATAAGCATAAGAAAAGGGATTCTACCGTGCGGTAAAATCCCTTTAGCTTTTGAATTAAGCTGTCCTCCCTACGCCCTTAAAAGCGCCGCTTATCCGGGCATTTGACTGCTTTTATATCAGTCGGAGGGCTTATCTGCCGTTTTGTGCTAGGTGTTTCGCAGGAAAGCTATTATCTTCTCTTGGAAACGACAACAGCGGCAGCAGCGATAGCCATCGGAACGAGAGCCAGAGCTATGCCGGTCTCAGCAGGAGCAGAGGTCTCAGGCTCAGCGGTGGTCTCCGGCTCAGAGGTGGTCTCAGGCTCAGAGGTCTCAGCGGGAGCGGCGTCACTTACGATGACAAAGGACTCAAAGGTTGTGTTTGCAAGAGGAGTTGCGTAGTCAACACCCTTGAACATGATGATGGTGGGGTCAGAGGTTCCCTGGATAGCGCCGGTGGAATCAATGGGCATATCAAGAGTCGTCTCGAAAGCACCGTCAACTACCTCGATGTAGTAAACCTCAGTAACACGGGAGGTGTCGCCGGGCTGAGTGAGGTAAACTCTGATGGTATCGTTCTCAGAGGTTCCCTTTACGCTAAGAGTAAAGGTAACGCCGTTAGAGACATCAACGCCCTCAGGGATAGAAACCTCGAGGTTTGAGTTAATGTCTGCGGCAATCTCAGAGGTAAGATCGAAATCAGCGAATACGCTGACGCCGAGGCAGCATACCATGAGCATAGCAACAACGATTGACAAAGCCTTCTTCATAATATTTCCTACTTAATATTTGGTGTGGTTTACAACCGTTATTATTATAGCACTCTTTTTAAATTAATACAAGCGATTATCTGGACATTTTTTTAAATAAGCAGGTCATATGATTGTTATATCTGTTATCTGTGGCTTATTTTAAATAATTTTTTACTTTAGTTAGCTCTTAAATTTATATATTTCTTACATATTCATAAGTAGCTATCCTGATTAGAGTACGCATACCGAAAAAATTTTTGGATTTTTCCCTAAAAACGCTTGCATTTTGGTTTTTAATATGATATAATGATCAGCGTTGCTACGGAGAAGTCGCCTAGCCCGGTTTATGGCGCACGACTGGAACTCGTGTATGGGTTGATAGCTCATCGAGGGTTCGAATCCCTCCTTCTCCGCCAAAAAGCCTTGACTGCTTTTTGCAATCAAGGCTTTTTTATTCCGCTCTTAAGCCGTAAGCCGGCTCTGAAGCAAAGAGTCTCCGAAGATTTTACTCTGCGGAGGCTCCTTTATTATGTCAGCCAGTCAATCGGCTAGTCTGCGGATATTACCACACTGTCAAGATATACCATGCCGGAGGACGCCTTTTTCACCTTAAGCTCAAAGGTGTTGCTGCCGCTCTTTAGGTCTACTGTCGCCGTCTTGACAGCCCATTTGCTTGTAGAGCCGGTCTTTGAGAGCGTCAGGCTGCCGGATTTCTTGCCGTTTATGTACAAATCCACCTCCGCAGAGCTTCCCGAGGCAAGGGAATATCTTAGCTCAAAGCTGTAGCTGCCCTTGCTCAAGACGCTTATCTCGTCCTTGACGGCGGCCGAGCCGCTTGTCCCAAGGCTCAAATAGCCCTGTCCCGTGAAGTTATCTATCCCGGTATTGCAGCCGTTCTTGACAATCTCCTTGATGTTCTTGTACTCAAAATGCTCTGCCTCATACTGCCTATCGCCGGCGTAAAGCATCGGGCTTTCGGGAGCGGTAATTCCAGACTCCGTCCACTCTGTGAGCCTGTCCTCAGCGTCGCCGGAGCAGCTTATGTTAAGCTCTATCGGGCCGTTGTGCCAGATTACTATGCTGTAGGCGTCCTCCCTTTCGATATACTTGACGCTGCTTCTCGCCTGGTTGACTCCCCTGTCCTTCCAGGTGACGACCGGGGTGGAGGAGGCTCCGTATATCTTGATAATATCCTTTTTGAGGGTGCTGGAGGATACAAGCTTATTGTCGTAGTTATTTAGGTATATGCTAAGCGAGTCGGGGTACTCGTTTATCACTCCTGCGCCGTACTGCGAGAGAGAAAGCTCCAGATAGTCGCAGGTGTTGTACTTAAAGTACAGCCTTCCTGTGGCCGCCGTGTCGGTCTTGAAGGGGTTGTAGACCGTCCAGCTGTTCTCGTTCCGCCTGGCGTATACATTTCCGGCATACTCCTTGGGGAACAGGCCGTTGAACTCGTTGACCTTTGCCTGCTGGGTCTGCCATCTCTGGGAGAGCTGGGAGGCGTTCACCTTTATTTCAAAGCTTCTTGCAAGACTGTCCGCCAAGCCGTAGACGACGGGTATAGACGGATACCTTCCCGTGCTCTTGAAGAATGTCCTGTTGTTTCTGAGCGCACCGTCCCCCGGCATGGTATAAAGACCCATAAACAGATTCTCCGGGGTGGAGTACTTGGCGTCGTTGCTGCCGACATTTATGTCCTGAATAATACAGATTTTGGTGTTATTTATGACCTCCTCCCTGCTGGGAATCCTTATAGTGCCGTCTATAATCTTTCTGAACAGGTCAATCATGACATTCTGGAACTGGTCATACATCTTCCACTCCCTAGAGGTGTAGCCGTCCGAGGTCTTTTTGCCTCCCCAGGTCTCGTAGAAGTCGTCATTCCAGATAAGCTCAGGACCGTCTATTACCGTGAGTCCCGCCTGCATCAGCTTCTCGAGGTGGGTGGAGAGTCCTGTGACCATGGTGTAGTCCTCGCCCTCCTCAAGGTCGGCATTCGACCAGCCGGTGCTGTCATACCTTATTCCGTACTGACCCGAGTAGCCGGAAAGGTACGCTCCCAGACAGAGGCTCTCCATATCCTGGATATAGCTCTGCTGAGTGTACTTCTCGCAGAGGATGAAGTTCTCGGTGTACTTGCGGCACGCCTCCTCAAAGGAGGACACCCTTTTGAGCATGGCAAGCGGATTTATGTTGGGACTCCACTGGTTGCCGCACCAGCTCACCACAAGATAGCCTCCGTAGGCGTTGGTAAGCTCCAAAAGATTTGCAAAATGCTTATATCTTGTCACAGCGGACACCGGGAAGTCGACCTGGTCGAAGCCCCAGAACTGCTCGCAGTAGTTAAAGCCGAGGAAGTTGGGATAGTCCCTGAAAAACTCCTCGAAGAGGGTGCCGTCAAGACTGTCGTAAGGATAATCGGGGAAGTGGCACTGTCCCCCGCTGGCGGGCTGAATCATAGCCCAGACATTTTTCTCCGCACAGGTCCTGAGCCATGACTTTGCCAGCTCGTAGCCGTCGTTGACAAGACCCCAGGTCTTGGTGTCATGGTCGTAGTTTATAGACATCGAGATATTGAAAACCACATAAGGAAGTATATCCTCTGGAATCAGCTCGATAATCTTTGCGGGGTCGGCGTAGTTCCAGGTGTCGATATGCACTATCCACATCGGCTGGTCCTGTGAAACAGGCCGCCTTAGCTCGCCGTTTCTGGGCATTGTGCTGGGGGCGACCTTTGAGGCTCCCGCAGCCGTCACCGGCAGGCTCATCACAGCGAGCACTGCGACAGTGAGAATTACTAACAGTTTTTTAAGCATTTTAACCCTCCGACCGACGCCGCCGGATAACGCCCGACAGCATCAACTATTTTAACATCTAAATTATAATATAATCAGACGGAGTTTGTCAACCTTTAATCATACAAAGGAATAGACATAGCCATAAAAAATAATTTAAAAAATATGGCCATCCCCCCTTGACAAAAGAAAATGACAATGATATAATGCAAAATGACAAATATATTTGTCAAACGGAGGTGTATATAACTGCGTGATACTTAAAAACAGGCTAAAGGAACAAAGGGCGGCTCTTGGAGTCAATCAGCAGGAGATGGGCCGCCTGTGCAGGGTCTCCAGGCAGACAATCAGCCTTATCGAGCGTGGAGACTATTCTCCCTCGGTGACGCTGGCGCTGACTATTGCAAGGGTGTGCGGCGTCACGGTAGAGGAGGTATTCTATTTGGAGGAGGAAGGCTTAGATGAAAACAAACGATAACGGACAGCTTTCGGTAAAGGAGAGCATAAGGTCGGAAAACAGGAAGGCTATACCGGTGTTTATTCTCGTGATAGTAGTATCCATACTGGCAGGATTCGCCATAGGGTATTTCTCGGTGAGGTTCGGAATCTACTCGCTGGCTGGCAGGCTCAAGGATGCCGGTCAGGCGTTCGGCAGCATGATAGCTCCCTGGCTTTTGCTTTTGGAGGCTGTAGCTATACCTATAATCTCGGTGGTGCTTTACAAAAGGGCGAACAAAATCATTGCCGGCTGGAGCGAGGAGGACGAGGAGTCCTTAGGTCTTGAACTGGCGGAAAGGCGTCTTTCCTACGCCATATGGCTGACAAGCGCAGGGATTATTACCTCCTACCTTTTGCTGGCTGCCAGCTATACAGCCGGCTTTGACGGCATCGAGTCGGTCTTGGGCGGTCCTTTACTGCTTGTTGCAATAGTGTCATTTCTTGCCGTGCTCGTAGAGGCAATCCTGATTCAGCAAAAATGCGTAGACGCTGCAAAAAGGCTCTATCCCGAGAAAAAAGCCTCTGTCTACGACATGAGGTTCCACAAAAAGTGGCTGGAAAGCTGTGACGAGGCGGAAAAAGCGGAAATAGGAATGGCGTCGATGGCGGCGTACAAGGCGACAAACGGCGTATGCTCCTTCCTGTCGGTTGTGCTTGCGTTGTCCGCAATGCTCCTTGATATCGGCTTCCTGCCCTCGCTTTCCGTCTGCATAGTGTGGCTTGTCAACATGAGCGCATACTTTAAGGGGTGCGTAAAAAACACCAAAGCAAAATAGGGACAGATTTTAATCACTGTCCCGCAGCCTGTCCCGCTAAAAAGCCGTCAGGGCTATGTCACTGTCCCCGACGGCTTTTGCTATGCCAGAATTGTTTTAGCTCTTTTTAGAGCCTTTTTTTGCCTTTATCACCACCGCCGCAGCTATCGCTATCACGACAACGACAGCGCCGGCTATCAGAGCTATCGGCTTTAGGTTTACCCCGCTCTCGACAAAATCAACGGTGATATTGTCAAGATAAACTCCGCTCATAGAGCCTGCGGCATTAAGGGTTATAAGATTATCCCCCTCGCTAAGGTAAAGCTCGGCAGAAGCCGTCTGCCACTCTCCGCCGGTATTTAAAAGCTCAAGCTTAGAGGAGTTTAGCATCCCGGAGCTAATACCCATTGTCCCCTCTGCCCCGGATATGTACCTAAGAGTTATCCTGTATTTTCCGCTCTCGAGAACCTTAAAGCTGTCCCTGACAGAGGCGTCCTTATCGCTTCCAAGGATTATATAGCCCTGCCCGGTGTAGTCTCGTAAAGACTCTCTTGCGCCGTTCGAGACATAGCTTTCAATGCTCTTAAACTCGAATACCTCGACCTCGTGCTGGAGCGTCCCGGAGTAGACAGGAGGAGCCTCAGGCTCTACCAGCACCGCCTCCCTAAACTCGGTCAGCCTGCCGGTCTCGCTGCCGGAGCAGTTAATTGTTATGTCCATAGGTCCGACATGGGTGACGCTCAGGGTGAATACTCCGTTTGAATACTCGGAGGAAATCTTGGCGTCCACCCTTCCCCTGTCGTCATAGCTAAACTCAGGCTCGCTGCTGCAGCCGGCTACGGTTATCACATCGGTTGCGGGGATTATGGCGTCCTCATCGTAGTTGTTAAGGTAAAGCTCTATCCTGTCGCTGTACTCGTTTACTATCACATTGGAGTACCTTGGGAGCTGGAAGCCTATCGTCGAGCAGGTGTTGTACTTCATCTCCAGCTCGCCGGACGCCTTTCCTCCCATGTTCTTATACGGACAGTATACTACCCATCTGTTTTCGTATCTTCCGGCATAGATATCGCCGGTGTACTCCTCCGGGAAGAGGCTGTCAAAATACTCCACCTTTTCCTCTACGGTCGGGAAAGCATCGGTATATTCCGACTTATTTATCACAATCTCGAAGCTCTTAGCAAGCGAATCCGCAAGTCCTGTGGACATCGGTATTGTAGGGTATCTTCCAGTCTTTTTGTAGATGGTGTGATTGTCCTTCAAGGCTCCGTCGCCATCCATGCGGTAAAGACCCTCGGTAAGGGAGGCGGGAGTTGAGTATTTTGCATCGTCGTTGCCGGTCTCGACATCGTTGATTATTATCAGCTTAGTGCGCTTTATGACCTCCTCACGGGTGGGTATGCGGATAGTACCGTTTAGCACCTGTCTGAAAAAGTCGGTGGTGACGGCTTCAAACTGCTCGTGAATGTCCCAGTTTCTTGTGGTGTAGCCGTCCTTTGAGGTGGAGCTTTCTATCTCCTTGAAGCACTCTGTCCAGATAATCTCGGGACCGTCTATTACCGTAGCACCGTTTAGCATGAAGCGCTCAAGATAGACAGCCAGCGAGGTTACGGAGCGGTACTCGTTCTTGGATGCGTCGCCCTCGCCGTTCCAGGTCGAATCCGTCCAGCCGGTGTCGTCGTATCTTACTCCGAAGTTTCCGCTGTAGCCGGACAGCCATATTCCCTCGACCAAGCTCTCGACATCCGAAATATAGCCGACCTGGGTGTATTTTTCGAGTAGTATAAAGTTCTGGGAGTAGCTCTCGCAGGCGGACTTAAACTCGGGAATCTTCTTCAGCATGGCTATCGGGCTGATTGCCGGACTCCACTGATTCGCACACCAGCTGTCGACAAGGTAGCCGCCGTACTTGTTGCAAAGCGCCAGGAGCGAGGCGAAATGCTCGTATCTCTGCTCTGCGGTAGTCGGGAAGTCCTCCTGGTCGAAGCCCCAGAACTGCTCGCAGTAGTTATAGCCTATAAAATTGGGATAGTCACGGAAGAACTCGGCAAAAAGGGTTTCATCATAGTCAACCGAGCTGTCGTAATCCGGGAAGTGGCAGGGACCGCCGCTCGCCGGCTGTATCATGCACCAGACATTATTCTCCGCACAGGACCTCACCCATGACCTTGCGGTCTCGTAGCCGTACTCGACTGTCATAAAGCGCTTGAGGTCAGAGTCCCAGTTTACAGAAAGCGAGATGTTGAAAACAACATAGGGCTTGACATCCTCCGGGACAAGCTCTATTATCGCCTCCGGGTCGGCATAGTTCCAGGTGTCGATATGGACTATCCACATCGGCTGCTCGTTTGAAACAGGCCGTCTTAGAGCGCCTTGAGAATTATTCTCTGTCTCTGCGCTGACGGGGACTCCCGCCGTGGTAAAAATCCAAAGAGCCATCACAACAGCCACAGCCGCCCATAGCACCCTCACGGCAAGGCTGCCTCCCGCCCTTAAATCCTTTTGCATACTGGTATCCTCCTTGAGTAGTAAACTAAGAAGCCTAAAAGCGCCTGCCGTCAGGCCTACGGCCTCAATTATACACTAAATCAAAGAAAAAGTACATGCTATTCGTAAAAACCTGTCAAAAAGTTTGGGCTAAAAATGAATTTCTCTCTATTTACCAATAGCAAAGCTGCAATTTTGTCTAGTTTTCACAACAGCGCTTGGCCTTTAAACCGGGAATAATAGGCTGGGATATAAGGATAATAAGAATATGCAAGGCTTGGTGCAGCCTCATATAAATCAGGCGAAAGGCTGGCTTTAGGCAGGAGTGCGGGGTCAAGGGACGGGGGCGGCGTCCCCCAACCCCGCCGTATGGAGCCGTGCCGGCTCCATACGACGCCGAAGCCCCGCAGGGGCTTCGACGCTCCCCTGCGGCAAAAGGGGGAGGGCTGGTCAAAGGGCTGCTTTAGGGCTCCCAGCTGTCACGGGAGGCGGGACCACGTCAGTGCCTTCAACCAAGACTCGCCCAAAATGCATCAGCCTTTGCTGAAGGTGAACGCTCGCCGGGAAGCCCCGCCTCCCGTGACGGGAAAAGGGCCGGTGGGCGGGAGGAGGCTTCTTTTCCCTCCCCTTTTTGCCGCAGGCAGCGGGGCTGGGGGTGTGCCAAGGACCTCAGGACTCAGCAGGCTGAGGTCCTTGGCAATAGGGTCGGAACGACCCTGCCGCCGCCCCATGGCGGGTAATCCCCTTTTAGCCCGAAAAATCCTCCGCCGGGCTTGACACGCCGATGCGGTTTAGATTAAAATATGGTGTGTATAATAGTCTGCACGCCCTTAAAAGGATAGGGTCAGCGCAGCCCTTTATTGTCGAAAGGAGTCGTATTATGCCAAGATATGCCGAGGTATATGAGAGTATTCTAAGCGCAAGGCGTTCGGGAATCATTTTAGCCGAGTCGTTGAGCGACAGGCTAAGAGAGTTCGCAGAGAACGGCGACAGCGACGGTGAGTCTTTGCTTAAGGACTGCATCGAGAGCCTAAGGCTCATGTCCGAGGAGCTTTCCTACGGCGCAGAGCTTATGGGCACGGTATTTCCCGAGGAGGTCTAAGCCGCAATGGGACTTTCTTTAGGTGATTTCCTCAGGTAGCGTACAGGGTCGAATTTTGAAATTTTACTTGACAATTCATGGTCCATTTAATATAATTAACTTGCAACAAAGGGGAGTAGCCGGCAGAAAAACTGTAATCATTTGCGTCATCCCGATAGCTTTATCCGCATCTGATTTAGGAGCCTATCCGACGGCAAGACTTTTATTGCGGCCTGCTTCTTAAAGGTTGTAATGAAGGTCTTTTTCTTTTGTTCTTTTTACTTTCATCCAGATTGCCGAAAGGAAGGAAACTATGGAACAGATTATTGAGCTGTTTAGCAATGTGTTTGATGTCACCTGGCAGCAGGCTGTCATGTGGCTGATAGGCGGAATGCTGATTTATCTCGGTATCCGCAAGAAAATGGAGCCTACGCTCCTTATCCCGATGGGCTTCGGAGCTATTTTGGTAAACCTGCCCAACTCAGGCGCAGTTACTCAAGGGGATGTCGAGGGTCCGATAGATGTGCTGTTCAACGCCGGCATAGCAAACGAGCTTTTCCCTCTTTTGCTGTTCATAGGAATTGGCGCAATGATAGACTTCACCCCGCTTCTTTCAAATCCCAAGCTGATACTCTTCGGAGCGGCGGCGCAGTTCGGAATATTCTTCACCCTAAGCATGGCGAGGCTCTTCGGCTTCGAGCTTAACGACGCTGCGTCCATAGCGATAATCGGTGCGGCTGACGGTCCTACTTCTATCTTCGTAGCGCAGACGCTCTCCTCTAACTACATCGGAGCTATAGTAGTTGCGGCATACTCCTACATGGCTCTTGTTCCTATAATCCAGCCTCCTGTAATAAGGCTAATCACCACCAAGAAGGAGCGCCTTATAAGGATGCCGTACAGCCAGAAGGATGTCAGCAAAACGGCTAAGATTCTCTTCCCGATAATAATAACCGCAGTAGCCGGGCTTGTTGCCCCCGGCTCGATAGCCTTGGTCGGATTTTTGATGTTCGGAAACCTGATAAGGGAGTGCGGAGTGCTCGATATCCTCTCGGAGACGGCTCAGAACGCTCTTGCAAATCTCGTCACCATACTTTTGGGCTTCACAATCTCAACCAAGATGCAGGCGGAGCAGTTTTTGGCGTGGGAGACGATTCTTATCATGTGCTTAGGACTTGTCGCCTTCATATTTGACACTGTCGGAGGAGTCCTCTTTGCCAAGCTGATAAATCTGTTCACACCCAACAGCAAGATTAACCCGATGATAGGAGCCGCCGGAATATCGGCGTTCCCGATGTCGGCAAGGGTAATAAACAAGATGGGTCTTAAGGAGGACCCCCAGAACTTCCTCCTTATGCACGCAGTCGGCGCAAATGTAGCCGGTCAGATAGCCTCGGTAATCGCCGGCGGACTGATTCTGAATATGGTGATGTAGCAGCCATTGGGTTATGCAGTAAGCATTGCATTGTAATGTTTTAATATTATGGAGGATGCAAGATGGAATTTTTAAGCAGCTTTAAGATAGATTTAGACGCCTTTTTGGAGTCGCTGTCGATGATGGGCATAGGAATGCTCGGCATTTTCGTGGTGATTGCGGTCATAATGATTTGTATGTATGCCTTGACCGGAATCTTTAAGGACAAGGGCGATAATTGATATATCGTAATATCCTATAATTAAGCACCGCTTTAGGAATCCTCCTTTGGCGGTGCTTTTTTCGTTATATCATGCTAAATACATGCGTATACATCAATCCCGTGCCATGCTGTCCACCCAGGCGAAGCCTTAAAATGCGTTGACTAATTATTCTTTTAACTTGTTGACAAGCCAAGCGATATGTGATAAATTGTAGCTAATGGTTCTTGACGGGGCGGTCGCCCTGTGTGGACAAAATCAAGCGAAAGGAAGCCTTAGGTTAATTTTTCCTAGGCTGGCGGTATGATGGCATGAGATTTTCAAAGGAGCTTAAAAGGCTTTTAATCGGAGGGCTTTTAGTCCTGACTGCCGCTTCGCTCTCGGCGTGCGGAGCCTCCAAGGAGGACCCCTGGAGCTATGACGCCTCCTTCTCCCAGGATATCCTGATATCCTCGGACCCCGGAGAGACCCTTTTCACCGGGGATGAGTGGACAGGCAAGACCTTTGCAAGGGACGCTCAGGGCAGCTTTGTCAGCATGAGCGACATCGTAAGAATCAACACCCTTGATTACCACACCGTCGGCACGGTGGTGTACGACAGCGTTGAAAAGGCTCTTGAAGGCTCTATCAGCTACGACAGGAGCGACTCAAAATACTACAAGCTTCTTACAGGCGAGGACAGCGTCTGGCAGCTCGCTGTATACAAAAACGAGTCGGACGCCGAGGCAGCCGGAGTCCTTGACAGCTTCTTTGAGCCGTCCTTTGACGCTTCGGCTGTTCCCTACGAGGGCGAGGACAGGATATACTCCTACAGTGAGGCGTACTATGGTGGCTTCAAAGATGTCACCCTCCCCGCCTCCTGGCAGACCCAGGGCTTTGATTTCCCCATCTACACAAACTACATCTATCCCTGGAGCGACGGCGCCTACGGCAACGAAAAGCTCCTCCCTCCCGACGCTCCCACGACTACAAACCCGGTCGGCTTTTACCGCCTTAGGTTCGATGTTGATGAGTCCTGGATATCCGAGGGACGAAGAGTTTACATCTCCTTCACAGGGGTGGAGTCTGCGTATTATGTCTATGTAAACGGCTGTCAGGTCGGCTACAGCGAGGACTCCTTCGACGCCGCCGACTTTGACATCACCCCGTACCTTAACAAGGACGGCAAGGATAATCTTCTCGCCGTCAAGGTATACCGCTGGTGCGACGGAAGCTACTTTGAAAATCAGGACTTTTTAAGGCTTGCCGGAATTTTCAGGGATGTATACCTTTACTCGACGACGGGAGTCAGGATTTCCGACTATACCGTAGTGACCGACCTCGACGACGACTTCGTTGACGCCGAGCTTCGCCTTGATGTCAAGCTTGATAACACTACGGTAAACGAAATCGGAAAAAACAGGCTCTATATCGATGTAAAGCTCTTTGACAGCGACAAAAACCAGCTCCTTTACGACAAGCCGCTGAGAAAGGCGGCGTCCGCCATAGAAAGCGGAGGAAGCACCACGGTGTCCTTGGAGAGAAGGATAGACAGCCCCAGGCTCTGGTCGGACGAGGACCCATATCTTTACACGCTTGTAATATCCCTCTACGACAGCGACGGCGGCTACTACGGCAGTATATCGCAGCAGCTCGGCTTCAGGGAGATAACCTTTGACCCCACCGAGGGCACCTCCGAAAACGAATACTACAGGACTGTGCTTCTAAACGGCAAGCCTCTTGTGCTAAAGGGAGTAAACAGGCATGAGAACGACCCAGAGGTCGGAAGATACCAGTCAAGAGAGCTTATCGAGAACGACATTCTCACCATGAAGAGCCTTAATATCAACGCAGTGAGGACCTCGCACTATCCAAACTGCGAGATGTTCTACAACCTCTGCGACAAGTACGGTATTCTGGTAATGGGAGAGTGCAACATAGAGACCCACTACAACATAGACGCCGGAACAACCGAAAGCTACTTCTCGAATGTGGTCAAGGACCGCATCCTTGCACACACCACGGCGTACAAAAACAGGACCTCTATAATCATCTGGTCGATGGGAAACGAGACTATAGGCGGCTCCCAGAGCTTTACTGATTCCATCGCCCAGCTAAAGCAGCGTGACCCGACAAGGCCTATTCACTTTGAGTCCCAGGGAAGCGGCGGCGGAGTCGACATAGCCTCTACGATGTACTCAACAATAGAGGCTGTCGAGGAAAGGGGAGGCTGGGAAAACCATATGCCCTATCTTCTCTGCGAGTACGCCCACTCGATGGGAAACTCGACAGGAAACCTCTATGAATACTGGGAGGCTATAAGAGGATATGACAATATCCTAGGAGCATTTATCTGGGACTATGTTGACCAGTCGATTCTCACCGAAATCCCGAGCGGCGCCTACGACTACTATGGAAACGGAAAATACTACGCCTACGGCGGCTGCTGGGGAGACAACCCAAACAGCGGCGACTTTATCCAAAACGGAATCATAAGCGCAGACAGAACGCCTCAGCCGGAGTCGAGCGAGGTCAAATATGTCTATCAGTCGGTCTGGTTTACCGCCGATAATCTGAGCGAGGACAGCAACGAGATAACAGTATACAACGAGTACAGATTCTTAGACCTTGAGGAGTTTGATTTCAGATACGAGCTTCTTTGCGACGGCGTCGCCGTAGATGAGGGCGAGTTCTCTGTAAGCTGCGCTCCCCTCAGCGAGGTCAACGCCACGGTTCCCTTTACCGTCCCCGAGGACGCAGACGGCGAGCTTCTTCTAACCGTCTACGCCTGCCTGAGAGAGGACGCTCCCTGGGCTGAATCGGGGTATGAAATTGCCCTTGAGCAGTTTGAGATAGCCTCCCCGTCCTACGACAGCCCCAAGGCTGTAGATACAAGCCTTATGCCCGCTCTTTGCGTCAGCGAGACGGACAGCCGGCTCACCGTCACCGGCGAGAGCTTCGAGCTTGTCTTTGACATGACAAAGGGCTATATCGAGAGCTACACCGTAAACGGCGAGATTCTTATCGAAAAGGGACCTGTTCCCACCTTCACAAGGGCTAGAAACTCAAACGACACCCAGAGCCTCCCACTGGACAACGCCACGATAAAAACCGCCGAGGCCGACTGGAAGCTGTCCGGCGACGAAAGGTGCGTCACGATATCCAGCAGGCTGGGGCTTTCGGCGTCCGGCTGCTTTGACAGCATCAGCCTGACCGTTTACGGAAGCGGTGAGATTCATGTTGAAAACAGTCTGGAGCTTTCTGACTCGGTGGACGAGCTGTACAGATTCGGAAGCGTCATCACCCTGCCTCTAGACTACGAGGACATCACCTACTACGGAAACGGTCCGTATGATACCTACTGCGACCGCCTCAGAGGCTCGCCAGCCGCCCTGCACAGCCAAACCGTGACGGATAGCTTCGTCCCCTATCTTAATCCGCAGGACACCGGCAACAAGACCGGGGTGAGATACATCCTTCTGACCTCCCAGGAAAGGGACGCCGGAATACTAATCACCTGTGACGGACTTCTGGAGGCGTCTGCGCTTCACTACAGCGTAAAGGACCTTCAAAACGCCTCGAGAATCTACTCCCTCCCCGAAATCAAGAGCACCTATTTGAACATCGACTACGGCTCAAGGGGCACCGGCGGCGCATCCTGCGGTCCGGCTACTCTAGATGAGTACAGGCTTTATAACGACGGCCGTGACTTTAGCTACTCCTACACGATAATCCCCTTTGACAAAAACAGCGAGAACGCAGGAGAGCTTTACAGTCAGTGGCGATAATATGCCTGATTAAAGCATGAAATGCTCATTGTCGCAGTGGTATTTATCGTGATCGCAGCTTCTGTTCCGACATTGGGCAAAGTCATTTACATCGGGAAATTCTACTTTGGTCCGGAGCAATGGAGGGTATGCTATGCGATTTATGCCATGGTGATGGTCGGTCTATTCCTTGCATCCTTCCTTATGAAAACAAAGAGATAATCTACACTTCAACGGCGGCAACCACACGGCTGTCGCCTTTTTCATGCCTTTATTCCTGAACATCTGGGAATAAGTCCAGAGCATCAAACTCCGCATCAGTCATCCCATTCGGTTTTGCAATGACGCTGTCCGTCAGTGCCGCCCCACCCCTCCCCACTAATCTCCCACTCAAGCTTCCTCCCAAAAAGCTT